>NZ_JAGUCO010000059.1 GCF_018271995.1 Carboxylicivirga linearis
TTGGTTTCTAAATCTTTTAAATCTGAATTTAATTTAGTTAATACCCACTTTTCATGGGATGATACTATTTCTTCAGAAATACTATCGGGGTGTTTTCCGCTTAGTTGTTTATGAATAAGCTTTTCAAGTTCAGCTTTACCATACGGCTTTTTAAGTACATTACATTCGCACTTTTCCAAATAGGTATCGTTACCAAATACCGAACGTCCACCTTTCCCGGCAATCACAACACGCTTTTCAAGGGATTCTGCTTTTAGGTTCAGGACTTCCACCTCTAGGTCGTACTCATCGGCTTGTTTGAGGTATTCGATGTAATCATTATATCGCTCAATGACTTCCTGATAGAATTTCTCTTGTTCCTTAACCGATAAAACAGCCACACGCCCTGTTACTTTTGAAGCATCACCTTCGGATGGTGTCTCATCGCTCTCTTTGCCCTCAAATTTGAGTGGGTTATCCAGGGCTTTATTTAGTTCTTCATTCTCCAACATGTATTGGCGAACCACTTTGTCACCGTACTTATTCAGAAAGTCATCGGATTCCAATTGTGATTTACTGCTTTTCTGGTTGGAGGTGGTATTGGCATCCAATGATTTTAGCTTCTTTTTAAGCATCATCATAAACCGCTTTTGTGCAGGGATGGACGAAATAATGTAATCGTAAATCGGTTTCATTATCTGCCCTGTGCGGTTGATACGTCCACGCTTTTGAATTTCGGTGTTGATGTTCAGTTCAGGTTGGAGTATCACCATCACACGCTGCTTCACCTTTTCCGCTGGCACTTTATCGGTGACAATGGCATGTGCCGAAGCTCCTGTTGAGCCACTTTGATTGATAAGCAAACAGTCTATTTCATTGTCATTGAACTGACGAAACAAATCCGCTGTATTTTCCTTTTTACGGCTCATCACCAAAGCGGTGGTGTTTTTCTTGTTCAGGTTCTTGTACTGCACACAAAGCTTTCGCCCTGTGACTTCTCCAACTGAATAGCCGGCTTCTTTTATCTTTTGGATAATAAGGTCCAGAGGACTGATTGTGATTCCTGTTGAAGCTTGTTCAATTCTTCTGATAATATCATAATAAGCCAATTGAGCATCTTCTGATAGGTCGGCAATATTGAACTGTTTGCCCTGTGATTCTCCATCAATATCCTTTTCGGTGTACCGTAGAACAGAATCTAATCCCTTTTCCAAAACGGTTGAAAAATCACCGTTAATCACATCATCGGGTTTTGCCATTCCCTCTAAAAAGCTTCCCATTGTGGAGGCAAAAGCAATAATGGGTTTCTTACCTTCCTTCAATCTGTTTATGGCATGGTTAGCAACATCGGCAGCGTTCAGGCTAAAGAGTAATTGATTGATGACATTGAAAACCTTTGAGAAATAAGGAGTATTATCAACCCCAGCTTTCTCAGTTCCTTTGCGTGTTTCAACCTCTTTACTTTCGGCTGCTGCAATCTTATCCAACTCATCAACTTGTTTATTGATGTACTTCTCTTGGAACCCGATTATATCTCTAATGATTGAAGTTACTTTATCGGCAGTTTCGGCTTGTTCCTTGGCTTTTTCTTTAAGCTCGATGTAATTGACTTCTACACCTTCAAAAGAGCGTTCACGCCTTATCATTTGCCCCTCTGAAACCAATTGAGCTGCTAACACTTCCTGCAATGCAACACCGCCTTTAGTGATGGTTTCCACCAAATCCTCTTTGCTCATATTGGCATCGCTCATTGAAGTCTTTTGAGCGTAAATCGGCATATTATCAGGTCGTTTGGCAAAGGTTGCAGATAAGAAACAAACGCCTTTGGTTTGCCTTAACACATCTTGCATAAACTCACCTGTATTGGAACTACCCGAAGCATTGTGAGCTTCGTCCATAATGATGATATTACCGCTACTTGCAGCATTTAAAAACTCTTGTTTGGCTGGCTTTTTCGGCTGATTGAACTGCGAATAAGTGGCACAAACAAAGTTGTAATTGTTGGGTACTTTCTTACCCTTGATAATTCGCTCTTGTGTTGGTTTTTCGGGAGCTGTATATATGACTTCACCACTTTTGTCCTTCACATTGGTTTTGCTCTCTTTTGTGTTTACGATAAATGGAACCAGGGCAGAACTACCTATATCCGACAAGTCTCGATACAGGTCAGTAAACAGGTTGGGCTTCTCGGATAAGAACACAGGTTGCAGACCACTTTTAACACCATAGCGGATTAAAGCTGCTGCGGTTCTACCTTTACCGATTCCTGTTTGGTCGCCAACAATGATTCCCTGGCCACGCTTCTCGATATTGTAAATTGCTAATGAAACAGCATCAATCTGTTCGCATGAAAGCGACTTAACAAGCTCGTCATTGTTGTAATCGAGTTTCTCGGCAACGTAGTCAAACAAAGGCATCCCGATACTTTTCTTTACTTTCCGTATTGCGATGTGCATTTCATGTCCCATTGAATCGGGAACAGTTGTATCCAGGATAAAACCTTTTTCGGCTGTCGGGATATAAGCCATGCCCAGCCCTTTATGACCGAACATTCCTTGTAAATACTCATGCTCGTTCTGAGCCAGTTTTTTGGTGCGGACAAAGCTTTTATTGTTGTTGGTTTTAAACCCCAATTCAATAAGCCTTGCCGATATATGTTTTGGTGGAACGCTACCAAACTTTATGGTAATGCTGTTCTTACTAAATGATATTGCTTGTTTCATACTGCTTCTGTTTTATGAGAATTGCTTTTGCTCTCAACCTGGCAATGTTCTGATTGATTTTCGTAAGTATTTCTGGAGTTGGTTGAAGTTGAACCCTATCCCAAAGTTCTTCATGGGTATTGACAACGGTGCTGTGCAATTTATTTTTAAGTGGAGCTGCTCCATCAGGAACTGCTTTTGCTCCATCTATCAAAATCAATCGAGTATTGATTGAAGTTCCTTGTCTTGAGTAAAGCTTTTTGCCGTTAATCGGGATAATATCTTCAACGTTGTAAAAGTGGTAGAGATAATTCAGGAAAATGCGGTTAGTTCCTGCGGTAACCCGACCGTGTTCGTCCCAAGTGGTATGACCGCCAATGATAATAGCTGCCTTACCGTCATCCTTCATGCAACGCAAAGCATTTAATGCCATTGCATGTTCCAATCGCTTGATTTTAAACTTTCCGAAAAGTTCAGGTTGAGAAAGCGAACCGAAAGGTGGATTTGTAACTATACCATCAAAAGTTCTGTCATAAGCTGCCGGAGGTTTTAAAGCATCCCAAGAGCTGACCTTTGCAAATGGTTGTTCTTTCAGATTGGCAAGCCTTACGTCGTCCAACTCGTTAACATGGGTATAGTGATAAGGCAAAGCAATGGTTAAAAGTCCGTTCCCTGCCGATGGCTCTAAGTATCTTGGAAAGTCATTTTTATCATTGGTAAGGTGAGCATTGCCGACAATTTTACCTTTAGTTCCACCTTTTACGATGTTCTTAAAAGCCTTGTAACCTGATAAGCTACCTGATTTTAAAATGTAACTCGATGCCAGGAATGAAATGGG
>NZ_JAGUCO010000005.1 GCF_018271995.1 Carboxylicivirga linearis
GCCTTTGATAATGTCACAACAGCGTTAACTGTAACAGCTCAGTATACCATCAATAGCTATGAAGTTAGTTTTGTAGATTGGGACGGAGAGGTGTTGAAGACAGAAAATGTTGATTATGGAAGTTCAGCCACAGCCCCATTAGATCCAACACGCACAGGTTATAGCTTTACAGGTTGGGATGTCTCATATGATAATGTAACCAGTGATTTGACTGTGACAGCACAATATGATGTTGTTAATAGTGTGGTTGATGTACAGAAGAAAACGATAAAAATTTATCCTAATCCTGCCATTACTCAGTTTATACTAGAGGGAGCAGAAGGGGCTGATGTAAGTATTTATGATGCTGCCGGTAAATTAGTTAGGCGAATGTCGGATATTGTTAATAAACAATTAGTGTTGGTTAACGATTTACCTAAGGGAATATATTTCCTGAAAATTGGAACTGAAGTACATAGAGTAATTGTTCAATAAAAACTAAAAAGAGGTAATAGAACCTAGTGACTTGAGTAAAGTCTTTAAATATAGAGTTGGCAAGGGTATTGTATTTACGATACCCTTGACTTTTTCTAGAGGTCAGTCATAAGTTAGAACCCAGCAGATTATATCAAGACGATTAAGCGCCATGTAAATCGCCAACAGCTATTGGCTAATAGCTAACAGCTTTTTATCTTCTGTTTTACTTCGTTCAACTAAAAGTGCAGTGGTTTATTAGCATAATACGCGTATTCTGCTATTTTTGTAAACGCTAATTATTTAACCAGACACAATGAACCTATATTTCTTACCTATATGCTTTTACTTCCAAAAAAGTGCGTCAATTCCTTAATCGTTTATAAACGTATTTTCTTAAATAAACGACTATAAGTAATTAAAACGCTTTTATAACAGCCAAACCGGTATTTACAAAAGATTAGGTAGAGATGGCGTGTATATAGTAGTTGTAAACCATTTGGGCACAGACCTTCGAGCAATACCTAACTGGAAAAATGAGAAAAATAATTATAAAAGAATAGAACTAATGGACACTAATATGATACCAGGACTTATAAAAGCTGAATTTGGTTATGAGGGGACAATTAAACTAGATTCATGGGCTGGATTTCAAAGTAGAAATGGAGGTTATGGCTCAATTAGTTCGTCAGAAGACTTTGATGGCAGTTGTAGACTTGCAACCGGAGGAGATATGGCAGATAATAATCCAGAAATTAAGGATTTTCATATAAAAGCCTATGAATTTACAATTAAAAATCAGGAATTGATTAAAAACATGATTCTAGAATATCTGCAAAAGGAATATAAAGGCTTGCAAGAAGAGTATGGATATGATGATGAGGAAAAGGAACAATACATGCCCGATGTTTTGGACATAAGCGGGTTTAGGAAACTGATTGGATTATCTAATGTTCACTTGTTAAATGTGGAGAAAGAAGGTATTGGATATGTCGGTTATGAGTTCGGGTGCACGTGGGATAATGAACATGGATTCGGAGTGATGACACACAAAGATAGGATAGTTAGTTTTGGTGGTGCAGATTCTTCTTTTTTAACTTGGATTGCAAGAAAAGATATTGAACCGATTGAAAAAGAAACGGATGATTCTAAATCAGAGGAAACTGACACCCAAAATAAAACAGAGATTATAGATAACAGAAAACCTTGGTGGAAATTCTGGAAGTAAAAAACGGTTTACAACAATGTATAAAAAACATAAGTGGTTCAGTAGGTTACGAAGCTTTCGTACATTTAATCAGCTCCGCCAAATCTGCGATTTGACGGGTTGTTTTAAGAATATTAATTTGTGTCAAAACGCAAATTTGGCTCTGTGCAACTTGACAAGTAAGAGCTTCAAAATCACTTACGTTTCTTATACTTAACGTTGGCGGCAAGCAAGGTACATACTATAAATAAAAACTAAAATTGAGAAAGAAAAAGCATCATTTCATTCCAAAATTCATTTTAAGAAATTTTTCAGTTGACAATGGAATATTTCAATATAGGCATGATAGTGGAAAAATATTTAAAAGTTCAATTGAAGATGCTTTTGCTAAGAAAGACTTAAATACAATTGTAGATAATAATAAAGAGGAACATACAAATTTAATTGAGGATACTTACGATAAATATTTTGAACACCCTGCTAGTTTGTCAATTCAAAAAATATTAAATGATATAGAAAAGATTCCTCCATCAGGAAAAGATTTCTCTGCTGATGATTTCTTAACTTTATTACGGTTCACTATTCTTAGTAATTTAAGAACACCATACACAATGGCTGCGACACATCATGCAACCAGAGTCAGTGCTTATGGAATAGTTTTACTAAAATATTTTATGGATTTTGGAACGGTAAATTTTCCAGAGGAAATGGATATTGATAAAGGGATGTTGTTTGGTCATTTGGAGGATTTTGACGAATCAACAAGATTACTAGCTGATTTGAAATTAACACTTTATTATCATCGCTTACCTGATTGTTATTTTATTATACCTGATCAATTTGCAGTTATTTCATCTCCTAATAATTGCAAATTTTCTGATCCAGATTTGAAAATATATTTACCTATGTCAAGTAATGTTGTTGTATGCTTTGAAAGAATAGAAAGAGCTTTCTCAAAAGGAACGTGCGAGATTGACAAAAACTTTATAGAAAAGATAAACCTCTATTTCTTGAACAACTCATACGATTCTGTAGGCTGTCAGAATAAAGCATATCTAACTGAATTTATAAGACGTTATAAGAACAAATTTACACCGCTTACAAAGTTTAATCCATATAAGGGTTTTTCAAAAATCAAACAACAAATTCAATTTGAAATTATATCTAAACTTGCATTAAATAATTCAAACATAGATATAGAAAAGGGATTTTATACACACCTTAACAATAAACATGAATTTAAAATCCTTAATGAATCTGAATTTCAAGCTGAAGTTCACAAATTGAAAAGTACCATTAATATTAATAAAAGGATAACTCTATTATAAATGCCAGCCGCTAACACGCTAGTATAAAGCATATGGCGGTGGTGGTTTATAAGAAGTTGAGTGAGGTAATCGAACACCGCCAAATCTTTGATTTGGCTTTAGAAATGAAAAGGTAAAAACAAATAAAAGATTTGGCTCAGTGGAGTTTTGGAAGGTATGATTCGTTAAATAGCCATACGCTTCATCTAGCCAACGTTATGCGGCAGCTAAAACATCACAATACCCAAATATTAAAATTGAATAAGACATTTTATTATATAACGTTAATAATATCAGTATTAGGTATACCTTTCTTCGGGTTCGGAATAATTAATACAATGGTAAGCTTAAAATATGAGACTGAGAATCCAACTGACTGTATATCTTCTATCACAGGACAAGATTTATGTTTGACAATTCAAGTACTAAAAATTCTTATCGTAGCTTGTGTTGTGACAATAGTCTTGTTGTTAGCATTTAGGAACCGTATTTTAAAGATTAAATAGATGACAAGTAAGAACTTAAATTCAAAAGACAAACAGGCAGAACTTGAGAAGTTTCGGGACTTGATTTTGGCGACGCTTGACTATTATATCGAAAATGAGGTAATGCAAATGAATATTGCTGACTTTGACTCAAATGAATATTACAAAAATCTTAAAATCCAAACCGAAGAAAACTATCAAAAAGGACGACTGACAAAACTCAAGCAATGGTTTCGTGATTTTACAGAAATGCAGGTAGAAACAAGAGACTTGAAATTTAACAAGTATCTGCAAGAGAAAACCAAGTATGATATTGACATTTTTAAAGACTATTTCCAGCGAGTTGACAAAATAATTGAGAAAGGAAAAATTACAACAGACAACCAATTTTATGACATAAGTATAATGGTTGACCAACTTTGCCATATTGAACCAATTGACAATGTGAAAATTGAAAAGTTTAATGGGCTTCTAAGAGATTATGAAGAAAGAAAATCAAGAAAATAAAAAGCCGACCGCATTTAAAGAAATGTCGCAATATTACAATTACAAGAAATGGCTCCAATATAATTTTGTATCGTTAAATTCTTACAAACTAAAATTTTAAAACGATGAGAAAAATAATTTCTTGGGTAGAAATACCTGCAACGGACATTGAAAGAGCTGCAAAATTTTATAGTAAAGTGTTGAATCTAGAAATCCAAGTGATGGATTTTGGAAAGGAAAAAATGGCATGTTTCCCCAATGGAGAGGGTGCAATCTCTCAAGCCCCGGATTTTAATCCGGCACCGAATGGTGTTTTAGTGAGTTTTGACACAGAAAAAGGGTTGAGTGCTGCGTTGGATATTGTAGTGGAAAATGGAGGAGAAATAGTTCAATCTAAAACGAAAATTGAAGCAGAAGGCAGAGGGTATTTTGCTTTAATTATTGATACTGAAGGAAACAAAATTGGACTATACGAAGATTAATACTTAAAAAAAATAGAGACTTAATAACTTTGAGTCTCTGTTCTTTCTAAATGAGTTAAAATGGAATATAATATTTCTAAACCTTCAATGTTCTTATCTCAATACATTAAATACTATTGGAGTATAGAAAATTGTATGCCTGCAGGCAAAGAGCACATCCAAAGAATTGTTCCAAATGGATTATTTGAAATGATTTTTTATTTTGGAAATAAGCCAAAAACTACAGACCCAAATAAAGCAATTAATGATAATATCATCCTTACCGGTCAGTTGAAAAACTATCATGATTTAAAAGTTACCGGTAACCTTTCACTATTTGCAATATATTTTCTTCCTAATGGCATATCAATGTTTCTTGACTTACCAATTAAAGAAACATTTAATTATAGTATTCCTCTCCGGTTGCTAATTAAGGATAAAGTAAACCAACTTGAAGATGATTTATCACTTGCAGAAACTTTTGAACAAAGAATTGCGATTTCAGAAAATTTCCTGATTACCCAAATTCAGAAGAATGAAAAAAAATATAAATACGATAGAATTAGAAACGTTATTAATCATATAAACCAAGCCAAAGGCATCATAGATATAGAGGATTTAGCATCGAAAACCTTTTTGAGCAGAAAACAATTTGAACGCACATTCTCTGATTTTATTGGTACTTCACCGAAACAGTTTTTAAAGGTTGTTCGATTTCAGAATGCAATTTATGAGAAGTCAAAAAACACAGAATTAAATTTAACAGAAATTGCTCACAAGTGCGGTTATTTCGATCAATCACATATGATTAATGAATTTAAAGCATTATCGGGAAGAACACCCACAGATTATTTTGAAAATGGAGATTATTTTTCTGACTATTTTGGGTAAAAAAATGAAAGAAAAACAAATAAAAGCTTTGGCTCACTTGCGTTTTGAAAAGTTGGTTGGTTCAATCTCCATACACTTCATCCAGCAACCGCTAACCCCTGAATATATATACCTTAAAAAAGATGATTATCCTGTCACAATAATTAGCTCCCCACTCACTAAAGCAGTAAAACGGTTCTGCTTTAAAGTATGTAGGTGGAGTTAATGTGCTTAAATCATAATTATATTATCTGCATCCAGGTGTTTGTAAATAGTTAGAATAAGAAAATCAAAAGAGCACTAAAAGTTTTGTCAGATAATTGTTTCAATCAGGCAATTCTTAAAAGTTAACCTGCCCCTTTTAATGGCGAATACTATACAGAGCTACTTTTTAGAGGTGTTACAGATTGCCAATACTTAGTTGATTACTTCAAAGTATTTCATCGGAACGAAATTTAAGATAGATCATAATATTATTTAACGAAAAACGTTATGTTTATCAAATTTGATTCGGAATAAAAGCATGTAAAGGCGAAAAACCGAAATGTAACATGGAAAAATCCAATTTCAAGTTGATAATGACCTTTTTAATATTCAAGAGGGCTCAATTATTAGGGTTGCTCCTAATGGAAAAAGAACATGGCGAAACAATTCTGATGACATAATGATACTAATGGTAATTCAGTCAAAAGTAGGAAAATTAGAGAATTATAATGTTCTTGATGGCTTTGGAGTAAGTGGAGAAATTTTAAAATGAATGCAAAGAAGTAAACAAATAACTTTTATCAATAGGCTGTATAGATAGTGTGATTATGTTCGTGTTGTACTTGGTATTTACATGGATACAAGATTATATATAATTGACTTTCTGATTGAAGAAGGAGGTAAGGATGAGGTGTTTTTATTCTTAATGTATCATATTTTATAAATTTTATAATTATATTAGTTGAACAATATAAAAAATGAAATATGAAAAACTTTATACTATTTCTCTTCTTCATAATGGTAAATAAGATGAGTTTTGGTCAAGTCAAGTACTCAAATTCATTTATTGATGTAAATATCGAAGCCTCATTGGAGCTCTTTGGTACTGGTGATATTTTTATCCCACAAAACGGAAAATACCTTTATGCATTTTCTGATTATAAAATTCTTAAATATAATATTGATAGCAATACAGGTTTAGCTACGTCGGTAACCACCTTTCCAGATAAGTTAGGGGATCCAGATTCCTCTATGGGAACAGCTAAAGTAATTGCCTATACCAGTGATGATAAATATCTATTCATAGCTGATAAGGTTAATAATATGATGAACGTATTTGCCATTGATGATAATACAGGAGGCTGTGTTTACATTGAGACGATTTCTAATAGTGGAGAGATAAGTATTAATAGTCCGGAAAGTTTAACCATCAGTAAGGATAATAAATACCTGTATTTAATGTCAAATGATGATGATCAAATTACCATTTTTGAAATAAGTGATACCGGTAATCTTGTGCATGTAGGAAATAACAACCACCATTTATTATCAGATGTTTCAAGAATTGATGTCACACCAGATAATAAATATATCTATGCAACATCAGCTTTTGGTGACAAAATTTATGTTTATTCATTAAATAACACTAATGGTGACTTGAATTATTATAGTCAAATTGCAAGAGATGAAGAATCTGGAATATTAATAGATGGAATCAGAGATATTGCTTTTGATAAAAAAGGATATGTATATATAATTACAAGTAATGATGGAACTCTTGTGACCTTTAAATCTAATACAGATTATGGCGACTTAATCCATTATAAAACATTTATAAATGGAGTTAATAATGTCATTGGATTAGAGCAACCGATGTCGATTACAATAGATTCAAATCAAGGGGATATTTATGTCAGCTCAGCAAATAATTCACCATATATTAACAGGTTTTATTGGGATAAAGTAGATAACCTTGTTTATTCAAGACAATATTCTGAGGATGTGTCTGAATATTACATTTCTGATATTAAAATATCAAATGATTCAAGGTTTTTATATGGAGGAATGTATAGTAATACAATATGCTCTTTTTTTGAACTCGGAGCCTTTTTAAATGTGGGTGAAGATATAGGGGCTTGCGATGGAGATACAGTTCGGGTTTCGCCTGATCTTATTTTTGACAATTATCACTGGTCTGATGGAAGCAAAGATTCTTCATTGCTTGTAACTGAATCAACTCAAGTATATCTTGATGTTACAGACGAATTTGGTAGAATGGGAACAGATACTATTACTGTAACCTTTCATGAAATACCAGAAATAGAACTTGGTAACGATACTATTCTTTATTATTCCGATACATTAAGCATAGAAATTGACGATATATATACTTCGTATTTGTGGAATACAAATGAAACGAGTTATCAAACAGATATTGCGGCTGACTTAACTAAAGAAGATACTATTGTTTCGGTGATTGTTACGAATGAATATGGTTGTTGGGCAAGTGATTCAATTAATATAGATTTTACTTATCCTGAAATTAATTTAGGCAGTGATACAACCATTTATGTGGGTGATACTATTGTTCTTAGTATTGAAGATATTTATGAAAGTTATTTATGGAGTACGGGAGAAACATCCAATCAAATATCAATTGTGGCTGACTCAATCCACACAGATACAACTGTATTTGTAAGTGTAGAAGGTGTGTTTAACTGGTATTCTACTGATACCATTGTTATTCAATACAATATTGATGACGCAATAAATACACTTTCGGAATTCAATAATATTGTATTGTTCCCAAATCCTTTTACCAGCATTCTTAATCTTAGAAATATTGATAATGCCAAGATAAGTAGAGTAATGCTGGTTGATGTTACTGGTAAAATCGTATATGTAGATAATAAAGAGATGCGTTCAGATGTGGAATATAACTTTTCCAATTTAGAGAAAGGTCTCTATTTTATGATAATACATTTACCAAATAAAGTATTGACGTATAGTGTGCTTAAAAAGAGTCAATAATTTTTATCTAACATATAATATTGATTGAGATATGACTGGTTTTACTAATTAGTAATTGCAATTTCTTTCATTCCACCACCTGAGACAATGGATTAATTAATTCTTAGCTGTGATTTTAATAATGGTTACAATACCAATTATTTATTCATTTAGATTGCATAAAAAAATCTTCAAGAAAATAAATTGATTGAGGTTCTACATCAATTTCAAACTTACATTATTTAAGAACTTCAATATACAAAACTAAAATATGTGTTAATACGCATAAGTTTTTTATATTTATATCCGTATTGCTATTATTCTCAATTCTTTTATTGCATTAAGTGCTTCAATATTATTACATATTCATAGTTGGTTTTTTAATTGCCACTTATTACCAGAATTGATTAGATATAATTGTAATTGTTTATGGATTAGTAACATAAACGCTATTTAAATAGCCATTAATTTTATCAGAAAACATTATAAATCTTTTAAAAAATCTAATGAATACAAATCAATCTTTTAACCTGAGTGCCGACATATTTGGAAGTTTACCAGCCATTTTTATGAAATTGGTTTTCGTTATTATAACTGTGTATGTTATTATGATGATTTTAAATTTTCTGCGCGACAAGTTTATACATAAAGAATCAACAAAAAAAGAAGATCATATCGATAACCTTTTAATTCTTCTCAGTAAGATATTTTTAATATCTGGCTTTGGGTTTATAATAGCTAATACAGTTAAATTATTTTTACAACAGGCAACCACCAGAGGAAATATTCAAAAAGGGGAGTGGAATGACCTGACCTTTGGTATTATTATAATTTTTATAAGTATTGCTCTTAATGCTGGTCGTAAAGTGTTGGTAAGGAAAAGGACGGAGTAAATGGTATTATTTCTTTCAAATAATAAACAATAATATTCATGCTTAAAAGGATTCAACCAACAGAATAACAAATGAGAAAGATAAGTCACCAAAAACACAACAAAGAAACTTTTTATTTCAGTATGTCAAGGATGCTTGAAAGAGTATCATTCTATGGCTTAAGAGCGCTGATAGTTTTGTACATGACTGGAGAAATTCTACGAATGGATAGCAACGAATCTACGGGGATTTATAGTTGGTTTATTGGTTCAATATTAATAAGTCAGGTTGTAGGTGCTTTATTAGGAGATTTATTGATAGGAAATAAGAAAGCCATTTATATAGGTGGAGTAATACAAGCCATAGGAGCACTTAGTTTATGCATTCCTTCAATAATCGGATTGTATCTTGGGTTATTTTTGATTGTTGTTGGAGGCGGATTATATACACCTAATATAATATCCAACTTTGGAAAGTCATATTTGAATAAACCCAAGTTGTTAGATGCCGGTTTTACACTCTTTTATTTAGTAGTGAATTTTGGCTCTATGCTGGGTTTAGCACTCATTCCATTAGTGGTAGGACAATGGGGCTATCAGATTGGGTTTGCACTTACAGGTATTTTAATGTTGTTATCATTAGTTCCTATACGCTATACCAATAAATATGATGTCAAAGATTTTCAAAGATCGATTTCTCCAATAGGGAGAAGAATTTTAAACATTGTTATTGCCTTACTGGCTGTTGGCTTGTTTTGGGGAACTTTTGAAATTTCCAATATAAGAATCTATCAGATACAAATACATTTAAGCGAAATACCAACCCTAAATATAACTAATCTTTGGTGGCAAACTATTAATTCAATGTCTGTTACGGTGTTTGCATTGATTGCCATTGTTTTATGGACTTATGTCTATAATTGTCAACTTTTTAAATTGGCCATAGGATTTATTTTAGGTTCCATAGCATTTGCCATTTTACTTCTTATTCCTGAAGTACCTACACAACAACATGCAATCATTTATTTAATATCTTTGTTATTATTAAGTGCCTCTGAAATTCATATAGCACCAATTATTCATTCAATTCTTACAAAATATTCCAATCCAAAATATTTAGCCACTTTTATTAGTTTGGCATTTTTACCAACAAAACTGTTTGCTATTCTTTTCGGTATGTTCAATCACAAATTTGTGGATCAATCCATATTGGGTTTAAAAATAGGAATGGGAGTTATGATTGGAATAGGTTTTGGATTAATTGTCTATTTGATCTATACCAGAAGAATAAATAGCAGTGAAGAATAGCTAAGGCTGAAACTAAATTACAAGGAATGAATTAAAGCCTCAGTTGCTTTAGTAATTATAAAATTTCGCCGTAAATAGTAATTTCTACATCTTTGGAAACAATACCAAGGTATGCTGTGTTTCTGTTATTTGTTTGATAACTACCGGTTACGTAATCGCGTAATCAAATTATAATAAAACAACAGACATACCTGTGTCTTTAACCCATTTAGAAAAAGATTATTACAATGACAAAAGTACTTAAGTTACTCATTAGTCTGTTACATTCAATTAAAACAACCCTGATGGGAAGTGTTAATCGTGTATCAACAAGATCAATAGTATTGGTAGGGTTGATTATATTGAGCTCATTAGCTAACGGAGCCAATCACGATACTGAATATTTGCTAGCAAATTACACCAAAACAGAAGTGGAAATTCCCATGCGCGATGGAGTAAAGCTGTTTGCTGTTATTTATGCTCCCAAAGACCAATCGGTTAGCTATCCTATTTTGTATAATAGAACACCGTACAATGTGGCCCCTTATGGTGATGAATATGGTTTTAACTTTCGAAGAGGCTTATTTCCGGAGTTTCTGCGCGAAGGATTTATATTCGTATTTCAGGATGTACGTGGTCGTTTTATGTCAGAAGGCAAATACCAGCACATGACTCCTTTTGTAGCCAATAAAACAAAAAGTACCGATGTAGATGAAAGTTCCGATGCTTATGATACGGTTGACTGGCTGATTAAGAATGTTGATAATAACAATGGACGAGTGGGAATGTGGGGTATTTCCTATCCGGGCTATTATACCTCATGCGCAGCTATTGATGCTCATCCTGCACTAAAATGTGTTTCTCCACAGGCTCCTATTTCCGATTGGTTTTATGATGATCCGCATCATCATGGTGCCTTTTTTCTATTAAATATGGGATTTTTTGGAGCTATGGATGTTCCAAGGAAACACCCTTACCAAGATTGGATTAAACCATACGACTGGAAAAATCCTGATTCTTATGATTTCTTTATGAAGTTGGGGCCTTTATCCAACGTAAAAAACAACTATTTTGGTGATAGTATTACTTTCTGGAATAAACTGGCAGAGCACCCTAATTACGACCAGTTCTGGCAAGACAGGAATATTCTTCCTCACCTGAAAAATATTAAACCGGCTGTTCTGGTTGTGGGTGGTTGGTATGATGCAGAAGATTTGTATGGAACTTTCAATACCTATGAAGCCATTCAAAAGAATTCACCCAAAGGTGATAAGCGAATAGTGATTGGCCCCTGGATTCATGGGGGATGGGCTCGTACCGATGGTGATTATCTGGGCAATGTATCGTTTGATCAGAAGACATCACTTTATTACCGTCACCAAATTGAATTGCCTTTTTTTAGATATTATCTGAAGGATCAGGGGACTATGGATCTGGCTCAGGCAACCCTGTTTATGACCGGCAAAAACGAATGGAGAAAGTTTGAGCAATGGCCACCCAAAGAACTGGAAGAAACAAAATTGTATTTGCACGACCAGAGTAAGCTGTCATTTGATGCTTTGTCTGGAGCTGAACAACCTTTTGATGAATTTGTAAGTGATCCGTCTAAACCCGTTCCTTACACCGAAGAGACAGCATTTGACATGACCAAAGAATATATGACCGACGATCAGCGTTTTGCAGGCCGTCGTCCTGATGTGTTGGTCTTCGAAACCGAAGTGTTGGAAGATGAAGTGATATTGGCCGGTCCGCTAATGGCTCATTTAAAGGTTTCAACCACCGGAACGGATGCTGATTGGGTTGTTAAATTAATTGATGTTTATCCATCGGATGCTGAAGATAATCCACATACCCGCGAAGGTTTAAAAATGGCAGGTTATCAGCAAATGGTGCGGAGCGAAGTCATACGCGGCCGTTTCCGTAATAGCTATGAATTTCCCGAACCTTTTACACCTGGTAAAGTGGAAGATGTCAATCTTGAACTTCAGGATGTATTGCACTGCTTTAAAAAAGGACATAAGATTATGATTCAAATACAAAGCACCTGGTTTCCCTTGGTTGACCGTAATCCTCAAAAATATGTGGATAATATTTTTGATGCCGGGCCTGAAGACTTTATTAAAGCTACACATAGGGTTTATCATTCAAAGAAAAATCAATCTTTTATAGAAGTTAGTCTGTTGAAGGAATAGCAATGTTGAAAAGTTATAGGTTAGGCAGAATAATGACTTCGTATGATTAATATTTGCATTATTTATATATTATTTTGGATCTGATTTTAATAATGTCGTAAATAAAATACAGTGTTAATCCTTGTTTCAGGATATCATAAATTTGAGTGATGTAAGTATCGATATTTTCTATTTTCTAAATGTATCGTCGTTCCGTATCTTTATTTAAAAGATTGAATATTAATTAATAAAACGAATGGTTATGCATAAAGAACACTCAAGTGGAGGAAAATGTCCGGTAATGCACGGAAGTAATACAGCTGCAGGTTCAACTGTAATGGATTGGTGGCCCAATGCCCTTAATCTGGATATTTTACATCAGCACGATACAAAGACTAACCCGCTCGGGAAGGATTTTAACTACAGAGAAGAATTAAAGAAACTAGATGTAGAGGCTTTGAAGAAAGATTTACATCAATTAATGACCGATAGTCAGGAGTGGTGGCCTGCCGATTGGGGCCATTATGGAGGTTTAATGATTCGAATGGCCTGGCATGCGGCCGGTTCGTACCGAATAGCAGATGGTAGAGGTGGAGGAGGTACCGGTAATCAGCGCTTCGCTCCCTTAAATTCATGGCCCGATAATGTTAGTCTGGATAAAGCAAGACGTTTGCTATGGCCCGTTAAGCAGAAATATGGTAACAAAGTAAGTTGGGCCGATTTGATTATACTGGCCGGTAACATCGCTTACGAAAGCATGGGGTTAAAAACCTTTGGTTTTGCTTTTGGTCGCGAAGATATCTGGCATCCTGAGAAAGATACTTATTGGGGAGCTGAGAAAGAATGGCTGGCTCCAAGTGATGAGCGCTATGATAGCGTAGATAAACCCGAGACCATGGAGAATCCTTTGGCGGCTGTTCAAATGGGATTAATCTATGTAAATCCGGAAGGAGTCAATGGTAAATCTGACCCGTTAAAGACAGCAAAGCAAATGCGAGAAACATTCCGCCGTATGGCAATGAATGACGAGGAAACTGTTGCTCTTACCGCCGGAGGACATACGGTTGGGAAAACACATGGAAATGGAGATGCTGATAAGTTAGGACCCGATCCTGAATCTGCAGGTGTAGAGGAGCAAGGTCTGGGCTGGTCTAATCCTCATAAATCAGGTAAAGGACGTTATACAGTTACCAGTGGTTTAGAAGGTGCCTGGACAACAAACCCAACTAAATGGGATAACGGTTTCTTTGAAATGTTATTTAAACATGATTGGGAGCTTCGCAAGAGTCCTGCCGGTGCTACACAATGGGAGCCTGTTAGTATAGCTGAGGAGGATAAACCTGCTGATGTAGAGGATTTCTCCATTAAAAATAATCCTATGATGACGGATGCCGATATGGCATTAAAAATAGATCCGGAATACCGGAAGATATCAGAGAAGTTTATGAATGACTTTGATGCTTTCTCTGATGCTTTTGCCCGAGCATGGTTCAAATTAACTCATCGCGATATGGGACCGAAAGCTCGATATTTTGGACCTGATGTACCCGAAGAAGATTTAATTTGGCAAGATCCTGTTCCGGTAGGGAAAAAGGAATATGACGTGGAGGCTGTAAAAGCTAAAATAGCATCATCAGGGTTAAGTAATTCCGATATGATATCAACAGCCTGGGATAGTGCACGTACGTTCCGTGGCTCCGATATGCGAGGAGGGGCTAATGGGGCCCGAATTCGATTAGCACCGCAAAAAGACTGGGAAGGTAATGAGCCGGAACGTTTGTCAAAAGTACTTTCGGTGTTGGAACCTATTGCCGCTGAATTTAAGATTAGCGTAGCCGATGTAATTGTGCTGGCAGGTAATGTAGGTTTAGAGAAAGCCGCTGAAAAAGCCGGATATTCAATCAGTGTTCCTTTTGCTCCGGGTAGAGGAGATGCAAACGATGAAATGACCGACGCTGATTCTTTTGCTCCTTTGGAACCGGTAGCTGATGGTTATAGAAACTGGATGAAGAAAGATTATGTGGTAAGTCCGGAAGAATTATTGCTCGACAGAACACAGTTGATGGGACTGACAGCCGTTGAAATGACCGTTTTATTGGGAGGCATGCGTGTGATGGATACTAATTATGGAGGAACCAAATTCGGTGTTTTAACTGACCAGGCTGGCGCCTTAAGCAATGACTTTTTTGTCAATCTTACCGATATGAGTTACTACTGGAAACCACTTTCGAATGGAACTTATGAAATATGCAGTCGACAAACTGGAAAGGCTCGCTGGACGGCAACCCGTGTTGATTTGGTATTTGGTTCCAATTCGGTACTACGTTCCTATGCTGAATTCTATGCCCAGGAAGATAACAAAGAAAGATTTCTGCAGGATTTTGTAAAAGCCTGGACTAAGGTTATGAATGCTGATAGATTTGATATATAAAACTTACATCAGAAGAAAAGCCCGGTTTTTTTCCGGGCTTTTGTTGTTTTATAGAGAATAAAGTTATGGCTTTTATTTCATTTTTACGATTTCCATGTATTTACTATTAGAAATCGAAATAGAGTCACTTTTACTATAGACCCTTTCGTTGGCGCTCGCAATATTTCCCCAAATTCTACCATTTACCAAAGTAAATGATTCTTTAAAGTCGTCTTTACTAAGAGCTTGATCAGATTTAAGCTCCAGTATATCTCTTCCTTTTCCTTGAATCAATGATAATGTTTTACCAGTAGCAGTTGCTATTTTAAGATCGGAGTTTACTCCAACTGATTCTTTGAAATAAATTAAGACGGTATGAAAATCTTCTTTTAATGTTATTTCTCTTATTTGTGGCAATTCCTTCATTTCAGGATCCCATTGTTCATTAAAAGTCCATCTGGCAGTCATATCATTAGCCGTAACTTTAAATATTCCAAATTGAAAATTATCATTAAACCAGTTATATTGAAAGCCATCTCCTTTGCAACCAGAGAAGTAATATCGGTCTTTCCAGAAATAGGGACGAGTTTTCTCAGGTCTGTCAGGGTAACTTACAAAATAGATAGGTTTCTTAGACATCCCTTTGCCAAAGGTGCAGTCAATTAAAAAAAAGGCTGCTTCGTAATGATGCCGTCCTAGTTGCCACCCCTCAACGCCGGTAAAGGAGCAATTCTTTAACACAAACTTTTTATTCTTATCATCTACTCCGGCATGCCATAGTGTAGCCGTTTTCTTTAACTGATGAAACTCAGAATTTTTGATGTAGCACCACCCTCGCGGACAAACAAAATCGACGCAACCCTCAAAATAACAGTTGGAATGATAATACTTTCCGTGCTTGTAATTCCATAACGAAACAGTATCTCCTCCTTTGCTTATAACATTGCAATTGGTAATAATGGTGCGTGTTCCTGTTCCCAGAATGGCAAAGGCATGAGGTCCCACCTCTGGTTGAGTGTTTCTAATAGTCAGATTGTCGAGAATGATATCATCGGCTTCGATATTAATAACAGCCGGACCAATAATATCAGGGTTTTCAATCCAATGTTCGCGCAGTTGCGCATATTCAATAATGGTACTATCGCGGCTTTCTCCCTGTATGGTAATATAATCCTGTTCAAGACGAATTTTCTCTGTGTAAACACCATTCTTTACAAATATTACCACGCGTTGATAGCTGTAATAGGGCAGTTGTTTGATGGCTTCAGTTAGAGTGGTATAATCTCCACTACCATCTGTAGCAACCACTATGTCCTTTTTTTTAGCCCAAAGTTGGATACTTAAGAGTGTTAAGAGGATGGTTAAAAGAAGTTTCATGTTTCTTACTTTTCAATAGTAATATCTTTTCGTATTGCTAAGTCAGACTCTTTAATGGCATATGCTGCCAGGCGTGCCATTTCAGTAGCTCCCTTATCATTAAAATGGGTGTTGTCATCCCTTCCGTTCGGGTAATTCTCCCAAACGCCCGGCTCGGCAATTAAGAACAGTTCTTTTGACTTTTCTTCACCGTATTCAATAATTAGCTCTTCCGATAATTGGTGCATATCAATTAATGTAGCTTCTTTGTCGCTCGCTGCTTTTCTTGTCATTTCAGGGTATTGTCCATGCGTATCGTAAAATTGTCCGTTTTCATCAAAGCGGCGGCGCATTACCGGAGTAAGTAAAACCGGAGTTGCTTCTTTAGAGCGGACATCATCAACAAAACCACACAGGTTCGTATAGAAGTCTTCAGGTGAAGAATATCGGTCTTCTCGTTTCACTTTTTCATCATTATGGCCAAACTGAATAAAAACATAATCACCCGGTTGTAATAGGCCCATTATCGAATCCCAGCGACCTTCTGTTACAAAGGATTTAGAGCTTCTTCCGTTTTTTGCATGATTGGCAACCGTAACTTTTTCAGAAAGAAAATCCTTTAGGTGTTCGCCCCATCCTGTCTCAGGTCGTTTATCCGCTTTTTTTTCAGCCATTGTTGAATCGCCGGCAAGATAGATAGTATAAGGCTTGCTTTGGGTGCAACTGAAAACTGTTGTTAATAGAATAAATGCAATAAAATAAAATAGTTTGTTAATGTTAGTTTGATTTGTGAATGGTATCATAGTATTTTGATTTATCGTTATTGAGAATTGCTAAAATAAATAATGTATGTTGGTTTATTAATTATTCTGGTGAATAAAATTGATTTTCAATAGTCAGTAATACAACGTATTGAGGATGCTTCGCCTTAATTATAACGATATATACCCTATTTAAATAAAGGTATTTATCAGTCTGATTTAATATTATAGTTTACCATCTGGAAGCAATATGAGCTTAACGAACTGTTTGATTTTGCGTATTAAGAATTAAAGTGCAGTTCTGTGTTTTGTCACATTTTGTCTCTTATTTATCTACTGGTTTTGGTGTTTTACTTGGTGGATAACCATATTGTTTTTTAAATAGTTTTGAGAAGTACTTGATGTCGTTATAACCCACTTTAAAGGCAACTTCCGAAACTGAGTATCCTTTTACCAATAACTGATTTGCAATTTTGAGTTTAATTTGTCGTACAAACTCCAATGGACTTAATCCGGTAAGGCCTTTTACTTTATTATAAAGCACTGTTCGGCTTACACAACAATGACTTGACAATACTTCAACACTCAAATCGCTGGAATAATTTTCTTCAATATATTCAACCAGTTTTTTTAGGAATTCTTCATCTTTAAAATTGATTTTTAATGTTTTGGGATCAATGGTTTTATTATTTCTGAATTTAGCAATAATCAACTGGCGTTGTTGGCTAAAGGTGTTAATAACAGCCTTCAGATATTTAATGTTTAAAGGCTTTGTAATATATGCTTCGGCGCCTGTTTCAATTCCTGTTATTTGATCCTGAACATCAGTTTTGGCAGTCATCATCACTATGGGAACATGGCAAGTTGAAAAATCTTCTTTCAGGAGCTTAGTCATTTCCAAACCATCCATTTGAGGCATCATAATATCCGTGACAATTACATCCGGATTTTCTTGTTTTGCCAGCCTTATACCTTCCACTCCATTAGCAGCTACCAAACAATTGAAAGTGCTATGTAATGATGATTTCAGGTAGTTGGCTATTTCAAGATTATCTTCAACAATCAATACCGTAGAGTTAGGCTGTGGATGGTTGTCACTGCCATTATTTTTATCTTCAATAATATCAAATTCCAGATGATGGTCAATCTGAGAATCGTTTGAATTAAGCTGCTTTTTTTGAACATGTAACAGGTTTAGTATTTTATCGGAATCGAGCGGTATGCTCACCCAAAATGAACTTCCCTGATTAACTACAGATGAAAGTTCAATGTTTCCTCCGTGCAGTTTAGCTAGTTCGTAAGCAAGTGATAAACCAATACCTGTTCCTGCCTGGTTATTACCACTTAAAATGGTATATCTCGAAAAAATATCTGATAAATCCTTATCTCGTATGCCGGGCCCTTGATCAATAACTTTGATTTGAGCCATGGAACTGGATGAATCAACAGATACGGTTACTACCACTTTTTTACCTTCAGGGGTAAATTTAATGGCATTGGAAATTAGGTTATATATTATGGAATCAAGTTTTGTTTTATCTGCCCAGATATCAATAGGTGTATCGTGCGACTTAAAAGTATAGAAGATGCCCTTGTGATTAGCCAAAGGAATAAAACTCTCATATATTCCCTGGGTAAAAGAGTTGAGTTCTATTGGCTCCACCTTTAAGGTCATCTTATTGTTTTGTACTTTTCTAAAGTCTAGCAATTGGTTTACCAACTGGAGCATTCGGTTGGCATTTTTTCTGATTATTTTTAGTTGTCGACTAACCTCATTATCCTGAATATCCTGATGTAATAGATCATCAATGGGGCCCAGTATAAGAGTCAGTGGTGTTCTGATCTCGTGTGAGATATTGGTGAAAAATTTAAGTTTAAGTGAGTTTACCGTTTTTTCTAAATCCAGTTCCTTGCGATATCGGTTAATGCGCCATACAATCTGTCGAATAACTAGGTAGGTTAAAACGGCTAAGATGATGTAACCAATTAAAGCCAAACGTGTCTGCCACCATGGTGGAGTAATGGTAATGGCTAAATTGCGTCCTGTTTCATACCACTTACCTGTACTACTGGTACATTTAACTTTAAATGTATAATCGCCCGGTTTAAGGTTGGTGTAGGTGGCTTTGGTTTGATGATTTACTAGTACCCAGTCTGGATCAAATCCCTCCAGCATATAGGCATATTGAATTTTATTGGGGTCGCGGAAGTCGAGAGCTGAGTATTCAATGCTAAAACTCGATTGGTGATGTAATAGTTTTATTTCGTTGGTATACGAGATATTCTTTTGTAGCGGTGATTTATTGGCTCCAACAATAACATCTTTGTTAAAGAGCTGAAAATTGGTTAATTCAATATTGTTCTGGTATTTAGGTGGTTGAATGAGTTGAGGGCTAATAACTTCAACCCCTTGGTAACCACCAAAGAATAGCTGTCCATTACTTAGTTTGATGGAGGTGCTTTCCGAAAAGTTATTGAATGATAAACCATTATATTCATTAAAAACTTCAATTGAATTCTGTATAGTGTTATATCGGCTTAAACCATTTTCTGATCCAAACCATATCATCCCTTCATTATCTTCTTCGATACTAAATACAACGTCGTTAGATAATCCTTGTCTTGATGATACGGTTTTAAATTGCAAAGTGTCAGATAGTGGTAACTGAAGGTAATTTACACCTCCACCAAAAGTACCAAACCATATTCGGTCTTTAGAATCTTCTCTGATTATAACAATGTCATTATAACTAATGCTGGATTTATCATTAGGACTGTGATAGTATGTGTTGAAGTTAATTCGATTGTTTTTCAGACTGTCGGCATGCAATAGATTTAAACCAAAAGAAGTGGCTACCCAAAGGTTGGAGTCATTATCAACCATCATATAACGCACCAAATCGTTGGATAAGTTGGTGTTAGTGGTATTGTAATTAGTAAACGACAGTTTATCAATATCATTAACGGTTACTTTTGATATCCCGTTTTCAAAGGTTCCAATCCATAGTGTATTGGCTGCACCTTTTGCAATGGAGTAAATTTTATTACTGCAAAGAGATGTGCTATCGTCATCTTGATTTTTGTATTGTTTAAAACGAAGGTTTTTATACTGATTAGGAGAATTGGGTAGTGGAGTGGTACTAACCAATAAACCTTCTCCTTTTGATCCTAGCCAGATGTGTTGATTTTCATCAATGTAGATGCTGTAAATGTTTATGTTGCCCGGATTATCTATTTTACCTTTAAAAGATTTGAAAGTATGAACGGCTGAATGATCTTTATTAATTACATGTAATTCACCACTTTTGGTGCCCATCCAAATGCAACCATTACGGTCCTGTGCTAATGATCTAACTACATTATCATTAATTTGCATCGGATTTTTCTGAACAGTTAAGTGTTTAAAAGCAGGATTGTATTTAATTACTTTTTCCATTCCTCCTTTGAACTGCCCGGTTCCCAGCCATAAAATTCCTGAAGCATCTTCAATAATGCTATGAACAATGTTACTTGATAGTGAATTAGGGTCTTCAATATTATTGGTATACCCGGTAAATTCATCTTTTATATGATTGTAAAGACGTAGTCCACTACCATGTAAACCAATCCATAAATTATCATCTTTGTCTTCGTAAAATACGTGACGTTCAAGGTCTGTAATTGATTGGTATGATTTTTCAGTAAGGTTATAAAAGTGTGATGAAAAGTCTTCCAGATCCAAACGTGTTAAGCCAAGTTCTTTAGCAGTAATCCAGGCATTGTTGTGTCTGTCAAAATAAACATCTAAAATACTGTTTCCATGTGTTTTAATAGTCTGCCATTTTTGGTTTTTAGGATTATAAACGAGTACACCTTCATTTTGTAAAGTAACAATTACGAGTCCATTATTAGAAAGATAGAGGTGATGAATCTCATTCTGAGGAAGTGATGGAATATTGGTTGTATCTAAAACAGTAAACGTACCTGATAATTTATTGTACTCTAAAATTCCGTAGTCACTACCAAACCAGAGGCGGTCTTTCAACTCAATAGCAGAATTAAAGGAAAGGTTAATGAAAAAATGTTGAAAATGGTAAGTTTTAGCTTTGATATCTTCCTTTGAGAGGAGGTTTAACCCTTTGTCGGTTCCAACCCAAACGGTTGAATCTGCAGAGGTATAAATAAATCTTACTTTTTGGTTTGAGATACTATATGGTCCTTTATCTGAGAAATGTTGCTGATCATAACCATCGACTTCGTCATCGTATTCTAAACGATAAATACCTCCGTTGGAAGTTCCTACCCATATAATATCATTATTAGCCTGTTGAAAACAAGTTGCATGATTATATTTACTATTGATATGAGCAGAATATTCGGGAAGTGTTTTGAATTGTTCTGTTCTGGGATTTAAATAATGATAATAGTTATCATAAGTTTGAAGCCATATAAATTCTTTTTTATCTTGCCAAAGTGATAAAATACGGTTATTAGTTAGTAGCGGATTGTCAATATTGTTTTTGTAAACTTTAAAATTGTAGCCATCATAACGGTTTAATCCATTCATGGTACCAATCCACAAATATCCTTTGTTGTCGCTTAGTAAACTGGTTACTGTATTTTGCGAAAGGCCGTTTGTAGAGTTGTAATGTTCAAATCGAAAAATATTCTGGCCCCACATAACGGAACAGAAACAGAGTATTGGTAAAACTAAAAATATGGATTTTCTCATATGATTTATATGTAATGCAAATATAACATTTAGTGTTGGTTTTTAACATTTGTTGGGTGTTAATTTAGCAGAGGGAGGTATTTGTGTAATATTCAGGTAAACAGTTGTTAAGTGTATGGTTGACGGTTGGTTTGTGATGATTCACCCCCTTTATTTCGAATAATTATAACCTACTTACAGGCAAAGGCATTAAGTATATTGCAGTTGTAATTTTTAACAAATTTGTACAGTTTAATCTGATCGCCAAAAAAGATCGTTTTATGTTGAAAAAATCTGAAAGGGTAGCACTAATAATTATAATGTTTTTGATGCCATTGATCGATGCATCTTCACAAATAGGTATTATTAACATACGGGAAGAAGGGGCAGATCATACCGGAAAAAAAGTATGTACCCATATAATTGAAGAAGCAATAACTAATTTGTCTAATCAAGGTGGTGGGGAAGTTTATTTTCCGGCTGGTCAATATCTGACGGGACCAATAGAGCTTAAAAGTAATATAACACTAAATGTAGGTGCCGGAGCTGTTTTGAAGTTTACTGACAACTTTGATGATTATTTACCTATGATAGATTCCCGCTGGGAAGGTGTAAGAGTTAAAACCTTTAAATCTAATATTTATGCTCACAATGCTACTAATATAACTTTAAAAGGTAGAGGTCTAATTGATGGTAGCGGCAAAAAGTGGTGGGATTTATGGTGGAGAATAAAAGGTGGTGAGCAAACGAATACTAAATGGGAGCAGATTTTTGCGGAAGAGAATGATAGCTTACTACAACATAACGAGTATATAAAAAAAATGGGGCGTTTCTTACGACCTACATTGTTTATGCCTTATGAGTGTTATAATGTAAGGGTTGAAGGATTAACTTTTCAAAATCCACCATTCTGGACATTGATGCCTGTGTTTTCAGAGAATATTACTATCGACGGAATAACCATACTTAATCCTGATAATTCTCCCAATACCGATGGAATTGATCCATCATCATGCAGAAACGTACGGATTAACAACTGTCATATTAGTGTAGGCGATGACTGTATTGTTATTAAGTCCGGACGCGATGAAGACGGAAGATCGGCTGCTCGTCCAACAGAAAATATTACCATTACTAATTGTACGATGTTGGATGGACATGGTGGAGTGGTTATCGGTAGTGAAATGTCAGGTAGTGTGCGCCGGGTTACCATTTCTAACTGTGTGTTCCAGGGAACAGATAGAGGTATTCGGATGAAGACAATGAGAGGAAGAGGAGGTGTAGTTGAAGATATTCGTATTTCAAATATTGTGATGTACGATATTGTAAAGGATGGTGTTATGATTAATATGCATTATCATGAAACTCCCGAAGAACCCGTTTCAGAACGAACTCCCGCCATTAAAAATGTTTTTATATCCAATATTAGAATTAAAAAAGCAAAACAGGCTGTGGCTATTTATGGGTTAAAGGAGAGAGATGCTAGTAATATTACTTTTAATGATGTATTTGTGAGTGCTGAAAAAGGAGTGTACGGAAATTATGCGAGCAACATTCAGTTTAATACTTTTCAAATTGAATCTAAAAAAACAGAGCCTTTCAAGTTTGAGAACTCAAATAATATTCAGTTCCGCAATGTAACCATTCTAAATCCTGATATAGATAGGTTTGGTTTTGCATTTACTAACTGTTCTGGTTTGTTAATCAAAGATTGTTTTCAGGTTGAGTCAATGAGTAATTATATCAAAGCAGAAAATACTGAATCCATATATATCCTGAATAATGCATTACCAGGTGTTAAAAACCTTATAGAGCATAAAAATTCAAAGGTGATTAGTCAGGATAATTATTAAAACAAAAGCATGAAAACCTATACTATGAAAGTAATCACAATACTATCACTATCTGTAATTTTATTGTTTAGTGGTTGTCAAACAAAGACAAAAACGGATAGTACAAATGTAGAATCAAGTGCTGAAAAATGGTCGCTTAAAATGGCTGATGCAGTTATGCGTGACAACGACAGCTTGGTTTATTACCTTAATCCTAAGAAAGTGAAATGGGAGTATGATTTTGCTTTTCTGGGACAAGCCATTGATCGTTTGGGTAATATCGACCCAAAGTACTCAAAGTACATGTCTGATTACATCGATTATTTTGTACAAGAAGACGGTTCGGTAAAAACATATAAGAAATCAATTTATAATATTGATCGCATTAATCCTGGAAAGAATGTAATAACGCTTTATAAGCGTACCGGTGAAGAAAAATATAAGAAAGTAATTGATCAACTGGTACAGCAAATGAAAGAACATCCGAAAACAAACTCGGGTGGATTCTGGCATAAAAAAGTGTATCCCTACCAAATGTGGTTAGATGGTATTTATATGGCATCTCCTTTTTTGGCACAATATGCAAAAGAGTTTAATGAGCCTGAATGGTTTGATGTAGTTACTTTTCAAATAAAATTAATCTACAATAAAACAAAGGACGAAGAAACAGGACTAATGTATCATGCCTGGGATGAGAGTAAAGAACAGAGTTGGTCCAATCCTGAAACAGGACAGTCCCCTCATTTTTGGAGTCGTGCAATGGGATGGTATACAATGGCCATTGTTGATGTGTTGGATTATTTGCCGGAAAACCATGCTGATAGAGATACTTTAATTCAAATACTCAATAACACGTGCGAAGCTCTATTGAAAGTAAGAGACAAAGAAACAGGCCTTTGGTACCAGGTTTTGGATCAGGGAAATAGAGAAGGGAATTATCTGGAAGGGTCTGGCTCGTCCATGTTTGCTTATGTTTTTGCTAAAGGTGCGAACAAAGGATATTTAGATAGTAAGTATCGAACTTATGCCGAAGAAACATTTGATGGAATTATAAACCATCTTATTACCGAATATCCTGATGGTAGAATTGAAATGAAAGATATATGCGGAGGTTGTGGTTTAGGAGGCAATCCATATCGCGATGGATCTTTTGAGTATTACATCACCGAAAAGAAAGTGATAAACGATACCAAAGGAGTGGCACCATTTATTCTTACAGCTTTAGAATTAGATCGATAATCTGAAATCATCAGAATGAAAAAATATTTTGTCATATCAACAGTTTTAATCGCCGTAGTGGGGTTGATGTCTTTTAACCTTATACAGGAAGAAAGAGTGCCAGCTTTTCCTGGTGCAGAAGGAGCTGGAAAATATACTACCGGTGGGAGAGGTGGATATGTTTATACGGTAACTAATCTGAATGATGAAGGGCCCGGAAGTCTGCGAAAAGGAATCAGAAAAAAAGGAGCCCGTACCATTGTGTTTGCCGTTAGTGGTTATATCGATTTACAATCGAGGTTGGATATAAATAACGGTGATCTTACAATTGCCGGACAAACTGCTCCGGGTGCAGGAATCTGCTTGCGTGGTGAAGGGTTGCGTATTAATGCTGATAATGTAATTATCCGGTACTTAAGAGTTAGGCCGGGTGACACAATGCAAAAAGAGTTAGATGCGATCACGGCTATTAGTCAAAAGGACATTATTGTAGATCATTGTAGTTTCAGTTGGGCTACGGATGAGGTTTGTTCTTTGTATGATATCGAAAACCTCACACTGCAATATTGCATCATCAGCGAAAGTCTTAATAATAGCTACCATCATAAAGGGTCACATGGTTATGGTGGAATATGGGGAGGTCAAAAAGCTACTTTTCATCATAATCTTTTAGCTCATCATAAAAGCCGCAATCCTCGTTTACAAGGAAGCAGGAAACATAAAGATCCGGATAGCGAGAAAGTTGAGATTGTTAATAACGTAGTGTATAACTGGAAATCGAAATGTATCTACGCTGGCGAAGAAGGGAACTACTCAATTCTGGCGAATTATTTTAAACCAGGACCAGCAACTGGCGATAAGGCCAGTAAGCAAATACTGGAACCCTATGCACCTTATAGTTATTTTAATTTCTGCAATAACGTAGTCGATCAGAATAATACAATCACTAAAAATAATCTGAAGGGCTTGCTTATGCCAGCTGATTCTGTTTCAAAATATTTTGTCTCTGAGCGCTTATTTAACTCAGGAATAAAGGTAGAAAAGGCTGCCAAAGCTTATGAAAAGGTCTTGGCAAATGCAGGTGCCAACCTATATCGCGATTTGGTTGACGAGAAAATTATTGCCGATGTTAAAAAAGGTTCTGCTGAAGGTGAATTCAATGGTATTATTAACTCACAGGAAGAAGTAGGTGGTTGGCCTGAAATAATATCAGAAGAAGCTCCGGTTGATACTGATGGTGATGGAATTCCCGATGAATGGGAAATCAAACACGAACTAAATCCCAATGATAAAGAAGATGGATCCCAATATAAATTAGAAAAGTATTACACAAATCTAGAAATGTATTTAAATAGTTTACTAAAGCAAGTCTTATGAAAAAAGAAAATCTTCAACTCAACAAGTTCTTGTTGCTGGGGCTTTTAATGCTCTTTTTATGCAGCAATACTAGTTGGGCGCAACAAGTAAGCGGTAAAATTACCGATACAAAAAACGAGCCTTTACCAGGAGTAACTGTATTAGTTAAAGGTACCTCAGACAAAGGTACAATCACTGATATGGAGGGTAAATACTCTTTGGAAATAAATGATGCCCAAACAGATGTGCTAGTAGTAACATTTATTGGTATGGTCACGCAAGAAATAGCTGTGCAAGGACGATCTACCATTGATGTTGTTATGGAAGATGAGTTTACCCAATTAGATGAGGTAGTTGCAGTAGGTTATGGTACTGTAAAAAAACGAGACATTACTGGTTCTGTAGCCTCAGTTAAAGGTAAAGATTTGGAAGCCATTCCGGTAACATCAGCTGTTGAAGCAATGACAGGTCAAATGGCCGGGGTTCAAGTAATCACAACTGAAGGTTCTCCTGATGCTGATGTTAACATCCGTATTCGTGGAGGAGGATCTATTACACAGGATAACTCACCAATGTATATTGTAGATGGCTTTCCGGTTAGCACAATAAACGATATACCAGCTTCAGAAATTCAATCTATTGACATCTTAAAAGATGCTTCATCAACAGCAATTTATGGTGCTCGTGGTGCTAATGGTGTTGTGATAATAACAACTAAAAGTGGTCAAGAAGGCAAAGTGTCGGTTAGCTATAATGCTTATACTGGTATAAAATCAGTTGCTAATACTTTAGATCGTTTAAGTGTTGAGGATTTTGTGCACTGGCAGTATGAGTTATCGTTACTAAAAGATGATTTAGAATCATATACAAGATATTTTGGAGAATATCAGGATATTGATTTGTACAATGGTCAACCCGGAAATGATTGGTTCGATCAGGTATATGGTCGTACGGGTACAACTTTTAACCATGATGTGAGTGTGCGTGGTGGATCAGAAAAGTTTGCCTATAACTTTAGCTATGCTCATATCAATAATAAGGAGATCATGTTGGGATCTGATTTTAAGCGTCATAATCTGGCTTTAAAACTTGATCATAGACCAACAGATAAGATTACTCTTTCATACTCAATGAGGTATTCAGATACAGATATTAATGGTGGTGGCGCTATTGAGCAAACAACGGCTACTCCAACTGACTCGAGAGTAAAGCATGCCATGATTTATTCACCTATTCCATTAAATGGATTGGATGATTATGAAGATGAGGAAATATCAAGTTATATGATTCCTCCTTTGACAGCCGTGGATGACAATGATTCAAAACAGAGAAGAACAACTTTAAATATGGGAGCCAGTTTCTCATGGGAGATTGTTAATAATCTGGAACTAAAGACTGAAGTGGGATTACAAACCTATAAGTATAAAAAAGATCAGTTTTATGGTACTTCTACTTATTATGTGCAAAATAATGTTGAAGCCTCTTATCAAGGATTACCAGCAGCACGTATGCGAGTAACCGATCGCGAAACCTTCAGAAATACAAACTCAATAAACTACGATTTTAAGAGTTTGATAGGTAATGCTGATCACTCAGTAAAATTATTACTTGGTCAGGAGTCAATCGTACGCGAGTCAAGTGAAAAAACTGATATTATTCAGGGATATCCTTCGTTCTTTTCTTCAAATGAAGTATTTCGTTTAACATCGCAGGGTACACCTTTAAGTGTAGATAATAAAATTAGTGCGGATGATAAGTTAATGTCGTTTTTCGGTCGTGCTAACTACGATTATAAAGGTAAGTATTTAGCTTCAGCAACATTTAGGGCTGATGGTTCAAGTAAATTTGCCGAAGGTAACCGATGGGGATATTTCCCTTCAGCTGCAGTTGCCTGGAGAATTTCTGAAGAAGGATTTATGGACGGTATATCTAATACTTTAAGTAATTTAAAACTGAGATTGAGTTACGGTACAGCAGGTAACAATAATATTCCTGCCGGACAATTGGTTCAGGCGTTTGAAACCGGTATTACTCCATATATCAATAATGTTACCTCCTACTGGGCGGTCGCTGATGAAATGGCTAACCCTGATTTAGTATGGGAAACCACTGTAACTCGTAATATTGGGTTGGATTACGGGTTCTTCAATAATAAATTGAACGGTTCTATTGAAGCTTATTTGAATACAACTACCGATTTGTTAATTAAATTCCCGGTGTCAGGTACAGGCTATACCTATCAATACCGAAATATGGGTGAGACCGAAAATAAAGGTCTAGAGATGTCAATTAACTGGGCAGCTGTTAATAAACCTAACTTCGGACTTAATCTAGGTTTCAATATTGCTATGAATCGTAATAATGTAAATTCATTAGGTATCATGAATGATTTCGGCGAAGCTTCAGGTTGGGCATCAACAGAAATAGGTACTGATTATTGGATTGCAGTTGGTTCACCTGTTGGACAGATTCGTGGTTATAAATCAGATGGACGTTATGAAGTGTCGGATTTTGAGAGGTATGACGAAACTTCAGGAGAATGGATATTAAAAGAAGGAGTTGCAGATAATTCTGGTATTATCGGTACGATAAGACCAGGATCAATGAAATTAAAGAATGTTGATGGCGATGAAGAAAATATTGTTGATGAAAATGATATTGATATTATTGGAGATGTTAACCCATTAAGTACTGGTGGTTTCACTATCAGTTCACGTTTTTATGGTTTTGATCTTTCTGCCGTTTTTAGTTATAGCTATGGTAACGATGTTTATAATGCTAACAAAATAGAGTATACATCTACAAGTAGATATCCATATCGTAATATGATTGATATGATGGCTGAAGGAAAGAGATGGAACAATATTGACGAGAATGGTCAATTGGTAAATGATCCGGCTACTCTTGCTGCTATGAATGAAAATACCACCATGTGGTCGCCATATATGAGCAGATATGTTCTTTCAGACTGGGCTATCGAAGACGGTTCTTTCCTTCGTTTGAACACATTAACGCTTGGTTATACATTACCAAAATCATTGATACAACAGGTAAATCTTCAAAATGTAAGGTTTTATGCAACTTGTAATAATGTATTTATCTTAACTAATTACAGTGGATTTGATCCTGAGGTTTCTACACGTAGAAAATCTCCATTGACACCTGGCGTAGATTACTCGCCTTACCCAAAGAGTCGTCAATTTATTTTTGGTTTAAATCTTAGTTTTTAATCGTAGCATTAGATGAACATGAAAAATATAACATATATATTAATTTTATTATTCGCCGGGGTGCTAGTATCCTGCGAAGATTATCTGGATGCTCCTACTCAATCGACTATGGATGAGTCGATCATATTCTCAAAGTATGAATTGGCAAAAGGAGCAGTTGATGGAATAAAAGAAGTGATGGGACAAACGAATTCTTACAGAGGACGTTTTCTGACTCATTACGGAACCAATACTGATATTGAATGGGTACATACAACAAGTTCAAGTGCTCGTTCTGATCTGTCGCGATACATAAATTCTGCTACTAATACAGATATGAACAGAACCAATGTGTATTGGGCAATGCTTTATACCGGAATTGAACGTGCCAATACTTGTATCAGAGGTTTAAGAGCCTATGGAGAGCCAGAACCGGGTACTGAAATGGGGCAATTATTAGGTGAAGCAATTACTTTGCGTGCTATTTACTATTCCGATTTATTAAAAGCTCACGGTGATATTGTTGCTCGTTTCGAACCTATAACATCTGAAACAATATATCTTCCTAAAAGTGATCGTGATGTTATTTACAAACAATTGATTGCTGATTTGGAAGAAGCGGCAATATTGGTGGCATGGCCAGGAGCATCGGAACTGACAGCCACTACCGAGCAGGTGAATAAAGCCTTTGTAAAAGCCTTACGTGCACGTCTTTGTTTATGGGCTTCCGGCTATTCGCAAAGAGGAGACATTGTTCGTCGTAGTAACGATCCTGAATTAGCAAGAGATGTTTTGTACCCAATTGCTTTGCAAGAATGTAATGATATAATTGCTCATGAAGGTAGTTTTGTTAATCTCGAATCTAGTTTTGAAACGGTTTGGAGAAAGAACTGTGAAGAAGTAATTACTGCCGGAAATGAATCGCTATGGGAAGTTCCTTTTGCTGAAGGACGTGGTCGTCATTTATTTACCTATGGAGTGCCTCATCAGGTAGCTGATCAATATACTGCACAGCCTAGAGGAGGAACTTACGGTCCATTACCTAATGTTTATTACGATTTTGATTCAAAAGATACTCGTCGTGATATTACTTGTGTACCTTATACATGGAGTCAGTCTAATCCTGCTTATCAGGAGTTGGAAGGTGTGGATACTTGGTATTTTGGTAAATGGCGCTATGAATGGATGACACGTCGAGTAACTTCAACAAACGATGATGGATTAAACAAAATTTATATGCGTTACGCCGAAGTGTTATTGATGGCTGCCGAAACTGAAAATTATCTGAATGGTCCGGCTGCGGCAGCTCCACATTTGAAAAAAATTCGTCGTCGTGCTTTTGAAGAAGCTGATTGGGCAGAGAAAGTTGATACTTATGTTGATGCTATTGGTTCAGAGGAAGATATGTTTGATGCCATAGTTGAAGAGCATGCTTTTGAGTTCTGTGGAGAGATGGAAAGAAAAATGGCTCTTATTCGTTGGGGTATGTTGAAATCAAAAATGGATGAAGCAAAAGGTAAAATGGATCAACTTCGTAATCAGGTTGGTGATTATGCAGATGTTCCTTCAATTCTTTACTATAGTTACCTGGATGATGGAGAAACACTTGATATTTATGGTTTAGAAAGAGGAGAGACTGATGATAAGTCAGGTGATTATACATATCAATTTAACACAGAGGATGATGGAGATGGATTATGGTTATCGCCAAGTAAAATAAACGATGAAAAAATCGAATTGCTTTATACCAATAATCCTGATCAGAATCAATTCTGGCCAATTTGGCAAGTGTTTATTGACTCAAGTAACGGAATGTTAACGAATGATCCTTTGGAATAAGATTGTTTTATTAGGAATTTAAAAAACGAAACAAATGAATAAATCATTTAAATATATAGGATTGCTAATAGGCATTGTTTCATTATTAGTATTTAATGCCTGCGATGATAATATTGATCCTGTGATTGAGGAGTTGGAATTTGATCGGGTGTTTACACCTCTGGAATTATCAACTCAAATTAGTAATCAAACTACAGTATCAATAAGTTGGGGATTCAATAAAGGAATTGATTCTTATGACCTAGAGATTAGCGATGATAGTTTGCAATACAACAATATTATTCATACGGCGAATGTGTCACCAGATGAAATACCATATGTGTATGAGTTACCTGCAGGAGATAGTCAATACTCTGTAAGAGTGAAAGGAATAAGTAGCACTGCCAATGAGTCTAAATGGGCAACTCTTGCATTCCGATCACTTCCGGAGAATTTGTTCAGTAATTATGATATTATTATGTCAGCTTTAGGTGAAATAACCATTAGCTGGACTCCGGGTAAGATGGTAACAAAGATGAAATTCATCTCAGAATCAGGCGAACTAACTGAGGATATTTCGGAAGATGAAATGGCTGCCGGAACTAAAACTTTTACTGATTTGCCTAATGACTTTTATACAATTCACTTATTAAATGGTGAAAAAGTAAGAGGATTTCAGGATTATGCCATGGAAGGCGACGTATTATTAAGTTCAGGTGCTGATATAACTGCTGCTATTACGGCTGCTGCACCAGGAGATGTAATAGTATTAGAAGCGGGTGGTGATTATCCTTTTATTGGCGAATATGAAATTGCAAAAAGTATAAAAGTTAAGGCCTTAGACGGAGAGAAACCAACTTTGTACCTAACTGAGGGTAACAGAATGTTTGTTATCGGTTCAGGCTTAACGCCAGCTGACTCAATTGTTCTAGAAAAACTACATTTTGACGGATATTACAACTTAGATGAAAATACAGGCCAGATACGCGGAATATTTGATCAGGAGGGAGAAAGTTGTAATATAGGTAAGATTAAATTCCAGAGCTGTCAAATGTATAATCTGGGTCGACAAGTTATACGTTTACGTGGTGGTGATGATCAAACCATTGGAGAATTTAGTATTGACGATTGTATTATAAATAATTTAGGAGGAAGTAGCGGTAGTTATGGAGTGTTCTGTGCAACAGAAACAAATACAAATGCAACAATTGTTAAAATTACTAATACAACACTTAGTGAGTTTGCCTGTCACTTTATTCGCTACGATGATGCCATTGCTTGTGAAAGTATTATTGTTGAAAACTGTACATTTAATAAAGTACCATATGCTTCAGGGCGATATCTAATGGATATACGAAATGCTGTAATAACAGAAGGTGTTGAGGTTACTAATTGTATTTTTGGTAATACTACATATGGTGACGATCCTTCAATAAGTGGTATCAGAGTTGCTGATGATGTAACATTGGCTATTTCTAATACTTATGTCACAACAGACTTTTTCAATTCCGGATATTCAATTGTAGAATTATGTATTGATCTGGGAGCAAGTTCAACTCAATTGTGGACAGATCCTGAAAACAATAATTACACATTCCTAATGGAAGGAATAGAAGCTGGTGATCCCCGCTGGTATTAAAATTAACCCATTTATTTTTGGGCACATTCTTTACGGAATGTGCCCAAATTTTTAGTATTGTGTAATACCATTTATCTTATTTGTTATGAAAAACAACCTGTTATTTTTGTTAATCTGTTTTCTTCCTTTTTATAGTTGTTCTGATAAAAGTAATGATACAGAAGAGCCATCAACCATTGAAATTACTTTTGATAATCCCAATCCACTCAGTGTTGATATAGCAACTTATAAACCTATCGTTTCGGGGCAGGTTACATCAGACAATATTTTAACCAACATCAAAGCCTATAGAGTTAACGGTAGCACTGAAACCGTAATTGAAGAAATATCCATTGCTGATGGAAGCTTTGTTTACGATTTCAGTTTTGCCGTTTCATATCAAACAGCAACCACAGGAGTTCGAATAGAAGCTATTGATGAATTGGGGCAACAAAAATCAGAGACATTAAGTGTCACAGTTGAGCGTTCAACTGCTGTTGATCCAGAGCCAATAGGAGATGTTGATGCTTTTCCGGGAGCAGAAGGGTATGGAAGATATACTACAGGTGGTCGAGGAGGTAGAATTTTCTTTGTTGATAATTTGCTTGATGACAGCCAACCAGGATGCTTGAGATATGCCCTTAGTCAGACAGGAGCAAGAACCATAATTTTTCGAGTCTCAGGAACCATTGAATTAAATTCACCTTTAGTTATCAGTCAGAACCATTTAACAATTGCAGGTCAGTCTGCACCTGGTGATGGAATATGCATAGCAGGAAATTATATGCAGATTAAAGACGGATTGGAAAATGTAATTATCCGCTACGTTCGTTTCAGAGCAGCTAAAGGGTATGGAGAATATGATGCTGCATGGGGACGTAATTGTAAAAATATCATTTTTGATCATTGTACTTTTAGTTGGGGGAATGATGAAGTTGCCAGTTTTTATGATAATACAAATTTTACAATGCAATGGTGCCTGATTAGTGAAAGTTTTTATCGATCTACTCATCCTAAAGGAGATCATAGTTATGGAGGTATATGGGGAGGTATGGGAGCTACTTTTCATCATAATTTATTAGTACATCATACCAGTCGTAATCCACGTTTTTGTGGAGCACGTTTCCATTGGAGTACACGTGAAACTGAATTAGTTGATTTTCGAAATAACGTATTGTATAACTGGGGTGATAATAGTGCTTATGGTGGCGAAGGTGGAAAAATCAACATGGTTAATAATTATTATAAGCCTGGACCGGCAACTGCCAGCAATAAAACGCATCGTATAGTTGAAATATATGGTGGCAGAAATGACTCTGATTACCCGGAAGACGGGCAATGGTTTATTGATGGGAATTACGTATTTAATAACAGCGAAGTAACTAGTAATAATTATCTCGGAATAGACATTAAAAATACCATTGGAAGTAAAGATGATCAACTGGTTTCTACCCCATTTGAAATAGGAGAAATACAAACAGAAACAGCTGAAGATGCTTATGAGTCTGTTTTGGCAGATGTAGGTTCCAGTATAAAACGCGATGTAGTTGATACGCGTATTATTCAGGAAGTGAAGGAAGGAACTGCTCTGTTTGGAGGAGCTTACGGTGCAGGAACAGGAATCATCGATTCTGAAAATGATACAGAAGGATATCCGATTTTGGAACAATACAACGAAATTAAAGATTTTGATAATGATGGTATGGATGATGATTGGGAATTAGCCAATGGATTGGATCCAACAGACTCATCTGATCACAAAGAAAAAATACTAGACAGCAACTTTACAAATTTGGAAGTTTATTTGAATTATTTACTAGATCAAGGCATAAATTAGATTTGTAATTGAGTAAATTTACCACGGATTTTTCAGTTACTTTATTCAAGGGGAAATAGCCACACACATAATAAAAGCATATGCGGCAGAATACAAATTATTCTGTACGCAATTCCATATTTTTTATCTGAAAAGGATTTTTATTTGCACACGGAAAATACACTAGTGAATAATAAACAAACTAGATATGCAGAATTTAAATAGCAAAACATTAAATCGTGAAGAGTATCCCGTAAAAATTTTACAATTCGGGGAGGGTAATTTTTTAAGAGCTTTTGTTGATTGGATGATCAATAAAGCAAACAAAGAGATTGATTTTAATAAAGGAGTAGTCATTGTTCAACCACTTGAGAATGGTTTAGTACCAATGTTGAAGGAGCAGGATTGTCTGTATCATGTGAAGTTGGAAGGAGTAAAAGATGGTAATCCCATTACTTCAACTGAAGTAATTGACTGTGTTCAGGACGCTATCAATCCTTACAGCGAATACGAAAAGTATCAACAGTATTTTTTAAGTCCTGATTTGGAACTGGTTGTGTCAAATACAACAGAAGCAGGTATTTCTCGCGTTGAGAATGAAGATATTTATGCCAAGCCACCAAAATCATTTCCTGGTAAAGTTTGTCAGTTACTGTATCAGCGATACGAACATTTTAACGGTGCTGCCGATAAAGGAGTAACTTTTTTCTGCTGCGAGCTAATTGAAAAAAATGCAGATGCATTAAAAGAGATTGTGTTTGAATTGGCTGAGCAAAATAACTTAGGCGAAGGATTTACTTCATGGTTGAACGAGAATTGTCATTTCTGCAGTACTTTGGTAGATCGTATCGTAACCGGATTTCCGAAAGATAACATCAAAGAAATTCAGTCAGAGCTAGGATATGAAGATAACCTGGTCGTTGTGGGTGAATATTTCCATTTGTGGGCCATTGAAGCACCTCAGGTGGTAAGAGAAAAATTTCCTTTTGATAAAGCCGGATTACATGTAGTATGGTTGGACGATATGACTCAGTTTCGTGATAAGAAAGTGCGAATCTTAAATGGTTCACACTCTGCCATGACACCTGTTGGATTGTTAAGCGGTCATCAAACCGTTATGGAATCATTTAACGATAAGCTGATTTCAGATTTTATTCAAAACATGGTGAGCGAAGAAGTAAGTCCTAACATTGCAGGTGATCCTGAAGCTTTAAAGCAATTTGCTGATGAAATTTTAGAAAGATTCTATAATCCTTACATCAAGCATTATTTGAAAGATATTTCATTGAATTCAACTTCAAAGTGGATTACCAGAGATCTTCCTTCTGTTATCGATTCGTTAAAAAGAACAGGAGAATTACCAAAGCGATTAACTTTTTCGATGGCTGCTTTATTGGTTTTTTATAAGGGAGAATACAATGGCTTAACTTTTAGTGTTACCGATACACCTGAGTATGTAGAGTTTATTCAAAATGAATGGCAAAGCGATAAAAGTACTGATGCCAAAGTGGAGGCCATTTTAAGTAACCAGCAAGTATGGGGTGTTGACTTAAAAGCGGTTGATGGGTTTGTTGAAAAAGTAACTGAATATGTGAATGCCATTTTAAATGATGGTATTAAAACAGTATTGGAAAAAGTAGCATAGTAAATGAAAAGTTGTATAAAAATTCATCCTGAGGATAGTGTTGTGGTTGCCCTGGAACCAATTAGTAAAGGGGATAAGATTGTGGCTGACGGATTTGAGATTAATGTGAATGATGATGTGCCTCAGGGACACAAAATTGCAATAAAACCAATTAAAAAAGGCGAGCATATTTTAAAGTATGCCGCCTCTATTGGTATTGCTCAAGCCGATGTTAATGTGGGAGATCATATTCATGTTCAAAACCTGCGCACTGGCTTGGGAGATAATTTATCGTATTGTTACAATCCTAACGGAAAGGCTATTGACTTGCCTGATGAAGGTTTAACTTTTGATGGATATCTAAGAACTAATGGTGAGGTTGGAATCCGAAATGAGCTTTGGATTGTGCCTACTGTTGGTTGCGTAAATGGACAGGCTCGTCTTATTGCTAATCAGTTGAAGCAAGAAGCCGATTTGTCGAATATAGATGATGTGGTTGTTATGGGGCATCAGTATGGATGTTCGCAATTAGGAGACGACCATAACAATACACAAAGGGCGCTTGCTCAGTTAATCAAGCATCCGAATGCTGGTGGAGTATTGGTTTTAGGCCTGGGTTGTGAAAATAACCAAATATCATCATTAAAAGAGGTGATGGGCGATTACGATCAGAATCGAATTCAGTTTTTGGTATCTCAGGATGTGGAAGATGAAGTGGAAGTTGGACTTGAGATAGTTAAAGAGCTTGCAAAAGTGATGAAACAAGATAAACGATCAGCTCAACCAGTATCAAAACTTCGCATTGGTTTAAAATGTGGTGGTAGCGATGGTTTCTCTGGTATTACGGCTAATCCTTTATTAGGTCGTTTCTCCGATTGGTTAGTAGGACAGGGCGGAACAACTGTGCTTACCGAAGTGCCAGAAATGTTTGGTGCAGAAACCTTATTGATGGATAGAGCTGATACGGAAAAGGTATTTGATAAAACAGTTTCGATGATAAACGGATTTAAGGATTATTTCCGTAGTCATGATCAACCTATTTACGAAAATCCTTCTCCGGGCAATAAAAACGGCGGCATTACCACTTTAGAAGAAAAATCATTAGGATGTGTGCAAAAAGGTGGTACAGCAATCGTTAATGATGTATTGAACTATGCCGATCCGATTGTCAAAAATGGATTGAACTTGTTATGGTCTCCTGGTAACGATTTAGTAGCTGCTTCAGCTTTAGGTTTCTCAGGTTGTCAAATGGTATTATTTACAACAGGTAGAGGTACACCTTTCGGAAGCTTTGTGCCAACAGTAAAGGTAGCAACTAATACGCAACTGTTCAGACATAAATCGAAGTGGATGGACTTTAATGCTGGTGTTTTGGTAGAAGGAGCCGACATGGATGAGGTACGTAAGAAGTTCACCCAATATCTGATTGATGTGGCCAGTGGTAAACGACTACATCACGAAATGACAGATTTTAAAGAGATTGCCATTTTTAAAAGTGGTGTCACACTATAATTCATTACAAATCCCTGCTTAAATTAAAAACTAAATCCTGTATTTTATGAAAAAGAATTACCTGATTATAATGTTGCTGATGATAGCCGCAATTTCGGCACATGCAACAGACTATTACGTGGCAACAACGGGAAGTGATTCCAATACCGGAACATCGTTGGATGAGCCGTTTGCTAAGGTAACTACCGCTATTAGTAAGGCGGTTGCCGGAGATGTTATTTATATTCGTGAAGGTGAGTATAAATATGCTGCTAAAATTAGTTTAAGCCGCAATGGAACAGCGGAAAGTCCTATTCAAATGATGGCTTATCAAAAAGAAAAGGTCATTATCGATTTCTCTGATATGGCATTAAGCAGCAGTAACCGTGGTTTTAGCTTAAGTGGCGATTATTGGATAATCAAGGATTTGGTAGTTCGCAGGGCCGGAGATAATGGTATGTTTATATCGGGTAGTTTCAATACCGTCGAAAATTGTATTTTTTACGAAAATCAGGACACCGGTTTGCAATTAGGAAACGGAGCTGCCGAAAACAATATTATTAATTGCGATAGTTATGGTAATGCTGATCCAACCGATTATGGCGATGCAGATGGTTTTGCCTGTAAGATGAATGTAGGAAATAACAATTATTTCTACGGATGCCGTTCATGGTTGAACGTTGACGATGGCTGGGACGGTTATTTAAGAGATACCGATGATGTTAGTACTGTATTAGAAAATTGCTGGACCTGGATGAATGGCTATTTCCTTGACGGATCTGATGGTGGTGCAAGTGCAAATGGTAACGGATTTAAAGTGGGTGGAAGTGATGATAAAACGCTTATGCACAACTTTACCCTTATTAATTGTGTGGCCTTTGATAATAAAGCCAAAGGATTTGATCAGAATAATAATAAAGGGGATATGTTCTTCTATAATAGTACATCATATCGAAACAAAGGATATAATTATTCTATACCCTATGCTGTAAACAGCGGAAAAGAAGCAGAGGTTATCAATTCAATTTCGGTGGATGGAAGTAGTAAGGTCAAATTAAATTATGCACTTCAACAAACCAACAGCTGGAGTAGTGGTTTTACCTGTACTGAAAATGATTTTGTTAGCCTTGATACAACTGGTGTTTCTGGGCCACGCAAGGCAGATGGTAGTTTGCCCGATCTGGATGTTTTTAAACTGGCTGAAGGAAGCGATTTGATTGATGGTGGTACCGATTTGGGATACGATTACTTTGGTGAGGCACCGGATTTAGGGGCTTTTGAAACAAATTATAATGGAACAGGTATTTTTAATCCAGAAACGGATGAAGATATTTACCAACCGGTTTTGCACGGTAACCCTGTTGCTTCAAAACTCCGTTTTAGTTACGAAGCTGGCGAATTACCATTAAAAGTTACAGTTACCATAGTTTCTGTAAACGGTACAGTTATGGATCAAAAAGAGTTGCCAGCCAAGGCATCCAGGTGCTATGGTGAAATGAATATAGCAGATTATTCCAAAGGGGTGTATGTACTGCAATTGAGCTCTTCAAAAGGAAATCAGGGGGTATTGTTTATAAAGCAATAGAATGCTTAATTCATAGAATCACAAGCCTGTAGTATACGTTTCTGCGGGCTTTTTTTATCTTTAAAAGCGTTGCCCGAACACCTCAAAGTACATTTCAACGGCATAAAAGTAACTTACTTGGGGGGGGAGCGCTTCTCTGGTCCTTAAAAGTGACTTACCAATGGGCATAAGTGGCTTCTTGCCCTGTAATTCCCTAAAATAGCTTGACAGATTTTACATTAATAGAGGGTGTTCAAATAACTGTATCAATAACAACTTTGAAAAGTGCTTTTCAGATTTATGTCTTTATAGAAATGAGTTTCGTATTTATAAATCATCTGTTTACTCGTATAATGAATACAATAACCTTAAAATAATCATTTGACCCCCTTGTTCTGATAGATTGTCACTCACTAAAAGCCCGGGTAATAGGTACATTGCAAAGAGTACAAACTTTTTTATTAATAACTAAAATCAGAATGATTATGAAAAAAATTTACGTAACCTTACTATGTGCTTTTTGCGCAATTTATTCTTATGGACAAGAGTGGAACTTTAGTGATGCCGAGTTTACAGGTTTAATTGCTGAAGGTTCAACAAGTGTTGATATAGTAGAAAATCAAACTATATCAGGACTTACTTTTCATTGTACTGCAGAAAAAGACATTACACTTCAGGAGAATAGCAAATCAATTGATGGATATGAATTTACTCATCGCCTTAAGTTTAATGGTTCAGGCACATGGGATGATGATAATGTAACTACTGTTGGACGTATATTATCTTTTAGTGTAGATGGACCTAAATTAATAACTGTTTATGGTATGACATCATCTTCATCTTCAGAACGCAATCTTTTGTTTACAGTTGATGGTAAACAAACAGAGATTGGTCGTTTTACTCATGTTGGTGGTGACATAGGTAAATACGAATTTAATTATACTGGTGAGGCTAACACTATCTATGTATTTTCAGAAAGTAGTGGTTTTAATATTTATGCTTTAAAAGTTGCAACTGCAACAGCCATTGATGATGTTAAGGTGCTTAAAGAAGTAATTAAAACGCAATATTATAGTATTAATGGAGTATTGGTTTCAACCAGCTATGATGTATTACCAAAAGGTATTTATATCAAACAGGATCTTTTCGAAGATGGAACCAGTAAAACAACCAAAGTAAGTAAAACAAGTGCTTGGTAAACTCTCATAGGATTTTTATCGGGGCGCTCCGAAGGGAGCGCCTTTTTTCATGCATAAAAAACGAGGCAGCTAGTTAGCTGCCTCGTTTTTATTGTATAATTATAAACTACTTCTTAATTAAGATTGAATAGACGTTTTAAATGGCGATCGTATATATTTTCAAATACACAATTACCAATAATGTCAGAATGTTTCTTTAACAAAGGTAGGTACACATCTGATTGCTGCGCTGCAAGTTTATAAGCAACATGTACTAACTGACGCATATTAGAATTGTACTGCGGATGATCTGGAATATGGCGAATGGCATTGGCCATGTCATCAGCGCTCCAGTCGGCAATGGTATCTTTATCGGGTAATTGATCTGTTTTAATATCTATTACATCGGCATAAGGAGCGCATAATTCGTCAATCTTATCCAGTGCTTTTCCATACAAATCCTTTATGAATTGAAGTGCTTCACCACCTGCCATTGATAAGCCAATTACTTCCTCAAGCCACGTTGTACCAGCTGTTTTAACATGTATTCCTTTATCCAGCTTTTTAATAATATTTCCAATATGGGGATAGATAGAGAATTTATCAGATCCGGAGTGAACGCTTAATTTAATTTCTGCAGGTAGCCCGAATTCAGCAACACATTGATCCAGTACCATCAAATCCTGTTCAAATTCCTTGGCAAAATCCAATGGATTACCCGTATAATCTACACCTTTATTAAAACGACCCGAGAACTTTGGTGCAATGGTTTGAACCGGTATGTTTTCGGCTGCTAACATCTTTAAGATGAAAAATAGCTCTATTGGAGTTTGAGGTTTGGGTACTTCGTCCATTGAAACCTCAGTTATAAAGTTTCCTTTACCTTTGTCGTTTTCAATGATTTTATATATCTCGCCAGCCTTTTTTGCAGCAAATAAATACTGTCTGGCTATTTTTTTTATGTCCTCACGAGAAACCTCAAAGGGTTCGGCAATACCATTAATGGTTACTTTGCCAATATAAATAGAACAGCTGTCAACAAATGCTTCCAGATCCGATTCATCAGATGGCTCGCCTATATATCCGGCTACATCAATGGTGAAAAAATCGGCTGATGGTAAAAAGCGATCTACGGTTTCCAGGTTAATATGGTCGGCATCTACAAAATATAGATTATCCCAACCTTGAGCTTTAACACTGGCATCAGCCTCTACTCTTACGTCATCAGGATGCGTACCAATGGTAATATGTTCGCGGTTAGATTTATTCCAAACCGGGCAAATGTCGTAACCCAGTTCATGTACCTTCATAACAGCTTTTAACTGTGCTTCGCCTTGATGGCCAAAACGGTCGCCAACGCCAAATGAGTACTTTGATAATTTTTTCATAACTGTTGATTTATTTAGTTTCACTAATATGCCTGTGGCATTAGGTTTTATTTTAGTTTGTTATAACCTTGTCTGGGGGTTATATCAATTACCCTTTTCCCTAAAATAATCCCATATTTTCAGCATTGATAATATCAATGGGCTGAAATTCCTTTTTTTCAGGAATTGTGTTAAATGTCAGATAATCAAACAGCTTTTTAAAAGCTTTTTCAGCTTGTTCAACCGGACGTTGACCAATTAAAAATTGAATCACTCGTCGTTGCAGGTAGGTTACATTTTTACCAAATAATTCATATCCTACCAAAAATATTTCTCTTAAACCTTTTTGATTAAGGTATTCGGCAACAGCATAGGTTCTGGAACTTGAAACCAAAATGGCACCTATATTGTTTGATTGGTTAAAAATTGGATCCAGTACATTACTAACAACATCAGCTTGTGCCGTAGGTATTTCAATACTTATTTTCTTTCCTATATTTATTCCAGCATCCATAAAATAGCTTAAGAAACCTTGGTTTCGACTATTCAAGTGTTCGGTATTTTCTAAATTTTTAGCCGTGTTAACAATTAAAATGTCTTTATCTCGACTAATGCCCATATCAATCAGACTTGCCGCTACTCTGCCGCTCTGAAAGGCATCTTCTCCTAAAAAGGCGAGACAATTGGTATTATTGATAAATGTATCAATAAATACGTATGGAATATTTGCATCATCGAGCTGATGGCAGAAGGTGTCTGATTCTTTTTTCATGATGGGGGCAAAAATCACACCTCTGGGATTCCATTCCCTAATTTCGTTTGTTTTTGCTTCAAAATCAGATGTGTTATACATCTCGTAACGATAAAAGCGTGTTTGTACAGTATAGGGTTGAACTGCTTCAACGGCTTTTTGTATTCCTACCGGGTGTTGATCCCAAAAAAGGTTATCACCATAACTTTGTGGTATTAGAATGGCAATCCGATAGGCAGTGGGTGATTTAAGAGCTTGTGCAGCAATATTGGGTTGATAATTCAGTTCTCTGGCAATTTTTAAGATGCGTTGTTTAGTGTCTGCTTTAACTTCGCCTCTGTTGTGTAAAACCCTGTCAACCGTACCAATGGAAACTCCCGCTTTTTCTGCTATATCCTTAATTCGGATTCTTCTGCCGTTCATAGATCTTTTATGGGAAACCGGGAGCTATAAGCTCCCGGTACATTATTTAATTTTTAGTTAGAATAATAAATTATTCTACAACAATTGGTTTGTATTGTGGTACTAAGCTCTTCATGATTACCCAACCTATTAAATAAGCTACAGCACAAATTGAGAAGATAATGAAATAACCAGAAGGTTTTCCTTCAAAACCCAAGAAATTCATTGGTTCTCTTACAAATTGAGCACCTTTCTCTAATAGTTCAGTAGTCATAGGAACCTCAATATTATCTACCAATGTAGATCCGGCTGAGTAGTCAAATAAAAGACCTGATCCTTTATTGATGAATGCTGAACCAATACCTCCAGCCATACCACCAATTCCTGTGATAGTTGCAATAGATGACTTTGGGAACATATCACCAATAGTTGAGAAGATATTAGCTGACCATGCCTGGTGAGCCGCTCCTGCAATACCAATTATAATGATAGGGAACCAGTACGAATAAGCACCCAATGGCTGAGCTAATAAAGCCAACAGTGGGAAGAAAGCAAAAATCAACATTGATTTCATACGTCCTGCATAAGGATTCATACCTTTCTTATCAACAAAGTAGGTTGGTAACCATCCTCCAATAATAGATAGCAATGTAATTGCATATAATACAAATAATAAAATTTGTGCCATTCCGGTATCCGATGTTAATCCGTAAACATCACTGATATAGGCAGGAGTCCAGAACAAATAGAACCACCAAACACCGTCGGTCATGAATTTACCAACAACGAATGCCCAGGTTTGCTTGTATTTGAAGCTGTCCCAGAAACCAATTTTACCTTCTGCTTTTTCTGTTTTTACATCAGAGCTTTTTACTTCAGCTTCATCCTGGTTAATGTATTCTAATTCTGCAGAATTTACCTTTGGGTGTTCATGAGGTTTTTTATACATAAAAACCCAGAATCCCATCCAGATGAATCCTAAAGCTCCAATTAGAATAAATGCCATTTCCCATCCGTAATAGTGAGCAATAACAGGAATTACTAATGGTGATGCTAAAGCTCCAACTGTTGCACCTGCGTTAAAGATACTGGTTGCATAAGCACGGTCTTTCTTTGGAAAGTATTCAGCGGTTGTTTTAATGGCAGCAGGGAAGTTACCTGCCTCACCAATTGCTAAAACAAAGCGTGCAAAAATGAACAAGGTTACACTAACGCTAACAATGAGTCCAACATCTTTTACTTTCTCAATTGCATGAAGGGCGCCTTCAAATCCAACAAACCATTCTCCTGCTACGATACCTGATGTAGCAATTCCGCAGAATGCATGTAGTATAGCACCTACAGACCATACTCCAATAGCCCAAAGAAATCCTTTCTTGGTATCCATCCAGTCAACGAATCGACCAGCTACTAATAGTCCAATAGCATAAAATATGGAAAACAAGGCTGTAATATTACCATAGTCCGAGTCGGTCCAATGAAATTCAGGAGCAATAAAATCCTTCCAGGTTAAAGACAGTACCTGCCTGTCCAGGTAATTAATTGTTGTTGCAAAGAACAGAAGTGAACAGATTGCCCATCTGTAGTTCGTCATTTTGTTTTGGTTACTAGCCATTTAGTCAGTATTTAAGTTTATACATTATAAGTCGTGGATGCGGTATCTCCTCCTCGTCCTGTCCAGTTGGTGTGGAAAAATTCCCCACGAGGTTTGTCAATACGTTCATATGTATGAGCTCCGAAATAATCGCGTTGAGCCTGTAGTAAATTGGCAGGCAAACGATCACAACGATATCCATCAAAATAATTTAAGGCAGTTGTCATTGCAGGAGCTGGAATTCCATTGGTTAAAGCTGCGGCAGCCACTCTTCTCCATCCGGCCTGAGCTTTTTCAACTTTATCTTTAAAATAAGGATCAAGTAATAAGTTGGCTAAACTATTATTGGCATCAAAAGCTTCTTTAATTTTACCTAAGAAAGCAGAGCGAATAATACAGCCGCCTCTCCACATTAAAGCTATTCCACCATAATTTAAATCCCAATTGTATTCCTTGGCAGCTTCTCGCATAAGAGCATAACCTTGTGCATACGATACAATTTTTGAAGCAAACAATGCATCGCGTAAATCATCAATTAATTGCTTTTTATCGCCAGTGAAAGTAGGGGTAGGGCCGCTTAATATTTTAGAGGCTTCAACACGTTCTTCTTTAACTGCCGATAGACAACGAGAGAAAACAGCTTCGCCAATTAGTGTTAAAGGAATACCTAAATCAAGAGCTGCTACTCCAGTCCATTTTCCGGTTCCTTTTTGTCCCGCTGTGTCTAAAATTTTATCAACCAGTGGTTCTCCGTCTTCATCTTTAAAGGCCAGGATGTCACGGGTAATTTCTATTAGGTAACTATCTAAGTCACCTGTATTCCATTCCTTGAATACTTCATGCATTTCGTCAGCCGACATGCCTAGCAGATCTTTCATAATCTGGTACGCTTCGGTAATCAATTGCATATCACCATATTCAATACCATTGTGTACCATTTTAACAAAATGACCGGCTCCGTCTTCACCAACCCAATCGCAGCAAGGCGATCCGTCTTCTACTTTGGCGGCAATTGATTGGAAAATTGGTTTTACCAATGGCCATGCTTCTTTTGATCCTCCCGGCATAATAGATGGACCTAATAAGGCTCCTTCTTCACCGCCGGAAACACCAGTTCCGATGTATAAAATTCCTTTTTCCTGTAAATATTTTGTACGTCGGTTAGTATCCGGGAAATGCGTATTACCACCATCAATTAAAACATCTCCTTTTTCAAGATAAGGAAGGATGGATTCAATGGTAGCATCAACTGCTGGTCCGGCTTTAATCATCAACATTATTTTGCGCGGACGTTCTAATGAAGCTACAAATTCTTCGAGATTATGTGCGCCTCTTATATTTTTATCTTTACCACGATTGGCTAAGAATTTATCTACTTTTTCGGTTGAGCGGTTAAAAACACTAACCGTAAAACCTTTGCTTTCCATATTAAGTACAAGGTTTTCGCCCATTACAGCCAAACCAACTAATCCTATGTCTGATAATGCTTTCATACTTCTTGAAGGTTATTTTTATTAATCTTTAAATCGATCGGGATGTGCCCAAAGACCCATTGCCGGATTGGAAATATAATAAATTTCTTCGCCATCGGGCAGTTTATTGTATCCATCAACTAATTTGTCAGGGTTATACCGATCCATCATCTCATTCAACGGAGCATACCTGAAGTTCACAGATTCAATTTCGTCTTTGGTTAAGTGGCCCGGACAATAAGTGATGGAGAAACGTCCTTCACTACTTCCATGCATCAGGTGAGCAGCAGCACCCAGATTGTTTTTTAGATCATCGTTTTCTTCAATGGCTTTAAGGGTTGCAGGTGTACCACAATAGCCATATTTTCGAATTAACTGATCGATGGTTGCATCTTCACCAAACTCTTTTAAAGCTGGAGCTAACACTATTAACTCAGCATTATCGGCCAGGGCCATTCGAGTTCGATAAATACTTTTATTTCCCAACCAGGTACTTTTAAACTCTGAAGGATCGAGATAAACAACTACTTTTTTTAGTGGTTTTTCAACCATCTTAAAATTAACTTTTAATGATAAAGCAGCTGCTTGTTCAAAAACTTCAACATCGTCGCCAACAAAAAGTCCGCGAGTTACTGATTGACCACTTTCGTCTTTTCCAATAACAGTAAGAACATACAAAATGGGCAAATGGTTTGTAAAATTATCGGATGCATAATTTAAAAGCTGACGCACAGGTGACTGTGTCCGGCCCATTATACGTTCCATACCATAAGCAGCGCCTACAAAATGACTTTTATTGATGCCCTCTGATCCGCCGGTACCCACAAAAATGTTTTTGTTGTAGTTGGCCATTCCAATTACTTCATGCGGTACTACCTGGCCAATGGACAAAATCAGATCGTGACCTCCGTTGAGAAGCATTTTGTTTACCTGAGCAGGCCAGGTGTAATTCACCAATCCTTCAGTTGCTTCAGAAACATAATCTGCAGGAATTTCGCCAACGGTAACCACATCATTTCGCCAGTCGTGAACTCTGAAAAGTGAAGAAGGTACACCTTTAAACATATGGTCAATCTCTTCAGCGGTCATTGCAGCATGTGTTCCTAATGCAGGAAGGACATCTGTGAGTCGTTCTTTGAAATACTCGTACGTAAAAGTGGTTAATTCACCGGCTTTTGAATGATAACGCGTATAATCGGGCGGTATAGCTAAAACTTTTTCTTTGGTTCCAATTTTATCAAGAGCTTCAAATAATCCCGATTGTAAATCAGCATCACTTAAAACCGTAGTTTCCGATCCTTTTTGATAATAAATCATTGCTGTTGTTTTACTTGATAATTATCGTTGAACACGCGCATTACCTTCCCAAATACTCCAAACCATTGCCTCGTCGGCAGGTTGAGCATAGTCAGTAAGAAATGTGGTTGCCAAAGCTCCGGATGCCCATCCAAATTGCATGGCTTTTTCTGATGGCATTTCTTTAAGAACACCATAGAGCAGTCCTCCAACAAATCCGTCGCCGCCTCCAATGCGATCTAATACGTTGATTTGGCGAGGTTCAATTACATGCCAGTTTGTATCTTCAAGCATAATAGCACCCCATAGGTGTTGGTTGGTATTAATTACTTCGCGTAATGTAGTTGCAAAAATTGATGCTCCCGGATAAGTTGCCTTTACACGGGTAATCATCTCTTTAAAACTATTTATTTTTGATTGCAGTCCTTCACCACCGGCTTCAGGACCTTCAATGCCCAGGCAAAGTTGGAAGTCTTCTTCATTTCCAACCAATATGTCAGAAACAGATGCAATCTCTGAGAAGATCTCTGCTAATTCTTTTTCGCGCCCCTTCCAGAAGGTAGCTCTGTAATTCAAGTCAAACGCTATTCGCGTTCCGTGTTTCTTTGCAGCTCTGGCTAGCTCTAGACAAAACTGACTGGTTTCTGGTGAAAGAGCAGCTATTAATCCTGAAAGATGAACAATCTGAACGCCTTCTTCACCAAATAGTTTCTCCAGATCAAAATCTTTGATGCTTAATGTGCGACCTACCTCACCGGCTCGATCGTTTTGAACACGGGGACCTCTTGATCCATATCCACTATCAGCAATATTAAACTGATGACGATATCCCCATGGACCGCCCTGTGGTACTTCCGGACCTTCGAAGTCCATATGACGGGCTTTAAGATTACTTTTGATGAACTCAGCAACCGGACTAGCCTGAACAAATTTGGTTAATACCTTAACGGGTAATCCCAGATATGAAGAAATGCTGGCCACATTGGTTTCGGCACTGGTTGCATACATGGTAAACTGATCGCTGCTATGTACTGGCTGACCATTGGGCGGAGTAATACGTACACCCATGCTGGTGGGGACTACTAAAGCGTATTTGCAATTGTTTTTTAATTGAATACTCATTGTTTTTTGATCTAAGGGTTTACTATTGTCCGGGAAGGTAGCAGCAAAAGGATTTAACCTAATGCTGCTATGGGTTCATGTTTAAATATGCATTTATTTATACGCCACTAAAGGCGCTAAAACCTCCATCAACAGGTACTACTACTCCGGTAACGAATTTTGACCAGTCGGAAACCAGATATAATAAAGTTCCCGCTAGTTCGTCGGCATCGCCATAACGTCCCATTGGAGTGTTGTTAATGATTTTCTGACCACGTGGAGTTGGTGCTTCTGTTTTTTCATCCACCAATAAAAAACGGTTTTGATTGGTTAAGAAGAAACCAGGTGCAATTGCATTCACTCTAATGCCTGTTTGAGCAAAGTGAACCGCCATCCATTGTGTGAAATTGTTAATAGCCGCTTTAGCTGCCGAATAAGCAGGTATTTTAGTAAGCGGGGTATAACTATTCATGGATGAGATATTAATTACCACCCCACTTTTTTTATCCAACATATCTTTTGTAAAAATCAAAGAGGGTAGGAGCGTACCTTTGAAATTCAGGTCGAAAACATTATCGAATCCTTCCATCTGCAAACCATAAAAGGTTTTTTCCAAATCAGAAATATTCTCATCTGTAATCATTTCAGCCTGGGTTGTTGCAGAGGCTGCATTACCTCCAGCTCCATTAATCAGAAAGTCTATCGTACCTAATTCCTGATGTATGATATCAAGAGCTTTTTCAAGAGACTCTTTGTTTAATACATCAGCCGATATACCAACTGATTTAGCTCCAAATGTACTTTCAATATCATTAGCAACTTTATCAGCTGACTCCTGATTACGATTTAAAATGGCCGTTTTAACACCTTTTGATGCTAAACCTCTGGCCATGGCAGAACAGAGTATTCCTGATCCACCGGTAATTACCGCTACTTTGTTTTTTACATTTAATTCCATGGATTACTTCTTTACTTCTTGGATATTAGCTATTAATTCTTTTGCCTTTTCAGCAAGTGCAGAATAGTTTTTAGCTTCCATAATATCCTTAGGGAAAAGATTAGATCCCATACCAACGCAAGTTACACCTGCATCAAACCATTTTTTCAGGTTTTCTTTTTCAGTGGTTACACCTCCGGTTGGCATAATGTCGGTCCAAGGCATTGGAGCTTTAACAGCCTTAACAAATGAAGGACCTCCGATTTCAGACGCTGGAAATACTTTTACTACTTCTGCACCCAACTCCTGGGCTTTATTTATTTCTGAGATTGTACCACATCCTGGAGACCACATTATTTTTCTGCGGTTACAGATGCGAGCCATATTTTCATTCAATAATGGAGCAACAATAAAATTGGCACCAGCCTGAATATACAAAGCAGTAGTTGCTTCTTCAACAATTGACCCTGCACCTAGTATCATGCCAGGTAATTCTTTTAAAGCATACTTGTTTAATTCGCTGAATAACTCATGAGCAAAATCGCCACGATTAACAAATTCAAATACACGAATGCCGCCTTCGTAACAGGCTTTCAATACATTTTTACAAACATCAATGTCAGCATTGAAAAATACAGGAACAACACCTGTTTCTTTCATTGCTGTAAATACTTCTATTCTTGAATATTTTGCCATTTTTCTGTGAAATAAAACAAGCCGGAGAAAGTATATGTTAACATGCTCCTCCAAGAAATGACTTAGCTCCGGCTTGTTATTATAAATTTATTGTTTCAGTCCGAAGTCCTATGTATCCATCCGCCATAAATGTCAAACTAAAGTTATAAATGAAAGTCTTGATACTTATGTCTTACATCTTGATACTAAGAAAATACTTCTACCTTAAAACTTCTGCTTTATTTATCGTGATACCCTACCAGAGGCGTCGCCACCCATTAATTTTTCAACTTCTTCAACAGTTACCTGGTTGAAATCACCGTGAATGGTGTGTTTCAAACAAGATGCAGCAGTTGCGAAATTAATGGCGCTTTGATCATCCCCTTCGTAAGCAATTAAACCATAGATTAATCCACCCATAAATGAATCACCACCGCCTACACGGTCAACAATGTGAGTGATTTGGTAAGTTGGTGCCTGGAAAAGGTTTTTACCATCGTAAATTACACCCGACCAGCTGTTGTGGTTGGCACTAACTGAACCACGAAGTGTAGTAATCACTTTGTTAACGCGTGGATATTGTTTCATGATTTGTTGAGATACACTTCTGTATGCCTCAGCTTCTACATGTCCACCTGTTACATCAACACCTTCTGGTTTAATGCCTAATACCATCTCGGCATCTTCTTCGTTACCCAAAACAATGTCGCAACCAGCTACTAATTCTGGCATCACTTCAGCCGCTGTTTTACCATATTTCCAAAGATTCTTGCGATAGTTTAAGTCACAAGTAACGGTAACGCCCATTTTGTTGGCAGTTTGAATAGCTTCTAAACAAACATCGGCAGCACCTTGCGAAATAGCAGGAGTAATTCCAGTCCAGTGGAAAAAGTCTGCATCCTTTAAGATCTCTTCCCAATTAAACATTCCTTTGGTTACCTCAGAAATGGCTGAGTTAGCACGGTCGTATACAACTTTACTGGCACGAGCTACAGCTCCAGTTTCCAGGAAATAAATTCCTAAACGATCTCCACCTTGAAGTATTTTATCGGTTTTAACACCATACTTCTGAAGCTCCATTTGACAAGCTCTGCCAATATCATTTTTAGGAAGACGTGTAACAAAAGAAGAATCAATGCCATAGTTGGCCAATGAAACGGCTACATTTGCTTCGCCACCACCGTAGGTAGCTTCAAATGATGTAGCTTGATTAAAACGCTCGTAACGTGGTGTGGCCAAGCGCAACATGATTTCTCCGAAAGAGACTACTTTCTTTGACATTTTATTAAAAATTAAAATATGATTTTGCGTTTTTGTAAGAAACCCCTTCTACCATTTGTTTTAGAATGGTTTCGTCATTTGGAATTAATCCTTTTTCTACTTCTTTACCAAGGTGGTTACACACAATACGGCGGAAATATTCGTGACGAGGATAGGATAAGAAACTACGGCTATCAGTTACCATTCCAACAAAACGGCTTAATAAACCTAATGCAGAAAGATCCTGAAGGTGTTTTTCCATACCTGTTTTTTGATCAAGGAACCACCAGGCTGCTCCGTATTGTACTTTGCCCACTGTTGATCCGTCGTTGAAGTTACCACACATGGTTACCATCATCTCATTATCTGCCGGATTCAGGTTATAAAGAATAGTTTTAGATAACTGATCAGTTGTATCTAATAAATTCAGGAACTGAGACATTTTTAATGCATTCTGAGAGTTGTTAATTGAATCCCAACCTGTATCAGCACCCATTATATTGAATTTGCGAGTATTATTATTACGTAGTGCACCCACATGGAATTGTTGTGTCCATCCACGTTTGTGGTTCAATTTGGCTAACTCGGCCATCACACAGCATCTGTATTTTTCAGTTTCTTCTTCGTCAATTGTATTTCCTGCCATCAACTTTAAGAAGATTTTATTTACTTCATCTTCGGTGTATGGTGCAAAAAAGAATCGATCTGGTCCACTGTCTGAAGCACGGCCTCCTAATTCATGAAAATAAGCATGACGACGATCTAAAGCTTCTATTAATTCAGTTAATGATGAAATAGCAATATCAGCTACCTCGCCTAATTTTTCGATATAAGCTTTAAATTGTACAGGGTCTTCGGTTTTAATTACATTATCAGCTCTGTAAGTAGGAACTACCTTAATGTGATATCCTTCGTCTTTTAGTTTTTTATGAAATTGAAGGTCGTCAGCAGGATCATCTGTAGTACCCACTACTTCAACATTCATCATCTCTAATAGCTTTCTTGTACTATAATCCGGAGATTGAATCATTTCCTTAGTTGATTCAAATATTTTCTCAGCAGTAGCCGGAGAAAGCAGCTCTGTTACATTAAAGTGGCGTGCTAATTCAAGGTGAGTCCAATGATAAAGAGGATTACCAGCAGTAAAAGGAACTGTTTCGGCATACTTCATAAATTTTTCCTTGTCTGAAGCTTTACCGTTACAATAATGTTCGTCAATTCCGTTAATTCTCATGGCACGCCATTTATAATGGTCGCCTTCTAACCAAATTTGCCCCAAATTGTCGAATTGTCTGTCTTCAGCAATAAACTGAGGATTTAAGTGACAATGGAAGTCAATGATTGGTTGATTCTCTGAATATTCGTGGTATAATTTCTTTGCTGTTTCTGTTTCCAGAATGAAATCTTTGTGTATAAATGATTGCATCTTTAAATGATTTGAATTGTCATTAGCCGTTAACGAACACGAAGATGCAACGCAAAAACATTTTTTGCAACATTTTCTCGATTAATTTTTTCTTATAAAATTATTAAAGTGCAATGAAACAAGAAAATAAGGTTGTTATTTATATTTAATATTTTTTAAAATATTTTTATTGAATAAAATTGTCAATTATTCGAATTGAAAAAAATATTGCAATAAAACTTGCATTGTGTGCAAACGATTGTATTTTTGTATATCATTAATGAAAATAACCATCATTTGATAAAAAATGATGATTGATTAATGCCAGGTAATGAAAAAAGTAACCATTAGCGATATAGCTAACAAATTAAATATGACCCCCTCAACCGTTTCAAGGGCTTTGGCTAATAACAAACGTATTAGTGAAAGTACTCGAAAAAAGGTTCAGGATACTTCCAAAGAAATGGGATATCAACCCAATGTTATGGCAGCATCGTTGCGTAAAGGTACCAGCGATACGATTGGTATGATAGTACCTCGTATTAATCGTCATTTTTTTAGTAATGTTATAAGTGGGGTTGAAGAAATTTTAAATCCAGCTGGTTTTAATTTGGTGGTTATTCAGAGTGGAGAGTTGTTAAGTCGGGAGGTGAAAGCTGTTGAGTCGTTATTGCAAAACCGGGTAGGAGGGATTATTCTTTCCTTATCGCTTCAGACAAATACATTTGAACATCTGCAAGATGTGGTGAAGCATAATACTCCGTTGGTGCAGTTTGATAGGGTGACCAAAAGTTTACCCGGATCGAAAATTACTAATGATAATTACACCGGAGGGTATTTAGCAACACGTCATTTAATCAAATGTGGTTTTAAGCATGTTGCGCATTTTAGTGGAAGTTATAAATTACGCGCTTATCGTGAGAGAAAGGCTGGTTATATAGCTGCTTTGGAAGAAGCAGGCATGAGGGTTGATGAAAAGCTTATAGTGGATGATGTTATTACCCGTGAGGCTGGATATTCACAAATACATAAGTTGGTGATGCGTACCAATGCTGATGCTGTTTTTTGTGCAGGAGATTACAGTGCTTTAGGTGCTATGGAAGGCTTAAAATCGTTGGGTTATCATATTCCTGATCAGTTTGGTATTGTTGGTTTTGCCAATGAGCCATTTTCAGAATTGATGGATCCATCATTGTCATCTGTTGAGCAAAATGCTTTGGAAATGGGAAATAAAGTTGCAGCTGCAATGATAAAAGCAATACAAAAAGAAGAAGTTCCTGAAGAGGAAGTAATTCCTGTTCGTTTTATTGGTAGAAGTTCTTCTTGGAAAGATTATAAATAACTGAAAATTTAATATTATGAGTTTAGAAGTTCGCTACGCAGTGCATCCAGAAGATGCAAAAAGTTATGGAACGGATCGTATCCGTAAAGAATTTTTGATTGAAAAAGTAATGGTTCCGGGTGAAATTAATCTGGTTTACTCAATGTACGATCGTTACATTGTGGGTGGAGTGGTTCCAACGGATAAACCTATTGAGTTAGGAACTTATGATGAGTTGAAAGCTGAATTTTTCTTGAATCGTCGTGAGATGGGAATCATCAATGTTGGAGGTGCAGGTACTGTAACTGCCGACGGAACAGAGTATAAGTTAGATTATAAAGAGGCTTTATACTTAGGAAGTGGTATTAAAGAAGTAACTTTTGCTTCGGCTGATGCTTCAAAGCCAGCTCACTTCTATGTTAACTCTGCACCAGCACATAAATCATTGCCAAGTAAGCATGTTACTTTAAAAGATGCGAATGTTTTACAATTAGGTTCGTTACAGACTTCAAACGAACGTCAGATTAACCAGTTGTTGGTAAAAGAAGTGGTTGAAACATGTCAATTGCAAATGGGAATGACTGAGCTGAAACCAGGTAGTGTTTGGAATACCATGCCAGCGCATACTCACAGTCGTCGTATGGAGGCTTATTTCTATTTTGAGGTTCCTGAAAATCAAGCTGTATGTCACTTTATGGGACAACCAGATGAAACACGTCATATCTGGATGCAGAATGAGCAAGCTGTTTTATCACCATCATGGAGTATTCATAGTGCAGCAGGTACATCAAACTATATCTTTATTTGGGGTATGGCTGGCGAAAACTTGGATTATGGTGATATGGATATTCGTCAACCAAACGAATTAAGATAATATTGAATTATGAAATATGTGGGTAAATACGATGAATTAAAGGTAACCAAAGTTGCTGAAGGTATTCAACGTCGTATTGTAAAAACAGATAACCTGATGATGGTGAATGTGGAATTTACTGATGGGCCAACAACAGAGCCGGATCCGTTTCATTCTCATCCACACGAGCAGGTGTCTTACATGATAGAAGGTGAGGTATATCTTTTTGTTGGTGATGAAGAGAAGGTTCATTTGAAGCCGGGCGATCATTTTGCCATCCCGTCAGATGTGCCTCATACCATTCAGCGATTAACGCCGGTTGTGAAACTGATTGATTGTTTTACCCCATTACGTGAAGATTTTTTATAAAACTTATTGAATAAAATGATACAAGAATTATTTGACTTATCAGGAAAAGTAGCCCTTGTTACTGGTGGTACCCATGGTATCGGTATGGCTATTGGTAAAGCACTTGGAAAAGCAGGTGCTAAAATTTGTGTGAATGATCTTTCGGCAGAAAAACTGGAAGAGTGTAAAGCTGAATATGCTAAAGATGGCATTGATGTATATACTTTGGTTTTCAATGTAACTAAAGAAGAAGAGGTTGATAAAGGAATCTCTCAAATCGAAAATGAAGTAGGTCCGGTTGATATTTTGGTAAACAATGCCGGTATCATCAAGCGTATTCCTATTTTAGACATGCCAATTGCTGATTTTCAACAAGTAATTGATGTTGACTTGGTGGCGCCTTTAATTGTTGCTAAACGCGTTGCTCCAGGTATGATCGAAAGAAGAGCAGGTAAAATCATCAATATGTGCTCAATGATGAGTGTTTATGGACGTAACTCTGTTTCTGCATATGCTGCTGCTAAAGGTGGTTTGAAATTGTTAACTGCTAATATGTGTTGTGAGTGGGCTAAGCATGGTTTGCAAATCAATGGAATTGGTCCTGGTTATATCGCTACTTCGCAAACAGCACCAATCCGCGAAAATGGTCACCCATTTAACGACTTAGTAATGACACGTACACCTGCCGCTCGCTGGGGTGAGCCTGAAGATGTAGGTAATGCTGCATTGTTCCTGGCTTCAAAGGCAAGTGAATTTGTAAATGGTCATGTGCTTTATGTTGATGGTGGTATCTTGGCCAACTTCGGATATGTTAAAGGTGAAAATGATCTTGACTAATATGAAGAATATTATTTCAATATTAACGGTTGCTGTAGTATTGGTGTTTACTCAATGTAGTGCACCAGCTACAATCGTAACTGTTACCAATCCGGCTGATTTTGATCGTTTGATTGAAACGGTTGAAGTGAAATTAGCTGATGCTAATATTGCTGGCAACAAAGCTATTGTTTTTGATCAGACTACTGGCAAGGAAGTATTAAGTCAGTTGATTGATAAAGATGGTGATGGCGCATCTGATATAATTTTATTTCAGGTGGAATTAAAGGCAAATGAATCTAAGACTTTTGCTATTAAAGAGGGTGAATCAACTATTGAGCCTTCAGAAGTAAAAACCTTTGCTCGTTTTGTGCCTGAGCGTACCGATGATTATACATGGGAAAACGACCGGGTGTCATTTAGAACATACGGACCAGAAGCTCAGCGTATGGTGGAAGAGAATATCCCGGGAGGAACACTTTCAAGTGGTATTGATTGCTGGTTAAAGAAAGTGGATTATTCAATCATTGATAAATGGTATGAGGGATATAAAAAAGATCCGATGTATTACCATAGTGATCATGGTGAAGGATTAGATAATTACCATGTGGGTCCAAGTCGTGGTTGTGGTGGAACAGGCGTTTTTATCGATGACGTATTGTATACCTCTAAAAACTTTGTTGCTCACAAAACTTTCTTTAATGGACCAATCTCAACAGAGTTTGAATTGGATTATGCACCATATAAGGCGGGTGATGCTTCGGTTAAAGAGCGTAAAGTAATCTCAATTGATTTGGGTAGTAACATGACTAAGTATGTTATTTACGTTGATGGAACTGATCAGCTTTCAGCCGGTGTTACCCTGCATGATAGAAAAGGAACCCTTTCCACTAATGATGAAAACGGTTGGATTAACTGGTATGCTCCTCATTTTGGTGAGGAAATAAGTACTAGTGTTGTAGCTGATCCTAAATACTATGCTGGTAATTTTAAAATTGAAACAGAAGTACCAGATCGTAGCAATGCCATTGTTCATTTAAATGTAATTGATGGAAAAGTTGAATTCTATTCAGGATTTTTCTGGACTGGCAGCAAGCAATTTGAAAGTAATGCAAAGTGGGAAGAGTATCTGAATACCTTTTCTCAATGTTTGAAAAAGCCATTGCAAGTTGAAGTGAAATAATTCAAAATTGAAATAGCTCAAAAAAAGCTCGGTTCTGTTAGTCAGAATCGGGCTTTTTGCTTTAGTTGAGGATTTATTGCAATTAGTTTTTCGTTAAGAGATGCAACTTTAAATCAGAAATACTATCTTTGACCCTACCGGAACAGAATACAATAGAAAGATTGATTGAATGATAGAGTTTACTATTAACCCCGCAAGTGATATTCCAAAATTTCAGCAATTAATTGATCAGGTAGTTAATGCGTTAGCCGAAAATAAATTGTTTGAAGGAGATCAATTACCTTCGGTTAATCAAATCTGCCAAAGCTACAAGTTATCAAGGGATACGGTTTTTAAGGCATATGGAATTTTAAAGGAGCAAGGTGTAATAGAGTCGGTTCCAAATAAAGGCTATTTTGTGGCCAAGGAAGGACGCAAAGTGTTCTTGTTTCTAGATACACTTAAGGCATACAAAGAAGTATTGTATGGCGAGTTTGTGAAAAAGCTTGATAAAGATACCATTGCAGATGTCCACTTTCATCATTATAATATTGAGGTGTTTAAAAAGTTGATTACTGAAAGTAGAGGGCGTTATAGTAAATATATCATCATGCCCTTTGCGCATGAAGGGGTTGAAGAAGTAATTGCTATGCTTTCCCCAGAAAAGACCTTGATTATTGATTGGGATACCAATATTAAGAAAATTACCAATAAGCTTTATCAGGATTTTGGTCAGGCTGTGATTGATGCGTTGTCTGAAGCTGAACATCTTTTAAGAAGATATAAGACTTTAATTATGGTTTATCCTGAGTTTACCAATCATCCCAGAATAACTGTAGATTGTTTTGAGGAATATTGTAAAGATCAGGGGTTTAATTATTCAATATTGGAGGATTCTAATCTTTTAAATGTTAAAGCTGGTGAAATGTATTTTAGTGTGAGTGATAGGATGTTGGGTGAAATTTTGGAGCAGTGCAGAGAGAAAAAATTGGAGCCAGGGGTAGATGTTGGAATTCTATCGTACAACGAAACACCCATGAAAAAATTTATTTATAAAGGTATCTCTGTTATTTCAACTGATTTTAAATTAATGGGACAGAAGGCAGCAGCCTTTGCTTCAGAGGATATCAAAATGGATTTTTGCGTGCCAACTAAAATATTTTTTAGAGAATCGTTGTAGTGATGATTCTTTTTTATAATTTTGAACCATACCACAACAGAACGGAACACTAATAAAAGCGTATTATGTATTCACTAGGTTTTGATATAGGAAGTTCATCAGTAAAAGTGGCTTTGCTTGATGTTAAAACAGGTAAGGCGATAGACTCAGCTTTCTATCCGAAAGAAGAAATGGCTATTTCTTCTCCACAGCCCGATTGGGCAGAGCAGCATCCAAAAGATTGGTGGGCTAATTTAAAATTAGCTTTAAAAGATGTACTAACCGATTCAAAAGTTGATGTTACTCAAATTAAGTCGATAGGTATTTCGTATCAAATGCATGGTTTAGTGGTGGTGGATAAAGAGGGTGAAGTGTTGCGACCAGCAATTATTTGGTGCGATAGTCGTGCAATTCCATATGGAAACGCAGCTTTTGAGAAGCTGGGAGAGGAGCATTGCTTATCTCATATGTTGAATTCACCCGGTAACTTCACTGCATCTAAATTAAAGTGGATTAAAGAAAACGAACCAGAGGTTTTTAATCAGGTTGATAAAATTATGCTTCCGGGCGATTATATAGCTTATCGCCTTACTGGTGATATGGTTACCACAAAAAGTGGTTTGTCAGAAGGAATCTTTTGGGATTTTCAAACCCAGAGTGTTTCAAAAGAGCTACTCGATTATTACGGTTTTAACGAGAGTGTGATACCTGCCATCAAAGATACATTTGAAATACAAGGAAGATTAACTGAAGAGGTTGCTAAAGAACTTAATCTTACAGCCGGGGTTGCAGTGTCGTATCGTGCAGGTGACCAACCTAATAATGCTTTAAGTTTAAATGTTCTGAATCCGGGTGAAGTTGCCGCTACGGCTGGAACTTCTGGTGTTGTATATGGAGTGAGCGATCAGTTAAAATACGATCCTAAAGGACGCGTAAATACTTTTGCCCATGTTAATCACAGTAATACAGATCCACGCTTGGGTGTGTTATTGTGTATCAACGGAACCGGTATTTTAAATTCCTGGTTGCGTAAAAATGTAGCAGCTGAGCTCGACTATGTTCAAATGAATGAAGAAGCTTCAGTGGTTGCACCCGGAAGTAATGGGCTTTTGTTCTTCCCTTTTGGAAACGGAGCAGAACGAGTTTTGCAAAACGAAAATCCAGGTTCAAGCTTAGTTAATCTGAATTTTAATCATCATACCAGAGCGCATGTAATTCGTGCGGCGCAAGAAGGTATTGCTTTTAGTTTTAAATTCGGTATGGATGTGATGGAGTTAACGGGTATCGAAACCAAAGTCATCAAGGCTGGAAAAGCAAATATGTTTTTAAGCCCGATTTTCCGTCAGACATTGGCTGATGTTACCGGATCGACCATTGAATTGTACGAAACAGATGGAGCTTTGGGAGCTGCTCGTGGAGCTGCTTATGGTGCAGGATTATATTCTTCATTAAGCGAGGCTTTTGATTCGCTAACCAAAGTTGGAGTTATCGAACCTAATAAAGAAAATGAGGCTACTTTAAAATCCACTTACGAAGAGTGGAAATCAAAATTGAAATAAACAAACAATCTAAATAGTTACAGTTATGGCAACAAACGAATATTTTTCAGGTATTGGAAAAATAGCTTACGAAGGAAGAGATTCAAAAAATCCATTAGCGTTTAAATGGTACAATCCAGAGCAAGTAATTGCTGGAAAAACAATGAAAGAGCACATGCGTTTCGCAGTGGCTTACTGGCACTCTTTCTGCGCAAAAGGAAGCGATCCTTTTGGTGGAGATACTATGACTTTCCCTTGGGATAAAGGTGCAAATGCATTGGATCAGGCTAAATACAAAATGGAAGCTGCTTTTGAATTTTTTACAAAAATTGGTGCACCTTTTTATTGCTTTCACGATACTGACGTTGTAGGTGACGGAACAGCATTTGAAATTGAAGAGCGTTTACAAAAGATTATTCCTATTGCTCAGCAATATCAAAAAGAAACGGGTGTAAACCTATTATGGGGTACTGCTAATGTATTTTCAAATCCTCGTTATATGAATGGTGCTTCAACCAACCCTGATTTTGGTGCTTTAACTCATGCTGCTACTCAGGTTAAAAATGCCATTGATACTACCATAGCTTTAGGCGGACAAAACTACGTGTTCTGGGGTGGTCGCGAAGGTTACATGTCATTATTAAATACTGATATGAAACGCGAAAAAGAGCATTTAGCTCAGTTCTTAACAATGGCTCGCGATTATGCTCGTAAGAATGGATTTAAAGGTAACTTCTTTATTGAGCCTAAGCCAATGGAACCAACTAAACATCAGTATGATGTAGATGCTGAAACGGTAATTGGATTCTTGCGTCACCATGGTTTGGATAAAGATTTCAAATTAAATATTGAAGTAAATCACGCTACTTTAGCTCAGCACACATTCGAACATGAATTACAATGTGCTGCTGATGCTGGTATGTTAGGTAGTATTGATGCCAACAAAGGTGATTATCAAAACGGATGGGATACAGATGAATTCCCAACTAATATTTATGAAACAGTAGAAGCAATGTTGGTTATTCTTCAGGCTGGTGGATTCCAGGGTGGAGGTATTAACTTCGATGCTAAAATTCGCCGTAACTCAACTGATGCTGAAGATTTATTTATCGCTCACGTTTCTGGTATGGATGTTTTTGCACGTGCATTGGTTATTGCTGACGATATCCTTAAAAATAGCGACTTCCTGAAGCAAAGAGCAGATCGTTATGCTTCATTCGATTCAGGAAAAGGTGCTGAATTTGAAGCTGGTAAATTAACCCTTGAAGATCTTCGTGCGATTGCTAAAGAAGCTGGTGAGCCAGCTCAAATTAGCGGTAAACAAGAGCGCTATGAGCAATTGATTAATATGTATATCTAAATCATACATTTCCCGAAAGATGTAAAGACTGTATTATCGCTGTGCTGATTTATCAGTGCAGCGAATTTAACAAGAAACAATAGTTGGTCGTCTTCAAACCCGGCATCTTTCGGGATTTTATTAAATCCTGTTTTATGAATAAAGAACAAAATATTGGCTATATCATTCTGTTAACATTGGTGGCAACCTTAGGAGGGTTGCTTTTTGGTTATGATACAGCTGTTATTTCAGGTGCTGAAAAATCCATTCAGGCCTTTTTAATTGATGGGCTCAATCTTAGCTCTTTTGCCCACGGAGCTACCGTTTCAAGTGCCTTAATCGGATGTATTATCGGAGGAGCTATTTCTGGTTATTTGTCATCACGTTTAGGACGGAAAAAATCATTAATGGTGGCGGCTATCTTATTCTTCATTTCTGCTATTGGATCGGGCCGACCTGAAATGTTATTCTTTGAAGAAGGTAGAGCTACCATGGGCTTACTTTATATGTTCAATTTCTATCGTGTAATAGGTGGTATAGGTGTAGGATTAGCTTCTGCTGTTAGTCCGATGTATATCAGCGAAATTGCCCCTGCTCATATCCGCGGACGACTAATCTCTTTTAACCAATTTGCTATCATATTTGGTATGTTGGTAGTGTACTTTGTAAACTGGTCGATTGCCAAGGGACAAACTATTGAATGGATTAATGCAACAGGATGGCGTTATATGTTTCTTTCAGAGGCAATACCGGCAGGACTGTTTGGTGTTTTATTGCTTTTTGTTCCTGAGACGCCTCGTTACCTATCAATGCAAAATGAGAATGATAAAGCACTCACTATACTTGAAAGAATCAATGGGGTTGAGGCTGCCAAAAAGATATTAAATGAAATTAAAGGAACCGTTGATAAAACATCGGCCAAGTTATCTACTTATGGCTCAAAAATTATAGTAATTGGAATTTTATTGTCTGTCTTTCAGCAATTTGTAGGGATAAATGTTGCCTTGTATTATGCACCTCGTATTTTTGAAAGTGTGGGTGCAGCCAAAGATGCTTCCATGTTACAAACCATTGTAATGGGATTGGTAAATGTTGTTTTTACTGTTGTTGCGATTGCTACTGTTGATCACTGGGGGCGTAAACCATTGTTAATTACCGGATCTATTGGTATGGCCATAGGTATGATTGCCATTGGTATGTTATCGTTTTTTAAGGTAATTGGAATTAGTACCCTAGTGTTTATTATTATATATACAGCTTCTTTTATGATGAGTTGGGGACCTATCTGTTGGGTGTTAATTGGTGAAATATTTCCTAATAAAATCAGGGGTAAAGCTATTGCTATTGCGGTTGCGGCACAATGGGCAGCCAATTATTTTATCTCATCTACCTATCCGGCTATGATGGAGTTTAGTGGTGGGGCTACTTATATGTTCTACGGAATTATGAGTATTCTATCAGCCCTTTTTGTGTGGAAGATGGTTCCAGAAACAAAAGGAAAGTCATTAGAAGAAATGGAAGATGTAATTAAGGATTTGAAGTAGAGATTAATAATAGAGATGTAAAAGGATGTTATCTGAATGATGACATCCTTTTTTTTGTGTATTCCAGTAGTTCGCTTTTAGGAATGAATAAAGAAAATTTTGAGCCTTTATTAATCTCTGAACTTACCTTTATTTCGTAACCCATTAATGCAGATAGTTGTTTGCTAATAGCCAATCCCAGTCCTACACCACGTTTTAGATTCTTTTCGTCCTTAGGGAGCTTGAAAAATGGGATGAAGATCATATCTTTTTCTTTCTTACTTAAACCAGGCCCGGTATCTTTAACCGAAATAATTAAGTTTTCATCATTTGTTTCTAATGATATAGTGATAATACCTTTTTCGGTAAATTTAATAGCATTGTTAAGAAAGTTGGCAATGATTTGATTAATGCGATACTGGTCAGCTTTAATAAATATTTCATTATGGTTGAGTGAGTTTTGAAGGATTAGTTGAATGTTTGGATTTTTTATTTGTACCAGAAATGTATTGAAAAGTGTTTCCAGACTTTCGTAGATGTTGTATTCACTTTTAGATATAGGAAGTTGGTTGGCTTCAATTTTAGAGATATCCAGTATGTCTTCAATTAAAACAAGTAGCGAATCGGTATTAGTCTTTATTAAGTCTGAGTAGGCCTTTCTCTCATTACTCGTCAAATCATTTTCAGAAATTAAGTCGGAGAAACCAACAATGGCATTCATTGGAGTTCTTATTTCGTGAGACATATTGGCTAGAAAAGCACTTTTCAATCGATTTCCTTCTTCAGCTTTTTCTTTGGCTAATTTTAATTCTTCAGTTCTTGTTTCAACTATCGTTTCCAGATTTTGTCTGTGAATCATAAGCTCTTCGTTCTGTGCAAGAAGTTCTTCCTTTTGATCCTCAATTATTTTGGTTCGAAGATTTACAGCTTCCCGTAGTTCTTTTCGATCTTTCATAAGCCTTCTTTCCCTTAAGAAGATATACAATCGAAAAAATGCAATTATAACTGCTATAATAATAGCGATAAACCATAGCCGTTGCCAAAAAGGTGGCTTAATAGAAATTTTTAGTGTGTTAATGTTTGTTGACCATATGCCGTCACTATTGGTTGAAAGTATTTCAAAGGTATACTCACCCGGATGTAAATTGGTAAACGTAGCAGTTCTGTTTCTTGCTGTTGTTTCTGTCCAGTTTGAACTAAATCCTTTTAGTCTGTATTTATATTTACACTTCTCAGGAGAATTAAATGTTATAGCATTAAATTTTAGATTCAGTATAGAGTGATTGAAAGGTAATTCCAAATGTTTGCAATACCTTGGATGTGTTTCTATTTCAGAATTCTGACCTTTAAAGGTTAAGAGTTCGTTATCAACCAGAATTGAATTAATTATTACGCGAGGGTTTTCTTTGTTTATTTTAATTTGTGATGGATTAAAAAAAGTAAAGCCATCTGTTCCTCCCAGATAGATTGTTCCATCAGATGATTGAAAAGTTGATTGTAAAAAAAACTGATTGCCTTGTAATCCATCAGGTTTGAAATATGACAGTAGTATGTTTTCGTTACCGTCATAACAATAAAGGCCATTTAAAGTAGCTATCCATATGTTTGTATCATTATTACTTATAATGCCTGATATACTATTGTCAAGAAGTTTGTTGTTGGTGTTAAAGTGTTTAATTTCTTCTAATTGCGAATTGAAAACCTTTACTCCATCATTGGATGTTCCCACCCAATACCTTTCAAAAGCATCGATTGCTAAAGTGGTTACTCCTTCAAGAATAATAAAATCGTCAATTTTTTTATTGGTCTGGTTAATTTTGTAAATACCACTACTATTTGATGTTAATACCTCACCTTTCTTAAATTCATAAAAATAAGGTAGGTCCATAACTTCTTTCGGATGGGTAAAGGTGAACTTATGCAGCGTTTTTGAATCAATATCATACCTTAATATTCTACCATCTTCAAAACTCATCCATAGATTATTTTTACTGTCGATAAAAAGAGACCAAATATTCTGAGGTATTTCATTTAGTAGTGAATCTTTTTTATTGGGCCAGGGAATGAATTTCTGTAATTTGTTATTGTATTTGCTAATTCCTGATTTCCAGGTGCCCAGCCAAATATGATCTTGCGAGTCGGAAACAATACTTCTAATTACATTCGAAGGAAGATAATTGTCATCTTCATTTCTGTTTCTAATATTTAAAAATTTATCGTTCTTAGGGTTGAAGATGCTTATCCCTTTACCATCTGTACCAATCCAAATTTTGCCAAGATTATCTTCATGAAAGCAGCCGATAATATTACCTGCCAGGTTATTAAAAGCTGGTTGGTTGGTAGCATGTTGAAAACGACTTTTTTTGTAGGAATGAAAAATGGGTGCATTGGGGTTATAATAAAAAACTCCTCCTCTGGATGTTCCTACCCATAATATTCCATTATTATCTTTATGAAAACTGTATATACCATTTGACGTAAGACCATTTTTCTGATCTTCAAGATATTTAAATGTGATAGTTTGCTGATCAAGTTTATTGATTCCGCCTTGATCAACAGCAAAGTATAGATTGTTTGAATCATCTTCATAAACATCCATAATTCTACTTCCATTTGTTCCCTTGCCATCATCTGAAATTGGTATATCAACAAAAGTTTGGGTGTCAGGGTTAAAGTAGCTTAAACCATTGAGGCGACTCAATATCCAAAGAAGATTGTTTTTGTCTAAGTGTAGGGTTTTAATTTCTTTTATATTACTTACATCACGATGCGGATAGTATTGTGTTGCGTGAGTATTTTTGTTGAAAATAAAAAGTCCGGAGATATAGGTTGAAATGAATAGCTTATCGTTATCAGCCTCTTCTATTGAAGTAATACCTTGACTTAATGAATTACCATGTTGCATTTTATAATGCGTGAATGTTTTTGATGATTCATTATAGCGTCTTAATCCATCGTCTGCTCCAATCCACAAGTTTTTTTCGCTATCCTCAAAAATACAGTTCACAGAAAAGGGATCATTGGAATTATTTTGGATGTTGTTGAATAAATATCTGGTAAATGATTCATTGCTTGGGTGGTATAAATTTAGGCCATTGTGGGTACAAATCCATAATCGGTTTTTAGAGTCAACAAATAACTGAAATATTTTATTGCTACTAATGGATGTGCTATCGTCAGGATTATTTAAAAAGCGTTCGATATTGTAGCCATCGTATCGCATTAAACCAGGTCCGTCATTTCCAATCCACAAAAAACCTTCACTATCTTTTGTGATTGATTTTATTAACGACATACCTTCTCCTGAATCAAGATGTTTAAAGGTCCAGGTTGAATCCGCCTTAGTAGATTGAGTTAAGTGGCATAAAAGTAAAATGACTAATAAACGATATTGCATTTTTTAGCACGGTTAATGCCTAAAAATTATAAAAAAAAATGCAAATAGCCAATCAATAAATTGAATATGGTTGATGATTGGAAATAGGGAAGGGTATTGCACAAAAAAAGCCGTCTGTCAGACGGCTTTAATTTATTTTGTTATTAGATTAATATCATCCATTAATTTGTCTTTATAAGACTTTCCAATCGGAATTATTTTAGATCCTCCTTCATGAAGGATGATAACTGAGTTATCTTCAATAACTTTTATCTTTGTGATGTTTACAATAAAAGAACGGTGAACGCGAACAAAACGATCGGTTGGCATTTTCTCCGATATTGCTTTCATTGTAAAGTGAATGGTGTACTTATCCTTAAAAGTGTTAAGGACAACATAATTTTCAAGTGCTTCAATCCACAATATATCATCATACTTTACTCTAACCAAAGAGCTGTTGTTTTTAATGAAGATTTCACTGCTTTCTCTAGATACCATGTCACTTTCCTCATAGCGTTCTTTGGCACGTGTAACAGCTTTAATGAAACGTCCGTATTGAACAGGTTTCAATAAATAATCAGTCACATCATATTCGTATGATTCAATAGCATATTTTTCTTGAGAAGAGTATACAATAACTTGTGGTAATTTGCTTAAAGATTTAAGAAAATCAATACCACTCATCTCAGGCATTTCAATATCAAGAAAAATAAGATCTATAGGATCAGCGTCTGGTTTAGATAGAAAATTAATTGCAGTCACAGCACTATCAAAGCTTCCAGCATGAGTTAGACCATCTGTTTTTTCGATGAACTCTTTAATGATTTTTGTTGAAAGCTTATCATCATCAATAATAATGCAATTCATAGATTCTGTTTTTTGTCAAATTTAAAAAAATATCACCACTATCAAACCGTACGTGTTAAAAAATGTTTGATTATTTCTTTTCACCAACGCGTTCATAAAACTCCTGAATTAACAAATCACTTTTCTTAATTGATTTTTTCATCCAGTCGATATATAAGTCATCACTTTCATTTTTCGGCAGTTGCCACTTTATATCACTTTTTCTGAGTTTATGAGTGAGATGATGTATTGTAACAGCTGCCGCTACCGATATGTTCAAGCTTTCGGCGAATCCATACATTGGTATTTTTAAAAAATCATCGGCTTCCTCTTTTACAACTTCAGATATGCCGGTTAATTCGGTACCAAAAACAAGAGCTGTTTTTCCTGCATTTAAATCCAGATCATCCAGGTTTACATCATTGTCATGAGGCGAGGTGGCCACAATTCTATATCCTTGTTTTTTCAAATGCTTAAGAGCGTCACGTGTGTTGTTTTCTTTTTCGTTGTATCTGTGTAAGTTAAGCCACTTAGTTGTTCCTACTACAACTTTAGGATTAATGTTAAATGTATTTCTGTTTTCGATAATATGAACATCCTGCACCCCAAATCCATCACAGGAACGTAAAACAGCACTGGCATTTTGTGTTTGAAATATGTCCTCCAAAACAACGGTTAGGTATCGGGTTCTTTGATGTAAAATATTAAGCATTAAATCTTTTCGATCTTCAGTCATAACATCTTGTAAAAACTCAATAAGCGCTTGCTTCATCAGGCAATTCTCCTTTTATATTAATATTTAGCAAAAAAAAGAGAGCACATTTGTGCTCTCTCAATATCTTTTGGTTGCCTTTCTAAATTAGTTGATAGAGTCGCTAAGCTCACTACCAGCTTTGAATTTAACAACTTTTTTAGCAGGGATTTCGATTTCTTTTCCTGTTTGAGGGTTTCTACCTGTGCGAGCACTTCTTTCAGAAACACCAAATGAACCAAATCCTACTAGTGCAACACGACCACCAGCTTTCAATGAATCACTAGTTACTTTAATAAAAGCATCTAAAGCTTTTTTAGCATCTGCCTTTGTAATTTCCGCTTCACCAGCGATTGCATCGATTAATTGAGCCTTGTTCATAATACTCCTTAATTATAGGGTTAAATACTAAATAATTCTTAAACTTTCCTCTACAAATATAGAGTATTTCCAGTGTTTACCAAATCTGTAGAAAAAAAATGCAAAAAAATGTATTAAAAAAGCATTTTCTGTTAATGTTTGAGTGTTTAGATTTTAATAAATATAAAGAACAGATAATCAGTAGTTAGTGATGGTTGGTTTAAATGTTTGATAAAAATTAACCAGATAGGCATAATTTTTTTAATAAAACAACTAAGTTTAGTTATTGCAAAATAATATTTTACGGTTTTATAGATGTTGAATTTATGTTTTTAATACTCTACAAAACTCTTAATGCAATTATGGTCTGATCCTTAAATAAGTTAATATGGGTAAAATAATACTGTACTCAGCCGTTTCATTAGATGGATTTATAGCTAAAAAGAATGGTAATGTTGACTGGCTAAAAGGATATGAAGATGAGGGAACCGATTATGGGTATTCTGAATTTTATAAATCTATCGAAAGCATTTTAATGGGTAAACATACATATGAGCAGATCCTGTCATTTGATATACCCTTTCCATATGGAAACAAAAGAAACTATGTTTTTAGTAAAACTTTAGAATCAGCATCATCGCCAAATACAAAAATAATAAAGGACAAACCGTTGGATTTCATAAATGAATTGAAGAAGGTATCAACTAAAAATATTTGGTTAGTAGGAGGAGGACAACTAAATGGATTGCTGTTAAAGAAAAAGTTAATTGATGAATTAATCTTATCTGTAATACCGGTTATTTTAGGAGAAGGCATACCTTTGTTTAAGAATGTGCAAGAGCTTATTCATTTTAACCTGAATAAAGTTGAAACGTACGAATCAGGTATTGTTCAGCAGTGCTATTCTTTAAAATAAATTTAAGAATGAAAGAAACAGATTTATCCCGATATAATAATTCATGGTTTGATGAAGGTGCCGGTATTATTAAACGTACGATTTGGTTTTTTATCAATGCATTGTTCTTTATTAATCCAATGAATCCATTTTCAGGATTAAAAGTTCGATTGCTTCGAATGTTTGGAGCTAAAGTCGGGAAAAAGGTAATGATAAAACCCTCTGTTAATATTAAATACCCCTGGAATCTGGAGATTGGTGATTATACCTGGATTGGAGAAAAGGTATGGATTGATAATTTGGATAAGACTGTTATTGGTAAAAATTGCTGTTTGTCGCAAGGGGCTATGTTATTAATTGGTAATCATGATTATAAAAGTGTAACGTTTGATTTGATGGTAGCGCCAATAACACTGGAAGATGGCGTTTGGATCGGAGCCAATAGTATTGTTATTGGTGGAGTTACTTGCAAAAGCCATTCGGTATTGTCGGTAAATAGCGTATCTTCAAGTAACTTGGAGCCATATAGTATTTACAGAGGCAATCCGGCAGTAAAAGTAAAAGACAGATATATTCACTAATAATCAGGCAGTATACAGGTATTCTATTTTTACGGATTCAACTTTACTAAATCGTGATTTAATTTTTTCAACTTCAGATTGACGAGTACTCCACTCAATAGAGCATCGAAGGTTAAAATCTTGTTTGGTTATATTAGGATTCTCTTCTTTTATGATTCGCATTACATCATTCATAACACCGTAGTCAAAATTTATCCTGTAAAAATCATTAACCGTACGTTCTACGATAGTGCCATTGTTGATGGCATCAATAGTAGCTTCTTTGTATGCATGTATCAAACCACTTGTTCCAAGTTTAGTGCCTCCAAAGTATCGAATTACCACAACCAGTAGGTTGGTTAATTCATTTGATCTGATTTGTCCCAGTATAGGCTTACCGGCAGTACCTGATGGTTCACCATCATCGTTGGCTCTAAATCGGTTACCATCTGTACCTAATTGCCAGGCAAAGCAATGATGACGAGCATCGTAATACTTCTTTTTTAATTCGTCAACAAGGGGTTTAATTACTTCCTCTGTTGAAATAGGATAGGCATAAGTAATGAACTTACTGCCCTTATCTTTAAAAATACCTTCTGATGGTTCGCGAAGTGTTTTATATTGATCTGTATCTGGCATGAAACTATTAGTCTTGAGGCTTCGAAATTACTAAAATGCCTTGTAGAGGCAAATAAAATAGAATCATTTAAGATTAATGCCTCAAGTCAAAAGGGTAGATTAAACCAAATATTAAAATGAAAGTTCTTTTATAAAAAAGTCAATTTAAGGATACTATTTGATGATGATAACAGGTACATTTTTAACTGAATGGTTACTTAATTATTACAACCTTGTACTATTGATTAATAAAAGCTGAATTTTATAATATTTATAGAAAGGCTCTCATGACGAGGATGCATTTTTGTTTATCTTCGCCTGTAAATAAATAATAGGAATGAGTAATTTTAAAGAGGACTTAATGAAGGTGAAAGCCTTTGTTTTCGATATTGATGGAGTATTGTCATTACAAACCATATCAATGCATGTAAGTGGCGAACCTATGCGAACAGCTAATATTAAGGATGGATTTGCTATTCAGTTAGCTGTGAAACTGGGATATCCTGTTGCCATTATAAGTGGAGGAAATACCGAGGCTGTCCGAAAAAGATATAATGGATTGGGTGTTGAGGATGTGTTTTTAGGAGTGTCGGAGAAATGGCCGGTTTTTGAAAAATGGATTGAGAATAAGGGCTTAAGTGCTGATGAAGTACTGTATATGGGTGACGATTTACCAGATTATCCGGTGATGAAAAGAGTTGGAGTTCCTACCTGTCCGGCAGATGCAGTTGAAGAAATAAAGTCTCTTTGTAAGTATATATCTGATCGCAAAGGAGGTGAGGCTGCCGGTCGAGATGTTATTGAACAAGTATTGCGTGCACACGGAAAATGGGCTTTGGATTATATTTGGTAAATTAGTCAAGAATAATAATTCAGATCGTGAGATAAAAGAATTCTATGGCATTTCTTAAACTAATACGTTATAAAAACCTAATCATTATTGCCTTATTACAGGTGCTGATAAGATATGGATTAATATTACCTATTTTACAATCGTTTGAATTACAGCCAGTACTAAGCCATTTTAGGTTTGCTTTAGTGGTATTGTCAACTGTTCTGCTAGCTGCTTCAGGCTACATTATTAACGATTATTTTGATATTCGAATCGATCGTATTAACCGACCAGAATCGGTTGTGGTGGGTAGGAAAATCGCACGTCGAACAACACTGTTTTTACATGTTGTACTAACCATTACAGGCATGATGATAGGTCTGTATCTGGCCTATGTAACCCGAAAAGAAAATTATGCGCTGTTTTTTATTGGTATTCCGGTTGTGCTTTGGTATTACAGTACCACATTCAAACGCCATATTCTAATTGGTAACCTTATCATTGCCATGTTTACGGCTATTGTTGCATTGCTGGTTGTTTCAGTTGAATTTGCAATGTTGTCTCGTATGCATGGTCCCGATATTTTAGAGTCAGAAGCATGTTCTACGGCCTGGTTTTGGACAGGAGGTTTCGCTTTTTTTGCTTTTATCACTAATCTTATTCGCGAAATTATTAAAGATGCAGAAGATGTAAAAGGTGATAAAGCTGTAGGGTGTAAAACACTTCCTATTGCTATGGGAATGAAGTTGACTAAGCTTTTTGTATTGTTATTAGAGATTACCTCTTTAACAGTGCTTTGGCTGATATACATTTTTATTCCGGAAATAAGCAGGATTCCTTACGTTACAGTTTACTTTATAGTAGGATTTACAATTCCGCATCTGATATTAATCTATATTTGGATGAAAGCCAATAATAAAACACATTTTCATGGAGTAAGCACCATGGGTAAATTAATAATGTTGGCCGGAATCTTATTTATTGTTCTGGCAGGGCAGGCCTTTTAAGATTCGGTTTGGTTTTCTTGCTTTCATCAGGATAGATATCATGTTCTGATTCTATTTATTACACTATTTTTGAATCTCATTGAGTTATTATGCTTCAAAGTAAATTGCAAAAATACAAGCTGGTGTTGGCATCACAGTCGCCTCGTCGTCAAGAGTTATTAAAACATCTTGATATATCTTTTGAGGTGATTGTAAAAGAGGATGTTGAAGAAATATTTCCTGATGATCTTTCACCTTTGGAAGTTCCGGAATATCTGTCAAGGTTAAAGGCTGAACCCTATAAAGAAGAATTAGAGCAGTATCCTTGGATTGTGATAACAGCTGATACCATAGTTCTTTGTGATGGTGAAATATTGGGCAAACCAAAAGACAGAGATGATGCTATTCGGATGCTACAGTTACTTTCAGGTAAGTCGCATGAAGTAGTAACGGGTGTTTGCTTATCTTCAGGCAGTCATCAACATTGTTTTTCAGTATCAACAAAGGTGTTTTTTAAACAGTTATCTGATGACGAAATCAATTATTATATCGATAAATATAAGCCTTTTGATAAGGCAGGAGCTTATGGTATTCAGGAGTGGATTGGAATGGTGGGCATTGAAAAAATAGAAGGATCGTATTTTAATGTTGTAGGTCTTCCGGTTCAGGCACTATATACCGAATTAATGAAATTTTAAACCATACATATACAATGAAAAGAATTCTTTTAGGATTGATAGGTATTGCTCTATTGATTCCTCAGGTGAAGGCCGATGAGGGAATGTGGATACCAATGCTATTAAAAAAATACAATATTGAGCAAATGCAGGAGATGGGTTTTAAACTCACCGCCGAAGATATTTATAGTGTTAACGAAGCTTGTTTAAAAGATGCTGTTGTCATATTTGGCAGGGGATGTACTGGTGAACTGATATCTGATCAAGGATTGATGATTACTAATCATCATTGCGGATACGGGCAAATTCAATATCACAGTACGGTTGATAATGATTACCTAACCAATGGTTTTTGGGCTATGTCAAAGGAGGAAGAATTGGTGAATCCAGATTTGACTGTTACTTTCTTAAAACGTATGGAAGATGTGACAGAGCAAGTACTTGAAGGAGTTACTGATGAAATGAATAATGATGCTCAGTCCAGACAGATTCAGAAAAATATTATTGCTATTAAAAAAGAGGCAGTAAAAGATACACATTATAAAGCTGTGCTGAAGCCATTCTTTAATGGTAATCAATATTTTTTGTTCATCAACGAAGTGTTTAAGGATGTTCGTTTAGTTGGGGCTCCTCCATCGGCCATTGGTAAGTTTGGAGGTGATACCGATAATTGGATGTGGCCCAGACATACTGGTGATTTCTCTGTTTTTCGGATTTATGGCGATAAAGACAACCAACCAGCTGAATACTCAAAAGACAATGTACCTTATCGACCTAAAAAACACTTTTCAGTTTCAATGAAGGGTGTTGAAGAAGGTGATTTTACAATGGTTTTCGGATACCCAGGAAGTACCTACGAGTATGTACCATCGTATCACCTTAAAATGCTGACCGAAACCGTTAATCCAAAATTGATTGATGTAAGAACGGAGAAACTGAATATATTAAATCGTCATCAGGCAGCTGATCCCAAAGTTCGAATTCAGTATGCGGCTAAAAATGCACGTATATCTAATAGTTGGAAACGTTGGATTGGCGAAAATAGAGGGTTGGTGATTTTGGATGCTATCAACAAGAAGCAGCAGTATGAAAATCAGTTTACCCAATGGGCCATGGCTAATGAAGTACGCGCGGAAAAGTATGGTAACCTACTTTCTGAATATGAAGAGCTGTATGAAAAATATACTCCTTACCGTTTGGCAAAAGATTACATTCAAGAAGTGGTGTATCGTAATGGTATTGAAATAATATCAATGGCCTCTAAACTTAAAAGGTTGGCTTCTCCTTATCATTTAGCTGATCAAACTGGGACCGAAGTTAATATGAAGATAGTTGAAAAACAGCGGACAAAAGTAAAAGCAGATGCAGAATTATTCTTTAAAAATTATTATAAACCTATTGACAAAGAGCTATGTGTAAAACTGCTTCAGATGTATCAGAATGATATACCAGATCAGTTTAAGATAGATATTGAGAATCTCAATAAAAAGTTTAAAGGTGATGTAGCGAAATATGTTGATTACTTATTTAAGAAATCTATCTGTGATGATGAGGCGGAAGTGATGAGCTTTATTGATTCTTTTTCCGAAAAATCATTGAAGAGACTTGAAAAAGATCCAGCTAATCAGTTGTTTAATAGTATCATGAGAGTCTATTCAAAAAAGGTTCTCCAAATGGAACAACACCTTAAGGAACAGCTTGATCAATTGAATAAAACCTACATGGCAGCTCAGATGGAGTTTGAATCGGATAAGGTTTTTTATCCCGATGCTAATTTTACTTTGCGAGTAGCGTATGGTAAGGTTGCCGGATATACAGCACGCGATGCTGTTGAATATGAATATTATACCACTTTAGATGGAATTATTGAAAAAGATAATCCGGATATCTATGATTACAGGGTACCACAAAAATTGAAGGATTTATATGCCCAAAAAGATTATGGCAGATATGAGGTAGATGGAACTGTACCTGTTTGTTTTATTGCAACCAACCATACTACTGGAGGAAACTCTGGCAGTCCGGTGTTAAATGCGGATGGGCATTTAATTGGAGTTAATTTCGATAGAGCATGGGAAGGTGTTATGAGTGATTTAATGTTTAATCCTGATCAGTGTCGGAATATAACCCTGGATATTCGATATGTATTATTTTTAATCGACAAATTTGCAGGAGCAGGTTACCTTTTAGATGAAATGACAATTGTTGAATAAATACAAAATATATGCTTAGAAAGCGGTTTCGAAAGAAGCCGCTTTTTTTATGCCGTTAATACTAGTGATATATACTGTATTGGTTTAAAAGTTTCAATTCACTTTATTGCAGATTTTCTGTATGTATTCGACTGATTTGTGACAATCTTATAGAATATGAAATAGTACATTTGCTTCAATTAAAATCAGGTTTTATATCGTGATAGTAAATATTCAAGAAAAGAAAAAATCTATGAGAAAAGGGATACTCTTATTAATGATCCTATTGTCTGGAAGTAGTATAAATGAATTAAGTGCTCAAACAACAGAAAATGTTGCCAGTTCAAGTGACTTTATTGTGCCTGTTATAGGTGGAGATAGAAAGGTTGTTTACGACTTATCAGATCCAGGAGTTGAAATGCCTATTATATGGGGACTTGATTTGGCATGGTTAGATGGTAATAATATTATCCGAGGCAGCCGGTTTATGGGGAAAGAGAATGTACATGTTGTGCGTTCATCATTTATGCCAACAGACCCAATTGTTAATGGCGCATTAACTGGTGATGCTCTCACTAATACCAATTTAAGAATTAATATTATTAATGATAATCTACTGCCTGAGACTAAAGTGGTTTTAAATTCCGATCATCCTTCTATTGGAGATGACTTTGATCCTTCAAATCCTGATAGGACAGCCAATTGGATGGAATTGATTGATATAACTCGTCAAATGCACGTTGATGCAGGAAGGGAAGTAATAACAGTCTCGCCTTTTAATGAGCCTGATTATTCAGCAACAGGTCAGGGTACTATTGATGATTTTTTAGCTTTAGCTGCTGCACTAAAAGGTAATGCAAACTTTAATGGTGTTCGTATATCAGGAGGTAATACTCTAAATTGTGATGAAGCATTACCATGGTTTAATTATTTAAAGGCAAATTTAGACGAAGGTAATACACACCAGTTGGCTGGTATCTTTAATAATTACGCAGCCTTTTATGAAGCTGTGAGAACAAGTGGTCAGCATGCTACCAATGATGAATTACATAATGTGATGGAAGCAATGGTAGGTGTTGAATATGGAATGCAAACAGGTATTTGGTGGGGATGGGCCGAATATGCCCGGGGCGAATTTTGTAAAGCAAGCGATGGTGTTCGGTTAGGTTATGCCGAGCACAGAGATAACTGGACGGCAGCTTCAGTATATCGTGCTCCGGATGGTAAAATTCAGGCTTTTGGAGGAACCTCAGAACGTCAGGCTGTGAACACGAGTTATCGCTTTGTATCAGAAGACAGAGATGTATATTATAATGGTCACGGACCACAAAGAGAATATATAATGGATCTTCCGGGAGGAACTGGTTATCAGCAAGGTCAGACCAATGCCGAGACGGTTGTAAATATTACCTATGGTGATGATATTCAACCGGTAATTAATGGCAGATATGTTTTTGTTAATCGCAATAGTGGCAAGGTTATGGAAGTGGCTGGAGGATCAACCACAGCCGGTGCTAATGTACAACAAGGTACCTATTCTGGAGCCAGTTATCAGCAATGGAATGTTACTCCGGTGGATACTCGTATTGGTGGTGATTTTAGTTATTTTACTATTACAGCAGTCCATAGTGGTAAATCACCTGATATACAAAATTGGTCCTTAAACAATGGAGGAAATATTATTGCCTGGGATGATACTAAAAGCGGTAATCAACAGTGGTATTTGGATTATGCTGGTGATGGATGGTTTTATATCAGAAGTAGACATAGTTCATATTGCCTTGATGTGTATAATTCTGCTACCTACAATGGAGCTAATATAGATCAATGGGAAAAGAATGGAGGTGCCAACCAGCAATGGAGACTTTTACCTGTTGATGCAACCATTGAATTTAACGCCCCTGCAGCCCCAACAGAAGTGACAGCTACGGCTAATGCTGCATCTATTCGTTTGGATTGGACAGCCAGTGCAGATGAAGATGTTGTGGGGTATACCATTTATCGTTCGCAGATTTCAGGAGAAGACTATAATACTATAGCCCGTAATGTTACTACCAATGCTTTTGTCGATAATACTACGGAAGAAGGTGTTACCTATTACTATACAATAAGAGCTAATGATTATAGCTTAAACCGTTCTGAATATTCGACAGAGGTTAATGCAGTCGTTTCTGGTCAGAATGATTTAGTTGCTCAGTTATTATTTGATGATGAAACAAAAGATAATACCATCCATTTAAATCATGGAGTCTCGTACAATCAAGCAAGTTATGTAGAGGGTAAAAACGGAAATGCAATTTCACTTAATGGACAAGATGATTTTCTACAATTGTCATCAAACATTGCCAGTCATAATGAAATAACCATTGCAACATGGGTTTATTGGAATGGTGGAGCGCGTTGGCAACCTATTGTTGAGTTTGGCCTGAATGATACACAATATTTGACCTTATCACCTCGATTGCGTTTTGCTATTGCTAACGGAGGATCGGAGCAGCGAATGGAAGCTTCTGTTATTCCTCAGGCTGAATGGGTTCATTTGGCGGTAACCTTAAGTGATAATGGAGCTGTAATGTACATGAATGGAGAAGTTGTTGCTGAATCAACGGATTTAACTATCCGACCTTCAGATTTTAACCCGGCTTTCAATTATATTGGAAGAAGTCAGAATTCGATTACTCTATTTAATGGTTATGTAGATGATTTCAGAGTCTATAATTATTCATTGTCGGCTACTGAAATTGCAGATATTATTGATCAGGCTACAGATATTCAAACACCTGATAAAGGTGGAGATGCTGCGATTACAGTATGGCCTAATCCGGTTAGTGATGTTTTATCTATTAATTATTCGCAGGATTCCAAACACCTTGTTCAAGGAATTTCTTTATATAGCATTAATGGTTCGTTAATTAAAAAGTATGACATCACAAGTAATCAGATAAATGTTGCGGATGTTCCTAACGGGATTTACATGCTTAAAATAAAAACAGAATCAGATACATTAATTAAAAAAATTATCATACAACATTAGTTTGTGATACTTCAAGCAAGAAGCGATCTTTTACGGGGTCGCTTTTTTTGTTTATAGTAATGCATTACATTTTATCCGGTTTCTAAAATACTCTTTTGTAAAAACAGAGTTGTTTATAACATTTAGCTAGATCTATTGTTGAACTATGAAAATGATTGTATGGAAACAAAAATTGCATTACTACGAGGTATAAATGTAGGGGGGAAGAGAAAGATTTTGATGGCTGATTTAAAAGCGATGTTTTTAAAAATAGGCTTTCAAAAAGTAGAAACATATATTCAGAGTGGTAATATAATTTTTCAATCTGCCTTTAATAATTCAGATATTGAGAAAATGTTGGAGAAAGAAATCAGTACTGAGTTTGGTTATGAAGTGCCTGTTATTGTTCGATCAGCAATTGATATAAAGAATCTGGTTAAAAATAATCCCTATTATTCTTCAGAAGAAGGTATTAATAATTTACATCTTACCTTTCTGAAAGTAGATCCGAATCCGGAGCTTGTTGATGCTATTTCATCTCTTTCATTCAAACCGGATTTATTTACGATAGAAAAAAAAGAAATTTATATTTTTTGCGATGGAAAATATCATCAGTCAAAACTGACCAATGACTTTTTTGAGAAAAAACTTAAAGTGCAAACAACTACCCGCAACTGGAAAACAGTCTTGAAGCTACTTGAGTTAGCAGAAACTTTACACTAATCTTTCCATTGAATCAATAAATAAGTTTCGTCGCTAAGAGTAAGATATCCCTGATCGTAGCATAAATGATAGGTTGAACCTTTTTGAGTTGTGTAAGTGCTGGTGAAGTAATTAAAATCAAAACCTTCCTGTAGTAACTTTGATCTTTTTACCTTGGTTTTCCCATCTTTGTTTAGTTGCTTCAATATGTGATAGTTCTTTTTTAGTAGCCGATTCACCTTCTGAATCATTACATTTTCATTACTATAACGATGATTGTTAAAGCTATTTCTGCATTGATCAGAGCAAAATTTTTTATCCACTCTGCCTGTAATTAGATCACCACACACCGGACATAAACGATTTTCTTCCATAGAGATAGTTTTGTAAGTTTCAGATTACTAAAGATAAAAACGTTTTTAAGCATTTACAAGTGGTTTTAAACGAATCTTAAATGACTCTAATTACTTAATTACCGACTATTGCTATGAACTACCCACAACTTTGTTCTGTCAATTTATTATTAACTAAAAATTACGCGAGATGACAACATTAAGGAACAGAGTACAGTTAGTAGGAAATTTAGGTATGGATCCTGAAATTAAAGCTTTTGACAATGGACGTAAATTAGCAAAATTTACAGTGGCAACCAACGAAACCTATAACGGAGGAAATGGAAAGGAACGAACAGAAACACAATGGCATAATGTTGTTGCCTGGGGGAAACAAGCTGAAATAGCATCGCAAAACCTAAATAAAGGAAGTGAAGTTGCTTTAGAAGGTCGAATTACCTATCGTCAGTATGAAGACAAAAATAAACAAACACGTTACATAACCGAAATAGTTCTTAGCAGTTATCTGGTTTATCCAGCTGGTAAAAAGTAGTTTACATTCTTTATTCTAAAGCCGCCTTCTTGGTTTATTTAACCATAGAGGCGGTTTTTTTATGAAGTTTTATAATATGTGGAAATGCAATTTTACAATTGGGCTATATTACTTACCTTTGCAGCTGCTAATAATCCTAGTTGTAGCCCGCAACAAAATCCCCTTAAAATAGCAATTAACACAGTAATGTGTGTGTATCGTAATCTAATTAAAAGAGTCATATATGATTTTTATCGACAAATTACGTCAAGGTTCCAACCTTAAAAATGAAATTTTATCCGGTTTGACGGTTGCGCTGGCTTTAGTTCCTGAAGCAGTAGCTTTTTCGTTAATGGCACAGGTAAGTCCATTAATAGGATTGTATTCCGCATTTATTATTGGTTTAATCACAGCCGTATTAGGAGGGCGTCCAGGGATGATTTCAGGAGCTACTGGAGCTATCGCAGTTGTTATTGTTAGTCTTGTGGTGCGCCATGGTGTTGAATTTCTGTTTGCAGCTGTTGTGCTGATGGGAATTATTCAAATACTGGTAGGAGTATTAAAGCTAGGTAAATTTATCCGCTTAGTTCCACATCCGGTAATGTTTGGATTTGTAAATGGGCTGGCAATTGTCATTTTTATGGCTCAGTTAGATCAGTTTAAAATAGTTGATGCCTTAGGTAATAAAGAATGGATGGGAGGAGCTCCTCTATTGATTATGCTTGGCTTTGTGGGATTAACCATGTTGATTATTCATTTTTTACCTAAACTTACAAAAGCCATTCCGGCTGCTCTTACTGCTATAGTTGTGGTTTCAGCAATTATTTTAGGCTTTGGTATTGAAACAAAAACAGTAGGTGATATTGCTTCTATTTCGGGAGGACTACCAGAATTTCATATTCCCATGATAGATTTCACCTGGGAGAATTTCATGATTATCTTGCCTTATTCATTAATAATGGCAGCCGTTGGATTGATTGAGAGTTTGTTGACTCTTACCGTAATTGATGAGATGACAGAAACCCGTGGGCGTGGTAATAAGGAGTGTATAGCTCAGGGAACAGCTAACTTGGTTTGCGGTTTTTTTAGCGGAATGGGCGGATGTGCCATGATAGGACAAAGTGTAATTAATGTTAGTTCGGGTGGTCGTAAACGATTATCAGGGATTATTGCTGCTGTAGGATTATTGGTGATTGTTTTATTTGGTTCATCATTAATTGAAAAAGTACCCATGGCTGCTTTAGTAGGTTTAATGTTTATGGTGGCAATAGGAACCTTTGAGTGGGCTAGTTTAAAAATATTTAAAAAAGTACCTCTAACAGATGTTTTGGTTATGATAGTGGTTGCTGGTGTAACCGTAATATTCCATAACCTTGCGGTAGCAGTTGGTATAGGTGTGATTATTTCGGCACTTGCTTATTCATGGCAAAATGCTAAACGAATTTCAGCACGAAATCATATACATGAAGATGGATCAAAACACTACGAGATTGTTGGTCCCTTGTTTTTTGGTTCGGTTACCAATTTCTCCGAATTATTCGATATCATGAATGATCCTAATGATGTAATTATCGACTTCAAGGAATCACGTGTGGCTGATCATTCAGCTATTGAGGCTTTGAATAAAATTACCGAGCGTTATGCCAAGCAAGGTAAAAAAGTGCATTTACACTATTTAAGTAAAGACTGTGAGCAGTTACTGGAAAATGCGTCGGATCTGATTGACGTTAACTTATACAAAGATTCGTACTACAGGGTTGCTGATGATAAATTAGGATAGACCCCAAAAAGAAATACAAACAAAAAAATCCGCTTCCTACAGGAATTGTACCAGTAAGAAGCGGATTTCTTTTTAAGCAATAAGTCAAAATTCAATCTCTATCTAATACTTCTGAATTATTCGTTAGAATGTTTGCTCCATTTGATTCAAGATGGTAACCGGTTTCATGTAAACTTCAGCCTTAAAAGCTTTATAGTCTTCACATGCATCAGAATCGTGCAAAACATAGGATGCCCAATGGTAAAGATTCTGACCAAATCCGGCAGCAATCGTTAGACTATCTGTATAGTGTTCAACTTTTATTTTCCCATTATGTGATAGGTATTGATATCCTCTTTCTACTATTCCTGTTATTTTTCGGCTCTCGTAATCACGAATATGCATTAATTCATGTGCAAAAAGTCCAATACGTGCCTCCGAAGGTACATCTTGTAACTTAACACCATTAAACTTCAAATCATCATTTACAACTATTACATACCTTCTGTTTTTCTTGCCCAGTAAAACAGAAAAAAAGTTGGGGCGAGCAGCCATAGTAGTTTTAAGCTTCTTATTTTTGATTTTGATTCTACAATTCTGTAAATCTTTAAATTCACTAAAAGGAACCATAAAATCTTGCAGGTACGCAGCCTGAAAGCTGGTATCAATCTTTAAGTTGCCTATTTTTCTGTATTTCTTGATTTTTGTGTCTGCAATATCTTGAGCAGCCATTGCAGTGGTTGATAACAAACCAAACAGTAAAATTATAATCTCTTTCCACACCATAATCAATCCCTTTTGATCTTCTATTATGGAAAAATTGCATTAAAGGTTACAGAATGAGTGTTAAAAAGCCTTAACTGGCTTTTGAGGCTGACGTTAACTCATTTGCATCGAGTGCAGTTTATTGTATATACCATTTAATGCAATTAGTTCGTCGTGTGTACCTGTTTCCACTATTTTACCCTCGTTAAAAACACATATCATATCTGCATTGCGCACTGTTGAAAGGCGGTGAGCAATAACTAGCGAAGTACGGTTTTTCATCAGATTTTCTAATGCATCCTGCACCAACCTTTCTGATTCGGTATCCAATGCCGAAGTAGCTTCGTCCAAAATAAGAATTGGTGGGTTCTTTAAGATAGCACGTGCGATACTTAAACGTTGACGCTGGCCACCCGATAATTTACTACCTCTATCTCCAATTTTGGTATGATAACCATCTTCGGTAGCAGTAATAAAATCGTGCGCATTGGCTACTTTAGCCGCTTGTATTACTTCTTCCTCTGTGGCATGTTCAACACCAAAAGTGATGTTATTGTAAATGGTATCATTAAATAATATTGCCTCCTGATTAACATTACCCATCAGTTCGCGTAAATCAAATAGCTTGATGTCTTTTATGTTATGACCATCGATAAAAATACCTCCGCTTTGTACATCGTAAAAGCGTGGCAGTAAATCCACAAAGGTAGTTTTACCACTACCAGACTGACCAACCAATGCAATGGTCTTTCCTTGTGGAATAGTGAGACTAACATTCTTCAGGACATCAACTTCGTTATTATATGAGAAAGTAATATTGCGATATTCGATTTTATCTGTATAGTTACTGATTGACTCAGCATTTTTCTTTTCTGTTATTTTATTGTCAGCCAATAATATTTTATCTATACGTTCCATGGCAGCCAATCCTTTTTGGATATTAAAATAGGCTGTTGAGAATTGTTTTGCCGGATTTATTATTTGATAAAAAATACCAATATAAGCTATAAAAGAGGCACCTGAAAGGGAAGATTCTTCGTTTCCGATAATGTATGCACCAAACCAAACTAAAACAACTATTACAATTGTACCAAGAAATTCGCTCATAGGGTGGGCAAGAGCATAGCGTCTCTGCAACTTATTCATGATTCGACGATATGATTCTGCTTCAAAACCAAAACGATCTTTCATCTTTGTTTCAGCATTAAAGGCTTTTATAATTCGTAAACCACCAAGTGATTCTTCAATAATACCCAACATTACACCCATTTTCTGCTGGCCTTCTCTTGATTTATGTTTTAATGCCTTACCTGTTTTACCAATAATCCAACCGGCAATAGGTAGCATTATGAAAACAAAAATGGTTAGCTGGTAACTTAAAATCAACATAAAAGCCACAGAGGTAATTATTAATATCGGATTTTTGAAAAACATGTCTATGGATGACATAATAGATGATTCAACCTCATTCACATCACCTGTTGCACGAGATATAACGTCTCCTTTTCTTTCTTCAGAATAAAATGACAACGGAAGATTTATTAGCTTATTGTATATTTTTTTTCTGATATCACGCACCACACCGTTTCTGATTATAATCATTTGTGTAGATGCCAAGTAAGCAAAGCCAACTTTAAACATAGTTGCAATCAGTAATAACCCACCAATAAACGGCATTACAACAGTTACGCCATATTTTAATTTAATGAGTGTAACATAGTAGTATAAGTTATTTTGAATAATTGATTTTGATAATTCCCAAGGAAGTAGGTGATGTACTTCTTTGGTGGTTTCGAATAATACTTCAAGAACAGGTATGGCAAATAACATTGCTATACCTGAAAAAATAGCATGTAATATGTTATAAAATATACTTGAAGCAAGGTTGTATTTATAGGGTGGAACAAAACGTTTAAATACTAGGAAAAAATCTTTCATTACTATAATTTACAATTGGCGCAAATATAACAAATAATTAGGCAGGCATTCTAATGAATAATGTACGGATTGGACTTTTTAGTTGTTGAATAGTGGTAATGAGTTATTCAATAGATATTTTGTTGCGTATTTTGATATCAGCAGGAGAGAGGCTTTTTAAACAAAAAAGCTGCCCGAAGACAGCTTTTTAACTTATTATTGTAGGCAATTATATTTTATATACCCCGGTGTAAGATTGAGGCGATATAGTTCTCATTTCTTCTTTTACTTCTTCAGAAACATCCAGTCCTTCGATAAATTTAGCCATTGTTTTGGCATTTATTTGCTCGTTGGTACGTGTTAATTCTTTTAATGCTTCGTAAGGATTTGGATAGTTTTCGCGACGAAGAATTGTTTGGATTGCTTCAGCTACCACAGCCCAGTTGTTTTCCAAATCTCGTTGGATCGCATTTTCATTTAAAAGTAATTTACCTAATCCTTTTGAAATGGAGCGAATGGCAATGATTGAGTGAGCAATTGGTACACCAATATTACGCAAAACAGTTGAATCTGTTAAGTCGCGCTGTAGGCGTGAAACAGGTAATTTCTCTGCCAGATGAGAAAATACTGCATTAGAAATACCTAGGTTACCTTCAGCATTTTCAAAATCGATTGGATTTACTTTATGAGGCATGGCACTTGAACCAACTTCGCCCTTTTTAATCTTCTGCTTGAAGTACTCCATCATAATGTACGTCCAGAAGTCGCGCGATAAATCCAACATGATAACGTTGATGCGTTTCAGGTTATCAAAGATAGCCGCCATGTTATCGTAGTTCGAGATTTGTGTAGTTAGCTGCTCGCGATCTAATTTAAGGGTGTTGTTCACAAATTTATTACCAAACTCAATCCAGTCGATGTTAGGATAGGCTACTGTATGTGCATTAAAGTTACCGGTAGCACCACCAAATTTAGCTGAGCAAGGTACACCTTTTAATAAAGCTAATTGTTTGTTTAAGCGCTCAACAAATACTTTCATCTCCTTACCCAAACGAGTAGGAGAGGCTGGCTGACCGTGAGTTTTAGCCAACATTGGAATGTCTTTCCATTCGGTAGCCAAATCATCTAACTGCTGAATTAACTCTTCTAACAAAGGATAGTACATTTCGTGCACTGCATCGCGCAACGAATAAGGTACAGCAGTGTTGTTAATATCTTGTGATGTTAATCCAAAATGGATAAACTCTTTGTATTTTTCTAATTTAAGTGCGTCGAATTTTTCTTTGATAAAGTACTCAACGGCTTTAACATCGTGGTTGGTTACTGATTCAATTTCCTTAATGCGGTCGGCATCTTCTAATTGGAAATCTTTGTAAATTTTACGCAATTCATCATAAAGACCTTTGTCGAAATCAGCCAACTGAGGAAGAGGCTCTTCACATAGAGCAATAAAATACTCTATTTCTACTAATACTCTGTAACGAATCAGGGCGTATTCCGAAAAATACAATGCCAATCCGTCAACCTTGTTACGGTACCTCCCGTCGATTGGAGAAATTGCAGTCAGTAATTGAATATCCATCATTTCTATTGTTTGAATTTTTGGCTGTGCAAAAGTAGTAAATTTTACGCTAAAACATTAGTTTTGGAGCATTGTGATTAACCTAACATTGTGTTTATAATGAATTATTCTCAAGGCTTTCGACTAGGATTGAAGTCATATAGTGAAGCTTTTCGTTTTATCAGGCAAAATAATTTGGGCTGGTTCTTCATCTTTCCTTTGGTGTTAAATGTGCTATTGTTTGCACTGGGTTTCTATTCTGTATCCAGCCTTGGTAGTGAATTGATAGAATATTTAAATGAATGGTTAGGTATCGAATCATGGGATTTTTGGGGAGCTTCTTTTTTGGCGGGCACCATTAAATGGTTGATTTGGATTGTGCTTAGGTTGTTGTTTTTTGTGGTGTATGCATATGTAGGCGGCTATATTATTTTAATTGCTTTGTCGCCGGCTTTTGCTTTCTTGTCGGAACGCACAGAGAAAATATTAACTGGCAGTGATCTACCTTTTAATTTTAGTCAGTTTTTAAAAGATATATGGAGGGGAGTGGTACTGGCTTTGCGAAACCTGGCGGTAGAAATGCTTTTTACTCTTTTATTGTTCATCATCAGTTTTATTCCGGTGGTGGGATGGTTTACTGCAGTAGTTTTGTTTTTAATATCAGCTTATTTCTACGGTTTTTCGTTTATGGATTATACTTTTGAACGAAGGAAATTTAATGTAAAAACAAGTATCAGATATATGCGAAGCAACAAGGGGTTGGCCATTGGAAATGGATTAATCTTTGCTTTGGTTTTACTCATCCCTTTTATTGGTGTAACATTGGCAGGCTTCTTTTCTATTGTATCAGTGGTAGGTGCTACCATTGCTGCAAATAAAGCTATAGAAACAGATCAATCAGGCTTTTGATTTTTGTATTCACTGGGATTACACCCAAACATGTTTTTAAAGCTTTTTGAGAAGCTTGACAGACTGCTGAAACCAACGTTATACATTATCTCGGTAACATTGCCTTCGTTGTTTTGTATCATTTGGGCAGCTAAATTCAGGCGGTAATTTTTTATTACATCTTTGGTGCTCTGATTAGTTATAGCTTTTATTTTACGATACAGATGAGTAGTGCTCAATCCAATTTCGGCGCTGATCATTTCCACCGATAATTCTGGATTACTTACATTATCAGAAATTATTTTCATTACTTTTTTAATAAACTGTTCATTCTGATTGTTGTCGCTTGATCGTTGTGGTCTAGGATTGATTATCAGCTCCTTTTTTATGTATTCATAAATAGCAGTTTCGGTACTAAGCAGGTTATTTATACACGCTTTTAAATAAGCAATGTCAAAGGGTTTGGTAATGTACATATTGGCACCGCTTTCTATCCCTTCAGTCTTTTGAGCGTCCAGTGATTTAGCTGTAAGGAGGATAACAGGAATGCGTTGTGTGTTGGGATTTGCTTTTACTTTTTTACAAAATTCAATTCCATCCAAAACAGGCATCATAATATCAGACACAATGATGTCTGGCATATTTTTTTCAATCATTTGGTAAGCCAGCTGGCCGTTTTCTGCTCTTAAGATTTGATATTCATTTACCATATTCATTTCTATGTAATCGAGTATATCCTGATTATCATCAACAATAAGTAGTTTTTTTAAATGCGGCGAATGAACTATTGATGGTTTGTTAACAGGCTGATGTATTTGAAGGGGAGCAACGGCTATACCATCAGCTTTTTCAAATGGTATAACAAGCGTGAAAGTGCTTCCTTTGCCCGTAGTACTTTCTACATGTATTTTTCCTTTGTGTAAAGTGGCGTATTCGCGGGCCATGGCTAATCCTATTCCAGTTCCTTGTTTCTGATGACGATGAATATTAGCCTGATAAAAATGATCAAATATTTTGTTCAGTTCTTCTTCAGGAATACCGGAACCTGTATCAGATATGGTAATTTCTATTTCGTTTTTAGTTCCCAACGATATGTTCAATGCTAGTCGTATGGCACCTTCAACAGGGGTGTGCTTAAACGCATTGGCCAATATGTTAAATAAAATCGCTTCAATTTTTTCCTTATCAAAGGAGGTTATGCATGCTTCTTTATTGGTATTGAACTCATATTTGATCTCGTGACGAGCAGCCAGGTCATTAAACGATTCAAATATATCTTTACAAAACTGAACGAGTTCAATATTTGATTTTATGAGTGGAATGGATTCTGTTTCCAACTTTCTGAAATCCAGTATTTGATTAACCAGAGTAAGCAATCGCTTAGAATTTTTTTCTGCCAACTGAAGCATAGCAAGGTTTTTACCATTCACTGTTCCTGAATTGATAACCTGCCTGATGGGAGGCATAATCAAACTAAGAGGTGTACGGAATTCGTGTGAAATATTGGTGAAAAACTGTTGTTTGGTTTTCAGTATTTCTTTTGAGTGTTGTTTCTCAAGATTAGCCAGTCGAAGCTCATTATTGATGCGCTGACGTGCGGCAAAAACTTTAAAAGTAAGATATATTAAGCCGATTATTAATAAAATATAAAGAGCAAGAAAAGGTTTACTTAGCCATAGGGGCGGTAATATGGTGATAGTGAGTTTTTTTGTTTCAGCACTTTTAATGCCGGCATAGTTGTATGATTGTAAAAGTAGCGTATACTTACCCGGTTTGAGATTTGAATAGGTAGCAAAATTAGTACTTGACGAATTATTCCAATCACTATCAAAACCTTCCAGTTTATATCTGAATTGGCTTCTGTTTGCTTGCCAGTAATTAAGCGTAGAAAAATAAAAACTTAAGGAATTACTCGAATGATCAAGAGATATCTCATTCAGATAAGAAATGTCTTGTGGTAATAGTTCATTATTAATAAGTGTGTTGGTGTATTTGTTGTTGATGCTTATTCCTGATATAATGGCCTGAGGTGATTGAATCGTCATCTTCTTTTCAAAAGAATTAGATTCGATATAGCCATTGTCTCCACCAAAATAAATGGTTCCATCAGCAGAAAGGGTTCCACAGTTGGGATAGAAACTTTTAAAAGGGAAAGATGAATTTAAAGGCATTGAGACAATCTGTCCCGTTTGGTAATTGTATTTAATAACAGAACTAATAGAAGCCATCCAAATGTTATTGTTATTACCTTTTTCAATACTAATAGGTTGGTTAATAACAGGATTGTTGTAGGTGTATGATTCAATTTTATCCTCCCCTGGTATATATCTAATTAATCGCTTATTAGTAGCCAACCATAAATGTTTGTCTTCAAAAGTATTCATACAAAGAATATTTTCATTCTTCAATTCGTCGTTAAAGGGTTGGACAACGGTTTTTGAGAGGTTCTTACTATCTACCATCCATATTTGATTGGCACTTATGTAGTAAATGTTGTTGTTGCAAGCATATATTTTATCGGTGGCCGAATTATCGACCTTAATAAAGCGCAGGTTTTCCAAGGTTTTGGTATTCCCGGTTATTTTAAAAATACCTCCTTCCCAGGCATTAACCCATGTGGCTCCATCAGCTGTTATGGCAAAACTACTTATGTAATTTGATGTTAAACCATTACTATTATCCGAGTTGATAGCATGCATTTTTTTTGTGGAGCTATCCCAAATATTTATGCCTCCTGCAGTACCAATCCATATTCTGCCTTCCGGATCTTGCTCCAGAGCAAAGGCATTATTAAGAAGTAATTTTTTATTAGGATTACTATTGGCCGTAAAGAAGGTTTTTTGACCATTTGGTTTTTTAGCAATAATTCCATGAATAGTGGCTAAATAAGTTGTTTGGTTGGTAACCAAAATATCACGAATTTGATTTCCGGCCTGTTGGTTGTTAACCGAGTAGAATTCTTCGTGAATGCTAAAAACCGGATTCTCATTGTTTAATAAGCTGATACCATTGGAAGTAAGCAGCCAGAGGGTATTGTTTCTATCCTTATATATTTTCCAAATTACATTGTTGGCTATGCTATAGTTAAGTACAGGATTATGATAGTATGTATTAATGTTTTGATAATTCGAATCTAATACCATCAATCCAAAATCAGTACCAATCCACAATTCATTCTCTTCGTGGTGTATGCATTTAATCACCTCATTGCTCATTGAAGAGGTGGTGCTGTTATATAATTTTACTTCTTTAGTGAATCTGTTCATGCTGGCTAAACCTGTTTCGGTTCCCACTAGTAATATTGAATCGTTAGTGGCTGAGACAGGTTTGATGTCAAGAATTAAATTGTTTTTTAAGAAGGGTTTATAATTTCCTTTTAAGTCATATGATGTAATTATACCTTTCTTAAAACAATTGAGTTTATTATAGGTGCCTATCCACATGGTACTGTCCTGTGTTTCGTATAGGCACCGTATGGTTGAATGACTGAGGTTACTATTTGTTGAACTAAAATATTCGTATTTGTTCAACGATTTATCGTATATAATTAAGCCGTTTGAAGTTCCAATCCAAATTCTGTTATCCTGCGATTTGTACAGACTCCTTACCGAAGCATTCTCACCCAGATTTACAGGTGTTATAGTAAATGTTTTAGTATCAATAGTACAAAGTCCTTTCCAGGTTCCCACCCATAGAATTTGGTCATCTAAAAGTAATGATCTTACATTGTTATTAGGGAGCGACCCTGGTTTGTTACTTTGTTTAAATATGGTGGTCTGATATCCATCGTAGCGACATAAACCGTTATCGGTGCCAATCCACATAAAACCTTGTTCATCTTCTTCTACCACATTAATCATGCTCGAAGGCAAGCCATCTTCCTGACGGAGATTGGTGAAATAAGGTGAGTTCTGATAAGAGATATGCTGAGCCGAACCTGTTTGATAGGACAATGCCATCAAAACCACTAAAAACATTTTTTCAATAAATGCCTTTATTGAGATGGTAGAATAAATTTTAACCGATTGTTTACAGCCCAAAACGAAAAGATGCTATGTTTTAAATAATTGTTCATACTTTTTTAACAAGTATGAACCAATGTGTAAATGTAAAGAAAAAACAAATGAAGTTCTAAGTATGTAAGATATGAACAAATGTGTGTAATAAATGAATTTACCGGTTGGATGTCAGGTTCTTGTTTTTGTAAGGAGTCATGGTTTGAATGATTTTAATTTGTAAGATTTTAACAAATATCAGTAAGTTTTAAGTTACAACACCAAGGTAGGTTTGTTTACTTTTGATAACATTAGTTAACACAATCAGCAGGTTGAAAAAATAAACAGTAATGATTAAATCAAAGTGGTTATTCGCATTTGTCATTTTATTTGTGCATGTTCTCATAAGTTCATGTCAGGGAGGTGATAAGGAAAGTGAAGAAGTTGAAAATAGCCTGAAAGACAAATTTATGATGGGTGTGGATCTGTCATATATCAATCAGGTTGAAGATCATGGAGGAATTTATAAGGATAACGGTGTTGAAGTAGATCCTTTTGAGCTCTTTAATAAGAAAGGAGCAAATGTAGTAAGACTGCGAATTTGGAATAATCCGGACTGGATAAAAGAAGTATATAATAAAGACACACCTCTATATAGTGGTTTTGAGGATGTAAAAAAATCTATCAGGAGAGCGAAAGATAATGGAATGGCTGTAAACCTCGATTTTCATTATTCAGATGTGTGGGCCGATCCTCAACATCAAAAGGTACCTCAGGCCTGGAAAGCAATAAACGATATAAATGTATTGTGCGACTCTGTTTATCACTTTACCTATTCAACTTTAGATGCTTTGCTTCAGGATGGTTTATTGCCTGAAATGGTGCAGATTGGAAATGAAACCAACTGCGGTTTTATGCTGCATGAAGCTAATGATACTTTTCCCAACCTTTCTATTTGTGATGATAAGTGGGTTTCTTTTGGTAAAGTATTAAATGCAGGAATAAATGCCGTAAGAGATATAGATACCAAAGCCAAAACAAATACTATTATAGCTCTGCATGTAGCTGATCCTAAAAATCTGGAGTGGTTTTTTAAAGGGGTGATCGAAAAGGGAGGGGTGAACGATTTTGATGTGGCTGGTTTCTCTTATTATCCTCACTGGCATACCGAAGTTTCATTTACCGAACTTCCCCGATTGGTATCCAAACTAAAAAAAGAACTGAATAAAGAACTGGTAGTATTGGAAACAGCCTATCCATATACTTTGGTAGAAGGTGATGAGTATGGAAATATCTTCGGCGAAAACAGTGCGATAGATGGATATCCAATTTCGATAGAAGGTCAGCGATCTTTTATGATTGATCTCGTGAATAATATAAAGCAGGCTGGCGGTATGGGAGTGATGTACTGGGAACCAGCCTGGATTAGTTCCGATATGAAGGATCTTTGGGGGCACGGATCGGCATGGGATAATGCCACTCTATTCGACCAGCAAGGCAATGTAACCAAAGCCTTCGATTATTTATCAATTCAAGATAAACTACAATAGCTCGCAGAGAATAAGATCTGTAATGATGAAAAAACAATTAACGCTTCTGTCAATGTTATTTTTAATGTTGAGCTTACTGTCATGCAATCATTTCTCTGATGAGAAACTAACGGATGGTAAGAATCTTTTTAATAAGCATTGGCAGTTTGTAAAGCAAAATAACGGAATTACAATTGAAAAGGTAATTGGAGAGGATAAGGTAATTCATTGGGAAGACATATCATTTCCTCACTCTGCTAATATTGAACCTTTGGTTATAAAAGGAGATCAATGGCAAGGAACTTGTTTTTATAAAAAGCAGTTTTTTGTACCTAAAAAATATAGCCATAAACATTTGGCTTTGTATTTCGAAGGGGCAATGCAAGTGGCAACTGTGTATTTGAATGGATCAGAAATTCATCAGAATAAAGGTGGGTATTTGCCTTTCTATATAGATATTTCCAAACATGTAATAGCCGGTGAAAGAAACTCAATTGTTGTTCAGCTGAATAATGAAGATAATCCACAAGTGCCTCCGGGGAAGGCATTAAAAGACCTTGATTTTAATATTTACGGGGGAATTTATCGCAATGTGTGGTTGATTGTGAAAGAGCCAGTACATATTACCAATCCTTTGGAAGTAGATCATGTGGCCGGAGGTGGAGTGTTTGTAAGCTATCAAAATGTATCAAAGTCATCGGCAGAAGTAAATGTTAAGACTGATATTATCAATGAGTCTTTATCGGGCAAGCATGTTTATGTAATGGCAGAATTACATGATGGTGATACAGTTGTCAGTAAAAACTCATCTGAGGTGATTCAAACCGAAACTCATACAACACAAATTTTAAATACAAACCTACAGGTTAATGCACCTAAATTATGGTCTCCCAGTTCACCTTACTTGTATACTCTTAGGGTAAAATTATTTGCCGATGATGAAGAAGTTGACAGCGAAAGTTATCAAGTTGGGATCAGGTCAATTGACATTACCTCAGAAGAAGGGTTTAAACTGAATGGAGAATATCTGCAATTACGTGGAACCAATCGTCACCAGGAGTATCCTTACATCGGTTATGCTTTATCAGATAATGCCAATTATCGCGATGCTTATAAAATTAAAAAGGCAGGGTTTAATATGGTGCGTCTTTCGCATTATCCCCAAAGTCAGTCCTTTTTAAATGCCTGTGACGAACTGGGGATTTTGGTAATGAATGCAATTCCTGGCTGGCAATATTTTGGTGATAGTCTTTTTCAGGAGAATGCCTATAAAGATATTCGGAAGATGATACGTGTTGATCGCAATCATCCATCAGTAATTCTTTGGGAGGCTTCATTGAACGAATCACCTATGACCCATGAGTTCATGGAAAAGGCACACTCGATTGTTCATGATGAATATCCATACAATAAAGTATTTTCCTGTGGCTGGATAAATTATGCATACGATGTGTTTATTCCGGCACGACAGCATGCAAAACCACCTTTTTACTGGAATAATTACAAAGGTGAAAAGCCTTTGTTTATTGCTGAATATGGCGATTGGGAATATTATGCTCAGAATGCTGGTTTCAATCAAAAGGCTTTTAAGGATTTAACAGATGATGAACGTAATTCGCGTCAACAAAGAGGTGATGGTCAAAAGCGTCTGGCTCAACAAGCCTTGAACTATCAAGAGGCTCACAATAGTAACTTGCAGGGAGATGCCTTTGGAGATGCCAATTGGTTGATGTATGACTATAATAGAGGCTATGCGCCAGATATTGAAACATCTGGTATTATGGATATTTTTCGTTTACCTAAATTCTCTTACTATTTCTATCAGAGTCAGGCTGATATTGATTCTACAAGTGAAAGTGAATTTTCTCAACCAATGGTTTTTATTTCAAACTACTATAACGATCCATCGTTTTTGAAGGTGAAGGTATACAGTAATTGCGATGAAATAGAATTGAAGGTTAACGGAAATAGTTTTGCTAGACAAAAGCCCGATAATGATAGAAACAGTACTCATTTAGAGCATCCTCCATATACCTTTCTATTGCCTGCCTTTACACCCGGTAAGCTTGAAGCTATCGGATATGTAAAAGGTAAGATCGCGGCCAAAGATATCAGACAAACTCCAGAACAGGCTTATGGTCTAAAGCTTTGGATTGATGAAAGTGGTAAACCGCTTCAAAGGGGCAATGATGATATTGTATTTGCCTATGCTGCTGTGGTTGATACTAGTGGTACTATTTTGCCACTGGCCGAAAATAGTATACGCTTTTCAGTCGGTGGAGATGCTCAAATAATAGGAGCGAATCCAACAAATGCAGAAGCTGGTATTGCTACTGTTTTGTTAAAGGTCGAATCCACAGCTGAAATGATTCACTTAAAAGCTCTGTCTGATGGATTAACTGAAAATGAATTACTAATTAATCTTGAATAAAGGATCCGTTATAAACTCAAAATCTAAAACAACTTAAAACAGCTACTATGAAAAAGAATTGTAATTCAAATGTTTTTCGGTCGAAAAACATCAAGTGTAAGAGTAGAATAAACTCTTAATTAAAATTTTTCTCAGTTCATAATGGCTTCAATCAACCTATTTTATTGATGAAGGAGTGTGTACTGAATCAGATTCGAATATTTCATTATTAAATCAATTTAAATTTAAGTAATAATATGAATGGTTTAAAAAAGCGTTTGATTTCAACTATTCTGTTATTGAGTGTTGGTATAGGCCTTTGGGCGCAACAATCTCATGTAAACGGAAGTGTTACAGATGCAAAAACAAGCGAAGCTATTCCAGGAGTAACTGTTTTTGTAAAGGGAACTCAAAGGGGTAGTATTACTTTACCCGATGGTACTTATTCTATTAAGGTTGATAAGGGTGAGGTGCTGGTATTTTCTTTTATTGGTTATCAAAATCAGGAAGTGGTTGTTGGCCCCGATGCTAATTATAACATTTTGCTTCAACAAGATTATATTAATGTTGATGAGGTTGTGGTAGTTGGTTACGGTGAAACCAAGAAAGGAGATCTAACAGGGGCAGTATCTAATGTCTCGGCTAAAGATTTTAACCAAGGTGTTGTAACCTCACCGGCACAATTAATAAACGGAAAAGTATCCGGTGTTCAGGTATTGTCAGGTACGGGATCTCCAACTTCGGGTAGCTCATTCCGAATCAGGGGAGGTGCGTCCTTAAATGCAAGCAACGATCCTTTAATTGTACTGGATGGAGTACCTCTTGAAGCTGGTGGTATAAGTGGTAACAGCAATAATTTCTTAAGTTTGATTAATCCAAATGATATTGAAAGTATGACCGTGTTAAAAGATGCTTCGTCAACAGCTATTTACGGATCACGTGCTTCCAATGGAGTTATTATCATTACAACTAAAAAAGGATCGAAGGGGAATATTAGTGTTAATGCTAATTCTACCAATCTGATTCAGGTAAAAACCAAATTACCAGAGATGTTATCAATTGGTGAATTTCGAAATGTGGTTGAAACAGATGGTAGTGATGCTCAACGTGCTCTTTTGGGCAATAGTAATACAAACTGGAATGACGAAATTTTTAAAATGGCCTTTGGTACTGATAATAATGTAAGTATCTCAGGAATGATAGGAAATACACCGGTTCGTCTTTCTGCTGGATACTATAATCAGGATGGTATTTTAAAAACCGATAATGCCGAACGTTTTACTGGTAGTGTTAATGTTTCTCCTTCATTATTAGACGATCATTTGAAGTTTAACCTTGGGGTTAAAGGAGCTCTTAATAGAAATACCTTTGCTAATACTAGTGCTATTTGGGGTGGATCAACCATGAACCCGACCATACCGGTTTATTCTGGTTTATCATCGTTTGGAGGATATACCGAAGCAATTGATTCTGACGAAATCCCTGTTACTGGCGCAGTATTAAATCCATTGGGTTTATTAAATCAATATTCATCAACCAGTGATGTAAACAGGATAATATCAAATGTTGATATGGATTATAAATTTCATTTCTTGCCAGATCTTAGATTTCATGCTACTTTGGGATATGATTATGCTGAAGGACAAGGAAATATTTATGTGCCTGAAGAAGCTGCTCAGTATTATCAAACTTTTGGTAGAGATTATACTTATGGACCACAGAAAAATGAGAATAAGTTACTTACCACGTATCTGAATTATAAGAAAGAATTGTCAGATATTAATAGTAATGTTGATGTTACTCTGGGTTATGATTATCAGTTTTGGAAAAGTTCGACACCAGCTTATGATGTGTTAAATGTATACGGTGATGTACAAAGTTCAACTGCTGCCTACGACCAACGGCATGCTTTGATATCCTATTATGGAAGATTGAATTATAACTTCATGTCGAAATACATGTTAACAGCAACTATACGTCAGGATGGTACATCGCGATTCAGCGAAGATAACCGTTGGGGTACTTTTCCATCTTTGGCATTGGCCTGGCGTCTTTCAGAAGAAGGTTTTTTAGCTGATTTTGAGGCTTTATCAAACCTGAAGTTAAGAGCTAGTTATGGTATTACGGGGCAGCAGGAAGGAATAGGTAATTATAACTATCTACCTGTTTATACCATTAGTCAGGATGGGGCGCAATATATTTTTGGTAATTCAATTGTGAATACTTGGAGACCAGAAGCTTATGTTTCTAATTTAAAATGGGAAACAACTAAATCATTCAACTACGGTATTGACTTTGGATTTATAAATAATCGTATTTCAGGTACAGTTGAATATTACACTCGTGTTACAGAAGACCTGTTGGCGACTGTGCCCTCTGCGGCCGGAACCAATTTCGATAAACAAATTCTGACTAATGTAGGTAATGTTGATAGTGAAGGAGTGGAGGTAACCATTAATTCTACACCGATTGATAACGAAAATTGGACGTGGGATTTCAGCTTTAATGCAACCTGGCAAAAACAAACCATTAAAAACTTATCATTAAATCCTGAGGCAGAGGTTTCAAATACACCTGTTGGACCAACTATCGATAGTTATTATTTCCAAACTTTTACTGAAGGATATTCTCCATATATGTTTTATGTGTATCATCAATTGTATGATGAATCGGGTAAGCCTATTGAAGGAGCCTATGCAGATTTAAATGGTGATGGGGAAATTAATTCTGATGATTTATACCATTATCAAAATCCTATGCCGGATTATGTATTAGGTTTTAGTACATCTGTTCGTTACAAAGACTGGAGCCTAAGTACAAGTCTTCGTTCATATCTTAATAACTATGTGTATAATGGAATGTCGATGAATACAGGTGCATTGGGAACCATGTCATACAATGCATTTCAATTGAATAATCTGCACAAAAGTTATCTTGAAACCGGTTTCCAAAGCAGACAATACCTTTCTGATTATTACATCGAAAATGCCTCTTTCTTAAGAATGGATAATCTTTCGTTGAACTATAATTTTGGTAGGATCTATGATTTGTTCAATTTAAATCTTACTGCTTTGGTTCAGAATGTGTTTGTTATTACCAATTATTCCGGTGTCGATCCAGAAATATCAAATGGGGTAGATGTGTCATTTTATCCTCGACCACGCATTTATTCTTTAAGTATTGGAATTGATTTTTAAAGAATAATCAGAGTATAATATTTTGAATGTTGACACAAAAAAAGTGAATATGAAAAAGTTAATTTATATATCTACAGTTATTGTTGTTTTTGTATTGTCGGCTTGTACCGATGACTTAAACCAATATCCGCATGTAAGAGATACTTCTCAATCAGTTTTTTCTAAACCTGAAAACTATGTTTCTGCATTGGCTAAGTGTTATGCTTCCTTTGTAACAGCTGGTCAGGAAAGAGGTGGCGGAGATGCAGATTTAAGCAGTAATAACGGGTACGATTACATGCGTTGTTATTTTAATGTTCAGGAAGCCGGAACGGATGAAATTGGTTCAACCTGGATAGAAGGGGATAATATAGGTGACCTTACTTACCTTTCATGGGATGCTAACGATCCATGGGTAGCTGATATGTACTATCGTTGTTATTATTCCATCTCATTGTGTAATGAGTTTTTAAAGAATGCCACCGATGAGAAGATTGCTGGCTTTACAGATGAACAGCAAGCCGAAATCAGAACCTTTCGCCAGGAAGCAAGATTTTTAAGAGCATTATCCTATTATCATGCAATGGATCTTTTTCATGATATAGCCTTTGCTGATGAATCTCATATTGGTAGTTCAATTCTTCCTGAGAGAATTGAATCTCAGGATATGTTTAACTTTCTTACCACAGAATTAAAAAGTTGTAGCCAAGGAATGTTGGATATTGATCAATGTGAGTATGGGCGTGCTCCTCGCGCTGCAGCCTGGATGTTATTGGCTCGTATGTATTTGAATGCTGAGGTGTATGAAGCCGGAGCTAAATATGACTCGTGTATGATTTACACCCAAAAAGTAATGGATGAAGGATATGCATTAGAAGGTGAATATGCAAAGCTATTTAATGCTTCAAATGATACCCGGGTTGGCCGAGGCAATGAAATTATTTATCCTTTGGTGGTTGATGGTACGAGTGTGGTTTCTTGGGGAGCTACAACCTATTTAGTATGTGGTCAGGCAGATCAGGATTATGGATATGATCCTGAAGAAGTTGGATGTGCCGGTGCATGGGGAATGTTCCGTGTAAGAGGAGAAATTCCGGCTTTGTTTGATTTGGATAATGATGATAGAGCTATGTTTTATATAGGTGATCAAACCCAATACATGGATAATGGAGTAGATGATCGAACAGGTGGTTATTTCGTTCGCAAATGGAGCAATTTAACTGATGACGGAGAGGTGGCAAGTAATACAGCAAGCGATGGAGTTGATACCGATTTTCCAATGTTCCGATTGGCTGATGCTTATTTAATGTATGCCGAGAGTGCAGTGAGATCAGGTGCTAATATGTCAACAGCATTGAGTTTAGTTAATGAGCTACGAAGTGTTCGAAATGCAGCATCTGTCTCTGAAAGTGAATTATTAGCAACGTCGGATGGTATACCATTTAAGTTCTTTCTCGACGAGAGAGGTAGAGAGTTGTATTGGGAGTGTGTGCGACGCACCGATTTGGTTCGTTTCAATTGTTTTGCAGGCGATAATTATGTATGGCAATGGAAAGGTGGTGTTAAAGACGGAAGATCTGTAGCTTCTAAATTTAATATTTACCCAATTCCAGCGGCCGAGATATCAGCAAATCCAAATTTATATAATGCTGACTATTAAAAATCAGAAATTATGAAAAAGTTATTGTTATATACTGCTCTGGCTTTTGTTACCTTATTTGCTTCTTGTGAGAAAGAAGGAGAGAAGTTAATACTATCAGGCTTGGGCTCATCTGACTTAGTAAATAGTGAGTCTGATGTTGTGTTAACTCAGGATAATAAGGATGCTATCATGCTTAGTTTTACCTGGGATGAGAGTGAGCTTTCGTTAAGTGATCAAAAATATGGTATTCCTGATAATGTGCCTCAAATGATACTTGAGATATCTGATTCGGAATCTTTTGATAGTTATGAAACCAGAGAGCCTCAGGATAATATGTTAGCGTTAACTGGTGGCGAATTAAATACTTTAGCTAAAAACTTCAGCTTTGAAGCAGGTAAGAGTACTCCAATGTATTTTAGAGTGAATGCTGCTTATGGTAATAATACGCAATCGTATTATAGTAATCTTGTTACAGTAAATATAACCAGTTATGAAATCGACATGTCCAGAGGTTTCATTCTGGATGCAGATCAGGTGGAAACTGGTTTTATTCTATATTCTCCGAATAGCAATGGTAATTATTCTGGTTTTACTGGGGCCACAGCATGGTATAACTGGTATTTAAAAGAAGGAGACGGAAGCATCTGGGGTAACGATGGAGTTGCCGGAACCGAATTCCTATTATCTAATTTAGAGTCAAAATGGAATTTCTGGTACCCTGGCTTAGGGGGTTGTTATTATACAACTTTGAGTACATCAACTAAAGAATGGACTGCCACTTATATTCCTAATCTTAATGTAACAGGGGATGTATCGGGCGATATGACTTTTGTTCGATCAGAAGTTAAATGGTATATCTCTGTAGTAACTACTACTGATAATGCAACCGTTCAAATAAGCACAACCGATGCCAAATTATACAATCTTTCTACCGGTACTTCAGATGATAATGCTATTACAAAAGAAATAGGTTTTGTAACTGATGGAGCAAATGGTCTTGATTTTGAAATGTCGGCAGCTGATGCTAGCGATATAACTTTTGGTGTGGCTGGAGAATATACATTAACTTTATATCTCGATGACCCAACAAATTGGTATTATGAGATTACAGAAGGTAGCACTGAGGTGGAGGATCCATTAAGTGAGTTCTTGTACTTACCAGGTATTGATGACGGAATTTCCGGAGAATGGACTTTTGATAATTACCTGCGTTTACTGAGCGAAGATGATTCGACCTTTGCCGGTGTTGTAGATGTAAATTCTTTATGGGGATATCAAATGTCATTAGAAAAAGATAATTGGACTGATGTTTATACCATGGGTGATACAGAAGGAACTCTTGCTTTTCAGGGGGAAGGTAATATTCCTGCTCCCGAGACTGGTTTAAATCTAATTCAGGCAGATTTGAATAATCTTACCTACAGTCATATGGTTGTTTCCGGGTTGAGCTATAGCGGATTTAACGATGACTGGACCATGGTTTCAATGACTGAGACAGCTAAAACAGGAACATATGCAGCAAGTATAACCATAAACGGAGCTTCAGAGTGGGGCGGTCAGTTGTATTTAAATGGCGATTGGGACTACTCTTTCGGTGGAACGGATGGAACCTTGTATTACAGTGGAGCAGGTATTGCTGATGATGCTGTGATTGATGCAGGTAGCTATGATTTGATTGCCAATGTTATTGATCAGTCATATGTGTTGTTGGGCGATGAGGTTTATATTGCAGGTCTTAACGATGTGTGGGATTTTACTTCGGTAATTTTAACAAAGCAATCGACAGGAGTTTATACTGGTTCTGCTACTGTTACCAATGGAGCTCCTTGGGGTATTGCCATTCATCTCGATCAGTCGTGGAATAGATATTTTGGAGGTTCGGCTGAATCGATGACTTATTTAGGCGATAATATGGATATGAGTTCTTTAGCAAATGGAACATATAATATAACAGTTGATTTTATTAATAATACATGTAGCTTTCAGGCTCAATAAATTTTAAGCAGAGACGCTCTTTGTGTCTCTGCATATTAATAATTGATTAAGTTGAAAAAAATGAAAATATTCAAATACCTTCTGTATTTACTGTTTGTTTTGCTCATAGGAGCATGTGATGATGATGATGAGAAAAAACCAGAGCCTGAAATTCCTCCGGTGGAAGATATGAGTGGATATGCTAAAGGAGCTGATGTTAGTTGGTTAACCGAAATGGAGGCTGCCGGTATTTTGTTTTACGATACTGCAGGCACTCAAATCGAATGTATGACTCTATTAAAGAGCATGGGCATGAATTCAATCCGACTTAGAGTATGGGTTAATCCGGTTACGGGATGGTGTAATAAGTCAGATTTATTAGTGAAGGCGAAACGAGCCAATGATTTGGGTATGCGATTGCTAATCGACTTTCATTATAGCGATGTTTGGGCTGATCCGGGGACTCAAACAAAACCGGTTGAATGGCAGGAGCTATCTTTCGATGATCTTTGTCTTGCAGTAGCAGATCATACAACCGATATTCTTACATCTTTAAAAGATTGGGAAATCACGCCTGAATGGATTCAGGTTGGAAACGAAACAGGTAATGGCATGCTTTGGGAGGAAGGAAGAGCAAGTGATAATATGGCTCAATATGCTACCCTTAATAATTGTGGGTATGATGCTGCAAAAGCTATTTTTCCTGAAGTAAAAGTCATTGTTCATCTTCAGGAAGGAAATGAAAACGGAATGTATCGTTGGATGTTTGATGGTCTTAAAAATAATGGAGGCAAGTGGGATGTGATTGGAATGTCACTATATCCTGAAGTTGATAATTGGCAGTCGTTGAATAACGACTTGATAAGCAATGTGGATGACATGATTAATCGGTATGATTGCGAAGTGATGATTTGTGAAGTGGGTATGGATTGGTCAGAAGAGGATGCTTGTTATGAGTTTTTGAGTGACTTGATTAATAGGACGAAGGATAATGAGAGTTGTTTGGGTATTTTCTATTGGGAGCCTCAAGCTTATGGTAGTTGGAAGGCTTATTCAAAAGGAGCTTTTAATTCAGAAGGAAAGCCAACAAAAGCATTAAATGCTTTTAGTGCAGAATAATTACACCCTTTTTATAATTAATGATTGGGCGCGGATTTAATTCGCGCCCTTTTTGTGCTGTTATAATTCATTTATCTTTGAATAGATAATTGTTGAAGAATGAATTACTTTACATCGAGGGGTAAAAGCTTTTTATATGCATTTAAAGGCATAAAACATCTCATGCTTGGTGAGCCTAATGCCTTAATCCATTTAATTGCTGCTATCACTGCAGTTTTATTTGGCATATATTTTCAAATATCAACCAATGAATGGCTCTGGATTTGTTTAGCCATTGTTTTGGTCTTCATTTGCGAAATTATAAATACTGCTATTGAGAATCTCGGCGATGTTATCACCAAAGATTATAACAAGTCAATTGAAAAAGCTAAAGATTTAGGAGCTGCTGCAACTTTTTTGGCTGCTTTGTTTTCAATTGTTGTTGCTTTAATAATTTTTCTGCCTAAAATTAAAGCCTTCTTTTATACAATTTGAAACTTTATTTTCAGAGTCAATCAACAATTAAGAGTGTTATCAAAATCATGCATTGACTTCCGATAAATTGTACTTTAAATTTATGGGAATGAAATAGGTTTTAGGATGGTCTCTTTTTTCACTCACGTCTTATAAAAAATCTGATAATTCAAGTTCTGATGAGGGTGTTATATGTTTTATAACTATGTTGTATAACATGTTTTTGTGGCTTGAAAGTCCTAATTTCCAGTTAGTCAGATTTAGAATGAATTTAAAATAGAGAAAAATTTCTATAATTTTGGAAATTTTAAGATATTGCGCCGCCATCTTATTAATTTTTAACATTTGTATTGAGTAAATATCAATCGCTCTATCTAATTTTGGTGGCGAATTCGAATTAAAGAAATTTTGGTGTAATTATAAATTATCTGTATTTATGAAAGTGTCTGAAAAAATTGAGCTACTCAAAAAAAAGAGAGAGGAAGCCAAACAAATGGGAGGAGAGGCTCGAGTTGCTAAGCAGCACGAGAAAGGAAAACTTTCAGCCCGTGAAAGACTTGACGTTCTTTTTGATGAGGGATCATTCAGAGAAGTGGACATGTTTGTGGAGCACCGCTCTGTTAATTTTGGAATGGAAAAAGTTGATGTTCCTTCCGACGGAGTTATTGTGGGGCACGGTTTAGTTCATGGACGTCCTGTTTTCGCTTTTTCACAGGATTTTACCTCTCGTGGAGGTTCTTTAGGAGAAATGCATGCTGCTAAAATCTGTAAAATTATGGATTTAGCTGTTAAGGCAGGTGCTCCGGTAGTAGGTTTGAACGATTCAGGAGGTGCCCGTGTTGAAGAGGGGGTTGATGCCCTTAAAGCATATGGCGAAATTTTTATGCGTAACTCACGTACTTCTGGTGTTGTTCCTCAAATTTCTGCCATTATGGGGCCTTGTGCCGGTGGAGCTGTATACTCTCCAATCATGACTGACTTTGTTTTTATGGTTAAAAAGAAAAGTCACATGTTTATTACAAGTCCATATGTAATTAAAACAGTTACCGGTGAGGAAACTACTTTCGAAGAGTTAGGTGGAGCAATGGTTCACAACTCAAAAAGTGGTAATGCTCATTTTGCCTACGATAGCGATGAGGAAACAATTGAAGGAATCAAGGAATTATTAGAGTATTTACCAAATAACAACTTGGAAGAAGCTCCTCAGGTTCCAATGGGTGATGATCCTCAACGCGAATGCGAAGAGTTGAATACTATTATTCCTGACTCATCAAACATGCCTTACGACATGAAGACAATCATCGAATCAGTTCTTGATAACGGTGAGTTCATGGAAGTACACGAGCATTATGCAGAAAATGCAATTGTTGGTTTCGGACACTTAAATAACAGATCAGTTGGTATTATTGCTAACCAGCCATTAATTCAGGCAGGTTGTTTAGATATCGATGCTTCAGATAAAATTAGTCGCTTTGTTCGTACTTGCGATGCTTTTAATATTCCAATGATCACTTTCGTTGATGTTCCTGGTTACCTTCCTGGAGTACAACAAGAGTGGGACGGTATCATTCGCCACGGAGCTAAGTTGCTTTGGAGTTATGCCGAGGCTACTGTACCTAAGTTTACAGTAATTACTCGTAAAGACTACGGTGGAGCTTATTTGGCTATGTGTTCTAAGCCATTGGGTGCCGATATGGTATTTGCATGGCCAAGTGCCGAGATTGCTGTAATGGGTGCCAAAGGTGCTGTTGAAGTAATTTCAACTTACCGTAAGCAAATTGCAGAAGCAGAAGACAAGGCTGCTATGACAGAGGAGAAAATCAAAGAATACGAAGACGCTTTCAGTGTGCCTTATTTGGCTGCTAAGCGTGGTTATATCGATGATGTTATCATCCCTAGTGAAACCCGTCAACGTTTGGTAGACGCACTTGAAATTATGTCGACAAAAACAGAGGTGTTACCTCCTAAAAAACATGGTAACATTCCATTGTAAAACATCAGTATCATGACAGACAGAGAAAAGAAAAGAAAAGCAGCAATGATTGCTGTAGCCTATTATCTGGAGCAGGAGAAAGCTGCAGCAGCTGAGGTTGTAAAACCAAATAACGCTTGGGCTGCCATGGGTAAAGGAATGATTATGAATAACCGTACCAATGTGCAACGCAGAGGTAGGTTGCTGATGAAAGCTGTTTAATTGTCACCATTGACGTAAACCATTAAAAAAAGATTAAAAATGAAATTCGATAAACACGGGGTCTTAGAAATGACCCAAGTACAATATAACGCGGATCGTCCAAAGGCGGAAAATCCAATTAAAATTAATGATGTCAGCCTTCGCGACGGACATCAATCATTGTTTGCTACTCGCGGACGTACAGAAGATATGTTGCCGGTTGCTGAAATGATTGATAACGCAGGTTACAACGCTGTTGAAACTTGGGGGGGAGCTACTTTTGATACGATGCACCGTTACTTAGGTGAAGATCCATGGGAAAGATTGCGTACACTTAAAAAAGTGATGCCAAAAACTCCTTTCTCGATGTTGCTTCGCGGTCAGAACGTAGTAGGTTACCGTAACTATGCTGATGATGTTGTACAAGCATTTGTTCAGCGTGCTATCGATAACGGAATGGATATTTTCCGTTGTTTCGATGCTTTGAACGATTACCGTAACTTCGAAACAGCTGCTAAAGTTATTAAAGACAATGGTAAGCACTTCCAGGGAGTAGTATGTTATACTTTAACTGAGCCTCGTTTAGGTGGTGAAGTATATAACATGGATTACTACCTAAACAAAGTTAAGGAATTGGTTGAGTTTGGTGTTGACTCTATCTGTATCAAAGATATGGCTGGTTTGATTGCTCCTTACGATATCTATAACCTTGTTCGCGAGATCAAAACATTTACTGATATTCCATTGAACCTACATACTCACTTTACTTCAGGTATGGGTGATTTGGCTATCTTCAAAGCTATTGAAGCGGGTATCGATATTGTTGATACTTGTATCGGGCCTTATGCTTATCGTACTTCTCATGCTGCTGTTGAGCCAATTATTATGTCGTTGTTAGGTACTAACCGCGATTCAGGAATGGATATCAATAAAATCACTGCTATTGCTGACGAAATGGAGAAATACGTTCCTAAATATCGTCACTTAGATAACAGCCCTAAGTATTCAACAACTGATATCAACGTATTGCTTCACCAAACACCAGGTGGAATGTTGTCTAACCTGGTTAACCAGTTGAAGGCAATGGATGCTTTGGATAAATTACCTGAAGTATTCCGTTTATTACCAAAAGTTCGTAAAGACCTGGGTAGTATTCCATTGGTAACTCCAACTTCACAGATTGTAGGTGTTCAAACAGTAAACAACGTGTTGTTCGACTCTTACGAAGGAGAATATGCACAAATTACTAAAGAGGTAAAAGACCTTTGCTACGGATTGTACGGTAAGACAACTAAGCCAATCAATCCTGAAGTAATGAAAAAAGCATTGAAGGATTACCCAAGAGGAGAGGAGCCTATTACAGCTCGTCCGGGAAGTATCTTAGAGCCAGAAATGGAAGGTGTTAAGTCTGAATTCGCAGAATTGGCAAAAGATATTGATGATGAGGTATTGGTTGCTTTATATCCTGTTACCGGTAAGCGCTTCCTAAAATGGAAATACTCTGGTGAAGAATTGCCTGCAGAGTGGAAAGGCAAAACCATGGAAGAAGTGAAGAAGGAAGAAGAATTGGTTAAGAAAGCTCTTTCTGGTGAATTGACTTCTAAAGGTAGCGCCAATGGTTCAACTCGCGAGTTGGAAGTAAAAGTAGATGGTGAAGTATTTACTGTTGAAATTAACGATCCAAATGCTGCAGCTGCACCTGGAGGTCGTGTACGCCGTAAGAAAGAAGACAAAGCCAAGGAAGTAGAAGCGAGTGGAAGTTTACATGCTCCAATCCCAGGTATGGTGGTTGAATTCAAGAAAAAGGTTGGTGATGAAGTGGCTGCTGGTGAAACAGTAGTTGTTTTGGAAGCTATGAAAATGATGAATAACCTTGATTCAACAGTTGATGGTGTTGTTACTGAGATTAAATTCGAATCAGGTGATTCAGTTTCTAAAGGTGATGTTCTAATGGTAATTGATCCTAAAGAATAGCAAGCTCTATAAATACAGAATATATACTTCTAAGAGGGTAAGTCGGATGGCTTACCCTTTTTTATTTCATGATCCTAAATCTACACTTGATAATCTATTTTTAAGACCTCGTGATCTTTTTCTGCCTAAAATCTGCTGTTCACGCTAATTTTGCTGGTGTAATTACAAAATAAGATTGGGAAAATAATGAGGAAAGAGAATGTTTATTTTCTGTTGGGACTTCTTTTGATGATGTCATCATGTGACGAATGGATTGAATTTAGCCCCTATGAAAACAGAGTGAAGGAAATAGAACGAAATCAAAACCTGGTAAGTTATAATCGTCTTATTGATGATGTAGATAAACCGTATGAGCCGTTTAAAGTGGGCTTAATTGCCGACACACATACCTACTACGATGAGTTTGAAAAGCAGGTAGCATTTATAAATACGTTAAACGATTTAGATTTTATCATTCATCTGGGAGACATTACATTGAGTTCCAATATACGCGAATTTAGATGGTACAGCGATATTGTGAATCAAATAAACATACCGGTATTTACCATTATTGGAAACCACGATTGTTTGGGCAATGGTTTTGATATCTACACCGAGATGTTTGGAGATAATAATTTCTTCTTTACTCATAAAGGGGTGAAGTTTGTAATGTTTGATGATGTGTTTTGGGAGAAGCAGATCAAAGATCCGGACTTTGAGTGGTTTTATCATGCTTTGGAAAATACCGATGAAAATAAGTATGTGATACCATTTGCCCATATTGGGCCTTGGAGTTCACAATTTCCAATAGGTAATAAGTATCTCTATAACGAAATGATGGAGTTCTATAATATTCCTTTATCAGTTCATGGGCACGATCATCGATATGATTTGAAAAATCCTTACGGTGAGGTCAACTATTTAACTGTGCCATCGTGTAATAGAGATGAGTTGATTGTATTGGATTTTAAAGCCGATACATTAGAGGTTGAACGAATTCTGTATTAAGGTATGAAGTGTATAAATAGAAAAATTCATACCACACTATGGATGGTGTTTACTGTGGTGTTTTTGGTAATGACTAATAAAAGTTTTGGGCAGGAGGTGGCTGACAATAGTCAAGAATTACCCAAGGTGCTACAAAATATGTATAAAGAGCGTACTAAAGTAATTAATAACGATACAATTACTTATCGTCACAGATGGTTTTTGCCCGATCAATATAAATTGCAATTTGCAGGAAGTATAGGTTTTATGTCGGTTGGATTTGGTTATGAAATCGGACAGATTTATCAACCGGCTTTATTTATAGGTTATGTTGGCCCTTATTGGGGCGGTAGTTTAAACAGGGTTGTAACTGTTTCGATGAAGAACACCTTTCGATTTACTCGTCAGCCTGTTTGTAACTATTTTATGCCATATGGAGGCTTGTCAATTAACTGGGGTAATACCAACAATACATTTAAAACCTTACCCGATTACTATCCCGATAAATATTATTTTCAGAATATGGTACACTTTGCACCTTTTATTGGTGGTGAGGTAAAGTTTAAGCTGAAAGGCACTTATTTTAAGGGAATGGGAGTATATGCTGAACTGTCGGCCTTTGATGCCTATTTGCTGGAGGCGATCAGAACAAAGTATGTAAAGCCGCATATGGCTTTGTCTTTAGCAGTTGGCGTAACTTTATATCTAAAATAAAAAAGGAGGTTCCGAAGAACCTCCTTTTTATTATTTAACAGCCTCAACGCCTTCCGATGTCATTACAATTTTTTTGATTGTTCCATCCGGATTGTAGTATAAATAATCGATACAAACCGATCGGCGGAAGCTACCACCATCTGTAGGTATACTTCCATTGTGATATACAAAGTAATCTTTGCCTTTGTATTCTAAAATGGCTTGGTGGTTGGTATTGCAGTTACCGGCCACTTCGTTAATAATTCCTTTAAACTCCCATGGACCTGTTATGCTTTTACTCATAGCATAAGCTGTCTTTTCAGGGAATTTATATGAGTAGGTAAGGTAATACCAATCACCTTTTTTATGAACCCATGGAGCTTCAACAAAATGAGGCAATTTCAGGTATTGAATATCACCATCTAACTCAATCATATTATCTTTTAGTTTTGCCCACTTCAGTGAGGTATTACCCCAAAAAATATACGATTGTCCATCATCATCAGTAAAAACGGTTGGATCTATATCATCCCAATTGATTGATACATCTGTTGTCATATCATTGGTTACCAAAGGTGCACCAATAGCATCTTTAAACGGACCAGTAGGACTGTCGGACACAGCAACTCCCATACCAAAGCCTTTGGTAGGTTCATGGTAGGCAGTAACATACCAGTAAAATTTACCGTTTTTCTCAACCGTTTGAGCTGCCCAGGCACTCCCTGCTGCCCATTCAAATTCTTCAACACGGAAAGGAACCGGATGCTCTTCCCAGTTTTTAAGGTCGGTGGACTTAAAAATCAACCATTCGTTTAATACATAACCGTTATGTCTGGCAGGTGCTTCATCATGACCCGCATATAAATATACCGTGTCGTTATAAACCAATGTTGCCGGGTCAGCTGTGTATTTGTGTGTAATAATTGGATTGCCTGGGTTATCAGCCATTTCTTCCAACTCAGCTGAACTTAATGCAGGTGCCGATTCTGTTTGTTTCTGAGGTTGAGAGCAGGCTATGGCCCCTAAAGCCAATGCACAACTATAACCTAAAATTCGTCTGTTAATTTTCATATATGTTGTATTTAATTATTTCAAATTTTATTTATCAAATATACATTCTAACATTTAATCGTTAGGAGGATTTATGGTCAAAATGGGAGTACATATAATCAAATATCGTGTAATGTTATATGATCGAAATCAGACAAACAATTTTTAAGTACTTGTTATCAGTTAACACTCAATGCAAAATATAGTAATCAAGAAAGATTATCATTTGCATCAAAAATATTTCTATTTTTATAAATAAAACAACTCACCATGTATAGAAAAATAGGAATACTTATTGCTTTAATTATCTCAACACTTATAGTGGCTCAGGATATTGAGGTTAGAAATGATTCAGTTAAAAAAGTATATACATTTAAAATATTCCGTGAAATAGGCAGTACATCATGGATTCATACACAAGAAGCTTTTGCTGAAGCAGAAGAAATGAATGCTGATGTAATTTTATTACACATGAATACCTATGGAGGTCAGGTTGTTTTTGCCGATTCTATTCGTACTAAAATTTTAAATAGTAATATTCCGGTTCATGTTTTTATTGATAATAATGCAGCCTCGGCTGGCGCACTAATTTCCATAGCATGCGACAGTATTTATATGCGTCCGGGTGCTAATATTGGTGCTGCTACAGTTGTTAATCAAAGTGGTGAAAAGATGCCTGATAAGTATCAGTCGTATATGCGATCAACCATACGAGCTACAGCCGAAGCTCATGGGAAAGATACTGTTGTGGCCAATGGCGATACAACATATGTGTGGCGTCGTGATCCTCATATTGCAGAGGCTATGGTTGACGAGAGTATTTATATTGAAGGGGTGATTGATACCGGTAAAATATTAACTTTTACAACCCTTGAGGCCATTGAAAATGGTTTTTGTGAAGGACAGGCTAATAATATAAAGGAAGTATTGACTCAATTAGATATTAATGAATACGAGATGACCACTTTTCGACCTTCATTTTATGATGGACTGAAAGGCTTTTTAACCAGTCCTATTTTACAGGGAATCTTAATTCTGGTTATAATGGGAGGTATCTATTTTGAATTACAAACACCCGGAGTTGGTTTTCCTTTGGCTGCTGCAGCTTTGGCAGCTATATTATATTTTGCACCCTTATATATTGATGGATTAGCGGCAAACTGGGAAATTATTCTGTTCATTGTTGGATTGGTGCTTATTGCACTCGAAGTATTTGTGATTCCCGGCTTTGGAGTAGCAGGTGTGTCGGGTATTACCTTGGTGGTATTGGGATTAACCTTTAGTATGCTCGATAATGATTTGTTTGATTTTGAACCTGTAGGTTTTAATAAGCTGCTCGAAGCTCTTGGAATTGTCCTTTCAGGTTTATTTGGTTCATTGTTAGCCATAATCTATATCAGTAAAAAAATATTAGCTACAGATAGCGCCTTGGGTGCCAGAATTGCCTTAAATACACAAGAGGATGTTGAATTGGGATATATTGGAGTGGAAGCCTCAATGAAAGAATTAGTTGGCGAAAGTGGAGTTGCCAATACCACTCTTCGTCCATCGGGTAAAGTAGAAATAAATGATGAAATCTATGATGCAGTTGCCGAATCGGGCTACATCGAAAAAGGCACTGCCATTAAGGTATCGCGATTCTCACACGGTCAGTTGTATGTGGTGATTTCAAGAGAAAAGTAAAAGCTTGAAAACATAGGACGGAAGACAGAATATTAAAAGGATAGAATACTGTTTAATTGTTAAGTTGATAATTTGTTGAGTTGATCAATGATTAGCAATTAAACAGTTCTACAAATAACAATTCAACATCTTAAGAATGAAAAAAAGATGCAGTTGGTGCGAAGGCTCGAAGTTGTATAAACAATACCACGATGTAGAGTGGGGGGTACCTCTTCATGATGATCAGAAGTTGTTTGAGTTTTTGGTGTTGGAAACATTTCAGGCCGGCTTAAGCTGGTCAACTATATTAAACAAGCGCGAAGCATTCAGGCTTGCTTTTGACGATTTTGATGCCCAAACAATTGTTGGTTATTCCCAAAATAAAATAGAAGAGCTGCTGGGCAATGCAGGAATTATCAGAAATAAATTAAAAATTAACGCCACCATTAATAATGCCAAGAAGTTTCTGGAAATTCAAAAAGAATTGGGATCGTTTGATCAATATATCTGGCAGTTTACCAATTATGATGTTATAACCAATGCCTGGAAAACAGAAAGCCAAATACCACCAACCTCACCAGTTTCTGATGCCATGAGCAAAAAAATGAAAAAGGATGGTTTTAAGTTTGTGGGAACCACCATTTGCTATGCCTACCTTCAGGCTATTGGTGCCATCAACGACCATGTGATCGATTGCTACAGGTATAATGAGGTTAATAAGCTGTAAAAGATTACGCTATTTATACTACTTAAGAATTTGTAAAGCATCAGGATCCTTGCCGACGGCTATAAACGGGCTTCTGAATCATCAGAATTGTATAATCTTAAGAAAGAAGTTCTATAATTTGATACAATGAAAAAGATCGCATCGTTTAACTATCAAAAGTTGTGAGATGCGATCCTTCTATATTTTACCGGACTTTACAGTGTTTATTAGTAGATTTTAGTCAGTGTTCAAATCACTATACATAATGCACTTTTTCGGACTTTTCGCTCCGGACTTCGGACTAAGAAACTACTTTATTAAAAAGTCGAACATCATTTTGTCTCCCAAATATCCCTGCAGTCTGTCGTTTATTTTTACAGGTCCCACACCTGCAGGCGTACCTGTATAAATTAAATCGCCAATTTTAAGGGTGAAATACTGCGATACATGAGCTATAATTTCATCAACTGAGTTAATCATTAGAGATGTATTTCCTTGCTGACGTGTTTCTCCGTTTACATCCAGTTTAAAGTCGATGTCTTGTATGTTTTTGAATTCATCCTTTGATACAAATTCAGAAAGAACAGCTGAACCATCAAAGGCTTTGGCTTTTTCCCAAGGTAAACCTTTTTCTTTCAATTTCGATTGTAAATCGCGGGCTGTAAAATCAATGCCCAGGCCTATCTCTTCATAATAACGGTTGGCAAACTGAGGTGCAATATTTTTACCAATTCGATTGATCTTTACCACCATTTCCACTTCATGATGAAACTCCTGAGCAAAATCGGGGATAAAAAAAGGTCGGTTCTTCAGTAATAATGCAGAGTCGGGTTTTGCAAAAATCACCGGCTCAGTAGGCATTTGGTTGTTTAGTTCTTTAATATGATCGACGTAATTGCGGCCAATGCATAAAATCTTCATAACACTGAATTTTAATACTACTTCTTATTAAATCCTCTCAGCTTAATGTTAGTCAATACTTTTTTTGTGAATAGAGGGAAATCTCCCTTCATCATCCAGCCATAGTACGAAGGATCTTTCTCCAATACTGCTTCAACAGGTTGACCTTTGTATTTTCCAAAGTTGAAAACTTCCTGTCCCTTATCGTTAAAAATAATGCGGCCAATGAAATCAGCATTTTTATTAAACGATGAAAAATCATTCAGGAATTCCACATCGTTTTCAAGGTCAGGATATCGATCCAGCTGTGATAGCAATACTTCATATGTTGCACGTGTATCAGCTGCAGCCGAGTGAGCATCTTCAAGATTTTTATCGCAGTAAAATTTATAGGCGGCGGTAAGTGTACGTTTCTCCATCTTATGGAAGATGGTTTGAACGTCAACAAACTTACGTTTCTTCATATCAAAATCCACTTCAGCTCTGATAAATTCTTCGGCTAGTAAAGGCACATCAAACTTATTAGAGTTAAACCCGGCAATATCACATCCTTCCATTATTTTGGCTATTTCTTTTCCAAGCTTTTTAAATGTTGGAGCATCTTTCACATCTTTATCTGAAATACCATGTATGGCCGTTGTTTCAGGTGGAATAGGCATTTCGGGGTTTACCTTGTAGCAAAACGATTCTTCTTTGCCGTCAATATTAACTTTTAAAATGGCTATTTCTACAATGCGGTCTTTAGCAATATTAATACCTGTGGTTTCCAAATCGAAAAACACAATTGGGTTCTTAAGCTGGAGTTTCATTCTTATTTTTTAAAGTGAATGACAAAAATAGGGGAATTAGGTTTTTTACCACTAATATTCCAGCAGAAATTCTCTGCTATTCTGTTTTTAGATTAATCCTTTTCATCTTTTCGTATCACAAATAAGAATTTATCAGCCTGATTGTCATACCATTTTTCTGGCACCTCTAATGGCTGAGTAAAAGAAGGCAGGTCTTCAGCTTCTATATTAATAAGATAAGATCCCGGTGTTAATGCCATAATAAACTGGGCTGAATCAGCAGATGCTTTGTATTGCCCCACAAGATTACCCAAGGTGTCGGTAACAGTAACCGAAGGGCGAGATGTAGGTATGATCAGGTTTTTGTCTTTTTCAAGCCTGATGTCTCCTCTTAAAATATAGTTGTATGGATCCTTTTCGTTAAAAACTACTTTATAGATGTCGCGGGCCCCGAATCCCTCTGGGCGTATGGCAGAAATGTAGGCATGTCTCTTTCCATAAACCCACGATATGCTGTAATTGTCGTAGGTGTCGTTGATAGGATAACCCATGTTTATAGGTTCTTCCCATTCCCGGGTTTCAGTATTGAAGTCGGAATAAAAAAGATCGTATCCTCCCATCGATTTATCATTGTCGGAAGAGAAGTATAATCGAGTACCGTCCTCCGATAAAACGGGGAAGTTCTCGTTGAATCGGGTGTTTACTTTACCTGGTAGTTCGCGGGCCATACCCCAGTTGCCATTGGGTAGTTTAATAGAATAGTACAGGTCGGTATCGCCAGAGCCAGAATCGCCTGAAAAAAGGATGGTGTCTCCACTGTTCGAGAACCAAACTCCAAATTCCGATCCTTTCCCGTCTAAAGGATCCCCAAAGTCTTCCAATAAATCAAACCTATATCTACCGTTGTAGTTAGCATAAGCCATCTTGTCTTCTTTCTGACGGTTATGATATACCATTAATACTTTTCCATTGGGTTCAATTCCGGCAACCATTTCATCGAAAATGCTATTCACTTTTGAACCGATCACTTTCCCTTTCTGATGGATATTCTTATCCATTTCCGATACGTAAACATTGAAGTAATAAATACCTGCGTAACTATTGTATTTTTTATCAGAAGAATAAAAAAGTGTTTGCTCATCAACCGTTACAAACGGATTTATTTCGTTTCGGGCAGTATTAATGTCTTCGCCCAAATTAATAAAGGTAACGTCTATTGGGTTTTGCATTAGTGCTTTGGCATTCTGTATGTATTGAAGCAATAAGTTGCTTTTTTTACTGTATTCCGAATCTGAGTCAAAAAGAGACTTGTTTTGCAATACAACATTTTCAGCTTTCTCAAAATCATGAGCATGGTACAAGGCCTGGGCAAAATTATAGTTGCCTTCAATATCGTTGGGTTTAATCTCCAGTAATCGTTCCAAATAAGGAATAGCTTCTTCGCGTTGCGTATTGTCTTTAACAATGCAATTACAAATGAGCGAGAGTAATTCAGAGTTGTCCTTGTCTTTCCGGTAAAGTCTTTTGTAATCTTTTAGTGCTCGTTGGTAATTATAGTATTTATAATATCTGTCAGCACGTTTTTTATAATCGGTCTGACCCAACAGGTGTAGGCTCAATAATGAGATGAAAAGTATTGTTACAATGCGCTTCATGGTTGATAATTGGTTAGCACTTGTTTAAATAAAATAATAACAATTGAAATTTTAAAACCATCTGTGATGAAGCTAAACAAAAATAAGGTAAGCCTGTTTAATTAAAATGAGCTATACATGAACTGTTTATAGCTTTGTTACAGTAAAATACTAGTATTGACAGAATAATCAAATATTTTGATAAACCGCAATAAACCGAATTAACTTATGGAAAGAAGACATTTTATTAGCATATTGGGTTTGGGAGCAGTTGGGGCCTGCACCACAGCCGGAAGTAAAAAACAAAATTCAACACAAAGTAGTGAGCCCAAAAGCAGTCCTATATCAGGGCACTTTTTCCCGGCATTACCGTATCAGTATAATGCTTTGGAACCATATATCGATGCTACTACCATGGAGTTGCACTACGATAAACATCACAGGGGTTATTTTAAGAAGTTTACTGCTGCCATAGAAGATACCTCATTGGAAACCATGGCTATGAGAGATGTATTTGCACAGGTATCAAAACACGATGCAGGAATTAGAAATAACGGGGGTGGATATTATAACCATATGTTATTTTGGGAAAGCATGACACCCGATGAAACGGAACCATCGGCACGTTTATTAAGCCATATTGTTAAGGAATTTAAGTCGTTCGATGCTTTTAAGGAAGTATTTTCCAAAGCTGCCAAAACTCGATTTGGTAGTGGATGGGCATGGTTAATTCTTACCGAAGAAAGAAAGCTAAAAGTTGTTTCAACTCCCAATCAGGACAATCCGTTAATGGACATTGCCGAAACAAAAGGTATTCCATTACTTACCTTAGATGTGTGGGAGCATGCTTATTACCTCAACTATCAGAATAAGAGAGGTGATTATATTTCAGCATTCTGGAATGTGGTTAATTGGAAAACAGTAAGTAAACGTTTTGAAAAAGCCTTGAAAGGTGAGTGGTTAGGGTAAAAAATATAAATATGCTCTTATAAAGTTTGTAAAGCTCTTCCAAAAGAAGGGCTTTTCTTGTATTTTCAAGGCAAAGATTAAAATTAATGAGGAAGATTCTGATAGTTTTTGCTCATCCCTTGGTTTCAAAGTCGAGAGTAAATAGTAAGTTGATTCAGGCAGTTAATAAAATGAATGGGGTTACTGTACGTGATTTATATGAGGAGTATCCCGATTTTTTTATTGATGTAAAAAAAGAGCAGGATCTTTTACTTAGTCATGATATAATTATATGGCAACATCCTTTTTATTGGTATAGTGCACCGGCCATTTTAAAGGAATGGTTTGATCTGGTTCTGGAGCATGGTTTTGCTTATGGACGAACAGGAAGTGCATTAAAGGGAAAGTATACCATGTCGGTTATAACTACCGGAGGACGAAAAGAAACTTATAGTGATGAAGGGCATAATAAATATCCAATCAGGCAGTTTTTATTGCCATATGAGCAAGCTTCGCGTTTGTGTAATATGCAATATCTACCACCGCTGGTTTTTCATGGTACACATTTGATGAAAGAGAGAGACTTAGATATTGCCCAAATGGACTATGTAAAGTTATTGACACTTTTACGAGATGAAAAGCAACCTTTGAGTGAAATAAAAAACAGCATGTTTGCAAACGAATATAATAACGAATAAGCCATGCATTTAGATTCAGTTTTTTTTGATATGATGGTATATCTGCTGGCTGCAGTGGTATCTGTACCAATAGCCAAAAAGATTGGTTTAGGTTCGGTGTTGGGTTATTTAATTGCAGGTATTGTTATTGGTCCGTTTGCATTGGGTTTGGTAGGTGTTGAAGATGCAGATGTAATGCATTTTGCCGAGTTTGGTGTGGTTATCATGCTTTTTCTCATAGGTTTGGAATTACATCCTAACATGCTGTGGCGTATGAAACGCCTGATTTTTGGATTGGGCGGACTACAAATAGGAATAACTGCAGGCATAATAGTACTAATTTCATCGTTATTTTGGCTCAATCTGGCTCAAGCCATTACAACAGGCCTAATATTAGCTCTTTCCTCAACTGCAATTGTTTTGCAAACTTTAACCGAAAAAGGATTACTGCAAACCCGAGGGGGAAGACATAGCTTCTCAGTTTTATTAATGCAGGATATAGCTGTTGTACCTATTTTTGCCATACTTGCTTTATTAGCTAATCAGGTAGTAACTGATGCCGGAACCGAAACCGTTGAATTAGCCGGTGAAGGTTGGATGAATCTTCTGTTGATTATTGGAGCAGTGGGTGTTATTGTTATCGGAGGAAGATATGTCGCTCATTATATTTTCAGGTATATTGCAGAAACCGGATTGCGTGAGTTATTCACGGCTACAGCTCTTTTAATGGTAATAGGGATTGCTGTAGCTATGGATGCCGTAGGGCTTTCGCCTGCTTTGGGTACCTTTTTAGCTGGGGTGGTACTGGCCAATAGCGAATACAGATATGAACTGGAGAATAATCTGGAACCTTCAAAAGGACTTCTACTTGGACTATTCTTTATTTCAGTAGGGGCAAGTATCAATTTTACTTTATTAATGGATCATGCGGTTTTGATTTTTGGAATACTTATACTCTTGATCATTATTAAGTTTACGGTATTAATCGTACTAGGCCGAATATTTAAACTCAAAACATCCCAAAACCTATTGTTCACTTTTAGTTTATCTCAAGCTGGTGAATTTGGTTTTGTCTTAGTCGCGTTTGCTTCTCAAAATGCCATATACGATGAGTTTACATCGGGTGTATTGCTGATTGTAATAGCCTTATCGATGTTGATTACACCATTGCTTTTTATTATTAATGAGAAAATTATCTTGCCTCGAATAAGTAAAAAAGAAGCCAAAGAAATAGAGCAGGAGTCGATTGAGGATGAGGGTAATCCTGTAATAATTGCCGGATTTGGAAGGTTTGGTATGGTGTTGGGACGATTTCTGAATGCCAATGGTGTAAAGTCAACCATTATTGATATCAATCCTCATAATATAGAGTACCTCAAAAAGTTTGGATACAAAATTTATTATGGCGATATCACCAGGGCAGATATGCTTGAAGCTGCCGGAGCAAAAAAGGCCAAAGTACTGGTAATAGTAATGGGCGACAGACAACAAATTGATAAGCTTATTGAAGTGGCATCTAAGAATTTTCCACATTTAAAATTGGTCGTTCGTGCTGTAGATGTAGCGCATAGTCTGGAGTTAGCTAACAAGAAGGTAGATTATTATCAGCAAGAAACCTTTGATTCGGCTGTATCACTGGGAGCTGATGCTTTAAGAGGACTTGGACAAAGTAATTATAGTGTGCATCGGGCAGCTACTACCTTTAAGCACCTCGATAGAAAATTTATGGATAATCTGCGTAAGCGCTACGGTATGGATGATCCCCATTTTGTGATGGAAACCAAAAAGTTTTCTGAGCATATCGAAAACATCCTGTTACTGCAACAAAAGCATCCTTATAATGAAATGGATTGTGCGTGGGATACTTCATCAATGATTGAGGAGGAGCAAAAGAAGAACAGAAATAAGTAATCATCTTTTTTGTGAATAAAAATCCTTTAACTGTAAACGACCATTTTAACACTCGCATCAATAATTCAATTAACATATAGGATGTTGGCCCTGTTTTATGTTAATGTGTTGCGCATTAACTTATGAATTGAAAAGATTAAAGCCTTGTAATGTAGGGTGTAGTGTAATTGTTTGTAATGTTTTACACTAATACACTTGCTAAATGAGATAAGTAGCTCTTTATTTATATCATATAGCAAATTGTTATGGGTAAATCGGGAAATGTATTGGTTGTTGAAAAGGATAAGAATGTCTTGAAGTGGATTGTTGGAATGCTGGAGGATCATGTAAAAAAGGTGATAACAGCAGAAACACCCTGTCAAATTCCCAAGATGCTTAAGCAGACTACTATTGATGTAGTGGTTCTTCCTTTTTCGTGTAAAGGTGATTGTATAGAAATAGAAGCCGGAATTAAGGTGTTGCATTTTTTATTAAGGGCAAATCCTGAAGCAAAAGTGGTTTTTATGGTCTCACCTGATGATTTAAGTTCGGCTGTAAAGTTGATGAAAGAAGGAGCCGTTGATGTTATAAGTAATCGATTTGAACATAAGGAATTAGTTAATCGCGTTTTGTCGTGTTTAGATGATGTGAATCCTCAAAACAATGGTGGTCAACCATTGATATTTAAGCCTCCTGAAAAAAAGTTTGTGTATCATTCCAACAAGATGAAGGAGGTGGTTCGTACCATTGAAAAAGTTGCCCCTTCAGAGGCCAATGTTCTGATTCTTGGTGAAAATGGTACAGGTAAAGAGCTGGTAGCGAATTCTATTCATCGTAAGTCAAAACGGTCTGACAATGTTTTTATGTCGGTTGATGTGGGAGCATTTAATGAAAGCTTGTTTGAAAATGAATTATTCGGACATAAAAAAGGCGCTTACACTGATGCAAGTAATGATAAAGCAGGTAGGTTCGAACTTGCAGATGGAGGTACGCTATTTTTAGACGAGATAGGTAATCTGAATATTTCGGTTCAGGCGAAGTTATTAACCGTTTTAGAGAAACGAGAAGTGACACGAATTGGAGATAATCACCCAATAGCAGTAGATATTAGATTGGTTTCGGCAACCAATAAATCGCTCGGACAATTAGTTGAGGCCGGTGAGTTTAGAACCGATTTGTTGTATCGATTAAACACCGTTGAATTAGTACTTCCACCACTCCGCGAAAGACAAGAAGATATTCCTATTTTGGTTTCTTATTTTCTTTCCATGTATTGTGCTTTGTACAGGAAGCCTCTTTTGAAAATAGATAAGTCTGCAGTAAAATGCATGCAAAATTACGATTGGCCTGGTAATGTTCGTGAATTACAACATGTAATAGAGAAGTCGGTAATTTTAGCTGAAGGAAATAAGTTGACCAAAGAAGAACTTTGTCAACGTACATTGTTGGAAGATAGTAAGGATATTAGTTTTAGTAGTTACAATTTAGAGGATGTAGAACGAGAAGTTATTAATAAAGTACTGCGGCTAAAATCGGGAAACCTTACTCACACTGCAGATGTTTTAGGCTTAACAAGAGCCTCTCTCTACCGGCGACTGCGTAAATATCAACTCTAACCATCAGATTATCTTTTAGTAAAAAAGTATTGAAAATTGCAACTCTGATCATTCGTTTTTCATTTATATCTTCGCAGTGTAAAAACTATTGTTATGCGAATTGTATTGATTGGTTCAGGTAACGTTGCAACTCACTTAGGAAATGCTTTATATGAAGCAGGACATAAAATTGTGCAGGTATATAGCCGTAGCAAAGAGAATGCAATCAATTTATCAGCAGGAATTGAATCAACCGGAATTACAGAATTGAGTAAGATTGTGACTGATGCTGAGGTTTATATTATCTCGGTAAAAGACGATGCTTTGCAAGAAGTAGTTGAGAAAATGCCTAAAGTAAATGGTGTAGTTGTTCATACAGCAGGCAGTGTAGGCGTTGAGGTTCTGAATCGATTCGATGATTATGGCGTGTTTTATCCATTTCAAACCTTTACAAAAGCCAGTAAAGTAGTTTTTCATAACATACCTGTACTGGTTGAGGGTAATAACGATCAAACAACAGAAACATTACTGAATTTGGGGCATGCATTGAGTAAAAATGTGCTCAAGGCTGATTCTGAGCAAAGAGCCAAATTGCATATAGCAGCTGTTTATTCGTGCAATTTTGTAAATCTAATGTATCGTTTAGCTGATGAGGTATTGCAAGATAGTGAGTTGCCTTTTTCGTTGTTACAACCACTAATTGCTGAAACCGCCAATAAGGTGCAAAGCTTAAATCCAACAGAAACGCAAACGGGGCCCGCCTCACGAGATGATCAACAAACCATATTAAAGCATAAAGAAGTATTGCAAGGAAATACAGAATTAACTGAGATTTACGAACTTCTTACTTCAAGTATTTTAAAACGAACTAAATAAAAGGTGAGTCAAGTCTATATTCATAGGCTTGATTGCCCTTTTTATCATAGAAAGTAGAAAACCTGTTCATTCCACATTTTTCTGATAATTTAACAGAGGCTGTATTTTGCGCATACATTCGTGCAATAATGGTTTTAAATCCATGATTAAATCCTTGTTTGATTAACAGATTGCATATTTCGGTGCCATATCCCATATTCCAAAATGCTTCATCAATTATGTAACCAAGTTCAACTTCATTTTTGTTATTGAACGAGTCGAACCATCCGGCTTCTCCAATAACCTGATTGTTACCTTTTAATAAGATTGCAAATATACCGTATCCCTCCGTCTGTTTTAAACTCTTATATTTGACCTTCAATTTCTCCAGCGTCCATTGTTTATGACCATTGGGAATAAGGCTCATGTTGTTCTTATTATTATAAATCATTAATAAGGTGGCAAGGTGTTGCTCAGAAACAGGTTTAAGAAGAAGTCGTTCAGAAGAAAGAATAGGGTTCATAGATTGTGCTTTAATTACTGCTTATGCATTAGTAAATCGGCAATGTGGATTGTTTTAATAGTAAGTTTTTGAGCATTAATATAGCTTTGGATATTGAGCAGACAAGACGCCTCGGTTGATACAATGTAGCTCGCACCTGTTGAGAGAGCATCTTCCACCTTTTGCTCAGTCATAGCTGTTGAAATAGCAGAATGTTTAACCATAAATGTTCCTCCAAATCCACAGCACTCGGTGTTTTTGCTAAGTTCTGTTAATTCTAGTCCAATTACTTTACTTAACAATTGTCGTGGTTCATCAAAAATGCCATATTCTCTTAATGCCGAGCAGGCATCGTGATAAGTAACTTTATGAGGAAAGTTTGCTTTGAAATCATCAAAATGTAAATGATTAACCAGAAAGTCGGTTAATTCAAATGTATTGTTTTTGAGTCGTTCAGCTTCATCAGATTTAACTAGAGAGGAATAGTGCTTGCGAATATATGATGCGCAGGAGGCTGATGGAGTAATAATGGGACGATTATTTGGAAAATCTTTCACAAATTTTTCGGCCAGTTTAGATGCATATTTAGTATCGCCACTATTAAATAATGCTTGACCACAGCATGTTTGTTGGGGGTTGTAATGTACATGGCATCCGGCTTCTTCTAACAGACTTATGGTGTTAAAGGCTGTTTGAGGAAACATCTGATCAATAAAACAGGGCACAAACAAATCAATATTCATCATATGGTTTTTTAAATACTACAAAGATAGAAACACTATAAAAAGGATGTTAATTAAATTCAATTAAATGTAATGATAGCCTTTTTGGCATATATAATGATATGCTCATCAATATAAATAAATTAAGATATCCAACTTTGTAACAACCTGAATTATTTTACGTTCAAGGGCAACAAAGGAGGAACAACGCAATGTGGATGAAAAGATATGTGGAGCAGTTGGTTGAGGATTTAGAAGTTACTCTGGAAAATGCCGGTAATAAATTATCTTTATTTTTCGATACTTCGGATAGTACAGATTATTTCCCAATAACAGACGAAGATGAAGGCGGAATACTGATTTCTGATCTTATTGGGATGGAGAAATTTGTTTTTCCAAAAGTTGATTACCTGAATGATATTGAAGCTTATGAATTAAGTAACATGATGGTTAAGGTATTTAACGCATATGGTTTAAATCCAATTTTCTGGAATGAGGTATCTGACAAAATACGATATGGTCAGTTAAGAGATTATATTGACCATGTAGTTTATCCTGAAAAAGGCGCTTTAGTTGATTTGGAAATGTGTGACTATTTACCTGATCATTGCCCTTTTGCTTCTATCTGCCCAATATTAAGTAAAAGAAGTACTTGTTGTGGAAGCAGAAGAAAAAGGGCGTAAGATACGCCCTTGATTATTTATTTTAGTAAAGATTCAACATCTTCGAACTGAATCAATTCCTTTTCTTTACTTTTTACGAAGCTCAATACCTGGTCAACCTTTTCTCGATTAATATTTAGTCGTGAACCAAGATTACGGCACATCTCCAATTCTTTCTCATCTATATTTAAATCAACTTTCATAAGCTGAATAACTCTGAAGAACAGGAAGAATCTATCTTTTTCAGTGCTCGGTAGTTGAAAATTGAACTTGTCAATATTGGTTTTTATTTCGTCCAGTTCTGATGGTTTTACTCCCATGCTAACCGTAACAAATCCCAACCACATATTTTCAGCAGCTGTTAACTTATCATCCGCATTAGCCATTTTTATTAGGGTGGCAACGTAGCATTTCTTTTCATCAAAATAGTCAGAGAATTGTAACATTTTATCAAGTTTAGATTAGAATTACGATTTAAATATACCATATTATCCAATCTATTTAATAAAATATTTCCATTATTCTCCATCCGGAATAAATAGTAATGAAATAGAATTAACACAATGTCGGGTGTTTTTTTGAGTAAATCCTTCACCCAAAAACACATGCCCCAAATGACCTTTGCATGTCGAACATATTATCTCAGTTCTTCTGCCATCGGCATCAGGTAATCGTGTAACTGCTCCTTCTATTTCATCATCAAAACTGGGCCATCCACAATGCGAATCAAATTTATCACTCGATTTATATAAGGGCGCATTACATTGTTTACATACATAGGTTCCTTTTTCTTTATTATCAGTGTATTCACCGGTGTATGGTAACTCTGTTCCTTTATGCAGAATTACTCGTTGTTCTTCCAGAGTTAAAGGATTGAATTTAATTTTGCTTGAATCTTGTTGAGCCATAACTGTGTTCGCTAACATTAGAGTTACTAGAAACGATATAATATAAATGTATATTGTCTTCATCATAGCATCTTACTTAGTTAAAAAACAACCATTTCTTTCGTTTACTTAAACTAATTATAAATAAAGCAAAACAGCTTAGATTTTGTTCAATGCTTTTAGATACTAAAAGTATTGTTGATGCCTAATTGTATTTGCGCTTGTAAAAGTCAGTAATACAATATAATGAATAATGTGAGGAATTGATATTAGATTAAAAGTTAAGAATTGATAAAAGATAGATATGTTGTTTAAGTAATAGAAAATCAAGTGGTAAAGCGTCGTATTGTTAATTCGCTTATTTTAATATATTTGTCAACTGTTAATAATTCTTTACCAAAAATTGAAACGATGGGATTAAATGTAATTGTTCTTGCCAAGCAAGTGCCGGACACCCGAAATGTGGGCAAAGATGCCATGAAAGCAGACGGGACAGTCAACCGTGCAGCCTTGCCGGCAATTTTCAATCCTGAGGATTTGAATGCACTTGAGCAAGCCCTAAGATTGAAAGATAAGTACCCTGGTACTACAATCACTATTTTAACTATGGGGCCGGGACGTGCTGCCGATATTATCAGAGAAGGTTTATATCGGGGAGCTGACAATGGTTACCTGCTAACCGACCGCGCTTTTGCCGGTTCTGATACTTTGGCAACTTCTTACGCATTATCTTGTGCCCTTAAGAAAATGAGTAAGATTGACCTTATTATCGCAGGTCGTCAGGCCATTGATGGTGATACAGCACAAGTAGGACCACAGGTAGCTGAGAAATTAGGATTACCACAAGTAACATATGCCGAGGAAGTATTATCGGCCGAAACAGGTAAGATTACTATTAGAAGAAGACTGGAAAGAGGTGTTGAAACTGTTGAAATGCCTTTACCGGGTGTTATAACAGTTAATGCCAGTGCCCCCGAATGTCGTCCGCGAAATGCCAAGCTACTAATGAAATTTAAACATGCCCGCACTATTACCGAGCGTCAGAATGAAGCGGAAGATTATATTGATTTAACGGCTGATCGTCCGTATCTGAATATTGAAGAGTGGAGTGTTAATGATATCGAAACCGATATGAACTGGTTAGGTTTATCCGGTTCACCAACCAAGGTGAAAAAGATTGAAAATGTCGTATTTCAGGCTAAGGAAGCAAAACGCTTAACTCCGGCCGACGAGGAAATGGACGAATTAATGAAAGAACTTATTGCTAACCATACAATCGGCTAATCGATTTAGAAATCATTAAACATGAACAACGTATTTGTTATTTGCGAAGTAGATGAGGGAAAGATTGCCGATGTTAGCCTGGAGCTAATGACCAAAGGCCGTTCCCTTGCCAACCAGCTAAAATGTAAGTTAGAAGCATTAGTGCTGGGTCATAATTTAAAAGGAATAGAAAAAGAGTTATATCCATACGGAGCCGATGTGGTTCATATTGGCGATGACGAAAGACTGGATCCATATACTACTCTTCCACATACATCTGTTATTGTTGATTTATTTAAAAAGGAAGAGCCACAAATAGCTTTGTTAGGTGCTTCCACATTTGGTCGCGATTTAGGTCCGCGAGTGTCATCGGCTCTTCAGAGTGGTTTAACAGCCGATTGTACTTCATTGGAAATTGGACCTCATGAAGATAAAAAAGCCGGTAAAACATACGAAGATCTTTTGTATCAGATTCGTCCTGCATTTGGTGGTAATATTGTTGCTACCATTATCAACCCTGATTGTCGCCCTCAGATGGCAACGGTTAGAGAGGGTGTGATGAAGAAAGAAATCTATGATGCTACGTATAAAGGAAAGGTGAGTAAAATAGAGGTTGACAAAATTCTTAAACCTGAAGATTTGGTGGTGAACGTGATTGAACGTCACATGGAAAAATCAAAGGTGAACATTAAAAACTCATCCATCATTGTTTCCGGTGGATATGGAGTGGGTTCAAAAGAGAATTTTAATATGCTTTACGAGCTGGCAGAAGTGCTGGGGGCCGAAGTGGGAGCTTCGCGTGCGGCTGTGGATGCAGGTTATGCAGAACACGAACGTCAGATTGGACAAACAGGTGTTACGGTTCGCCCTAAGTTATATATTGCCTGTGGTATATCAGGACAAATCCAGCATACGGCTGGTATGGAAGAGTCATCTATGATCATTGCCATCAATAATGATCCGAACGCACCCATCAATAAAATTGCTGACTATGCCATTACCGGCGATGTTGGCGAGGTGGTGCCGAAGCTGATTAAGTTCTATAAGCAGAACACGAAATAGACGGTTAGAAAGTAGACGATTAGACAGATAGAGCGAAAAATCTGTTATCTAATAGTCTATAGTCTCCAAGTCTATTCATCTATTAAAAAAATGTTGGATCATGAAACCCCGTTTGGGGAATCAATAATACAAAAACAAAATGGCAAATTTTTTCACAGATAATCAGGACTTAAAATTCCACCTGACGCATCCGTTGATGAAGAAGATTGTAGCCCTGAAAGAGCGCAATTTTGCTGACAAAGATAAATTCGATTATGCACCCATGGACTTTGAAGATGCCATGGATAGCTACGAACAAGTATTGGAAATAGTAGGGGAGATCTGTGGCGACATAGTGGCTCCTAATGCTGAGAGTGTGGATCAAGAAGGTCCTAAAATTGTAAACAATGAAGTGGTGTATGCCAGAGGAACTCAGGAAAACCTGGATGCTTTGGTAAAAGCCGGTTTGATGGGTATTACATTGCCACGTAAATACGAAGGATTAAATTTCCCGATTGTACCCTATATTATGGCTGCCGATATTGTGTCGCGCGCCGACGCAGGATTCGTAAATATTTGGGGACTGCAGGATTGTGCTGAAACCATTAATGAGTTTGCAGACGATGATCAGAAAGAACGATTTTTAACTCGTGCTTCCCGTGGAGAGACAATGGCAATGGATTTGACTGAACCGGATGCAGGGTCGGACTTGCAGGCGGTGGAGTTAAAAGCTACCGAAAAAGACGGGAAGTGGTACTTGAACGGAGTGAAGCGATTTATTACCAATGGAGATGGAAATATTGCATTGGTATTGGCACGCTCTGAAGAAGGAACGCACGATGGACGTGGTTTATCAATGTTTATCTACGACCGCGATCATAAAGCAGTAATTGTTCGTCGTTTAGAGAATAAGATGGGTATTAAAGGATCGCCTACCTGTGAGTTGGTGTTTAAAGATGCTCCGGCTGAATTGGTTGGATCGCGTAAGATGGGATTAATCAAATACGTGATGGCGTTGATGAACGGTGCTCGTTTGGGAATTGGCGCTCAGTCGGTAGGAGTATCGGAATCGGCTTACCGCGAAGCTTTGGCTTACGCCGAGGAGCGTGAGCAGTTTGGAAAGCCTATTATTCAATTTCCTGCCGTATACGAAATGCTGGCTGTAATGAAAGCTAAGCTCGATGCTTCGCGCACCTTGTTGTACGAAACATCGCGATATGTGGATGTTTATAAAACGTACATGCACATTTCCGAAGAACGTAAGCTGGAGCCCGATGAACGCAAAGAAATGAAGCGTTATCAGAAACTGGCTGATTACTTTACACCATTGTTAAAAGGAATCACCAGTGAGTATAGTAATCAATTGGCTTACGATGCAGTGCAAATTCACGGTGGATCAGGTTTTATGAAGGATTATCCGGTGGAGCGTATCTATCGTGATGCTCGTATCACTTCTATTTATGAGGGAACCACTCAGTTGCAGGTGGTGGCAGCCATACGTGGTGTAACAACCGGCGGTTATCTCGATCGTATTCGCGAATATGAAATGATGGAATTAAAGCCTGAATTACATAGCTATCGTCGTACCTTAATTGGCATGACTGATGAGTACGAACGTGCTGTAAAAGCTGTAACGGATGTGAAAGATAATGAGTATGTCGATTTTCATGCCCGTCGACTGGTGGAGATGGCTGGTAATATCGTAATGGGGTATTTGCTGGTGCTGGATACTCAGCGTGATGATAAATTCCGTATTTCAGCAGATATTATTATTAAGAGAGGTAAGGCTGATAACCATGCCAAGGCTGGTTTTATCTTTAACTCATCCATCGATGATTTAGGTTTCTATAAGCAAAACTAAATAGTTAAAACAGAAACATATTGTATGAGGCCCCGCAGAGATGCGGGGTTTTTGTTTTTTGAAGATGGAAGAAAGCTGACCGAAGACGGGGGACGGAAGGAGGAAATGTGTGCATAGGGGCGTTGCTTCGGGTTTCTAACCTCTAAAACCTATCTACTAACTGCACAGACGTCCCTCCGGGACTTGCTTCTCAAATTTGCTCATCACAGCACTCACGTACTGTGTTTTTATAGACAGGGCTCCGCCCTTTGCTAACAGACCTAAGACAGATGACGGAAGGCGGAAGGCCGAAGCAGTGAACTTGTGTTTTATCATCTTCTAATCGCTAACCTCTAGTCTCTAATCCCTAAAACCTAACCCCTAAAGCCTAATCTCTAACAAGGTACTCTGAGGTAAAAACAGTTTCCACGGGTGTGGATCTCAAACCTGATAGCAAATTTTTATGACACGTTGGTGGAGTTGAAACTGAATCATCCGGTTCTTATTCCACGGTTGTGGAATGGATTCTGAACCATATAATAATAGTTCCACAATCGTGGGAGCCAAATCTGGCAGTCAAGTTTGTACACCACGTTGGTGGAATGAAAAAAAGGACAATAAATTCATGCATCGGCCATGATTAATCAAAGACCGGGCGCTTATCAATACTCAAAAACAAAATAAAATCAACACATTTTTAGTAGGTTTTGTTTGATTCTTTTCTCATAAATCCTCAAAAAAACTACCTTTGCCACCCAATAATCGAAGAATAATCATGGTTAAAGAGATTAAACCTACACTTTACAAGTTAGAGTCTGTAGCCAGTGGCAAGCAATTCGAAGATGAAGGATGGACTCTGGATGCCCCCAATGAAGTCTCATTAGTTAGGGCAGTTTACGAGAAGAAACAAATTGAAGTAAAAGACCCGTCGTACGGAGTATTTCGTTTTGCCGACTGGTTACCTATACATAAAATGTTAGAAGGTTCATCGGCCCCTGTTACTTATAAAAGTGAGGGGTTAGCTAAGCATTTAGGCTTGTCTGACTTGTATATAACTTTTAGCGGATACTGGCCCGAGAAAGGTGCCAATTTTCGTACCTGCTCCTTTAAAGAAACAGAAGCATTTTCGGTAGGAGGAAGATTAAAAACTGATGGTGAAACCATTTTGGTGGTGGCATCAGCAGGAAATACCGCGCGTGCATTTGCCCGTGTATGCTCTGATAATAATATTCCGTTATTGCTTTGTGTGCCTGAAGATAATATTGATGCACTATGGTTTGATGAACCTATCAAAGATAATGTGAAGCTGGTAGTTACTAAGTCGGGGTCGGATTATTTTGATGCCATTCATCTTTCAAATCTGGCATGCGAATTAGATGGATTTATTGCCGAAGGAGGTGCTAAGAATGTTGCTCGTCGCGATGGTATGGGAACAACAGCCTTATCAGCCATAACAGAAATTGGTCGTATACCTGATTATTACTTTCAGGCCGTAGGTAGCGGTACGGGTGCAATAGCAGCGTGGGAAGCCAATAAACGATTGATTGAAGATGGACGTTTTGGTTCTAACTTTATGAAATTAATGGTATCGCAAAATCATCCTTTCTTACCAATTCATGATGCATGGAAAGCTGATTCGAGAGCTATGTTGCCATTGGATGATGACGTGGCACGAAAACAAGTTGAGGAAATTGATGCCAAGGTTCTTTCTAATCGTAAACCTCCCTATTCTGTTGTTGGTGGTTTGTACGATGCAATGAAAGAAGCAGGAGGAGATGTGTTAACAGCTACTAATGCCGAAGCTGCCAAAGCGGCTCGTATTTTTGAAGAGTTGGAAGGCAATGATATTCATCCGGCTGCCTCAGTGGCAACTGCAACTTTAATCAATGCCGTTAAAAATGGTACAGTGCAAAAAGATGATTGTATCATGTTAAATATTACAGGTGGTGGCGAGAAGAAATTCAAACAAGATAAAGAGGTTGTATACCTTAAGCCATCGTTTGTATTTGATATTAACCCTCCTTTAGAAAAAGTGGAGGAAGTTATGAATGATCTTTTTAAAAAATAGATATTTCTATTAAACATTGAATATAAAAAATGCCTTGTTGTTTTCAACGAGGCATTTTTTTATACCAAACTCCGGACATATTACTATGTCCGGATATGCTGATTCTTAACCAGCACAAAACAAAGCAATCATGAATTGAATTGTTAATATCGTTATTCACGATTGAAAATTGGTATAAAATGAAATAAGGGACAATAGGCCTTATTATCCCTTAATAACCATTAAATTGTAATTTACATTTCAATACCAGAAAAGTTTAAGAATTGAAAGGAGTATAATATGGTATTGAAACTTATTTTTTTATTATGCTTCTGGATTAGGTCCACCTGGTGTTGGACGTTGAGGAGCATATTCAGTATCCGGATCGTTTGGAATTGGACGATCAACTACATCATCTGAAGGAGTGTAATTGTCAGTGTCGCTTGAACATGATACTAAGCTTACGCCTGCCATTAGTACTAAACCTAATGCTAAATTTTTAAATAATGATTTCATGATTTCTAAGTTTTAAAAATAAATAATTGCTTTTAGCTACTCTTATCGAATTAGCATGGTACAAAAATGCAGGCTTTTAGGTATAAATGCTTATCCAATACGGTCAACCATATATCCAAAAAGGTCAAACTGAAGATTGTAATTAAATAATTGTAAGAAGGTGTTGTTGAAAAGATACCTGACCGGCAATTGTTAAAATACTGTTTTTAGAAATAGGCGAATTCATTAATGGTAAAACACACTTGTTACACCTTTTCTCAAATAAAAATAAAATTGAATGCGAGAGTTTGTTGTCAGTTGCCTTAATCAGCACACTCAAATATTTTAACAACCCTAATTTATAATTGTATGTCAATCTGATATAGCCTCATGAAAATTAATGATTTATATTATTAAGGATTATACAGATCATTGCTACAAGCACAACTAGTTTTAATTAGTACTAATTAGCTTGCGAATAGGAGTTTTAAATTGATAACTTTGTCGCACTTAAAAAATAAACAGATTAAAATGAGTGTTCAAAAAGCTTTAATGGAGCGTAGTGGTGGTAAATGTGAGTTGTGTGCGTCAGAAGAAAATCTGTCGGTATACGAAGTACCACCGGTAGAAGATGGAGGCGCTGAAAAGTCAGTATTGGTTTGTTCTACTTGTCTTTCGCAAATTAATGATGCCGATTCAATGGATCCTAACCATTGGAGATGTTTAAATGATAGTATGTGGAGTACCGAACCTGCAGTTCAGGTGATGGCATATCGCTTGTTAAGCAGAATGGCTAATGAAGGATGGCCTCAGGATTTGCTTGATATGCTTTATTTAGATGAGGAAACATTAGCTTGGGCTAAAGCCGATAGTGCAGGAGATGATGCTCTTAAATATATTGATAGCAATGGTGCTGAGTTAAAAGCAGGCGATAGTGTTGTACTTATTAAAGACTTAAATGTAAAAGGTGGTGGTTTTACCGCAAAAAGAGGAACTCCTGTTCGCAACATTGGTTTGGCTGCCGACGATCCGGAGCACATTGTTGGAAAGGTAAATGGCCAGACTATTTATATACTTACTAAATTCGTTAAGAAAAACTAATATATTAACATCGTACTAATTCCATTTCATGATACGACCTGTTAAGCCTGCTGATGTGCAAGCTATTTGCGACATTTATAATTATTATATCGAAAATACCTTCATTACATTTGAGGAACAAAAGGTGACTGCAGAGCAAATGCAGGAGCGTATTGATAATGTGCTGCAAAAATTTGGTTGGTTTGTGTATGAGAAGGAAGGCGAAGTTATTGGGTATTGTTACGCTACGGGCTGGAGAGCCCGGTCAGCGTATCGATTCTCAGTAGAAACAACCGTGTATCTCAAAAATGGTTTTGAAGGAAATGGTGTGGGCACTGCCTTGTATCGTCACCTGATAGAAGATTTGATTAGAAAAGATATTCATTCTTTTATTGGAGGAATATCATTACCTAACGATAGTAGTGTTGCTCTTCATGAAAAAATGGGATTCCAAAAAATAGCCCATTTCCGCGAAGTAGGTCAGAAATTCAATAAATGGATTGATGTTGGCTATTGGCAGCTTGTATTGTAAGGCAAAAGTTAAAAGTTGAAGTTGTCCACATCTGTCTTCCGTCATCGATCTTCAAACTTTTGAATTTTGCCTTTTACCTTTTTACCTGGTAAGTTTAATTCCTTCCTTTTCAATTACAATCAATCGTTGTTTATACAAAGTTCCAATGGCTTTTTTAAAGCTCTTCTTACTCATTTTAAAAACTTTGTAAATAAGATCAGCAGGACTTTTATCCGAAACAGCTAAAAAACCACCTTTTTCTTTGAGTAAATTTAATATCTCGGCAGCTTGTCCTTCGACAGCCTCGTATCCGGGTTTTTGAAGCGATATGTCTATTTTATCATCTTCACGTACTTTCTGTACAAATCCTTTCAGTCTATCACCCAATTTTATAGGTTGAAACAGTTGACTATGGTATATCATACCCGAATGAAGATTATTTACAACCACTTTATAGCCTATCTCGGCTTTGTCGTAAACAAATAAATCAACTTCTTGTCCGGGCTCGTATTCGGGCAACAGGTTATTTAAAACCGTGTACATTTTTGAGGTGGCAACAATACGGTTACTCTCTTCATCAAGGTAAACGTATACAGGGTAATATTTACCCTCTTCCATCTTTTCTTCCTGTTCTCTAAAGGGAACCATCAGATCTTTCATCAATCCCCAATCTAAAAAGGCTCCAACCTTATTCACCGATTTAACCTGTAAAAAGGCAAATTCTCCCACAGTGGCAAATGGTTTTTCGGTAGTAGCAATCACACGGTCTTCCGAATCAAGATAAATGAATACTTCCAGTTCATCGTCAACATTGGTGTTTTTCGGCACATAGCGTGTGGGTAAAAGAATTTCACCGTTTTCTGCACCATCTAAATAAATACCAAAATCAACTTCTTTTATTACTCTGAGTGTATTGTATTTACCTATCATTTCTGTTGTTTTAGCTTGCAAAGATAGGTAAAAGCAATGGCTGATTTGTTTCGAAAACGTAAAAAACAGAAAATACTTTCCTTTTGTTGCTTTAAGCCATTAAATTAGTTGATTAAAGAAAGCAATATGTGTTATGATATTAAAACCAAGCTTGAAACACAGCTGAAGAGAGCCAAACATTATAATAATCAAAAATGGATAGAAGAATTGGAGCTTAAGCTGAAGCCTTTCTTGGATAAGGATATAAATCATGCTTCGGGCTTTATGCATCCAACGGTTTTAATTTATACTTCAGATAAACCAACAGAGCCACAACCTTATCAATGGGGATTAGTGCCGTCTTGGGTGAAGGACGAAGTTCAAAAAAATAATTTCTGGAATAAAACTATTAATGCCAGAGGTGAGACAATCTTTGAGAAGCCATCATTTAAAGCTGCTGCTAAATCAAAGCATTGCATTATTTACGTAGATGGTTTTTTCGAACATCATCATTATAAAGGAAAGACATATCCGTTTTATATTTATAGAATGAATAAAGAACCTTTGCCATTGGCAGGATTGTATGACGAATGGATTAATAAAGATTCGGGAGAGGTGGTTAATACCTTTACCATTGTTACCACCAAAGCAAATAGTTTAATGACCAAAATTCATAATAATCCTAAACTGACAGAGCCTCGAATGCCTGTTATTTTAAAAGATTCAACAGAGGATAGGTGGCTCGAAGAATTTGATAGCAAATGCCTGACAGAAGTTTTAGAGCCATATCCAAAACAGGAATTAAGCGCTCATACAGTAGCTCCATTGCGTGGGAAAATGGCTTTGGGCAATATTGCGAAAGCAAGTGAGCCGTTTATATATGATGAATTAAAATGGGCTATTTAGGTTTGTTGTGTATGATATTTAACAGCAAATAAACAATTGTTTAATGTAAAGTTTTGATATTTAAACTTTATATGCGTAAATATGTAATAGTAAATTACAAAACTTTAACCTTTATAAAATGAAATTCAATTTATTAGTTGCATTATTTATAATTGCTTTAACAAGCTGTGATGGCATTAAAGTGATGAGTGATTATGATAAAAGTGTTGATTTTGAAAAGTATGAGACTATTCAGTTTTACGGTTGGGAGGAAAATAGTGATCAGATACTAAGTAAGTTTGATAAAGAAAGAATTGAAAATGCCGTTAGTTTAGAATTCAGAAACAGAGGACACCAGATTGTAGAATCAAATGCTGAATTAGTTGTTTCGTTATTCATCATTACTAAAACAGAAACACGTGAGACGGCCACTACAGAATATTATGGTGGATATGGACCCTATTTCGGATATGGACCACAATGGGGGTGGGGTCCTGGTTATGGCTACGGTTATGCCTCCACCACTATTGATAAACAGGACTTCCAGGTTGGAACCTTGGTTATATCAGTTTATGACAGATCTAAAAAAGAATTAATATGGGAAGGTGTTGGTCAGGGGTCTGTCGGTGAGAATACATCAAATCGCGAAGCACGTTTGAACCATGCCATAGGTAAGATAATGTATAAATACCCGGTTAAACCTTTAAGAAAGTAGAATTATCAATTTTTAAACCCAAATTATATAATTATGAAAAATCTAAGATTTGTTATTGTATTAATGGCAGCCATATTATTTGCCATGCCTTCATTAAAAGCTCAGGATAGTAGTTTAGGAGTGCGTGCCGGTTGGCAATCAGCATTACTATCGTATGATGGAGAAACTACAGATGCCTTAAGTTCTTTTTATGTAGGAGTTTTTAAAGAAAGAAAGATCGTTCCATTATTGCATTATGGATATGGATTGGAATTTGCTCAGATGGGAGGGAAAGATAAGGATATGGATTTGGAGTATAAGCTGGGGTATATTGGTATTCCTGTTTATGCTAAGGCTAAAGTTGGTCCTGTTTATGGATTATTGGGATCAGGAATTAATGTTAAGATATCAGAAACTGATGATATTTATCAAGATAAAGCAAAAGGTATTGATGTACCTGTTTATGCTGGCGTAGGCTTAAACTTTTTGATGTTGTCGATTGAGGCTCGTTACCATTGGGGATTAATGGAGATACAGGATCAAACAAAAAATCAGTATTTACAAATTGGTTTAGGACTAAGCTTCTAAAAGCAATTAATAACAAAATACAAAGGTCTGTTCCTTATTGGTGCAGACCTTTTTTTATGCTCAATAGTTAGAATATTAAAATAGATTTACTCATTATTCGAAGATTCATTATTTATAAAACTATCTTTGCATACTATGAAAAACACCGTTAAATACTACTCAAAAAACGAAGAACAACTAAATGTGATTTCACATTTTATTGGATTTTTAGGAGGTTTAATTGCCTTTGCTTTTTTAGTAGTTAAATCAATACAAATGCAGAGTTATATTCATTTTGGTGTTTATGTTATTTATTCGCTTTGTATTATTACCCTTTTTGCTGCCTCTACCTTATATCATAATTCAAAACAGGATGATGTTAGAGCCCGGTTAAAAGTTTTTGACCACTGCGCCATTTATCTTTTGATAGCTGGGAGTTATGTGCCATTTATTGTTTTAGGTGTTAATAACACCTGGGGCTATTCTATATTAGCTTTAGTTTGGTTGCTGGCCATTGCAGGTATCATCTTAAAATTATTTTTTACCGGCAGGTTTAAGCTATTATCCACCATCAGTTATGTATTGCTGGGGTGGATTGTAGTAATTGCTGCTAAATCGTTAATAGAGAGTCTTTCAACAGAAGCTTTATGGGGATTGGCTATAGGTGGAGCTTTTTATACGGTTGGTGCTGTGTTATATATGATAAAGCAACTGCCATTTAATCATGCTATCTTTCATATTTTTGTCTTAGCAGGAGCTTTTTCACATTTCTGGGCAGTTTATAATTATCTTTGATGGTTGAAACCTAATTTAGATTAATCCTGAGAATGAAATCGATGAATGAAAGTACAGCCTTAGTATTAGAGGGTGGAGGATTTAGAGGAATGTTCACTTCCGGAGTTTTAGACGCCTTTCTTACTAATGAAATCTATTTTCCTTATTGTATTGGAGTATCGGCCGGTGCAGCTTATGGAATTTCATATATGTCGAAGCAATATGAACGAAACCGTAAGGTAAACCTTCAATATACTGCAGATCCCAGGTATATGAGCTGGGGTAATTTAATAAAAAAAGGAAATTTATTTGACTGGGATTTTGTGTATGACGAGATTCCGAATAAGCATATCCTTTTGGATTACGATGCAATACTGCATTCCAACGATATATTTAAAATAGGTATTACCAATGCACAAACCGGAAAAGCGGAATTTATACAAGCTAATGAAGTCAGCAAAAAAGAATTAATTCAGTTGTGTATAGCCTCGTCTAGTCTACCGTTTGTTTCCAAACTAGCTGATTTTAGAAATCAGATTTATATGGACGGAGGACTAAGTGATTCAATTCCTGTTGAGCAGGCCTTAAAAGATGGAAATGAAAAAGTGGTTGTGGTACTTACGCGCAATAAGGAATACAGAAAAAAAGCTCCCAAACTTAAGATGCCGGTAAATTGGTATTACCATAAATATCCCAAATTGGCTGAAGTGATTCTAACCCGTTATGAAAGGTATAATTCCACCTTGGATTTAATCGATCAATTAGAAGCTGAAGGAAAAGTATATGTTATCAGACCCGAAGAGCCTATGGATGTATCTCGTATAGAAAATAATCCACAAAAGCTCGATCAATTATATCTTCAGGGATTGCAACAAATGCAGTCAAAAATTACTGACTTGCAGGAATGGTTATCGGTTAAAGAAATGACAGTAAAAGAAATGTAAAACTATCACTCAGGCTGCTTGTTCTTGTTATAGAATTATAAAATGAAAGATAATGAGAAAGAAAGTAACTGGTATAGGAGGGGTATTCTTTAAAACTTCAGATCCCCAAACGATTAAGGATTGGTATAGAAAGAATCTGGGTATGAACTGTGATGATCATGGAGTTCTTTTTGAGTCATTAGATATTGAAAAACCGCATACAAAAACATATTTACAGTGGAGTCCTTTTCCTGCTCAGACCGAATATTTTCAACCTTCAGACAAGGAGTTTATGATCAATTATCGGGTTGAGAATATTGAATTATTGGTGGAGGAATTAAAAGAATCCGGAGTGACCGTTTTGGATGATATAGCAACTTATTCGTACGGTAAATTTGTCCATATTCTTGATCCGGATAATAATAAAATTGAATTGTGGGAAGCTCCTCAGAATGCTTTTGAAGAGGAATAACAATTTAATCTTACATTGGATCATTACTGATTGGACCTCTGGTCAGTTCAATAATGGTAATCTCGGGAGGCATTCCAACACGGGCCGGCATTCCTAAATACCCTAAACCACGATTCACGTATAAGAATTGTTTATCTGCCTGATATAATCCGGCCCAACGCTTAAATTTATATTTGGCCGGACTCCATTGAAAACCTTTAAATTCCAGTCCAAATTGCATACCGTGAGTGTGACCGGCTAATGTTAAGTCATAGTTTGTTTGTGGCACTACTTCTGCATCCCAGTGATCCGGATCATGCGACATAAGTATCTTAAACGGTATGTTTTCTATTCCTTCAGAAGCCTGTTCCAGGTTACCGTAGCGAGGGAAAGGAGGATGGCCCCAGTTTTCAACCCCAGCCATAGCTATTGTATCGCCATTGTACTCAATTACAGATGATGCATTATTTAATAACTTAAACCCCAATCGTTGATGAGCATCTTTGATATTCTGAAGGTTTTCAGCTTTCTCTTTAGGTGAGGGCCACTTGGAATAATCGCCATAGTCGTGATTACCCATAATTGAATATTTGCCCACGCGAGCTTTTAGTTGGGTGAATACCTTTTCCCAGCCAATGGTTTCTTCATAAAAATTATTAACCAAATCACCGGTAAAACAAATAATATCCGGGTTTTCGGCATTGATAAGTTTCACTACCTCTTCCATTTCCTGGTAATTGGAATTTAAACTTCCTAAATGCAAATCAGAAATCTGAACAATCTTAAGTCCGTCAAATGAATTTGGAAGATTAGGAAATGATAGCTTGGTATATTTTTTACTAAAGTTAAATCTTCCTTTCATCACTCCAAACAGGAGCGAAATAAATGGTAAAGATGCTGTGATAATTCCTACCTGACTTAAAAATTTCTTACGCGAAATCTTCGGGTACTTACCATCGTTCATTCTTTTAATCTTTCCATTATCGTCAAATTTAGTTTTGACTTTATGGAATTTCCCAAGGATTTTATCACCCACATAATAGAAAGTTTTTGGAATATATATTAGCATGTAAGCCATCATAAACCATTGAAAATAAACATAGGTTGCAGATGAGTGAGTGACGGTAATACGCGAGTAAAAAATAGCAAATGCAAAGATGAAAAAGGTGGCAATGCTGTAATGCCAGAATGCTCCATAAGGGAACTGAAAGTGTGATGGATGTTCGTCACTATTTTTTAATATTAAACGATATAGCAGAAAATCTATTAATACTGTATATAGTACCAATCCCACAAAAGCCCACAAGGTAAATTTCATAACTATACTTGGTTTTTAGCCATTCCAAATCGGAACATCACTACTCAATACGTAAGAGTAACACAAATGTTGTAAATATGTTAGTTATGAGGGGTGTATTTAAGATTTTTTAGCTTTTATATTTTTTTTAGTTACCAAGCGAAAAGCCAGAAAAGCTCATGCCTAAAAGGAATTCATTGTAATGATATTTCTCATTTGGGATATAGGCATATCGATACCCAATGCTGATTGGAAAAATAAATCGGAAAGGATGTAATTCGGCTCTTAATTCAGCGCCTATTGATTGGTCATTTTTTTTGTACTTGAACCATTCATTAGTTTTTACATCTTGTATTTGATTGGTTGAATATGAAAAATCGTAGAATAGATTTGTTGTTATTCTTTTGAGGTACATTACTCCCGGAATGTTTAAGTCTGGTGATACTAATGGAAAAATGTAGTCTCCTTTAAACGAATAGAGTTGATTATTACTATGCCCGTTAGTTCCTCTGGGGAAACGAATGAAGTCGGTGAAATAGTAAAAATAATTTCTGGTCTCAGAGGAATTATAAATTTCTCCGCGTTGCTTTTTGTGATAGCCATTATCTATGCGTATAGAATGATGTTTCATTAAACCCGGTAAATATAAACGCGTATGAACGCCAAAAATGGAACCCAGATTATTACCCGAAAAAGGGGTATGTCTGTATCTGAGTTCGATGATCTGTCCACAGCGACTGGTTACATCTCGTGCTGATCGTCTGTGGATATTATAAGCATACAATCCATAGTTTATAGGGTTGGCATGAAAAGCTTCTTCAGTTACAGTTTCGGTATTTTTATATTGCCATTGCTGACCTAATAGACTAACATAAGTTATATCGTAAGAATATTCCGAGGCATACTGGTAGCTGGTGCTTATTGAAGGTTGGATATGACGTTGCCATTTTCCACGGGTTTGTGTAAGCGGGATGTTCATTTCCAGATGTGCATATATATGCTGTTGTTTGGCATCCAGATTAACTGCAAACGTATCAGTTGCATTGGCGAATAAACCGTCTTCAAAGTGTTTTTCATCTCCAGCTTTAACTTCCAATTCTATTACCGGTAACCAAGCCCGGTATTGAAAATTAAAATAGTATTTTTCTCTGCTTTCTTGTTTATTAGCATTGTAACCTATCGTGGTAAACGCAGTGCTCAAAAGGTTTTGAGACATTAGAGAAATACCTTGAGTTAAAGTTGCATCATTCACATTCAGGTTGACAGGAGCCCAGCTATGAAAGTTGAAGATGTTCCATTTTGAGTAAGGCTCACTTTCATAATTTGCTTTATCAGCATGGTTGAAGTCAGGCATACCTTTTTCATCTTTTTTCAGATCTTCAATAAAAGATTCTATTGGTAGCTCATTTGTTGCATAGTTGGTAATTTCCAATGAATCAAGATTTGCCTGAGCAATTAAATAACCATCAGAAGTGTAATCCTGGTATAAGATGTGATGTTCAGAGGTGCCAGCTGACACTTGTGTTGCTCCAAACCTCGATTCCGTTACTTTTTGAAGCCCTGAACCGTCTGTATTTATTCTATAAATATTATCAATTCCACTAAAGGAAGCCGAAAAATATATTTGCTCATTAATGATTTGCGGAGAAACAACTTCCATGAAAGTTGGTTGCGTGACGGGATGCCATTTTTGTTTGGATGTGTTAAGTGTAGTTAGGTATTTTCCATTTTCTGATAACAGTACCATTACAAGTGTTTTACCAGTCTCATCCCAGGCAGGGGTTAGGGGTAGTTGGTTATCTGGTGATTTTATTTTTTTGAGAACAACTCCATCAAACGTATCAATTATATGAACTTCTCTTTGATTATCTGTAGTAATGTGTATGGCTGCCACACGTTTCCCATCAGGTGATAATGCAGGGGCAAAATAGCGACTTTTAAAAGTAAGTTTCTTTTGTTGGAGGGTATTGATATCGGCTATTCTGATAATGGAGAAATATTGATTCTCCCATCGGGGATTGACCTCTAATTCAGTCCAGCATATTTTATTGTTGGCAAAAGAAAAAGGTTCTGTGTTGCGCAAACCCGTTGTTATCAGTTTTTCTTCTGAACCCTTCAATACATTTATTTTTACAAAGTGATTTACTTCACCTGGACCATTTGCCTCAGCTATAACATGTTTATCATCTATTGCAAATGGGTATTGATAATTCTTGTATGCTTCATCTCTGTTTGAAATTAAGTTTGTTTTAGAAACCTTGAGGTTACTTTCTTGTTCGCTCCATTTTCTCTTCCAATCATTAAAAATTTCATTGTATAAAGGAACCTTATCTTTACCTGTTACCTCTTTAATGCCTTTATTGAAAGGGGTTAAAGACCAGCTGTTTTTTCCAGTTTCATTAAGAGCATAATCCCATACTTCAGCTCCATATTTATGTCGGGCACCTGCTGTAAATAAATATCCCATTCGGTAATGATTGGGGATGTAATTCTTGTAGGAGCCAAAATATGCTTTTTCGTAATCGTATAATTTTTTTTCAAGAACCAGTGCTCTTATCTCCTGTTCAAAAGAAGGAACTCTACCTCGTCCACTTTTCGATAGAGTAGTCTCTGTTAAAACAGCATCACCTTCTAGAAACCACAGTGGTACGTATAAACCTAGTATGCCGCCCACTATCTGCTCACCAAATGGATAGCTAAGAATGTGGGTGAATCCTTGATTAATTTTATCAATCTGTACCACATGCCTGAATTCATGAATGGCTAATTGTTGCAGGTAATCTTGAGAAAAAATACTTTGGTTCGAAGTGGGGTATAGCTCCATCCGTTTAGGCGCCCAGGTAACCAGTCCATTTGAATAGGCCGAGTGTGAATGAATCACCACAGGAATAGGCTTGGGTGTATGATTCAGACTATATCCTCCATATAGGTACAATGAATCGAGCATAGAAACTAAGCGATTTGCTTCTGATTCGAAATCTTCGGGGTAAATAACTTTAAAAAAAGGACTTTTTATCTGGCGCCATTTTATGTATGCAGGATCTGAGCCAGTGCTATAATATTGTCCAAATAATTGGGTGCATATGACTAAAAGAATTACTGACAGAAGAATACTTCTCAGATATTTCATTATAGGCTTTGTTTAATATGCTAAAAATACACTTTTATCTATTAACCTAATCATTTAGGCATATTGCATTTTACTTGTATAATATTTATACCTATCTTTTCGATGTTTCATCAGCTAAGAGATCCAGAGCAATATTAAACCTTAATTTATGGGTAAAGCAATTATTTATCAGGTACTACCAAGGTTATTTGGCAATTTAAGATCAGATAATATTAAGAGGGGAAATATACAGGAAAATGGTTCCGGAAAACTTAATGGTTTTGATGATAGGATTTTACAGCATTTTAAAGATATGGGAATCACTCATATGTGGTATACAGGAGTAATTGAACATGCTACTGCAACTGATTATACTGAATACAACATTGTGAATGATAATTCTCAGGTGGTTAAAGGTGAGGCAGGAAGCCCGTATGCTATCAAAGACTATTATGATATTGATCCGGATTTGGCTGAAAATGTTGACAAGCGTATGCTTGAATTTGAGGCTTTGGTTGAAAGAACTCATTCTGCAGGCATGAAAGTGTTGATTGATTTTATACCCAATCATCTTGCTCGTAATTATCATTCGGATAACAAACCGGAAGGAGTAAAAGATTTTGGTGAGAATGATGATGTATCAAAGTCATTTCATCCCAATAATAATTTTTATTACCTCAAAGGACAGTCTTTTAATGCACCTCTTCATTCTGATGATCCGTGGCAGGAGGAGCCCGCTAAAGCAACAGGTAACGATTGTTTTTCTCCAACACCATCGGTAAATGACTGGTATGAAACTGTTAAACTGAATTATGGAGTTGATGTCGAAGGTGGAAATCACAATTATTTTGACCCCATACCTGATATCTGGTTGAAAATGAAGGAGGTTTTGCTTTACTGGTGCTCAAAAGGGGTGGATGGTTTTCGTTGTGATATGGCGGAGATGGTGCCAGTTGAATTTTGGCATTGGTGTATAAAAATGGTTAAAGAGCAATATCCCAAAACCGTTTTTGTTGCCGAGGTATATCAGCCGTCATTATATAATTCTTTTCTGATGGAAGGAGGATTCGATTGCTTGTATGATAAAGTTGGTTTTTATGATAGTGTAATTGGAGTTATTAAACACAACCAATCTCTGAAGTCAATAATAGAATCGTGGCAGGCAATAGATCAATTCTCGGATAATATGTTGTTCTTTCTTGAGAATCATGATGAACAACGGCTGGCTTCTGATTTCATTATTGGTGAAGGTAAAAAAGCTTGGCCAGCCTGGGTGATAACAGCAGCATATGCTACTAATCCAATAATGATTTACAGTGGGCAAGAATTGGGTGAGAAAGGAATGGAAGAAGAAGGATTTAGCGGTATTAATGGTAGAACAACTATTTTTGATTACTGGTCTGTTGACAGCCTACGACGATATTATCTGAGTATAAAAGGAAATGATGGATTAAAAGAAGAAGAGCAATGGTTATTAGAAAGATATAAACGCTTAAACAACCTGTTGAATAGTCATATGCCTTTAAAGGAAGGTGGAGTTTATGATTTAATGTGGTGTAATAATTCGCCGGGTGGCTTAACTGATCAAAGGGTATATGCCTGGTTGCGTTTTTATAAGCATCAGTGGATGTTATTGGTTGCTAATCTTTCAGATAAAACTCAAAATTGTAGAATTATTATACCCGAGCATGCTTTTAAAATGGAGGGTGCTGATCATCTACAATATTTCAAAGGTCGTGAGATACTGGAAGAGAGTCGTTCTATTCAATTTCCCAAAGAGGTGGCTATCACTAATGGGGTAGGTGTTAAAGTAGAAGCATATCAGGCTTTAATCTATTTATTTGGTTGAAATTTAACAGTTTTAAGTAGGTTTGTTAAAGAAAACTTTCTTTATTTAGAATATGGATAAATAACGAAATATATCTCTAATACTCTTCCTTTTGAATTGATTTTTTAGTATTTTAAAACACAGTCAAACTTAAAATCAAGGTGTTATGTCAAAGGAAAATCTATCATTGCATGTAGTATTAGAAAGTCATGAATATATTCAGGTATCCAATCATGTGTATACTACAAAAGCATCTTTATTAAATGAAGAAACCAAAATTCATTTGATTGACAGATGTTGTCTCTCAATCCTGCAAGAGTTTGAAGGTAAATTAAGTCAGGAAATTGTTGAAGAATGGCTGTTGTTATCAAAAGCATTGGACCAATCATGTAATTATGAAAATCGTTGGGATGACAGAAAAATGCTGAAGGAATTAATTGAAGGAAAATCACACCCAGTATCATGGTATGCATCTAATTGCAAGGTTGGTTAGTTAGGCTGTTGTAGTTTTTGGTGGCAGTTGTTGAAATATTTTTCGGTAACTGCTTTTTTGTGTCTTTTACTAAAGAAAAATGCTGTATGGAAGTAGTGTTATCACGCTTTAGGTAATGAATAGGTTGTAAAATTTAAATGGAACTCAGCTTAAAACATGGGCTAATGCCAATTTTGAATTATATTTGTTTGCTAAAATTTTTAAAATGATTGATTTCACTCAAACCGAGATAGAGAAGATTGTTGTACATCATATTGGCTGCAGGGCTGAAGGTGAAGAAATTAGATTTTCGAATAGTGAAGCCCGTTTGCAGGATGAAGAAATGGTATCTGATGTTTTGAAACAGTATTTTTTCAAACCATTTAAAACCGAAATGTATTTTAACTTCGATCATGAGGATGGATTTGAAAATAATCTGCTATTTAATTTGAGTGATAAGGTGTTTAACGACTCATCTTCTTTTCATGACGTGTCTGTTGCGGTTGCTAATCACCTTTTCGAACAATCTAACCATCCAAAAATCAGAGGTGGTGAGTTTTACATGGTGCTGTTTAACAATGTTGTGGTTGATGGAGAAGTGGCTGATGCTTTAGGAATATTTAAATCAGAAAATAAAGATACATTCTTAAAAGTAATGTTGCATAATCAGGGCTTTGAATTGGATGCACAGCAAGGTATTAATATTAAAAAACTGGATAAAGGTTGTTTAATTTTTAATACAGAAAAGGAATTGGGTTTTAAAGTTTGCTCTGTTGATAACATCAATAAAGGGAACGAGGCGCATTTTTGGCAAAGCGATTTTTTGGGTTTAAAACCACGCGAAGACAATTACTACTTTACCAATAATTACCTGCAAATGTGTAAAGGTTTTGTTGGCGAAGTCTTTAACGAAGACAATGAAGTATCGCGACCTGATCAGGTAGATCTTCTCAATCGCTCCATTGAATATTTTGGCAAACACTCTAATTTTGATGAAAAAGAATTTGAGCGTGAAGTGATCCGTCAACCAGAAGTGGTAGATGCATTTCAGGATTATAAGAACTTCTGTGAGAGCGAAAAAAACATGCCTTTACAGGATAGCTTTGACATATCAAAAGATGCTGTAAAGTCAGAAAAGAAACACTTTAAATCGGTACTTAAGCTCGATAAGAATTTCCATGTTTATGTTCATGGTAAACGCCAGTATATCGAAAAAGGCTTTGATAGTGAGCGAGGATTAAAATTCTATAAGCTTTTCTTTGAGTCGGAAGAATAAATCAACAGCTGGTTGTAAATGTCGGTAAATAATTGAATCTTTGCGACCACTTGGTCTAATGATTTATTATGAGAAATCGATTTTACATTACTGTTATTTCATTTGTATTTATATTGGGATGGACTTCCTGTAAGAAGGATGATCCAGAAACGTCATGGACAGTCGATTTTAGCGATTGCATTGAAACTACCAGTTCGCAATCATTAGAAGTAGTTACTTTTAATATTGAGCATTTTCGCTTGAGTAGTAGTCACGATTATAACATCACAATTCGAATTCCGTATATAGCCAGTATTATTGGTCAGTTAGATGCTGATGTGGTGGCTCTGCAGGAGATAGGAAGTGAATACGTAACACTTCGTTTAGCTGATGAATTACCTGGTTGGGAAGGTGTTTTTACTACCAGTGCGTCAGGAAATCAGTCCTTGGCCTATCTTTATAAAACATCAGAGGTAGAATTGTATGAAGAAGAAACTGAAGCTATTGCATTTGGTGATGAAGATTGGTTTGCCTTTCCGCGACTCCCATTTAAAATAAAGATTCATCATGCCGGAACGGGTATGGATGTGTATCTTATCAATAATCATTTAAAATGTTGTGGTGGTAATGATAATAAGATCCGAAGAAGAGAAGCGTCTGAAAAGTTACAGGATTATATTGATAATCAATTAGCAGATCAACCGGTAATTGTTTTAGGTGATTACAATGATTATATCAGCGAAGAGTATTATAGTGATAATGTATTTTGGAATTTTGTAGAGGATTCGGATAATTACCGTTTTGCTGATATGGAGATAGCCATGGGAGATGATGAATATTGGTCATATCCAGGCGATAGATATACCAGTCATCTCGATCATATATTAATCACAAATGAATTATTTGATGTTCATCAATCCACGTCAACCATACGCCCTTCTTATTGTTATTCCGATTACCTCTCTATGGTTAGCGATCATAGACCAGTGATGGCTGTTTTCAGGTAATTAGTAGCTATAGAAGTCAGAGTTAGGGGTTATAGCTAGTTGATAGATAAATTTTGAAAGCACTGAACAAACATCCAGAAAATACTTTTCACCTTTTTCTGCAGAAGAATATTGAGGATCGCCAATACCAGTATCGTTAGTTACTTGTGTCCACTTGCGTTCAGCCCAGGCCCACTTTTCATTCAAACCATCAACCCTGAATTTTTTATGTTGTCCGTTGCCAGCCTCTTCCAACGGAAGTACCAATTCTGGATATAAATACATCATCAGACTGGTTTCCAGCTCATCGGCATGCTCACCCGGGTGTGTAAAATATTTACTGTGCTGAAGTACCTGATACCAGTTGCAACTACAAAGTATATTGTCAGGGAATTGTGTTCCTGTTTCCCTGATAATGGATTTGAAATCGTTGCCACCGTGACCATTAAATATTAATAGTTTGTCGATGTTACTGCCAAACACTGATTGAGCAATATCTTTAATAATGGCAGCTTGTGTTGTTGGCATCATATTAATGATGTAAGGAAGGTCTGTTTGACCAGTGTTCACACCATAAGGAATCAGTGGTAGAATAAGAACAGAAGCACCTTTATTACTTGCCAGATCAACCGACTGTTTAACTATAACTTCGCTTTCCAGATTATCCGTTCCATAAGGTAGATGGTAGTTATGCGCTTCGGTAGCTCCCCATGGAAGAATGGCTAAATCATAATGCCTGTCTTTTACCTGTTTGTAGGTCAATTCTCTTAGGTGTGATGTTTCTTTCATTGCTTAGCTATTAGAATAGCAGGACCGGACATGCCGGTCCTTACACTTTATTCTTTATTTTTTACATATTTCTCGAGCCATTGGTCTTGTTCCCATAATACATGAAGAACAGATTCGCGTGCTCGGTAACCATGACTTTCAGAAGGTAAGAGAACCAAACGTACAGTTGCTCCCAAACCTTTTAAAGCATTAAAATATCTTTCACTCTGCATGGTGTAAGTGCCTGAATTATTATCTTCCTTACCATGAATAAGCAATAATGGATGTTTCATCTTGTCAGCATGCATAAATGGAGACATTTCGTAATAGATATTAGGCGCCTCCCAATAATTTCTTTCTTCGCTCTGAAAACCAAAGGGTGTAAGAGTTCGGTTATAGGCTCCGCTGCGGGCAATTCCAGCGGCAAATAAAACAGAATGGCTGAGTAGGTTGGCTGTCATAAATGCACCATAAGAATGGCCACCCACAGCAACCCGATTACGATCGATATATCCGTGTTCATCCAGGTAGTCGATGGCAGCTTTGGCATTACTTACCAATTGAGGGATAAATGAGTCATTGGGTTCTGTTTCTCCTTCACCAACTATAGGAAAGGAGGCGTCATCCAGAACAGCATAACCTTTCATTACCCAAAATATTGGTGATCCGTACCATGGGTAAATAAATTCATTAGGCGAAGTAGTAACTTGCGCTGCACTACTTTTATCTTTAAATTCGTCGGGATACGCCCACATTACCATAGGTAATCGTTCTTTATTATTAAAATCATAATCAGCCGGCAGATACAATGTGCCTGATAATGGAAGGCTGTCTTCTCTTTGATAATGGATGATTTCTTTATTTACTCCGGCCAGACTTTTGAAAGGGTTTTCGAAATGGGTAATGGGCATCGGAGATTTTCTGTTTTTAATATTTCGGAGGTAATAATTGGGATAATCGGTTGGAGACTGAACTCTGGTTAATATGAGTCCCTTACGAATGTCAATAATTTTTGAGATGGTTTCTAAGTTATCTTTATTTTGAGCCTGAAATAGTCTGTTTTTCTTTTTGGTTTTCAGGTTCATTTTATCAATAAAGGGTTTTTGACCTTCATCTGAAAAACCATCGCCTTCGAGGTAAACGTAGCCTTTGTCGTATAGAAGAATATTCCGTTTGAATTCATTTTTTACCGTAATAAATGAACCCGGATCATTGTATCTGTCTTGATAATTACGATCAAATAATATTTCAGGCCTCTGCTCAGCATTAGAAGGGTTGAAAATGTAGGTCTTAGTATTTCGGTTATTCCACCAAAAGTCACGAGCAACGGCAATTTCATCGTTGCCCCAGGTGATACCCCAAAATCGATTCTTTACTTTTAATATTGATTTAGGTTCTTTATCAAAGGGTGCTTCCAATGTAAATACTTCATCGCGGTATTCAACTTCCTTTTCCGGATCTCCTTCATCCAATACTTCCGCCCAATAAATAGTAGATGGTTTATCGTTTCTCCATCCAAAGTCTCTCTTACCTTTTCTTTCTGCCATAAATCCTTGGGGAAGGTCTTCAATCAAAGGTACCTCTTCCAAGGTCTTTATTTTTTCTCCTTCTATTGTGTATAGCATGTAATCAGTGCTAAATCGATAATAAGGAACCAGATACGAGAATGGTTTTTTGATGACTGAGATAAGTACGTATTTTCCATTAGGCGACAGACTGATATTATTATAGATTGCGCTAGGGGCCCATACTTCAGAGGATCCGTCTAATCCTATAATATTTAGTTCCGATTGGGCTAAGGTAATAAAGTTTTGTTCGTCCGTTTTATCTTTCAATAAGTCCTGATAAGTTCGGTTTTGTGCTTTCTTACCATCATTGACAGATACTACTGGTCCGGTTGGTATAGCTGAACTCTTATCTATTAAATCCGGTCTGTTCTCGGGTAATGTTTTAGCCAGTAATCCTGAATTGTCTTTCAACCAGGTGAAAGGTGTTGTTCTTAAATTGCCATTGATGATTTCTTCCGTCAAACGTTTTGCCTTCAGAGTATTTAAATCCAGATACCACAATTCGGTTCCCGATTGAGTAGTATTCGCAAATGCAAATTTAGTTTGATCGGGCGACCAACTGAAGTTTGATAACCTGGCATTATCGGGTAATCCGGTAACTTTCTGTGCATCTTTCGATCCTTTTTTAATCACTTCTAAATTATTGTAAAAAGTAATTCTTGATGACATATTAGTAACAAGATTGGTTCTGATACCAGCCAGTTTTAATTCTTCTTCTGATAGTTCGGCAATGCTTTTATATTGATTTCTATATATCAATATTACAATAGAAGCATCATCATTAGAGGTAGTTGATGGTGGTAAGGGAACATCTGCCAATTGTAATATTTCTTCTGATGGTTGTTGGTATTTGATATCAATCTGTGCAGTTGTTAGTATAAAGCCGCAAAAAACAAATAATGTTAATAGAAAAGTAATTCGCATATAGTGAAGTTTATTTGGTTATTCACCTCAATTTAATTGAATTAAATGAGAATTTCAATAAATAAATGCATGATGTATTTAAAGTAAGGAGAGAGTGAGTGCGTTGTAAGAATGGTTCTTATAAAACAAAAGAGGTCGCCTTTCGACAACCTCTTTTTGAATCGGGAATTGTAATACTTATCTAATTTTCATAAGCTTTCCTTGTAGAATTTCATCTCCACTAACCAATCGGTAAAAGAAGATGCTTTCCTGACTGTTTGATGGATGGAACTCAAAGTTGTAATAGGTGTTTTCTTCTACCGGACCTTCATACAGGCATTCAACCAGATTTCCATAAATATCGTATATGCACAATGTAGCAAATGAGGCTTTTTTAGATATAAATTCTATTTGTGCAGCATCAGTAAAAGGATTAGGGTAGGAGCTACCAGTTATTGAGGAACCGTTTAAATAATCCTTAAATGAAACCTGATCGGTAGCAACGCATTGGGCCGACTTATAAGCTAATGTAAAGTCTCGCTGATAATCACCATCAGAACAGATTATATACACCAGGTTAAACTGATCGGGACTATTTCCAAAGTTGCTTATATCATCAACTTTAAATCCATAAATTCCAGTTGTTGGATCGGTTGAATTAGCTTCTACTTTCCAACCTTTTGAATTGTAAACCGATTTTACATATCCTTCCTTGACTTCAACTGTAAGATGTGAAAGATCAAAACTGCATGATCCGTCTGTTTTAATAGTTAATGAATATTGATAGCAATTATCATCTATTTTTTTAATGTCGGTAGGTATAATTTCATAACATAAATCACAGTTCTTATCACCGCCGCCATCAGGTATACTATCTGTTGGTGTTGAATCATCTATACTTTGACATGAGATTTGAACCGAATCAACTGCAGTACAATTATCTGCGCTTGTGACTGAGAGTTTAATCCAGGTGCTACCTTCACCTGCTGAATAAGTGATTTCATCAGCTGTTTCTGAGTTGATTACCCATCCTTCATCAGAGAATGTCCATTCAAAGGAAGCCGCGTTATTGGTGAAAGCATATAGTAGATTTCCGGTAGATGAACAATCAGGCATAACATCAGGAGCAAGAATCTCAGCTGAGGCAAATTCAATTGATGTAATAGAAACAGTATGATGGGCAGAACAACCTATATCATCTGTTATCATTACTTCATAGTCTCCTTCTGTCAGATCATTTCTGTTCATTGCCTCAGATCCATCGGACCAGACAACGGTATAGGGTGCAACCCCATTGACTATACTTATTACAGCAGATCCGTAGTTGTTGCTCTTACAGTTAGGTTGAGTAACTGTTATATTTGAACTAAGGTTAGCCTCTGGGCGTGTGACTAGGATACTATCCGTTTTATCACATCCATTGGCATCTACAACAGTAAACTCGTAATAGCCCGTTTGATCAACTGTATAGGAACCATCTACCTCTGCTTCATCTTTATAGTAGACATAAGGAGGAGTGCCTCCATTAGCTTTTAAATCAATTATTATGCTTGAATCATTTTCGGTACAGCTGGCTCTCGAGAAAGAAGCATTTAGATTAATCTCGGCAGGCTCAGATATATTTATATATTTACGAACTGTACACCCATTGGCATCTGAGATATCAGCCCAATACCAACCACCTTCTAAATCATCAATAGATAATTCCGTTGATCCGTCATTCCATTTGATTTCATAAGGGCCAGTTCCGTTATTAATAGTTAGTGTGGCACTTCCGGTTGCTTCACCATTGCATTCAGGGTTTAGGATAGAAGCAGAAGCTTCCAGTTTATTGATTATTACATAGGATGACTTCTCGATTGAACAACCAACGGCATCGGTAATAATAACTTTATGCATTCCACTGGTAAGGTTAATTGCAGTAGCGGTTGTATCGCCATTATCCCATAGATATGTGTAGGGTTCTTCACCTCCTGAAGGTGTAACTGTAAGGCTTCCTTCACCTTCCTGATGACATTCCAGTACATCGCTGGTTATGCTGGCACTCAGTGAGGTAATGCTTTGAACGTTATAATTAAACGTTTTAGCACAACCATTAGCATCGGAAACTATGAGTGAATATTGACCACTTTCCAGTTGATCCACTGAAGATGTGGAGGCACCATTACTCCATTCATAGCTATAAGGTTCAACTCCACCTGTTACTGTTACACTGATGGCGCCATCATTGAAGCCGCAATTAGCATTAATAATGCTTGCTTTAGCTGATATGCCTTCCGGTTGATTAATCTGTGCTGATAAGGTTACGCTTTCCCCTGTAGCATCTGTAATGGTAACATCATATGAACCTGCAACAACACCTTGTAAATCTTTTGTGGTTGCACCATTATTCCAAATATAAGTATAAGGTTCTGTTCCTTCGGTAATGGTTGTAATTACCTGACCGTCTTCTGCACCGTTACATAAGATGTCGGTAGTTGTTAAAAATGCATCCAATGAAGAAGTTTCCGGTTCAATTTCTTCTGAAAATATACAAGTAGATGCTTTATAAACAACATCAAAGCCTGATTCAATAATACTTCTACATTCCTGATCAGTGTAGCAAACAGTATATTCTAGTGTGAATTTCCCTTCTGCTCCATCTTCGCCAAAGTCTTGGATGTCGTCAATTTTTATTCCCCAGATGCCTGTAGTTGGATCTTCAGAGTTGATTTCCATTGGCCATCCTTTTGAATTGCTTGCTGCACTAACTGTACCACAAGGAATTTCAATTGTAAGATGAGATAAAGCATGAATGCAATCATAAGCCGATACTTCTAGCTGTATAGTGGTACATGCATCTTCATTTGTGATGGAGATCAGTTCTGTAGAAAAACAATTAATACATTCTTTTGTTAGATCTTCTGCACTGGCAGAGGTTGTCCAAAGCAATGAAAGAATTGCAATAGACCAGGTTAGTTTGGTTATTACGTTTAGGTAATAATGTGTCATAAATAACGAGTTTGAGTGTATGCCGTTATACTCAAAAAAAAATGATTGGTTTCATTAATGTAAAGAATAGAGTTATTAACCGATTGTAAATTGTTGTTGGTCATAATTATTAGAGGTTTAAAAAAAGTAATATAAAAGCCTATCTATTCTGCCATGCATGTTAATTTATTATCTTTGTTTTCTAGTTTTTTTATAGTGAATACAGCACAATTAATAGATAAATTAAAGAGCTTTAATAAGGAAGGTGGAGACTCGGTTATATTGTACCGTTTACCTTTTACAGATAAGAAAGTACTTCAGCTTGGTAATGCTATGTCTATTACTAAGTTTGATAATAAAGTGCTTTCGAACGATGGTTTTATTATTCATCCATTTAATTCATCCTTCTATTCCTCTATTCGAGTGGATCAACTGGTTCATTATACTTATCAGGGAACATTATCCGGACATGTATCAGAGCTGATTTTGCCAATTTTCGATATGAATTTAAAAGATGATAAGTGTATCAGTACCAGTTTTGAGGAATATCAGCAGCAATTTGAAAAGATGTTTCACGCTTTGTCTGAAGAAGGCCTGAACAAGATAATATTGTCGAGGCTAAAAGCAACAGACTCTTTTGAAGTAAACAATGTTATAGATTTCTTTGATGAACTGTGTACTCTTTATGCTCATGCATTTGTTTATGCTATAGTAACTCCTCAAACAGGTGTTTGGATAGGAGCCGGACCAGAACTTCTATTGGGAAAAACTGCAGATCAATTACAAACAGTTTCTTTAGCCGGTACATTGCCTAATATGCCGGAATCGGAATGGAGTAAGAAAGAGTTAGTTGAGCAGAAAATGGTAACTGATTATATGAAGGAAGTACTTGAAGCTTCGGGTATAGATGGATACAAAACTAAAGGGCCTTATACGGTTGAAGCCGGTCAGGTGAAACATTTACGAACCGATTTTAGCTTTACAGCAGATAAGGTAAAGGGTGAGATATCCGATTTACTAATGAAATTGCATCCAACACCAGCTGTTTGCGGATTGCCAAAACAACAGGCTTTGGAGGTTATTGCTGAAGTAGAAAGTAATCGTCGTGAGTATTATGCAGGATTTTTAGGTCCAGTAAATAATAGTGATTTTTCGTTTTTTGTTAATATCAGATGTTTGAAACTCACTCAGTCTCATGCAGCTTTGTATTTGGGTGGAGGATTAACCCGAGGCAGCGAGCTAAAGAAAGAGTGGGAAGAAACAGAGCTGAAAGGGCAAACCCTTTTGTCTGTATTGAAAAATGTAGCAAATTTGCAGGGATATGAGTAAACCTGTTTCCGAGAAGAAAGTTGTAAAGACTTTAGTAGATATATGTTTGGCAGAAGGATTAAAAGAAGTGGTTATTTCACCGGGGTCGAGAAATGCTCCCTTAACCATTACTTTTGCTGCCCATCCTGAATTTAATTGTTATAGTGTGGTTGATGAACGTAGTGCAGGTTTTTTTGCATTAGGTATTGCTCAACAAACTCAAAAACCTGTTGCTTTGGTTTGTACCAGTGGCTCGGCTTTATTGAATTATGCTCCGGCACTTTCAGAAGCTTACTATCAGAATATTCCTCTTGTGGTTATTAGTGCTGACAGACCAATGGAATGGATTGATCAAGGCGATGGTCAAACAATCCGTCAGGTAGGGGCGCTTGATAATGTGGTTAAATATTCTTGTAATATACCTACCTACCTAGAGCAGAATGATTGGTATGTTAAGCGATTGGTAAGTGAGGCTTTTTATCATTGCATGAACAGAAAGGCAGGACCGGTACATATTAATATGCCTTTGCGAGAGCCTTTATATGGTAAAACTGTGCATCCCGAGGATGAGATCAGAATAATTCAGCAATATAAAGCTGATTACCGATTGTCGGCCCCTCAGATTGATGAGCTCAAGACTGTTTGGAATCATTCAGATGGTATTTTGATAGTGGTTGGTTCACAAACGCCCAATGAAGCTTTTCAGGGAATAGTGGATCAATTTTCTGATTTTGAACAGGTGGTGGTATTAACTGAAGTCGGTTCAAACACAAAAGGAGAGCATATTGTTGGTGGAATCGATAAGGTAGTTTCAACCATCACAGAAGAAGAGGTGTATTTTTTTAAACCTAATCTTCTGATAACGATGGATGGAGCCGTGGTTTCTAAGATGGTGAAGAAATTTCTTCGTAGGTATCCGGCTAAGCATCATTGGCATCTTAGCTCTGTAAACCGACACTTAGATACCTATAAGCAATTATCTGCGTCTATTGAGTTAGAGCCATTAGATTTTTTTCAGCAGTTACTACCACATATTGAATCAGTAAAAAGTCGTTATAAAACAACCTGGATTAACAGGAGAGAACGTTCAGAGAATCATCATAAAGAATACCTGGAAAAGGTGCCATGGAGTGATTTGAAAGTGTTTGAGAAGTTGCAGGAGATTCTGCCAGATGATTATTCAGTTCAATGGGGAAATAGCTCAACCATACGATATGCACAACTATTTGATGGTTTTCAGAAATATGAATCGTATTGCAACCGTGGTACAAGTGGTATAGATGGATGTACCAGTACGGCTGTTGGTGCTTCTTTTATTACTGATAAACCTACTTTACTGGTGAGCGGTGATCTGTCATTTTTATATGATAGTAATGGATTATGGAATCAATACCTCAAACCAAACCTGCGAATATTGGTTGTTAACAATGGAGGAGGTGGAATCTTTCGCTTTATTCCAGGGCCGTCAGATACGGAGGAGCTGGAAACTTTTTTCGAAGCTAAACATGAAATCAATGTAAAGCCATTGGCAGAAATGTATGGTTTGAATTACCTTTTTGCTGATGATGAAGAAAGTTTGGTTAATGGATTGCAAGAGCTATTTAAAGAGAGTGATAAGGTTATTATTTTAGAAGTAAAAACACCTAACAAAGAAAGTGCCGGGGTGTTAAAATCATATTTTAAACGCTTAAAAGAAGAATTATGAGTGCATTAAACTGGACTTCAGTTAAGGAGTTTGAAGATATAATATTTGAATTTGCCGATGGAATTGCAAAAATTACCATCAATCGACCAAAGGTATATAATGCCTTTCGTCCTAAGACTGTCAATGAGCTAATTGAGGCTTTTGATATTTGTCGAGAACGTCAGGATGTGGGAGTAGTAGTTTTAACCGGAACAGGAGATAAGGCCTTTTGTTCGGGTGGAGATCAAAACGTAAAAGGGTACGGTGGTTATATTGATGATGATGGTGTGCCCAGATTAAATGTTCTGGATCTCCACAAAAGAATTCGTTCAATGCCTAAACCGGTGGTTGCTATGGTGAATGGTTATGCTATCGGTGGTGGTCACGTATTACACGTGGTATGTGATTTAACCATTGCTTCTGATAATGCTATTTTTGGTCAAAGTGGGCCTAAAGTAGGTAGTTTTGACGGTGGTTTCGGATCATCTTATCTGGCTCGTCATGTTGGTCAGAAGAAAGCTCGTGAAATCTGGTTTCTTTGCAAACAATATTCAGCTCAGGAAGCTGAAGATATGGGCCTAGTGAACCGTGTAGTGCCATTGGATGAATTAGAGGAAGCCACTATTGAATGGTGTAAAATAATGCTTCAACGTAGCCCTATGGCATTACGTATGATTAAGCGCGGTTTAAATGCCGAGTTAGACGGTCAGACTGGTATTATGGAAATGGCGGGTGATGCAACCTTAATGTTTTACCTGATGGAAGAAGCTCAGGAAGGACGTAAAGCTTTTCTGGAGAAAAGAGATCCTGAATTTCAGAAATTCCCTAAGTTCCCTTGATAGAGTATTATTATTGAATTAAGAAATTCATAACCAATTACTCCTCGATAGGAATCGAGGAGTAGACTGTCCTTCGTTTTCTAACAATGGGGAAGGGAATTGTCAATTTATATTGATGATTGTTTTGTTGAATAAGAAATTAATGAATTTTGATCCCTCGATTCCTGTCGAGGGATAGTTTCAATCTATTCTTCTGGCTTCAATTACAACTTCTTTATCCTTAAACAGTAGTAAGCTGTTGTTGAATTTGTAATACGATGTTGCAGATTGCAATGCTTTAAGATATGCATCTTCAGTTTTTTGATTTTTGCAATACATCTCTGTACTAATTATTTGACTAAAAGTAATTCCATTCCAGTCATTCGTTTTCTTTAGTTTCCCATTGTAATAATTGCAGGCTGCCTGACCCATAAAGGTCATTTTTGTTGTGTTAAGTTCTAATGTTTGAGGTGTATTTTTGGTAAGTGTATTATTCACTTTTATAATTCCGTAAATATCATATAGCATATTAAAGTCCTGCTCCACTTGTCTTTGTTCCAATATTTCTACTAACTCATAATTCAGGGAAGAACTGTCTGCTGGCGGATTGTCAATTTTCGTCTCTTTTACTTTAATTATATATGTCTGTCCCCATAAGTGTTCAAAGCCTTTAATGGACTGATAGAAATATTGCCAGGGATTTTCCATTTTAGTCTTTACTAAAAGGCAAGTCATTGGGCCAACTCCTTCACAAGGTACTTTAACCGGAGCAATGTAGTAGGTTTTTATAATAGTTGAAGAAAGGTCATTAATGTTGCTTTTCCTTTTTGATGTCTGGCATGAAGGTAGAATGGCTATCAATAAGATGACTAAGTAATTTTTCATAGTTAAGAGTTTTTATAAAGATAACCTAGCATGTTAATCTTTGCAAAAAGAATGAAGGAAATGAAATGTAGTTTAATGAATTAAGAAATTCATAAGCAATTCCTCCTCGATAGGAATCGAGGAGGAGACTGCCCTTCGTTTCCTAACGAAGGGTAAATGGTTGGTCAATTCTTATTGATGTTTAATTATTAAATAGAAATAAGCTTGTTTGGTGGCTAAATTGTAGATGAGTAGTATGATAAGTGTGTGTAGTTGCTAAAGTAAGTTATAAATATTATTTTCACTTCTATGAGTTCCGAGAATTACTATATAGGCGACCAACATGCAACTTATTTCTTAACATTTACTGTTGTTAATTGGATTGATGTTTTTACACGACCTGAGTATAAGGATGTAGTTGTAGATTCATTAAGATTCTGTCAGGAAAATAAAAAGCTTAGGATTTTTGCGTGGGTATTAATGACAAACCATCTTCATATGATTTGTAAAACGGATTATCCTCAACAACTCAGTAACCTTATAAGAGACTTTAAGCAATTTACTGCGAAGAACCTTTTAAAGATGATTGAAGAAGGTAATGAAAGTAGAAAAGAATGGATGTTATATCGTTTTCAATATGCCGGCAAGTATGATAATAGAATAAAAGATACAGGTTTTGGCAAGATAAAAGTCATCCAGTGCTAATGGATTCTAACAGTAAGCTCGACCAACGAATAAACTATATTCATAATAATCCAGTAAAGGCAGAATGGGTTGCTAATGCGGAGGATTATCTCTACGGTAGTGCAATAAACTACTCTGGAGGTAAAGGATTATTGGATGTTGTATGTATTTGAATTAAGAAATTCAGAACCAAAAACTCCTCGATTCCTATCGAAGGGATAATTGTAGTATCAACTCGTATCGATAAAAACGTATTGAATTCGGAAATTTAATGCAATAAACTCCTCGATAGGAATCGAGGAATAGGTTCTTTAATTTTCGTAATATCCATGACCATAGGTATAGCGGTAGCCATAGTTATATCGGTAATTATAACCGTATCCATATCCTTTTTTCATGTTAAGGTCATTCATCAGTATACCAACGTTCTTAATTCCTTCATCAGAAATATTCTTTAGTGTTTGCTCGGTAATCTTTTTAATAGAGTGATTTTGTCTCACTAAAAAGATCAAAGAATCAGCATGGCGAGCTAGTAAAAATGGATCGGAAACGATACCCATAGGAGGCGTATCCATAATAATGATATCAAATTCCTTTTTCAACTCATCCATTAGTGTTTGAGTTTTTTCAGAACTGATTAATTCTGATGGATTGGGAGGTATGTCTCCTGAAGGTATGATGGTTAAATTTTCCTGTTGATGAGGTATTTTTATTTCATCATAACTGGCTTTACCAATTAAGTAGTGTGATAAGCCCGTTTTTCCTTTAGTATCCACTAGCTTATTCAGACCTGGTTTTCTCAGGTCAAAACCCAGAATAGCTGTTTTTTTGCCACTGATAGCCAATGCTGCTGCAATATTAAGCGCACAAAAGGTCTTGCCTTCTCCCGGAATGGAAGAACTAACACTTACCACCGGGCATGGTATATCCTGCGTTAAATAATCCAGACGAGTACGTACTCTTCGGAAGCTTTCTGTAATAACCGATTTTGGATGGTGCTGAATTACATTACTTTCTTCCTTTGTGTTGTGTAATACTTGACCTATAACAGGTATGTCGGTTATTTTATTAATGTCTTCTTCGGCAAGAATTTTATTATTTAAAAGTTGACGTAAGCCAACAAAAGCCAATGGTAGTATCAGACCTAATAGAAAGGCATTTTTTCTGTTGCTGCTGATGTTAGGTGCGATGATGCCATTGCCTTGTGCAGCCTCCAATATTTGATGATCAGGTGTGTTAGAAGCTTTTTGTATTTGCGATTCAGATCGTTTGCGTAATAAGAAGGTGTATACTTCGTTACTTAACTCAAATTTACGTTCTATACCCAATAGCTTTCTTTCGGTCTCAGGCAGGGTGTATAACTCCTGTTCGTTTTTACTCTTGGTAGCCTGTAAACGAGCAATGGTTTCGTTTAAAACATCAAGCTGACTATTAATGGTTTTGATTAATGTTTGGGTGGCTATATTAATTTGAGTTTCAATATCCCTATTGAAAAGGTTTTGATCTTCACTATACGTTAAACGTAATCTTTGAGAGTTAAGCTCCATTATCTGTCGGATCTGTTCTGCCAGTAAATTGTTTTCAATATCATACTGGGCAGGAGCAATTACATCATTACCGGTGATGTTATCTGAAAAATAATTCTTCAGATAGTTATAATAGCGTTTTGTTATTTCATGTTGGGCCAGTTGTTGTTCAATATCTTGCAAACCATTGAATAAATATTCTGCTTTAGCTGAAACACTCTGAATTCTGTTATCAGTGCGGAATTGACTTAATTGTGAACCTGTAAGAAAAAGTGAATCTGAAATTACCCCTAATTGCTCTTCAATAAAGGCGATAGTATTGGTGGCTATCTGGTTTTTCTGTTCCAGGTTATTGGCAATAAAAACTTTCGCTAACTGATTCAGGAATGTGATGTTTTTCTGATTGTTCTTTCCGGTTACGGATACTCTTATAATAGATGATGATTCATTTGCTCTATAGGTACGGAGTCTTGACTTGTAATGGGCAGCAATATTATTAGGGTGGTTAAAAACAAAGTACATCTCCTGATTGGATGCAGTTGTTCCTTTGGTGTTTTCAATCTTAAAACGTCCCCAATTTGCATCAACCACTTCCCCAAATCGGTAAGTTTGTTCAATATTAATTGAGCTTAAGTTGATTCCAGAGGTGTTTAATCGATAGTTGTAAGTGGAAGCACTTTCTGTGTTCAACTTTAATCTATATTGATCCTGATTGATAATTTCAATGTGGATAGGAGTATTAAGAATTTGGTTGTGTAGGGAATCGAAAACTACTTTAAATGGTTCTCCACTTCCATACATCTCGGTATGCTTCACTCTGCCACTGATAAAATAACTCAAATGAAAATCCAGTTGATCAACTGTTTCTTTTACCACATCCCAGGATGTTAAGATAGCCATTTGGTTTTCCATATTCTGTTGTCCGGGAGTAAGCCCGAAACCTTCCATCATATTACCTGTAGGCATCTTTTCACCTCTCTCTTCAATCAATAAGGATATGGAAGCACGATAGGTTGGTAAGGTCCATCGATGAATCAGAAAAACGGTTGCTAAAGCTATTGGAATGGTAATGGCAAATAGCCACCAAAAATGCAGCAAATCAAATAGAAAGCGTTTGGTATCGAAATTGAAACCTGATGATTGAGAGGTAGTGTGGATGGATTTATTTTGCACCTTTGTATTATTTTATTAATGAATCGAGCGTTATATACAATGCAAGTAAACCTGTGATAATTCCCAGTGAGAAAGATTCACCAATTCCAAATTGCTTGGCTCGCATTGGACGTACGTATAACATATCATTGGGGTAGATAAAATAATATTCTGAATTAACGATATTCTTATCCGTCAGATCAACAGTATAGGTAACCGGTCCATCAGGTAGCTGACGAAGTAATTGTAATTTTTTTTGCTTTCCATAAGGGGTAACTCCTCCGGCAAGAGCAACCGCTTCAAAAATGGTAATTTGTTCTTTGGTCATATTGTGCACTCCCTGACTACGGAACTCGCCCAGTGCAGTAAATGTATTGGTAGCCAGTTTAAAGGTCAGGTTATATTCTTTTAAGAATGGTTTGAGAGCATCCTTTACACGTTCTTTACCATTAACTACATTGCATCCTTTAAGATTTATATTTCCAACATAGGGAAAATCAATATTCATGCTGTCATCTATCTGATAATAGAAGAAATTTTGATTTTGTTGACCACCTCCCATGTTATTTGATCTTCTCTGATTAAAAAACTCAGAAATCTTTTCATCTGGCGTAGATACATTAATGAAGAGGTAATCGTTGGGTTGTAGAATATATTGATCCGTAATGCTTTTCATTTCACTATACGGATTGCTATAGTTTTTATCAGAACTGTGATCCTGCAATAAGACTATTTCTTTTTGAGGTATACAACTAAATAGAGAGGATACTAATACCATTGCAGATAGAAATAGTTGTGTGTTTCTGCCTTTTAAACGTGAAGAGAATAGATGCATTTAAGTAATGTCAGTTCGTTTTTGGTTTTATTAGCTATCAAAAATAAGGTTTTCTTAAGAATTTACCCTACCTCACTACCTTTTTATATATTCTATTGTATATAGTCTTTAACATGACAATATAAACTATACCTTGAATATTATTGTTTTAGTAGAAAATATTAACGAATGAATAAGATTACAAAAGAGATTAATATTGAAAATCTAATTGATCTGGTTCCGGGTGCAGTGAGATATCTCAGTGAAAAAGGAATTACCTGCATTGCTTGTGGCGAACCTGTATGGGGAAGTCTTGAAGAAGTGGCTATGAATAAGGGATTCTCAAAGGAGGAGATTGATCAGTTTGTAAGTGCTTTAAACAAGATGGTAGATAATGGTTAATTATGAATGCGAATCAACAGTTGAACCCACTTTGGGGTTCCTTTCTAATACGTTCATATTCCACGGGTTCCACCCGTGGCTATTCATATTAAATCCTTTCAGGATTTGAAAATGTCCGAAGGACATTAAAAATATTAGCCTCGTGCGGAGCGCGAGGTGACTATTAGACTAATGATGCAACCCCGAAAGTGGGTTGAACTTTACTATAAAACAATTTGAACTATTGATTCGCATTATGAATGATAAAATGTGAATGGTGAATTTTGTTAAAGAATACATTTGATGCCCCAAAAAATAAATATTAAAAGTGATGAGTTAACAGACTGAACTTTTTAGATATAATGCTTTTTATTGGCAGAGATCACAATAAAATCACAACAAAGAAGGCTTTTCTGCGTATATTTTAGTGTTAAACAGAAAATGCTTGCTATTTTTGCAAAGACTTTGGACACAAACTATTTTATGAACGAATTAACTATTCAGCTTTTAATACCTTTTGCTGCCTTTTTATCTTTTATTGTAGTATTTCTTTCTATTCCCACTATACTAAGAGTGGCTAAGATGAAGAATCTTTTCGATGAGCCAAATAAAAGAACTGTGCACAGGGTAAAGATTCCAACATTGGGAGGGATGGCTATTTTTATTGGCTTTATATTTACTTACTCTTTGTTTGTTGATTGGTTTGAATTTCCTCATATTCCGTTTCTTACAGCGTCATTGGTTGTTATTTTTGCCATTGGTATTAAGGATGATATTTTGGCAACAGCTCCTATGGTTAAGTTAGGCGGACAAATTTTAGCTGCTTTAATTATCGTTGGGTTAGGACAGGTTGTGCTGACTGATTTTCATGGTTTTTTTGGTATCCAGCCTAATCCATTCTGGGGGACTGTTTTTACTATTTTCACCATTATTTTTTTGGTAAATGGCTTTAACCTTATTGACGGAATAGATGGTCTGGCTGCCATTACGGGGATCATAACTTTATTATCCTTTTCTATCTGGTTCTTTATCAACGGCGAATACCATATTCCTGTTTTATCTGCAGCTCTGATTGGAGGATTGTTGGCTTTTGCCTATTATAATATCTTTTCGAAACGGCAGAAGATATTTATGGGTGATACAGGTTCTCTGGTGTTGGGATTCCTTGTTTCAGTGGTTGCCATTCGTTTCAGTGAATTAAATACAACGGCTCATCGTCCTTTGTTGGAATATCAGATGAATAGTGCACCGGCTGTTGCTATGGCCATTTTAATTGTTCCCTTTATTGATACAGTTCGAGTATTCTTCTTACGGGTTGCACAAGGTAATTCGCCTTTTACTGCAGATAAAAATCATATTCATCATCGAATGCTGGCTTTAGGATTTACTCATTTGCAGGTTTCATTGATTATTGGAGCTGTGAATATTGCATTCGTAATATTGGGTTATAGCCTGCGAAATCTTGGAATGTTAAAACTGACTATATTAATATTCGTTTTTGGTATGACTGTTGCATATATCCCTTCATGGGTATTGTATTATAAAAAACGTCATCTGATTCGACGTTTAAAACAGATAAAGAATAAAGGAAAAATGTTTATTTTTTAACTTCCCTTTGGGACGTAATTATTTATAAAATTAACTGCTGCGGATGGTATAGTTACTTTAAACATCAAAAAAGCACAAGAATCATTTATTCTTTTTTAGTTTATTCAAGCCAAATTGAAGTAATCTGGTAAATACGATAAAAAGTCTTTTTATTGCGTTTGAAGAATGACCTGTACTATTTGAAAGTACACTCTTAATGAAATTTAATTTGTTCGTTATTCCATTCGTATTTCTAAATCTCTCCAAAGCTAATTCATAACTGTATTTATTGTTTTGCTGATCGGATTGATGTATTAATTTTATTAAAGTCTTTTTCTCTAAGGGAGATAAGTTCAATCTAAATTTTTGAGGTGTAAAATTAAACTTATATTGAAAGATGAATTCAGTTTTAGCAATAATTTCCCTGATGGGTTTCTCAATATTTAAATCTTTTATAATCTCAAAAAAATAAGATTTATTAATAGTATGTTTTTGTGATAATAAGATAAGGTCAAAAAACCAACTTAAACGGATACCGCCTCTTCTCATGGTATGATAAGCATGTAAGGCAAGATAGGCGAAGTTTAATTCCGGAATTATTTCTGATTGATCAGTATTTAAGTGTTTTATCAGGTGTTGGTTTGGAATGATATAATTTAAATCCGTGTCAAACAAAGTGCGATGGATTTCTATCAGAATATCCTTATACATGATACCGGGTAATTGATGCCCCGTGCGTTTATCATGCTCCTTTTCAATAGAATTGCAGAGACCTCCATATGATAAAAGTAATTGACGTGCTTTTTCTGCATCATCATTTAAGAATAGCATATCGATGTCGCTCATCGGTCTTATAGCCGGATCAGGATATATAGAGGTAGCCAAAGTACATCCTTTTAATAAAACAGGTCTTAGCTTATTGGCTATGAATAGCTCGGTTAATTCATCACGTATGGATAGTATTTTTATATTCCGTAATAGGGAAGCGAAATAAGCTTTTTTCAGTTGCAGGGTTAAGTAATCAGGCAGTTGGACTTGTTTTTTTGTAGCGAGATAATACAGATAGGGAGAAAAACCGTTTTTATTGGTAAAGTGGACTAAAAAGTCTTGATCGAATGATTTCTTAAAAGGGAGTGGTGTACTCATAAGAGCACTTAGAACCCAATGTTCTTCTTGTTTAAGTTGGTATTTATCCATTGCCTTTTTCACGGGTTCACAAGATACTTCTTTTTAAAAGAAGCCGGGCAATTGGAAGGTGAATTAGATTGGAGAGTTGTAATATTAGGTTATTTCGATATTTCGACTGGCTCAATGCCCGAGGCTCAATAACCAAAGGGCAATGAAAGTGGTAACTTAACCTTATTAGGTGGTAACCTGAGCTTGTCGAAGGGTACTCTTTGATAGTTCCGGTAACTCATCATGGCGCCCCTCAATTAAAGCCAACTTCTTTTTTCTGCTCCAGCCCTTTATTTGCTTTTCACGATAAAAGGCATCTGCAATATTATCGTATTCTTCATAATAAACTAGTTTAACAGGTAAATGCTTCTTTGTGAAATTGGCTCCTGTACCTGCCTGATGTTGAGAGATTCTTTTATCGAGGTATTTAGTGCTGCCTGTATAGAATTTACCGTTGCTGCATTCAAGTATGTACATGAAACCTTTCATAGGAATAAGGTAGGGAGAATTCGTTATTTCGACAAGCTCAATAACCAATTTCGACAAGTTTCGACAGGCTCAACTATTGCTCAGTGTGCAATTTCGGCATTTCGACATTTCGACAGGCTCAATGCTCAATCCCCAGTGCTCGATGATTTAGGAAGATAAACCTAAAAATCGGTTGAAGTATATATTCTATAATCTTATTGGACAGAATTATAGCTTGAGGCTATTGTTCTTTTCCATTCACTACTGACTACTGACTACTCACAAATTACTATCTTCGTATTATGAGTGAACAACTATTAAAGAAGAAAATATTAATTTTTATAGATTGGTTTTTACCCGGATATAAGGCTGGTGGTCCAGTGAGGTCTATGGCTAATATGGTAGATTACCTAAAGGAGGAGTATGATTTTTTTGTTTATACCTCAAATAAAGACTATGATGGAGAAATTCTAGATGTACAAAATGATCAATGGCTCGTATTTAATGAAGGTAGTGCAAAAGTGTATTACTCCTCTAAGCCAGGGCTAGCAGAAGTGAAGAACATCATTAAAGATATTTCACCAGATACAATCTACTTGAACAGTGTTTTTTCTTTAAAATACACGATTTACCCCTTATTCATTAATACTTTTCTAAGTAACATTAGGATACCCAAAGTAGTATTTGCTCCAAGAGGTATGTTTCAAAAGGGTGCGTTACGATTGAAGGGAGGTAAGAAAAGACTTTTTCTAATGCTGGTCAAGCCATTATTATTCAAGGCCAGAAATATTATCTGGCATGCAACAGATAAGCAGGAAAAGGAAGATGTAAAAGATGAGGTGGGAAAGAGTGCTCCAGTCAAAGAAGTAAGTAATATTCCAACAACACAGGTTATAGATTATGGAATACAACTGCCTGAGGATGAAATACGTTTTGTAACTATCTCACTGGTGGCTGAAAAGAAAAACCATATTTTCTTTTTAAAGCTTTTACAAACTCTAAAATTACCGGAAGGTAGGCGAATAGTATATGATATTTACGGCCCTGTAAAAGATTATGCCTATTGGCAAAGATGTCAGGAGTTGATCACGGAAATGCCTAATGGAGTCACAGTCAGCTATAAGGGAAGTGTCATACCAACAATGGTTAATAAGACCTTACAGGCCTATCAATTTTTTGTTCTCCCCACTTTAGGTGAAAATTTCGGACATGCTATATTTGAAGCATTGGTGAATGGTGTACCGGTGTTAATTAGTGAGTTGACACCGTGGAGACGGTTGGCGAATATGAAGGGGGGATGGGACTTAAAATTAGAGATGAGAGGTGAGAAAAAGGAGCTGAGTAGTGAGAGGGGAGATGTGAGTGGTGAGAAGATTGAATGGCGTACTAAACTTAATGACATAATTGCTATGACACCCGAGGAGCATCAACACTGGCAGGAGGGAGCGAAAGCGGTTGCAAGGACTTATATTGCTGAGCAGGATTACAGACGTTCATACAAAGAGCTACTATAAGATTTCATTACGTTCCATCCAATGGTTAAGAACAACCAATGGCCATATGCGAGAATAGGTAACAGACGGATTGTTTTTATTGAATGCTGACCATAGTTTTTGTACTTCAGCTTGATTAAAATAGGGTCTTTTTGATAGTTCCTGAATATGGTGATCTGCTAATTCATACAAATCTTTCTGTAACCATCGGCTCCATGGAAAAACAAATCCCATTTTAGGACGGTTAACAATGTAATCTGGTAATAACTCAGGAAATGAATCAACCAATAGTTTTTTAGGGCTATGAGGATATTTAAGCCTATCGGAAACTGATAGGATAAATTGAACCAATTCATGATCGAGAAAGGGTACTCTTACTTCCAATGCATGCGCCATGCTCATTTGGTCACTGTCACGTAGAAGCACATTTTGCATGTAGGTGTTAATTTCAGAAATAGAAACTTTGGTTAATATTTCTTTCTTGTTAAGATTGAGTTTATTTATGACTTGGATGGACAGATGCTCATCAGGTAACTCATAATTCAATAGGTCATTGACTTTAGAATCAAGCAACACCTGTCTTGAAATGGCATATTGCGAAAAATAGTCATATTCTCTTAAATTCAACAGGGCACTTAGTTTGTCGGACGACACACCTGGTTTCAATTTTTGAAGAGCATTGCCAGCAAACTGGCGCAAAGGGACAGGTATTTTCCAAATGTATTTATGTTGATCCAGTCGAGCCATTCGAGCAAAAATAGCATAGCCAGCAAATAGTTCATCACCTCCTAAGCCTGACAGAGCCATTGTTATACCTGCCTCTTTGGTTGCTTTGGATACCATCCAGGTGTTGGGGCCGTCGCCTGATGGGTGGTCTATAGCATTAAGCGCATGAGGTAGCTCTTTTAAGAAATCAATTGGTGATAAGTTAATCTCGGTATGATCAGTCTGATGCATGTGGGCAATATATTCGGCGTATTTTGCTTCGCTATATTGCTTTTCAGCAAAAGAGATATTAAAGGTTTTAACTTGCCGGTTGGATACTTTTGACATGGCACCAACTACAGCACTTGAATCAATACCCCCGGAAAGAAATGCACCAAAAGGTACATCAGCCACCAAGCGTCTTTTAACAGAGTTGTAAAAAAGCTCACGCACATGCTCGTGTACTTCTGTGATATTGTCTGGCACAACTATATCACATCGATCGATGGACCACCATTGTTGCTTTTGCAGTTTAAAGTCTTCTAATGATATTTGCAGGCAGGAACCGGGTTCCAGCATGTAAATACCTTTTAAAATGGTATTGGGTGCCTGAACGGTTTGATACCGTAAATAATCACTTAATCCGGAAGGGTCTATCTCTTTATTCATCAGGCTACTGGCGGTTAATGCTCTTAGCTCAGAAGAAAAGACAAGATTTTGAGCATCAAAATAATAATAGAGGGGTTTTATACCCAGTCGGTCACGAATAATAGTGAGTTGTTTTTTTCGTTTGTCCCAAAGGGAAAAAGCAAACATGCCATTGAACCTGTTTACACAACTAATTCCCCATTGATTCCAGGCCGCTATAATAACCTCTGTATCCGTGTCAGATCGAAATGAATAATTAAGCTCTTGTCTTATTTCTTTAAAATTATAGATTTCGCCATTAAAAACAAGGGTTAAATTATTATCAGATGAATGCATGGGTTGATGCCCTGCCTTTGATAAATCAATAATAGAAAGACGTTGGTGCCCCAAAGTGATGTGTTCGGATGACCAAATTCCCTTATCGTCGGGTCCCCGATGGTGCATAGCTTTATTCATGTGACTCACATGCGTTCTATGATCGATGTTTTTTAGGGAGAATATGCCGTTAATTCCACACATGATTTATGAATTGATATAGAGTTGGGATTGTAGATTAGATCTTACTATAGATCTCATAATAAAGATTTATGTATTGATTGGTTACTTCACCTAGAGAGAAGCGTTTTATATTTATTAGTCCTCTTTCAATGATTAATTGTCTGTAATGTTCATTATTTATAATATTTTTAATGCCTGACTCAATAGACCTGATATCATATGGATCTACTAGGCAAGCTCCTTTACCAGCTACTTCAGGCATTGAAGATAGGTTTGAAGTAAGCACAGGGCGGCCTGTAGCCTGTGCTTCGAGAATTGGTAATCCAAAGCCTTCCAATAACGATACAAAGGAAAGCAAATCACATTTTTGATATTGGTTTAATAATTCTTCATCGGAAATGCCGGATAATATTTCGTGCGAGATATTATAGCTTAGGATACTTTCCTTCTGTTCTAGAGTTGGAAAACCAATAATTACAAGATGACATTTAATGTTCTTAACAGCTTCAATTAAGCGATCCAAATTCTTATTGTAAGCACTTCCAATATGCAATATTCTTGGCTTCTCAGAGTTGAACTTCTTCGGATTGTATTTAAATGAATCTGGTATAAAATTACCTATTACTTTAACCTTATCTGCATTTATCTTAATCATAGATAATAACTCAGTTTTTGTAGTATCTGAGACAACCGTAATAGCATTCGCATATTTTACAGGGAGAGTGATCCAAAAGGTTTTTAGTATCCATCTCAATAGTGGATTTTTAGTATTATTGAGTATTCCTAAGTCATGAATTGTTAGAATCGTTTTTTGCTTCTTCAGGCCTATGGCAATGAAATTTATATCTCCAGTAATATGGTTAATGTCTCCCTGAAATTTTCTTGCTGCAAAAATCATTCTAATTCTGGGTCTTAAACCTTTGCTAAAATAGGGTGAAACCCAAACATTTGATTCAATACCTTCCGGAAGTTTAGCGCGAACATTATCAAAGATTTGTTCAAGGCTGTAATGGATATCTAACGGACGTCGTTGATAATAAGTAATCTTCAATGCTTTACTTAGTTTGAATTAATAAATACTCTGATTCTTGGAATGATGTATTTTGCCAGAAAATAAAAAACAATCCAATACCAAATTAAATTACCTAAAAATTTAATTTGTGATGTTTCAAATTTATATAGTACATCAAATGAACCGGTAATTAATGCTGCACCCCATAGCGGATTATCTACTGTGTTAAATATATTTCGTAGAACAAAACCTATTAATGAACCAAAGAAAAAGATAGGGATAAACATCAGGATAGCTCCAAAATCAATATAAAAATCACCTACATATCCCAAACTAAAGGAAACTCCTTGTTTAGAATTTGCAAAGTTCAATCCGGTATATTTGTTCAAATGATTTGAATCATCAATGATTGGTTTGTTAGGGTTAATAATCCTTGGGATTAATATGTGATTAATTGACTTTTTTAAAATCACCCCATTTTCATGAGGCAATTCTGAAGGCACGTAATTCATGCAGGCCGATATGAAATCAATATATGACATGCGGTCAATAAAGTCTTTTTGTACCCGGTTATCGTCAGGAATGTTAAACTGAAATATTTTCTCGCTAAGAAAGTTTAATGCTTCATCCTTTTGAACTAATACACGTTGAGTGCGTGTGCCTTGGTTTAGGAAATCACGATAATCGCCTTTTACTGCTGTCCAAAAGATGGCCAGCATATATACCCCAAAACCTGCAGAAATGGCTATTACGAGTTTTTTATAGTTAAAACTAGAAATTGATAAATAGGCAATAAGAACAAAAAAGACTATAGATTTAAAACTTGCAAAAAAGGAGAAAAAGCTACCAATAAATTCATAAGCGACAATACCCCAAAAAACACCGATTAATTGTTTTTTTTTGTGGACAATTACAAAAAGAATGAAAAATAATGACCATTTAAAATTTGTTAACAGACTAATTGCTTGATATGCACCTGGAAGGACGTGTCTAAGGGCATGTAAGAGATTTAAGAATAACCCAAAACTTAAGTAAAATACAATGCATCTTATCACATTAATATTTTCAATTTCATTATTAAAACTATCAATGCTAAAGCATATTTTTTTTAATGATTGATATATGCCCAGTGACAGGGCAAATAAGCCAATTGCACCCGTATAAAAGGCACTATCAAAGTGTTGAGGGTACACAGTTAAAGATTCAAAAGGGAGGTTATTAAAAAAACCATAAAAGACCTTTATGGAAACCTGAAACCATTGATACAATAATGCTAAAAAGATTACGACCGTGAAGCCTTGTGCATAAAATAAGCGGACAATAGTGTATAAGAGCGCAAAACTAACAGCCAGTTTAACGCCGTATCCGGTAGTTAAACCAAATAGGGTGAGAATGACTCCAACTGATAGGATGCCGTTTAGTAATAAACTGGGCTTGTTCAGGCTATGAAATGGCTGCATTAGTCTATCTGGTATACTTCTTTCCATTTTTGAGTGAATATTTCATCAGTTAGACCCAGATTTTGCATTGAGTCGTATGCATTTTTGCCTTGACTACTGACCTCTTCCGGATTATTATAATAATACTCAATAGCCTCGATTAAGCAATATTTATTGCTTTCTTTACAAACATATCCATCTTTTTGATGGCTGACTAACTCAGCCAAACCTCCATTATCAAAAACGATTGATAACTTCTTATTTAGTTTTGCTTCACCTACCACATTAGATAAGGCTTCTTCAACAACAGAAGGCGCAACATGTATATCTCCGTTTTGATAAACTAAGTCTATGTTTTGAACTTTATTAAGAAATACAAAGTTTTGTTTATGTTCCTTGTAAAAGTCGTCATTTTGTATCGCTTTGTATAGTTCACTATACATTGTCTGACCTGCCAGTATAAAGCGAATACTATTATGTCTTGTAATTAATTCCTTTGCGGCCTCAAAAAGGATATCCACGCCTTTAATTCTATCAATCTGCCCTACAAAAGTAACAGTAAACCAGTCTTTATCATAAACCGGGATGTTTTCTTCAAGTATGATTTTCCGCGTAGGAGGAATATTATAGATAATTGTATAATTATTTAGGTTGGGTTTAATAAGCTTTAGTTGCCGGGCAATAAAATTAGAAATGCATACGAAATGGTGAACTTTTTTAACAATCACTTTTTTCCAAATCATCTTTTCATAAAAATACCGCATTACAGGCTTATCGCCCAAGCGATAAATTAATGGACATTTTATAAAAAGTAAAACCGGGCTGAGCGTTAGGAAATAAAAGTCGTTTGCTATGTGAATATAATCTGGTTTGTACTGTCTGTATGATATTAAGAATTGAACGTTATACATCCAAATATCTCTGAGATAATTCCATAGTAATTTTGGATTCAGGCTTTTTCTGAAATTCCAAGGGTACCTGATCTTTTTGTACGCTAAGCCATGTGCTTCTACTTCCGGTTGAATGTGCCATTGAAAACCCCTGTCGTTCACCAACAACAATAAGTCAACATTTTGCTTTTTTAGCGTATCAAACACTTTTATATTCGACCGCTCCTGACCAAAAAGGACCACATTACCGAAAACGGCTAAAACCTTTTTATTCATTAATTGCGGCATTAATTGTTTTTGTTATGTTTTTAAATGACCAGTCACTAACGAATTGTACAATTTTTGTACTCGAAAACTCATTTATGTGTTGTTGAATAGAAACAATTATTTCCATTAAATCGGATAGCCTATCGGATTCAAATAGGTACCCCGTATCTTCATTAATTAAATCTTTGGCACATCCCACTTTATTACTTACAACTACAGGTTTGCCACAAGCCATGGCCTCATTAACTGCCAGGCCCCATGTTTCACCCGGACCTTTTGAGGGCAGACAGTACATATCTCCCAATCGATAAATGACTGGCATTTGGCTTTGATTTTGAAAAGGCAGGAATATGATGTTTTTGTCATCAGCAGCCAATTGCTTTAACTCCTTCTCCAAGATTCCGTTACCAATCAAGATTAATTTAATAGCTTGAATGCCTGCTCTGGCATTGATATTCTGAACAGCTTTTAGAAGCAAAAGTGGGTTTTTCTTTGATTCAAATTTACCGCTAAAAACAATGGTGAAATCAGTTGTTTTGAGCTTTAGTTTTTTTCTCCAAGTCTGTGCTTCTAGGGCAAAGGTATTGGCATCACTATCTTTAAATCTATTGTTATCAATAGCATGAGGGGCATGTCTTAATTGAATAGGCGATACACCATGTGCTAAATAATAGTCTTTATTGTTTTTACCAACATAAAAAGCCAAATCGATGTGTTTATAGATGTAGGTCAGAAAAACTTTTCGAATTTTAAATTTGATGTAAGACTTGAGATTTGAGATTTGAGATTTGGTTTTTTTGTCTTTAATTATATCCTGAACGGTTTTAATATCATAATCTAATAAGGTACTGTCGCCTCTGAACCATACCGGTATTTTTCCTTTGAAATATCTTAAAGCTTTAAGGTGAGCGTGGTAATTCCAGCCAAAAACCAAAACATGGGTTGCTTGCCATTTTTTGATCTCCGAAATGAGTGTTGGACATTTGATACCCATGAAGTGGTTTGCTCCTGGTTTCTTTGAAGTATTTCTTATAAAAGAATAGCTATACCCTTCTAATAGTGGAATGTCCCATTTGATTTTTTGCTTAAAATCCGGATCGTAATAGTCAAGCTTTGATTGACTCCAGGTATAGAATACTTTTACATCAATATCAGGCTTATTAGCAAGTAAGGCGAACCAGGGGGCATAATACTGTATTGGATGTGTTGTGATTATTGCCAGCCTTTTCATGATTGTTTTAAAATAGTTTTAAAGAAGCTAATTTGTTTGTTGGCCATGGTTTCATCTGAGAATTCTGAATAAAACTCCCAATTAACATCGGTCTTAAATTTACCTTTTGCAATCAGGCTTGATATGGCCTCTTCAACCGCTCCCTGACGTGCTTGTAATTCATCTTTGTCGTTAAAGGTAATCACTGGACCTGCATTACAGTCCTTTAAGATAGCAGATACACTGCTTTTAACATGTGTTAGAGCAATAATAGGTTTTTCGGATAGAATATATGGATAAATTTTAGAAGCGGTGTATCCAGCTTCCATTGAGCCTGGGAGTATTAAAAAATCGGCATCTTTCATTACTTTCATGGCCTCGAAATAGCCTACTCGATCTGGAATTTCGGTTACACAATTTTCAACGCTCACTTCTTCAGCAATTGGTAAAGCAATTGATTTAGCATTTGGAGCATATGACGAACCTACAAAATAAATATGTATGTTTTGTTCAGGATTGTGCTCCATAACGCTTTTAAAAGCTTTAAGCATTGTTTTTAAAGGTAAGGGCATACCGGGTGTAACGGCACCGGTATATACCACTTGAATTTGATCAACGTCTTTCTTAAAAACAGGATTCTGAATGTTTAATTGCTTAACAATTTCAAAATCCAAACGGCTGGATGCAAACGGTATTACAGAAAATGGTTTATTGATATTGTATCGTTTGTTTAAGGTCGATGGATATGCTTCTGAAACGGAAATAAGTCCGTCACAATGGGGCACAGTATATTTTTCAAGTATAGAGTCAAAATAATAGGCAATTTTAAATTTTGGTGGGCGATTAGTTTTTGGCTGCGTTAAATAATAATCATTTCGCCATGGATCTTGCATGTCAAGGATAAATGGGATGTCAAATTTACGCTTCCATACCCGACCTAAGGTCATGGCCGGAAATACAGTAGTGCTAAAATATACCAGATCAAATTGCTTTGCATTTAGCAATCTATTGCCGGCACGTTTTAATTGCCACCACGCCCGATAGCCAAGATTGCCTAATCCAATTCGTCTGGTAATACCGCTGGAAATGGCTTTAACCCGAATGACTTTACATGGATCCTCTAGTTGAGACAAAACCGGATCTACCGGGGCTTCAATGTATTGAGGTTCCACGGCTAAAACAGTACATTCCCATCCTGCCTTTTGAAACCATGGGATACTGAGGCGTATACGATGTTGATCGGGTGTATTAACCGGCTGAAATGTAGGACAAACAATAAGTAGTTTAGGCATTTTGTTAAATAAAATTATTCCATAAGTTAACAATCTTAACTTTTTCTATTTCCCACGACAAACTCTTTCCAATGTTTAATCTATTTCTTCTGTTGTGTTGAATATCTGATAAAATATGAGTTAGATGTTTAATAAGCATTGCTATTTCATCCGTTGATTGCCCGCAAAGAAGCCCCAGTTCTTTTTGATGGCTTAAAAATTGAGATTGCGCCAGGGTATCAGTGGCTAAAATAAAATGGCCCGCCTGTGCATAAGCCATTATTTTATTTGTGAGGCAGAGTTGTCGATTCAAATCTGTTGTGTCAAATTCAAGCGCCAAACCAATATCATGCTTAGTCAGTTCGGTGTGAAGATCGGGTTGAGACATTGGATGTTGGATGTTAAGATTTATGATGTGCGATTTGCGATTTGCGATTTGCGATTCATCCTTCTTCACTAAAACTATGGAGGACAGGAAGGGTTGGATAATTTGTTGATCAAATTGGGGATCGAGGTTACCAATGAGGGTAAGCTGGATGTTTGAATGTTCGATGTTCCAATTTCGATCTGCTTCTTTAGAAAGAAGAAGAATGGCTTCAAAGAATTGTTCGAGACCACGGCCGAACGAAATGTTTTGCGAGAACCACACCAACTTGAGAGTTGAGAGTTGAGAGTTGAGAGTTGAGTTTTTAGGTTCTACAAATTCTTTTTGTGGGAAGCTGTTGAGTATGACTTGGTGGTTGGGATGCCCTCCAATCAGTTTTAAGGTATAATCGCCAATGAGAGGGCTGGCACTGGTAAGTGCCTTTGCTTTTGGTGCACATTTTTTCAGCAGATATTCCGTGCAGGATTTATAATGCTTACCTGCTTCCGGAACATGTATCCCCGGGTCATAGTCCTCAATATCATAAATAAACGGTATGTTTGTGCTCAGGCTTAATTGATAAATGGGGTATAAAGTTCCAAGGTTATGGCCGATTAATAAATCACAATGCTTAATTTTTCTTAGCGTGTACCACAACTGAACAGATCGCCTGGTGTGAACCAGCGCATTCACAAATAAGCAGCGCTTAAAAAGCGGGTAAAGAAAACGTCCTAACTTTTCCATAAGCGCCCAAAACAACCAGGAGAAAGCTTGAGAACGCGTGGCACTCAGTTGAATAAAATTCACCGAAGGCCTTTTGTTCATTTCTTTTTGATTAAGTGCTTCACTCCAGTTTCCCAAATTGAATAGCACAACACTTACTATATGTTCCTTTAGTGCTAAATCAACTTCCTTTAAAAGCCTTGGATTAGTTGGAAGGTTACTGGTTGTAAGAAAAAGGAGGTTCTTTTTTTTCATCAGATGAGCTTATGAAGGTAAAATGACAGGCTTTTGGCTGTTTTCCAACCAAAGCTTTTTTTTACAGTTTCAATAATTCTACCGCCTAATACCGGAACATATGTACTCCCGCCCAGTTCACTACATTTGCCTAAAGCTTTATGAGATATGTCTTTAAAGTTAGGCCAAGCTTCAATGGCAACATGTTTGTATTGTGTCGCGGCGGCATATTGTGCTTCTGCTGAATCATCCCTGTCCAGCAAATAGCTCGCTTTCAGTTCTGTAGCTTTGAAATTACTTTCAATGTGTTTTCTTTTCTTTTGTGATGAAATATTGCTGCTATTTAGGTGTTTACGGTAAAAGCATTTTACCTGCGGAACATAAATTATGCCTTCGCTGGCCAACAAAACGCGGGCAAAAAATTCACCATCCTGATCCTTATCTAACTCTTCGTTCCAGGCACCTGCCTTTTGAATTAGTTCCCTAGGTGTTAAGTAGGCATGTACAGCCACATAGTGCATGCTATTATGTAAGCCCCAAAGCTTGGCTAAAAAATAACTTGGTTTTGAACTGGTAAAGATAAAGTCTCTATCTGTATTATAGGCTTCGGATAAATCATTAAAGAAGAGGTAAGTATTGCAAACAGCTACTTGATTGTGATTAGTCTCTAAAACTTCTATCTGTTTCTGCAACTTATCTTTACTCAATAAATCATCTGCATCCAGAAATTGGATGTAGTCGCCGGAACATTTAATAATACCCAAATTACGTGCAGCACAAGCGCCTTTTTTATTGTTCCTGAAAACCTTAATACAATCGTATTCCTCACTAAGTTTTTTTGCAATTGACAATGATTGATCAATTGAAGCATCATCAACAATAATTACTTCAATGGACGAATGCGTTTGATTAAGAACGCTATTAACCGTCTGCTCAAGATATTGTTCAGCATTATAACATGGAATAATTATAGAAACTTTTTTACTTGAGTTCATTCAATTGGTTAGCCTTTGAAATATGATCCTTAAATAAGTCTTTATGCTTTCTTAACTTGTCTAAACTCCACTGCCACCACTCTAATTCATTTATCTGTTCTATGATATGATTATCGAAACGGTATTTAATTATTCGCGCGGGAGAACCTGCAACAATGGCAAAGGGTGGAACGTCCTTATTAACAACACTATTGGCTGCTATAATTGCACCATTGCCAACATTAACATTTCCCAGGATGACAGTATGACTACCTATCCATACATCATGGCCTATATTAATAATTCCTCTTTTTAATATTTCGCTTGTATTTTCCTCCTGAAATACATTTTTAAAAATAAGGTATGTTGTTAACTTTTGGGAGTTATGACTTTCAACCTGGAAGGAAACGTTTCTGGCGATTGAGCAGAAGTTACCAATATTGACGCTTCCATTACCAGCATATATATCTAAATTAGGACCGTTTAGTGAACAGAATTTTCCGATATTAATTGTTCCGTGTAACTCACTTCTTAAAAGCTGTGAGTTGTCACCTATATTAATATTTCCATCAAAATAGTTTCCATAGCACTTGCATCCTTCTCCCAAAGTAAGTTTTGTAGAAGGCGAATGGTAATTTTGGCTGAGCAACGCACTTTTAAGCTTGTTAAATAGCCATTTTTTAATAAAATGCATCATTTTTTTCTACTAAAGACTTTATTTGCCTGGCCGGAACACCTGCCCAGACCGTATTATCAGGAATACTTTTAGTCACTACCGAATTTGCAGCAACAACAACATGTTTACCAATGGATACATTGGGTAATACAGTAACGTTGGAGCCAATCCAAGATTTGTTACCGATTTCTATTTTGCCTGTTGTTTTTTTTCCGTTCCAGGCAGGCAAATTTAAATCATCATACTCATGATCATGGGTATAAAAGGTGCAACCGGGGCCAATGGCAACATCTTTACCAATGATAACGTCATCAGCCACATCAATGATGCAATTATCAGCAATGTAGGAGTTGTCGCTCATAATAAGGCGCCCAAATAAGCCTGCTTCACGAGAGAAAATAGAACAATAAGTTGCAATGTTTGCATTGTTTCCGAATTCCCAATGATTATTGATATATATTCGGCTATTGTTTCCAATTGAGCAGTTTTCTTTGCCTGTAAGAGAGGCGCCGCTATCAATGCGTATATCGGCATTCTGACCAATATGGGTATTCGATTCGAATGAAAGAGCACTGTTCAGTGTAACTTTAAGGCTTGCCCGCTTGTCAATAACAGAAGATGGTCCAAATGCAATTTGACCTTTCCCCTCGATGCAAACCGGAAAATTAACTTTAAGCTTTTTAATACCTTTTACAGCTGATAATCGGTATAGCCAGTATAAATGCCTTATGAAAAACTTGAAATAAGCGCTTATTAATTTCTTAAAAACTACGAACATGCTTTTTGTATAATAGGTACTTAATATCTTTATAGTACTTGCTTAAGTATTTAAGGTTTGAAAGCTGTAATTTAATGATTGTTCTTAAAATATACCGGATGAATTGTCCCTTTAAATTGCCAATGGCAATTTCCTTTTCCGGCTGGGAGAGAGGACAGGAGTCGGTGTTTAATAATCGTGGAACATGGAATCTGAATTGTTCTAATCGTTGCAAGACACTGTCGTTACTGGAAATCTGCTCGTGTCCTTGCCGGTAATAAACAAGCCCATGCGGCAATAAGGCGGTTTCAGAAATGGCTCCAATTTTAAATAAGAGCCAGCTATCCGCATTTATACCCATATCTGTTTCAAAGCCCCCAACCTGATTAAAAGCTTCTTTTTTAAAGATGACGCTGTTGGGTGCATTTGTAAATAAAGGCGTATTAAAAAAATGAGACTGAAAAGCCGTTTTAGGATTAAAGGCTTCAGGAAAAACAATATCAGGTGAGTAGTGCCTGCACAAACCCTGGCCGGCTTGAGGGTATGCCAACATGGCCCAGATCATTACCTGAATACAATGCGGATAAATCAGATCGTCAGAATCAAGGTACTTTATATAAGCCCCCTTGACATATTCTACAATCTTATTTCGGTTTGGAAACTGCCCTATGTTTTCGGCGTTTCTATAGGCAAAAATATGATCGTATTTTTCAGCGTAATCCTTTGCAATTTCATGACTTCTATCTGTTGAACAATCATCTAAGATGATGATTTCTATATTTCTATAAGTTTGGTTAATGGCACTTTCAATAGCTTGTGCTATATATTTTTCTCTGTTATACGAGGTAATTAAGATACTGACTAAAGGGTTTTGCATCTGCTTAGATTTATATTTCAATGGTTACATGGAGCGATAGCTATCGCTCCTTGCCAACATGCTATTTCTCTTGAGCGAAATGTATTCTGATGGCTTGTATCATATGGATTTTTTCATAATTGTTTTAAACAAAAATGAGAATGATTTTCTATCCCAGCTTGTTTGTGGATAATATAAGAAAAACTTCACTATTTCTGGCCAATTTATTCTTAATGCCCCCTTATTTGAAATCTTAGATCTAATGCGATCCCATTCCTGATCCAGCATTCTGTTCTTTATATGCTTCGATAAACCTGAATAAATAGGATTGTTCATAAACCTATCTAAATCTTCATTAAATGCTTCTTTTTGTGAAACACTTTTGGAGGTTTCATGTAAGCGAAAAGCAATGGTTGATGTATCGGAGTACTTTATTTTGGGGAATATACTGAAATAATGAGCCAGATAAATAAGATCAAATGAGTGATTAAAATTTACAGGAAGTTGACCACATCTTTTCACAAGATCATTTCGTAACCATATTCCTGGTTGGTGAAATGAAATATTATTTCGCCAGCGCAGTAGATTCTTTGCACTTAGGTTTTTATTATCAGTGATGTGAAGAAAGTGGCCTTCTGCATCTACGTTTTGCACGCTTGAAGCAAACGCATGATACTTCTCGAACTTAAAATTCTCGGCTATGAAACTTAAACTACCTGGAAGTAGAAAGTCATCGCTGTTGATCCAGTTAATGATTAGCCCGCTGCACCGATTAAAACCTTTATTTATGGCATCACTCTGACCCTTATCCGGTTCACTTGACCAATAGGTCAAATGTTTAGTGTATTTTTTTATAATCTCAACGGAATTATCTGTACTGCCACCATCAATAATAAGGTATTCAAGATTAGGATAGTTTTGACTGAGAATTGAATCAATGGTTTGTTCAATAAATTGCCCTTGGTTGTAACTTGGTGTTACGATGGATATTTTTGGATGCATTCTATTTAAATAACTCCATTATTTTATTTGCAAATGCCTTCTGACATGCAGTGTAATCGTATTTATTAATACTTATATCATTGGCCCATATGCTCTTTAGGGTATCTGTAATAGAATCAAGATCTTTTGCCTTAAAGAATGATTTATTTGGATAGTCTGCCAATTGTTCTTTATGAATATTAATATCTGATGCAAGAATGTACTTGTTTTCAAATTTAGCTTCCTCAAGCACAGTGCTCCAACCTTCAAATAAAGATGGTTGAATGATGCCATGCGAGTATTGTATTAATGTCTGAAGATCATTTCTGCTAACAAAACCCAGAAACTGGATGTTCTGCATTAAAACATTATCTTTTACATAGCTCTTCAGTTTATCAATGTGTCCGGGATTTCTGTTATCCATTTCATTACCCGAGAAATATACCTTTATGTCAATGCCTTCATTAACAAGATTTTTAACAGCATTTATAAGCAACATGTGGTTTTTATGTTGCCAAAACTGGTTGGGGCAATAGAAATAACGATCAGATAAATTGTATTTAGATTTTACCTGTTCAAATTGGTTTTTGCTATCGTTAGTTTTAGTAAAAAAAACACTAAACGGAATAATATGAACAGATCCTTTATAATTGGGGTAGAATTGTTTGAAATCATTAAATGCATCGCGGCTGCTTAATACAATATTGGTTTTTTGCGAAATGATATGATTTTGTTTTCTCCTGCTTGCAATTTCTTCATCTGAAAATAATCCGCCTAAATATTCTTCCTGGAAATCGGGAATCCAATAAATTAGTTGGTTTTCAGATATATTTTCGAAATCATATCCCGGATTGGGAAATATTTTATGGTCAACGGCTTTTATTCTTTTATCAACCAGGTTTTTACCTAGGATAAATTGACTTATTTTGTTTATTATTTTTTCGGTAAATGAATAATGAGCAGTAGTATTTGAAAAAACAAGTTTTTGATAGTCTGTGTTTCTTTTTAACTCATTAAAATTCTCTTGTGAATTAGTATAAATAACTACTTCAGCTTGCTCCTCAACAGGTAAGGTGTTTAAAGCATGAATATAATTATATATGTAGTTGTTTCCACCAGTCCATCCTTTAAAGTTCATGAAATAAAAACCTATCCTAAACGTTTTGCCCATTCAATATATTTTATGATTCCATCTTCTAAGCTCACTGTCTGCCGATATCCTAACGTTTGTATTAAATTAATGTCAGCTTCCCAATTAATTGGATCACCGGCCCGATTTGAACCTGAAAATACATATTTACCCCTGTAATTAAGCTTGTGTGTAAATACGTGTACAAGTTCTTTAATTGATACCTGATATCCATTGGCCACATTAACCACACCGGCCTTAAAAACAGCATCGCTGTTCATAATTACCTCAATGGCCTGAATAACATCGTCGATATAAATAAAGTCGCGTGTTTCATTACCTGTACCGAAGAGTTCAAAGCTATCTGTGGTGCATTTTTGAAACAAATCCCATAATAATTGCTTTTTGAGTCCAGGCCCATAAGCAGAAAATATGCGTAAGTTACATGTAGGCAGTGAGAAAAAATAATAAAACTCACTACATATGTCTTCGGCCATTTTTTTGTGCTCGCCATAAGGTGAAACTGGCTTAATTAAAGCGTTTTCACCAATTGGTATTGTTTTAGGATTACCATATACTGCAGCACTTGACAAGTTTATAAATTTACAAGCAGGGTTAAGTTCTTTAATTGCACTTAATAGCTTAAAAACATTTGCTGTATTTAATTGGTAATCACGCAGGGGATATTTAATTGACAATGGTACACTGGCGGCACCCGAGCAATTGATACAAAACTCATAGTTTTTTTTCTGAAAAGGGGCCTGAAAATCGGGTTGGCTGGCATCAATTTGGTAGTACTTATCATCCGTATAATCCACTACCACATCACAGCCATAAACGTCATCGTATTTTTTTCGGAAATATGCTAAAGTATGTGCACCAATAAATCCTTTTGAACCTATTACTAAAATGTTCATTTACTTCTATTTATTTTCAGGAGTTAGTTGTTTGACTACCCTTGCCGGGTTACCAGCAACAACTGTCCAGGCAGGCACATCCTTAGTAACAACGCTTTTAGCTCCAATTACAGCACCTTCGCCAATAGTTACTCCCTTAAGAATTGTTACTCCCAAACCAATCCAGACTTTATCTTGAATAGTAATTGGAGCTGATTTAACATGCGACCAATCTTTATTTACAATGTTATTACCATTGTATTTTATATAGTCATGGAAACATTGATGATTGTCATTTTTTCGATGTTCCCAGTGGATACTGTGAGAATTATGATCATATATGGTGATGTCCCATGCCATAGTTACATCGTTACCAACACTGATGGAATTCCTTGAAATAAAATTGGCACCACCTATATGGACATTATTGCCAATTTTTACTCTACCTTCTGAAGACTCAAAAATAAAAGCCCCTTTTATTAATCCTTCTTCACCAATGTTCAGATATATTTTATCCTTAATTGGCTTTACATCTAATCTTAAGTTAACACCTTGAGGAAAAATACTGGTATCTCCAATGCAACAATATTGCATTAAGTTGGACTTTTTCGCTTTTCTATTTGTTAGAATTGCGAATATTTTTTTGAGTATAAATTTCATATTTAAAGGATTGAATCGAAATCTGTAGAGGGGTAATGATTTAAAAAGCCTTGAATTCTATCATTTTGGTTATTATCTAGTGTCATTTTTTTTATATCACCTCTAAATCGTGAATTCAACTTAATCTTGTCGTAACAATCAATGTTTTTGTTTTTGTCGATAACGTGATTATTAATTTTATAATATGAAATAATTTGCTCCAATGTTGATTCAATATTTTCCTTTTTAATTGCTGAATAATCTAACCATAATATACTATTATTGTTTTTTTCATATTCCTTCCAAGAAACATAGAAGTTTAGATACCAAGGAGTGAACATGTCAATGATGAAATCAAGTTTCTCTTGCTCTGACTTTTGATAATAATCTTGGCCAATAAACGCCATTGGCCACCATGTGTTTTCTGGCTCTATTTCCATATGTGTATACAAACTTGTAATACATGAATGAATACTTCGAGTTAAAACAATGGGTTTTATATTGAAGAAATTAAGAGTGTTTATATTTGATTTCGTCGCTCTACAATGTTGGTACGTTACGGTATTTTTTTTAATACTACTAATTAGATTAGGCAGGTAGATGTCCTGTTCAGTTTGATCAAAGCTTTTAATATAAAATGACTCTTGAAATCCAGTAACTTCTTTTAAATAATTATGCAAAAAGGTTGAACCACTTTTGGGAAATGATGAAATAAATATATGCTTTCGATTATAAAGCTTATTTAAATAATTTCCGTATTTTCTTAAATATGTTTCTATCATTCTTTTCAGCTTTCTCAAAATATCTCAATAAAATAGAGTAGAATTCTAAATTTATTGAATCATTGAATTTTATATCTATTTCTGATGCTAATTCTCTATCGTCTTTCGATTCTGAGCAGTTAACACCGGTGCCATCAAGGCCAATATTTCTTACTAAGGTTTTACTTGGATATACTGATAGTCCATTTCTTTTAAAAAGATTATAATACCATTTAATACCCCAGACATTTCTATCATCAATATCAAATTGGCTTGAATAGCTGTAATCCGCAAGGTTAAATCGATGATTTAAATATATTGATTGTTTTATATGGTCTTTGTCAGGGGTTTTCCAGTCGCAAGTGTTCCACTTATCTTTCCATGTTGCCCATCCCCAAGTAGCAATATAAGGTAATAATACTGTTTCAGATAGATTAGTTTTAATTGGAAACATATTTGCTGAAACACTATAGATATTACATCTTTTCTCAAAAGTTTTCAAGCAAGTGTTTAAATACTTTAAAAAGAATGTTGAAGTAATTAAGTCATCTTCAAGAACAATGATTTTTCCGTATTGGTTTACAATTTTTGTAACTCCATTTAAAATGGAATCAGCCAGTCCGTAATTACGCTCCTTTTCTTCAATAATTACCTCTTTACACCATTGCTTTTGACGAATCAGGTCCCGTACCTCTTTAATCTTTTGTAGGTCTTCATCTGTAGCATTTTCTTTGGGGCCATCGGCCATAATAAATAAGGAGGACTGATTGGCCCATTCATTTTTCGATAGTGCTTCGAGTGTTTGCTGAGTATGCCAGGGTCTGTTATAAACAAATAAAACTATTGGTGCTAATTCCATTTACAGGTAAATTCCTTTATGAGTAATGTAATTATTTTGAATTTCGGCATATTTTTTACGCGTAGTAATAACAGCTTTACCATACCAAAACCAATATATCAGTTTGGTTTTATTAAACCATACTAAATTGCGAAAAAGGTTTTGAATGCTAATGCGCAGATATTTCAAATACTTCTTTCTGAAAGTCTTATGTTGGTTAACATCCAAGGCATCGAATTTATAGGTTTCCATAAACTCAAAGTAAAAGGTCCGTTGCAAAGAGGTTTTTCTTTCTTTGTTTTCCAGGTCCCGTGCATGAGTAATAAATGCATCTGGAATTAAGACGGCTTTAAAATTATGGAATTTTATTCGTTGAAAAAAGTTGACATCTTCGCCATAATGGAAGAACTCGGGTTCAAAGCCACCTACTGTTTTTAAACATTCAACGCTTAGCATGATGGCCGCAGCATTTACAAAATCAATAGTATAGTGATTCTTTTTTTTATTCAGAAATAAATCGTTTAAAAGCTTGTGATTTTTACTTATATAGTTTAAAAAGCCTTTTTCAATATTGTCCTTGCTGTCTAAATGAACAGGACTTAATAAACCTATGGATTGATCGTTTAATGACTGGTAAGCAGAGACCATTTTTTCAAATGTATTGGCTTGTATCCAGGCATCCTGATTTAAAAGAAAAACAAACTCAGCATTGTGGTCAATGGCATACTTTATACCAAGGTTATTGGCTTGTCCAAATCCCAGGTTTTTCTTGTTTTCAATAAGAATAACTTCGGGGTAGTTTTCTTTGATTATTGATACGGTATTGTCAGTCGAATTATTATCCACTACAATAATCTGAGATAGCATGGTGGAGCTGGCAAAGCTTCCCAGGCACTTGTCAATCCACTTTTCGAAATTATAGCTAACTATAATGGTAAATAAACTGTTCATCAGATTTTCAAGCTTCTTTTCTAATAATGTAGGTTACAGCGTCGCCAATTTCTTTTTTATTCCATTGCTCGGCAGTTCTTTTGAAACCATCAAGATCGTTCTTACTAAAATAGTTATGAATCGATTCCTTATTATTTTCAAATTGATGAAGGGATATGTCCCATTTGTATAATTCACTGCCCCATAACTGAAAGTCGCTTGATTCAAACCTGTAATCAAGTACTTTTAAATTACATTCCTTTTCAATGAAGAGTAAAAACGATTGATGGGTATACAGATACAAATGCCTTGGAACATCCAGCTGAACCCAATATTTTCCATATATCTCATAGGCTTTCTCACGTATAGGAATTGATATAGCAAGTAAACCGTTATCGTTTAAAAGATCAGCCAGTTTCTTTATATTTTCAGATTGGTTGGGCAAGTGTTCTAAAACATGTCTTAGAATGATGAAATCATATTTGTCATTTAGATTCTGAAAATCTCCATTTAGTATTCTGAAATTTCTATTATAATTTACTTCTTTCTCATTGTATTTATCAATACCCAATAAATTATTATATCCTAATCTGTAGAGGTTATAAAGCTTAAGTCCTGAACCACATCCAACATCCAAAACTTTGCTTGTAGCCTTTATTTTATCAAAGTAGAAAGGTATGTTACTCTTTAGATAGTTGATTCTCGATGAAAAAAGCTTTTTAGTGATTTTCCTTTCTTTATTATTAATGATAATTGCTTTTACCCATCGTAGCAGAAAGTTTTCCTTTTTAAAATAGGGTTTTTTAAAGCTATAATAGTCTTTTGGGTAATAGCTCGCTAAATTAGATGGAGTATCCTGTATTCTCAAAGTTTTACAATGTTCACATTCTAAATAAAGAAATTCATCTTTCGTACCGTACATCATTTCCTCATAAATATGGGAACTGAATTTCTCATTTTTGCAGACATGGCAAATTATTTTATCCATATTTAGCTATTTACATTCCATTTAAGCTTGGGGCGAAATTTTCCTGGGAATGGGCCGCCATAGCCACATCTTATATCATTTAGTGTAATGTTTAAATCTTCTTCGATTTGAAATCCCAAAACCTCTTTATGGCTAAAGTCAACATTAAAAGGATTTAGATAAGTTAGTGCAATGCCAATAGTGTAAAATCCTTCATTTAGTAAATTCCCAGGTATAATGCACTCTACTTGGTATTTTTCTTCACCTCTTTTATAATCTAAATCACTAAAATTTGAAATGAATAATAACTCATCATTGGAATCCTTCAAATGCAAATTCAGATAAGGCTTTGTTTTTTCATTAAAATCAGTTGTAAACGTAACTAGCACTTTAAAATCTTCATGACTTTTAAAAACTGTATCAATTTCATTATCGCTATGACATGTTTTAATTTCAATCAGATTTGATCTTACTTCTTGTATTGTATTTGAATTATACCATACACCTGTCTTTTTGTTTTTAACAAAATTAGTCAAGTAATTTTCAACTGTTTTATCTGTTTTACCAATTTGATTTATAGCACCGTTCTCTAAAATAAGGGCAGTATCACATATTGATTTCACGGAGTTCATATTATGACTCACAAACAGCACTGTCCGACCCTGGTTTTGACTTACATCCTGCATTTTGCCAATGGCTTTTTTTTGGAATTCGGCATCGCCCACGGCCAGTACTTCGTCTACCACTAAAATTTCGGGCTCTAAATGCGCGGCAATGGCAAAACCCAGGCGTACGGTCATACCGCTACTGTAGCGTTTGGTGGGGGTGTCGAGGTATTTGGCCACGCCGGCAAACTCCACTATCTCATCGAGCTTGCGGTCGATCTCCCACTTGCGCATGCCCATAATGGTGCCGTTCATATAGATATTTTCACGGCCCGTCATCTCAGGGTGAAAGCCTGTACCTACCTCCAATAAGGAAGCCAGTCGGCCTTTAACCTTTATGCTGCCGGTGGTGGGGGAGGTCACGCGGGAGAGGAGCTTTAGCAGGGTGCTCTTTCCGGCGCCGTTTTTGCCGATGATACCCAGCACTTCGCCTTCCTTAACTTCGAGGTTGATATCGCGTAGGGCGGCCACCAGTTCGCCTTTCTCGGCTTTGGCGGTGCGGTCGTTCACGTGGCCCACCTTGGCGTAGGGGTCATCTTGCCCCAATATATTCATTCTGACAAACCTGTTTAAATCGTGCGATAAGGTGCCAGTACCTACTTCGCCTAACCTATAGATCTTTGAGAGATTTTCTATTTTAATTACTGTCTTCGACATACGATTCTGTCAACTAATTTTTTAATATTAGGTTACTACTTCGTAGTTATTTTGTCCACAGATTAAGCCGATTAAACGGATTTAAATTAGCTTAACTAATGGTCTATATTCACAAAAGGAGAAATAAGCCGTTTGTATTTGAGACTTTTTTCGCCAAAATTAATTAATAATCCTACTTTGAGATTTGTCGCTTTTAAATAATTCACCCTGTGTAATAGGTTCACTTTTTATCTAGATATTCTTTCAATCTATTTTTAATTTACCTTTTCCCATAGGTTGTTTTCAAATACTTCTCTCTATGAGTGGCGTCTTGTTGATTAAGACAGGCTCCATAATATACTAGTTTTAATGGCCGTCTGTTCTTTGTTGAATCTACTTCGCCATTGTTATGGGCATTCACTCTTTGTTTTATATCAGCTGTGTATCCTGTATAAAACATTTCATCTTTCAGGCTAATTAATACATACGTATAATACATTTTCAATTTATTATTACACAGGGTAAACTTGAGATTCATGCTCACCTGTTAATTCAGATAGTGCTTTAAGTTCAATAATTACACTATCAAAGCATATAAAGTCTGCATAATAATGTTTTGTATGTGTCAAGTCTTTATATTGAATTTCTAATTTCTCTTCTCTATGATAAGTGATGCCCTTAATTTTTAATTCATGTTCAAAAGCTTCCTGGTATACATTCTCCAAGAAGCCACAGCCAAGTTCTTTGTGAACTTCCATTGCAGCACCTATAATTGCATAAGTTTCTTGTTTTAGAGGAAAGTCATTATTTAATAGGTTTGGCATTTGTAATTATGTTAATCTGATAAATCTGCTTAATCTGTGGATTATCACACCGTGTCAATAAAGTTACGCTCTGTTTTGTGGAAGATGATAATTCCTAAGAATAAGATAACAGTAGCAACAGCTGCACTATATCCCAAACTTATCCAACTGAAATGTCCGGCTCCTAAAAAGGCATATTTAAAACCTTCGAGGATAGGAGTGAAAGGATTTAGTAATATTAAGTCTTTCATTAGGCCTGGTTCAATGGTGCTTACCGGATAAATAACCGGAGAGGCATACATTAAAAGTTGTACTCCAAAGGTTAACAAAAAGGTTAAGTCACGATACTTGGTAGTCCAGCTAGTGAAAATTATACCTGCACCTAAGCCAAACATAGCCATTAAAAGCAAGTATACTGGCAGCAGTGCTATAGTCCAGTTGGGCTGTACTGCGCCTTCTTGTGTGAAAAGGAAGTACGAATACACTACCATAAAGAAAGTAAATTGTATTGCGAACTTAATTAGTCCACTGGTAACTTTGGCAAAAGGCATAATTAATCTTGGGAAATATACTTTGCCAAATATATTGGCGTTTTCGGTAAATGTTTTGGCGGTAGTGTTAAAACTTTCCGAGAAATAGTTCCAGATGGTTATACCAGCCAGGTAGAATAAAGCCTGAGGTGTGCCGTCCGTACTGATTTGTGCAATGTTACCAAAAACAACCATGTATATTAAAGTAGTCATAATGGGTTGCACCACAAACCAGATTGGACCAAGTATTGTTTGTTTATATACGGTTATGATGTCGCGCTTTACAAACATTTTTAGTAAGTCGCGATAGGCCCATATTTCTTTAAAGTTAATGTCGAACGCGTGGCGTTTGGGGCGTATTATTAAATCGTAATCTTTCAATGTTGAAATGTTTATTTGTTGAGTCGTTGAATTGTAATTAACAGTTTAGTGTTTTTTTATCCACGAATTACGCGAATGATCGCGAATTTTAATTTAACTGTTTAATAGTCTAACTGTTTAAATATTGATTTGTTAAACTGTTTAATTGTTATTTGAGTGCATAGTAATAAGTGCGTAGTGCTTTGCCTATCTTCTTTCACTCTCTACTAAAATAAGCTGACAGCTATTAGCTTTTTAAAACCACAGATTATTGGGATTAAAGGGATTAAGATAGTTGTATTTGCTTTTTTGTTTAATTGTCAAATTGTTCACTTCCTTCTACTTCCCTTTTGGGGTACCTTTAAGGCGGGGTAGGGGGGTAATGTTAAGATGTGATATTTATGATGTTAAGATGTCGAATTGTTTAATGGTTGAATTGCTAATTGTATTTCGATCTTTAACCTTTCTACTTTAACCTTCTTCATTCAACTCTGGTGCATATTTTTCAATACAGTAATCCAGTATATGCAAGTCAAAAAGTATGGTTTTCTGATTGATTACCTCTTCGGCTTCGGGATATACCTGCATAGAGGTAAACAAAAAAGAATCCGTCATTAAAAGGTGATCTTTTTGTGCGACGAATTCAAATAGGGCTGCATGAGCAATGTATAGTTCCAGCGGATGAATGCTCTGTCGTCCTTTCATCAGTTGACTTAAGGTTGAATGTCCAAAGGTGGAATCATTAAGCAACATAGGTTTCTTATCCTGTATGATCAGGTATTGATCCTGCATCAGTTCCAACAACCTGTTCTCAGGGTATACTGAACAAGCCTCTTTTATTTTACGCAATATCTTCGCCGGTTCTTTTCCCTGAAGTTCCATGTCGATTATACTCATTAATGTATAGAAAGGTATTTCAGGATGCTGATCTGCCAGTTTGTTTAACTTAAACGGTTTTAGATCGTCTCCAAATTCCAGGGAGTTTATGATTTCGTCTATACGATCCAAATGTTCCTGGTCTGCTGTTCCACTTAATTCAACAGGAATCTCTGCATCATTGGTTTCAATATCCCAGAAATCAAAAAAACGATTACGCGTATCGATAATTTCTTGCTCTGCAAAATCATTCAGAAATAAACGATTGCTGACATCCAATAAAGATAAATCTTCATCCTCAGAGCGATTTTCTATTAAAGCTAATCGTTTTAATTCTTCAATGTCAGCGTGGCGTTGTTTTAAAGGTTCAGTATATAGAATTTGATTTTGGATCATGTTTAGATGTTGGGATGTATGATTTTTAGATGAATGATGTAAGGAGGTTTGATATATGATATACGATGTTTGATGTATAAGATTATTAGATGTATTTTACTTTTTTAGCATTAATGATTTGCGGGTGACAATAAATATTGATGCTAGTTCGTGTGCTTCCTGTTTTATAGATTTTATATCTGGTAATAGATTGTTTTCTTCTATTAGCTCAAGCCAGAACTCTGTTTCGTCCGCTTCTTCAATAACAATACTTAATTTTGCAATGTACGATGCTCTTGATTGTGCCAGACATGCAGCTCTATAATTTGCTGCTACAGATGTAGCAGAACGGATGATTTGCTTTTTGATATGTTGGGCTAGATAAGAATCAGGCAATTTAGATGCGAGTTTTATAATACTAACTGCAAATTGCTTAGTTCTTTTCTTTAGCTCTTCTTTGTTCATATTCTGATGTTTGATGTACGATTTTTAGATTTATGATGTTAGGATATATGATATAGTTTATTCTTTATATTTCTGCCCGTCTTCACATCTAACATCTCTACGTCTTCACATCCCAACATCTAACATCGTGTCACCATCTCACAGCTGCTCTTACATATTCATAGGCTAATTCAACGCCTTCTTCAATACTTAGTTTATTGGTGTCGACCACTAATTCCGGATTATCAGGACGATCAAAAGGTGCATCTAAACCGGTGAAGTTTTTGATTTCTCCCGCCAAGGCTTTTTTGTATAAGCCTTTAGGATCACGCTCTGTACATGTCTCAAAGCTGGCATCCACAAAAATCTCAATAAAATCATCTGTGCCAATAATCTCACGAGCCATGGCGCGTACGTCATTGGTAGGAGAGATAAAGGCATTGATAGTGATGACTCCGCAGTTTAAAAAGAGCTTATTTATTTCTGCAATACGCCTGATATTTTCATTTCGGTCTTCTTCTGTAAAACCCAGGTTATTATTAATGCCCGTACGAATATTATCACCATCCAACACTTGTGTCAGATAGCCTCTTTGTGCCAGTTTGCGCTCCAACCCATGAGCCAAAGTACTTTTACCAGATCCACTTAATCCGGTTATCCAGATAACTTTTCCGTTTTGTTTCAGATACTGTTCTTTATCTTCTCTGTTGAGATAGATGTTCGTGGGGTGTATGTTGTTCATATGAATGTTTAATTGTCGAGTTGCTTATTTGTTTAATTGAATTACCCAATTAAGTTTTTGTGGAATGAGTTAAGCTTATTTGATAATTCATTTATCTGAATTCGAAATTTAGAAAGAACATTCTCTGTTATAAAATCCAAATCATTAGACAGAATCAATTGGTTTAAAACTTCTAAGAGACTTGAATATGCTATTTCAATAAACCGAGCTTTATCTTTTTTACTATTCCTTCCATTACCTTCAGCGATGTTAGATGAGATTGATACAGCTGCTCTTCTTAACTGATTTGTTAATCCAAATTTTTCAGACTCAGGAAATTTAGAAGTAACGGAATATATTTCTTTTACTAATTTTCTGGATAACTGCCAGATTTCCAATTTTTCAAAACTGTAGGTATACATAGTTTACTGATTATTTGAGTTAAAATTTGAAAGATATAAGAACTAATTTAGACTTAAATCCTCAACAAATCAACGACTCAACAAATCAACAGTTAAACTATCAAACCTTATAATACCCTTTATACCACTCCACAAACTTACCTAAGCCCTCATCAATAGAAGTCTGTGGTTTGAAGTTGATTCTGGTTTCCAGATCAGTAATGTCAGCATAGGTGCGGTAAACATCCCCTTTTTGCATTGGAAGGAATTCTTTAGGAGCTTCTTTTCCAATATGCTTTTCGAGAGTTGATACAAAATCCATCAGTCTTACCGGTTTGTTATTACCAATGTTAAAGAGTCGATAGGGTTTGTCTTTTTCTTCAGCTGTGTCAAAAGGAAGATCGACTAATTTCTCAATAGCGTTGGTGATATCATCCACATAGGTGAAGTCGCGTTCCATATCACCATGATTATAAATTTGAATGCTATCTCCTTTTACAATTTTATTGGAGAATGAGAAATAGGCCATATCAGGTCGTCCCCATGGACCATAAACCGTAAAGAAGCGTAAACCTGTCATGGGTATTTTATATAAAGACGCATAACTATGCGCCATCATCTCGTTTGCTTTTTTAGTAGCTGCATATAATGATACCGGTTCATCCGTTCGATTCTCTACACTAAAGGGAACTTCTTTAGTATTGCCATATACCGAGCTGGAAGAAGCGTAAATTAAATGCTTCACCGGGTTATTACGACAAGCTTCCAGAATATTGATAAAACCAATCAAGTTACTATCGATATATTTATAGGGTTTGTCAATACTATAACGAACACCAGCTTGTGCTGCCAAATTGATGACTATATCAAATTTTTGTTCTTGAAACAGTTCATCCAAAGCATCTTTATCGCAAATGTTAACACTTCGAAATGTGAAGTTAGGGGTGTCTTTAAGAATTTTAAGGCGATCGAATTTTAACTGAACATCGTAATACTCATTTAAAGAATCTATTCCAATTACTGTGGTGCCATTCTTAGCTAATAATTGAGATAAATGAAACCCGATAAATCCGGCTGCACCGGTGATTAGTATTTTATGCATAGTTTTTTTAGGATAAAGGAGTATTGATTAATGATTATGGATTGTTTCGTTGATACTTATATAATCCGCTTAGTTTTTTGGAAATCAATTCTATTAGTTTCTTTTTTTTTGATAAAGTATCTTCGTTTATGTAGTTGAGATCTGTTGCAATAATTAATTGATTCGCAACTTCCATTAGACTGGTATATGCAATTTCTGTAAAATGACTCTTGTCCTTATGAGAAAACCTGGAATTACCTTCTGCAATGTTTGAACTTATTGAAACAGCTGCTCTTCTTAATTGGCTTGTCAAGCCAAATTTTTCTTCATCAGGAAATGAGGATGTAATAAGATAAATTTCTTTGACAAGTTTTCTGGAATCTTGCCATACTTCTAATTTTTCAAAATTGAACATGATTATATGATTGGTTTATTGAATTTTTAGCTTATTAATCTATAATCATTAATCCTTCCTCTATTAATCTGTTTATACAGCTTCGCCTCCTCAGTCACAAAAGTGTGAGTATCGTAGGTTGGTACGATGATAGAGATGAATGGTTGCAGCTTTGGAAGGAATAATTATATCACTCTTGAAAATTCATAATTTACCCATTAAACCGATATGATATCCGGTTTTTAGATGGTTTTTCTTATAACATGTTGCAATATAATAGATACCGTCCTTTTATGCACTTCTTAAAAAATCATACTCTGATTCAAAAATTGAAACAAAAGTATTAAAAAAATATAAATTCCTATGTTTTAAAAGTCACATTTGGTGTACTATTAAAGCCGATTCTGACTGTTGTCGTGTAAACTAATTCATTGTCAATTGTTCATCTTTAATCAACACTATTTTTGAATTTAGAATCTGTGTTACTTTCGTCATAAATTGTTTTAATTCGTCATAGCTTTTAGCAGGGTAAGTCGACTTGTTAAAGTTATAAGACGCATAGATTCTGATTTTATTGTTATCCATTTTCTGTGATAAAAAAGTCAACATTAAATCTTCTTTCTGAATGGTTTGTTTTTCTGGCAGAACATCAATAGTATAACCCAATGGTATATCAATTAAGGCTGAGTATCTATATGCCTTTTTATTGACCATGTCAACCGGCAACATTCTTTTTTCCTGCTTAAATGGATTTTCTTTAATCGGGAAGTGGGCAAAAGGATGGAGAATGATTTGGTCATCTATTACATCTATGTTCTGATTAAATGTAAAACTAAATTCAAAAGGTTTTTCTTCATCCATCAGATTGTCTACTGTAATGTCGTCATCTTCACTTAGGCCTAAAGATTCATATTTCTTTTTAAATTTATCCTGGTTGGAATAATAGCTTCTTCGTTGATCGATAGCGATATAGCCGGTTGATGTTTTGTTGCATTGTCCTTCTATGGTAAAATTATCGAGGTTGATACTATATTGCAGGTTGGTTTTCTCCAAGGATGGAGCATTGTTATCGATGGTTATCCAGTTTTCACTATCCTCAGATACAACAAAGCCTTGTCCATTAATGCATTCCTCAGGAATTAATTGATTAGGACAGAAGCCTTGTGTAGCGTCTAAAAGTTGATACGAATTATCAACCTTTGCCAGTATCAAAACATAATTAAAAAAGTCGGAATAGGGGAAATCTGTGTTAACCTTACCATGATCGCGGGTGCTAATAATTACCGGTTCAGCCTCAATGTTATTGGCTCTTAAAATGCCTATGGTAAGTAAATTAATGTTGGCGATATTGCCACTTAATTCATTTTGAAAATCCTTAAAACTTTTTTGGGCAAACTTACCTTCGTATCGATTCCATTTGTAATTACTTTTTACCATGTTAAGAATGGCATTTGATCTTTCGGATTCGGGCAAAGAAGAGAATTGACTAGCATTTTTGGCTGCCCACTTGGTTGATTTTTTTATGTATCTGCCAAAGTCATCCATGTCCAGTAAATCATTAGCCAATTTAGGCCACGTATCCATAAATTTTTGTTTATAACCGCCAGGGTGATTGATCTCGACAAGCTGAAAATCCAATTTTTTGATATAATCAGTTCTGGATGATATAAAGCTCTCATCCTGAAATGAAGGGATGTTTTTTAGTCCAAATTCATATACATAATCACGAAAAATAATTCCACCAAAATGTCTGTCAATTCCTTTCTGCTCAAACTGATTGAAGTGATCTAAATTGCCTACTCCTTGTATGCGATAACGATAGGAGTAAAAAGGAATCATAGCAGCAGAATATTGACTATACATGGTAGGTATGTCATTCTGAAACTCCCAATCGCGAAAGTGCACATGGTAAGGCGAGTCGATGGTGTAAGTAAATTCGATAATAGAGCCATCAGTCACTTTGGGCATGGCGAACTTCTTTAAATAAACATATTGGCTAATTTTTTCTTCATAAACCTGTTCAATATTCAAAGGAGTTTTTTCCATTTTAGCATCTTTGAAGTTATAAGTGAAGCCCTTAATATCGCGAACTTTTTCCCTATTGTGTTCAGAAATGTACAAGGGTATAACTATTTCTCCTTCGTCATATCCTCCTTCATTAAATATTTTAATGCGGGTATGTCTTTTAAAATTAACAATAAAACCAGATCCTTCTTCTTGAATAAATTGTGATACACCATAATCGAAAAGAATAACTGCAGGTGCCTCTTTTTCAAAAGGACATTCTTTTAATCTTAAATCATCGGGATTTAATACGCCAAATTTCTCCGATCTGTTTTGGGCATTGCTAAAAAAGTAAATAATAATAAATAGGGAAGTTGCGAATATTTTCATGATTCTTTTAAATAGGTATTTAGCTAATAAGTTATTAGTATCTTTTGGTTTTCAAATTGATTAATTTTCTTAATGAAAGAATAAAACTCGTTATAGTTTTCATTCGGGTATGTACCGGCATATATGACGATATCTCTTATCACAGCAATTGTTTTGTCATATGTTTGTACTTTTTTTCGATAGCCTCCAAAAGGCGTAGTCAGGTCGGAATCGTTTAAACCTTTTAACGATTTTATTGGTTGGTCGCATTGATACAAAATAGTGTCGGATCGCACTATGGGCATATTAATTACGACCGGTTGAGTTCTTTTCTCCGGTTTCTCCATTTTAAAAGAATACGAATTGATGGGTCGGATCAGTATTTTATTACCCATTTCCTCAGCCAGGTTCGGAATTTGTGCTGTAAAACTTAGTTTGGCAATACTCATATCTCTGTTAGGGATAGAATGGTGGATTTCAGTAAAATCAACTCCTTTTATCAGGTTTATTCTGTCCAGTAAATCGGGTTGTTGACTTTTAGGGATATTGTTGCCCATTTGTTTAAAGAATTCGTAGTTTCTGCCTTTTAATACTGCGTTCGAATTAATTATGGATGCTTTCTTTGTGTTAACGATTACCGTAGTTGAGAAATTGTTTCTGCATTGTTCAGTTGTCATAATGGGGGTATGCACCAGTTTGCTATTGTTATTATCAATCACTAGTGCTTTTCTGTTTTGCGTAAAACTACCCAGATAATTAAAAGGAGCGGTGGAGTCGGTGCATTCCAGCCAAACCGTATCGTTGGGTTGAGGAACGCAAAGTATTACATGGTTGAATTGGTTAGATGGAAATTCCTCCTTTATTCTCACCGGATTGGTATCGGCATACACTATGGTGTAATTCGATTTTATGCCGGCTTCTTTCAACAATGCTTTCATATAATTCGTAAGGGCTTTACAATCGCCATATTTATTGTTACAAACATATTCTGCCGGATAAGTTTGCAGTCCGCCAAGTTCAAGAGATACATTAATATACCTGGTGTTATCTTGCATGTAATGGTAAAGTACTTTTATTTTATCTCTCGTATTGCTTATGGTATCAGTAAGTTGGTGGACTCGAATCTGTTCTTCAACTGTTAACCGGTCTAGTTTATAATTTAACTGATATAACCAATTGCCGAATGATTGCCAGCTTTCTGTGCTGCCATCCAATCCATAATGAAACTTCTCGGGGATTATTTCAACTCTTGGAGCTAAGGAATATTGAGATGGAGAAAATCTTTCTTTTGTGGGATGTTGTGGATTAAATACTTTCCAGTAGTATGTTATTTCTGTGTTTGCTTCGTTGAGAGTTGTATAAGTTGTGTCTATTTTGTTTTCAATGGTTTTAAATGAGTAGTCGATAGGTAGAGTTGCAATTAATGTTGCCTCTTCTATGTTATCATCAAATTTATAAGTAGGAAGCCAGTTGTAAAGATGTATATAATTCTTAATTTCAAAGGAGTACGTGTATTTTAATACATAAGGATATTGATTATATAGTAATGAGAAAGATGTGTATATACCATCATTGTGGAAGGTGGAATTGGAATATGCATTTGAGTATTTAAGATCTTTCTTCTTCAGTTTTCTAATTTCGTAACCAAATAAATCTACTAAACTGGCTTGAATATCTTTTAACTTATCTTCAGAATAGATGTCAACTTCAGCATAATTAGTGCCTTTGGGTGAGTTGATTAATATTTCAACTTCGGTGCTGACAATTACCTTGTTGTTATTGAAGTTTATATGAGTGTCGTATTTTTTTACTAAAGCATGTTGACTTTGTGCCAAACAATAAATATTAAAAAAGAAGGTTATAAAAAAAAGAAAGAGGTGCTTAGGCATATTTTTTGATTTTGAATATATTATTTTTTAAAATATTAACAGAATATTTTCCACTATTTCATATATGATCTTTAGGAATGACACCTTATTAAGAATGGGTGTAAATTATGATGGGAAATATTTTGGTTAAAAAAATATGACAGTAAATTTGTCATGGGAAAACACACAAACAAAATAAAGTATGAAAAAATTATTGATTTTAATGATGGCAGTGGCACTTTTCGCTTGTGAAGAGTCAAGGAAAGATGCCAAATTACAATTATTTCTAACCGATGCGCCTTCGCCTTACGAAGAAGTGCTGATCGACATTCAGGATGTTAAAATTAATGTTTCATCAGAAGATGATGAAGGTGGGTGGCGTTCTTTGGATGATATCAATACAGGTGTTTATAACCTGCTTGATTTCACCAATGGGTTAGACACTTTACTGGGTGAATATATTATGCCTGCGGGACGAATTTCACAGATCAGACTGGTTTTAGGTGAGGATAATCAGGTTAAGATTGATGGTGACTACTACGATTTAGATACCCCATCGGCACAGCAGTCAGGTTTAAAACTGAATGTACAAGTTGTATTGAATGAAGGTATAACTTACAAAATGTGGTTAGATTTTGATGCGGGGCGTTCCATTGTAGAAAAAGGAAATGGTGGATATGCTCTAAAACCAGTTATCAGAACTTTTACAGAAGCTACTAGTGGAGCCATAAAAGGCGTTGTAAAACCTGTAGAAGCAAAACCTTATATAATGGCTATATCTGCTGTTGAAGATACATTTGGAACATATGCCGATACTATTACTGGTAATTTCCTGGTAAGAGGTTTGGAAGCAGGAAGCTATAAGGTCGTTATTAATCCGGCTAATGAAGATTACGAAAAAATAACTGTTGAAGATATAGCAGTTGAACTAGGTTTAGTTACCGAGTTGGATACCGTTAAATTTGAATAGAGTATTGTTCTAATAATAAAAAAAAAGAGAGGATATCTAAAAACTAAACATCAAAACAACGTTTGTTTTAATTTGTAATAATATCACTCTATGTTACCCCTAAATCCCCTGAAGGGGACTTAAGCCTCCCTTTTAGGGGAGGTTTGGTGGGGTATAATGTAAGTAAAGTTACAAATTGAAAGATTCCGTGTTTGCAAAATTACTTTTTGGACACCCTGTCTTTTTTATCGTTGAGTAATATCTCCTCCTCCTGATTCACTTATGTTTTTTACCACCGGGTTGCCAAAATAATCTATATCACTTCCTCCTGAAGCCTTAGCTGTTAATTCTTTCTCGGCCCAAACCTTGGCATCAGCACCGCCGGAAGTACTTACTTTAACTTTTTGAGCTTTTAATTCTCCGGCATCTATATCAGAACCTCCACTTGCGGAAGCAGAAAGTATTTCTGTACTACCTTTAATTTTAATATCGGAACCACCAGATGTGGTTAAGATAATTTCATCAGCAATAACTTCAAGGTAAGCATCAGCACCACCAGAGGTTGAAACTTTTATTTTAGTAGAATTGAATGTATTCTGACCGTAAACATCGGCACCACCACCGGCAATTATTTCGTTTATTTGTTTGATAGTCAAATACACTTTTGGAGCCTGTCTGACGCCCCACATGTAATTGCGCTTGTTGTATATTTTAAGAGTGTTGTTGCTGACTTCAGTAATGATCTTATGCATTTCACTTTTGTCGGCTTCAACACTTAATTCTATTTCATCACCTTGTGTTAGGTAAAGGTTGATACCGGAAGAAACTTCAATTTTTGTAAAATAAGAAACTTTACGTTGCTCTTTTTCCTGGGCATTAGAAATTAATGTCGCTAGCAGAAATAGAGCAGAGGCTAAAAATGCAGATTTATATTTCATATTTATGATGTGTTATTTTTTATACGACGCCTTCAGTGGTATAAAAGTTACAAACTCATGATAATTAGATCAATTAATACAAGTTATGAAATTCTATTTAATCGAGAGATTTAATTTTAGAAAAGTATTTAACTGTTGCTTTCTTAACATGAGGGGCTAAAATAATGGCTGCAATCATGTTTGGAAAAGCCATTAAAGCATATGCAGAATCAATAAAGGCAACCACTACGTTAATTGAAACAATAGCTGCTATTACAGCACTTACAACACTAAAACCGTTGTAAATATTTTTAGATTTTGAGCCAAAAAGATAGACAGAACATTTATTGCCATAATAAGGAAAAGTAAATAGAGTAGATAAGGCAAAAAAGATAACGCATAGAATTAATAAATATGGACCGTAGGTAGGAATGGCCTTATTAAAAGCCATGGCTGTAAGGGTTATTCCGTTGGCTTCGGTTGTATGCCATACATCAGTCACTAATATGGCCAGAGCAGTCATAGTACAAACAATTAAAGTATCAACAATGGGGCCAAGCATTGCAACTAATCCTTCACGAACAGGCTCATTGGTTTTAGCTGCTCCATGAGCCAAGGGTGCTGTTCCTATACCAGCTTCATTTGAAAAGGCAGCTCTTTTAACTCCGGTTATAATTATGGTACCCAGTGCTCCACCTAAAACAGCATCGGCTGTAAATGCATCTGTAAATATTAACGCAATCGCATGCCAAAGCCTGTCGGGATGAGAAAAAATGATGAATAGTACGATGGCTATATAAATGACTACCATTAATGGAACCATTCGTGAAGTAACACGCCCAATTCGTTTGATTCCTCCGAAAATTACTATCGACATAAAAAGAGCAATGATCAGACCTGTAATCAAATCGGATAAAAAACCTACTTTAATGCCATTAGGTTGTAATACCACATCGCGAAATACCTGAGTTAACTGGTTACTCTGAAAAACCGGAAATACAGCAAACATAGCTGTAACAGCAAAGAAAACAGCCAGTGGCTTCCATTTCCTACCTAATCCTTCAATGATTATATACATAGGACCACCTTGTATTTCACCTTTGTCGTCTTTACCACGAAACATTACAGCAAGTGTATTAGTGAAATATTTAGTTGATATTCCAAAGATGGCGCTAATCCACATCCAGAAAATAGCACCGGGACCGCCTTGAGAGATGGCAACTGCCACACCACTAATATTTCCCATTCCAACGGTAGCAGCCAGAGCTGTTGATAATGCCTGAAAATGGTTGATTTGGCCAGCCTCGTTTGGATCATCGTATTTACCTCGTAAAATATCTATTGCATGACCGATATGACGAAAAGGAATTAATTTACTGTACAGGGTGAAGAAAAATCCGCCTCCAATTAGAAGAATTAATAAAGGAGTTCCCCAAATGAAATCACTGAATTGGATAATGGTTTGTTCAAAAGCTTTCATTTTTGCAAGGTAATTATTCCTATTTGTTCTGCAAATATTTCAATTAAGAAGGCAATTATCTTAGTTTTGCATGTAAGTTAATGAACAAACAACTTTTGCTTTAAAAATACATTTAAATTATGGGTGATTTTAAATATCAAAAACCATTTCCTATTCAAAAGGATACTACGCCCTATAAATTGTTGACAAAAGATTACGTGTCAACAATTGAAGTCGATGGACGTAAAATATTGAAAGTTGATCCGAAAGGATTGGAACTACTTTCAAAAGAAGCATTCTCAGATGTATCATTCTATCTTCGTCCAACACACCTTCAAAAATTAGCAGATATCTTGCAAGATGAAGAATCTTCAGATAACGATCGTTTTGTGGCGCATACTATGTTGATGAACCAGGTGGTTACTTCAGAAGGAGAATTACCAACCTGTCAGGATACAGGTACTGCTATTGTAGTTGCAAAAAAAGGTGAGGATGTATACACCGGTGCCAATGATGCTGAGCATCTGTCAAGAGGAGTTTACGAAACGTATCGCGATCGTAATCTGCGCTTTTCACAAGTGGTGCCTTACTCAATGTTCGAAGAAAAGAATACAGGAACCAATTTGCCTGCTCAAATAGATATTTATGCTGAGCAAGGAAATAAATATGAATTTCTGTTCCTGACAAAAGGTGGTGGTTCAGGTAATAAAACCTTTTTATATCAACAGACTAAAGCTTTGTTGACTGAAGAAAATCTTACTGCTTTTGTAAAAGAAAAGATTAAGGATTTGGGTACTTCAGCTTGTCCTCCCTATCACTTAGCTATTGTTATTGGAGGTACTTCAGCTGAAGCAACTTTAGCGGCTGTTAAAAAAGCATCAACCGGATATTTCGATCATCTTCCAACAGAAGGAAATGATGGTGGTCAGGCTTTCCGCGATTTAGAATGGGAAGCTAAGGTGCAAAAGATTTGTCAGGAGAGTACTATTGGTGCTCAGTTTGGCGGAAAGTATTTTGTACATGATGTAAAGGTTATTCGTATGCCACGTCATGCAGCTTCTTGTCCTGTGGGAATGGGAGTAAGTTGTAGTGCAGACCGTAACATCAAAGCAAAAATTACAGAAGAAGGAATTTTCTTAGAAGAATTAGAGAAAAATCCATCACGCTTTGTACCTAAAGAAGCTCCACATATGGCTCCTGCTGTAGACATTGATTTGGATCAGCCAATGGAAGATGTATTGAAGGAGTTAACTAAATATCCAATCAAAACTCGTTTAAACTTGTCAGGAACTTTAATTGTGGCTCGCGATATTGCACATGCCCGCATCAAACAAATGTTGGATGAAGGTAAGCCAATGCCTGAGTACATGAAAAAGCATCCTGTATACTATGCAGGTCCTGCTAAAACACCAAAAGGAATGGCTTCAGGTAGTTTTGGTCCAACAACGGCTGGCCGTATGGATCCTTATGTCGATTTATTCCAAAAGCATGGTGGTTCAATGATAATGGTGGCTAAAGGAAACCGTTATAAGTCGGTAACCGATGCATGTAAAGAAAATGGTGGCTTCTACCTTGGTTCTATAGGTGGACCAGCAGCTATTTTGGCTAAGAATTCAATCAAGTCGGTTGAAGTGGTTGATTTCGAAGAATTGGGAATGGAGGCTGTTCGTAAAATACGTGTGGAAAACTTCCCCGCATTTATTATTGTAGATGATAAGGGTAACGATTTCTTTGAGAAAATGTAGAAATACAATTCTATAAATTATAAACCCGTTTGCATTGGTGAACGGGTTTTTTATGCTACAAAAAAGGGCTGACTCATAAGCCAACCCCCGTAACTATTTGTATTTGATTATTTAGAATCGTAATCCTAAACCAACCTGAAAACTATTGTTGTGAATTCCTTGATTAACATCAGTTAATCCCCACATGTATCTTGTGTCTATTGTCATAAATAACAATTTAAATCCTGCTCCAACAAAAGCATTGGTATCATACCATGATGATGAACTTTCGAAAGGGTTATTCTTCTCATTTAGTTTTACATTAAATGAAGCACCACCTAATGCATAAATTGGGCCCACTTTAACTTTCATAGCTAAAGGTGCACCTAAATAATTTATTTTGTAATCGTGCGACTCAATTGTTGACTCAGATTGTGAATACTGAAGTCCTGAATGAAAGAATAAGAAGGGTAAAAGCTTGTTATCTCTATAAGCATTTACATAGAAAGAGTTACCTGAGCTACCAACTTTGCTGTTGTCAACCATCATGTATGAGCTTTGGTAGCCAATTCGCAATCCCATGCTTTTGTCTTGTGCTTGAGTACTAATAAATAAAGTTAAAACTACGGCTAATGTTAGAATTCTTTTGATCATGTGTAATAAGTTAAAATTTACAATCAGCCATAATCAACAATAGTGCCACGTGTGAAAGGTTATCACTTGTACTGCCTTATATAATGGGGGATTGGGTTAAAGGTATTTGAATAGTAGTTGGTTAAAACAGTAGTTAAGAATTCTTAAATGAAAAAATCAATATTACTGGTTAATTGAATGCAAGAATTGAAATGAATCAGCATTTACAATATTTTTGATGATATTACTATTAATTGCAAAACCATTCAAAACTTTCTATGTAAGGTTTCGTTATGCTTCGAAAATAATTATATTTGAAAGGTTATATAATGATTTTCAAGAAATATATTTTTAATATGAAGAACCTTTTGTTACTAATCGCAGTTGCAGGATTTAGTTTGTTTATGACTTCCTGCAATAAAACTATACCTGCCGATCTATCATCTGTTGCTTTTATTCCTCACCCGGTAAAAGTACAGGCTAGTGGAGTATCATTTCAATTGGAAAGAAATAATGTAATAGAGATTTCTGATGCAGACAAACTTAAACCGTTAGCCGAATTTCTAAAATCTAAGCTGAATTCATTCACCGGGCTTGAATATGAAATTAAAGTTGTGACCATGGCAAGCGGAAAGAATATTTATTTAGGTCTGGATTCGAATACTTTAAATAATGATGGATACCAGCTTGAGATTACAAAAGTGGGTGTTACAATGATTGCCAAAGAAGAACAAGGGATTTTTTATGGCATTCAGACTTTATTGCAGAGCATAACCTTTAACGATGAATATTTAGAATGGATTATTCCGGGAGGTACCATTTTAGATTATTCAAAATATGCATACCGAGGAGTGATGTTAGATGTAGCTCGTCATTTTTTTAGTGTTGATGATGTTAAACAGCTGATTGATCTGATGGCAGCATACAAGTTAAATAACTTACATTTACATTTGAGTGATGATCAGGGATGGAGAATCGAAATTAAGTCGTGGCCTAAATTAACCGAGATTGGTTCTACAACGGCAGTTAATGGTGATAAAGGAGGTTATTATACCCAAGAGCAATACAAAGAAATTGTTCGGTATGCCAAAGAGCATTTTATTACTATCATTCCTGAAATAGATATGCCTGGTCATACCAATGCAGCTTTGGCTTCGTATGCTGAATTAAATTGTGATAATAAAGCCCGCGATTTATATACTGGCATTGAAGTAGGTTTTAGTACTCTTTGTACCAATAAAGAAGTAACCTATCAGTTTGTGGAAGATGTTATACGTGAGTTAGCAGAAATAACCGAAGGTCCTTATATTCATATTGGTGGTGATGAGTCGCTGGTGACAGAGAAGGATGATTATATATATTTTATGAATAGGGTTAGGGAAATAACCAAGAAGTACGATAAAAAGGTAATGGGATGGGACGAGATAGCCCACGCCGACATTGATAAAAATGATGTGGTTCAATATTGGTCAGTTGATGAAAATGCAACATTGGCTGTTTCAAAAGGAGCAAAAGTTTTGATGTCACCTTCTAAAAAAGCATATCTTGATATGCAATACGATTCAACTACTCATTTAGGATTACACTGGGCTGCGTATATTGAGCTGGACAGTGCGTATATGTGGAAACCAGAGGAAATGATAGAAGGAGTAGGTAAAGATCAGATTTTGGGAGTGGAGTCACCATTGTGGACCGAGACTATTACTAACTTATCTGAAATGCAATATATGATGTTTCCGCGATTAGTTGGTCATGCTGAAATAGGTTGGTCACCAAATGAACATCTAAATTGGGAGGAATATAAAATGCGTTTGGCTAAACATTCGGCCTATCTTGAAAAGTTAAATATTAACTATTATAAGTCGCCACAAATAGATTGGCCAATAGAATAATAACTAAAAGCAGCTGAAAACTCAGCTGCTTTTTTTATTTTACTGCAACTTTAAATACTATTTTCTCAACTTTTGCCGGAGCGTCAATGCGAATACCGGGAGCGTGCAAATCTTCCGGATACAAAATACATCCGTTTCCGGCGTTCATTCTAAAGGTTGAATAGTCAGCTACCATAGGAAAATAAACATCTCTGGTTTCATCATAGGTATCGTCTTTGATCATCCTTTCTTTGGGAGTCACCAATATTTGCTCTGATCCATTGTGCAAGTATTGAATATCAATGTACTTTTTATGACCTTCCATTTTTGCATCTTCAAAGGGTTTAGTCTCGTAAGTTTGAAAAATGGCAAATACATCTTTTCCATCAATCTCTATTTCAATAGGGTTTCCAATAGTTACATCTTTAAAGACCTTATCTATATCAGTTTTTTGCAGGAAGTTCAATGCCTTTTCAAATAAAGATTGATCGGCCTGTTTTAAAAGTGTCTCAAGTGTGCCAATAATAGCCATAATTTATTTCTCTAATATTAAAACATAAAGATACTAAAAATACTGCCATACCTTTCATTCATGTTTATGTTGGAAATAATTAATGGGATCATAAAAGATATTTAATACAGCCGTTAGGTAATTATTAATTACTATGAGATGATAACCGTTAGTTTTAAAAGTTTGCGGGGTCTTAAGTTGCATAATTACAATTGTATAGCAAGTTTTAAGAAAAAAACTTTCAAAAAAGGTGTTACGATTTATCTTGTTTGGGTATTAACTAGTGTCTTAAGCTGGATATCTTTTCAATTTTGAGGAGTGAAAGGGATCATGGATGGCATTCGGCTAGCAATCAATTATATAATTGTTAAACTAGCTTTTGATGAAGAAAAAAATGAATGAAGAAAAGTCTTACTTGAGAAGTAAGTCTTTTGAAGCGTTTCGTAGTTTCTATAAAGATTCTGCCCAAAGTGGAGAAACTTTAAGTTCGGCGTCGCCCATTAAATTACGATCAACCCGTAGTTTAATCACGCGACGTACCACACTTTTACGCGAATCTTTTAAGCCGGAAGTAAATGTGATGGCTACCTCTTTATTGGTGCCATCCGAACTGTCGTGGGCATTAAATTGTGTGCCTTTAAATCTTGAAATGTTTAGTAGTTTATTGGCTTCTCATTCAAAAATTATTGATCTGTCGAATAAAGGTAGCTTAACGGCACCTCGATGTAGTTTTATTAATTCGGTGAAAGGTGCGTTGGTAGAAAACCTGATTCCAAAACCAGATATCTTGGTGAGTTCTTCTGCTTATTGCGAAGGTGTTAGCTATGTGTTTGAAGATTTTCGTCAGGAGTTTGGTAGTGAACATTTTCATATCGATCTGCCTGTTTATGCTGATAAAGAATCAGTTCCGGAATTAGCTTCTCAATTAAAGGTTTTATTTCTGAAAATGGCCGATTCTTTAGGATTGACTCATGCCGAAGCGTTAAGTAATTTCAGAAATGTGATGTATAATAGCACAGTGGCTCGAAAGGAGTTTCTGGACCTTTGGCAATTTAGGCATGAAAACGGACCTATTGATATTGGTTTAGAGCCGTTGCACTGGCATATGCAATTTCTGCCTATGTGGGGCGATGAAAAAGCAGCTGGAATATGTAAGCGTTTAAAAGAAGAGTTTATTGAGTATGCTGGTCATTATGTGCCGGATGAGGAAGCTGTGCCTATTGGATTTTTTGGGTTGATACCTTATGGCCGAACAGAAATGTGGAGCATATTGAAAGAGAATAAGGCTTATATGGCTTTTGAAGGAGTTAATTTTCTTGGGGATTATGTATTGCCGGATATTGAGCAATTTGATAAGCTGACAATAGATGACTTATTTCAAAATCTTGCTCAGAATCTTATCAATGTACCAATGAGAGGAGGAAATATCATTGAGAAATCTAATTTCTTCATGAAAGAAGCTCATCAGATGGGTGCTAAAGGAATGATGATTATATCACATGAACATTGTCAGCTATTAGCTCCACGTTTACATGAACTGGAAAATGAGGCCACAAAGAATAATCTTAAAGTTGTTTCTCTAGGAGGAGACTGTATATTGGGAATGCCTAAGGGGCCAACTAATTTTAGGTTACGTACTTTCTTATCATCTATTACCAATGTTAAAATAAAAGAACCTGATTTTGCAGGTTTAAAACCAGTTAATCAGGATCAAATTGCTGGATATAGATTAGGTGTTGATTTTGGTAGTGGGTTTAGTAAGTATATGTTACTGGATGAAAAGCTGGATGTTAAGTCAAGCGGTGTCATTTCTTCCGGTATTGATTACCCTGGTTTGTTACACGATATTACTCGAAAACTGGCTATTGATGGTCCGGTTCGGCTGGGTGTTGCCGGTATTGGTAGTGATAATCCAATATTTAAAGATTTAGTCCATAGTCAAACAACAGAGATCAATGCACTCATTGGATCATGTCGTCAGTTATTTAAGCAACGAGATAATCTATTAGTGATTGATATAGGTACTCAGGATGTTAAGATATTAAATTTTAATAATATGGATGAGGCACCATGGATTAATACCAATAAAAGTTGTGGCGCGGGAACAGGTATGGTATTAGTTCAAATATTAGAACGGTGGCGTCAGACCATGCCAGATGTAACATTTGATACTTTGGATAAGTGGGCTATGGAAGCGACGGAAAGTGAAGTTATCAATACAACTTGTGGAATTTTTGCTGTTACCAATGTAGTTTCTGCCTTGGTTCAGGCTTCAGAAGAAAGAAGAAAATCAATATTACGAGGTTTATATGATTATGTAGCAACTCAGGCAATTAAATTATTGCCATCTCATTTACAGAGAGGGTACGAGGTTTATTTGACGGGAGGAGTTGCTAGTCATGAGACACTTAAAGAAGTGTTTCGACAACGAGGTTTTACATTAATTAACCCCGAAATGGACATTCATCCACAATTTTTAGTGGCTTTTGGAACGGCCCTTTCGGTTCCTAATTATTAAATATTATGAGCATTTTCACTCTTGGTGTAGTATTAATTGTTTTAGCTGGGGTACTTTGTTGGTTTATTGTCTATTGGGCATTTCGTAAATCTTTTGTACTTCTCATCGGGTCATTGTTTCTTGCAGTAATTGATGCAGTGGCTTGTTTTGCTTTTGTTGTGGGAAATCAAGGATTAGTTCATTTGGCATGGGCAGTTCCTGTATCAATTGTTCTCATTGTTTCATCCTATTTTGTTTTATCTAAAAAGGTGAAGGATCCAATTCAACACCTGACGATCATTCTTCAAAAAATGAGCGAGAAAAACTTAAAAGATGATGTAAATGAAAAATTTCTGCATGAGCGATATGAAATAGGAGAGGTTACTGCTGCTGTAATTAAGTTGATGGATTCGAACAGACAAATGGTGAAATTAATGGATGATAGTTCTTCTGTTTTAGTTGGCTCCAGTTCTAATATTACTTCCAGTTCTTCAAGTATTAGTTCCGGAGCATCGGAACAAGCTAGTGGTATAGAAGAAATATCAACATCAATAGAGCAAATGACAGCTAATATTGCTACCAATGCTGATAATGCTAAAAAATCACAGAACTTATCTGCAGAGGCACAGAGTCAACTTGAGTTATCATTTAAAAAAGTAAAGGATAATGTTGAGTTGATGAAACTGATTGATGAACAAACCGCTTTTGTGAGACAAATAGCTGAGCAAACCAATATTTTGGCTTTAAATGCATCTATTGAAGCTGTGAAAGCAGGAGAAGCTGGTAAAGGTTTTTCAGTTGTGGCGAAAGAGGTAAGAACTCTCGCAGAGCAGGCTAACATCGCTTCCAACAAAATTGTTGCAATGGTAAAAGATGGAGTAAATCAGGTAAATGAAGTAATGGATGAAATAACTTTGCTTGTAACTCAAACCGGTGAATCGCTACGTTTGGTTCAGGAGGTAGCTGCAGCCAGTGAAGAGATGAACATCGGTGCTAACCAGATTAACTCTGCAATTCAGGAATTAAATAGTGTAGTTCAGGAGAATGCAGCTTCTGCAGAGGAATTAAGCGCATCATCAACACAATTGTTAGATGAAGCAAAAGGAATGAAAGGTATTGTTAATACCTATCAGTATAAAGTGATGGCAAATTAAAGTTCACATTTATAAAATTCATTAAAATCTAATTCAACTTCGAAGGGTGTCGTTACAGGCACCCTTTCTTTGTTTATAGAATAATAGTATTGAAAATGAGTTAGGTTATAAGATGTTTTGTTTGGTTGTAATCAAATTTTTTGATATTTTTCTAGTGGCTCAGGTTAGAGGAAAGAGCATTGTGTGTGAATAGAGCCAGCTATTCAAAGGCCTTTGATTAACCTTTTATTGCTAATATAAATCCTATAACTATGTTAAACATTGCTCTTTTTGGCCCTCCTGGTGCCGGTAAAGGTACCCAATCAGAATTTCTACTCAAGCAATACAATTTGTTTTACATTTCAACCGGTGATATTCTCAGAAAGGAACTAGCTGAAGAAACTAAGCTTGGTTTAGAAGCTAAAAGCATAATTGCGAAGGGAGGTTTGGTATCTGATGAAATCATTGTTCAGATAATAGAGAAAACGATCAAAAACAATCCGGATGCGAATGGCTTTTTATTTGATGGTTTCCCCCGAACCTTTGTTCAAGCATATATATTGGAAGGTTTGATGATTAAGTTGGGTACTGCCCTTGATTTATTGATTAGTGTAGAGGTGCCTCAGGAAGAATCTGTAAAAAGACTTTTGCTAAGAGGTGAGACATCCGGACGTATGGATGATAATGAAGAAGTAATTCGGAACAGGTTGCGCGAATATGATGAAAAGACCTTGCCTGTTTTGAACTTTTATAAAGAACGAGGAAACTATGTTTCAGTCAATGGTCTTCAGTCGATTAAAAAAGTTACCACCGATATAAAAAAACGCATTAATGAAGTACTGCGGGGTAAATATTTGAATATTGTTTTATTTGGATATCCCGGTTCTGGAAGAGGGTCATTAGGAAGAGCCATTGCAGAAAAATACAAGTTGGAATTTATTTCTACTGGTACGATGCTGGATGAAGAGATAGAAAAAGGTAGCGAAACGGGTAAGAAAGTGAAAGAGTTATATGAAAATGGCCGTTTAGTACCCGATGAGATAGTGATTCGTTTGATAGAGAAGAAAATAGAGCAATCAAAAAATGCGAAGGGTTTTATTTTTAAAGGATATCCACGCACATTGGTTCAGTCTTATATTTTAGATGGAATATTGAAAAAACATAATTCCTTCATCAATAAAATTATTGAAATTGATGTTGATACTTTAGAATTAATCAGACGGTTAGATCAAAGAAGTAAAACGGCTCAACGAATGCCTTACGATTCAAGTACTGAAAAAATAGTAAAAAGGCTTCAGGAGCATAAAGATAAAACACTGCCGGTAATCAATAAATACAAAGAGGTTCACGATGTTGCGGTAATTGATGGCATGGCTTCCTTCGATGAGGTTTTTAATCGTATCTCAAAAGTGATTGAGAGTGGATTCAAAACTTTAGATTAAACTTACTATTTGATTAAAACATTTTTCGTTGCATTTGTTACTATAGCAGTAAATATTTGCAATGACAGAAATAAAAAAGAAAAAAATAACACGCAGTGGCCTCAAGGAGGCTTTTCAGCTATATAAATTCATTAAACCTTATCGTGTAGAATATTTCATTGGGATATTTTTCTTGTTAGGTTCGAGTTTGGCTTCTCTGGCCTTTCCTAAGCTTTTAGGAGATCTGGTAAGTGCTGGCAGTAGTGGCTTATTAGCTGAAAAAATCAATAGCCTGGCAATATTAATCGGTTTTGTTTTGATTGCACAAGCAGTGTTCTCATATTTCAGAACCTACTTATTTGTGCGTGTAACAGAAAAAACACTTTCTGATGTTCGACAGTACACCTATAATCATTTAATCAGGTTACCACTGGCATTTTTTGAAAAAAGAAGAGTAGGGGAATTAAACAGTCGTTTGTCGTCAGATATATCATTATTGCAGGAATCATTGACTACCACATTAGCTGAGTTTGTGAGGCAAATAATTACTATTTTGGGAGGCATTGCAGTAATGGTATACATCTTGCCTAAGTTGACTGTTTTTATGTTGGCTGTTATCCCGGCTGTAGTTCTATTGGCTGTTGTTTTTGGACGTTTTATCAGAAGGTACTCTAAAAAGTCACAAGCTGAGGTGGCTGATTCAAATACCATTGTAGAAGAAACATTACAAGGTATACAAAGTGTAAAATCCTATACCAATGAGTTCTGGGAGATGGCTCGTTATAAGAAGAAAACCAACGAGATTGCTTCTGTGGGTATAAAAGGGGGTGTTTACAGAGGAGCCTTTGGTTCGTTTATGGTATTTGGTTTATTTGGAGCATTGGTAGCTATAATCTGGAGAGGAGCATCTTTAATAGCTACAGGTGAGATGGATGCCGGTGAATTATTCTCATTTGTATTGTACTCAGGATTTATTGCCGGATCTATAGGGGGATTAGCCAGTTTGTTTGCTAAAATTCAACGTTTTCTCGGAGCAACGGAAGATTTATTTGAAATAACAAATGAGAAAGAGGAAGAGATAATTGAAATTAAAGATGTGCGTCCTGCTGATAAGTTGAAGGGAAGAGTTGAATTTAAGAACTTATCATTTGCTTATCCGGTGCGGCCCGATACGAATGTGTTAAAAAATGTGAGTTTTGTTATTGAACCTGAGCAAATGGTAGCTCTTGTTGGAGCTAGTGGAGCGGGTAAAACAACGATTACATCTTTGCTATTTCAACTGCATAAAACAGATGAAGGCATGCTTTGGTTTGATAATAAAGAAGCTTCTGAAATACCTTTGTCTGTGCTAAGATCACAATTAGCATTGGTTCCGCAAGATATTTTCCTTTTTGGAGGATCGATAAGGGAGAATATAGCTTACGGAAAACCTACAGCATCAGAAGAGGAGATTATTAGCGCAGCTAAAAATGCAAATGCATGGGAATTTATTGAGGATTTTGAAGAAGGGTTAGATACTATTGTTGGTGAACGTGGAACGCAGCTTTCAGGAGGTCAGCGTCAGAGAATTGCAATTGCCAGGGCACTATTACGTAACCCAAGAATTCTCATTTTGGACGAAGCTACTTCAGCACTGGACTCTCATTCTGAAAAATTAGTGCAAGATGCATTACATACTCTAATGCATGGACGAACTACTATTGTTATTGCACACCGATTATCAACCATTAAAAATGCAGATCAGATAATAGTATTGGATAAGGGACAACTCATTGAAAAAGGTACTCATGAAGAGCTGTTAGAAATGTCGGATGGTGTTTATAAGAAGTTATCTAGTTTACAGGGAATTGAACAACAGGTAGTGTCCTAGCTGATAACCATTCTTTGTATAGGTGTTTTATAAATATTTATATAAAGTAAGAAAACAATAAAAAGTAAATGTGTTAGCTTTAGGTGAATTCTTTACAAAATGGTTTATTTTGTGATATAATAGCATAAGATAAGCAATCAAGAGTCATTTACAGGTAACATGAATTATCTTTCGGAGAAAACAATTAACCTAAGAGGTAAATTACATAGCTGGGAGCATCCCATGGTGATGGGGATACTAAATATCACTCCCGATTCATTTTTTGATGGTGGCCAATATCAACTTCAAGCGGATATTTTAAAACGTTGTGAATCTATTCTTCTGGAAGGAGTAGAAATAATTGATATCGGAGCTTACTCTTCAAGGCCAGGTGCTGAGAATGTTTCGGGGGAGGAGGAGTTAAAGAGACTTTCGACTGCATTGACTTGGATTAGAAAGGAATATCCGAATACCATCATTTCAGTGGACACCTTTCGAGCTTCTGTTGCTGAAGAGGTCGTAAAAAATTTTGAGGTTGATATAATCAATGATATAGCTGCAGGAGAATTAGACAATAAAATGTTTGAGACAGTAGCTCGTTTAAATGTTCCCTATGTAATGATGCATATGAAAGGAACTCCTCAAAGTATGCAGCAAAATCCAAAATACAACAATCTTATTCAAGAAATTAGTAATTATTTTGCGAAGAAGGTGGAGCAATTATCATACCTGGGAGTAAATGATATTATTATTGATCCGGGTTTTGGTTTTGGAAAAACACTAGAGCATAATTACCAACTTCTGAAAGAATTAACTCAATTACATCTTTTTCAATTGCCAATTTTGGTGGGGGTGTCTCGTAAATCAATGATATATAAGTTACTTGAAGTTGAACCAAAAGATGCCTTAAATGGAACATCGGTGTTAAATACGGTTGCATTATTAAATGGAGCCAATATTTTAAGGGTACATGATGTAAAAGAAGCGGTGGAATGTGTTAAATTAGTGCAACAACTTCAAAATGCATAAGAGCTAATGACTTTTTTAGAGATACGCTTAATAGATCTTATCGATATTGTATTGGTTGCATACCTCATGTACAGAGTGTATAAGCTGATAAAAGGTACCGTTGCACTAAATATTCTTATAGGCATTTTTGCTTTTGTATTGTTGTGGTTGCTGATTAAGGCGTTTAACATGGAATTGTCTGCCAGTATTATGGATAATTTTGTGAACGTTGGAGTATTAGCTTTTATAGTTGTTTTTCAGCAAGAAATCAGACGTTTCCTTATTTTATTAGGATCACGATACAATCTTACTTCAAAGTTTTCTCTGGATAAAGTTTTTATGAATGAATCGAAAGGAATGATGGATATTTACAATATACCCTTGGTTCGGGCATGTGAAAACTTGGCAAAGACAAAAACCGGAGCATTGGTTGTTATTTCAAAAGAATCGGAGTTGGTAGATTATGTGCAGACTGGTGAATTAATAAACGGAGTGATATCTAGTCAGTTGATTGAGAATATATTCTTTAAAAATAGTCCGTTACATGATGGTGCTGTTATTATTACCCGAAATAAAATTAAAGCGGCAGGTTGTATTTTACCTGTTTCTCAAAACAGAACTCTACCTAAAAAAGTTGGGTTGAGGCATAGAGCTGCTATGGGTATTACGGAGGCTACAGATGCAATGGCCATTGTTGTTTCTGAAGAAACCGGTCGAATATCGTTTTTTAGTAAAGGTCAGATGGAAATGGGAGTGAGTTCTGATGAGTTAAAAGAACTTTTATCTAAGAATTAGCGTAAATTTTAAAAGTCAGATTAAAAATATAATGTTTTAATGGAAGGAAAAGAAAAAATAGCAATAAGTGGAGCAACAGGTTTCATAGGAAAAAAGCTGGTTGATTTTCTTGAACAGAACGGATACCAGGTTTTAAAGCTAAACAGAGCTATTCTTCATAATCCGGCAGAATTAACAAAAGCAATTAATGGTAGCGATGCAGTAATTAATCTGGCAGGGCATAGCATTGCTAAGAAATGGAATGAAAAGACTAAGCGAAAAATTTTATATAGCAGATTAAATGTTACAAGACGAATTGTTGATGCAGTGGAAGCAGCAGTTGATAAACCTGATGTAGTTATCTCTGCATCTGCAGTTGGTATTTACGATGCTTTTGAAGTACATGATGAATTTTCTACCAGTTATGCAGATGATTTCTTAGGCGAAGTATGTCAAAAGTGGGAAGCCGAAGCTCTTCGAATTAGTAATGTTAAGAATGTTCGACTTTGTTTAATCCGATTGGGTGCTGTATTAGGCAAAGAAGGAGGTGCTTTTCCTAAATTAATAAAACCTTTTAAGTTTGGCTTTGGATCAACGCTAGGAGATGGCCATCAGGTTTTTCCATTTATTCATATTAAAGATGTTTTAAGTGGGATATGGTATTTGCTAAAACGCGAAGCTTCCGGTGGTATTTATAATTTTGTGGCACCTGAAATGATCTCGAATTTAGAATTTAGTATTGCATTAGCCGAAAAACTAAACCGTCCACTTTGGTTAAAAGTGCCTGAATTTGCCTTACGAATGATTTTAGGTGAAGGAGCAAACTTTCTATTAGTTGGCCAAAAGGTAGTGCCTAAAAGAATGCTGAAAGATGATTTCCATTTCTCTTACCCGACATTAGAATCGATCTTAAACGACCTTTGTTGAATAAAAAAAGGCTGTCTTAAAAAGACAGCCCTTAATATTTTAGAATATACTACGATCTTGGGTGAAACTGAATTAAAGTATTTTTTAAATACTCTTTATCAAGATGTGTGTAAATCTCTGTTGTAATAATGGATTCGTGTCCTAACATTTCCTGAACTGCTCTCAAGTTCGCACCACCATCAATCAAATGAGTTGCAAAAGAATGACGGAAAGTATGTGGACTAATGTTTTTCTCGAAACCAAGTTTCTTAGTTAAATTTTTAATGATGGTAAAAATCATTACTCTGGATAATTTTTTACCTCGTCTGTTAAGGAAAAGAATATCTTCATCGTCTGGATTAATCTTAAGATTACGACGATATTCACTTAAGTAAAGATTAATCTCCTTAATAGCTTTAGTACTAATAGGCACTAATCTTTCTTTATTTCCTTTTCCTTCGATTTTAATAAAACCTGATTCGAAGAACAAGTTAGAAATTTTAAGATCAATTAGTTCTGAAACGCGAAGACCACAACTATAAAGTGTTTCTAATATAGCTTTGTTACGTTGTCCTTCTGGTTTTTTAGTGTCAACAGCACTAATAATAGAATCAATCTCCTGAACAGAAAGAATATCAGGTAATTTCCTACCAATTTTTGGTGATTCTAATAAGGCTGTAGGGTCTTTTTCTACTTTTTCTTCAATTAAAAGAAATTTATAGAACGACTTAATGCCGCTAATAACCCTGGCTTGAGTTCGTGGACTGATCCCCCGGTGTCCAATCCATTCCATCATCTCTTTAAGGTCAGCGAGAATAATGTCTTCAGGTCCTTTCTTAAGCTTATTCTCCTCTAAAAACGCTACAAGCTTCGTAAGGTCTGTTACGTAAGCGTGTATTGAGTTTTCTGATAACCCCTTTTCAATTTTGAGGTAGTTTCGAAACTCATTAATTTCTGATTCCCAATTCATAATTTTTAAGTTTATTACAGTTTCCCGATTGCAAGTATAACCAAAAATAAATATTACAGTAATAAAGATCAAATATTTTACTAAAAAATACTATTATAAATATTAAAAACTGTTATTCATAACCCTTTTAAGTTTTATTTTCCAATAAACAATCGTAATTTTGCGCTCACGATATCAACAGATATTATATGAGTATACTTATAATTAATGGTCCTAACCTGAATTTGTTAGGAAAAAGAGAACCTACTATATATGGATCTGACACTTTTGAAGATTATTTTCAAAAAATTCAAGAAGAGTTCGGTCAAATTGATTTAGAGTATTTTCAATCAAATCATGAAGGTGAAATTATAGATAAACTTCATGAAAAAGGTTTTAACATTGATGGTATTGTGCTAAATGCAGGTGCGTACACGCATACTTCATTGGCCATTGCAGATGCAATAGCTGCCATTAAGAGTCCGGTAGTTGAAGTACATATAAGTAATGTTTTTAAAAGGGAACAATTCAGGCATCATTCATTTATAAGTTCGGTATGTGTAGGAAGCATATCAGGTTTTGGGCTCGATTCTTATCGATTGGGTATTGAGGCCTTAATAAGAGTGAATAAAAAAATATAAACTAGAATTTTATTAATTTTTTGGATCGAGCAGGGGAAGGGCTGGATTCAATATGTTTAAATAGTTGCATACCTCCAGAAAAATTTAATTATGAAGAAGTTTACGAAAATTGTTGCTACAATTTCAGATCGTGATTGCGAAGTTGACTTTTTAAAAAAGTTGTACAAGTCAGGAATGAACGTTGTTCGTTTGAACACTGCTCACCAGGACTTTGAAGGTGTTAAGAAAGTAGTTGATAATGTTAGAGCTGTATCTGACAAGATTGCTATTTTAATTGATACAAAAGGACCTGAAATCAGAACATCAAAATGTGATGGAAACCTTCAATTCAAAACAGGTGATGTTGTAAAGGTTAAAGGCGGTATTGAAAATGAATCGTCTAAAGAATGTATCTATGTAAGTTACGAAAGCTTCGTTCAGGATGTGCCGGTAGGTGGTGACATTTTGATCGATGATGGTGAAGTTGCACTTGTGGTTGATGCTAAAGAAGGAGATCATTTAGTATGTACTGTTACCAATGATGGTGAAGTAGGAAGCCGTAAGAGTGTTAACGTTCCAGGTGTGAGAATCAATCTTCCTTCTGTTACAGAAAAAGACAGAAACTTCATTAAGTATGCAGCTGAAATCGGAATTGATTTTGTAGCTCACTCTTTTGTTCGTAACAAAGAAGATGTATTAGAAGTACAGTCTATCCTTGATGAGAAAAATAGCCCGATGAAAATCGTTGCTAAAATTGAGAACCAAGAAGGTGTTGAGAATCTTGAAGAGATTTTAGAGCATGTTCACGGTATTATGGTAGCTCGTGGTGACTTAGGTATTGAAGTTCCTCAGGAAAAAATTCCTGGAATTCAGCGTCAAATGATTCGCGCTTGTGTGGAAGCTAAGAAACCTGTTATTGTAGCAACTCAAATGTTGCATACAATGATTAAAAACCCTCGTCCTACACGTGCTGAGGTAACAGACGTTGCAAACGCAATCTATCACCGTACAGATGCTATCATGTTAAGTGGTGAAACTGCTTATGGTAGTTACCCTGTTGAAGCTGTTAGAACAATGTCGAAAATTGCTAAGGAGGTTGAAGCTGCTAAAGATTCACGTAACGACATTCCTGTACCTAAGAATGAGGCAGAAGTAACTGCATATTTAGCAGATACAGCTGTGAATGCAAGTAAAACATTAGATGTTAAAGCTGTATTGACAGAGGCTTTAACTGGAAAAACAGCTCGTTATATTGCTGCTTTCCGTGCTACTGTGCCTGTTTATGCATTAAGTCATTCTGCTGAAGTTGGTCGTCAATTAGCTCTTTCTTATGGTGTTTATCCACGTGTAATGGAAGATGGAACCGACGCTAAGGATATCCTTAAGAAGACGCTTAAAAAACTTATGAAAAAAGAAGTTTTAGAGGGTAGCGATTTAGTTGCTTATTTAGGCGGTAGCTTAGGACTTGGTGGTGGAACCACTTATTTGGAAATTATCACTGCTGATGCATTGTTAAAGAAAATAGAGAACGCTTAATAGGGTTCTCAAAATAGTTCAAAAAGGCGCTATCCACTTGGGTAGCGCCTTTTTTTTGATTTTTTTTCTTTGGTAAAATATTGATAAGCAATAGCTGAACAAATATGAACAAAGAAAATATTAACTGATTTGAAAAATAGTATTGCATATAAAAAAAGAAGAGTTACCTTTGCATCGCTTTCAGAAAGAGATATACCTGATAAGCTTAATGAAAAGCTTGCCAAGTAAGGAGTTCAGAAGAAAGTAAAGAATCTCAAATGTGTGATTCTATTAACAAGAGATGTTGAAAGATATCTAAACTGGTCTGGTAGTTCAGTTGGTTAGAATGCCGGCCTGTCACGCCGGAGGTCGCGGGTTCGAGTCCCGTCCAGACCGCTAGTTTAGAAAAAAGATTTTTGATAATATTCAAAGAAATTGGTCTGGTAGTTCAGTTGGTTAGAATGCCGGCCTGTCACGCCGGAGGTCGCGGGTTCGAGTCCCGTCCAGACCGCAATCTTTTTGAAATTATCTTTTAGGTCTGGTAGTTCAGCTGGTTAGAATGCCGGCCTGTCACGCCGGAGGTCGCGGGTTCGAGTCCCGTCCAGACCGCAATCTTTTTGAAACATCTTTTGGTCTGGTAGTTCAGTTGGTTAGAATGCCGGCCTGTCACGCCGGAGGTCGCGGGTTCGAGTCCCGTCCAGACCGCATAAAAAAAGGGAGCAAAATTGCTCCCTTTTTTGTTTTATAAGCATTTTGAATTTATTGATTTTGCAACGCATTTTTTATGAATTCAGGGGTGCGAGTCGGCTTGCCTGAATTACTATGCATAAAGGCAAGTGTCACCGTGGCGGTATTAATAGTCTCACCGTTTTTTATGGTAGCGTATTTGAAGCTTATTTTTACATTTGTAAGATTTTCAATGCTCACTTCAATTTGAAGATTATCGTCGTAAAAAGCCGGCTTAATAAAATGAAAATCCATATTAATCACAGGCATCATTATACCTAGTTCTTCAATTTTAGAATATGATATATTTAGTGATCTAAAGTATTCCCATCGTGCATTTTCATATATACGTGCGTAGTTTGAGTGATGTAAAAACTGCATTTTATCAGTTTCTGCATAGCTAACCCGATGTTCATATATAAAGATGTCGTTGTTGCTTAATGACTGCATTGGTGCCCTTCTTTAGCGCTGTTATCTGAATGTTGCTCACATACAATTTTAGAATCGATTGTTTCGCCTTTTAAGTATGCCTTTATTACATCTTCAATTTCACCTGAGCAGCCTCTGATTACCTGAATATTAGATTGGTTAATTTTATTCACTGCACCTTGTCCCATGTTTCCGGCAAGCATTACGGAAACCCCTTTGTTCTTTAATGTACCAACTATGTCAGTCTTGCATCCACATCCATTAGGAGAAGGGATTTCTTCTATTTCTACAATCTCATTATTGCTAATTGTAGCTACACTAAAAAATTGGCAATGACCAAAGTGATCATCAACCATTTTGTCTTTTGTTGGAATTGCTATTTTCATTATTTAAAATATTAAATTATTCGTCTGGTTTATCTTTAATTGCAATGGCATTACCATTAATTAATGCTTGCGCAATTTTTTGATGTGCTGAACTGATAATTCTACCGAATGTCTGGCGACTGATGTTCATTAATTTTGCAGCTTCCTCCTGATAGAGACCCTCGTAATCAGCTAATCTAATACTTTCGTATTCGTCAAGTGTTAATTCGGTTTCTGTTATATCTCGCAAAGGAACACCTGCAGGTTTGAAATAGGTAATCGACGGTTTGCCACAGATGTGTCTGTATGTCTTTTTTCTTGGCATATGCTAATTATAATGTTGCAAATATAAGCATATGCTCATTATAAACAAGGGGCATGAGACCTTATTTGTTATAATGAAAGTTGAGAGTTTTTAATTATAAGTTGGTAAAAAAAGAGAAATGTACTTTACCATACTTCTTTAATTCGCTAAAATTTGGATGATTTTCGAATGATTTTTTGTCGGAATGTTCAAGTATAAATAATCCGTTTTCATTCAATAATTCTTGTTGAAAGAAAAGATCCGGAATCGTATCAAATTGTTTCAAATCAAAGGGAGGATCAGCGAAAATAAGATCAAATTTCTCACTGCTTTTCTGCATATATTTAAAAGCATCCGCTTTAATTGGTCTGATATATTTATCTAATTCCAGTTCTTGAGTTGTTTTTTTTATAAACGAAAAGTGATTATAATTAAATTCCACTGTAGTTATATTTTCACAACCTCTGGAAGCAAATTCGTATGAAATACTTCCTGTACCGGCAAAAAGATCTAAAACTTTTAAATCTTCAAAATCTAAACGATTCATTAGAATATTAAACAAGCTTTCGCGTGCAATGTCTGTTGTAGGGCGAGCCTTAAAACTTTTTGGTGGGGAAAAACGTCGTCCTTTTAAGTATCCACTAATTATACGCATATTGCCAAATTAAATAGATTGTGATGCTCTTGTTTATATTGATCTTTTATTTTTAGTGTATCGCTAAAATTAAAATGATAAGATGGTGTGACAATTTTGGTTTGTCGTAAGTAGTTTTTTAATGCCAGATAATAAGGATTCTGGCGATCGTATACTCCGTGAAGATGAATACGTGTGTTCTCTGTTGACATTTTTAGCTGTTCAAATGTAAACAGGACAAAATAAATAAAATCGTTAGGGGTCGTAAACTTGAACGAGTTGCAAAGCTTCAGAGCTCTTGATTCCATCACTACAATATCAAAGAAGTGATCATGTAAGTCGATGTGGATACTGTTTTCGTCCTTTTTGTTTTGCGCTGACAATAAACAGCCTTCAACAAAAGGAGAGTGTTGTTGATAAAATGAAACAGAATCAAACTGATTTTTTATCAGATGATATAAGAATTTAGGAATCGCAAAGATATTCCATGCGTCAGCCATTTTAATTTTATGCTCCTGTAATTCACAATCAACAGAATTGATGCTGTGGTTCAGATTAAATAGTTCCTGTTTTTTTGCGGGATCGTATAAGGCGGTTGGTACCAATGTTGCGTTAGGCGTTTCGATCATAAACAATACCTTTTTATAAGGTAAATTCAGGAGTTTTTCAGTAATTAATAATTCCTGTGTTTTGATATGATCAGCACTAGAATCCTTAAATGGAATATTGGCATACGCAATATATGTGTTTGTAACAGGGTCTAAAACACAAAAAGAAAGTCCATCCGAAGCAGATCGGATGGACAAAAAATATGAAGTTGTAATGCTTTCGTCAAACGAAGAGGATACAACGTATGTTTTGGTCATTGTACTATTCCCAGTTACCAGCATTATTATTTGCTTCCTCCAATGAACCAACTTTAAGACCAGGATATCTCTCCAATTTTTGAGTCTTATCATTTAAATTAATGATTTCCTGAGCCTCAAGACCATCTAAGTACACGTTGTTATGCACTTTAGCCTCAAATACCTGCACTTTAACTCCTGAACCTGTTTCTACAACTCCGGCGCCCATTTCAAATTTTTCGCCTTCAACAAAAGGAATAAATGGTAATGAATCTACCGAATAACCTTCCGGGAACAAAGAGTCTTTAACACTAACACGAATAGTGTCCCTTTTAATAATACCTAAAGCTAAAGCTTTTACTTCAGTCATACCGGCTTCCAACATACTGTCAGTCAAACTACCTTCTTTTCTAATTAATGGTAGAGAGTCGTTTTTGATAAAACTGATCAAAGTGTCGAAACTTCCTGTATATTTGTTGTAAACAGACTTGTATGCAACCTGCGCATCACGAGTAAGCATCAATTTTTCCACATTCGCATCTTTTCTCATTTCATGAGCTTCCTGAAAGCGGATTGGTTTTTGAATACTCTCAACACACAAATAGCCTAAAGCAATAATAGCAACTGTAAGGACAATCTGAATCACTGTTTTCATTATCTTCGGATTTTTGTTTTAGTTTGAATGCCCAAAGTTAAAAAAAAAATCAAATTACGATTTTTTCCGGGGCTTTATCTACATTAAAAATGCTAAATAAACATATAAGTAACTTAATTCTTGAAGGGTTTAACTTTGAACCAACACCTTCTCAACAAAAATTAATTGGGGGATTAGGTGATTTTGTCATGTCTGAAGAACAAGAAAGTGTCTGTTTAATAAAAGGATATGCAGGTACAGGTAAGACCAGCTTGATGAAGGCGTTCACAGATGTGTTGGAAAAGCTTGAAATACCGTTTCAGCAAATGGCACCTACCGGAAGAGCTGCAAAAGTTTTAAGTAGCTATACCGGAAAGCCTGCCTATACCATTCATAAACAAATTTACCGTCGCGAATCCTCAAATGATGATTTTAGTAATTTTCATTTAAACTTCAATAAGTCGAAAGATGCCATCTTTATAATTGATGAAGCATCAATGATATCAAACAGCAGTTTAGAATATACCACTTTTGGATCGGGAAGGCTTTTAGAAGATGTGTTGAATTTTGTATTTGGGAAAGGAAATTGTAAACTAATTCTCATAGGTGATGTGGCACAGTTGCCTCCTGTGGGCTTTGAAGATAGTCCGGCCTTAGATAAAGATAACCTAAGAAGCTTGGGCTTGCATGTTCAGGATTACTTTTTAAGTGAAGTGGTGAGGCAAGAAGAGAATAGTGGTATACTTTATAATGCTACTAAATTACGCTTAGCTTTAAATGAATCTTTTTTTGAACCTACATTCCCAGAATTAGAAGCTAAGAATTTTGCAGATTTTAAGAGAATATCCGGAGAAGAGTTGATTGATGAACTGAATTGGTGTCAGGAAAATTATGGTTTAGATGAAACTCTGGTTGTGTGCCGATCTAATAAAAGAGCAAATCTGTTTAATCAGGGAATACGAAATTCAATTTTGTATCGTGAGGAGGAATTGACTGTTACGGATCATTTATTGATAGTTAAAAATAATTATCATTGGCTAAAAGATAGTAAAGAGGCTGATTTTATTGCCAACGGTGATATTGCAGAGGTGATACGTATTAACGGGTATGAGGAATTGTATGATAGAAGGTTTGCTAATGTTACGGTTCGGTTATCAGATTACAAACTACTTGAGATTGATGCCAAAATTGTATTAGACGCTCTTCATTCCGATACCGCTGGCTTCTCTCGCGAAGAGCAGGAAGCTTTTTTTAAAACTGTAATGGAAGATTATCAATTTGAAAGATCAAAGCGAAAACAATATGAAGAACTGAAGAAAAACCCTTATTATAATGCCTTGCAAGTTAAGTATGCCTATGCTATGACCTGTCATAAATCGCAGGGTGGACAGTGGAAAGCGGTTTTTATTGATCAAGGTTATGTGCCGGAAGAACAAATGGGAAAAGGATATTTTCGGTGGTTATATACAGCTATCACCCGTGCTACAGAAAGAGTGTATTTGGTTAATTTCAAAGATGAATTCTTTGCAAAATAGAAACAAAAAAAAACTCCGCTATTGCGGAGTTTTTAGTAGTATGTTTAATGAAAATTAAATTCCAAGGTCTTTAGCAATATTGCCAATAATCTCATCAGCTTTTTCATTTGCTGCGTAATATTCATCTTTACTGTTCATAGGAACCTGAACTTCGAAGTAAAACTTGATTTTAGGTTCGGTACCTGAAGGACGAACAGATACTTTGTATCCTTTTTCGGTAAAGAATTGAAGCACGTTTGAAGTTCCTGGTAAATCAATAGCTTCATCTTTTCCTTCTAAGACGTACTGAGCATTAAGTTTAGAATAGTCTTTGATGATACTTACTTTATCACCACCTAAAGTTTGTGGAGGTGTAGATCTAAAGTCTTGCATGATTTGCTTGATTTCATCAGCGCCACTCTTACCTTCACGAACAATGTAAATCATTTTTTCTTTTGAGAATCCGTATTCCATGTAAATGTCTTGCAATACGTCAAATAATGATTTACCATTGTCTTTAGCCCAGGCAGCAATTTCAGCGGTAATTGTAATTGCGGCAACAGCATCTTTATCGCGTACATAATCACCAGGTAAGAAACCGTATGATTCTTCACCTCCGCATATATATTTTTTCTTGCCTTCCAAATCGCGAATTACTTTTGCAATCCATTTGAATCCGGTATAGACATCAAAATATTCAACTTCATTTTTAACAGCAATCTCTTTGATAAGCTCAGAAGTAACAATTGTTTTTACAATGTACTCTTTACCGGTTAAGCGACCTTGCTCTTTCCATTTTTTTAAGATATACCATGTCAGAAGGGTAGCAGTTTGGTTACCATTAACCAAAACAAATTCTCCTTTTTCATTTCTAACAGCAATACCCAATCGATCACTGTCTGGATCTGATGCCATTACCAGATCAGCATCCGTTTCGTTGGCTTTATTCAAGGCCATTTCAAGTGCTGCTGGTTCTTCAGGGTTTGGAGAAACTACTGTTGGAAAATCTCCACTAACCACATCTTGCTCCGGTACATTAATAACGTTTTCAAAACCACAACGACGTAATGCCGCAGGAATCATCTTAACTCCAGTACCATGGATTGGCGAATAAACAATTTTAAGATCTTTGTTGCGATCAATAACTTCCTGATCAAGCACTAATGATTGAACCTGATCAAGGAATTGGTTATCCATATCTTCACCCAATATCTCAATCAACTCTTTATTACCATCAAATTTGATGTCGTTAACAGAAGTAATATCGTTTACTTCATCAATTACATTAGTATCGTGTGGCGCTGTTAATTGTGCACCATCATTCCAATAAGCCTTGTAGCCATTGTATGCTTTAGGGTTGTGTGAAGCTGTGATAATAACACCACTCTGACATCCTAACTGACGGATAGCATATGAAATTTCAGGAGTAGGACGTAAATCTTCAAATAAGTAAGCCTTAATTCCGTTGGCACTGAAAATATCAGCAACCACTTCGGCAAAAAGTCTGCTGTTATTACGACAATCATAGCCAATAACAACGCTTTTCTCACTTGCATCAGCAAATTCTTTATTAATGTAATTGGCTAATCCTTGAGTGGCTGCTCCAACGGTATAACGATTCATGCGGTTTGAGCCAGGGCCCATGATTCCACGTAAGCCACCTGTTCCGAACTCTAAATCCTTATAAAATGAGTCGATAAGAGATGTTTTATCCTCATTGTCCATCATTTGTTTGATGGCACTTTTTGTTTCTTCATCATAAGCACCATCCAACCATGATTGTGCTTTTTCTAATACTGAGTTTAATACTTCCTTTTGCATCTTTCTTAAAATACAGTTGTTAGATTACTGATTAATTAGTGCTATACATTCCTTTAAACTGTCTTTCCAGTATGGAATGTCAACATTATAGATTGTTTTGATTTTGGTCTTGTTTAAAACACTGTAATGCGGCCTAGGTGCAGCAGTCGGATAATCTTTGCTTTCTATTGGCTTTACATTGCAGTTTATATTTGCAATTTCGTGAATGGTCTTGGTAAAATCAAACCATGAACAAACACCTTCGTTGCTATAGTGATATATGCCACTCTGAAAAGGAATGGCTAAGTTAATGTCTTTTTCAATAATATAAAGAATAACTTTAGCTAAGTCGCGAGCATAAGTTGGGGTGCCAACCTGATCGAAAATTACATTCAGCTCATCTCTTTCATTTCCCAGCTTCATCATGGTTTTAACAAAGTTATTTCCAAACGAAGAATACAACCAGGACGTTCTAAGAACGATAGATTCCGAATTTTCTTTTAACAGGGCCAATTCACCATCAAGTTTCGTTTTTCCATAAACAGAATTAGGAGATGTTTGATCTTCCTCAGAGTATGGTTTGAAGTTACTACCATCAAATACATAATCAGTTGAAACATGTATCACTTTAGCATTTATCTCTGAAGAACTTTTTCCAATAGTTTTAATAGCTTGATTGTTAATTATATCGGCTAAATCCTTATCCGTCTCAGCTTTATCAACAGCAGTATAAGCAGTACAATTAATAATATAATCAAAGGAGTCTGAAGTAATTTTATTTTTCAAAGCTACTTGATTGGTAACATCCAATGATTCTATAGTTGTGAATGTAAATTTGGCTTCACGGAATTGGTGATACAATTCTTTTATTTCATTGCCTAATTGTCCTTCAGAACCAATAACCAAAATCTTCTTCATAATTTAAACAAAATTATATTCAGCTTCTCTTAGAGTAGGTAAAATACCATCTTTCTGAGAAATGATGATTTTATCTTGCGGAATTTTCCAGTCGATATTCAACTGAGTATCGTTATAGGCCAAGCCTCTTTCTGCTTCTCGATTATAGTAATTATCACATTTGTACATAAAAATGGCTGTTTCGCTTAAAACTGAAAAACCATGGGCAAAACCTTGAGGAATAAAAAACTGTGTTTTATTTTTAGCTGATAATTCTATTGAAAAGCTTTGACCAAAAGTTGGTGACTTTATTCTTAGGTCAACTGCAACATCTAACACTTTACCTTCAATAACCTGTACTAATTTAGATTGAGCAAAAGGAGCTAATTGGTAATGTAATCCTCTTACTGTACCGTAGCACGATTTAGATATGTTATCCTGAACAAAGTGGGGGAGTACTTCATTTTCAAAATATCTGTTTTCGTTATATGATTCCATAAAGAAACCACGGTCGTCAGCGAATACTTGGGGTTGAATAATTACTAAACCAGGAATATGTGTTTTTTCAATTTTCATTTAATATTTCTTGAGCTGCAAAAATAACAATGCATTATTAAAATCGAGTAATTAATAAACGATTCGTTGTTATTTTGCCAAACGAATTAGGTATTGACCGTATTCGTTTTTCTTTAGCGGTTCAGCTAACTTTAGTAATTGGTCTCGGTTGATATACCCTTTAGTGAATGCAATTTCTTCTATACAAGCAACTTTTAATCCCTGACGATTTTCAATGGTTGATATAAAATTACTTGCCTGAAGTAAACTATCGTGCGTTCCGGTATCTAACCAGGCAGTTCCTCTACCTAATTGACTTAGTTGAAGTCTCTTTTCGTTTAAATAAAGCATATTAAGGTCTGTAATCTCCAGTTCACCACGTTTGGAAGGCTTTAAACTTTTGGCTTTCTCAACTACATCGTTAGGATAAAAGTACAATCCTGTTACTGCATAATTTGATTTTGGCTTTTCAGGTTTTTCTTCAATTGAAGTTACCATTCCTGAAGAATCAAAGTCAGCAACTCCATATCTTTCCGGATCGGTAACATAGTACCCAAAAACAACCGCTGCATCTTCAGTTTTAGTTACTTTCGATAAGGTTTCACTAAAACCATAGCTGTAGAAGATATTATCACCTAGTACCATGGCAACGTCACTATCGCCAATAAATTCTTCGCCAATAATAAAAGCTTGAGCCAATCCATCTGGTGATGGTTGTTCTGCATAGCTAATTTTAAGTCCTAAATCAGATCCGTCTCCAAAAAGGTTTTCATATAATGGCAGGTCATGTGGTGTGCTAATTATTAGTATTTCACGAATATTAGCAAGCATTAAAACCGATAAAGGATAATAAATCATTGGTTTGTCATATACCGGGATGATTTGCTTTGAAATGCTTTTTGTTGCCGGGTATAATCTAGTACCCGAGCCACCTGCTAATATTATTCCTTTTCTTTGCTTCATTGGATTTACATTTAATTAAGGATTTATTTTCTCGTCCAGCCACTTTTTAAAAGACCATCGAAATATTCAATTGTTTTGGTTAAACCTTCACGAAGCTGTACTTTGGGCTCCCAGTCATTTAACTCTTTTTTAGCCAATGATATGTCTGGCTGGCGTTGAGTAGGGTCATCTGCTGGTAAAGGTTGGTTTGTTAACTTAGATTTCGAATTCGTTAGATCAATGATTTCATTAGCCAGTTCAATCATTGTAAATTCATTTGGGTTTCCAATATTAACGGGCCCGTTAAATTCTTTTCTGCTTCCCATCATTCGAATCATTCCTTCCACTAAATCATCAACGTATTGGAAACTTCTGGTTTGTTTGCCATCCCCAAAAATAGTTATGTCTTCTCCTAATAAAGCCTGAACTATAAAGTTAGATACAACTCTTCCATCTTCAGGATTCATTCTTGGACCATAGGTGTTGAATATTCGTATAATTTTAATATCAACATCATTTTGCTCGTGATAATTAACAAAAAGACTCTCTGCACAACGTTTTCCTTCGTCATAACATGATCTGATACCAATTGGATTTACATTTCCCCAATAAGTTTCTGGTTGAGGATGAATCAGAGGGTCTCCATAAACCTCGCTGGTAGAAGCTTGTAATATGCGTGCTTTAATTCGCTTAGCTAAGCCCAGCATATTAATGGCTCCCATAACGGAAGTTTTAATGGTTTTGATTGAATTATATTGATAATGAACTGGTGATGCCGGACATGCCAGATTATAAATCTCATCCACCTCAATAAAATAAGGATGGGTCACATCATGGCGAATCAATTCAAAGTAAGGATTGTCAAGCAGGTGCACTATATTATCTTTTGCGCCAGTAAAGTAATTGTCCATACAAATTACTTCATTCCCTTCATTCAGCAATCTTTCGCATAAATGAGATCCTATAAATCCAGCTCCACCAGTAATTAAAATTCTTTTCTTCATGGATGATTAGATAAAATGTCTATGATATTGATTAATGCAATATTAGGAAAATAAAAATAAAAAAGTCTGGAATCAAAAATCCAGACTTAATTGTATTGTAATGAATAATATTTATCGTCCTATACCATAATAGGTAAAGCCGTTTTCTTTTAATTCAACCGGATCATAAATGTTTCGACCGTCAAAAATTACTTTTTCATTCATTAGTTTTTCCATCACTTTATAGTTAGGAATTCTAAACTCCGGCCACTCAGTTATTAATATTAGGGCATCAGTATCAATTAGTGCATCGTACTGGTCTTTGCCATATTCAATTGTGTCACCTAAAATCTTATGGGCTTCTTCAGCAGCAACAGGATCATATGCCTTAACTTTTGCACCTTCCTTAATAAGGGCATTGGCAATAACAACTGATGGAGCTTCTCTCATGTCATCAGTCTGTGGCTTAAATGATAAACCCCACATTCCAAACGTTTTTCCTTTTACGTTGCCAAAATGCTTTAATATTTTACTAACAATCACCATTTTCTGATCGTTATTCACATCTTCAACAGATTCTAATAAACGTAAACGATAATTGTATTGCTGAGCTGTTTTAATAATGGCTTTTACATCTTTAGGAAAGCATGAACCACCGTATCCGGCACCTGCATATATAAATTTATTTCCAATTCTGGTATCAGAACCAATACCACGACGAACATTAGAAACATCAGCACCAACAATTTCACATAGGTTAGCAATGTCATTCATAAAGCTAATTTTAGTTGCTAACATCGCATTGGCAGCGTATTTGGTCATTTCTGCTGATGGTATATCCATGAATAAGATAGGATGCCCGTTGAGAGTGAAAGGCTTGTATAGCTTTTGCATAATCTTTTCAGCCTTTTCCGATTCTATACCTACAACAATTCTGTCAGGCTTAAGAAAGTCTTCAACGGCATTACCCTCTTTCAAAAATTCAGGATTAGATGCAACATCAAAATCAATTTCTACGCCTCTTTTCTCTAATTCATCCTGAACAGCAGCTTTTACTTTTTTAGCTGTGCCAATCGGCACTGTACTTTTTGTGACAACTACAATATGTTGCGTAATGTGTTTACCTATTTCGCGAGCAACAGCTAACACGTGGCTTAAATCAGCACTTCCATCTTCACCTGGAGGTGTTCCAACTGCAATGAAGACTGCCTCTGCTTGTTCAAGACTTTCTTTTAAGCTTGTTGTAAATTGTAATCTTTCTTTTTCAACGTTAGCAAGAACCATTCTGTCCAGGCCAGGTTCGTATATAGGAATAATCCCATTTTTAAGATTTTCTATTTTTTTTTCGTCAATATCAACACATGTTACATTCACACCTGTATCAGAGAAACATGTTCCTGTTACTAAGCCAACATAACCTGTACCTATAATTGAAATTTTCATGGCGTATAATTTAATCTATTAAAGATTGTTGAATAGATGAGTTTTTTTTCGAACATCAAAAATAGAAAATATTATATGATTTAAATAATGATAAATCTTATTAGTGGGTTATACTTTGTGAAAGTGTTTGAATATGTGATGAATGTATTAGAAAATATTGATGAACATGGTGGGGTTAGACATTAGTATAATTAGTTTGTATCCGATGACTTCTTGACGACACCTTTTTAATAAGCTAAATTTGCAACTTAGCTGTAAAATATTGGCTTAGAAAGTTTTTTAACTAGAAAAAAGTTAATACTTTTGCAGCGATTTTTTACAATATATTGTCTAACTACTAGTTATTTAACATTTTAACAAAAATGGCAGAAGAAAAAGAAAACGTTCAGGAACCTGTTGAAAACACTCCTGAAGTAAAAGAAACTCCAGTTGCAGCAGTTCCAGCTGATGATTTTGATTGGGATAGCTATGAAGCCGGAGATGTAGTTGGTGCTGGTGCATCAAAAGAAGAATTGGCTAAAATGTATGACGAAACTCTTTCTACAATTTCTGAAAAAGAAGTTATCGAAGGAGAGGTTATTACATTAACTAAACGTGAAGTTGTTATTAACATCGGTTTTAAATCTGATGGTATCGTTAGCCGTAACGAATTTCGTTACAACCCAGAATTAAAAGTTGGCGATAAAGTAGAAGTTTACGTTGAAAGTCAAGAGGATAAAAAAGGACAATTAGTTCTTTCTCACAAGAAAGCAAGAGCATTACGTTCTTGGGATCGCGTAAACGAAGCTTTAGATAACGATGAAGTTATCAAGGGTTACATCAAATGTCGTACTAAAGGTGGTATGATCGTTGACGTATTTGGAATTGAGGCTTTCTTGCCAGGTTCGCAAATTGATGTTAAGCCTATTCGCGATTACGATATGTATGTAGGTAAAACTATGGAATTCAAAGTGGTTAAAATCAACCCGGAATTCAAAAACGTAGTTGTATCTCATAAAGCACTTATTGAAGCTGAACTTGAACAGCAAAAGAAAGACATTATTTCTAAGCTTGAAAAAGGTCAGGTTCTTGAAGGAACCGTTAAAAACATCACTTCTTACGGTGTATTTATCGACCTTGGTGGCGTAGACGGATTGATTCACATTACAGACCTTTCTTGGGGTCGCGTGACTCATCCAGAAGAAATCGTTCAGTTAGATCAGAAATTGAACGTTGTAATTCTTGACTTCGATGATGAGAAGAAGAGAATTGCATTAGGTTTAAAACAGTTAACTTCTCACCCATGGGATTCATTGGATTCAGAGCTTAAAGTGGGTGATGTTGTTAAAGGAAAAGTGGTTGTTATGGCTGACTACGGTGCTTTCGTTGAGATTGCTCCAGGAGTAGAAGGTTTAATCCACGTTTCTGAAATGTCATGGTCTCAGCACTTACGCAGCGCTCAAGATTTCTTGAAAGTTGGCGACGATGTAGAAGCTATGGTATTAACTTTAGATCGCGACGAGCGTAAAATGTCTCTTGGTATCAAGCAATTGAAAGCTGATCCATGGGAGAAAATCGAAGAGAAATATGCAGTTGGTACTAAGCACAAAGCGTATGTACGTAACTTCACTAACTTCGGTGTATTTGTTGAAATCGAAGAAGGAATTGACGGATTAATCCACATTTCTGACTTATCATGGACTAAGAAGATTAAGCACCCGGCAGAATTTACTGCAATTGGTGAAGAAATCGACGTTGTAGTTCTTGAAATCGACAAAGAAAATCGTCGTTTGAGCCTTGGTCACAAGCAGCTTGAAGAAAATCCATGGGATGTATTCGAATCAATCTTTACTGTAGATTCAATTCATGAAGGTACTATTGTTGATATTTTCGACAAAGGTGCTGTAATTGCACTTCAGTATGGTGTTGAAGGATTTGCTACTCCACGTCACCTTGTAAAAGAAGACGGAGCACAAGCTAAAGTAGACGAAAAACTTGATTTTAAAGTAATTGAGTTTAATAAAGCGGCTAAACGCATTATCCTTTCTCACTCTCGTATTTTCGAAGATGTTCAGAAGGGTGAAGAAGTAGCAGCTAAGAAAGCTCAAACTAAAGCCACTAAAAAAGGTGTGAAGAAGTTGAATGATAACTTAGAAAAAACTACTTTAGGAGATATTTCTGATTTGGCTGCCTTGAAAGATCAATTGGAAGCCGATGAGAATTCATCAAAAGAATAGTTATTACTAAGTTAAAACAATAAGAATGGACTTTAAGATTGATAAATTAGACGGATTTACATTGGTTCAGGTTTTGAAAGAAAAGTTGGATACTCACGTTGCACCAACGCTTAAATCAGAATTAGTGTTGCTTTCTGGTAATGGTGAAAAAAATATTTTGCTTGATCTCGGTAAGTGTAATTATTGCGATTCGTCAGGTCTAAGTGCCATTCTTGTTGCTAATCGACTTTGTAAAAATGCCGATGGGGTATTTGTATTGGCTGGTCTGCAACCTGCAGTGGAGAGATTAATTTCTGTTTCGCAGTTAGATTCAGTGTTAAATATAGCCCCGTCATTAAATGATGGTACTGAAATGATTCGTAAAGCATTAGAATCGAATTAATTCGATGAGCTTTTCTGTAACCATTTTAGGAAGTAATTCAGCATTACCAACATCGGATAGATATCCTACCGCTCAGATACTACGTGTATCTGAGCGTTTTTTTTTGATTGATTGCGGGGAAGGCACGCAGATGCAAATGAGAAAAAATAAGATTAATTTCTCAAAAATACATCATGTCTTTCTTTCACATCTTCATGGAGATCATATTTTTGGTTTGATGGGATTTATTTCAACTCTCGGACTTCTTGGGAGGAATAAAAAACTGACTATTCATGCGCATCCTGACTTAAAAGATTTATTGGAACCACAATTAGCTTATTTCTGTGAAGATTTACCTTATGCAATCGAATATAAAGATCTCACTTTCGATTCTCCAAAGATTATTTACGAGGATAAGAAGGTAATTGTAGAATCCCTTCCTTTATCGCATCGCATACCTACTTGCGGTTTTATTTTTAGAGAAAAGCCCAAAGAGCCTAATATCAGAAAAGAGGCAATTTATAAGTATAATTTGGGAATTGCAGATATAGTTTCAATTAAAAATGGCGAGTCTTTTTACGATGATAAAGGGAGAGAGGTTGATATGAATAAACTGGTTATTCCAGCCCCAAAACCTCGCTCATATGCTTTTTGTTCAGATACCCGATATTTTAGAAAGATTATACCTGCTATTACAGGGGTTGATTTGTTGTACCATGAAGCCACCTTTTTGCATGAATTAAAAGATCTGGCCAAATCATCGACTCATACAACTGCTAAACAAGCAGCTACTATTGCAAAAGATGCCAATGTTGGCAAGCTTATAATAGGTCATTTTTCCAGCCGATATAAAGATCTAACTCCTTTAAAAAATGAAGCAATGGAGGTGTTTGAAAATGTTGATCTTGCCTTAGATAATCAACAGTACTTTATTGAATGATGATGGTTTAAAGGTTATTTTTCCTTTGTGAAAGTTGCGTCAGCTAAGTCTACAACTAATGTATAGCCAATGTTGCTTATTTGTAGATATAGCTTTTTAGCTCCCTGTATCTCTAGTACTTCGCCTGTAATACCTTTTAATGGACCTGATGTTACAGTTATGGTTTGACCTTTTTCTAATTTGTCCGTTTCAACATCAAAATCTAACTGATTCTCAATGGTACGTCTCATAGCTTCTATGTCAGAATCAGGTATAGTACAAGCTTTACCTTTATAAGAAACATATGCAACAACACCATTGGCCTCAAATACACGCCTGTAGTCTTGTTTGGGTATGTTAATGAATATGTAGGAACTAATAACCGGCATTTCCACCCATTTCTTGCGATCACTCCATTGACGAAGAACCTTTTTCATGGGTAAATAAGCTTTAATGCCCATTCTTGTTAATTGCTCCAATACCTTTTTTTCAGCCCTAGACTTAGTATAAAGTGCATACCAAGTGTATTTAGTTTTATCCTCCAAACCCTATTGTGTATTTTTTTGCGAAGGTAATAAAATTGAAATTCTTTAATAAACAGAGATAAAAAAAAGAGCACTATAATTGTGCTCTTTTTATGAAGGGAGAAATATTTTACTCCTATGACTTTAATTTTTCTGCCATTGCAACACCTAATTGCCAGCAGGCTTCATATTTATCTTCTTTTAAAGAATGCTTTTCCTCTACAGGCTCAGCAACAGGTTCCCATTTTAGTGTTTGTGCAGCCTCGTTTAGTTTTTTAACCGAAGCACCGGCCCATGTGTATGAGCCTAAAATACCATAGACATGATTGCTTACACCCATGTGTTGTAATTTAGAAACTAAAGCTTCCATATTAGGATGTAACTCGTTACTGTATGTTGGGCTACCTAAAATAATACCCTTAAACTTAAATACATCAGATATAATATATGATGGATGTGTTTTACTTACATCATACACTCTAACATTTTTGATGCCTGATTCTGCAATTGCCCGTGCCGTAACTTCTGCCATTTCTTCTGTATTGCCATACATTGAGGCATATGCTACAACTACCCCTTCTTCTCCTTCGTATTTACTCCACTGATCATACCATTTAAGCATTTGTGCAATGTTTTCGCGGTAGACTGGACCATGTGACGGAGCAATCATTTTTAGGTCTAAAGCTCCTAATTTTTGAAGTGCTTTCTGAACAGGATTTCCATATTTACCAACAATGTTTGAGTAGTATCTACGCATCTCGTCAGTGAAATAATCAAAATCTAATTCATCATCAAAAATGCCACCATCTAATGTGCCGAAGCTACCAAATGCATCTGAAGAAAAAAGAATTTGGTTAGTTTCTTCAAAGCAAACCATCGATTCTGGCCAGTGTACCATTGGTACTGTGTAGAATGAAAGTTTGTTTTTTCCTAACTCAAGACTATCACCTTCTTTAACTTCTTTACAATTAGTTGTGATACCATAATATCCTTCAATCATAGGAAGCGTCTTTTTGTTTCCAACAATTTCCATGTTAGGATACAGTTCAGTAAGGATACGAATGGCGCCAGAGTGATCTGGTTCCATATGATTTACTACCAAATAATCAATAGGACGATCGTTTAGTACGGCTCGTACCTTGGCAATCCACTTTTCAAATTGTCCGGCTTCAACGGTGTCAATAACGGCTACCTTTTCATCGGCAATAAGGTAAGAATTATAAGAAACTCCTCTATCCAAAGGCCACATGTTTTCAAATAGTGAAGTGCGTCGGTCGTTAACACCAACGTAATAGATTTGCTCAGATAGATTTACTGGTTTATACATCTTGAATCTGGTTTTTATCTTTAATTGTTATTATTTCGGTATTTGAATGCGCAAAAATAAAAAAAAGAAAAGGTTTAAAATAAAAAAAAGCCCCTGAAAAGGAGCTTGAATTAAAGTTTTTATAGTTATCGTTTTCTTATAAGTAACCACACATCGCTGTATTTTTCGTAACCAGCTCGTATATTCCCAATTTTATTTCGGGCCGGCTCTTCATCATTATAGGCTGAAACTGAAACCCGATATAAACCATTCTCATTTTCAAGAATCACTGGAGTGAAGCCTTCTTCAATTAATTGTGTTTTGTAGTTTTTTGCGTTGTCTAGTACTTTAAACGAACCAATTATTACATAGTATTTAAATACTTCATCTTCGGTTGTGTCAACAGCTTTAACCTTTTCTTCTTTAACAACAATATCTTTTGGCTTAGGTGTTTCTTTTACCTTGGGTTTTGCTTCTTCCGTCACATAAGGACTATCGCTATCATCAAAACTAGATGATCCTTTATTTAACGAAGCGCACGATGTTAAAATAGTAATAGCTATGATTAAGGTAAAAATGGTTGAAAATTTCATATAAGGTAATTTTATCAGTTAACAGTATTAAAATACAATATTTCAGTTGATTAATTTTAAATGCGAAAATAGCTAAAATTCTTTTTTGAGGAATTTTTCATTGGAAAGAAAATATTTAACGATAGATCTTTCTTTTATTCAAAGCTCTCTGAAACTTAGCGGCATTTTGATTATGTTGTTTTAATGTTTTAGCAAAATTATGATATCCCGAAAAATCTTCTTTAGCGCACATGTATAGGTAATTATGCTGTGTTCGGTTTAATACCGCATTAATGCCAGAAATGGAGGGTATTCTTATTGGACCAGGAGGTAAACCAGCATATTTATAAGTGTTATATGGAGAGTTTATTTCCAGATCTTTTTTTAAAATTCGTTGAACACTAAAGTCACCCATTGCATATTTAATGGTTGGATCCGCTTGTAAGCGGATATTCTTTTTTAAACGATTTAAATATAAACCAGCAACTTTTGGTTTTTCATCAGCTTTAATGGTTTCTTCATCTACAATAGCAGCTAAAATACTAACTTCAGTAGGGGTGAGGTTTAGTTCTTTTGCTTTGGCTGTTCTATCTTCGTTCCAAAACTTTTGATGCTCGGTATTCATTCTTTTTATAAACTTTTCTGCAGTTGTGTTCCACCAAAATTCATATGTATTGGGTAGAAACAAAGTCAGTATAGTTTCTGAATTAACTCCAATTTCCTTTTGAAGTATATTGTCATTTAAACTTTCAAGAAGGCTGATACTATCGGCTTCAATATAATGGCTGATTACTCCAGCTAATTCTTCTTTAGTTCTAATGTTATTGAAGGTGACTTTAACAGGTGATTGTTTGCCGGAACGAAGCAGGTTTATCAGCGTGTTATTAGACATACCTTCTTCTATTTGGTATCGTCCGGGTTTAACAGCCTCATACTTTTTTAATTCGGCTACCCATTTAAATGATATGGAGTTCTTTAATAGTTTATTCTCATCCAGTATTTGAATAAGATCTTCAAATGATGAATGGGTAGGGATGTAAATGAATTCTTGTTGGTTTTGAGTAAGGTTAATATTTTCAGCAAAAATCCACTTATAATATTTTAGTCCCATTAATCCGGTAGCCACAAATAGGGCAATAATAATGGTTAAGCCAACTAAAAGTCTGCTTGTCTTTTTTCTTTTATTTCGTTGTTTTATTGACATGTAATAATCCTTTGGATGATAAATTTAATCATTCAATGCTCTTTAATCAACGATAAAGAAGCGCGTTTATTTTCTAAATGATATTAACTTCTGGCTCTAGTGAAATCTGAAAACGATTCCTGATGTCTGAGATAATGGTGTTTGACAAATTGATGATGTCTTGTGCTAAAGCATTATTTTTATTGATCAGAACCAAAGCTTGCTTTTCGTGTACAGCTGCTCCTCCAATAGATTTACCTTTCCATCCGCTTGTATCAATCAGCCATCCAGCAGGAATTTTAACTAAGTCATCAGAAATTATGTAGTGAGGCATTTGAGGAAATACCTTTATTAATTCTTCAAACTTACTTCGTTGAATAATCGGATTTTTAAAGAAAGAACCGGCATTTCCCATTTCTGAAGGTTCGGGCAGTTTACTTTTTCGTATATCAATAATTGTTTCGCGTAGGGTTTGTAAATCAGCTGTACCCTTTTTCATTACTTCCTCTTTTACCGGACCATATGAAAGATTTAATTTGGCTGATTTCTTTAGTTTAAAAACGACTGATGAAACGATTACTTTATTTTTAAGTTCACCTTTAAAAACACTATATCGGTAATCAAACTTACAATCCACATTATTCATGGTAAAAAGCTTACCGTCTTTTATAAACACACCATTTACAATTTCAATACAATCTTTTACTTCTACACCATAAGCCCCAATGTTTTGAACCGGTGAGGCACCTACATTTCCTGGGATGTAGGATAAATTTTCTAAACCGTAGTAATTATTCATAACGCAATAAGCAACCAAATCGTCCCATTCTTCACCTGCTCCAGCTTTAATCCAAACATGGTTATCATCTTCTTCAATAATTTCAATGCCTTTAATGGTGGGATGGATAATTAATCCTTTAAAATCTTTTGAAAATAATAGGTTACTTCCTCCTCCAATAACTAAATATGGTTTAGGGTCTGTATTTAATAAGTTAATTACTTCAATTAAATCGTCAAGAGAAGAACATTCGGCTAATTCGGTTGCATTAACACTAAGGCCAAATGTATTATATGATTTTAAGTTCGCGTTTTTCTTTATCGCAAGCATATCGTTTGTTTTGAAATGCAAATATAATTTATTCAGCTTGTCCGGGAAATGTGATGCTATTATAAACTTCTTTCAGGTTTAATAATTAAGACAAATATGTACTTTTGCTCAAAATTTGATTTTATGTCATCAGTTAAAGCCTGGATTACAGCTTTTCGTTTACGAACTTTACCATTAGCTTTTTCTTCCATTTTAGCAGGAAGTTTTGTGGCTGAATTTTATAATTGTTTTCAATGGCCTGTTTTGTTGTTGGCCTTGTTCACAACCTTGTTTTTGCAGATTCTTTCTAATTTGGCAAATGATTATGGCGACACTGTTAATGGCGCTGATCATGAAGGTCGATTAGGGCCCCAAAGAATGGTGCAAAGCGGAATGATAACATTATCGCAGATGAGAATTGCAATTGTTATATTTTCTGTATTGTCGTTTCTTTCAGGGATAGGATTGATTTATATTTCTTTTGGAGGGTTTATTCAGTTACGGTTTCTTTTATTCCTATTGTTGGGTATGGCTGCCATTGCTGCAGCATTGAAATACACAATGGGATCCAATCCATATGGTTATAAAGGTTTAGGTGATTTTTATGTGCTGGTGTTTTTTGGATTAACAGGTGTTGGAGGTACTTACTTTTTACATTCTAATAATTGGGACTGGACTTTGTTGCTTCCTGCTTTTAGTATTGGCTTTTTAAGTACTGGCGTGCTTAATGTAAATAATATGCGCGATATTAAAAGCGATCAGGTAGCAGGAAAAAGAACTCTTGTGGTCAAAATTGGTTTGAATTCTGCCAAAGTGTATCATTACAGCTTAATAATATTGTCGGTAGTTTTGTTAGTTGTATTCAGTATTATCAACAAGTTTAGCTTGTTAAGCTATCTTTACTTGGCAGGAGTTCCGCTCTTGTTTTTGCATATGAAGGCCATAAAAAATGCAAAGGTTGCTGATGATTTTGATCCACAACTTAAAAAGCTAGCTCTGTCAACTTTGGTGTTGGTTTTATTGTTTGGACTAGGAATAATGATTGGTTAACATGTTAAAAGCAGATTTTACAAAGCATATACTCAAGTTTAATTTCCCAGGAGGCACTTCGCGTGGCGTTTTATACGAGAAACCGAGTTGGTATTTAAGATTGCAAGATGATAAGGGAAACACAGGGATTGGAGAGATTTCCATTATACCCGGATTAAGCCTGGATGCCGAAGAAGAGTTGGATCAAATATTAAGCGGTTTAGGTAATAATGCAGAATCAATTCAGGATAATTATCAAACACGATTTAAGCATTTACCTGCTTTAAGGTTCGGAATTGAGTCGGCTCTATTGAGTTTAAGAGGAAAATCTACTTATGAATTATATCCCTCAAGGTTTTGTCAAGGTGATGATGCTGTGAAGATAAACGGTTTAATCTGGATGGGAGACATTCCTAATATGAATAGACAGATTGAATTAAAGCTGGAACAAGGATTTACCTGTTTGAAAATGAAAATAGGAGCTTTAAACTTTGAGGATGAAATACAGGTATTAAAAAATATCAGGAAAAACTACTCAAAGGATGTGCTGGAACTTAGAGTAGATGCCAATGGAGCATTTAGTCCAAATGAAGCTTTATCAAAGTTAGATCAATTAGCTATGCTTGATCTACACTCAATAGAACAACCTGTTAAGGCCGGACAGTGGGATGTAATGGCAGATCTTTGTAAAAAAACTCCTTTGCCCATTGCTTTAGATGAAGAGTTGATAGGTATTCATGAAGTATCTGAAAGAACTCAACTACTTGATACAATTAATCCACAATACATCATTTTAAAACCAAGTTTAATTGGAGGTTTCGATTCATCATTGGAATGGATAAAACTTGCTCAAGAAAGAAATATGGGATGGTGGGTGACATCGGCCTTAGAGGGGAATATTGGCTTAAATGCTATTGCCCAGTGGACATATACTTTAAATAATTCAATGTCTCAGGGCTTAGGAACGGGCCAAGTATTTAAGAATAATATTGATTCACCTCTGTATTTAAAGGGAGATAACTTGTATTACAATCCATCAAAACAATGGGCTAATCCTTTTCTATAAATATTAAATGATATCAACCATCAAACATAAACACTACAACACCTTATATTTTAATCATACCTTTTATGATGGTGAAGATCAATTAAGGAAGTTAAGCGACGAACTTAGTTTGAGCGATTTAGATTGGGAAATAGCTTTGGGATCTTTCTTGAAAGAATGGTTGAGTGATGATTTAGATATTGAGCTATTTACATCAGGAAGTACAGGAGTACCGAAAAAAATCATAATGAATAAATCAGCAATGGTTTATTCAGCAGAACGTACCCTTGATTTTTTTCATTTGAAAAAAGGAGCTAAAGCCTTGTTGTGTTTGTCAACCGACTATATCGCAGGAAAAATGATGGTGGTGCGTGCCTTGGTTGGAGGACTTCACCTTATAGCTCATGGTGTAGATTCCAATCCTTTAAAATATTTAAAAGAAGAAATTGATTTTGCGGCATTAGTACCAACACAAGCAAAGGAGTGTTTTGTGAATTCGCGTGATCAGTTTAAGCTGGTTAAGACTATAATACTGGGTGGAGCTAAGGTGGATTGGGATTTAGAACAAAAATTGAATCAAGTATCATCTGAGTGTTGGGAAACATATGGAATGACTGAGACAGTATCACACATTGCCTTAAAAAGAATAGCATTAGAGCCTAATACTCCCTTTCGTCTTTTACCTGGAATTGAAATTAGGCAAGATGATAGATCGTGCTTGGTAATTGAGCCATCAGACATAAATCAACATCGATTAGTTACGAACGATATTGTTGAGTTAAAGAGCGAGAATGAGTTTATTTTAAAAGGACGATATGATAATGTAATTATTACAGGAGGGCTAAAATTATATCCAGAAGAATTGGAAGGAAAACTTTCCAAAAAGATAAATCAGGATTTTATATTTTGTGGTATTCCCGATAGTAAATGGGGAGAATCAGTTGTGTTGGTTGTCGAATCAAATGATTCACTAAAATTTGATGAATCAATCTACTTAACTTTGAAGAAATACGAAAAGCCTAAGAATATTTATTTTTTGGAAAGTTTTCCCCGTACAGAAAGTGGCAAAATACAGCGTTCAAAAATAAAAGAAATCATACTTAAAAGAATGGATTCTACTAATGCTTGATGCATTAATACTATATTTGTTTAAAAAGACTGGAAAGATAAAATGACTCGTATCTATATAATCGCAACCGCACTATTGATTTTAACATCTTGTTATAATAAGCGCAAGGATGTAGCAATTAACACATATCAGGAAGCAGACCTTAGTAATGCCAGTGAAGATCCTTTATGGGAAAGAACGGGAAGAGGTTTGCATGCATCGTTTGGTTCAACAGATGTTAGATATTCGAAATACAAGGTTCCGATGGAGATTGTTGTCAAAGATTTTGAATTAACTGCATGGAAAGGTGAAAGAATAAATACACAGATAGTTTTATGGACTGTTTCTGATATAAAGCAAGTTGAATGTGTTTGGCAGCCTTTGGTGAGTGAGAATGGAGATACAATTTCAACAACAAAAATTAATACCCGGTTTGTGCGTTATGTTATTGCCGATAAATATGGAAATGGCTGTGGAGAGCGCACTAATGACCCCACAAATGCGCATTTAGTTGCTGATGTATTGGATCAATTGCCTGCTATGGATATGGTGGCACATACTGTTAGGCCTGTTTGGGTTAGTTTTGATGTGCCGGAAGATGTATCACCAGGAAAATACACTTCTTCAGTCAAAATATATTCTAAAAAGAATTCCCCACAGGAATTACGTTTAACACTTAATGTACAGAATAAACAAATTCCATCTTGCGATCAGCAAAAGTTTCATCTTAACTTAAGGCAAAATCCTTTGGCAATTGCTTTGTGGCACGATGTTAAGCCATGGAGCGAAGAGCACTTTAAGGTAATGAAACCCTATATGAGATTGCTTGCTGAGGCAGGACAGAAAAGTGTAAGTTGCTTGCTTTACGAAGGAGTGAATGAAGATGTAACCTTTAATCTTCCAACATCCATGATTCAATGGGTGAGAACATCCAATGGTAAATGGAAGTTTGATTATTCTGTATTGGAGAAGTGGATCAATTTTATGCAGGAAAATGGAATTGATAAACACATTAATTTATACTCAATTTTACCTCTAAATAAGCAGTTGTTTTATCGTAATGAGAAAGATGGGCAAAGTAATCTTATTTCATTGAAAGAAGACAGTGAGTTACGTAGAGAAATACTTAAAACCTATTTTGCAAATTTACGTCAATTCCTGGCTGATAAAGGATGGATGGAGAAAACCAGTATTGTTATTGAGGATAAGAATCAAGAAGATTTATCCGATTTTATTTATTGGATGAGGAAATATGAACCGGACTTTAAGATTACTTTAATAACCAAACGTTACCGTCCTGATTTGCTGGATAGTGTTCAGCATCTAGGGTTGTCGGCACAATATATTAGTGCGGAATCAATGCTGGAATTGCTAGAAGTAGATGATACCAAAACGAGTTTAACCATTGATTGTTCGTTAGAAAGACCGAATTTATTTTCATTTTCATCACCCGCTGAAGCTACCTGGTTTGGCTGGTTTGCTGCCGCTCATGGTTTAGATGGTTTGTATTATTCAGGTTTTAATGATTGGAATGCTAACCCGTTAATTGACGGAAGATCGATATATGCACCAGCTGGTGCTAATGCACTCGTTTATCCGGATTGTAGAAGCTCCATTAGATTTGAAAAGCTAAAAGAAGGAATTCAGGATTATGAGAAGCTGAATGTTCTCTCAAAGGACTTTACCAGTAACGATCTTGAAGAATTGGCAAAGATTCAGGCCCGTTTTACAGTGCATAGGATGAATGATAATGAGGCCGAGATTGTTGTTAAGAAAGGCCGAGAAATTATTAATAAATTATCTGAAAGGTAATTCGTACTCAAATACTCAAAATCATGAATAATGTCATGATTTTTGTGGCACTTCTATGCTTATTTTGTCTTCTAAATAATCTTAACCCCTAAATATTCCTATAAATATTTATTAAGTCAGCAGTTTTTAATGTTGATAGGGGAAATAAACCGTAATTGAAGATGAAAATATTAATGACATTATGTATGGTCTTGTTTTCTGTAGCTATTATTGCACAGGACGAAGCCAAGGGATTTGAGTTTGAAACTATTTATGATTTAGAAGCTACTTGTGTAAAGGATCAGTATAGATCGGGTACATGTTGGAGTTTTTCAGGTTTAGGATTTTTTGAGTCAGAGATGATTCGTTTAGGTAAAAATCCGGCTAACCTTTCAGAGATGTTTGTAGTACGTCATTGTTATTCCGATAAAGCAGAAAAATATGTGCGTTTACATGGTTCGTTAAACTTCGGTGGAGGTGGTGCTTTTCATGACGTTGTTTATGTGATGAAGAAGTATGGTATGGTTCCTGAAGAAGTTTATGGTGGATTAAACTACGGTGAAGAAAAACACGTTCATGGCGAAATGGATGAAGTGTTAAAAGCTTATGTTGATGCAGTCATTAAAAATAAGAATAAGAAACTAACCACAGCCTGGAAAAATGGTTACGAGGGTATTTTAGATGCTTATTTAGGAGAAATGCCTGAGTCGTTTGAAGTAGATGGTAAAACATACACTCCACAAACATATTTAGATGATGTTATTGGTATTAATCCTGATGATTATATTCAGGTAAGTTCTTATTCACACCATCCATTCTACTCAAAATTTATTATTGAAGTGCCAGATAACTGGATGTGGGGTGAAGTATATAATGTGCCAATGGATGATTTAATGTCTATTTTTAATAATTCGTTAGAAAACGGATATAGCATTGGTTGGGCTGCTGATGTGAGTGAGAAAGGATTTTCGTATCGCAATGGATTAGCTATCGTTCCGGAAAGTAATATTGAAGAGTTGGCTGATTCAGAGCAATCGAAGTGGGAAGCAATGACACCTGCTGAGCGTAATAAAAGACTGTATAGTTTTGAAGAGCCAGTTACAGAAAAGGTTATTACCCAGGAAATGCGTCAGGAAGCTTTCGATAACTATGAAACGACAGACGACCATGGAATGCAAATTACCGGTATGGTAAAAGATCAGAACGGTACTGTATATTACAAGGTTAAAAATTCGTGGAATACAGGAAATAAGTACGATGGATATATATACGCTTCAGAAGCTTTTGTGAAGTATAAAACAATGTCTATCATGATTCATAAAGATGCTTTAACTAAAGACCTAAAAAAGAAACTTGGTGTTAAGTAATATTGGCATTACAGATGATATTAAAGGGCGATCGTTGATCGCTCTTTTTTTATGAAATCAAACCAAATAAGTATGAAAAAAAATAATAGTCAGTAATTGTATTGTAATATGCATATATTCAGATTTATGCATTGAATTTTTAATATTGTTTATAGGAATTGTTGATTATAAAATCTCAACTTTTATTAAAAAAGTTTCCATTTTAAAAAAAAAGTTCCATATTTGCATATGTTAAAATGTGTAAACAAAAAGATAAAATTATTTGTTTATATATTTGAAATAAACAAGATTTCTATGTTGAGTTAAAAAAGGTTAATATTGTGAATTATAAAGTATTAATTCAAAACCTTTTTAAATCAATTAAGTATAAAGAGTTATGAAGCTTTCTTCATAAGTTAGGGTTAAGGTTAGGTTGAAGAAGGAATGTTCGAAATGTCGAGCATTCCTCTTTTTTTTGCCCGATTTTAAACTAAAAGTACTCGTTAATGGTTATATTAATGAATCAATTTATTCATAGATTTGGATTTTAGTTAGGGTTAGATGAAAAGAGAGGATAGCAGAGTCCTCTCTTTTTAGTTTATAACCTTAGTTTCTGTTCGTATAAGTGGAAGTTTTCACTATCAAATATCACAAAAATAATCTCCAACTTGTTTTGCGAAATAAAATTCTGTACTGATCGAATGGCAATCTCAGCTGCCTGATCTTTGGGGTAACCATAAGCACCAGTGCTTATGTTTGGGAATGCAATGGATCGGATATTGTGTTTAAGAGCTAATCTAAGGCTATTAAGGTAACAGTTGGCCAGTAACTCTGCTTCGTTATTATTTCCGCCTTGCCATACAGGACCAACCGTATGTATCACATATTTTGCCGGAAGATTATAGCCTTTAGTGATTTTCGCTTTCCCGGTTGGGCATCCATTAAGAGTTCGGCATTCTTCCAGTAAATGAGCTCCTGCTGCACGGTGAATAGCTCCATCAACACCACCGCCACCCAGTAAAGACGAGTTGGCTGCATTAACAATGGCATCTACCTTTAATTGCGTTATATCACCCTTTATTAATTGTATCATGGTTGTAGCTTTAGTAAGGTAAAATTATTTATTCCCTCAGTTTATTGCAAAGAGAGTTTTTTGTTAGTTGGCAAAGGTAAGGGTGTTTAGTATAGCAGATATTGGGATGTTGTTCTTTTGGAGATTGTTGCTTTACAAGATTATAATGTGAAGCCTTAATGTTTTGGTGTAATTGCAGAAAATATTCTTTTTAACCTAGAATTGCATTTGTTAATTAATAGTGGTTTTGTATTTTAGATATCATAAATGATTGTAATAGAAGAAATCTTTTAAGAGATATTCTATTTTACCCAAACTAGTACTTAATACCTAATGAAACAAAATGCTGTAATTCTATTCTCGTTAATTTTACCTTTATATATGGTTGCTCAGAGCAATGTTGGTGATAAAATAATCAAAAAAGAAGGGTTGTATTATCTGAATGATGGTTTGTGTACGGGTGTTTATTTGTCGTATCATACGAATGGAGTTGTTGCATCAAAGGAAGGTTATTTTAAAGGGCATCCTAATGGATTATGGACATGGTGGTGGAAAAATGGACAGAAAAAGAAAGAGGAAAATTACATTTATAAAAACGGGTGTTCGTATCGCGATGGCTTTGTTTATGAATGGTACGAAAATGGCAATTTAATGCAGAAAGAAACATATAAAGACGGACTCCGGCATGGTAAATGGTATAAATATGATAAAAGAGGAACTATTGTGCTGAAAGGTGTTTGTAGCTATGGTGAGCTTGTATCAGGAGATAAAGTACCCGTGCCGGTTTCTTGTTCAAGAAGAATGGTTTCTTATTAATGTTTCAAAAATGTATTAAAATGCCATTCTATAAGAGATGAGAGAATTAATTCTTAGTCCCGGCAAAAGTGTCGGGACTATCTTATTTATACCGGAAAGTTAATTGACAACAGGGCTTATTATTTCGTAAATTAATATAAAGATCAGTTTTGTAATAATAGGGGATAATACAACTAAAAGACATGAAAAAGTTACCGAATTATGCGTTTTTATTGACTTTTTTAATTCCTGTACTTGTTTTTTTAGCTTGTGAAAAAGAGGAAGGTAAGGAAGTGGAAAGGTCAGAGGTGTTTCTAACTCTTACGTCGCATTCCTGGGCTTATGATACGGTTTATATTGAGTGCGATGATCCTGATATTATCTGGTGGTTTACTTTTCTTGATAGTGCTGCTTCGGCCACTAATTATGAGATTTTATTTAAGGAAGATTTTACATTTATTGGTAGTCCGGATGGTGATGCCAAATGGCGGTTGCAAAACAATGAAACGGAGATTATGATTGTGGATGATGATGATGCGATGGATATCTATAATCACTTTCGAATTGATGAATTAACGGATCAACTTTTAAAAATTACTGATATGGGTGATGTACCTCCTTCAGATACTTGCTATGTACAGTTTGTATACCGTAAGTGATTGGAGGTTTCGACGAAGTTGAAAACTTCGCCGAGCAATAGGGGTTGATTACGGATAGGTTCTCTTGTTTACTACAGTCGCCCCTACAGGGCTCCGTATGAACATTGCATAATTCACAGCACTAACGTACTGTGCTATTAAAGTCAGGGCTCCGCCCTTCATTTATATTGCATCATCCGTGTCCAGTTGAGGTGTTTGTAATTAACCAAGTCAAAAGTGATTAAGTCAAATTTCAAAAGTAAAATAACACTCTGATTGATACTGTGGAGTGATAAGCTATCAGCTAAACAGTCCTGGAGGGACGCCTGTAGCAGCATAGTACGTAAGTGCTATGTGTTTGGCAATATGTACACAAGTCCCGGAGGGACGTCTGTGGTTAATGGAGGATAGTTATAGCTTGACAGGAATAATAGTTGCAAACCTGGCCAAATCATACATAAATAAAAAGCGAAGCCTTTCGACCTCGCTTTTCTTTATTTTGATTTGTTATCGTTTATAGGTGGCAATTAAACTACTGCCTTCTGCCTAATAAACTAACAAACTCATATCTACTTTCTAATCTGCGCACCTAACTGATGTTCGTAGGTCGACATTAGCTTATTCATAATCTTATCAATCTGCTTATCTTTCAGCGTTGCATTTTCATCCTGAAGAATAAAGCTAACTGCATACGATTTTTTGCCTTCACCCAGTTTTTCGCCTTCAAACACATCAAATAACGAAACGCTTTTCAATAGTTTTTTCTCTGTTTTAAGGGCAATTTGTTTCACCTGAGCAAACTTTACATCTTTGTTTAATACCAAAGCCAAGTCGCGTTTTACTTCTGGGAATTTCGAAATCTCTTTATAGATAATCTCTTTCTTGGCGCTTTTCTTCAATAGCATATCCCAGTCGATTTCGGCATAGTAAACCGGTGCATCAATATCAAATGCTTTTAATAATTTACCATTCACCGTACCGAATTCAATAACCGTTTTTCCGGCAGCGTATGCTAAACCATCACCCAATAAATCAGAAGTAGAATCTTCTTCTTTAAAATCATCAAAGGTTAACCCTAAACGAACCAAAATGTTTTCAATCTGATTTTTTAAATCGAAGAAGCTGGTAGCTTGTTCAGGTGTATTCCAGTTGGTTTGAGCTTTGTTTCCGGTAAGGAACATAGCTAAACGCTGACCTTCGTTATAGTTGTTTACATCGGTTTTTTCTGTTCCGGCTTTATAGAAATAACAATTTCCGAACTCGAAAAATTTCAAATCGGTATTTCTACGATTGCGGTTGTGCTGAATGGATTCCAAACCTCCAAAAAGCAATGTCTGACGCATACCGTTTAGGTCATTACTTAATGGGTTAGCCAATTCAACCACCTGATTGCGTGGATAGCTCTCCAATGCCTCGTAATAATCAGCTTTGGTTAATGAGTTACACATTATTTCATTGTATCCAACCGACATTAATTGGTTGGCAATACGTGTTTTTACTTTATGATCATCCGGCTTTTGCGAATACACAATAGTACTATGCACGGTACTTGGCATTTCAATGTTGTTGTATCCGTAAATACGCAAGATGTCTTCAATTACATCTGCTTCGCGCTGTACATCCACACGGTATGGAGGTATCAATAGGCTTAAACCTTCTGCAGTTTCTTCTGTAATCTCCATCTCCAAAGCCGTAACGATCGCTTTAATTCTGTCGGCACCTAAATCTTTACCAATTAGGCGTTCAACATTCTTATAACTGATGGCTACTTCGAATGGTTGAACCGGAGAAGGGTAGATGTCGGTTACTTCGCTGGAGATGGTTCCGCCAGCTACTTCTTTAATCAATAAAGCAGCACGTTTAAGTGCATAAACTGTAATATTTGGATCAATACCACGTTCGAAACGGAAGCTGGCATCAGTACTTAAAGTATGACGTTTAGCTGTTTTTCGAACCCAAACAGGATTGAAATAAGCACTCTCTAAAAATACTTTAGTAGTTGATTCGCTTACACCGCTTTTGCTACCTCCAAACACACCGGCAATACACATGCCTTCTTCAGCATTACAAATCATCAGGTCTTTGTCTGATAACTCACGTTTTACTTCGTCCAGCGTTTCAAACTCGGCACCATCGTCCAGTGTTTTAACAATCACCTTATCGCCGGTAATGGCTCCGTCAAATGCGTGTAAGGGCTGACCTAATTCGTGTAATACAAAATTGGTGACATCTACTATATTGTTAATCGGACTTAAACCGATTGCTTTTAAGCGTTTTTGTAACCACTCTGGCGATTCTGCAACTTTAACATCGCTGATGGTTACACCGCAGTAACGAGGACAAGCCTCATTGTTTTCAACGGTTACGTCAACCGGAAAATTATTATTATCAATCTTAAAATCGTCAACCGATGGAAGAGTTAGTTCAACAGCTTCGCCACTTTGTTTAAGATAAGCAGCTAAGTCACGTGCAACACCATAATGCGATGCAGCATCTACACGGTTAGGTGTTAGGTCTACCTCAAAAACAATGTCGTTTTCAATATTGAAATAATCTTTGGCCAAAGTACCTACCTGAACATTGGCAGGAAGTACCATTATTCCATCATGACTTGAACCTAAACCTATTTCGTCTTCGGCACAAATCATACCTTCAGATGCTTCGCCGCGCATTTTAGCTTTCTTAATCTTAAAGCTATCATCACCATCATACAAAACTGTTCCAACAGTAGCTACAACAACTTTTTGGCCGGCTGCCACATTAGGGGCACCACAAACAATTGGAAGTGGTTCTTCACCACCAACGTTAACCGTTGTAACACTTAGTTTGTCAGCATTAGGGTGTTTGCTGCAAGTTAATACTTCACCAATCACCAATCCTTCCAATCCACCTTTGACAGACTGAATTTCTTCAACGCTTCCAATTTCTAATCCTATGTCGGTTAATATTTCAGAAACTTTCTCAGGCGCTAAATCAATGTTTAAATAATTTTTTAGCCAGTTGTATGAAATGTTCATATGATAATAATTTTCTCTCGTTAATTTTCGTAAATCGGTAATTGTGAGTTAGTATCGTTGTGTGTCGATAGTTGAACTCGTTACCACAAAACCGATTGTTTTTTTAACAGCCAACAAAAGTAATGATTTTGATTTCTGATTACTAATAATGAAGCTGATTTATGTATAAATGACGGAAGACCGGAGACGGAAGATATATTGATTATTATTCTTATAATAGAATTCGCGTTGAATAGTATCAAACAAAACTTTCATTGGTTTATTGAAAAATTACGAATTGAAAATTAATGTCTGTCTTCGGTCTTCCGTCTTATTTAGGATGTTTTTCTGGTAGTCTTTTGTAGCTATTTTAACAATACATATCTTTGAAGACTAAAGAAAATAGAATAATGCAAAAAGCTTCGGACGGAAAGCCCTTAATATTGGTTACCAATGACGATGGTATTAAGGCAGGTGGTTTAGTAGCATTGGTAAATATGTTAACCGAGCTGGGTGATGTGGTGGTGGTAGCACCAAATCAGTCGTATTCAGGTATGTCGCATGCCATAACGGTCAATCATCCGTTATATGCCAAAAAGGTTAGGGAAAAGAAACACCTAACAGTTTACAAGGTTAACGGCACTCCTGTTGATTGTGTGAAATTAGCCATCAATCAATTGCTAGAAAAAAAGCCGGATCTGGTTGTTTCAGGTATAAACCATGGATCTAACTCCAGTATTAGCTTACATTATTCCGGAACGTTGGGAGCAGCTCGTGAAGGAGCGTTAAGTCAGGTTCCGTCCATTGGTTTATCATTGTTGGATTATAGTTACGAAGCCGATTTTTCAGAAGCTGTTGTTTACGCTCGAAAAGTAGTTGAAAAAGTTCTGCAAAACGGTTTACCTGCAGGTTCTTATTTAAACGTAAACGTGCCGGAAGTATCTCCTTTAAAAGGTTTGAAAGTGGTGCGTCAGGCGAATGGTAAGTGGGTTGAAGATTTTATTGAACGAACTGACCCGCGTGGCAGAACCTATTATTGGTTAACCGGTCGTTTCGAAAATCTGGAGCCCGATGCAACAGATACCGATGAATACGCACTGTCGCAAGGATATGTGTCTCTTGTTCCTTGTCATCTTGATTCAACTGATCATGAATTGATTCCTCAACTGAAAGAATATGAATTGTAAATGCAATAAGTTGATAATTGGACTAATTGTGGGCCTTGTAGTGCCTGTATTAATGTCAGTATTGTTATATCATTCACTATATCATGGCGAAAAAACATACTGGCCTTTTTTGCACGAACTGGTCCGCATGGGTAATATTGGAAAATTATTAAGTATAAGCGTTCTGCCAAATCTTATCATCTTTTTTATTGCTGTTAATAAAGAGCGTTTGCTGGCAGCCAGAGGAATAGTAACAGCAACATTGGTTTACGCTGTTGTTGTCATCATTTTTAAATTTATGTTGTAAACCTATCATACAAAGATATAATACATGCGATATTATTTAATTGCAGGTGAGGCTTCGGGCGATTTACATGCCTCAAACTTAATGAAAGCCTTTAAAGAAAAGGATCAAGAGGCTGAATTTAGATATTGGGGTGGCGATTTAATGGAAGCGCAGGGGGGTACTCTGGTGCGTCATTATAAAGATACTGCTGTGATGGGGGCCTGGGATGTACTGATGAACCTTGGCAAGATCAAAGAGAATTTTGCTTTGTGCCAGAAGGATTTGATGGAATACAATCCGGATGTATTAATATTGGTCGACTACGCTGGATTTAACTTACGCATGGCTAAATTCGCTCATCAGCATAACATATTGGTTTATTATTATATCTCACCAAAGGTATGGGCCTGGAATCAAAGTCGCGTTAAGAAAATAAAAGCATCTGTAGATCGTATGTTTACCATTCTTCCATTTGAAAAGAAGTTTTTTGAAGAACATGGAGTGGATGTAAAATACAGTGGTAATCCGGTTTTGGATGCCATACATAATCGCCCTAATAAAGAGGAGTCCTTCCAAACTTTTATTGAACGAAATCAGTTGGATGAAAGACCCAAAGTAGCCTTGTTGGCTGGTAGTAGGATGGGGGAGATTAATTACAATCTGCCCGATATGCTAAAAATGGTTGAGAAATTTCCGCAATATCAGTTTGTCATTGCAGGAGCTCCTTCTTTTTCAAAGGATGATTATCAACCTTTTATTGAAGGAATGGATGTGGCTGTGGTGAGTAGTCAAACCTACGAATTAGTCCAGAATTCCAGGGCGGCATTGGTTACCTCCGGGACTGCAACGCTGGAAACAGCCTTGTTAAACTGTCCACAAGTAGTTTGTTATAAAATGTGGGGTGGTGGATTTACCGATTTTGTTGCGAAAAAGATATTGATTAAGGTTGCCTATATTTCGTTAGTCAATCTAATACTCGATAAAGAGGCAGTTAAAGAGTTGTTTCAAAAAGCTTTTAGCCTTGAGAAGCTTGAAAATGAATTAAGTGCTTTGCTAGAAGATTCACCGCAACGAAAGCAAATGTTGTTAGATTACGTAGAACTGCACCGTATTATGGGTGGTCCCGGTTCCAGCATGAAAACAGCTACTTTAATGTTAGAATCATTGAAAATAGATAAAGAAAAATAGAAAGATGACGGCAATATTAAAACGCGAGATTTCTTCCTTTTTCAGTTCCATAACCGGAGCTCTAGTGGTTTCTGTATTTTTGTTGATTACTGGTTTATTTATCTGGGTAATTCCGGGTGATTTAAATCTGATATTTGGTGAATATGCCACTCTGGAATCTTTGTTTTATCTGGCACCATGGGTGTATTTGTTTCTGGTACCTGCAGTGACGATGAGATTGTTTGCCGATGAAAAAAAGGCGGGTACGCTTGATTTATTATTGACACGACCTATCTCTACTTTTCAGATTGTATGGGCTAAGTTTTTGGCAGGGTTAGTGGTTGTAATTATTAGCTTACTACCAACCTTTATCTATTTTTATTCGGTTTACCAGTTAGGAAATCCTGTTGGAAATATTGATATGGGAGGCACCTGGGGATCATATATAGGATTATTCTTTTTGGCAACCATTTACGTTGCAATTGGTACTTTTTCATCAGCCTTGAGCGATAATCAGGTAGTTGCTTTTGTTATTGCCGTTGTGTTGAGCTTTATTTTTTATACTGGTTTTGATTCCATCTCATCAATACAAGGACTGAAAGGTATTTCAGAAATGATTCGTCAGTTGGGCATTGATGCTCATTATAGTTCGTTGAGCAGAGGAGTGGTTGATTCACGCGATGTGATTTATTTCCTCTCTGTGGTATTTGCCTTTTTATATTTCACAAAAATGAAATTATCAACCAAGAAAAACTAACATCTAACGAAATTGAATAACCAATGAAATTCAGTATAAAAGCCATTTCTCAAATACTTATTTTAATTGCCAGTTTGGTAATTGTTAATTTTATTGCATCAAAGTGGTTTTTTCGTTTGGATTTAACTTCTGAGAAACGACATACCCTTTCTTCAACATCGGTTAATTTTCTCGAAGAACTTCCTTCCGAAGTTTTGGTGAAAGTTTATTTAACTGGAGACCTGAATGTAGGATTTCAGAAACTGTCGAAGGCGTCACGGGAAATGTTGGAGGAGTTTCAGAGTGTGGCAGATAGTAAAGTAGACTTTCGTTTTATTGACCCGAATGAAGGTATTGAAAAAGAAAAGAAGGCATTGCTGGAACAATTACGAGAATATGGTTTTGAGGCTCAGCCAGTTTTTGAAAATGCCGAAGACGGACGTCAGATTCAATCATATGTTTTTCCGTATGCATTAGTCAATTTTGAGGATCGAATTATAGGGGTTAATCTTTTGGAGAATATTCCAGGTTATGGTGGTGCTGAGAACTTAAATATTTCTATTGAAAGCCTTGAATACAAATTTACAGATGCCTTGCGTAGGTTAACATCAAACGAAAAACCAAAAGTAGCTTTTCTGGAAGGTCATGGTGAACTGGATGAGTTGGATGTAATTGAAGCTACTGATGCGCTTTCGCATTATTACCAGGTTGATCGGGGACGTTTAGGTACGGATGTTGAAATTCTGAATGACTATAAAGCTGTTATAATTGCAAAACCGTCTAAGAAATTTTCTGAAAAAGATAAGTTTATATTAGATCAGTACATGATGAACGGTGGTCGTTTGTTATATCTGATTGATGCCGTTAATATAACACTCGATACTTTAAGAAAAGAACCTCAAACCCTTGGTTTGTATAACGATGTTAATCTGGATGATCAATTGTTCAAATACGGCATCAGAGTGAATCCTGTTTTAGTAGAAGATATTCAGGCGGGAAGAATTCTGATTAATGCCCAACCTGATGGACAACCTAAATTGGTTCCGGTGCCTTGGTTGTACAGTCCTTTGCTTATTCCATCATCAAATCACCCGGTAAGTCGTAATATTAACTTTGTGCGAGGTGATTTTACCTGTACCATCGATACGGTTGGTACAGATCTGAATTTGAAACGAACAGTATTGCTTCATACTTCGCGTTATACTAAAGTTAATGGTACGCCTGTTTTGGTAAGTATGGCCGATTTTAATAAAAAGCCTGTTCAGTCGGAATTTAATCAATCAAATATGCCAGCGGCTATTATGCAGGAAGGAGTTTTTCCTTCTGTATTTCAAAATAGACAAATTCCCAGGGAGTTGAATTACTCATCTTCAAAAGTAAAAGATAGCAGCGTACCAACACGCATGATGGTTATAGCCGATGGGGATATTATTCGAAATAATGTGCGATTTAAAGAGAGTAATCCACGAATTAGTCCATTGGGTTATGATGAAGGCTCTCAACAGATTTATGGTAACAAAGATTTTATTGTTAATGCCGTTAATTATTTGTGCGATGATGATGGATGGATGCAATTGCGTGGCCGACATTTAACACTGCGACTTCTTGACAGGGCCAGGTTATCTCAAGGAACAACTGGTTGGAAATGGGTGAATGTAGCAATACCTGTTCTATTAGTCGTAATTGGTAGTTTGGTGTTTATTATTATTCGGAAAAAAAGGTTCGGAAAATAGCTTTATCTGGAGTTTTTAATAACTCTCAGATTTTGTTAAAAACTTATGAAAAAAGAATATCGAAGTATCTTTTCAGGTGTGCGTATTTTAGTATCTTTCGGCTTGGAATCAGATATGAATAAAAGATTTTATTAATCTGTCTAATTATCTGTTTTTTTGATATATTTGATAAAAACTTAAATATTAGAATAAATGAAATTTGTAGTTTCCAGTACAGACTTACTTTCGCACCTACAGGCTATTAGTCGTGTAATAAGTAACAAAAGTACTTTACCTATCCTCGATAATTTTTTATTCGACTTAAAAGATGGCAAGCTGGTATTAACAGCTTCAGATTTAGAAGTAACAATGGTAACTTCATTGGATCTGGAAAATTCAGAAGGGGAAGGTATTATTGCTTTACCTTCACGTATTTTGCTGGAAACGCTGAAGAAATTTCCTGAACAACCATTGAACTTCGATATTAACATGGAAAATTTTGCCGTTGATATCGTTACCGAAAAAGGTAAATTTAGTGTGGTTGGGCAAAATGGTGAAGACTTTCCAGAGTTGCCGGAATTGGATGCAGATAAGAGTTCAAACCTTCAGGTTCCCGTTGACTTGCTTCAGGTGGGTATCAATAAAACATTATTTGCCACAGCCGACGATGAGCTTCGTCCGGTGATGAATGGTATTTTGGTTGAGTTGTCACAAGAGAGTATGACATTCGTAGCTTCCGACTCGCATAAGTTGGTTCGTTATCGTCGTTTGGATGCCAAAACTGAGTTTGAAGCATCTTTTATCTTGCCTAAAAAACCAGCCGGATTATTAAAGAACGTATTGCCGAAAGAATCAGGCGATGTTGTTGTTGAATTTGACGATAAAAACGCATTCTTTACTTTGCCTAACTATAAGTTGGTATGTCGTTTGGTTGAGGGCAATTACCCAAGTTATAACGCCGTAATTCCACAAGATAATCCATATAAAGTAATTATTGATCGAAGCGAATTTCATAATACCTTAGGTCGTGTTTCTATCTTCTCTAATCAGGCAAGTAACCTGGTTAAGTTGAAGATGTCGAATAACGAATTAACGGTTTCGGCACAGGATATCGATTTTAGTATTTCTGCTTATGAACGTATTAGCTGTCAGTATGAAGGTGATGAAATGGAAATTGGGTTTAAATCAGGTTTCTTAGCTGATATTTTAGATAACCTTAATTCGTCAGATGTTATTTTAGAATTATCAGATCCATCTCGTGCCGGTATTTTACTACCTTTTGAGAATGGTGAAAACGAAGAAGAATTAATGCTTCTGATGCCAATGATGATTAACGTGTAATTGAAACATCATTCAATATATACAATCCGCTTCTTCTAAAGGAGCGGATTTTTTTTGCGAGCTCTATTACTATTTTAACTTTTCTTTAACTATGTTTAACCCAACATTAACCGAAAACATTTTATCTGTTTCATAAATTTGAATTATCAAAATGAGTTATTAACTGAGAATTAATTAAACAAAAATGAAACGGTTTGGATTATTAATGCTAGTTGCAGTTTTTACGAGTGCGCTATCTATTGGTACATTCAATGTTTTAAAAGTGCAAAGTAAACGCATAACAGATACTGAATTAGTTTCTTCTACTTCTACTTCTTCACAAGGAGCTATTTCCAGTTTTAACAAACAAGGGGATGTTGTTGCGCCGGATTCTGAAGATATTTCGGTAAATGAAACTTTAGATGAAGGTCATTTTTCATCATTACAGCAGGCTTTTTATTGTTGTTATCATCAACAGGATTATCTCAAATCCTTTCATACCTGTTTCGATAATCATCCTTTTAGCGATATCTATCGCTCTTCGGTATAGTAGAATCAACCCGATTTACATATCATTTCAAGTATTGTATTTAGGATAAGTTTTGTTTAACCTTTTAACGTTTAAAGCTATGTTAGAATGTTGTAAAACTGTTTTGAATGGTGTTCATGCAGATAAGTTTTTGTTTCGCAAAGAGCTTATTAAATCACTCTCGTGGCTAAATGCCAAAGATCAACAAGAACTTCAGACTTGGGTGCGCAATCATTTCTATAGCGAACATGCAGATGTAATTGAAGAGATATTAAATACCAAGTACAATTTTGCTTCATAATTAAGTCTTGATTAGTATGTGCTGTTAATAGACAGTGCATGCTGTAAAGATGATCTTCTTATCCTAATGGGATCATAAATGCTGATGATTATTCCAAGGGGTAATTATGTCCGTATGTTAATGAATTCTTGTGCTAAATCGACTGAAAATCAATTCTGTCAATAGACAAATCCTATTTTATTAATTAAAATCTTTTAAGGAGAGTTAAAATGAAAAATTTTCACTTCTATCTAAAACTGATGCTGGTATTAGTATTAATGTTGCCCATCCAACAAATCATTTCGGCATCCAACATTAATGTTGAATTATACACACCGTTTACAAAGGTGTCGGTTGCGCCCGGAAGTACCGTGAATTACAAGATAGATGTAATCAATAACGGGGATCAAACAGTAAATGAAAATATAGGTATTAGAAGTATTCCCCGCTCGTGGACACACACGCTTACAGCGAGTGGATTAAATGTAAATAAGGTTGCCGTCTTAGGGAATGAGAAGAAAACGCTTGATTTGAAGGTGGAAGTTCCATTTAAAGTTCGTAAGGGGTATTATACTTTTTATGCTAAAATGGGCGATGAGGTGAGTTTACCTTTAACGATTAATGTTACTACAGCCGGTTCAAACGAAACTCAGTTAAGCTGCGAGCAAAAAAACATGGAAGGAACATCTAAGTCAAATTTTAACTTTAGTGCTGTTCTAAAAAACAAAACACCCAACAAACAAAACTATGCTTTAATGGCATCTCCTCCCAAAGGATGGAAAGTGGTTATTAAGCCCAATCATAAGCAAGCTACGTCTACTGAAGTTGAGCCCAACGCAACCAAAACAATAACCTATGATGTGAAACCACCTTATAATGTAAAGGCAGGAACTTATAAAATACCTGTTCGTGCAGTGTCGGGATCTACATCAGCTGACATGGAGTTGGAAGTTGTAATAACCGGAACCTATGAAATGACATTTACTACCCCCAGTGGCTTGTTAAGTGCAAATACAACTGCCGGAGATGAAAAAAAAATAGAACTATTAGTTAAAAATACTGGTTCAACTCAACTAAAAGATATAGAATTATCTTCTGTCAAACCTAAAAACTGGGAAGTAACATTTGATAAAACAAAAATTGAAAGTCTGGAACCGGGAAAATCTTCAACAGTTTATGCAACTATCAAGGCTGGTAAGAAATCCATACCTGGAGATTATGTTACTAAAATAAAAGCCAAAACCTCAGAAGTAAATCACGAAATATCTTTCAGAGTAATGGTTAAAACACCCATGTTAATGGGGTGGTTAGGTATAGTTATTATTCTGTTAGCGGTTGGTGGAATTTGGTTCTTGATCAGAAAATTTGGCAGGAGGTAAGATATGGAGAATGCAGTGATCCAATTGAAAAATGTATCTAAGAAATACGGAGATTTCATGGCTGTTAATCAGTTGAATTTGTCTATTCAGCAAGGTGAGATCTTTGGCCTGTTAGGACCTAATGGAGCAGGAAAATCCACTACCATATTAATGCTGATGGGTTTGACAGAACCATGTGATGGAAGTGTTGAAGTTTGTGGAATTAATTCTACTACACATCCTATTGAAGTAAAACGAAAAGTTGGCTATTTGCCCGAAGATGTCGGCTTTTACGATGACTGGTCGGGGCTTGATAATTTGATTTACACAGCTCGCCTAAATGGTTTGGAGCCTAAAGAAGCAAAGGCTAGAGCTGCGGAGTTGATGGAACGTGTTGGTTTGGCTGATCAAAAGGATAAGAAAACCGGAAAATACTCAAAAGGTATGCGTCAACGATTAGGTCTGGCTGATGTGTTAATTAAAAATCCGGATGTTATCATTTTGGATGAGCCAACCACTGGTATTGATCCTAAAGGAGTGCAGGAGTTGTTAAACCTGATTGTAGAACTTAGAGATGAACACCAAATGACTGTTTTGTTTTCGTCGCATAACCTGCATCAGGTGCAACAAGTTTGCGACCGTGTAGGAATTTTTGTGGATGGTAAATTACTGGCAGAAGGAAATATTGAAGAATTATCAAAACAGCTTTTTACTCACGGAAAATACTTGATTGAGTTAGGGATTGATGCCAGTTTTAAGAATATTCCCGATGCTCAGGTGCTGGAAAATATGTTGACTTCCTTAGAAGGAATTCAATCGATAAAGAAAGAGGATGAATATTTCGAAATTGAGTGTTTAGCTGATATTTCTTCGGGTATAGCCAAGGCTGTTATGGATGCAGATTATAAGCTCAGATATCTAAATAAGAAGGAGTATGGTCTTGATGCTATCTATAATCGTTATTTCGAAGGAGGGGTGAGTCATGCATAAATCACAACGAATTACAAATCCGTTTTGGGTAATGGTTAGTAAAGAAATTTCGGACTCGGTTCGGAGTTGGAAATTTTTAATAATGGTGGCTATTGTTTTGCTAACTTGTTTGGGAGCATTATATGCTTCGTTAAGCGACTTTGGGGAAGCCATAAAAGGGGGAACTGCAGATGATGATTTTTTCTTCCTGAAATTATTTACTCATTCAAATGGCTCATTACCATCATATATTGTGTTTATTAGTTTTTTAGGTCCTTTGTTGGGGATTAGTATGGGGTTTGATTGTGTAAATTCGGAACAAAACAAGGGAACCTTGAGTCGGGTTTTAGCTCAGCCTATTTATCGTGACTATGTAATAAACACCAAGTTTACGGCTGCACTTATGGTGTTGAGTTCACTATTTCTGGCTCTTGGTTTCCTTGTTTTGGGTTTCGGATTAATCTTTTTGGGAATCCCACCAACAGCAGATGAGTTTTTGCGCATACTGGTCTTTTCGGTTATAAGCATTGTATATGTTGCTTTCTGGCTTAATTTATCAATTCTGTTTTCGGTTAAATTCAGACAAACAGCCACTTCAGCACTAGCTGGAATTTCAGTGTGGTTATTCTTTACAATCTTTTACAATATAATAGTCAACTTAATAGCAAAGGGGCTTGCTCCGGCACGTTTTGTCAATGAGAATCAGGTTGTGAAATTTCAGGGGTTTATTCAAAATTTGATGCGTTTTAATCCCGGTCAGTTGTTTAACGATGCAACAACCACCTTGTTAAGGCCATCTATCAGAAGTTTGGGACCATTAACTACGGAACAAACTATTGGAGCTATTCCAAGTCCGTTGCCGCTAGATCAAAGTCTGATGTTGGTTTGGCCGCAGGTAACAGTATTGATTGGAGGAACCATCTTATTTTTCGCAATCGCATATACCATGTTTATACGTCGTGAGATTCGTTCACGGTAGCAACAGAATAAAACTCATATAAGAAACTATATAAACTCAAATTAATAATGGATATTTCTGTTAAAAACGTTACCAAAATCTATGGTACTCAAAGAGCTTTAGACGATTTATCGTTTGAAGTAAAAACCGGTGAGATACTAGGTTTTTTGGGGCCTAATGGGGCAGGTAAAACAACCACCATGAAGGCTATTACATGTTACCTTTCTCCTAATAAGGGAGATATATTTCTAGGTGGTACTTCGGTCTCCAAGTCACCTGATATTATTAAAAAGAAGATCGGTTATCTGCCCGAAAATAATCCACTATATATGGATATGCCAGTTATGGATTACCTGAAATTTATAGGGAAATTACAAGGGGTTGATAAAGCTAATATAGAAGCCCAGGTATGCAAAATGGTGCGTATTTGTGGTCTCGATCTGGAAAAACATAAGAAAATAGGAGAGTTGTCCAAAGGATTTAAGCAACGGGTGGGACTAGCGCAAGCTTTAATTCATGATCCAGAAGTATTAATACTGGATGAGCCTACCACAGGATTAGATCCGAATCAAATTATTGAAATACGTGAGTTAATTAAAGAAATAGGACGAGAGAAAACGGTTATTCTCAGTTCGCATATTTTAGCCGAAGTGGAAGCTACTTGCGACCGGGTTTTAATCATCAATAAAGGAAAGATTGTGGCTGATGGCACACCGGAATCTTTGCGAAAAGAAGCACAAGGTAAAGAAATTTTAAAGGTGGGAGTGAATATTGATGATAAGAATACAGTGTATAATGCTCTTCAGCAGCTGGAGGAAATTGAGGTGGTTTCCTTTGTTGATGAAGATAAGCATTTGTTTCTCATTGAAAGTTATGCCGGCAAATCTTCTGCTCAATCCATATTTGAAATGTGCATGAACAAAGGCTGGTATCTTACACAACTTACTCCGGTAGAGAAAAATCTGGAAGATGTCTTTAGAGAGCTTACTAATTAATGATGTATTGCTTAAACGAATAACATAATGAAGCAAATTTGGATTATTACAAAAAAAGAACTGAAAGGCTATTTTGATTCTTTGATGGCCTATATATTAATAGTTGTATTTCTGGGGCTTAGTGGTTTTTTTACCTGGCTGTATGGGAATAATGATGTGTTTTTTATAAACAGGGCTACAATGCAGCCATTCTTTAGTATTGCCTATTGGACTTTGTTTATTTTTATTCCGGCTCTTACTATGAAACAAATAGCTGAGGAATACAAAACGGGAACCATTGAATTAATTCTCACTAAACCCATATCGGACTGGCAGGTTGTGACCGGAAAATTTCTGGCCACTTTTTTATTAATAGCAGTTACATTAGCTTTAACGCTACCATACTATTTTTCCATTGCCTCTATTGGTCCAATCGACCATGGTTCAGTGTTAACCGGCTACCTTGGACTTTTACTGATGAGTGCGGCCTATATTAGTCTGGGTATTTTTGCCAGTAGTATTACATCTAATCAAATAGTTGCCTTCTTGTTAGCGCTAATTATTGGTGTTTTCTTTCAAATATTGTTTGGAATAATTGCCGGAGCCTTTCCAGGTATAGTGGGTGATGTTATTTCCTACCTCGATATGCAATACCACTATCATAGCATTATTCGAGGAGTTATTGATAGCAAAAATATCATCTATTTTGCCTCTGTCATAGCTGCGGGATTAATGGCATCGGAGCTTTCTCTTGTTAAACGTAACATTAACTAATAAGTAAATCATGATTGATAAACGTCGATTTAATATATACATCGTTCTTATGCTGGGTATATTAATACTAATTAATGTGCTCGCAAATAGATTTTTTGTGCGAATGGATTTTACAGAAGATCAGAGATATACTCTTAGTGAAACTACTAAAGATATTTTGAAAGGAATAAATGAACCGGTTACAGTTACAGCCTATTTTTCTGAAGGTTTACAACCTCAGTTCGATCAGTTACGGAATGACTTTAAAGACCTGTTGGCAGAATATGCATCACGTTCGGGAAATCAGGTGGTGTATGAGTTTATAAATCCCAATGAAGATCCTGTGCACGAACAGGAAGCTGTTCAGGCCGGAATTCAGACTGTGATGATTCAGGATAGAGAAAAAGATCAGTCTACTACCAAAAAAGCTTTTATGGGTGCTATAATCAAAATTGGTGAAAACTCTGAAACCATTCCTTTTATTCAGCCGGGTGCTCAAATGGAGTATGCCTTAACAACAGCCATTAAAAAAATGACTGTTCCTGATAAATCGGCTATTGGCTTTATCACTGGTCATGGTGAACCAGCATTGAGTGAAATGGCTCAGGTGATACAAGGTTTAAATGTGTTATATGTTCCCGAAGAAGTTACCTTATCAGATAGTGTCAACCTAAGTAAATACAAAACATTGGCTTGGATTAATCCACAAGATTCAATTCCTAATGAGAAATTCGAATTAGTTGAAGCTTATTTAAAGCAGGGAGGAAATCTCTTTGTAGCATTTAATAAAGTAGATGCTCAATTGGATAGAGGAATGGGCTTTGCTAAATATACAGGTATGGGCGATTGGCTAAAGAAGCAAGGTGTAACTGTGAATGAGGATTTTGTGATTGATCAAACATGTGGGCAGGTAAATGTGCAGCAACATCAAGGGATGTTTACTGTAAATCGTCCTATCAGTTTCCCTTATTTACCAGTATTAAGCAATTTTGCCGATCATCCGGTTACGCAAGGATTAGGTACTATGATGATGCAATTTGGAAGCTCTATGGCGTTTGCCGGTGACTCAACAAAAACATTTATACCATTAATCTTTACATCTGAAAAGTCCGGTACTCAAGCTGTTCCTGTTTATTTTAATATTGAGAAACAATGGACTCAAGCAGATTTTACATCTCCCAAAATGACAGTTGCAGGTTTGTTGGAAGAGGATAATCATAAATTAATTGTGATATCAGATGGAGATTTAGCCATCAACGGATCAGGACAGAATATGCGTCAGTTGCAACCTGATAATGTCAACTTTGTAGTCAATGCCATTGATTTTATGAGTGATGATACGGGATTGATTCAATTGAGAAGCAAGCAAGTGAAAATGCGTCCATTGGAGCAATTGGATGATGCTGATAAGAACTTTCTGAAGATACTCAATTTTGTTTTGCCACTGTTTATTGTGCTGGCAATAGGTGTTTATCGCTATCAAAGAAGGAAACTTATTCGTTTAAAAAGGAAAGGAGAGAGTTATGTTTAGAAAGCTAAATATTAAAACACTGGGTATTGTGTTTTCGGCACTATTAATTATTACGGTGCTGGTTACAATTATCGATCACTCAACCGGTGTAAATACATTAAAGAGCGAACTGTTTAACATCGATCAGGCACAAATAACATCTGTTGTGCTTCAGCCCAAAATGTTGAACGGAAAACAAATTGAACTGAAGAAAGAAGGGGATAGCTGGAAAGTATTGTCTAATGGAAAGTCGTTTACAGGAGATGCCAATGCTATAGAAGGCTTAATTCGTCAGGTAAATGGTTTGAAACCACTTCGATTAGCAGCTCAAACTAAAGAACGATGGACTAATTTTGAACTGACCGACTCACTGGCTACACAGGTTAAGCTAAAAGGAACTGATGGCGTGTTGGCTACCTTGTATATTGGGAAATTTTCGTATCAGCAACCAAAGCAAAATATGGCACAACAAAATCCATATATGCAGCAACGAGGTACAATGACAACCTATGTGCGCAGTGATAATGATGATGAGGTATATGCTGTTGAAGGATTTTTGGGTAGTACAGCTAATCGCGATGTTGATGCATTCCGCGATAAAACCATTGTAAATGCTGATAAAGCGAATATCAATAAGGTTCATTTTGTAACGCCCGAGAGTTCCTTTACCATGGTGAAAAACGAAAATGCCTGGATGGTAAATGGTACCGCTTTGGACTCAACGACTGTAGCCAAGTATTTATCGGGTATTGCAAGGTTAAAAGGAAGTTCATTTACCGATGTTAAACCATCAAGCTTAACGCATCAGCTTACTATTTACTCCAATAAAGGTGAAAACATCGAAATAAGCGCTGCTTTAAAAGATGAAGATGCCGTAATTATTTCGAGTCAAAATACAGGAGCTGTTTTTACAGATAAAAAAGACAGGCTCTTTAATAAATTATTCGTGTCTAAACAGACCCTTGAGTAAGAGGCTAAATTATTACTTCCCAATGAGATCCGCTACTTTTAAGGGCGGATCTTTTTTAGTATTTGATTTGTTCGTCTGCCAATTTAAATTGTTTAATGATTTGTTTGTTAAATACTAAAACACCTTCCGTATTCAGATGAAGATTATCTCTAAAGTATTTTTTATCTGTTAATAATTCTATTTGGTTAAAATCGTAGTAAGATCCATATTTGCTTATGAACTCATTAAAGCTTTGATTGTCATATTGTAAATATTCTTCTTTTGTAAAAGGAACTTGTACGAGAGAAAGCTTTATTTCCCTATTCTTAGCCATTGTAACGATATTTTCAAATGCCTCAACCTGCTTTTTATTCATCTCTTTTTTGCGCCAGTTGCCAATTCTTTTAAGAGGATTGTACTCCTTAAGGTCGACTTGTACAAAGCCTCCTTTAATATAAGTTCGTTTGGGCTCATCAATACTTAAAGGTATTTGAGTCTTTTTGTAGAAGACTTCAGAGTAAATCCTGAAAATTAAAGTATTTAGTATCTTTAGATGCATTAAGTTTATTGCCATATCAAAGGAGTAATAATCTAACTCTCCATTAGCTATGATATCGGTGGCTGATTCAATACCATCACTGGCAAATACTTTAGGTGATACTTCATAGATGATTAGTTTAGGATTTAACTTATCAAGGTATCTATTTAATAAAACTTCTGTTTGTATAGGAGATTGCCCCGATGATCCAAGATTAAATACCTTATACCCCAATTCTTCATACATTCTTACATCAAAAGTGCTGAATGCACGTGAAGAACCCAGAAATAGGATATCTATGTTTTCATAATTTGTGACTTCGTTTAACCTTACTTTTGTGTTGTTGTTTTTTGAAGTTATTAAATTAGAACATAGGAAATTAGGGAAGTAAGATCCCCAAATGCATATTAAAATGAAATATGTAATAATTGAGACCGGGATAAATATGAGAATTTGCTTAAGGAATTTCTTCATAACTAAAACTGAAAATATATAAATGGTGATTCTGTAGTTTTCATATACATACCAATTGAAAATATGATAAAACAGTATGCGAACCATCTTAATGCTTTGTACTTACTAAGGCTTTCTATTGCATAATGAAAACGACGCCCTTTCCATTCAAGAATAATAAAGAAGAGAATTAGTATAATAGTGGTTGAAAGGTTTAGGCCTACTCCTAGTCCTTTAGGTGGTATAGTAAAGATTGATTTATTAAATATTGAAATAATGTAATTGCATGCATGTGTGATTTCGGTTGCTCTAAAAAATATCCAGGCAATTACGGTTAAACTAAATGTGATAACCATTTGTAGATATTCAAAGAGTTTAAAGTAGTATTTCTTTTGTGTAAAATCATATCCAATAATAGAATACAGATTCTTTCTGTTATTTTTAGTCAGTTGTAAGGGGATAAAATAAATGGCATTTAATAATCCCCATGCAATAAATGTCCAATTTGCCCCATGCCAAAAACCACTTACCAGAAATATTACAAAAGTATTTCTTAGTTGCTTAAATTTACTGCCTTTACTTCCTCCAATAGGGATGTATAAATAATCTCTGAACCAAGTTGATAATGAAATATGCCAACGCCTCCAAAATTCAGCAATATCTCTTGAAAAATATGGGAAAGAGAAGTTTTTCATTAAAGAGAATCCAAACAAACGGGCAGTTCCGATAGCAATATCAGAATAACCTGAAAAATCACCATAGATTTGAAAAGTAAAACATAAAGCTCCTAATACAAGCGTGCTTGCCGATAAATTATTCGAATTATCAAACACATAGTTTGCAATTTCGGCACAATTATCAGCTATTACCACCTTTTTAAATAATCCCCATAATATTTGCTTCAAACCATCTACAGCTTTATTATAGTTAAAGGTTCTTTTAGAATAAAACTGTGGAAGTAAATTAGTTGCTCTTTCTATTGGGCCTGCTACCAGTTGAGGGAAGAAGCTTACAAATGCAGCAAACGCAATAAAGTCATGGGTTGGTTGTAACTTTCTTTTGTACACATCTATTGAATAACTGAGTGTTTGAAAAGTATAAAAACTAATGCCTACCGGTAATACAAGATTTAAAGAGTAAACAGGTATTTCTTTTCCAAAGAAGGTAAAAAGAGAAACAAAGTTGTCAATAAAAAAATTGTAGTATTTAAATATACCCAAAAATCCAAGGTTAACAACAATACTTGTAACAAGCAGCAATTTTCTTTTAATCTCCTTGTTTTGTTTTGATAATAGAACTCCAATTGTATAATCAACAATGGTACTAAAGCAAATCAAAGAGAGAAATCTCCAATCCCACCATCCATAAAATATATAACTGGCTGCAACAATTAGTATATTCTGATATCTTAAGTTTTTATTTGTTACAAACCAATATAAAACAAATAATATAGGTAAAAATATGGCAAAATCTATCGAGTTAAAAAGCATTTAGTTATTTATGGTTTGTTAATGTTAATACCATGAAATAGCCCAACTTTTAAAGATGGGCTGCAGATGTATTTATTTTTTTAACGATAAAAGTATAAAAAGTAATTATGAATGCAATTTTTATCAAACGAACCGATTGTTGTTGGTTCAGTAAATAGTGTGTTGTTGAAAGAATTAGCTATTGTATGTGAAGGTGTTTTAATTAATAACTCTTGATTCTGGAATCGAAGACTATACAATGTATCAGTTTCTGAATGTTATATGTTGAACTTATATATGTTAATTTAAATCGCTCTTATAATAGTGAATAGTAATAAAAAAAATACATTAGGTTATAAAATGATATTGAAAATCTATTTATATTTACACATCGTTAAACTAAACATTTAAAAACATGTCAAAAGAAAGTGTACAACAATTACTGGACAAAGGTGGTGACGACAGACAATTTCGTGTAAAATACGATAACACCTTTTCAGAGGAGAAATTTGTAGCATTAGCCAAAGAAGATGGTTTCGATTTTACGGTTGAAGAACTAAATGCAGTGCTTCGCGAGAATGGTGATAACTTCGAATCATATGGTAACCCACCAAAGAAAGGAATTTGGGTGTAAATCACTCTGATTTGAATACGACATTACAATTACACGGTAAAAAATTGGAGCTAGCGTATAATGTTATTTTGGCAGAAGACATTATACGTTAGCTCCATTTTTTATCTTATAGGGTTTAACTTAAAGTAATGTCAATAAAATTTCTCATTTACTATTTCTTGAATAGTTAAATTAGGATTTTCTACTTGAGTGAAATAAATTGAACAATGCAAATTTTCCAGATTTGTTTTTTAAAATACGATTTATGTAACATCCTCCTCATTCAAGGCATTGCCAAATAGAAATGAATCATCAGTGGATCAATTATACTAATTGGAGGGTCAATATTACTCGTTGAAGGTGAAAAATAGCCCCGGGGAGGGTCAGACCTACTCGGGGCCTGTAAAATTAAGGGTTTTGGATGTGTTGTATTTTAATTACATCTTACTTTATTTCGAACTAAGGCATATTGGGTATTACCAATTCTCCATCTGCCTGCTTTTAAATAATTAATGTTATAAACGTTGGTGCTTGTTTCGCCATTGTCGTACTGTAAAAACACAGCAGGCTTACCTTCGTACGAAATCAATTTCCAAGTGCCAGTTTCGTGCGAACTGGATGCGCCACTTGCATATCCTCCATAATTACCCGATACACTAAATGAACCGTCGTAGTTGATCGAAAAACGACCGTTAGGGCAAAAGTTAACAAAAGTCATTGAACTGGATACATTGTCGCTAACATATGAAGAACGTTGGTAGTATACCAGCTGGCTTCCTGATATCAAATTAAGTACTTCCTGGTCCTGGTTGTTTTGTGTTTGGTATTGATTGTTGTTATTGGCAGCTGTTTGATTGTTTTGTTGCTGTTGCTCAGTACCTGAATTTTGGTTTTGGTTATTGCCATACGTCTGGCTATAATCAACCATATAAGGAGTTAAGTCTAGGTTGGCGATGTAATGAGTGTTGGCTAATTTATAGAACGATTCATTACTTCCTGCCGAATTTAATGTAAGGTTGGTTCCTTGTAAGGTAGCCGTAAAGTCAAATGGTCCGTTCATGCCATAAATAGTACCAACCAATTGATTGTTCTTTAATTGAGCTTTCATGGCAAAGTTGGTTCCAGCGGTTGTAAGCATACCATGGAACTCGTTGTCCATCTGTTTAAATTGCAGCGAAATATTGTTGCTGCTATTCATAAATGTACCTATAAAATCAGACGTTTGCGCATGCGCCATTATGCTTGTTAGCATTAATGCCAAAAGGATTAAAGTTTTTCTCATCTTTAATTTTTTTTCAAAGAAACTGATTTATAGGTCTGATTGTTTTTCGGCTGATCTTATTTTTTGATGAAAGTTTTATTTTGCCTGATGGAGATTTGTCTTATGTTTTACTGTTGTTATCAGAAGTATAGAAACGAGTTGTTGGGTATGCAAAATCAATATCAGTATGCTGTTTAAACTGAATTAAAATACTTTCCCATATTTCATCTTCCGAACCTCTTCTTTTTCTGGGGTTACACAAATAACGCATGGTAAGTTCAACGCCCGAGTCTTTAACTTTTGTGTAGATTATAGGAGTAAGGTTTTTGTAATATATCATATAGTTTTTACTGGCTTCAAAAATATCTTTTTCAGCTCCTTTACTAATGTTTTCGGCATGCTGATTAATAATTTGCTGAAGAATACTCTTTGCCTTTTCCCAATTACTTTCAAACGTTAGTAGAACAGGAATCTCATTCCAGATGTATTCAAAAGCAGTGCTGTAGTTAGCTTGTGACTCCAGTAGAACTTTTCCGTTGGGTATATGGATGATTCTACCTGTACTTTGGTCTGCATCAACCCAATTGCCAATTTCAAGTATGGTAAACTGAAAGAGGCGGATATCGATTACATCGCCGGCATGCTCGCCAATTTGGATGCGATCGCCTACTACAAAAGGTTTACGAAAAGTAATAAAGAACCATGCAGCCAGGTTGGTTAATGGATCTTTTAAAGCAATGGCTAAACCAGCCGAAAACAGTCCCAGAAAAGCTCCAAATTGCTTAAAAGCGTGCATCCATATTCCTATAATCATAACAATGCCGATTAAAGGTACAATGATGGAAAGAGCTCTTTTCCATTGGTAGCGAACTTTAATGTTTTTGTTTTGCCTCCAAACAATGCGTAAGACAATTATACGTATCAGCCATAAAATAAAAATAGTAATAACAGATACTATTAATTTACTTAGGCTGGCATCGCTTAGCCCAATGTCTTCATTCAGGTACGATTGTATCGTTTGCATTATTACTAGCTTTAGATGAAGCAAACAAAAGTTACGAAATTGTTTTAAGATATGCAGAGTTTACATGTAATACGTTGTCATGGTGATAGATATAAGAAAGCACGGAGAATTGTCCGTGCTTTCTCATAAGTGTTTATGAGAATTAATCAAATCTATCTAGATTCATCACCTTTGTCCATGCTTTAATAAAATCTTTAACAAATTTTTCTTTCGCATCATTACTGGCATAAACTTCAGCTATAGCCCTAAGTTCAGAATGATAACCAAATAGTAAATCAGCCCGGGTTGCTGTCCATTTAACTTTACCAGTCTCCCTATCAATACCTTCAAACGTCTCCTCATCTTCAGAAGTAGCCTTCCATTTAGTGTTCATGCTTAGTAAATTGATGAAGAAATCGTTACTCAATGTACCTGGTTTATCAGTGAATACTCCATCTTTATTATTCTTATAGTTTGCATCCAACACCCGCATTCCACCAACCAAGACAGTCATTTCCGGTGGAGTTAGATTGAGTAATTGGGCTTTATCAACCAGCAGGGCTTCAGTTGACATTTTATATTTTGTTTTTCTAAAATTACGAAATCCATCTGCGTTTGGCTCTAGATATGACATTCCTGTTATATCAGTATTTTGCTGTGTTGCATCCATCCTTCCAGGAGTAAATGGTACCGCAAGATTATAGCCAGCATCTTTGGCTGCCTGTTCAACAGCTGCAGAACCTCCTAATACGATTAAGTCGGCCATTGAAACTTTCTTACTGCTTGATTTAGCATTAAAGTCTGTTTGTATTTTGGAAAGTGTTTCCAATACTTTTTTTAGTTGAGTGGGATTATTGGCTTCCCACGATATTTGTGGTTCTAACATAATACGGGCTCCGTTGGCTCCGCCTTTTTTATCCGATCCGCGAAAAGTACTGGCTGATGACCAGGCTGTATATATCAATTCGCTTCTTGAAAGACCAGAATTTAAGATGTCAGATTTTAGCTTAGCAATGTCAGCCTTGCTTACTAGTGTATGATTAACTTCAGGAATTGGATCCTGCCAAATAAAAGTTTCATTAGGAGTTTCAGGACCTAGGTATAAGTTGCGAGGACCCATGTCGCGGTGTGTTAGTTTAAACCACGCTTTTGCGAAAGCTGTATCAAAATCATCGGGGTTATCGTAGAATCGTTTTGATATTTTTCCATAAATGGAATCAAATCTAAGTGATAAATCAGTTGTTAACATGGTTGGTTTGTGTCTTTTTGATTTATCAAAAGCATCAGGAATTATTTCAGGAGAATCCTTAGCAACCCATTGATGTGCACCTGCCGGGCTTTGAGTTAATTCCCATTCATTGTCGAAAAGAATTTGAAAGAATTGATGATTCCATTTAGTTGGTGTACTGGTCCAGGTAACTTCAAGACCGGAACCAATGGCGTCTGGTCCCTTGCCTGTGCCATGAGTACTTTTCCATCCTAATCCCTGGTTTTCCATTGGGGAAGCCTCTGGATCAGGTCCAACCAAGGCAGCATCTCCAGCACCATGACATTTACCAAGCGTATGTCCACCTGCAATAAGAGCAACGGTTTCTTCATCATTCATTCCCATTCGTGCGAAAGTTTCTCGTATATCAATGGCTGCTGCTACCGGATCAGGATTTCCATTAGGTCCTTCCGGATTTACATAAATAAGTCCCATTTGTACAGCTGCCAGCGGATCTTCCAAGTCACGATCGCCGGAGTAGCGTTTGTCTTCGAGCCATTTTCCTTCCGATCCCCAGTATACTTCCATGGCAGGTTCCCACACATCAGACCTTCCTCCTGCAAAACCTATTGTTTTAAATCCCATTGTTTCTAAAGCTACATTACCTGTAAGAACCATTAAATCAGCCCAGGATATTTTGCTTCCGTACTTTTGTTTAATGGGCCACAAAAGTCTTCTTGCTTTATCAAGGTTTACATTGTCGGGCCAGCTATTTAAAGGAGCAAAACGCTGTTGTCCTTGATTACCTCCTCCGCGACCATCGCCTACACGATAGGTTCCTACACTATGCCAGGCCATTCTAATGAAAAATGGACCATAATTACCAAAATCGGCAGGCCACCATTCTTGCGAATCGGTCATTAATTCCTTTAAATCTTTTTTTAATGCATAATAATCAAGGCTATTAAAGGCTTTTTCATAATCAAAACCTTCATCCATAGGGTCAGACAAGGATGAGTGTTGACGTAAAATATTGATGTCAACCTGATTGGGCCACCAATCTTTGTTGTCCATACTCATTTGAGAACCTTTATGAAATGGACATTTACCAGAGCTTTCTTCTGATTGTTGTTGTACTTGATTGTTGCAAGCTGATAAAATAAAAACCAACGTGACTAATAGTAGGGTGTTTTTCATGATTGTGATTTTAGTGATACATAACAATCATAATATATGAAATAAATACTAGGATATCAATGTTTTAACCTCTATGGTTTTGGTGTTGCTGAATAGATAAAATATAGAAGGTATAGAGGTATGTGGATCAACTAGTGATTTAATTAAACCTTTTTAAAAATAACCTAGAAAGGAAATAAAAATAAGGTTCAATATGATGCTGGAGAATAGAAAAAAGCACGGAATGAACCGTGCTTGATAACTAAGTCTGTTGAAATATATTTATTCTGATAGAAATTGCCTTTCAATTTCTATCAGAATGTATTAGTTTTATTTCTTTTTGATAATTGCAGCAAAGCCACCGCCTTTAGCCATTTTAAAGGTTAGCTTATCTGTGTTACTTATCTCCTTTTCTGTTTGAACAGCGTTAGCCGGATTTTCGTTGGCATCAGCTGCATCTTCAAAAAGAGTGGCTTTGTATTTTCCTTCGTCTAAAAAGCTAAAATCGATGGTTAATTCACGCTCGTCAGCATCAGTCATACTTCCAATGTACCATAGGTCTCCAGCTTTACGAGCAACGGTAAGATAATTACCAACCGATGCGTTTAGTACTTTTGTTTCGTCCCAGGTGGTTGGAATACTCTTAAGGAAGTAAAGGCCCACGCCGGTTTTATATCTGTCAGGAGAATCGCAAAAAACAGTGAAGGCACTTTCGTAAACAACAGGCATTGCCAATTGATGACATCGGGTTGACATCACCATTGGTGCCAGGTCTTTGGCTTTATCTTCAGTTACAAACTGATCGGGTCTGACATTATTAAACGACACCGGAGTGTAATCCATTTCTCCTAAAAGTCCACGCGTAAACGGAAGTGTAACATTGTGCTCTGGAGTAACATCATGGCTCCACTTGTTGTATTCGTTACCCATTACGCCTTCGCGGGTAATCAGGTTTGGATAAGTACGACTTACGCCTGTTGGCTTGTAGGCTCCATGAAAATCAACTACTAAATGATGTTCGGCTGCTTTTTTAACCAGTTTATGATAGTAGTTTACCATCTCCTGATCCTGACGATCCATAAAATCGATTTTAATACCGGCAACGCCCCATTTCTCATATAAAGCCAGAGCTTCGTCCATTTGCTTGTTCATGGATTTCCAATGACCCCACAAAATTATTTTCACATTTTTAGACGCTGCATACTTTACCAGTTCTTCAATGTTAATACCATCAATACAAGTAGTAATATCCACATCGGGGTTGGCATCTCCATCGGGTCCGAATGGTTCTCCGTACCATTGCCAGTCAACAATCTGGTATTGCCATCCCATTTCTGAAGCAAAATCGATGTAATACTTCATGGTTTCCTGGTTTGGCCCTAATACAAAGTCGGCACTCGGAGCATATTTATTACTCCACCACCAGTCCCAGGCCGATGCTCCAGGCTGAATCCACGATACATCATCATAAGTTACCGGATCGTTTAAATTGGCAATTAAATCAGATTCAATTAAGTCGCCAGCTGTATTCCCAAGCATAATGGTGCGCCAAGGCGAAAGGGCAGGAGTCTCACGAATCACACAAAGTGTGCTGTCTTTGGGAAGTGGAGCTAAATCGGTAACGATTGTATTGGGCTTCGTTTCATCCAATCGAAGGAAAGCACCAGCCCAATCAGTAAGATTAGCTTCGGTAATTACTGCATAGTTTTGGTTTGATGTTTCAACCAATAAAGGCATGGCAATTAGTTGTTGAGCTTGAATATCGCTCAATTTACCTTTAGGAAAAGGTTGCTCCTGCGAGGATTTATAGTTTTTGTAATCTGCTGCCCAAACTGTATAATCATCAGCAAAAGAAAATTGAGTTTTTTCCTGAGTTAACTCAATTTTCGTTAAAGCATCTTGTTTTGGAAAACCATATCGAATACCAACTCCATCGTTATAGGCACGAACATATAGATCGATTATAACATTGCTTTTAATCTCCTTTAGTTGTAGTTGTAACTCGTTATAATGATCGCTTACCGTTTTGCGTTTACCCCAAACATGTTCCCAAGTGTTGTTTGCTGCTGTTTTTGTTAGCGAAATAATTTCAAAGTTATCAAGCTTATCAAATCCTTTTAAAGTAATGTCAATTTCAGAATTTGTAAGTAGGGTATCTTCATTATAAACAACAGAATATTGTAAACCATTTTCGCTATTTACGATGGTTTTAATGGTGCCACCGGGCGAAGTTACTTCACTTTGTTTTGTTGTCTGACATGAATAAAATAATAGTGCCGAAAGACTTAATAAAGGCAAATATCTTTGCGTTATTTTGGAAAGAACTAATTTCATATAAGCTTGAATTTCTTAAGGATGAGAATTTATATTTCGATTTAAAAATAGATCGAGATAAACTCTTATCCAAAAGAATATAATGTATTATTCAATCAAATACCGATGAAATTACTTTCCGATCTCCAATTGCGCTAGATCAATATCACCCTCGAGCACCATTATCCCATATACCGGAACACCTGTGTGCAGAACTTTATCGCTTATTTCGTGACTTACCAAATCTTCAGCCAGATCTTTGTTGGCTTGTTTTCGTACTTTATTATCGTCTTCAGCTATTTGCGACGAAATAGTAGATTCATCATTTTGACTAAATCCGTATTCGTCATACACTTCTTCAGGTGGCCAAATAGCTTTTTCGATTAATGTAAAAGGTAAAGCAAGCCATCCTGAGGCTTTTGACTTCTGACGGGCTTTGTGAGCCACCCATTGATTGCGGACGGGTGTTATCTTTTGGCCTTTGTAATAGTATTTAAGTTGATATCCTTTTGTGAATTCTAAACTGGCATTGGTGACTTTAAATCCTACAAAAGTATAATGTTTGCGTTTGGCCCATCGTTGGAGTCGTTTGTTACACGATTCTTTCAGTAGGTCTTTGAAGTAACCGTAGTATAAACTGTCGGTTTCGTTAAATTGATAGGTATCAATATTTCCTATTGATAATTCAGGAATGACTTTGTGCTCAACAGCGCAACTGGCCAATAATAAGGCTAGAGTTAAGATCAAAAAGGTTAGTTTCATACTCTTATCTGACAATCTTTAAAGAGTATGCACTTATGAATAAATTTTAATAAAACGAATTAATAATTGTAATGATTTATAACTTAGAATGATTGCGTAACAATTATGGGTGCAGATTAAGATCTCTTAACTTAATCAAATCAATAAAAAACTGTATTTTTGCAGGCTAATTGCAATTTTTTACCAATCGATGCAAAAGAAGAAAGTAGTTATAGGTTTATCAGGTGGTGTAGATTCGAGTGTGGCCGCTTACGTACTAAAAGAGCAAGGGTATGAAGTTATCGGGCTGTTTATGAAGAACTGGCACGATACTACCGGTGTGTTAAAAGCTGATTGTCCGTGGTTGGATGATAAGTTTGATGCACAGGCTGTGGCTATGAAGTTGGGAATTCCTTTTCACATGGTTGATTTGAGCGATCATTATCGTAAACGCGTAGTGGATTATATGTTTGCCGAATATGAAAAAGGACGTACTCCAAACCCTGATGTTCTTTGTAATCGCGAGATTAAGTTCGATGTATTTTTGGATAAAGCATTGGAGTTGGGGGCTGATTATGTGGCTACCGGACATTATTGTCGTAAAGAAACCATTATGGTTGATGGCAAAGAAGTACATCGATTATTGGCCGGAAGTGATGATAATAAAGATCAAAGCTACTTTTTGTGTCAGTTGAGTCAAAAGCAATTATCAAAAGCAATGTTTCCGATTGGTGATATTATTAAGCCTGAAGTTCGACGTATCGCCAATGAATTGAAACTGGTTACAGCACATAAAAAGGACTCACAGGGAATCTGTTTTGTGGGAAAGGTTGACTTACCTGTTTTTCTGCAACAAAAGCTTGAACCAAAACAAGGACGTGTATTCAATATTGATGCACACAGTGAGTTGTTTGTTCGTGATTGGTCAAAAGCAGATGGAGATAACCCAACTGATGAAGATTTGATGGAATTGTCACAACCATATGCTTTCCATCCCAAATATGGAAAGAAAATTGGCGAACATAACGGAGCCCATTTTTATACCATTGGTCAGCGTAAAGGATTGAATATTGGAGGATTTGCCGAGCCTTTGTTTATCATTGGTACCAATGTGGATTTCAATCAGGTATATACCGGTATGGGTAAACAACACCCGGGTTTGTTCCGTAAAGTACTTCGAGTTAATGCTGATGAAATTCACTGGGTACGCGAAGATTTAAAGATGAAAGTGGGAGAGACGCGTCGTTTAAAATTGCGAATTCGCTATCGTCAGCCATTACAAACAGGAGTATTACATCGTCGAGAAGCAGGAATGTTTTTGGTGTTTGATCAACCTCAACGCGGAATAACCGCTGGTCAGTTTGCTTCGTGGTACGACGAAGATGAGTTGATTGGTTCAGGAGTGATTAGCTAATCAAGGCAAAAGTTGAGTGTTGACTTTGGTACATTGATATCTGTTAGGTAAAAGTTTCATAGAATAATAATCCCGGAGGGATGTTTGTATTAGCATAGTACGTAAGTGCTATGTTAATTATGGAATGTTTTATTTTCACAATTCGTTAGCTAAACGATTTAAAAAATTAGCAGTTAAACATTAAAGATCAATCTATGAAATCATATAATCCGGAAATGCACACTGCCGAACATGTTTTGAATCGAACAATGGTAAATATGTTTGGTTGCGATCGTTCTTTCTCTAATCATCTTGAAAAGAAGAAATCGAAATGTGATTATCATTTTGATCGTGCTTTAACTACCGAAGAAGAGCAAGCCATTGAAGCAAAGGTGAATGAGATTCTGGCGCAACATGTCGATGTGAAAGGGTACGATATCTCTCGGGAAGAGGCTCAAGCTAACTTTAAATTAGATCGATTGCCTGAAGAAGCAGGTGAAGAATTACGTGTAGTTACTGTTGGCGATTACGATGAATGTCTATGTATTGGTGAGCATGTTGCAAATACAAAAGAAGTTGGCGAGTTTAAGTTGGGCTCGACCAGCTTTGAAAATGGTGTTTTACGAATTCGTTTTAAGCTGAAGAGACCTTAAATTAATCAAGGAAAAAGGGTAAAGGCAAAAGTTAAAAGTGATTCTTCTATTCAACAATTTATCAATTTTCAATTGACAATGTTGTGATTTGTCAAATTGTTTAATTATTGAGTCAAATGGCTATCAACTAAACTACTTAACAAATTAGCAATTAAACATTTAAAAAAGTGTCAGCTGACTATCTGTCTCTGGTTGATAAAACTGCATTTTAGTTGGAATATTATACTTTTTGCAGGCATCCTGAAACGTTTTTTGTAATTTTTTACCATTGGGTGATCCGCAACCATATTGATCGCCAAAAGTTGCAATATATTTATCTTTTAAGCCCGGAAATTCTTGATCTAATTTAGCGTAGAAATACTCGCGCTGTCCCTCACGAATGGTCATTCCCATGGAGGCAATAATATAAGCTGCATTGCTGTTGGCTGCCATTTCAACTAACTGTGTAATGTTTTCTACTGAATCATTAATAAAAGGAAGAATGGGCATTAAAGTAATGCCTGCATAAATACCTGCTTCCCGGAGTTGTTTCAAAGCATTGAATCTTTCACTAGACGATGGGGCATGGGGTTCAATTCTTTTTGCCAGATCATCATCGGAAGTGGTGATTGTGATACTAACTGCAGCATAGACCTTACTAATTTCCTTCAATAGGTCGATATCGCGTGTAACCAAAGTGCCTTTTGTGATGATATGAACCGGAAATTTGTGAAGAGCTACAATCTCCAAGGCTTTACGGGTCAATTGTTGTTTTGCTTCAATTGGCATGTAACAATCATTCATTGAACCAAAGCTGATGGTGCCTCGTTTCTTTTTCGATCTTAACTCTTTATGAAGTAATTCAAGAGCGTTCCCTTTTATTTGAATATGATCAAAGTTCTGAATTTGGTAGCAAGAACTTCGCGAATCGCAATAGATACATCCATGCGAGCAACCTCTGAATAAATTCAGATTATAACTATTCCCAAACCAAGTGTCAGGTCGTTTAACGGTACCTAAGATGGTTTTGGACTGAATAAATTCGCTCATTAATAAACTTAGTCTTGCTTAAACATGCTGGGATAAATAAACCATTCTGGTTTTCCTTCGCGGGCATTTACATCACTCCAGTTCTCAGCATCAAATGTAATAGCAGTAGCTGCACAAGTAGGAAAATGATAATAATCTCCATCACTCAGATTCATGGCAATCATGGCTATTTCCGGGTTATGCCCAACTACCATTATTGTTTCATGTTGGTTGAATTTCTCCAGAAAAGTCAGGAATTCGGTAGTTGTATAGCCATCATATATAAAACGTTGATAATCTATCTGCTCAGTATCAAAATCAATGTGTTTAGCAATGTGTTTAGCCGTTTGTTTGGCTCGCTTAGCTGAACTCGATAAAATGTAATCAGGAAAAGCATTCATTTTTATCAGCTTTTCTGAAATTATCTCACTGTCTTTAAAACCGCGAGGTTTTAATTCGCGTTGATAATCAGTTTTAGTACTACCGTAATCTAATTGCTCTGTTTTAGCATGCCTGACGAATATTAATCGCTTCATTATTTTAAGGTTTCGGTTTTGTTTTTAAGATGGATTTCTTTACTGGCCTGATCCTTATCCAAAAGATATTGATACGTGCTTACCTGCGCCCGCAAAGGAGGTCGGTCACTAGGATCTAAAACATTTTCGAGGTTGGCATCAATACGTCGAACCTTAACATTATCGTTTAACTGCATTTCCAGAATATCAAGAATCTCGTTTTTTAATTCTTCTTTTTCTATTGGAAAAGCTGTTTCAATGCGTCGGTTGATATTACGGTTAAGCCAGTCGGCAGAAGATAAAAACATTTCAGTCTTACCATCGTTTCCGAAAACCCAGATACGCGGATGTTCGAGAAAGCTATCCACTAATCGCAAAACTCTTATGTTTTTACTATAACTCTTATCGGGCACTAAACAGCAAATACCTCGTACTATTAAATCAATTTTTACACCTGCTTTACTTGCTTCATAAAGCTTGTTGATAAGATTTTTGTTTTGAATGCCATTCATCTTAAGAAGGATATAGCCTTTCTTTCCATCCTGGGCTAATTCAATCTCTTTATTTATCCGGTCCATGATGTTTTTTCGCAGATTGATTTTGGTAACCAAAAGCTTATTCATCTCAGGTTTATGCTTCTGATTTTCCAGATAATCAAAAAGATTCTCCATGTCATCCAGGTATTCATCATTACAGGTGAAGAAACCATGGTCGGTATATAAGCGAGCTGTTTTTTCATTGAAGTTACCTGTACTTAGGTATGCAAATGAACGCTTTCTAACACCATTTACCCGTCGCAGAACAAGAGCCATTTTGGCATGCACCTTTAAGCCCGGTATGCTATAGATAATTTTAATACCTGCCTGTTCCATCTGGTGGGCAAAGTAAAGGTTATTCTCTTCGTCGAACCTGGCTTTAACTTCAACAAAAACTGTTACTTTCTTCTTATTATGCGCAGCTGCAATTAAAGCACTAACCACCTCAGAGTTATTGGCTACACGATATTGCGTTAACTTTATTTCTTCTACTTTGGAGTCAGTAGCTGCTTCGTGTAAGAACTGAATAACGTATTGAAACGAATGATAAGGATAATGTAAAACACGTTCTTTTCTCTTAATAGCCTCAAACATCGATCCGGCTTCCTCTAGTTCAAACGGATGAATAGGTTTGGGAGCTTTCCAAACTAAATGAGGAGCATGGTATGTTGGGAAGTTAAAGAAATCATGCGAGTTTAAATAGGTACCGGTTGGAACCAACTCGTTGGAGTTAATCCCGAACATATCCTGCAAATAATGTAATAAATCGATAGCTATGTTTCTATCGTGCAAAAATCCGGCTGGTTTACCAATTTTTCGTTTAGCCAGATTTTCTTTGATGCGTTCAATTAAATCGCCACCAAATTCATCTTCAATGCCTAAATCAGCATCCCGCGCCAGTTTAATTCCCCAACTTCCAACCACATCAAAACCCGGAAACAGCTCCTGCAAGTTATACCTGATTACATCATCCAGAAAAACAATATGATGTTGGGTATCTACCTTTGGCAGCTCAATAAAACGCGGAGCATCACTGGTGGGAAGTTTAATTAAGGCATAACGGGGTTTTCGGTTTTTCTTTAAAGCGTCGTTTTTCGTTTTCTTAAACAGTTTAATAGCCAGGTATAATCGGTTATCGCGCAAGAAAGTACGCGTACCCTTATTCAACAATACAGGTTGAACATATGGAGTTAGTTCGTTATCAAAATAGTGTTGTATATATTTTAAATGACTTGGATCATTAGGGTAACTCTTATAATGAAGTATAAGTCCATTCAGATGCATCTGTGGCAGAATAGCTTCTTTTAATATCTGACTAAACTCGATCCAGTGTTGCGAAACTGTTGAATTAATCTGTTCAAGTGTTTTTTCAGCATTAGGAATATCGGGGAAACTCTTGGGGTCAGCTGCGGCATTACGGTATTCAGCCACACGAACTTTATAAAATTCATCCAGATTATTTGAGTAGATAGCCATGAATTTAAGTCGCTCAAATAATGGAAGGTTGTCATCCTTAGCTTCTTCCAATACTCGATGGTTAAACGATAGCCAACTGATATCACGGTTGAAAAACTGTTGGGTCATATTTACTAAACTTGGTGGGTTATAAATTTATAAAAAATGCCCTATTTTTAGGCATTCTTTGTGGTCTATTTAAATTATAAAATGAAAAGAATTGGTCTTTTATCTGATACTCACTCTTATTTTGACGCACGTTTTAAAGAATTGTTCAAAGATGTGGATGAAATATGGCATGCAGGAGATTTAGGTGATATAAAGGTGCTGGATGAAATGAGAAACTTTAAACCGGTGAGAGCAATTTGGGGTAATATTGATGGTAATAATATCAGGCAGGAATTGAATGAGGTACTTGAGTTTAGCTGTGAAGATGTTTCTGTGTATATGATCCATATAGGCGGATATCCCGGAAAATATGAAAAGCATGTGAAGGCTGATTTAATTCGCAAAAAGCCTCAGATTTTTGTGTCGGGTCACTCACATATCTTAAAAGTGATGTATGATAAAACTCTGGATGTTCTTCATTTAAATCCGGGGGCTGCTGGTCGATCGGGATTTCATTCTGTTCGTACAGCTCTTCGCTTCACCATCGATGGAAAAGAAATTAAAGATATGGAGGTGATAGAATTAGGACCCAAAAGGGTTTAAAAGCTAATAGCTGTCAGCTAATGGCTATTAGCTTAAAAATTATTGACGAAGTAATTTTAGAGATAAAACATTAGAGTCAGTAAGATTAAGTTTTAACAGGCTGTTGTCGCTCGCTCGTACAGGACAAATATCAATACCACCTCGGCGGGTGTAAATACATGCCACCATTAATTCTTCAGGCTTAAACAGGTTCCATAAACGAGTGTAAATCATTTCGCATATTTCTTCATGAAAATGGTTTTCGTTGCGAATAGAAACCAGGTATTGAAGCAAGCTCATCTTCTCAGGAGTTGATTCACCTTTTATATAGATGTACGCTGAACCCCAATCGGGCTGATTGGTTATTTTGCAGTTGCTGCGTAAAAGATGCGTTGCTGCTTTTAATTCTGTACCAGAAGAAGGTTGCAGAAGTTCAGGATCTTCATTAAAGGCAGTGAAATTAAGATCAACTGCTTCTGAATCATCTTCCAATAAGTTAAAGTCTGCGAAATCAAAAGGTGAATGAGAATTCAAGTTATTAAAAAACGATACCGTAACATTGGTTTGTAAGCAATTGTCAAGGTCTTTTTTTATGGTATCCATTACCATTTTAATCCCCTCGAGTGGAGTGTTTCCATAACGCTCCATGTTAAAGGAATTCAGGTACAATTTCAACGATTTGCTTTCAACCAAAAACTCATTATCCGACGGATAAACCAACTTTAAGAGACCTGTAACCGGAAGACCTTTTTTAGTGAGAAAACTTAATTCATAGGCATGCCACACATCTAATCCCACAAAAGGGAGATTGTTTTCAACCAATTCATATTGCTCGCGATTTAATTGGCGCGGAACAGCCACCAACATTTCGGGTGCATATTGTTGTGGGTAGGTAACTTGTTTGCCTAAAAATTTAGCCTCATGCATAATTGTTAATGGTTATTTGTTAATTATTAAGTTTAGTTTTCGAAGTTTTAAGTATGGAGGTGATTAGCTTTAATAGTTCGGTAGCCTTATAATGAAGTTCAATAAAAAGACTATTGGATAAATGTTGTGTCGCTTCCAATAGCTCAAGCCAATATAGTGTTTCGTTCGTTTCTTTTTGAGCAATGCTGAATTTATGAATAAAGTCTTTTTTGCTTTCAGCATGTTCAGCTTCTCTTACTAAAGCACCAATGGCTGATCCTGATCTAATAACTTGTTTTGTTATAATAAATTCTTTTTGCTCAGTTTGAATGTTTCTACAAGTATTAACTATATCAACAGCAAAAGCAAAGCTCTTTTCTTTAATTATATTCTTCATCATAATTAAGTTTGATTATATCTCAAATTATCAATTATAATCAGAAGAATCAAACTAGAAATTAACAATTAATCATTAATAACTATTATACTCCTTGTTTTGATCCAAATAAATCGATATGAACCCGTGGGCTGTAACGCCAGCCATTGTCAATAGACATTTCTAGTACCATCGGGGCTGATAGAGCTATTTCTTCGCGCGTAGCACCTAATGGCATTAATAAAATATCGTTTGAATTATAGTTGGAAAGCTGTTGTAAGTAATCGGCCTTTATTTCCTTGTAATCCTCGTGTTTACCAACCACAAATTTCAGTTGTAATTCTTTATCCGATTGGTTGCATATATCGATATAAGCTTGCAAAGCATTTACATTACGACGACGATCAGCGTGGAATTTAAACGGACCAGACTCTTTCAGATTGTATGAAGCCAGCTTATCGGCATTGGGTTCTGAATTACTTAGTTTTGGCGAAATACTAAATAAATCAATCCATTGAGCCAGTTCTTCGTCATATAAAGTACCATTACTTTCGATGGTGATATGAAGGTTCAGTTCTTCTTTAATCTTTTTGCAAAGTTCGGTTAATGGCTTTTTTTGAAGCAAGGGTTCACCACCCGTTACCACAACATGCTTTACTGTTCCCAAATTGTATTTTAACCATTGAAAAACTTCATTCACTTCCATTTCGATGGTTTTATCCGGATGAAATGAGGCATAAGTAGTGTCGCAACGGCAATAACTGCCATCTTCCATTTGCCAGATGCAGCGTAAGTTACAACTCGATAAGCGAATGAAAAGTGAGGGTACACCGGCTAACTTTCCTTCTCCTTGAATAGTTCCCGGCATTAGTAAACCTGTTTGTGGTTTATCAGCTATCGGTTGACCATTCTTATCATTCACCACCGGAAAAACACCCTCGTTGGCTAGAACCAATTTACTCATATATAAAAATCTTCTACTACTATTTAATGTTAATTGGGGCGGTACTTATAATGATGTATCAATCACATCGGCTTCGGCAAAAGCTTTGGCTCGTAATAAGCAACTGTCGCAGGTATCACAAGGTTTTTCTCCTCCGTTGTAGCAACTCCATGTTAAGCCAAAATCAACCCCTAATTCAACACCCAGCTTAATCTCTTCAGCCTTGGTCATGTTAATAAATGGAGCATGTATTTTAATAGGTTGATTTTTTTCAGCTCCCATCACGGTACCCAGATTGATGGTTTTTTCCATGCTATCGATAAATTCCTGACGGCAATCCACGTAACCCGAATAATCAACCTGACTTACTCCAATAAAGATATCCTGCGCACCAATTGCTTCAGCATATGATGCTGCTACCGATAAAAATACCATGTTACGCGCCGGTACATATGTAACTGGGATGTCGGTACGTTCAACATCACCTTTTTCAATACTCATTTTTTTATCGGTAAGCGAGGAGCCACCCCATTGATCGAGTTTTAAAGTTACCACACGGTGGTCTGCTACACCCGCTTTACGAGCTACCAGTTTGGCAGAATCTAATTCGCGATTATGACGCTGTCCGTATTCAAACGAAATGGCATGCACTTCTTTGGCTTCTTTAAGGGCAAGATGTAGAGCAACGCTAGAATCTAAACCTCCCGATAATAATACAATGGCTTTATCCATAATCTTAGTTTTGGTATAAATGCAAATCGGAAAGTTGAAAATGAAGGTAATGCACCATAGGTGCTCAACAAGAGATATTGCACAGTATTCTATGCAAGGTCCTAGTTTTTTTTACCGACAGGATGGTTACGAACTGTCCGATTTAAATTAAATCGATGCAAAGATAGGAAAAGTTTTGTGTATTGGTTGTTAGTGAATCAGTAAGGAGTGCTAAAAAATGTGAAGTAAAGAGGTTAGGTGAGTCGTTTGTTAAGAACGTTACAGGTTGAAAATGACTATATCTATACCAAACTGTATGAAATATATCATTCTTTTAGGTGAATAATGTCAGTATTTTAGCGACTTAAACATAAATACACAACTAAAAAATGACACGTATTATTAAACCTTTTTTATTGGCTTTGCTTACGCTGTGTACTGTATTGCCAATGAAAGCTCAAACGGAGCGTAGTGAGATTGATGATAAGTATAAATGGGATTTAACACCTGTATATGAATCAGATGATGTATGGGAACAGAAATTGGAAGACTTTAAGACGGAGATGCGAAAAGTTTCGGAGTTTAAAGATAAACTTGGCAACTCAGCTTCCGATCTATTAGCTTATCTTACTTTTTCTGATAAGTTGATGAAAGAAGGATATCGTTTATACATATACGCTTCATTAAAGTCAGATATGGATTTACGAGAAATGGATAATCTGGCTCGTACCAAAAAAATCCGTGAGGTTTTTATCAGTTTTGGTCAGTTAGCTTCTTTTGTATCTCCTGAATTAGCGGCTATTCCTGATGAAACTATCCAAAAGTTTTTAAAAGAGGAACCTAAGTTGGGAATTCACCGAATGGATCTGGAGGATATCTCACGAATGAAAATGCATACGCTTTCCGACCTTGAAGAAGCATTGATGGCAAAAACCGGAATGATTACCGGAACAGCTGGTTCGGCTTATAATGTTTTTAGTAATGCTGAGATGCCATGGGAGAACATGACGCTAAGCAACGGTGAAGAGATTGAATTGAACCGCACTGAGTTTAGTGTTATACGTGCTGCTGCCGACAGAGCAGACAGACAAAATGCTACGAAAGTATACTGGGATAACTACCTGAAGTTTGAAGGTACTTATGGTGAGCTTTTAAATGGTAATGTAAAGGTGGATGTTTTTAGTGCCAAAGCACGTAATTATGAGTCTTCATTAGAAGCGGCACTTAAACCCAATAATATTCCTGTAGAGGTTTATCATTCATTGGTTGAAAATGTTAATAAGAATCTTCCAACGTTTCATCGTTACCTGAAGTTAAAACAACGCATGTTAGGTGTTGATACTTTACGATATTCAGATATCTATGCTCCAACGGTAAAAGGTGTTGAGTTGAAATATACTTATGATGAAGCTCAGGAATTGATTTTAAAAGCTTTTAAGCCACTTGGGAAAGAGTATGTAAATGTTGTGGAACAAGCTTTTGATAACCGTTGGATTGATGTTTATCCAAACACAGGTAAAAGAAGTGGAGCCTACTCCAATGGTGCTGCGTATGACGTACATCCGTACATATTATTGAATTACACCGATTCATATAATGAGGTAAGTACATTGGCTCATGAGTTAGGTCATACTATGCATAGTTACTATTCAAACAAAACACAACCTTTTGCAACTGCTAACTATGCCACTTTTGTAGCTGAGGTAGCTTCTACTTTCAATGAGGTATTATTGAATGATATGATGCAAAAGAAATTAAAAGATGATGATTTAAAATTGTCACTTTTAATGAGCATGTTGGATGGTTTTAAAGGAACTTTATTCCGTCAGACACAGTTTGCTGAGTTTGAATTAAAGATTCATGAAATGGCCGAGCAAGGTGTGCCATTAACAGGTCAGCAACTTACTGAATTGTATGGTGACATCTGTCGTAAATATTATGGCCACGATAAAAATGTATGTAAAGTAGAAGATAACATTGGTATTGAATGGGCAGCTATTCCTCACTTTTATATGGGATTCTATGTGTATCAATATAGTACTTCGTTTGTTGCTTCTCAGGCTTTAGCTTCAAAAGTATTAGCTGGAGAAAAAGGAGCGAAAGAAAAATACATGGAATTTATTTCAGCCGGAGGATCGGACTTCCCGATTGAAATACTTAAAAATGCAGGAGTTGATATGACAACTTCTGAGCCATTTGAACAAGCTATTGCTGCCATGAATGATTTGATGGATCAAATAGAAATGATTTTGGATAAGCAATAAAGCATTACAACTAATCTGGAAAAGGTAGAAAGGTTTAGGCTCTCGGGTCTAAGCCTTTTTTTATGCCTTAAAAACAATAATGTATAAACATTGTATGTAGTTGCCTACAAAAATGTAGGATGAGAGAATGTTCGTATATTTAATTGTAGTTTTAAATGGCATTATATCAGTGATATGATGGTTGGTTTTGTGAGCTTGAATAACTGGGGCACGTTATCTGTGGAGTAGATAACGGTTGATAAAGCCTGATATTGAAATTATCGAATACTATTAAAGCATTACCTATGATTAGCGGAAATGAAAATCTATTGTATATAGCAGAAGCATACCCTCAATTGATTAGTGAGTTTGAAAAGCAAGGCCTGGGTAATTATTTTAAGAGCGAGAATCTTAATAAGATTGGAAAATTTATCAAACTAAACACTGTATTATCTTCTCACAAAATTAATCCGGTTCTTTTTATAGAATCACTAAATAAGCAACTGGAAAATCAAACTGATCAAAATGTATTAGTTGAAACAGATTTGGGTAGCCTGGATTTCTCAGCCATGTTACCATGCGGACTTCGTAATCCTTTTAAAGAATATTGTGAGTCTTATTTTGCCAGTTATCCAACTTTATTTAGCGAATTAAAAATGCTTATAGAAGGCAATGTAAACCATGAACTATCCTATTATCCACTTTTGGATAGTATAGAAGATGTTGATGAATTGCCCGATGTTATTATGGCATCTGATATCAATAATTTCTTTCATAAGCCTTTTGTCGAAAGGTTTATCGAAAAAGGTGCGTTTGAAGCTTATCAGCCATACCATTTAAATCCTTATCTGGAAAAAGTAGAATATTCCGACCCTTTAGGATATTACACCATGTTTACAGCCAATATGTTGGTAATGGTTGTGGATAAAAAACAGTTAGGTGATAGGAAAATGCCTGAGAGATGGTCGGATTTGCTTGCTCCTGAATTTGAAAATAGCATTATTATGCGTGGCGAGGATGATTTCTTTTGTAATGCGGTTCTACTTCCTTTTTATAAAGATCATGGAATGGAAGCTATCGGTAAACTGGCTAAAAATATTAGGAAAGGAATGCATCCGGCTGAGATGGTCAAGGCCGCCAATAAAAAAGATGGAGGAGAAGCAGCTGTCTATATCATGCCTTGGTTCTTCTCAAAAAGATTGAAAAATGATGAGGTAGAAGTTGTGTGGCCAACAGACGGAGCAATTGCTAGTCCTGTATTTTTGCTGGTAAAAAAAGGAAAAGCTGAAGAAAAAGATGCCTTGTTAAACTTTCTGATGAGTAAAGAAACAGGCGAGTTATTGCGCGATCGTTTTTTCCCTTCAACACATCCTGATTGTAATAATAATCACTTACACGATGAAGTGAAATGGTTAGGTTGGGATTTCCTTCGTAATCATGATGTGGGGAAGCTAAAAGAGGATATTAGAGAGAATTTTATGCAAGTATGGAATAAAAAATAACCACCATGCTAACAAAACTTATAACAGTATCCGGACCTCCATCATCAGGAAAAACCTCAGTTATTATAAAAATGATTGAGAGTTTACCTCAGTTAAAAGAGAAGTGTGGGGTAATAAAATTTGATTGCCTAAGTGCATTGGATGAGGAGCATTATGCAAAAAATGGTATTACTGCTCAAACAGGTTTGGCGGGTAATTTATGTCCCGATCATTATTTTGTTTCTAACATCGAATCTTGTTTTGTATGGGCTCGCGATAAAGACTTTAAAGTTTTGGTAACCGAAAGTGCCGGACTGTGTAACCGATGTGCACCTCACCTAAAAGAAGTACTAGCTGTTTGTGTTTTGGATAATTTAAGTGGTATCAATACTCCGCTTAAAACCGGCCCTATGGTTAAAATGGCCGATGTGGTTGTGGTTACCAAAAGCGATTTGGTATCGCAGGCCGAAAGGGAAGTTTTTCGATTTAAAATACAGCAGGTAAATTCGAAGTGTAGGGTTTTATTTATTAATGGTATCACCGGACAGGGAGCTGATCGGTTGGCAAAACTGGTGGTAAATGCCAATGCTTTTGAAACAACCGAAAATCTTAAGTTGCGTTTCTCGATGCCGGCAGCATTGTGTTCGTATTGCCTTGGTGAGACACGTGTTGGAGAGGATTTTCAGATTGGGTTAAACCGAAAAATTAAGTTGTAGCAATGAGTGATTGTTTATCAAAATCAATAATGATACTTCAGAAAGAATATCCGATGGTAGCAGATTTCCTATCATCCTTTAACCTGAAACCAGAAGATGATAGTAAGAATTTTACTGAGATTGTTAATGAATTACCTGCATCTTATTTCGAAGATCAGGCTACTGATGCAGATCAATTGTTTGAGTTATTCCAAGAGTTTATTAATGGTTTGGAAGATACTCAAACGGTACAATCAATTGATAGTTTGGAGGTGTTAGCAGGCAAGGATAAAAGCGGAAATTCAGAATCGTGCAACCTGAATTTAATTCCCGGTGAAATAACTTGTATCGTAGGACCTACAGGATCAGGTAAAAGTCGATTATTGGCAGATATTGAGTGGTTGGCAAATGCTGATACACCAACTGGTAGAACGGTATTGATAAACGGAGAAAAAGCAGATGACAGCAAGATAGCTCAAATGGGAGGTAAGCTAATAGCTCAGATTACTCAAAATATGAATTTTGTGCTGGATATGAGTGTAGAAGAATTCCTTAGGATGCATGCTCAAAGTCACTTTATGCTGAATGTGGAAGAAGTGATTACAGAGGTAATCAAACTAGCAAATGATCTTTCGGGAGAACCATTTCAGCCTGATACACCGGTTACTTTTTTAAGTGGTGGCCAATCCAGAGCCTTGATGATTGCCAATGTGGCTTGTGTTGGTCAGGCTCCCATTGTTTTAATTGACGAAATTGAAAATGCTGGAGTAAACAAAAAGAAGTCGCTTGATTTGCTGGTAAAGAAAGATAAAATTGTATTGATGGCTACCCACGATCCTCTTTTGATTCTTTTGGCTGATAAAAGGGTTGTGATTAAAAACGGAGGAATGCACAAAGTAATTGAAACCAATTCTATAGAACGCGATTTCTATTCTGAATTGGAGCAACTTGATAATAAATTACAACTCACAAAAGATTACTTCCGATATGGGAATGAGTTAAAGAAGGTGGGGGATATTTACTAGAAGATAACTGGACAAAGGATAGAATAGCTATTTAGTTGTGTAATCTCTTACTATTGCTTGGCATTAAATTTGCTTTGGATTGTTTTCAAAAAAAATAATCAAATAGTATCAGGAATGAAAAGCACCATTTTACTTTTTTCTTTCATTTTGTTGGCCTCATTTTTAAGCACAAGTATAGCGCAGAATAAGTCTGAAGAATTCTTTATTAAAACAGAAGATATGGAAGGCATCAGTTTTGAGGTTCAAGCATACATAGAAGATGATCAAAGAATGATTCAAATTAAATCTAACGGTTTATCTGCCGTTAATGAAAATGCTACTTTCTCTATCGATGGAAAAGTTATTAGCGCAGAAGTTGCAGACTTGAATTCGGATGGATATCCTGAACTACTCATTTTCCTTTCTTCAGAAAATAATTGTGGTGATGTTCTTGCCTATTCTGTAAATAATGGAAAGTCAATGAGTCAGGTTTATTTTCCTTCTTTAGATCTTCATGGAAATCTGGATGATGGATATGAAGGGTGTGATTCATACAAAATAGTTAATAATACACTGCAGAGAGAATTTCCTATTTACAATAGTAATCATCATACAACAGGTCAGTTACGACAGATTGAATATACATTGGTTGATGGCGAAGCGTCGCGTCATCTAATAGTAAAAAGAGTGGCAATTATCTCAGAGTGGCAATAAATGGCACTGTTTTAACGACTAGGTTGTAGTCTGTAATTTTATAGAAATGTAAAAATCAGTATTTAAACAGATATATTTGCCCTCAAACTTGATTGTTTCATGAATACAGCTTTGTATTATTTCTCGGGGACCGGTAATAGTTTAAGTGTGGCGCGTTCCATTAATAATCAACTAGAAGGAAGTGAGCTATTACCAATTGTGGGGTGCTTAAAACAGAAACCTATAAAAGTAAATGCCCAAAGAGTGGGCATTATTTTTCCTCTTCATTTTATGACTGTTCCGCGCATTGTGCGCGAGTTCTTAAAAGAAGCACAATTTGTAAATGCAGAATATATTTTTGCTGTTGTAACCGGTTTAAATCCCAAAATTGGGAATGCACTATCGCAGATTGAGAAATATCTGAATAAGGCAGGGGTAAAATTTAATGCTGGTTATTTTATTCCTATGGTGGCTGCCCATTTTCCATATGTGAAACTTTCAAAAATAAAAGAACCTCAAAAACTTTATCAGGAAGCACAGGATAAAGTATTAAAGATAAGTGAAAGTATTCTTCAGCTGAAAAACGAGTTCGATAAAGAAGCAGCTGTTTTTGGCGATCTCAAACTTCTAGTGTCAAAAAAGCAGGAACATAAAGAAAGCTTTTTGTCAGTTGGAGAGGGGTGTATACGTTGCGGATATTGCATGCAGGTTTGTCCTTTTCAGAATATCAGATTAAACGGCAAACAAGTTGAATGGCTGGATAATTGTCATCAATGTTTGGCTTGTCTGCACTTTTGCTCACGATCGGTTATAGAGTATAAAAAATTATCGATTGGCAAACCTCGAAAGCATCATCCTTCTGTTTCACTTAACGATATAGCTTTGCAGAGGCAGATTCCCTAATAAGATAGGGATCGGATCTTTATAACAAAAATGGTAATAAAGATCCGATCCTTAATATTTGATTTTTACTAGTCCCGCCAGGGACATTTGTAACAGCATAGTACTTTAGTGCTATGGCTATAAGCAATGTAAATCCAAAGCCCGAAGGGCTGTCTGTATTAATTCTTCCAATTGGCGAATTGACTTACATAGAATAATCAAATTTTTTTCAAACCGAATGCAGCGTTTTTGTATACTTGTGTATTCTATTAGCAAAACCAAGTATAGAATAACCTAATGCCCTATATCTTCAAAAGAAATAAACAAAAACGATTCGAAGCACTTTATCGAATCTATGCAAAAAACTTATATGTTTTGTCGTTGCGATATGTGGCAAATAGTTTTGATGCAGAGGAAGTAGTTCAGCGAGCTTTTATCAAGGTATTTGAAAAGTTAGATGCATTCAAAGAAGAGAATGAACAAGCCACAAAAGGCTGGTTGAACCGCATTGTTATTAATGAATCCCTTTTGTTGTTGCGAGAGCAGAAACGCATTCAGCTAAATGATGACACTACATTTAATGAACCTTTTACCGATTCGTTACCCGATACTGATTTGAGTTATAAGGAGTGCTTATCGCTGGTGCGCAATTTACCCGATGGTTACCGGGCTGTATTTAACCTATACGTTATTGAAGGATACTCACACAAGGAAATAGCTGTCATGCTGGATATTTCCGAAGCTTCTTCGCGATCGCAATTAACGCGTGCACGTGCTTATTTGCAAAAACAAATTAAACAGTTGAATTATGAAACCGAAGTCATTAGATAATATATTCAAAGAGCAGTTAGGAAATGATCCAAAGCAAGTGGATATAATTCCGTTTGATCAGGAGCGGGTATGGAATAACGTTCAAAAAGAAGTGAAACGACCTTCTATTTCCTACGGATGGGTTGCTGCTATAGCAATTGTTCTATTGTTGTCGGGATATTTTCATCTTCAGCAAAGACAAATAATAAGGAATCAACAAGGACTGATTGCAAATCAATCCCGAGATATAGTGCTTCTGAATGAAAAACAAAACAATATATTAGCCAACATCGATACCACAAAACAAGTGGTGGAGAAGAAAACGTTGATATATCAAAAAATAGAATCAGCACCTGCAATAATGCCTTCTTATAAGGTTAAAGTAGTTTCGATGATGCCGGTTTATGTAGATAAACCTGTCTATGAAGAGACCTTAATGGCCGAAAAAGAAGAATCAAATATCGAACAACTTAATCTACCGGTATATTACGAAAGTGATGAATTAGCATCTGCCAGTCAGCCTCAAGTGCGCAATAAAAGCCTGACCGGAAAAATTACTAAAATGTTAAACGATTAATCCCCCAACTTATGAAAAGAGTTGTATTTATAATGCTTCTGGTTGTTATTAGTGGAAGCGTATTTAGTCAATCGAGTCGCAAAATTAGAAATTATAAAGGTTATAGAGGTAATAATATAAAAGATACCTTACGAATCGATTATGGACAAGGTCAATCAATGGAAATCACCTATCAGTGGTTTCAGTTATTTACCGAAAGAGAGGAGTTTTTTAATCGAGTTTTTTGGGATCCAACCATCTCATTGTTTCATTTAATGGAAGAAAAAGTTGAGAAGGTACCTTTAAAAGAAGGTGTAAAGTATCATATTACTCTTCGGACAGTGAAAAATCGAAAATATGATTTGGAAAATCATATTCATGGCGCATTATCTGGCAATGAACACTCGGTTTCGCATTTAACAACCATTAGAGATAGTGTAGTTACATCTTCTGTAATGAAGCATAAAAGAAAGACAGATCAAAACCATAGACTGATAAAAGAAAAATATAAAATTAATGATTATAAGCCTGATCCAACATTATCGCCCGAAGAACAGAAAGATAGTATGAGAAAGTATGTTAATCAATTAATAGAATCTAGATATACACAAGAAACCATTCTTTCAGTAGAGGAACGTAAAGACGATGAACAGCAGCGTCAGTATAAAATTGAGAATGGTGAATTGGTTGGACAGTTACAATGGCAGCATATTATAGAATTAAAAAGTGGATATGCCACGGTTAAGCTGTATGTAAATGATTTATCGGATTTGAGTGCTTTTAATCTTGATCAACTGCATGGTTTTTTACGTAACGAAACGGCCAATTACATGCAAAACGAATATTATAAATACTTTACTTATTTGAATTATAAAGTAAAAGATGGTGATATCGTTTATAATTATTCTCCCTTTGAGAGAAGGAGGAAACGTAACAAAACCTATACTTTTGAATTAACTCCGGTGGTAGGTACTTCTTTGCAAAAAAGCCATTGGACAGCAGATGCCGGCTTGCAATATGGTCTTACTATAAATAAAGGCTTACAGGCTTCCAACAGAATTAGTGTTCGATACATGTTAAAGAGCTATGGTGATCCGTTATTAGCAGGTGCCCCGGTGAAGGTAAGTGGATTTGCAGATGCATTGTGGGATGTTAATCTGGCAGCGGATTACATAACACCTACATGGGTTGGAGCCGGTTTAGGATACATGGTGCATAACAATGGCAATTTATATGGCGACCAGACATTCAGAGTCTTTCTAAAATATCGATCGTCGCAACATTGGGGCATTCAACCCGAATTCAATTATTCAATAGATGACAAAAAAGGCTTTGTAGGAATTGGACTCTTTTTTAGTCTATAATCAGATATTAATAAATACGGACCTTAACCCTAATGCCCTTCGTGTAATACGGAGGGTATTTTTTTTGTCGGATTAGAGCTATTATACTTTATGATTTTCAGTGGGATGTTTATTACTAGTCCCGCTAGGGACGTTTGTAACAGCATAGTACTTTAGTGCTATGGCTATAAGTAATGTAAATCAAAACCCGAAGGGCTGTCTGAGTTTCTTTTAAATGATATCACTGGGAGAAGAGGACAATGCTATATCGAGTTAGGTGATACAAAAACACCCCGCTAGAGAACGAGGTGTAGTTTGATTTCTAAACGAAGGAGTAATCGTTTATTCTTTAACTAGTCCCGCCAGGGACGTTTGTAACAGCATAGTACTTTAGTGCTATGGCTATAAGTAATGTAAATCAAAAGCCTGAAGGGCTGTCTGAGTTTCTTTTAAATGATATCACTGGTAGAAGAGGACAATGCTATATCGAGTTAGGCGATACAAAGACACCTCGTTAGAGAACGAGGTGTAGTTTGATGTAAAAAATATTATAATTGAATGCGATTCAAATGTAATCCTTCTGACTGAACCGAACGGGCAAATTTAACAGCTGGTAAACCATAAACCATTATATAACCAATAGTATGATCTTCGGGAATATTAAATATGCCTTTCAATTCGGTGGCTACATGTTCCATCACCGTTTTTAAAAAGCCGTTCCAAAGAGTTCCGATACCCATAGAGTTAGCTAAAAGTTCAAAATAACTTAACGAAATAACACTGTCGGCTACACCATTACTATTGGCTGCTGATGCTGTGGCAATAATCAGGTGAGGAGCATCGCGGAAAATAACATCAATGCCTTTGGTTTCCCATACATGCTGAAAAGCACCGTACAACGATAAAGCACCGTCCAATTTACCCTCTTCCTTAGCCTTTTTAATGGCATTGTAAACGACTTCACGCACTTTATCCATTTCGGCTCTGGTGTAGGTGGCCGATAATAGAACCTGGTTTTTATTATGGCCTGTTGGAGCATACGCAGCACTTTCTATTAACTTTTGAATAGTGGCTTCTTCCACTTCTGCCTTTTTGAATTTACGCACCGAACGACGGGTTTTAATCAATCGTTCCATTTCGTCGGCCGAAGGAACTTCGTTGGTAACTGCCATGCTGTCTTCAGGATTCTTACCAAAGATAGAAAGAGCACCCGTTGGGCAAACCGCCAAACAATGCTGACATTTAATACAGTTTTTCTCTTTCCCCTCTTTAATAACAGGTATTCCGCTTTTTCCATCAATAATCAGAGAAGGACATTCTTTAGCGCATAATGAACATTGCGTACATAAGGCTTCGTCAATTTTAAAATCAAGCATGTTTAATTAGTTTGTTCAGGCCGCGAAAATAATGAAAATCTTTGAGGGGAAGGATTTAATATATGATGTCTTTACAAGTAAATTAAGAAGATTTGCTTTATACCTACTCTGAAAAAAAGTAAAACCTCTCAGTACCCATCGTCCTTTGATGACTGCGAGATTAGATTTAGTTTTAACTTACGATGGGCTTATAATGCCAAGCATCTCGAGGTATTGAGGTTGCTCAGCCATAGCAACTTTGGCAATTTCAATATAATCGGTATACCATGCCTGAAGTTGGTCAACTGCTTTGTCGCGTACTTTTTTAGCATTCTGTGCTGCACCCATTTCTTTTTTTCTGATGGCCAGTTTTTCTTCTGCCTTTTGAACCATCAGATAAGCCTCTTCCAGTTTTTCTTTAGTTCGTCCGTAATCAGCCATTCTAGCCATTGCTTCTTCGTCGGCTAGCAGGTTAGTATAAAATAACTTTGTTTGGGTGAGCCATCCCGATTGACTTCTTTTTCGCCTTCCTTGTAATTCGAGCTTTATCAAACGGTTGGTGTCGTTTTTAAAGGTAATACGGGCTACTTTTAAAAGAGGAATATATAATTTATTAGCTTCCTCAAAAGCTTGTGTTAATTCTTTGGTAGCTTCTTGTCGTTCACCATCTTCTTTTATATGATTTGAGTATTGAGTAACAGCTTCGTTTAAAATGGCGTTCCCCTCATCCAATCGATCAGAGGTATAGCCAAATTCATGCAACATAGCAGCGGCGACAGGATGATCTTTGCCGTTTTTTATGGCTACTTTAGCTTTAGTTATTAACTCATTAATTTTCTTATTCATAATTCTAGTGATTTAGTTAGGGACGAATTATTTTAATATATGCTGAATTTCTTTGATGGAGTTTCTTCTGATTTCTATTTATCTGTGAAATTTTTTGATATGTTTTATTGGCTACCTACTCTGTTCCATGATATTTAGGTTAATAACCATCAATATTTTGTTTAGAACGATGATTTTTTATTCCGTACTATTAACTTTTGATTGTGCATTGATGATTAATTAAAAAAAGATGGTACATAATGAAAAGTAAATGGGAACGAATAAAAAGAATGTAGTTACAAATGAAAATCGGGTGGGACGAAATGAGAAAATATAAATGATTGATAAATCTGTTTGTAGTAAAGGGGGATTTTCATGGTGAAATATAAAAATGTGAATAAAAAATGCTAATTATGAATTGAATATAATAAAATAATAAACATATATGTGAAATTGGGTTTTGATTTAATATATCTATAATGCGATAAAATGGTTCTATATCTAATGAGAGTATAAGAGTTAGAATGTAATAGTACGAACCAAAAAAAAAAGGGTTCAATATGAAATTGAGTGGGTGAAAATTCTCAGGTAAAAGTTAGCCCTAGATCGGCCTTGTCTGGTGAGCTATAAAGCAAGGTGAAGTTGCCGTAAAAATCGGTGCTGTTTGAGCGTAGCGAGTTCAGCGATTTTAGGCAATGAACCGTAGCTTTATGAGTGAAGC
>NZ_JAGUCO010000060.1 GCF_018271995.1 Carboxylicivirga linearis
ACGATAAAAATGTTTAGGGGAACAACCCCACCGTTATTGAAAAAAGGCGAATGGGCTTCGGATGGCCAGTACGCTTATTTGGGTATGGAACACGAACAATACAAGGTTTTTCAGGGCGTGTTCGATATGAGTAAAGACCAACAAATAACAGGTTTTGAATACGATGTGGAGCAGAAAGCAATTATAATTCCGTCAGGTACTCCATTTTCAAAACTTCAACGTTTGTTTGATACCCTACCTAAAGCATTGAAATACCATACCAATGAAAGTGCAAGTATCAGTATCATGTTTGAGGACGGCACTTACATTAACGATTTAGGAACATTCCTGGTCCTTCGTGATTTCTCCTACCAAATCAACATCTGCTCATTAAGCAATAAGGTGGATGGTGTGGTTGGAACATACGTTAAGCCTGTGATTTTCCAAAGTGATAAGGCAATTGAAATATACAATAGTGCTATCAACTTTGCAGACATACGCTTTGAATATACCGATGCCGGAAGTGGTGCAATAGCATTCCTGAACAGTACCACCAACATTGATGATTGCTGTTTCGAGGCAAAGGTCAATCAGTCCTGTGTATTTGACAGGGGCTACAACAAAATTGTGTTTTCTGATACCTACTTCAAGATGAACAGAGATGTTCAGGACAGTATTCTTGACAGGGCTTCGGTTGGTTCATTCATCAATATTGCACGTTCAAAATCCGCTCCGGAATACAGACCCAAAACCATTGTTCAGCAAATTAGCGGTGGTCTGATTATCGCCGGGAATGTTGAAGACTTACTCATTTCAGAGAAAAGTCCTGTGTATATGCCCAATGGTGGTATCGAGGTGCATGGTGGTTTTGTAACCGACCCTGACGGAAATATCAATATTGCCATTCCAACAAAGCTTTCGCAATTGGAAAATGACATGAACCTGACTTCCAATTTTGAGGAACTGCAAAACAAACCAACAACCATTAGTGCAGAACAGGCAACGGCAATTGAGAATAATAATAAAAAGAGCAGCTACCCACAAGCTGATGCAGAAAAGCTTGCAGGAATAGAAGAAGGTGCAACTGCCGGAGCTGACTGGAATACTAATATTCAGAATAAGCCGACAACCATTTCGGCAGAACAATCGGCAGCAATTGAAGCGAATACGCAGAAGCGTTCCTATCCCGAAGCTGATGAAAACAAATTAGCAGGGATTGAAGAAAACGCTACCGTTGGAGCTGATTGGGACACGAATGTACAGAACAAACCTGTAACCATTTCGCCACAACAAGCAGCCGATATTGAAGGTAATAATGCTAAACGCAGTTATCCGCAAGCCGATGAAGACAAGCTTTCAGGCATAGAGGAAAATGCAACTGTCGGAGCAGATTGGGAAACAAATATTGCCAATAAGCCTACCACTATTTCAGTTGAACAGGCGACCGCAATTGAAGCGAATACAGCAAAACGTTCTTATCCCGAAGCTGATGAAACCAAGCTTGGAGGAATCGAAGAAGGTGCGACTGTTGGTGCAGATTGGGAAACCAATATTCAAAATAAACCTCTTACTATTTCAGCAGAACAGGCAGCAGCTATTGAGGCGAATACCGAAAAAAGAAGCTACCCACAAGCCGATGAAGATAAGCTATCAGGCATAGAAGAAAACGCAACTGCCGGAGCTGATTGGGAGACAAATATTGCCAATAAGCCTACTACAATTTCAGAGGAACAGGCTATGGCTATTGAAGCGAACACGGCAAAACGTTCTTATCCCGAAGCCGATGAAACCAAACTTGGAGGAATCGAAGAAGGTGCTACTGTTGGAGCGGATTGGGACACCAATATTCAGAATAAGCCTGTTACCATATCGGTAGAGCAGGCAGCAGCTATTGAAACCAATGCCCAAAAACGAAGCTACCCACAAGCTGACCAGGACAAACTTTCAGGTATTGAAGAAAACGCCACGGCCGGGGCAGATTGGAATACGAATATCGCCAATAAGCCTGCTACAATAACAGAGGAACAGGCAACCGCTATCGAAACGAATACAGCAAAACGCTCTTATCCCGAAGCGGATGAAACCAAGCTTGGAGGAATCGAAGAAGGTGCTACTGTTGGAGCAGATTGGGACACCAATATTCAGAATAAACCTACAACCATATCGGCAGAACAGGCAGCAGCCATTGAAGCCAATAATGCTAAACGAAGTTACCCACAGGCAGACGAAGATAAGCTTTCAGGTATTGAAGAAAATGCCACTGTTGGGGCTGATTGGGATGTCAACTTACAGAACATTCCTGACTTCCTGAAAAAGTTCTTACAGGTGTATGCTGATTCCGGCATTTTCTCTGGTGAAGATTGGGAAACAAAGCTGGCTGAGATACTGAACTTCCAAATCAACTTCATGAAAAACTTTGTGGATGCCGATGTAGATAGCCTTTCGGTAGATGTTGCAGGGAACAACCTGAAGCTCACATTCAAAGACGAAACAGACAAAACCATTACACTCCAATAATTATGAAAGTATTAGTAATAGCAAGCCTTTTCACGGCATTTATAGCCTTGGTAGTTTATCTTACTTCCATCATAGCGGTTCACGGCATCCGCAAATCAATTTCCGATAGTAATTACTTTTTACGCAAACCCTACAAGCTTGTATTTGAGATAGTGATGTGGGTTTGTGGGCTGGCCATCATCATAACAGGTCTGTTTATTAAGGAATCTGCCGATTGGTGGGTTATTGGAGGTGGTATCGGAATCTTCTTAGTTGGTGTATTTTCCGACTTTAAGCGAAACTTGTTTATCCGTATTGCTCACTATTTATCGGCAATTGGTGGTTTTACACTCCTTGGATTAAGCTATTATTTCAGTTTCGGTAATATCGAATACACCATTATCATTGCTATCTCGGCTTTAATTGCAACAGGCTTTGCAGATAAACGAATTTGGTGTTTGGAGCTGACAATGGCAGCAGAGATATTCATTGGACTTTTCTATTTGGCTCACACAATCATGTAGTTCTGGTTTTTTATGGATAAAAAGGGCTACATATCAAGGATTCGTGGGGATTTAAAAGGCGGACGTAAGCACTCTAAAACCACTATTGAAAGCATTGCCAAAAGCTTCGGTATTGCCAACAAAAACTTGGTAAAAGAATTTACCGAACTGGCAATAATCCTTAACGCAAGAGAGATAGCACACGACAGTTCGCTAACTACTTACGAAAAATACCTTGATATTGTAGCCCTGTATCAATCACAGGTCAATCTTTCCATGCGAACAAGCATGAGTGTATTGATGCAGCAATATTCCACTCCGGCACCCATTTCATTCCTGGCATCGAGTTACATTTTAAAATCAGGTAGCTTATCAGGTTACAAGGCTTTTAA
>NZ_JAGUCO010000061.1 GCF_018271995.1 Carboxylicivirga linearis
CACTTTCTCCTGCATTGTTCCTTTAGCACCTTCTTCATTGGCTACATACAGGACTTTATATCCGTGTTGCTTTACCAATTCATCTGCAAACATCAAGGCTACGGTACTCTTGCCATGAAAGCGTGAGCCGTAAATCATTATATAAAATGGGATATACAGCTTACCTAATAGTTTGCCGAACTTTCCCCTGACTGAGATAGTCTTAAAATTCATTTTGGCAAGGTCGTTTGCCAAAACAACCTGGTCGGATGCAATTACAGCGGTTCTTGTGGTGCCGGGATTGAATGCCCTGTTTTGAGAGCCACTACTTTTGGGCATTGAAGTAGTGGCATTTACTTTCCCAATCCGACAATGCCTTGTAAGCCTTTTAACTGAACATTGGTAACAAGCAGCTTGTCACTCTCCAGATAATCGTGTAAATGCTTTTGGACGTTTTTAACCTGTTCAAATTCCTTGTCAGATTTGTCAACCTTACCGTTTTTCAATGAATTGGTAACTGTGGTAAGTAAGCGTTGGGCTTTTGCTTTTGTAATATTGCCATACAGGTTGATAAACCTTTTAATCAAAGCAACTGCCGGAGTAACACCATAGTCATCCACTATCTTTTTCAGCTTCGTGTTTAGCGAATCCGGAACTTCAAACTTGCAAGTACCATTCATATCCTTGTAAGTCTTGATAAGGTCATTGCTTATGCTTTTTATTTCAGAGGCATACTTGCTTGTTTTGCGGATGGTCTTTTCGGTAGCTGCCTTTTGAATCACCTTATACAAAAGCGATACCTGACGTTCTGTTACCTTCTTATTATGAAAGTTCAGATAACGCCTAATTACTTTTATCTCCAATGGCATCAAATCAACCTCAATGGGTTTTCGTTGTGCTTTTTTTGGAGCTGCCGTTTTCTTTGTGGCTGTCCGTTTGGGCATTGCTTTCTTGGTCACATTTTTTGTCGATTTTTGTGACGAGGTAGTATTCTTTTTTGCTGGTACTTTCTTAGGTGCAGAGCTTTTCTTTTCTGAATCCTTTAAGTATGGTTCAACGATTTTGAAATGATTATCCAACATCTCTTTAATGTCCTTATCCTCATTGTAGAAATCAGCAAATGAATCGAATTCTTTATGTGCTTCCTGTGCTGCTTCCGGCAACTTCTTGAAGTCAATATTTTTGGAGGCTTCCTTGTAGTTTTTGATTGTAAGTTTCATATCACGATATTTTTAATTGTTTCTGTTTAATGCGAATTGCTTTTGCCCGGATTTTGGCAAGTTTCAGTTTGCGCTCTTTGCCCACTATCACACCTTTGTTCACGCTACCTTTATCAGTCAGGTCGATGTACTCATCGGCACGTTTATCGGTAAATGGCTCAAATGATTTAATGGATAAATGTTCCTTGATTGCATAAATCAGGTTATCAAAGCACTTGTTGATGTAAATGCGTTCCTGACCTTGTGGATAAACAGGATGAGAAAACATACCTCCTGATACCAGATAGTTATTTACCCGGTCCTTTTCTTTTAGCTTGTCGTACACATAACATTCAAAGCTTCGGGCAAACATCTCTGCAATATCTTTCCAATAAGCACCTTGAAGTTTTGAGTAGTGATACAGGTAGCTGTCGGTTCTGCGTTTCTTTGTCTCGTCAAAATCATTGTAGCTAACAGCCTTATCTTCCAAAGTATAATACCCAAAGCGGAGCATTAGGATAAGCGAAACGATACTTGTATGCACCACCGATTGCCTTTCCTGAAATGTTGGAACTACCGACTTAATAGAACTTTTCAAAATATCCTTGAACCAATCTTTTGTTGGTGATGAATTACCGCCAATGAAATATTTTTTGCGATAACCTAAACTTTCAATGATTTTATTCAGGTAGCTTTCTGACCGTAGTGGTTTGGTCGATAATTCTAAACCATTCAGGTAATGGTCAAAGAAATGTCCCCACTCATGGGCTACTGAGCCGTCACCATTTCGCTTGGTCAGGTTGATGAGCTGCCGTGTTGGGTAATAAGTAGCCATTGCTTTTCCACCACGACCGAATGCACCAAAAGCAATAGCCAGGGCTTCGTTTATGGATAGGTTGATGTCAAGAACTTCGCATAAATCAACGATGGCTGCAACAAAGTGACGAATGTGTTCCCTGGCTTCATCATCTTTCACGTAGTTTCCTAATGTGAGCGATTTAAAATGAAGCTTCTTGATAACCGTATTTTCATCCGCATCTTCAATCAATAAACCGCCTGTGCGTTTGATGTATGATAGCGGTACGGCTTCTATCTTGGGCTTGCTACTGCTTTTTGAATTGCTTGTTTTCTTTGTTTCTGCCCAGCTCCAATCCGGTTTAAATTCCTTGTATGGGAATCGTTCTTTTTGCTCGTTATATTCTCTTTGGGCATCATTAATAAACCGTGTACAAACTTGAGTAACATACCTTACATAGTCCTCCACAGTCCGAACGCTACTCAACATACCACCCTGAAAAGTCAGGCCGTTTTGCCTATGGCGTTTCATATCGGCAGGAGAAAGAATTTGCTTTGCAGAATCAATACAATCTTGTTGACGTTTAATCCGCTTGTCGGTGTACTCTTTCAACCTTTTTGCATGGGGTTCAGCCTGTTCTTTGGTGATACCTGAATATTGATGGGCTTTCATGTAAGTTTCCTTGACCGCAGATGTAGTCCGATAGCCCTTAATGGTAAAGACAATATTGCGAAGTGCCTTACCGAATATCATTCCAAAATCATGCTTACCCACAATTTCACCATTATTGGCAATGGTATCGAGTTGTTGCAAGTCTGTAATTGAAATGGCATCATTCATAACTTTTACAAAAGCCTCTGCCATCTTCACATATTGCTCCCTGGCTTCTTTGTTGTTGGCATGTGGTTTTGCCGGGAAAGCCTGACGAACCTTTACTTTCAGAAAGGCACAACCTGAATCCGTTCCATTTTCTTTTTCAGCCTGTGGGTCAACCTTTGGAAATACCTTATCCTTTTTGACAAGCTCGATAGCGGTTGCTTCATCCTGTTCGATGCTGTTTAAATCGCTACTGCTGATAAGTTTGTTGTACATGGCTTGTTCTTTCCTGGAACCATGAACACGCTTCCCTGCATCTTTAAATTCCCGGTTCTTTTGCTTCTCCTGCAAAGC
>NZ_JAGUCO010000062.1 GCF_018271995.1 Carboxylicivirga linearis
ATAATAATAACGTTTTTGTGTTATATAAAGGTGTATTATTATGTATTAGAGGTGTTTATTTAGATAAAGTGTTTAAAAACATCCCAACTTGGGATGAGGTTGGGAAAAACATTCAAATCTGTTTTTAACCTTTGGATATTTTTTAACCAAATACTATCATTATGACACTTAAGACTGAACGAGATTTCAATTATGGTCGTGAGAAGTTATATCGCGAACAAATCGTCACTACAACAGATCTTGTTGAATTTAAAAAAGACCTTCTGCAGGAACTTTCCAAAATCTTAGTTGAAAACTTCAAACCGGGTGCTAAAAAATGGCTAAAAAGTGCCGAAGTAAGAAAGCTTTTAAAGATTTCGCCGGGAACACTTCAGAGCATGCGTATTAACGGACAACTCCCTTTTACAAAGGTGGGAGGAATGATCTTCTATGAATACCAGGACATACAGAAGATGTTTAATCGCAATAAAGTAGAAGTCAATTCAAGATTGGATTGATGAATTATATCCGACATCTCAATGCAGTATTTCAAAAGTTTGCAGAGGATGTACAGATAGTACCCAGGCATATCAGTTTGTATATGGCTCTTTTCCAGCTTTGGAACCGGCTGAAGTTCGCAGACAAGATTGCACTGTCACGGGCAGAAACCATGTTATTGGCAAAGATCGGATCGGTAAATACCTATATTCGAACACTAAAAGAGCTGCATGCCTGGGGATATATCTGTTATTATCCTTCGCATAATCCATTGTGTGGATCTTCGGTTACTATTATCACTTTTGATACAAGCACTGGTTATACCAGTGATGCAACTACTGATAACACTCTCTTTATTAATAGATATATAAATAATAATAAACAATTAAAAACAGTTAGAGAGCGCGCGCCCGAAGAACAGAAAGTTGATTTGAAATTACCAACTGAGAACTCGGATGCTACTATTTCGAAAAAGCGTTTTATCAAACCAAGCCTTGAAGAAATCAAAGTCTATTTTCAGGAGCGAAAAGCCGACATAACAGAAGGGGACCGTTTTTTTAATCATTTTGAGTCGAATGGCTGGAAGGTAGGAGGTAAGAGTCCCATGAAAGACTGGAAGGCAGCAGTTAGAAACTGGATCCTGAATATAGAACGATATAGCACAAAAAGGAACAATTACCGAGATGAAAACTATTTGTCTGCCCCCAACGTAAAAAATTATGAAGAACCACTCTGAAGCTATCTGCTGGGAAAAAAACGGATGGATGAACTATAGCTTTCCAGCTTGTTTGCAATGGTTAGATCACACTGGTAAGAAGCGTTTTGGTGAAAAGTTCAGGATTTATGAGGAAGATCATCCCTTACTATACAAATTATTGGTATATGCCATTAGTGATAAGGAAAATATAAGAAGATTGGGTATGCATGCCAATAAAGGCATTTTATTGAGTGGACCTGTAGGTTGCGGAAAAACCACCCTGATGGCACTGGTCTCACAGTTTTGTTCAAAAGAAAAGCAGTATAACCTTATTTCAGCACGTGAGTTAACCATTCGCTTTGCCCGTGAAGGATATGGCACTATTGATCGTTACAGTACTCAATCCTATCGATTTAGTAATGTTGGTTATCAACCGGTTGTTTATTGTTTTGACGATCTGGGAACTGATCGACCTATTCAATACTTCGGAAATGAATGCAATGTGGTGGGAGAGATCTTACTGGGAAGATATGATCACTTTGTCAAAAATGGAATGCTTACCCATGCAACAACCAATTTATCTGCCTCTGAACTGGAGAAGCTCTATGGTAATCGGTTACGTAGCAGGATGCGTGAGATGTTTAACCTGGTTTCCTTTTCTGAAAATTCGCTTGATAAAAGATAATATTTTCACAAAAGAATACTTCCTATTTTTGCATTATGAATAAAGTGAAGAAAGATATAAGTGAACTGATTAAAGAACATATTCATTCGCTTAATACAGAGGCAGAAATCATACTTTTGTTTCCGCAGGGTAAAAAGATTCATGAAGAATTACAAATCTTTGTTTTTCTGCCCCATAAAGTCAGTTATTCAGATGAAAAGCAATACCTGGATTCTCGGTATAAAGTAGAACTGGAATCTCACCAGTCAGTATCCATTTATATCTATTACAAAGAAAACTGGCATAAGCTGTTTAAAAATACTCCTATCTATCAGAAAGTGCAGAGTGAAGGAATAACATTATAAGACCTTCTTTCGGCACATTGGATAAACAAATCTTTATAAGATACAAATCATTATAAGGCAGTTAATGTTTACCCAATAAGCCGTTCGCGCTTTCGCTTCTTAGTGGCCTTACAGAACAATTCAGCCATGACATCCTTGCCCGGAGCCCATCCAAGCCGTTGATGCCATGGCTTCCTGTTCAGAAAGGCTTTTTTTATCAGGTATTGGATTATGTATGTAAACTTTTCAGGGTTGGCTTTTCAGTTACGCCTAAGCCAAGGTATATGCAGTCTGTCAGGAGACAAAAGAGTTCGGCATAAACCCACGTCGGATGAGCATTGAATCGGTCAGTTGACCAAAATACATGTGCTTTTATTACAATTAATCCTGTATCTGATTTATTGATATCAGGTGGTAATAGCACAAGCATTTTGATGTCAAAGAAGTAATGCCCATCCGATTATGGCCTGCCCGCAGGCTATTTATTCCGCTTCCTTTTGCACTCCTGACAACACTGCTATGACAGGTTGTTTACGCGAACAAAAAAGCCCCAATGTGTTTCTTTATTGCAATTGATAGAAAATAATGTTAAACAAAACCAGTACCTACCCAATGCAGAAATGGGAAAAATCAAAACCAATAGAATGCATTCATATGCAATCAAAATCAATCATATAGAAATGAAAAGTATGGAATAAGAGAATTAGCAATCGATTATAGTACAGCAAAATACCTTATAAAAAATAATCTATACCAACCCGGGATCAGGTTGGGAAGAATATCCGATTAAGCAACAGAACTTTGAGGTAACAAAAAACTCAAAGTATGTTCGGACTCGAAGAAATTACATACCGTCAATTTGCAGGAGCACTGATAACGTTAGTTTGCATATACTACTTTCTTGTGTTTCTGTATCTGTTTGTGAAAGCAAGATTCAAAAGCAAACCTGAGATCTTTGAAT
>NZ_JAGUCO010000063.1 GCF_018271995.1 Carboxylicivirga linearis
ATAATAATAACGTTTTTGTGTTATATAAAGGTGTATTATTATGTATTAGAGGTGTTTATTTAGATAAAGTGTTTAAAAACATCCCAACTTGGGATTAGGTTGGGAAAAACATTCAAATCTGTTTTTAACCTTTGGATATTTTTTAACCAAATACTATCATTATGACACTAAAGACTGAACGAGATTTCAATTATGGTCGTGAGAAGTTATATCGCGAACAAATCGTCACCACAACAGACCTTGTAGAATTTAAAAATGATCTATTGCAGGAGCTTTCAAAGATCTTAGTTGAAAACTTCAAACCGGGTGCTAAAAAATGGCTAAAAAGCGCAGAGGTTAGAAAGCTTTTAAAAATTTCTCCGGGAACACTACAGAGCATGCGTATTAATGGAGAACTTCCGTTTACCAAGGTAGGGGGAATGATCTTTTATGAGTACCAGGATATTCAGAAGATGTTTAATCGCAATAAAGTGGAAGTCAATTCAAGATTAGATTGATGAATTATATCAAACACCTCAATGCAGTATTTCAAAAATTTGCAGAGGATGTACAGATAGTACCCAGGCATATCAGTTTGTATATGGCTCTTTTCCAGCTTTGGAACCGGGTGAAGTTCGCAGACAAGATTGCACTGTCACGAGCAGAAACCATGTTATTGGCAAAGATCGGATCAGTCAATACCTATACCAGAACATTGAAAGAGTTACATGCCAGGGGGTATATCTGTTATCATCCTTCGCATAATCCATTGTGCGGATCTTCGGTTACTATTATCACTTTTGATACAAGCACTGGTTATACCAGTGATATAACCACTGATAACACTCTCTTTATTAATAGATATATAAATAATAATAAACAATTAAAAACAGTTAGAGAGAACGCGCCCGAAGGACAAATTGTTGAATTGAAATTACAAAGTGAGAAGTCGGATGCAACTATTCAGAAAAAACGTTTTATCAAACCAAGCCTTGAAGAAATCAAAGGGTATTTTGAGGAACGACAAGCCGACATTATAGAAGCGGATCGTTTTTTTAATCATTTTGAGTCGAATGGCTGGAAGGTAGGAGGGAAGAGTCCTATGAAAGACTGGAAAGCAGCTGTCAGAAACTGGATCCTGAATATAGAACGATATAGCTCAAAAAGGAACAATTACCGAGATGAAAACTATTTATCTGCCCCCAATGTAAAAAACTATGAAGAACCACTCTGAAGCTATTTGTTGGGAGAAAAACGGCTGGATGAACTATAGTTTTTCGGCTTGTTTGCAATGGCTGGATCACACCGGTAAGAAACGTTTTGGTGAAAGGTTCAGGATTTATAAAGAGGATCATCCCTTACTATACAAACTATTGGTTTATGCCATTAGTGATAAGGAAAATATAAGAAGACTGGGTATGCATGCCAATAAAGGCATTTTATTAAGCGGACCTGTTGGTTGCGGAAAAACCTCTCTTATGACAATGGTTTCGCAGTTTTGCTCAAAAGAAAAGCAGTATAACCTTATTTCAGCTCGTGAGGTAACCATTCGCTTTGCCCGTGAAGGATATGGCACTATTGATCGTTACAGTACTCAATCCTATCGATTTAGCAATATTGGTTACCAACCGGTTGTTTATTGTTTTGACGATCTGGGAACTGATCGTCCCATTCAATACTTCGGAAATGAGTGTAATGTGATGGGCGAAATTCTACTGGGAAGATATGATCACTTTGTCAAAAAGGGAATGCTTACTCATGCGACAACAAACTTGTCTGCCACAGAACTGGAAAAGCTGTATGGTAATCGGTTACGCAGCAGGATGCGGGAGATGTTTAACCTCGTTTCCTTTCCAGAAAATTCGGTTGATAAAAGATAGTATTTTTACAAAAGAATACTTCCTATTTTTACGTTATGGATAAAGTGAAGAAAGATATAAGTGAACTGATTAAGGAACATATTCATTCGCTTGATAAAGAGGCTGAAATCATGCTTTTGTTTCCGCAGGGTAAAAAGATTCATGAAGAATTACAGATATTTGTTTTTCTGCCCCATAAGGTTAGTTATTCAGATGAAAAACAATACCTGGATGCGAGTTATAAAGTAGAGTTGGAATCTCAGCAGTCGGTATCCATTTATATTTATTACAAAGAAAATTGGCATAAGCAGTTTAAGAATACTCCCATCTATCAGAAAGTGCAGAGTGAAGGAATAACATTATAAGACCTTCTTCCGGCACATTGGGTAAACAAATCTTTATAAGACACAAATCATTATAAGAAGGTAATGTTTACCCAATAAGCCGTTCGCGCTTTCGCTTCTCTGTAGCCTTACAGAACAAGTCAGCCATGACATCCTTGCCCGGAGCCCATCCAAGCCTTTGATGCCATGGCTTCCTGTTCAGAAAGGCTTTTTTATTAGGTAATGGATTTTGTACGTAAACTTTTTAGTTTAGGCTTTTCAATTACGCCTAAGCCAAGGTATATGCAGTCTGTCAGGAGGCAAAAGAGTTCGGCATAAACCCTCAGCGGATAAGCATTGAATCGGTCAGTTGATTAAAATACATGTGCTTTTATTGCAATTAATCTTGTATCTGATTTATTGTATCAGGTGATAAAAGCACAAGCATTTTGATGTCAAAGAAGTAATGCCAATCCGCTTAAGGCCTGCCCGCAGGCTATTTATTCCGCTTCCTTTTGCACTCCTGACAACACTGCTATGGCAGGTGGCTTACGCGAACAAAAAAGCCCTAATGTGTTTCTGCTTAGCAATTGATAGAATATGATGTTAAACAAAGCTATTACTTACCCTAAGCCGAATTGGGAAAAATCAAAACCAACCAAATGCTTTCAGAATCAATAAAAATCAATCGTTTATAGATGAAAATAATGAAATAAGAGAATCTTCATTAGTTTAAAATGCAGCAAAATATACGATTTATAATAATCTGTACCAACCCGGGATCAGGTTGGGAAAAATATCCAAATCGGTAACAGAACTTTGAGGTAACAAAAAACTCAAAGCATGTTCGGACTCGAAGAAATAACCTATCGTCAATTTGCAGCAGCACTGATAACGTTAGTTTGCATATACTACTTTCTTGTGTTTCTGTATCTGTTTGTGAAAGCAAGATTCAAAAGCAAACCTGAGATCTTTGAAT
>NZ_JAGUCO010000064.1 GCF_018271995.1 Carboxylicivirga linearis
CGCCTTTTAAATCCTCACGAATCCTTGATATGTAGCCCTTTTTATCCATGAACAAACCAGAACTACATGATTGTGTGAGCCAAATAGAAAAGACCGATAAATATCTCTGCTGCCATTGTCAGCTCCAAACACCAAATTCGCTTATCGGCAAAGCCTGTTGCAATTAAAGCCGAGATAGCAATGATGATGGTGTATTCGATATTTCCGAAGCTGAAATAATAGCTTAATCCAAGGAGTGTAAATCCGCCAATTGCCGATAAATAATGAGCAATACGGATAAACAGGTTTCGCTTGAAGTCGGAAAATACACCGACTAAGAAGATTCCGATACCGCCTCCGATAACCCACCAATCGGCAGATTCTTTAATGAACAGACCTGTAATGATGATGGATAATCCACAAACCCACATCACAATCTCAAATACAAGCTTGTAGGGTTTGCGTAAAAAGTAATTGCTATCGGAAATTGATTTGCGGATGCCATGAACCGCTATGATTGAGGTAAGATAAACTACCAACGCTATAAATGCCGTAAAAAGGCTTGCTATTACTAATGCTTTCATAATTATTGGAGTGTAATGGTTTTGTCTGTTTCGTCTTTGAAAGTGAGCTTCAGGTTATTCCCTGCAACATCCACCGAAAGGCTATCCACATCGGCATCCACGAAGTTTTTCATGAAGTTGATTTGGAAGTTCAATATCTCAGCCAGCTTTGCTTCCCAATCTTCACCTGAGAAGATGCCGGAATCAGCATACACCTGTAAGAACTTTTTCAGGAAGTCAGGAATGTTCTGTAAGTTGACATCCCAATCAGCCCCAACGGTGGCATTTTCTTCTATACCGCCAAGTTTAGTTTCATCGGCTTCGGAGTATGAACGTTTAGCATTATTGGCTTCAATGGCTGCTGCTTGTTCTGCCGAAATGGTTGTTGGTTTGTTCTGAATATTGGTATTCCAATCAGCTCCAACGGTAGCCCCTTCTTCGATTCCTCCAAGTTTGGTTTCATCCGCTTCGGGATAAGTGCGTTTTGCTGTATTCGCTTCGATAGCGATAGCTTGTTCCTCTGTTATTGTGGTAGGCTTATTGGCGATATTCGTATTCCAATCCGCCCCGGCTGTGGCGTTTTCTTCAATACCCGAAAGTTTGTCCTGGTCAGCTTCTGGGTAACTGCGCTTTTGAGCATTGGTTTCAATGGCTGCTGCCTGTTCTGCCGAAATGGTAACAGGTTTATTCTGAATATTAGTTTCCCAATCCGCTCCAACAGTAGCACCTTCTTCAATTCCTCCAAGCTTTGTTTCATCCGCTTCGGGGTATGAACGTTTTGCCTTGTTTGCTTCAATTGCGGTTGACTGTTCCTCTGAAATAGTAGTAGGCTTATTCTGAATATTGGTATTCCAATCAGCTCCGGCAGTTGCATTTTCTTCAATGCCTGAAAGCTTATCTTCATCGGCTTGTGGGTAGCTTCGCTTTTCAGTATTTGCCTCAATAGCTGCTGCCTGTTCTGCTGATATGGTAACAGGTTTATTCTGAATATTGGTTTCCCAATCACCTCCAACAGTAGCACCTTCTTCGATTCCTCCAAGCTTGGTTTCATCAGCTTCGGGGTAAGAACGTTTTGCCGTGTTTGCTTCGATAGCGGTAGCCTGTTCCTCTGAAATTGTAGTTGGTTTGTTGGCAATATTTGTTTCCCAATCAGCTCCAACAGTTGCATTTTCCTCTATGCCTGAAAGCTTGTCTTCATCGGCTTGCGGATAACTGCGTTTAGCATTATTGGCTTCAATATCGGCTGCTTGTTGTGGGGAGATGGTTACAGGTTTGTTTTGCACATTCGTGTCCCAGTCCGCTCCAACGGTGGCGTTTTCTTCAATCCCTGCCAACTTGTTTTCATCCGCTTCGGGATAGGAACGCTTTTGCGTATTTGCCTCAATAGCTGTCGATTGTTCTGCCGATATGGTAGTCGGTTTGTTCTGAATATTGGTATTCCAATCAGCCCCGGCAGTTGCACCTTCCTCAATCCCTGCAAGCTTTTCTGCATCAACTTGTGGATAGCTGCTCTTTTTGTTGTTGTTCTCAATTGCCGTTGCCTGTTCTGCACTAATGGTCGTTGGTTTATTTTGCAGTTCCTCAAAATTGGAAGTCAGATTCATATCGTTTTCCAATTGCGAAAGCTTTGTTGGAATGGCAATATTGATGTTACCATCAGGGTCGGTTACAAAACCACCGTGTACCTCGATACCACCATTGGGCATATACACAGGACTTTTCTCTGATATGAGTAAGTCTTCAACATTCCCGGCGATTATCAAACCACCGCTAATTTGCTGAACAATGGTTTTGGGTCTGTATTCCGGAGCGGATTTTGAACGTGCAATATTAATGAATGAACCAACCGAAGCCCTGTCAAGTATCGTGTCCTGAATATCCCTGTTCATCTTGAAGTAGGTATCAGAAAACACAATCTTGTTGTAGCCCCTGTCAAATACACACGATTGATTGACCTTCGCCTCAAAACAGCAATCATCAATGTTGGTGGTACTGTTCAGAAAGGCAATTGCACCGCTTCCGGCATCGGTATATTCAAAACGTATGTCTGCAAAATTGATAGCACTATTGTAAATTTCAATAGCCTTATCACTTTGGAAAATCACAGGCTTAACGAATGTTCCAACCACACCATCCACCTTATTGCTCAATGAGCAGATGTTGATTTGGTAGGAGAAATCACGAAGGACCAGGAACGTTCCCAAATCGTTGATGTAAGTACCATCCTCGAACATGATGCTGATACTTGCACTTTTGTTGGTGTGATACTTCAATGCTTTGGGCAGGGAATCAAACAGCCTTTGAAGCTTTGAAAAAGGAGTTCCTGACGGAATAATAATCGCTTTACGTTCAACATCGTATTCAAAACCTGTTATCTGCTGGTCTTTACTCATATCAAACACGCCCTGAAACACTTTGTATTGCTCGTGTTCCATACCCAAATAAGCGTACTGGCCATCCGAAGCCCATTCGCCTTTTTTCAATAACGGTGGGGTTGTTCCCCTAAACATTTTTATCGT
>NZ_JAGUCO010000065.1 GCF_018271995.1 Carboxylicivirga linearis
AGAGGTATGATTTCATTGGTTTTAGAATCAACCCCTATAAAGTATTTATCCTTCTTACCTGACAGATCCTGCAACTCAATCACCTTACCCATATTTCGGTCATTGATCAGGGCTGTCTTTTCTTCATTTGTAAAGGTATGCCCCATATACTGATCGGGAATATGCAAACGCTGGATGGGATGAATCCTCACTTTTACTTCATCCCCTTCGCGATGCAGACGGATTTTTGCCGGAAGGCGATAAGTCTCATCATTAATCTTCGCATTGACCGTATACAGTTTCTGCGAACGGAATCCATTAAGAAAATCAGTTAACTCACGTTGATCCATCTTCTCCATAAAGTCTCTCTTTACACCAACCTTCTCCAACTGACTCAAAGGCACATCTTCTAATTTGTAACGCGTGTTTTGTTCCATATCAACATCATTTAAATTAAACCTGATTCAGACCATCTGACCGATTATCTCAGCCCGTATGACCTGTATCTCATTTCGTATTTTATTGCGATTGTTTTCCAGTACTTTTTCCCGATCGTCAAAACGATAATAAACCGGCATCTCAGGATTTATTCTACCTTTTAAAGCTTCTATGTTTCTATCTGATCGAATAAAGGCATTGAAATTTTTATGCTTTACCGGATATTGAAAACTATCAGCCACCTGCCCCACCATATGTCCTTGCGCGAGGGTTGAGATGCGACCTTCCGGTACCAGGTAATCCATCTGTGTGGATATGGTCGATGATTGTCTGATACGATCAATACTCAACGATTGCCTTTGTTGCAATACCTTACCCATGCGATTCTGGATATATCGGGCTGTTTCACCGGTTGCCTGACCTGAAAATACATTACCAATGTTTGTCAGAACAGCATTGGCAGCTTCCTTGCCATAGTCACGTATTAGTTGATCAACGGTTTGAATCCCCAGCAGAGTGCTTATTTTATTACTTCTTGCAGTTGCAATCAAAGTATCCAGCCCCCTGAAATAAATGGTAGGCAACTCATCAAAGATCAATGATGCCGGTTGCTGATTTCTACGATTAATAATCTTCAACATGCGAGTTACAAACAATGATAATATGGCCCCATACATCTCAATTCGCAGAGGATTATTTGCCAGGCATAAGATTTTGGGATCATCGGGATTATTTATATCCAGGGTAAAATCATTGCCCGAACAGATCCAGTATATCTCCGGTGTTATTATTTTTGATATCGCAATCTTCAAGCTTCCCAATTGTCCTTCCAGCTGTTCCCCTGCTCCTCTCTGATGAGCATTCACAAAAGGATTTATCACATTGGTCACATCCGGTTCGGAAGACATGATAGCAAACAGATCATCATAATCCAGTTGCAGTAATTCAATGGCATGAGGTAAGGTACAAAACCGTCCATCTTTATATCGCTTCAAAAACCATATTACTGCGGCCAGAAAAGTAACCGCTGATTCTGAGAAAAATTCTCCCTGCTTTCGAATCCACTCTTTATTCAGATTGTATAGGATGGTTGCCGAAGCTTCAAAGGCATCTATCTGACTGTCCATAAATTCGGGGGCCAAAGGATTACACCGAAGACTGCAACAAACATTATCCGGATTAATCACACAGAAACGCATTTTTCTTTTTGTATTTCCGTTGATTCTTTTCCTTAGATAGGAGTAATAAGCCAATGATGATAGGTCGGGATATTTAAAATCATACAGACACATGGCAAATCCCTTCTTCAGGTGTTGAAAGATAAATGGCTGAACCACACTGTATGATTTACCCGATCCCGGTGTTCCAATCACCATAGTGGCTCTAAACGGATTTACAATATTGATCCATCCTTCCCGCTTCTTGTTTTGATAAGTATACTCTGTTGAAAGGTTAACTGAAAAATTATTCTGAATTAAACTTTCTTCCTGTTCAAAGCTCTCATTGTTTTGGTTAAAACGATCCTTCATCAGATTTACATTGATCAGTTGGGATACATTATCAAAAGCAATGTTGAGCATTACAAAACCAACCAATGAAAAAATCATATATGCCAACGGTTGAAAATCAATAAACCGTAATGCAATCCAGTACATGGTCAATCCCAACACGATCTGGACTGTTATGGCAGATATGGATAAGTCCGGATCTTTCTTCCCCCGGGTACCCACGCAGGTAACAAACAATACAGACAAGAGAACCCATTTGGAAGTGATCGGATCCGACAGAAAAACCAGTCTTTGAAGCTCCTCAAAAGCAAAATCCAATTCTTTCTGATATATTCCATATTGCCTGAAATAACCCTTACATATGATATAAAAGGATATCAGCAAAAGCAGATAGGACATAAAACGAAAGGCTTCATGCAAGCGAATCAGGTATTGTCCTTCAGAATGAGACATGGTTTTCTTTCCTTATGAATGAGTATTCAGTTCCTTTGCTTTAGTGATAGCTTTATTCTTAATATCCAAGTTCATATCCCTTCCGGTAAAACTGTCACTTTCTTCCTTCAGAATGATTCTGACGGTTTTATGTTCAGGTATGGTAAAAGCTTTAAAAACCACTACTACAGTCGCCCTATCGCCGGGCTCTATACTCTTAAAATCACCTGCTACTTTTACAGGATAGATAGGATACTCCTGGCTGTTGGATGCTTTTTTCGTCTTTTTATCCTGCATCAGAAACAGCAGGTTTTGAGTACTATAAATGATATTGGAGGAATTCTTAATACTTAATCGTATAAATATCAGATCCTTTTTCACTCCTATTTCATCCAGTGCAAATTCAATATTATCAACCGTGGTTTGTTCCACTTTTGAACGTATCTTCTTTTGTCTGATACTTTTTATACATTGTTCAGTCTGATCAGGTGCCAATTCGGAGCAAGCAATGGATCCGAGTAAATCGCCTTTAAAATGATTGATATCCGCAATAAGAATCAGATCAGATGAATACCCAACTTCAAAACAATAAAGCCGCCCGTTGCAGATCAGACTCATTGAGCACTTTCCTTCAAATTCCTGCAGAGCCTTAAACCGAAGAACATGAGGATAATGTTCCAATGGCTCCGCAAGCAGCTTTT
>NZ_JAGUCO010000066.1 GCF_018271995.1 Carboxylicivirga linearis
AAAAGCTGCTTGCGGAGCCATTGGAACATTATCCTCATGTTCTTCGGTTTAAGGCTCTGCAGGAATTTGAAGGAAAGTGCTCAATGAGTCTGATCAGCAATGGGCGGCTTTATTGTTTTGAAGTTGGGTATTCAAATGATCTGATTCTTAATGCGGATATCAATCATTTTAAAGGCGATTTACTTGGATCCGTTGCCTGCTCCGAATTGGCACCTGATCAGACTGAACAATGTATAAAAAGTCTCAAACAAAAGAAGAAACGTTCAAAAGTGGAACAATCCACAGTTGATAATATTGAATTTGCACTGGATGAAATAGGAGTGAAAAAGGACCTGATATTTATGCGATTAAGTATTAAGAATTCCTCCAACATCATTTATAGTACTCAAAACCTGCTGTTTCTAATGCAGGATAGAAAGACGAAAAAAGCATCTAATAGCCAGGAGTATCCTATCTATCCTGTAAAAGTAGCCGGTGATTTTAAGAGTATTGAGCCCGGCGATAGGGCGACTGTAGTGGTTGTATTTAAAGCTTTTACCATACCTGAACATAAAATCGTCAGAATTATTCTGAAGGAAGAAAGTGACAGTTTTACCGGAAGGGATATGAACTTGGATATTAAGAATAAAGCTATCACTAAAGCAAAGGAACTAAATACCCATTCATAAGGAAAGAAACCATGTCTCATTCTGAAGGGCAATATCTGATTCGCTTGCATGAAGGCTTTCGTTTTATGTCCTATCTGCTTTTGCTGATATCTTTTTATATCATATGTAAGGATTATTTCAGGCAATATGGAATATATCAGAAAGAACTGGATTTTGCTTTTAAAGAGCTTCAAAGACTGGTTTTTCTGTCGGATCCGATTACTTCCAAATGGGTTCTCTTGTCAGTATTGTTTGTTACCTGTGTGGGGACCCGGGGGAAGAAAGATCCGGACTTATCCATATCTGCCATAACAGTCCAGATCGTGTTGGGATTGACCATGTACTGGATTGCATTAAGGTTTATTGATTTTCAACCGTTGGCATATATGATGTTTTCATTGGTCGGTTTTGTTATGCTCAACATTGGTTTTGATAATGTATCCCAACTGATCAATGTTAATCTGATGAAGGATCGTTTTAACCAAAACAATGAGAGCTTTGAACAGGAAGAAAGTTTGATTCAGAATAGTTATTCAGTTAACCTTTCAACAGAGTATACTTATCAAAACAAAAAGCGGGAAGGATGGATCAATATTGTGAATCCGTTCAGAGCCACTATGGTGATTGGAACACCGGGATCGGGTAAATCATACAGTGTGGTTCGACCATTTATCTTTCAACACCTGAAGAAGGGATTTGCCATGTGTTTGTATGATTTTAAATATCCCGACCTATCATCATTGGCTTATTACTCTTATCTAAGAAAACGAATCAACGGAAATACAAAAAGAAAAATGCGCTTCTGTGTGATAAATCCGGATAATGTTTGTTCCAGTCTTCGTTGTAATCCTTTAGCACCCGAATTTATGGATAGTCAGATAGATGCCTTTGAGGCTTCGGCTACCATACTATATAATCTGAATAAGGAGTGGATCCGTAAACAGGGAGAATTCTTCTCTGAGTCAGCGGTTACTTTTCTGGCAGCAGTAATATGGTTTTTGAAGCGATATAAAGATGGAAGATTCTGTACCTTACCTCATGCCATTGAATTGCTGCAACTGGATTATGATGATTTGTTTGCTATTATGTCTTCCGAACCGGATGTGACCAATGTGATCAATCCGTTTGTGAATGCTCATCAGAGAGGAGCAGGGGAACAGCTGGAAGGACAATTGGGAAGCTTGAAGATTGCAATATCAAAAATAATAACACCGGAGATTTACTGGATCTGTTCGGGCAATGATTTTACACTGGATATAAATAATGCGGATGATCCCAAAATTCTTTGCCTGGCAAATAATCCTTTGCGAATAGAGATGTACGGGGCCATATTGTCATTGTTTGTAACCCGCATGCTGAAGATTATTAACCGTAAGAATCAGCAACCGACATCATTGATTTTTGATGAGCTGCCTACCATTTATTTCAGGGGGCTGGATACCTTGATTGCCACTGCAAGAAGTAATAAAATAAGCACTCTACTGGGGATTCAAACCGTTGATCAGCTGATGCGTGACTATGGCAAGGAAGCGGCCAATGCGGTTCTGACAAACATTGGTAACGTATTCTCGGGGCAGGCAACAGGTGAAACAGCCCGATATATCCAGAATCGTATGGGTAAGGTGCTGCAGCAAAGGCAATCCCTGAGTATTGATCGCATCAGACAATCATCCACTATATCTACCCAGATGGATTATCTCGTGCCGGAAGGTCGCATCTCAACTCTGGCGCAAGGACATATGGTGGGGCAGGTGGCTGATAGTTTTCAATATCCTGTCAAGCATAAAAGCTTCAATGCCTTTATTCAATCAGATCGAAACATAGAAGCTGTAAAAGGCAAAAGAAATCCTGAAATGCCGGTTTATTATCGTTTTGATGATCGGAAAAAAGTACTGGATAATAATCGCAATAGAATACGAAATGACATACAGGTCATACGGGCTGAGATAATTGGTCAGATGGTCTGAAACAGGTTTAATTTAAATGATGTTGATATGGAACAAAACACTCGTTACAAATTAGAAGATGTGCCTTTGAATCAGTTGGAGAAGGCAGGGGTAAAGAGAGACTTTATGGAGAAGATGGATCAACGTGAGTTAACTGATTTTCTTAATGGATTCCGTTCGCAGAAACTGTATACGGTCAATGCTAAGATTAATGATGAGACTTATCGCCTTCCGGCAAAAATCCGTCTGCATCGCGAAGGGGATGAAGTAAAAGTGAGGATTCATCCCATACAGCGGATGTATATTCCCGATCAGTTTATGGGGCATACCTTTACCAATGAAGAAAAGACAGCCCTGATCAATGATCGTAATATGGGTAAGGTGATTGA
>NZ_JAGUCO010000067.1 GCF_018271995.1 Carboxylicivirga linearis
TCAACCAAATACCGAAAATCAAAAACGGAACATGTAATATTGGTAAACTGTAAACTTTCCTCGGCTGCTTTAAATGATTTTAAATCGGAATAGTTACCCCGATTGGTATCATCAAATTCGCCCAATAAACTACGGCTACATAAAGCAGGGTCTTGTGTTGGCAAATCCTGACCGCTAATTATACCCGAACCCCTGGGCTTGGCAATACGTGTTTCGTTGCCTCCCGATTTTACACCTGTCAATTTTCCGTTACGGTCGGCAATACCTTTTAACGCCTCGATGGTATTCTTGTGAATGCTGTTCTTGTATTCATTTCCCCAAAACGGATGGTTGGTAGTGGAATCCATACTACGCTGCATACCTGTACTTGTACTCCCTGATGCAAGGTTAATACCGTCCTCCATCGGAGGCTTGCCAAACATATACATGATGCTTCGGGCTGCGGTACTCTTACCTGATTGGCGTTTCCCAAACAGGAATAATAAAGGGAAGTACCCGAAATTGGCTTTGTAGATAAGGTCACTAAAAACGGTTGATATGTAATAGGCAATCAACAATTCGGCATTACCGGGATAAACACTACTCATTGAAGTTGCCCATTTTCCAAAGTTCCAATCGTTACCTTTTATCGGCTTCACATATTTTGAGTTTTCTTTGAATGGATTACCACCATCGGAACTACCGATTTTAAGAGCTTTACCATAGGGCAGATAGAAGAAATGTAACAAATGCACCTGGCCCTGTTTAATATTCTCCTTTAGTTTATCTTTTCCATACTTACCGATAAATTCTGCTGTAGTATTGAGTACATGAAAGGTATCGTTAATTCGTATCTGACTTTCCGGAGGAATGTTTTCAAATTCATCCATGTTGTTTATTTGTGTGGCATGGGTAGTTATACCGTATTCATCAATTGGATGAAAGTTTTTAGTGTAGTACAAGCCGTTTGCAAATACCCAAAAGCGGTTTTCCTCATTGTAACCTACACGCTCCAACTCTTTGGCTTCGGGTATTCCAAGTAGTTTCACATTTTTAATATTGTCGAGCTGGCTATCGTTACCGTACCAAAAGAATCCATGTCGCCTGTGTACCTGTTTCTTGAATGATGCAGGGGTACAAAAATCATCGGATGAGATAATAGCCAGGCGTTTTCTTCCGTATTGGCTCATTAGGCGCAAAACATATTTCAGGTCGGTTCTGCCTTGTGGGTCTTTATGGAATACACAGAATAAGGCTTCAAAAGTAAAGTTGGATATTTGCTTCGGGTTCTTGCCTTCAACCGTCCAATAAGCTCCATCTTCTTCATAAAACTGATTGGTAAGTAGGTTCTCCTGTTGTTCCTTTTTCAGCTTGATTATATCGCTGATATTTTCTTTTTTCTTAACCTTCTTCTCGGTAGGCTGACTATAATCCTTTAAAGCATCCTGCCATGCTTTCTTAGGTTTAATCTGTTCAGAAACAAAGTCAAGATAGACCTCCTGATTTGTTTTATCATAGCAGCATATCAAGGAAGCCATACGTTTTATTACTTCCGATTTCTTTACAGGGTCATTTGCAAAACGGTCAGCATATTCAGCCGTTTTGTAGATGATGTAATCCTCCTGTTGTTCATCGTACTGAAGAAACGTTTTGTTGTCAATGAAAAGAGAATCGGGATCTTGTTTTTCCGGGAGTACCAATACCGAAACATGAAATTGATTCTTAATCAGTATTTCAGCATTTCGGCACATGGCATTTCGCCCGGCATTATCGCCATCATAAATTAGTGTAGCCTTATTGGTATATTTTTTCAGGAGCTTTGTCTGTGCATTGGAAAGTGCAGTTCCGCAAGTCGCAACTGTGTTTACCACACCTATATCGTGCATCCGAAGCACATCAGAATAACCTTCAACTATATATACTCTGTCATTTTTTTTAATGGCAAAGCGAGCCACATTTAAAGCATACAGCTCATTGCCTTTAGTATAAATGCAACTTTCAGGCGTATTCAAATACTTGACCTTCGGATTTTCATTCAGGTCACGCCCTGCAAATGCAATAGTCTGACCTCGTGAATTGGAAACAGGGAATATCAATCGGTTTCTAAAAAAATCATAAACGCCTTTGTCGTTGCTTTTGAGTACACCAATTTCTTCAAGTATCTCTGTTTTTAATCCTTTTTCTCGTGCATGGGCCAGTAGAGCATTGTCCGTTGGAGCATAACCAATATTGAAACTGCCGTTTTCAGGAATAGCCATGTTACGCTCCTTGATATACTGCTGGGCATCTTTGTGATTAACCTGTTCCAAAAAGAACTTCTCAATTATGCTACAAGCAATTTTCAGGCTTTCTTCATGTTTAAATTTTGCTTCATCCCAATTGGTGCTTTTCTTCCATTCAAAATTGAGGTTCAAAAGCTTTGCACCAATTTCGACTGCCTCTTTAAATTCAACGTTTTCATGCTCCTTAATAAACTCAATGGCATTACCGCCTTTATCACAACCAAAGCATTTAAAAATACCTTTTGCCGGGTTAACGCTGAACGAAGCCGTTTTTTCATTGTGAAACGGACAACAAGCTTTGTAATTAATCCCTGCTTTCTTTAATGTGACAAAATTGGAGACAACCTCGTAAACTTCATCATTGATTTGCTCTATGACCCTTTTTGCATCCATCGGCTACCAGTCTTTTCCTGTCAATAATTCACGGTTGTTGCTGTCAAGGCTCATAAAAAACTCATAAACGTTACCCCTGAAATCGTAAAACTTATCTAACAGGTGGTAGCCCATGTCTGAACCCCAAATTTTGTAAAAGAGAGAGTTCAGCTCCAGCTGTGAATCTTCAATCATTTTTTGAATTTTATTGCCATCAAACGGAATATTGGTATAGCCGTTTTTTTCATAGAAACTCTTTATGCGGTTATCGA
>NZ_JAGUCO010000068.1 GCF_018271995.1 Carboxylicivirga linearis
ACAATGAAGGAAAAACAAAGCAATATGCAGGATGCGATATATAAAAACCTGCAAGAAAATAAGAATTATGCGTACGAAATCAGGGTTGAAAGCAATTCTGGACATATTCTGATTGTACCTCGTACCAACAATATTGAAGCTTTTACTGAAAATATTGAATCGGCAAAGGATATAGCCCGACAGGAAGGTAAAAATATCAAAGTCTGTATTTACAGGGGCATGAGTCCTAAAGCCGGAAAGGTTGAAGAATACCCGATTACACTAAGCGAAAACAAGACAAACAGTTCTTCTAACCAATCTCAGATAGAACAAGCTATTGAAACTGCCTTACAAAAACATAAAATGGCTGGTAATAACAGCTTTATGGGTAACCTTGATGGAATAAGTCAATTGTTTGGGGCTTTAACAGGCATAGAAACAGACAAAGAGAATACTGGCAATTCTTTTAATGGATTGGCAGGATTACTGGGAGCAGTTAGTAATGCTCGTCATGAAAATACCCTGATGCAGTTTGAAAAGAAACTGAATGATTATAAACAGGAAACGCTTATTGAGACACTTCAAAAGCAAGTCAAAGACCTGTCCATTGAAAGGGATACTTTAAAAGAGCAGAATACAAAACTTGAAAAAGCCAATAGTGAGTATGTTTCAGAAATCTCAGACCTTGAAACACGATTGGCAGGCTATTCTAATACCGAGATTATTAAGCGTGTGGCCACAGGTGTACTGTCTGGTATCGGAAGCAAATTGCTTGCAGGAAGCCCTAAAGCAGCCGAATTATTAGGCTTAACCAAGCATGAATTACAAAGTGCATTAGGCTTTATTGAGGAAGAAGCATCAAGTAATCAAAGTCATACTCCGGAAGCCAATGTACAAGTAGAAGAACTTCATCCTCCACAAACAGAACAACAAAAGCAGCTTTTCAAAGCCATTGACGATACAGCCAACGCATTAAAACAGGGCGATATCAATTTTGCCTATTACATGATTACAATTATTGGCAACTGCATGGATAGCCAGGAGCTTACTGAAAGTATAGTTCATCATCTGGAAGAAGAAAAGCAAAGGATGAATATGGAAAATGAGATGCAGAATACCTCTGAGGAAGAACAATAGGGTTTGAATGGCCTGTTTATGGCACAATGGAAAACAAATGCAGACAATCGAAAAAGTAAAACAAATTGACATCAAAGCCCTTATTGAAAAGGAAACAGGCGTACATTTCAATAAAGCCAATCAACTTGAAAAATGCCCCTTTTGTGGAAGTGGTCAAGGGACAAACCATTCTCCGGCTTTCAGTGTGAACACCCGAAAAAACTATTTCAAATGCTTTTCGTGTGGTTCCGCTGGTTCTGCAATTGATTTTGTCATGTTATTTAATAATGGATGGAACGAGCATAAAGCCATTACATATTTACAGGAAGATTACCTGGGCATTCGAGACGTTTTTAAACCGTCAGCCCAAACTAACACATCTTCATTTGATAAAATGCTCTTTGCCATAAGAAATAACCCAATAACAAAGGCAAGTGAATATCTTAAATCCAGGGGAATTGATGCAGAATCTTTACCACAAGGAAGTTATTGGTATGATTCTTTATCCAATGCCATTGTGTTTACTGATACGAATAATCAGCTTATCAATCGCAGGATGATTAATCCTGAAAAAGGTAAGCCTAAAGCCAAAAATAACGGAACATTGAATGAAAGCATTTACGATAAAATGTTCTTTCCGGACTTTGATGTGGTTTTCTTGCAAGAGGGTGTTATCAATGCCTTATCCATGGTAGGCTGCTCATCTATTGCTCTGTTTTCAACAGAAAATAAAATAAAAGACCCTAAAGTATTGCTACCATATCTTCAGGGGAAGAAAGTGGTTTTGGCAATGGATAACGATGATGCCGGAAACAAATGTGCAGACTATTACAAAGACTTCATTCTTTCTGGTCGGTTTGATATTCAATCGTTACGAAGATTGGTATTACCGAAGAAAAAGGATGCCAATGATTTGTTACAGGATAAGTCATTAATCGATTTTCTTCAAAATACAGAGAATTACCAATTGCTATGGGAAGATATAGTTACCAAACCAATTCCACAAAACAGCGAAGACAAGCAAGCAGATAATGAAGAGTACTATTTCTTTGTGGAAAATGGCTGTTATTATATGAAGGAAACCATTAAAGGAAAGCCTATCGTTAAGAAGCTATCCAATTTTTTAATGGAATCGGTTTATCACTTGATGGATGGCACAAAGGAAAGTAGGCGTCTGGTCAAATTTCAGCGTAATACTGGGGAAATTACGGTTAATGAGATAATGAGTTCAGAATTGAACCTAGACAGGTTTAAAAAGGTCATCCGAAGCATATCAAGCCGAGGTTTAACCTTCTTTGGTAACACTCAGCAACTGGATAATATCTTAACCTTTCTGTATGACCGTGAGAAAAACGCCATTGCCATTAATCAGTTGGGGTATCAAAGTGAACACCATGCTTATTGTTTTGCTGATGCTGTGATAGACAAAGATAATGTCATTACATATCCTGATAAGTTAGGTATTGTCAATACGGATGTCACATCGCTTTATTTGCCACCTTTTGCCTATACCAACTTGAATGATAAAAGCTATTCTGCTGAGCGTAGGTTTGCTTACAAAGCCGGGAATTTAAACTTTGATTCATGGGCAGAGCTTATCTTTAAAGCTTATGGAATAAACGGTGCGGTGGGTATTTCGTTTGTAATACTGGCGTTATACCGAGACATTATTCTTGATATAACAGGCTTCTTCCCATTTTTATTCCTGTTTGGTGACCAGGGAGCCGGAAAGTCCAATTT
>NZ_JAGUCO010000069.1 GCF_018271995.1 Carboxylicivirga linearis
ACAATGAAGGAAAAACAAAGCAATATGCAGGATGCGATATATAAAAACCTGCAAGAAAATAAGAATTATGCGTACGAAATCAGGGTTGAAAGCAACTCTGGACATATACTGATTGTACCTCGAACAAACAATATCGAAGCTTTTACTGAAAACATTGAATCGGCAAAGGATATAGCCCGACAGGAAGGCAAAAATATCAAAGTATGTATTTACAGGGGTATGAGTCCAAAAGCCGGAAAGGTAGAAGAATACCCTATTACACTTAGCGAAAACAAGACGAATAATTCTTCTAACCAATCTCAAATAGAACAAGCCATTGAAAGTGCATTGCAAAAACATAAAATGGCAAGCAATAACAGCTTTATGGGGAACCTTGATGGAATAAGCCAATTGTTTGGGGCTTTAACAGGCATAGAAACAGACAAAGAGAATACGAGCAATACTTTTAATGGATTGGCAGGATTATTAGGAGCAGTAAACAACGCCCGTCACGAAAATACCCTGATGCAGTTTGAAAAGAAACTGAATGATTACAAACAAGAAACGCTTATCGAAACACTACAAAAGCAAGTTAAAGAGCTCGCTGTTGAGAGGGATGCATTAAAAGACCATAATGCGAAATTGGAAAAAGCCAATAGCGAATATGTTTCGGAGATATCAGACCTTGAAACCCGATTGGCAGGGTATTCTAATACAGAAATTATAAAGCGTGTGGCTACAGGTGTGTTGTCAGGCATAGGAAGTAAATTGCTTGCAGGAAGCCCTAAAGCAGCTGAGTTATTAGGCTTGACTAAAGACGAATTACAAAATGCCTTGGGCTTTATTGAGGAAGAAGCATCAAATGGTCAAAGTCATACTCCGGAAGTCAATGTGCAAGTAGAGGAACTTCATTCTCCACAAACGGAACAACAAAAGCAGGTTTTTAAAGCCATTGACGATACAGCCAATGCATTAAAACAGGGAGATATCAATTTTGCATATTACATGATTACCATTATTGGCAATTGCATGGATAGCCAGGAACTCACTGAAAGTATGGTTCATCATCTGGAAGAAGAAAAGCAAAGGATGAATATGGAAAACGAGATACAGAATACCTCTGAGGAAGAACAATAGGGTTTGAATAGCCTGTTTACGGCACAATGGAAAACAAATGCAGACAATCGAAAAAGTAAAACAAATTGACATCAAAGCCCTTATTGAAAAGGAAACGGGCATAAATTTCAATAAAGCCAATCAACTTGAGAAATGCCCCTTTTGTGGAAGTGGTCAAGGGATAAACCATTCTCCGGCTTTCAGTGTGAACACCCGCAAAAACTATTTCAAATGTTTTTCGTGTGGTTCCGCTGGTTCTGCAATTGATTTTGTCATGTTATTCAATAATGGATGGAACGAGCATAAAGCCATTACATATTTACAGGAAGATTACCTGGGCATTCGAGACGTTTTTAAACCGTCAACCAAAACTAACACATCTGCGTTTGACAAAATGCTCTTTGCCATAAGAAACAACCCATTAACAAAGGCAAGCGAATATCTTCAATCCAGAGGAATTGATGCAGAATCCTTACCACAAGGAAGTTATTGGTATGATTCTTTATCCAATGCCATTGTATTTACTGATACGAATGATAAGCTTATCAATCGCAGGATGATTAATCCTGAAAAAGGTAAGCCTAAAGCCAAAAATAACGGAACATTAAACGAGAGCATTTACGATAAAATGTTCTTTCCTGACTCTGATGTGGTTTTCTTGCAAGAGGGTGTTATCAATGCCTTATCTATGGTTGGATGTTCTTCTATTGCCTTGTTTTCAACTGAAAACAAAATAAAAGAGCCTAAAGTTTTGCTACCATATCTTCAGGGAAAGAAAGTGGTTTTGGCAATGGATAACGATGATGCCGGAAACAAATGTGCAAATTATTACAAAGACTTTATTCTTTCTAGTCGGTTTGACATTCAATCGTTACGAAGATTGGTATTGCCGGAGAAAAAGGATGCCAATGATTTGTTACAGGAAAAGTCATTAATCAGCCATCTTCAAAATATGGATAATTACCAATTGCTATGGGAGGATGTTGTTACCAAACCAATTCCTTTAAACAGTGAAGACAAGCAAGCGGATAATGAAGAATATTATTTCTTTGTGGAAAATGGCTGTTATTACATGAAGGAAACCATTAAAGGGAAGCCTATCGTTAAAAAGCTATCTAACTTTCTAATGGAATCGGTTTATCACTTGATGGATGGCACTAAGGAAAGTAGGCGTCTGGTCAAATTTCAGCGTAATACAGGAGAAGTTACTGTTAATGAAATAATGAGTTCAGAATTGAATCTGGACAGGTTTAAAAAGGTAATCCGAAGCATATCAAGCCGTGGTTTGACTTTCTTTGGCAACACTCAGCAACTTGATAATATCTTAACCTATCTGTATGACCGTGAAAAGAATGCCATTGCGATAAATCAGTTAGGCTATCGAAGCGAACACCAGGTTTATTGCTTTGCCGATGCTGTGATTGACAAAGATAATGTCACTACATATCCTGATAAGTTAGGTATTGTCAATACGGATGTCACATCACTTTATTTGCCTCCATTTGCCTATACCAACCTGAATGATAAAAGCTATTCTGCTGAGCGTAGGTTTGCTTACAAAGCCGGCAATTTAAACTTTGATTCATGGGCTGAGCTTATTTATAAGGCTTATGGCATAAACGGGGCTGTGGGCATTTCGTTTGTCATACTGGCGTTATACCGAGACATTATTCTTGATATAACAGGCTTCTTCCCATTTTTATTCCTGTTTGGTGACCAGGGAGCCGGAAAGTCCAATTT
>NZ_JAGUCO010000006.1 GCF_018271995.1 Carboxylicivirga linearis
AAGAGCATAAACATACCATTGAGTTGAATTATCCATAATACTAATTTATTGAAATATCTGAAATAACGGTTTAGCAAACTGCTATTCCCTGCCTGCTGCAGGCAGGTATCCGTTGAACTAAGGGATCATTAATTCGGCTGCAACAATAATTAATATAGTACAATATAAAAATTGCATGCCTATTAAGTCTGTCTTCATTTATGATTGTAATGGATAATCAGAATTAGTCTGTCAATAAGGCACTATTTCCTCAACACATTATACTCATAATTGAGTATCGACACCTCATCTACAATGAAGTAATTTTGTTAAAGTGTTTATCTCAGAATGCTGATTTTTACAACTAAACTAAGTGTCATGAAGAAGGTATTGATTGTGTTGTTGTTAGGATTCATGGCCATGGGAATTCATGCTCAGACTGATGAAAGGAGTAAGACAGATGACGGAATGATTCCTGCCCAATTCCAAACCAACAAAATGCAGTGGCTTGAAGAAGTGACTGCTCAACCCACTAGTCCCATTTGCTGTTTCTTGCAAAAAGAGATTGAATATCCCGAACAATGTGCCGAGATATATGAAGAAGGCGAAGTAGTAGTGCAATTTGTTATTGAAACAAACGGAGAAATAAGAGATATTGAAATAACCAATCCGGTATCAAGACTACTTGATAACCAAGTGGTATACTGCCTAAAAAAAACCAGTGGCAGCTGGGTACCAGCTATTCAGGACGGAATATCTGTTGAAACCACACATAAACTATGTGTAATATTTGATGTAGAAGGCAATACTCCTCTGGAAGAACTATCGGCCTCGCATTACCTAAGCGGTATTAAATACTTATTGGAAGCTGAAGAGATTGAGCAAGATGTTTTCCTTGCTGAAAACACCAGAAATAAAAAAGCAAGAAGACATTACAACAAAGCTTTAGCACACTTTAAAGAAGCCAATAAGTTACAAGCCGAAGAATCATCTATCTATTACTGGCAGTCAAGAGCATATGAACAAATGGGAGATATGTCGATGATGAAAGAAAAAATGGATGTATATGAGGAATTACTAAATCCCGATCCTGATATTATAGAAGAGTATGTTACCATCGGGTATAAAAACAACTCTAAATAGAAGCGGTTGTCTCTTGACATCACTCTTAACAGGCAGATAACTTTGCTGAAATAAAGCATTGGAATATGGAATCGTTATCTTTTGCCGACCTACTCTTTGCAATTAAAATACTCGACTCGCAAAGTATTAGAAGTGATGACAAACCGCAGATTGATTATATAGCCCTTCATTCTGAGAAAACACTTTTGGGCAATCAATTTTACCATATTGTAAGCTTCCCTCAGTTTAAGCTCGAATATGTCTCAGAAAACATTTCCAATCTTTTAGGTTTAGATCCCGCTCGAATTACGCTTAAACAATTGTATAGTCTTATCCATCCCCAGGATTTACCTCAGATATTACTGGCCTCAAAAAAACTAATAGAATTTTTATTTAGAAACTTTCAGTTGATTCAACCACATCAAATAATAGTCACATTTGATTACCGCATTAAAAATAAAGAGGGTCAGTACATAAGAATTCTAGCTCAAAATGGCATGATAAGTAAAAACATAAAAGAAAGATCGTGTAAAACCATTACACTACATTCCGATATCACCCATTATAAAACCAACCATAAAATAAAGTTTGATCTGATAAATTATGGCGATCCTATTAATTTTATTTTTCCTGATGAGGAACTAAATAATATGGATTTGTTTTTCACTCCACGCGAAAGAGAAATACTAACACTTTTAGTAACCGGTAAAAACAGTACCGAGATTGGTAAAGAACTATTTATAAGCAAACATACTGTTGATACACATCGCCGACATATGCTTAGCAAAACCCATTTATGCAATACGGCCGAATTAGTTGCCTTTGCCGTTAATAACCATCTGTTTTAATAAACGGCTGACTTCTGCCTTCATTCTGTTATTTAATCCACGTTCCATAATTATAAAAGGTATCGACAAGCGCATTAAATAGTTGTATATTTAATAGTGTGTTAGTTCAGAATTCTAATTTAAAACCGATGTCATGAAATATTTACTGGTGATACTTTGGTTTGGAATCATGACAATGGGACTTCAGGCTCAAAATGAAGAAAGGAGTAAGAAAAAAGAGGGAAGAGTTCCTGCACAATCTCAAACCAATAAAACTCATAAAATCAAGGAAGTAAAAGTACAACCAAAATTTTCAATTGGGTACTTTATGCTTAACGAAATTGAATACCCTAAAGAAAGTTTAGATCTACTGGATGAAGGTCAGGTTCTGGTCCAGTTTATAGTTCAGCCCAACGGTGAAATTCGGGATATTGAATTATTAAACTCCGTTTCAGAAAAGTTGGATGAACAGGTAATTAGTTGTTTGGAAAGAACGAGTGGAAAGTGGACTCCGGATGAAGAAAATGGAAAGCCCGTTGAATCTGTACGTAAAATGTTGGTAACATTCGATATTAAAAACAACGCACCCCTTAACCAGCGATCTATCAATCATTACACCAGGGGTATGAAGCATATTTATCAGGCAGAAATCTATGAAAAAGACAATGCTTTAAGTGAAAATAAAAGGATCAACAAATTAAACAGACAATATAAAAGAGCTTTATATCATTTTACTGAAGCAGGAAAATATCAAGCCGAAGAAAGCACCATCTATTACTGGCAATATTATGCAAATAAAAAACTGGGAGATGTTGAAAAGATGGAAGAAAACCTTCAGGCATTCAAATCAAGCCTGTAACACACTAACCTTTGATGATAAGCACCTATGTTGATTAAACAAATCATCTGAACTAACACATTTTACAATTAGCCAAATCAATTATAGGATACAAAAAGAAATTCACAGATTTAATTATAGAGTGCTTGGCTAATAATTTACAATTGCTTCAATCTATTGGCTGCCTCAATCAATATTTCATCGGGTTGCGCGTAATTAATACGTACTACCTGTCTCTTTGATTTCTCATGCATAAAAGCACTAATGGGCATTACAGCAACTCCTCTATCCTTAATTAATCGAATAGCGAAATCCTTGTCTGCCTCTTCCGATACTTCGGAAAAGTCAAACAACTGAAAGAAACTTCCCTGTGAAACAATGGGTTTAAACTTACTTGATTCCATTAAGTCAATAAAAAAAGCTCTACGATCCTGATAAAATTTACGCAATCCCTTATACTCTTCTTTTTCGCTTAAAAAATCGGCTAAAGCTAATTGAAAAGGTGAATTAACGCTTTGCACCATCACCTGATGTACTTTTCTGAATTCACGCATTATTTCTTCCGGGGCCAGACAATACCCTATTTGCCACCCTGTCACATGATAAGTCTCTCCAAACGAAGCAATGATAATACTTCGCTCTGCCAAAATAGGATATAAAGCTACACTTTGATGTGATTCTTCATCAAACACAATATGCTCAAATGTTTCTTCACTTAATATCACAATCTTGGTTCCATTAACCATACGTTGCAAACGAAGCATATCAATTTCTTTCATCACCCACCCCGTTGGATTATGCGGCGTGTTAATAATGATCATCCGGGTTTTTGAATTAATCATCATCTGCACCTGTTCCCAATCAATATGAAAATCGGGCTCTTTCATAGGCACATAAACAGGCTGAGCTCCATTCATTTGTATGGCAGGTACGCAATATTCGTTAGCTGGCTCAAAAACAATAACCTCATCTCCTTCTTTAACCAAAGCTGAAATAGCAGTAAACATAGCTTGCTGCACACCAGCAGTTATGGTTACTTCGGTCTGGGGTTGATAAGTACGGGAATATAATTCTTCCGTTTTGATAGCTAATTTTTTACGCAATGCCATCTCTCCCTGAAAAGGGGCTATTTGATTCAATCCTTCGCGAAGATGTTTTTCAACTAAACCAATTAATTTTGAATTACAATGAAAGCCGGTATAACCATCAGCCAGATTAATAGCATTGTATTCGCTGATTAATGGTGCTATAGTTGATGAAAAATTAGATTTCAGGTTTTGATATTTTGTACTTATGTGCATAATTGGGGTGCCGAGAATTATCTCTGTTTTATTTATTAACTAAATGTAACTAAACTGGAAATAAAAAGCGATGAGTTTGTGCTTTTTGAATCAGTTTTAATTACCAACGTAGGGAAATCTTTGACAAAAAACGCTGCAGGCCTTGTGATAACTACTCTTCACTATGAAACAACGCTTGCAGAACTTCAAAAGATTTAATGGTTCCCAATCCGTCTAAATGTAACTCGTAATAGCGAATTAGAACTTCCAATAACTGACTACGATAATCAGCACTCATCTTCAAATCAGATAGGTTTTCTATATCCAGATGATATAATTCCTCCCATTTTCTGCAAAGCGCATCTTTAATAAAATAACCATGTGATGGTTCGTACGAAACAAATCGCCCGTTTAATAAATCAAATACCTGGTCGTTTTCATCATCTGCTGCCGGACCAAAACCAAGAAACCGACTTAAATGAAACAGAAAAAAGAGATGGAAGTTATGCATCCCTTCACCCCCGGTGTCAAACACTTCAATACCATGATAAATAAAATTGAACAAATCTTCATTAGACTCCTCTTCTCGTAATACCTTAGCCATTATTTCGGTTAGAAAAAATGCGATGGCTCTTTTGGTCTGATCAAAAGGAATAGAAGATAAGGGATGTAGCAATTTAAATTCCTTTATACGCTGCAAGTCCGATTTGGGACGATGATATACCTGCATATCAATTAAGCTTAATGGCTGCAACAGAACTGTATTTCCTTTGTTTTTACTCGACCGAACACGATTTACCACATACGATTGCCGACCAAAAGCCTGGGTGTATACATTAACAATAATGCTACTCTCTTTGTACTTAATATGATTTAATACTATGCCTTTTGTACTTACTATCATCATTGCAAAAATAGAAGAAATAAACATTGCTTTTTTACTCTAATAACTTTCTTACTCTAACAACTGTCAAATATCAGTGTATGATTGATATAAAGTATCTATTTTAGCAGCCTTTATTTCGTTAATTTTAAATTTTAGTAGATGAAGAAGGAATTCTCAAAAGCATTCTGGGTTGCTAACACTGTTGAGTTGCTCGAGCGGGCAGCTTATTATGGGGTTTTTGTTGCAATGACCTTATATCTTTCTCGAATATTAGGTTTTAATGACATTGAGGCAGCATGGATTGCCGGACCATTTGGTGCTTTATTATACTTCTTACCCACATTTAGCGGAGCATACGCAGATAAAATTGGATTTAGAAAAGCATTAATGTTAGCCTTCTTACTGCTAACCATTGGTTATGCCGGTATGGGTATTCTACCTGCCATTTTTGAAAACGCCGGTTATGTATCATATGGAGAAACAACCACTTTCAAGGGACTGGAGTCATCTAATTATAAATATTTTATCATTCCCATCCTATTAGTTGTTGTAGTTGGTGGTTCATTTATAAAAAGCGTCATTACAGGTACCGTTTCAAAAGAAACAACCATATCAAATAGAGCACGTGGTTTCTCAATTTTTTATGCCATGGTCAACATTGGTGCTTTTTCAGGAAAATTAATTGTAAAGCCTCTAAGAGTATCCATGGGAGACGAAGGTTTATATATCCTTAACTTCTTTGCCGCAAGTATGACATTAATAGCTTTGGTCACAGTTTTTCTTTTTTATAAAAGTACACAGACCAAAGGTGAAGGGAAATCAATAAATGAAATATGGAGCGCATTGGCAAAGGTTTTTACAAATACTAGATTAATAACCCTAATCATAATTATTACAGGATTCTGGATGGTGCAAAGTCAATTGTACGCCACAATGCCTAAATATGTACTTCGAATGGCAGGAAATGATGCAGCTCCCTCTTGGTATGCAAATGTCAATCCTTTTGTTGTATTTACAACTGTTGCATTTATTACTGAACTTATGCGAAGGAAAACTGCATTGTTCTCGATGACAATCGGAATGTTTATAATGCCTGTATCAGCTCTTGCAATGGCATCCGGTAATTTATTTAATGGAAATGAGTTATTGGGTTTTCACCCTGTTTCATTTATGATGATTGTAGGCATTATTTTTCAAGGTCTTGCAGAAGCGTTTATCTCTCCTAGATTTCTGGAATATTTTTCGTTACAGGCACCTAAAGGCGAAGAAGGACTTTACCTTGGTTTTAGTCACCTTCATTCATTTATTGCACATCTTGTTGGATTTGGTTTATCAGGTTACTTATTAAGTAAATATTGTCCTGATCCAAAAATTTTATCTGATACAGAGAAGCTCACTGCATATGATCATGCTCATTATATCTGGTTTGTATTTGTTGGTATTGCCTCGGTTTCCGCTATTTCGTTGATTATCTATGGTAAAGTCACCAAATGGATTGACAGCAAAAAAGAAGCTCCTCAGATGGACTAAAAAATGAAAAACATTTTAAAGTTTTTGTTTGCAGATATGGAAACTTGAATTATCTTTGCAACCGCTAAAGCGAAAAGGTCTTTAGAATGTTGCCCAGGTGGCGGAATTGGTAGACGCGCTGGTCTCAAACACCAGTGATAGCAATATCGTGCCGGTTCGATCCCGGCCCTGGGTACAAAAGCAAAACCTGATAGTTGAACTATCAGGTTTTTTTGTTTTATAAATTAAGAACATCTATACCACGGTGACTCCGTCTGTTTGAAGAAGTGCAATTTTCTCAATCTTTTTAAATATCAACTTTGGATAGGCTCCCAATACATCTTGATTCCTTCGAAGATAGGAAACCCGCACCGGTGAATAATCTGTAAATGATTTTACATACTTCTTACTGAAAAGAGAGTTGGCAGATACAACTGATTCAAGGACGAACAACTCAATGCTTTTTTTCATCAGGGTAAGAAAAACAGCCTTATTATTATAGCTAAGGTTCTCAATGCTATCTAATATTTTCTTTCCTAACCAGAATGTTTTACTTGCATAATCATCAATAACTGATTCTTTAGCGGTAGCCGAAAAACAAGTTAACAGTCCTTGTGATGTATCATCCTGCACATCTTGTAAATCATCCAATATTTGAAGGTAAGCTCCATAATTATACAAAAACTCCTTTTGCTCTTTATTTAAGTCACCCAAAATCATGTAACCATCAGCCTGAACCGAACAACCTCCCTTTTCAACACATATTTCAAAGATCTCATCTTGGGTTAATTCTCCACTTTCAGAAAGCAAATCGGAGCTTTTTGTTTGAGCTTTATGGATAGCAAGTAAGCTTTCGTATACCTTTGGATATGATTCCCGTGGCCATTGCTTCTCTATCATTCCAACCAATTGAAAGATTTTATCTTCGTTGTGATTGGCCGGATCCACCAACTGATTATCCAAACGTTTATAAAACCGATGGGCAAAAGCTGCTTTTTCATCTTTTGAAATGTTAGCATCATCTACAAAATTATCGGTATAAGGATAAAGCATGCTATAGGCAAATACAGAAGGTGTCAATTTAATATCTTGCCCTAACAAATATTGAAGCCCGTTCATAATCCAAACATTACGACAGGCCTGAAATATTTCTTCCAACTCTAATTCAGCATCAAACTGACGTGCTTTTCTTACAAAATGCAAAGTAGTATCAACCATCTCATCCGATAAGATGATGTTCAGTTGTTCATCTGAATAATCCAGACATTCCTTTAGAAAATTTCTAATATGAGTAAATAATGGATGTGAGGATCCCATCTCACAATCAGACAAACACGCATTTATACTTCGTAAAAAAGCTTCAAATTGCTTTTCTTTTACTTTCTTTTGAAGAAGCGAATAGGCAGTATCTAATTTTGGAAAAACAGAAGAACTATTATTCCATAAGGTTTTAAAGTGGGTTAGGTATTCCATCAGCGATTAAGTTTATATCACTAAGATAGAACTTTATTTATTTTTAAAATGAGAATGCTTGTTGCATTTGTTTAGCCTCGTCAGCTATACTTCTTTATTAAGATATGAATGCTTTTACGTGTTCTAATTCTTTTTATTTCATCAACAAACCATATTTGTGCTTTTAACTGACATTCGCTAATAATAGCAAATAACTCCTGTACTTTCTGAATTTCATCTTCGCAATCGAATTGAGGGGTAGAATAATCTGATACTATTTTATGCCCTAATTCATTTCTTAATTCGCCTAAATGCTGTGCGGCAGCAAGTAACTCTGCCTTACTCTCAAATTCAATAGATTTTTCAATCTCCTTCAAACTTTCAGTAAAACCCACACGTGTCTCCATTTTCTTGGTAAACCTTATTGGATACAAAGAACCTCTGGTAATTAAATCACAATAACGTAATACAAAGGCCAGCACTTCTTCTGTTATCTGATAATAAATAAACAGTGATGTAATTCTGGCTTCTATGCTATCACTATTTTTTAAGGTTTGATTTGCTACACCTTCTAATTCATTAATTCCACGCATATAATTTTCAAACATATATACATCAGGATGTAGTAATTCATTAATTAAATCTTTTTCATAATCCATATTGTAAATATTAGAGGTGAAACACTCTTATAAATTAAGAAAATTCAACGTCGCTACAAAATAATATTCTCATAAGATGCTATACTGACATAAAATAAGAAGAGCCACCATTGCAATGGCAGCTCCCCAACTAATTAGTAAATGGAATTAAAAGGTAAGATTACAGCCAACCAAGTAGCTAATACCTGTTTTATCGGTAAATAAAAATTCCTGAGCTGTACTATTGGTTACGTTTCGTACATTCAAGTATGTATTTAACCATTTATTTACCTGATAAGATGTTTTTAAATTCATTGTTAGTTTGGGATCAATCTCAACCCACTGAAAATTTTGTCCCACAGAATAGAATGTTTTTTGCTTTGATAAGGCATAAAATGATGTATTGATATTCCATTTTTTACCAGGCTGATAGTTAATATAACCCCCTCCATAAAATTTAGGAGTATATTCATGTGTGAATGACAAATACGCTGGCGTATTATTCAAATCATATGCATCAGCACTCTCACCGGTTATACCTTCATAAAAAGAAGATTCAGTAACTTCAAAATTCTCCAACTTAGTATTCTGATACGTTGCAAAAACAGAAGCATTTAATTTTTCGTTATGCACATATTTCAAGCTTAAAGTTGCACCCAGCTGGTTTGCTTTTAAATCAATATTCTGCATACTTTCTGTAATTTCCACATCAGTTGCACCCGGGTCTCCTCCTTCGCCAAAATTCTTAGTCATTTGCGAGAAGTTATCCGACTGATTATAAAAAACCGACAAATCGGCTTGCAGTTTTTTACCTAACTTTTTACGCATACCTAACTCATACATGGTCATCTCCATGGGTAATAAATCCTTGTTCCCCAATCGATACATGGTCATTCCTCCTGATTGATCATCCTCTCCCATACCAGGCATATTAATGGTTTTATTCATATAGGTATTTAAAACAAAAGGACCAGAATTGGCTTTTGAAGCAACTGCTCTAAACAAAGTTGATTCATTTGCCTTAAATGAAGTTGAGAATTGATATGAAGTAAAGTCATCGTCCGTGGCAGTAAAATACCCCTTTACCATTGCCCCTGTTAGTCGTAGTTTCTCAAAAGCAGTATAATCCAACCGTAAACTTCCTTGTAGTGTACCTAAATCAACCAAACCATTTAACAATCCTTCATCAGAATCAGTATCTACATAATTTTCATCGGAATACAATGCATAATCAGCTTCAACACCAGGACGAATTGTTAAGTTTTTAATAGAGAAGTTATAGCCCATTTTGGCATCCATCTCAGTATAATCATACTCATATCCTGCCATCCCTTTTATAGCATTTAAATGTCCTGTTACCGCCGAAAAGTTGGCATCGAATTTACCCGAAGTCAGATTTAGGTTATTACTGAATGAATTGGATTCTCGCGTTGACAAAACTGAACCTAAATCCATGTATGAAGTTTGTGATGATGAGTTCTGATAAGATCCTATATAATGGATCTGTGTTTTATCTGATATTTGATAATCCACTCCCAGATTCAAACCTGCTTTATTCACACCCAACCAATAATCATCATTAAAGCCCGATGCCGAAAACATATCGTTCACACTTGCATTTATACTTCCTACCTCGCCACCAGAAACATAGGTATCGTTTTGCGGAATATAGTAAGTATCCTGAAAACGATCAGCTTGTTGATAATTGGCTGACAGATTTAAGCCAAGTTTTCCTTTTGAATACGAAATATTACCATATCCAATGACTGAATTATGCGAACCACCCTGCACATCGGCTCTCGCATGAAATCCTTCCTCGGTAGTCTTTTTCGTAATTAAATGAATAACTCCTGAAACAGCATTTGGACCATATAACGCTGTTGCCGGACCATAAATAATCTCTATCTTCTCAATATCCTGAATTGTAATAGGAAGATTTTCCCAAAAGGTAGCTCCCAAAAATCGGTTATACACAGGTCGATTATCAATCATCACTAATGTGGTTGAGTTAACCGAATTAGATACATCGGAACCCGGAGGTAAAAAATCGTTCCCTCGAATATGAACATCGTAATTACCGTTTGTTTTTTCACGAACTATAATGCCCGGAGCTAAGCGCAATGCTTCAGGAATATTTCGGGCACCTGAGTTTTCTAACTCTGTTGAACTTATCACCGTAGTCGCCAATGTTGATTCAAAAAGGTCCTCTTCTTTTTTTGAGGCTGTTGATTGTGATGGATTTAAAATCAACTGATACAATTCATCAACTGACGAAACTTTAAACCGTTTAACCAATTCAATAAGATCTTCGAATGGTATCTGTAATAAATCATCTTGCGTTAAATCTCGCATCTCATCAAGCGACATTTCGCTATAATTTAAAACCTTTGACTCTTCCTGCCCTTTTACAAAGTGGCTATTCACAATTACCAAAGTGGTAATGATCAATATATATTTAATCCTACTCATAATATCCTCTACTAAAAAAATGATGTGTTTTATTCTCTTACAATTCCCAGGTTTAGCAATGAACCTGACAGATGAAGTTGATGTGATTTTATGACAGTCGGAAATATCTCAAATTCAATTTTACTGCTATTATCAATAAAATTAATTCCTCCGCCTGTTAAACCATTCTTATCTGTTATTAACAAGGTTGGCTTTGATACCACCTGCTTTTTCACATCACCCAATTTTACACTTGACGATCTATCAAGGTAAAGAACATGATACAACTTCCCAGATAACTCATCAGCGTTAACATGAACTACTTTAATTGAGTTTCCGAACAATTGCTTCTTTTGAGCAATAGACTCCAACTCCTGGTGCATTTCCTTACTACCAATTACACCGATCACGAATTCTCCTGCCAAATTAGGCCACTCAATTCGTTGGGCAATGTTGTACATAAACAAGGCCTGAAACTTGTAATTCTGTGCTTCTGCTCCCCAAGCAATACAAAGCAACACAATTAGTGTGTACATTTTTTTCATAAACAGTCTTATTAAAATCCCCTTTAATTCCATGGTTATCTAAAAACCATATTTAACTGGTACAAAACTGCATACATCCGGTATGGGAAAGAAAATTATTCAATCAACAACAACATATCCTCTACCTGTTAGTTGATTGATAAACGAGAGTCGTTAGTTTATTAATGCCGGCCATTTGTTGATTTCAAAGCATGAAAGGAAACCTTTAACTAACCCTCTTAGTATAAACGATCTTTTCTTTTCAGAACCATTGGCATTATCTTTGCTTTTATGGCATCATTTACCTAATGATTGAGATATGAATAGAATAAAAAATTCCTTTTTTGATGTAAAGATGGGAACTGCCGGCGCATTTTTTTTGGGAGCTGTTGTATTTGCCGTCAATTATGGTCATGGTTGGCAATTGGCATTGGTGGCAGCATCGAAACAGGCATTCTATACTTTTTTTATTGGGGGTGTAATGACGAAGATGACTGAAAATCTTGCCGTAAAAATCAATAAACGAACTAAAGCACTTACAATGGCAGTATTGATTCCCACCTTGGTAACTTCAGCACTAACCTACGGCATGCACTCATTAAAAGGAACACCAGAACCTTTTATAAGCACCATTCCTACTTTTATTTTTGCTCCTCCCGGATTTTTTGGATGGGCCTTACGTAAACGCAGGCAGTTGGAGAAGCTTAATCCTCAATAATTTCCTGTACCCTTCCTACTTGCCCATCTTCTAAGCGCACTTTAATACCATGCGGGTGAAAAGCACTTTTTGTTAGAATATCTTTTACTATGCCTCGTGTAAGCTCACCCGTCCGCTGATCTTTCTTAAGAACAATATCCACTTCTAAGCCGGCACTAATATTTCTTCGTTCTTTTCCTGTCATTTCTTTATTTTTCAAGTAAACTCTTTAGTGGAACCAAATCCTTTTCGGAGTAGTTTAATTGCGGATTTTCCTCCAGATATTCCTTATTAATCAAATACAGTTTGCTATTGTAGGTATCTTGCTCAAAAATATTTTCATCATCGAAATACTCGTCATCCACATCGGTGAAATTCAGGTGACAAAACGATAATTCCCACTGATCGCCGGCCTCATTCATATTTACCAATGGAAATCCATGGGTACGACAAATAATTGGGCGAGCATTATAAATGGTACAGACATGATTCTTCAAATAAGCACAAGTACCTTTATTACCCTCTTGAATCTTCTGATTTAGCACCTCAGGATATTCCTTTTCTATCTGTTTTTTGATGGCCTCAAATTCAACGGGAAAAACATCAAAATCCAAACAACACAAATCGCATCCTTTTTTACAAACCATATGATTGCTATGCTCATCACTCAAATAATTCACATAGGAATCAATCTCATCCCGCAAAGTATAGTAAGAATTTAATTGCTCGCTCATCCCTCATCATTTTTTGCAAAGATAAGGCTAATCAAGCCTTATGCAATTAAATATTGAGTGCTTCATCAATTGCATCCAGCAGCACTTGATTATCTGATGGATGTGGAGCATTTGAATAAATCATCTCTCCATCAGTATTAATTAATATATAACGAGGTATACTATTAATATCCAATCTCTTGTTCAATTCAACCAAATCTTCTTCTTCCAGTATGTAATGCTCACCCTTAATCCCTTTTTCAGTTATGGTAGCTTTCCACGATTCCTCAGTACACTGCCAGCCAACATATACAAATACAACGTCTTTATCTTTCAGTGATTTTTTCATCCCTTTGGCATATTCCATCTCTGTCATACAAGGGCCACACCAGGGAGCCCAAAAGTCGATGTAAATAGCTTTGCCTTGATATTTGGTAACGATATCATTTATAAAATCACTGCCACTATTCAGAATATGCAAATGAGAATTATCCTCGGCCTGCAATTGCTCATATAGTTTTAATTCCTCATTATATTTAGTCTCTAGTTGAGCCTTTACGTTTTTATCAGCAATAAGATTGGGATCATAAACACCGTCAAGGTTGTTGAATTCATGATTCTCTAACTCACGATAGTACCTTTTGGCAATTAAAATATCCTTAAAAAAACCATCATATTGACTTTGATAGTTTTCAATATCAAATTTTATTTGCTCACTAATAATAACATCGCCAAAATACAAACTATCTTCCACTTCCTGTGGTATGCTAAGGGTGGTTTTTACATCCAACTCGTGCATTAAACCCCCAAACCAACCGGTTTTAAAATCACTGGATGATAAATTGGCCTCTTCTAAGAATGAAAAATATGATTCTGGTAATTCTGAAACGAATTGCTTCATGTCTTGCCCCGTTTTCATAGGATGTCTCCATATATATCGCATCCTTAACCAGTAATTATTTTGTGTGATATCTGTTTTGACCCAATCAACTAATTGCTTACTGTTAGGCTGAGATGATAAATAATTATTCAGTTTTGCAATGTCTTCTTTTAATTTTTGATTCATATAAGCTGAGTAATCTAAAGGGCCCAAGTTCCTAACAATACTGTCTGAAATATGATAAGCCTCGTTTATTGAATCTTCAAAAAACACATTGTAATTCTTAACCTCCTCAGCCAATTCACTTCCCTTGCCCGACACCTTATATAAATCATGCAGATCCTGAGTATTATTAATCACTTTCGTCCAGCATTTTCCATCAATATCTATAAACAGACTATCACCAGGCGAAACATAAAAACGAGTTCGACCAAAGTACTCCAATTCAATATCAATGGGTTGATTCAGCTCAAATGCAAACTTAAAAGAACCATCGTCTTTAATAATCTGGTACTCTACATTCTTCTCTGTAAACATATCGGGCACAAACAAAGTCATCATATTATGATTCTCCACTTGTTCGTAATCACTTACTTTCCCACTAACAATAACTTGATTAGAAGAAATACTTGTTTCATCAACGCAAGAAATAAGCAATAGAGCAGACAAAAACAGGATGCAAATATTTTTCATAAATTTAAGTTTTGTTAAACCTAAGAAAGTGAATTTATTTGAATCTTAAAAACGCTTATATACGATTACATATTTAAAAAAACGAAAAGCGATAGGAATGTGATGAAGTATCGTTGAACCTAAACCAAAATACCGGCGCATAATATCGAAACGCTCTTTCAGACCCGGAACTATATTTTGCTTGGTTAGCCCGCCATCCAAAAATCGAGATAAAACCAGATGAGTATTAACTACTGAATGGGCCTTTTTCAATGCAACCAAACACCACTCAAAGTCGGCCGAAAAGCGATATTTTGTATTGTATTTTTCCGCAATTTTGGTGGAAACCAGTATCGACTGATGACTTACCAGCATTCCTTTCTTAAAATCGGTATATTGTAGTTTTATTGGTGGTTGAAGGCGACGTTCTCCAATAACTTCACCCTGTGCATCAATCATAACCGTATCGCCATAATAAATATCAGCCAAATCATTATTAACGAATAAGTTTGACAAGGTTTCAGCATCGTAAATCTCATCCCCCGAGTTAATAAACCAAAGATAATCACCAGTAGCCAAATCAATACCTTTATTCATGGCATCATACAAACCATCATCCGGTTCACTAATCCATTTAGCAATTACCTTTTTATTGGCTTCGATAATATCATACGTTCCATCGCTTGATCCGCCATCAACAATTATATACTCAATATTCTGATAGCTTTGACAGGCAATACTATCAATGGTTTTTTGCAGCGTATCGGCTCCGTTATATACAATGGTAATAATGCTAACTAATGGCTTCAAAAGTATTGCTTTTAGGTATTAACTCTTTTTCTTGAAATAACTGAAAAGTTCTTTTACTATGTCCTCGCGATATTTGGTAACCAAACACGGATTGATATAAATATTGCCATGCCCTTTTTGCGCCATTTGTTGATGAAAAGCAACGTGTTCGCACAGAACCTGTACTTGTGGATCATTATTATCTAATGCCTGATAGCTACACCCTTTTACAGACTCATATTTATAGATGGCTAAGCCATTAAATCCCGATGCCACCGGAATAAGAGGATGATGTTTTTTAAGAAAATTCCATTTCGTTCTGTTTCCTTCAATGATATTCTCCGTCATTGGCCTTTCGTCACCCGATTCCCTTAACGCATAGGTATCATGAAATACTTTCTTACATCGCTTATATAAAAACTTAGTTCCGTTTGACACCAACGCATCCCATGATATATCCTGACCAAATGAATGAACAATACCTTCAAAACTGAAATGGTTAATATCCAGATCAATTACAATCATATAATCAAACTGTCGTTGCAAGCTATCGAGATAATCCATATACATATTTCTGAACCTCGACATTTTCTCTATTCGATGGCGGGAATAAAACGGATTAACACCATCTTTCTTCTTCACTGGTATAGTAACCTGCTTGGTGTCCTCTCCTAATATATGAACATCATTGGCTTGCGTTTTCCAATTTTCTAAAACCGCTTTGGTATCATCAATACTATCATTCTCAACCACCACAACGGCTGATTCATTGAATTGACTTCGGAGCCTTTCAATAATAGGAATGTTTACTGTTAACCGCTTCCCGCAATCTCGCACTATCGAACAAATTACAACAGAGGACTCACTCATTTTCTGTAAGCCCTGTTCTTTCATCTGCTCAATCTCACTTGTATATTCCATTACTGAATTACAATTTTTTAAAGTTTAATCCTCTAATTTATTCGGATAATCAATGGTATAATGAAGTCCCCGGCTTTCTTTACGTTTGCGCGCCATTTTTATGATCAGATAGCCAACATTGATTTTATTACGCAGATGGCAAATCTTTTCTGACACCTTAGAGTCTTGATACAATTTCTCCGTTTCGCGGTAGATAACTTCCAATCGATCGTAGGCACGATTTAAGCGAATATTGGAACGAACAATACCCACATATTTACTCATTATCTGCTGGACTTCTCTGTTGGACTGAGTAATCAGAATCATCTCCTCAGGATGGGATGTTCCTTCATCATTCCAATCCGGAATACGTCTGTTAATCTCTATATTCTTGATGGTTTCAATGGCATCTTTAGCTGCCGCATCGGAAAAGACTAAAGCTTCAATCAGCGAGTTACTTGCTAACCGGTTAGCTCCATGTAAACCTGTTGATGAACATTCGCCGGTTGCATACAATTGATTTATTGAACTCCGTCCGTTTAAGTCAACTTTGATTCCTCCACATAAGTAATGTGCTGCAGGCACAACCGGAATCATATCTTTGGTAATATCAATTCCCAAACTCATACACTTATTGTAGATGGTTGGAAAATGATTTCTGGTTTCCTCTGCTGACTTATGAGTAACGTCCAGAAAAACATACTCATCGCCAGAAAGCTTTAACTCATTATCAATAGCACGAGCTACAATATCACGAGGTGCCAGACATCCACGCTCATCATATTCCTCCATAAATTCCTGTCCATTCTGTCGGCGGAGAATACCTCCATAGCCTCTCATGGCTTCGGTAATTAGGAAGGATGGTCTTTCTGAAGGATTATAAAGCGAAGTTGGATGAAACTGAATAAATTCCATATTCTCAATAATCCCCTTGGCCCTGAATACCATCGCAATACCATCACCTGTAGCAATTAATGGATTAGTTGTAGTATGGTAAACACTACCTATTCCACCTGTAGCCATCATGGTTGTTTTGGCTAAGATAGTTTCAATTGCCCCGGTATTTTTATTCAGAACATAAGCTCCGTAACACTCAATATCACGCATCCAGGGCTCAGTTACCTTACCCATATGATGTTGTGTGATAATATCAACTGCAAAGTGATACTGTAACACATCAATAGATGGATGTGAATGTACTTCTTCAATTAATGCGCGTTGAATTTCTGCGCCGGTATTGTCTTTATGATGAAGTATTCGGTGTTCGGAGTGACCTCCTTCGCGATGTAAATCAAACTGGCCATCTTTCTTTTTATCAAAATCAGTACCCCACTGCAATAATTGCTTAATTTGCTCCGGAGCTTCCTTTACAACCTTTTTAACAGCCTCCACATTACACTCTCCGTCACCAGCAATTAAAGTGTCGTTAATATGTTTTTCAAAAGTATCGGGATCGTATGTTACGGAAGCAATTCCACCCTGTGCATATGCGGTATTGGTTTCTTTCAGTTCAGTTTTACTGACCACAGCAACTTTACCATAATCAGCCACCTTTAAGGCATAACTTAAACCGGCAATACCTGAGCCGATAACCAGAAAGTCGTATTCCCTTTTCATTATTTTCTAGGTTTCAAACCTTACAAAGGTATAAAAAGATTGGCCTTTATGGTCATTTGATCAAAAGGCATCTGTATAAAAACAATGAAAATTTATCTTACGGTAAACTCACTGGTTGTCCGAAGCACCTCTCCTTTAGAATTAATCCCCTCAACAATAACGGTATACTCACCCGTATCATCACCTGTATAAAATACTACTTCGGTTTCTTCATCGACAATATCCACATTGCCAAAATACAGCACATTACGAAAATCGGCTAACCTGTTTTTTCTTTTCTCTTTACTTGAGTAATCTGGCGAAACATAAGTATAAGAAGGATGGTAGCATTCTCGTGCTTGTCGAAAAATCCGATTATCAAAATCCATTGCTGCCATATTATTCTCTATGGAATAAAAGCAAAGCAATCGACCTAATTTTTCTTCTTCTAAAAAGTAATCTAAATTAATCACTTCAATATGATCTAATTCTTCCGGATTTATTTCGAGTACTCTATTTATATTGTGAACCGGAATACCGTCGACCAATGTTAACGTTTTTCCATCTCTTGGGTAATAAGATTTAGGTTCAAAGGTTTTGAAAAAGTACTCCCCTTTTTGCTTTCTTAATCCCACATACGGTACAATTTCCTTTATTACTTCTTCTACCGTTGGCAAATTAATAAACCTACCTATTGGAACTAGAATTTCAGCTTTGCCATAAAAAGGAGGTTGTTTTTGTAACGAATCTTTCCCGCTTCCATCCTCGCGATATGCCGAATAAATGGTGTTAATTTGCATATTAATGATGGCCCTGTTTAGCTCTTCCACCTTTTCTTTTGACAAATTCAAAGGCTCAATCATCTTTTCGGGATAATCTTCTGAGAAACTTGGATCTAAATTAACCTTATAATTGATAGAACTAGTATCCAAATTAAAGGGTTGAATAACCATTTCACGTTGTCCGAATTCGTTAACAACAAATCTAAATCTACCCAATGAATCGGTCGTTGAAAACTGCATTAGCGGAGAATCACCTACAAAATTCAGCGTCATTTTTTCTCCGGTAATCAGTTCACCATTTTCTAAATCAGTAATGGTACCTGTGATCAATTCCCCTTCAACTTCAGGTAGCAAAAGATCATCTCCTTTAACCACACTTTGTTTTTTATTGAAAGACGACAGTGAGTTAGTATTAAGCCCTTTTATAAGACATGATTTAACTACAGACACTGTTACATGATTCACATCCTCCTGCAGTGTTTTTGATAAACTTAGCTTTACATTATCACGATTACCATAAAACACCTTTTTTACATCAACTTGTATAAAATTACCATCCTCTTCGTACTTACTATTAATCTGCTTTTTAGTTGATATATCACTCTCAGCAACAGCTGGAAGTGAATTCTTTGCAAAGGGATTAATTACTGATATAGTTTTATAGGTATAAGGTTTAACATCTAGATTTCTCATCCATCGAGTATAAACCCTAAGTGCATAATTAGCTGTTGATATCGTATCAGGCAATGATACTACTGATTTGACTTGCCCATCTTGCAATCTTAATTTTTGTTGTAATACCGGCTGATGTTCATTGTTTAACAATTCAAGATAAACCACCTTTGAAAGATCGGAAGGCTGATTTGATTCGGAATTTAAATTCACAACATTCACCCACATATCTTCACCGCCAATATAAAAATCTCGGTCGGTACGTAATACCAAACTCTCTTGACTACGAACAGTTATAAAACTGACTACAAATATGATTGCTAAAGCAATATTTCTCTTCATTATATTAGGGTTAAGTTATTCTTCCCAGAAAGCTGGTGGATAGGTCACTCCTCTCAATGAGCAATCTGAGCAGATTGGATTTGATAAGAGCAATCCAACTACATTAAAGCCCATTTCACCATAAACCGGTTCATAAAACTTAAAATTGCCATTCTGAACTTCACCAACATAAATATCATAAGGAGTTGGATAATCAATTTCATCGGTGAAAAAAGTATCAAGATTACAATTTTCATAAATATTGTACAATGGAATGTCAAGCTTTAATATCTCATCATAATCAATATAGATTCTTTTTGAAAGGACAGATCCAGTTTGAAAATATCCCATAACAGGCTCACTTTCATTATTAACATTAAAAACATTCCCTCTTAAAGAGAATGGTTGTTTACCAAAAACATCACCAACTTCCTCAGTTGATTCAGCTAACTTTCTCCAATATTCATATTCTTCCTGAGAAATAGTTAATTGTTTCACCAAAACACTATATCTCATTGTTAATCTATCAGATAAATCAGATGGAATAAAATTTATTTCCTTATTAGTAATTTCTCCTCCTATTTGATCACTAAAAGAATAAACATTAATATTATTCGATTGATTAGTTTTCCAACAAATATAGTTTTCTATCGGAAGTGAAATCAATATTTCATCATCAGTATATGCATATCTCTCTGGATATGGAGTCATAAACTTCCAATCCTCCTCGTACATCCAACGTACATAAGCACTCTGACTTGCACTTCCATCTACATAAATACTTATTCCCTCATTTTGATTTTCTTCTTCCTGATCCCAAGCCGTATTTTTCTTATAGTAAACATTACTTATCTCAGTCTTTGGTAGTATCTCACACTCACTAGACTGGTATTTATTTCCATCAGATGTTTGAATATGCAGGGTTAATTTATCACCTTCACTAACAATCAGATTTGTACTATCGGATTTATATACACCTGGACCAAACTCAGCAAAATAATATTGTTCTCCTTTATCATCAGTTACAAAAACAACGGCACCAGACTCGTACGGTGATGACTCTGTTATGGAAGTTGTAGATCGCCTTAATTCGATCGTATGAGACTTATTTTCATTGGTAATTAAACCATCAACTACCAACAAATTATCATACCCATCAATATTTACATTATATGGTTCCAGACAAGAGTAGGCAATTGCTAATAAAACAATACCAAAGATGAATTTACGGAGCATGATAGATTTTTAGGTTAAGTTGAGTTGGTGAATCTGAATATCACTTCAAATCTGACAAAAAAAAATGAAAAAATACAGAATTTGGTTAGAAATGTAACAAATAACATCACACCCCCTTGAAAACCCGCGATAATTTTTAAATTTGTTCGATCTATCACAATCTAACCTTTGCTCCAAAACCTATGCTAAGAAATTTAATCATCTTTGGATTTTTAAACCTGACCATCTCCCTCATTGGTCAGAATACTCAAATGATAACCAATCGGGTTGATTCAATTAAGGATTTCTATTATTCTGAGACCTATAATGAATATGATTTTCTAAACGGAAAAGAATACAAACCTTATTACAATCCTACCACCTCATCACCCCTTTTAGAATCAACCATGGGTGTTGGGACGGTATACTGCAAAGGTGTTGCTTACAAAAAACTAACTCTTTTATATGACAGAAACCTGGATGAATTAATTGTAATGCCCAATAAATTCATTGCAGAAAACATATATGTAACACTTAATAAAGTTAAGATTGATTCATTTTCAATAAAATATAACGATAAGCTATATCATTTAATCCATCATAGATCTGATGATGAGTTACCTCAGGGCTTCTACGAGATACCGTATAGTGGCAAAAACAAATTATTCATTAAACACAGCACCAACAACCTATATAACAACGGTATCTTAACCTACTATCCTAAAACCGAAAGGTATTTATTAAAAGATGATCAGTATTTTCAATTTAAAAAGAAAAAGGATCTGCTATTGATATTTTCTGAGAACAAGAAAAAAATACGGAAGAAATTAAGATCATTTCACAAACCTTTCAAACAGCTTACTAACTATCAAATTTCACAAGTCCTTCAATTTGCCGAATCACTTTAACCTACCCGATCGATGAAGAAAGCACTAATAATATCACTTTTTATCTCATTGTCTTTAAAGGCTTTTAGTCAAGTTAGCACAACAGACTCCATTTCTTTTGATCAGGCAATTGATTATTTAGAAGAAAACTCCCCATATCATTTCTTCTACAGCCCTGAATGGAGTAAAGGTGTGTACTTTTATGATTTTCCTGAAAACATGGCTCCCACAAGTGCCATCCGTTGGATAGCCAAACAATCAAACCTAAATTATTCCATAGTGGATGAGGTGAATGTTGTTTTTCTTAAAGACTATGTATTAAAAACCAATTATGCTCAAACATATCTGAATTATCTTAATCAAAAAGAAGCTTTTGTGCGCGACACCGTTGTATACGAAGCTCCTAAAAAACAAATTGATGAAGAAGTTGAAATAAGTAAAGAATACCAGCTTTTTAAAATCGGAAGTCCTTCTGGAAATATAGGTGTAAAAACGGCCACATTAAGCGGTAAAATATCCGATATTGAAACTGGTGAACCTTTGATTGGAACGGTTATTTATATTGAAGATTTGAAAAATGGTACTGTATCAAACATGTATGGGCATTACTCATTTACACTTCCAAAAGGAAGGTATAAAATAGAGTTTCGATCCATTGGAATGAAAACAACATACCGAAATATTGTAATCTATTCTGATGGGAATCTGGATGTTGAAATGAGAGAAGAAACAACTTCATTAAAAGAAGTAACCATTACTGCCAGAAGTGAAGATCCGGTTCGGAACCTACGCATGGGAATGGAAAAAATTTCAATGAAAACACTGAAACAATTGCCACTGGGAATGGGTGAACCTGATATTATTAAAAGTACCTTATTACTTCCGGGTGTACAAAGTGTTGGCGAAGCATCAAGCGGGTTTAATGTGCGTGGAGGTAGTACTGATCAAAACCTTATTCTTCTTAACGAAGCTCCTATTGTTAACACCTCACATTTCTTCGGGTTTTTCTCTGGATTCAACTCCGATATGGTCAAAGATATTACTCTATATAAAAGTGGAATACCAGCCAAATACGGTGGTCGTGTATCATCAGTTATGGATTTAACATTAAAAGAAGGAAACCGCAAAACCTACAAAGTAAACGGAGGTATCAGTCCGGTATCCGGAAGACTAATCGCAGAAGGCCCATTAAAGAAAGATAAAGGATCATTCATTCTAGGAGCGCGAACTACTTATTCCGATTGGGTTTTGAAATTATTAGATGATAGCAAACTTAGTAATAGCAAAGCCAACTTTCACGATCTTCAGGGTAACTTCTCATACGATATTGATGATAAAAACAGCATCTACCTTTCGGGCTATTACAGCTATGATAATTTTGACTACTATACCGAAGATGCTTTTGAATACTCCACTATGGCGTCAACATTAAAGTGGAAACATGTATTTAGTCCTAAGTTGTTTTCAACTACATCAGCTATGGTGAGCAATTATGAATATACTGTTGATTCACGAACCGACTCTACTCAATTGCATTCGGTGGAATATAGTCTGAACCAGTATGGTTTCAAGTCTGATTTCTCGTACCGATCAAGCCAAAACCATAAAATCGATTTTGGTTTAAATACAATTTGGTATGAACTATCTCCCGGCACCAGAACACCTATTGGAGACGAATCACTAATAGCACCTAAAACGATTGAAGATGAGCAAGCTTTAGAAGCTGCACTTTATGTAAGCGACGAATTTGATTTGACTCATTTCATGTCAATATCAGCTGGCTTACGTTGGTCGTTCTATAGTAACTTCGGGCCCAAATCGCAATTCAATTATCAGAATGGATTACCACGTACCGAAGAATCAATTACTGATACCAGCCATTATGCATCGGGCAAATCTATTTCTTTTTATTCAGGTCCTGAGTTCCGCTTTTCTTCCAACATCAGATTGAGTTCTACAAGCTCGATGAAGATTGGATTTAACCGGATGTATCAATATATTCAAATGATTTCCAATACAGCTGCCATGGCACCTACCGACATCTGGAAATTAAGTGATAACTATTTAAAACCGCAGCGAGGTGATCAATATTCTATTGGGTACTACAAAAAGTTGCGTAATAATACTATTGAAGCATCTGTTGAGACTTATTATAAAAGCCTAAAAAACATCATTGATTATAAGGGTGGGGCTCAATTAACCATGAATGAGCATTTGGAAACAGATGTACTAAATGGTGTTGGTAAAGCCTATGGAGTTGAAGTGATGTTTCAGAAGAAAACCGGCAAGCTAACCGGATGGGTTAACTATACCTACTCGAGAGTATTGCACAAAATTGATGGTAATTTTCAGGAGGAGAAGGTGAATAATGGAGATTATTTTTCGGCAAACTACGATAAACCTCATGATTTTAAATTTGTTACCAACTATAAATTTAGCCGACGTTTTAACGTTTCAACCAACTTCTTTTATAGCACCGGACGACCGTTTACAGCACCGGTAGCTTACTATGATTTAGCCGGAGCTCAACGGATTTATTATTCCGACAGAAACTCCATACGAATGCCTGATTACATTAGATTAGATGTTGCTGCCACCGTAAATGGTAACCTGGTTGCTAAAAAACTAAATCATAGTTCATGGACTTTTGCGGTATACAATATAATGGGACGTCAAAATGCTTATAACGTATTCTTCAGAACCGAAGGAGAAGAAGTAAAAGGATACAAAATGTCGATTTTTGGACAGCCTATCTTTACTGTTACCTATAACTTTAAACTATTTGGCAACGCCAAGGATGATTTTTAAAATATATCAGCATACAAGTAAAAATTGTTGCTGATATATTGTACTATATTTTATTCGGGTATATAAATGATTTCTCCATTTTCGAGCTGGTAGGCTACCCCTACTCTTTTCCCTTTGTTTCTGCTTTGAGAGGTTTCATCAGATGCCTTATAAGTTTCTATTTTTTCTCCTTCTTTAGTAATGATTTCCATGTTTTCTTTGCCCGGATTTTTAACCATAGTAAAATCGTCTTTCGAAAACATTTCTGTCATTTTATAACGCGAAACAAGTGCCACCATTAGCGCTACGGCAAATACCATAGCTACATCAAACAGATTTGACACGGTAGCCATTGGATCAATATCTTCATCTTGTAAAAAGCGTTTCGAACGTCTCATATTATAGCTATTTTAATATGGGTTTACTTACTTCTCTTTCTTTAGTAACTCTACTACAAACTCAAGATTGTTGATATCTGTAGCATACCATCGTCTTTTAATCTGAAGAATAATAAAACCCACAGCACCTATCAACAAACCAATAACGGTGGTAGCAAAAGCAACCTGCATATTACTGGCCATGGATGCAATATCACCCGAAGCTAGTCCTACAAGGGCAGGCCCCATAGGAATTAAGGTTCCCATCAAACCTAAAATAGGTCCCAATTTTGCCAAGGTCTGACTTCCGGATAAATCTTTCTGACACTCAATTTCAAAATCGTTTAAAACTTTATGATAGTGTGTTTCGGTTGGTTCAACCCTCATTACCTTACTGAGGTAAGCAAAAGACAGTAATTTTACATGCTGACTTCTCTCCTGCAGTTCATCTCTCACATTCTTCGAATTCAACTTATCAAAGACACTCTTCATCTCTTTATTAAATTTAAGCTTCTGAACATAAATGCTGTAAAATGAACCGATAAGCATAAGTGCGCGAATAAAAAATATCAACAGCAATACCATTACAGGTATCATAAGTCCTGTAGATATCCAATATAATAATTGTGTTATTTGTTCCATTATAAATGTGTTATTTTTCTTTTTATTTGAAAACACTTCCATACAACGCCCAGTGCAATAATTGCAACAACAGCTACTAATATGAAGATATATTCGAAGCTATAAATGTTATGATCGGGAGATTTTGTAACCGGAAGTCCCAGATATTTAATTGATAGTATGATTGCTCCCATTAACTGAAAAATGTGCATAAAAAATTTCATTTCGATGCGTAGTTCCACTTCAGGCATGCTTTTTCGAAACAACAGTTGAACACCACCTATTGCCACAATAAAAATGATTGCTATTGCTATTGCCATCACTTTAAAATCGATACCCGATATGTTCAAATAAATGAGGCTTTCGAAGTAAAACAGTGCAGGAAATACAATCAAACCGGGGAAATAAATACTGAATTTAAAAAACCTCTTTACTTTTTCACCATAATGATTGCGTATCATATAAATGGCCAGCAAAGCTCCTAATATGGCATCGATCACCAAAAAAACCACAAAATCGATCATTCGGTCATTATTTTGTAAATGACTCCTGAGTAAATCATAACTCTGTTCAATGGCTACAGTATGCATTCCCCAAGTATATATACCAACAATAGATAACCATGCAAGAAGTACCCCCGGCTTTGAGAAAAAGCTAAGCTGAATTCCGAAAACCAGGGTGGCTAAAATAAAAAGTATGATGATTATTGTTTCCATTACTTTCTTCGAAGTCGAATAAACAATGCTAATAAAACCAGTAATGCTAAAACTGCTATAACAATAGTTGTATTAGCTGATAACTTTTTCAGCTCTGCTTTTTGAGGTTGCACTTTCTGGTCTTCTTCTTTTTTTAGTACAACGTTATCATTACTTTCTTTACTAACGGGTTCAAGAACCTTATCTATCTCACGATTATAAGCCTGTTGCTTGTCTTCAGGCAATTGATTATTAATAAAAAGACGAAGCTTAGCATTATCACAGACAAAACCACTACATCCCGCTTCGTAATTTGTAACCAGGTTGGCATGCATTGCGGCCATTTTCTGAACCTGTTCAGGGGTAGCCTCCCACATTCCTTTACGAACGGTTTCCAGCATTATGGCAGTCATTTCCTGTAATGCATATGGGTTTTTATTGCGAAAAAAGTCTTGTACCTGCAATTTGTATTTATCCTCGACATACACCTCATACAAATCATCCCATAAGCGATCTTCAATAACACTTTCTTTCATCACATTCCATCCAAAAGTATTACGAAACGTTTCAGCAAACACTTCAGCTGAAGAAGCTCCTCCTTTCATATGTTCTTGAATATACCGCGGATTAAGCAAGGTTGTTTTACTTTCAATTCCAATGGTTTCTTTCAGTCCCATTACACGAGGCTTATTACTATTCCTGAAATCATTAAAATAGCTTTCAGCGTCATTTCCGGTTACTTCTTTAACCGCCAGGTTTATCCCTCCCATAAATTCATACACATGGTCGAGACTTAAAGCACCCCAAGCGTTACTCTGACGAGGTTGTACCACTGCCTCGGTATTCAGTAAAGCAGCTTCAAAAACGTTCTTACCAAAATCGCCCCAATTATCTTCAGTTCCGTAAACAGCACCCATATTATTTAAATAGGTTTTAGCTACAACAGAGGTACTATCCCAGCTGTCACTTTTTTCAACCATACCCATAATAGCTGTCCCGTAATTACCGTTTACCCCCCCGAAAACGCGATGCTTCGACATTTCCCGTGCTTCTTTAGGCGAATAACCTTTATCAATCAGATATTTCTCTGCGTCTTTCATGCCTTTGCTAATTAGGTTATCACCATCCTGAGCATCGGCAGCCATTGCAACGGCACGATTAATAATAAACAGGCGTGATGCAGCCAAATCGCGCAATTGACCGGAGGTTTGAACCACTAAATCAATACGTGGGCGACCTAACTCCTCTTCACTAATAAGACGTATATCATTTACCTTACCGCGAGGAGTCCATATGGGTTCAATTCCCATCATATAAAGAATTTGTGCAATGGTTGTTCCTTCCGATTCGATAAAGCTTCCGGCCCACAGTGTGAAACTGATTTTTTGAGGATAAACTCCGTCATGCTTCTTCTTATAATCTTCCAATAACTGATCCGTAAGTTTTTTGGCAACCTTCCAGGCCTCTTTGGTTGGGGTATTTTCGGCATTAATCGAATAAACATTAAAACCTGTAGGTACGGCAGATGAATTAGCAATAGGATCACCACCTGAATTAGGACGAATATAACCGCCATCCAAAAAGTTTAAAATACTTACCATCTCACCCTCGGGACTTTGAGCCAGTTGTTTCTTCTTTTTATTGATATCGTATAAGGTGTTTTCAATCGCTAACACAGCATTGGCAAAAGACTGTTCTTTAGGGTCAGCTTCAGGTACTTTAGGAGTAGCTCCACTACTGGCATCCACATCTTCCGGTTTCTTAATTGCTTTTTTAACCTTCTGTTCTTTAGCTGAGTCATGCTTTCCATTAGTCGAATGCTTATGAGTTGCTGCTTTCTCTTTTTTGGCTTTCATCATAGCCATTTTTTTTGCATCCGTTTCTTTTTTTAAGCGGGCACGCTCGGCCTTAAAATCCATAGCTTTTTTGTAATCAGCTGTAGCCACAATCTTTTTCCTTACAGCATCTTCATCATGCCCCTTAATAACGCTCTGTACATATTGTGTTGACGGTTTCAGGTATGTTTTTCTGAAATAAACTTCATCGTTGAGTTGTTTTCGATCTACGGCTCCACGCTCAAAATCATATTCCGACATAGCAAAAGCCAATGCATCAATATGCATCATCAGAACTGTCTCATCCAATAATTTAGGAGTGTATGGTATGCCTAAGGTATACAAGCCTCCTGCCACTTTTTCGTGCTGAAGCTCGGCCAGGTATGCCTCTATTTTATGCATCTCATCCTCAGTGTAAGGAATGGATAAATCATCATTCAAATTCAGGTCAAGATGCATTCCTTCATCAACAAACATTTTTTTTGCAGATAAAGCATACTCTTGCCTGATGGCTCCTTTTGACTGCGACCATGTATCCATTTTTTGCACAAGCAATTGTGAATTACTCAAAGCCTTGGCTTCGATAAAGGGAGGTGTAAGATGCTCAAGTGTAGCAGCATAAGAGCGTCGTTTGGCAATCATAGCTTCACCAATATTACTTATGGTATAAACATATCCGTGCGGCGTATTACCGATTAAAGGATCTGTCCAATCGTAATCCGATAAAGCAATTTGCTTGCCCGGAGTAAATTCTAAACTACCGTGTGTGCCAAAATGCATAATGGCATCGGCCTCGAAGGCTTTTTGAATCCACAAATACGGAGCGATATATGTATGCGGAGGAGCAACCTTAGCTCCATGCACCAAGGCAAACGTATTATTGCCCAGTCCCGGCAACTGTTGAGGAACTATTGCTACATTACCAAATTGGACCCGTCCGACAGCAATATGATCCTTTCCGTTTTGGTATACCGACATATAGTTTCCGGGAGCTTTTCCGTATCGATCCACCACATCCTGATAGATTTCAGATGGTAATGTTTCTTCGCACCACTGCTCATATTGGTCGGCTGTTATTAAAGCCGGATTGCCTGTTTGAAGATAAGTATCAAAAGCACCATCGGCGTACGGTCCCAAAACCGGACCTTCTTTCATCACACGCTTTTCAAAGCTGCTATAGTCGGCAGGTAAATCCCCCAGATTATAACCTTCTTTCTGCATACGTAGCAATACATTGTGTAGCGACGGAAGCACTTCCATATCGGCCGCTACCAAAGCATTTTTTCCGGGGCCTTTAAAATACACAATGGCCACTTTCTTATCAACATTAGCGGCATCGGCCAGATATGTATATTTATCAACCATCTCGCCAAATTTCTTTAATCGGTTGGGTATGGCTTTAAAAATCAAATGCCCTTTCTCATCTTCAAATTCTGCAAATAAGGCATATGGAGCAATTCCGCCATCGAACTCTGGCATGGTAACACTTTGTGAGAGCAACCCACCTTGCATACCTTTTTTATCATCAAGCCAATCTTCGTATCGCTGATGAACCATTATCGGACATAGAACAGGCACATTTTGATTTTGAAGCCATTGAGTAATCCCTCCGGCATTACCACCACCCATAGATAAACGCCCATGAGGAATATAGATAATCAGGTCGGGCGATATCTCTTTCATATACTTTAAACGACCGGAAAAACCGGCAACCGGATAAACGTTATATTGACGCTCTTCCAGTTCATGAATCAAGCTATTAAGGTAGCCTCGATTTGAATTAAAGGGCCCCGGTATACTGGTCAGTAGTGCAATTTTTTTATATCCTGGCTTGTGAACACCTTGTTTCACACAATAGGATTCAAAATCCTTTACATTTTCAAGTGCTACCTCTTCATCGATATAAAACAAAGCATTTGAGGGAATTGTGAGTGCAGTATCGATAAGTTGTGTAAAGGTTGTTTTTCCATCAATAACAGTTCGAATATAATTAAACAGGTTACGATAGTTTTTATTTCCTCCGTTGTCGAGGTAAGATTCAACAACTCTGGCTGTATCACCGGTAATATTGGTAATATTTAATCCTTTGGTTGTAGCTCCCCAAAGATTCATTGCTACACCTTCATTAGCGGTTTGATGGACATACTCTAACTGTTCTTCGGTCAATTTTAATCCCATCCCAAAGAATAAGAGCATATCGTACTTTTTAAGATCAGATAAATCTTTCTGCTCTAAAATATCGATTTTAACGAAACTATTTTCGTTTGCCCCGGCCATTTTAGAAGACATGAACTCAGGATAATTTATTAAGGCTACTTTGGTAGGAGAATAGTACCTCCCCCATACACTAAAAGCCGCTACTATTATAACAATACCGACTAATGAACCTATCAGTTTTTTTGTTTTCATATTCAAATTGAGTTGGATATTTGTTGATTGAACTTTTATTATAAAAGCCTTGCTTTATCCGGAACAGATAAAGCAAGGACTCTCATAATTCAGGGGGGCTTCCAAAAACCCGATAGTATAAAAAAGAATTTTATTGCATTAAAGCATATTCCGCATTAATTACACGATCGCTAGTTGTTGCACCGTAAAAACCTGTGAAACGCAATTTATAAACATCACCGTTTTCGAATTTGATAAAATAGAAGTAATGGCTATTTACTTCATAGAGCATAGAGTTCATATCAAAACTCTTCCAATCATATCCGATGGCGTCCATTTCACTATTATAGACTGCATCAGCTATATCGGTTAAAGTTAAATTAGCAAACGATTCTGCAATCGCATCTGCATCTTCACTTTCAGTAAATTCTACAAATGCAACCTGACAATCAGAACTAACCAAAGCACCTGCAACATCATAGGGATAAGGTTCAGCACTGGATCCTAAATTAAGTCGATACGAAGTAAAAACAATATCCCAACCTGTTACAGTTGTTTCAACATTGTATTCTTCACCATCAACCCCTTCACAAAGGTTAAAGCTTGTCCAGCTATCCGTATCGTATTCTCCTTCCGACACTGGAGATTCTTCTCCTAACTTAATGTATACCTGACTGGTATAACTAACGCCGGCAGAAGTATTATACCCCAGGTCAGCTTCAATTGTTTTCATTCCATAGTCTTTAACATCTATGGTTTCATCATCGTCGCAGGCTGCAAATAAAGCAACAACGGCCATCATCAATAGTAGCTTTTTCATCATATATTATTTTAATTGTTATTATTTATAAATGTGTGAAACGATATTTCAAATTGATAAAGAAGGATCTACCGTAAGAAATGGGGATACCCGCACCACTTGAGTGAGCTCCTCCACTAGACGGCCTGTTAACATTGGTAACATCCAGCAAGTTTTTGGCCCCCATCGTAAGCTTTAGTTTGTTTTGGTAAAAACATTTCATCACGGAGAGATTGAAAGTATGATAAGCGTCTTGTTTTCCCTCCGTTATATTTCCATCAGAATTTGAATAGAAATAAGGAATAGCGCCATTATACTTGTAATCGGCAGATAAGGTAGTTTGAGTTTTTTCTTCGGTTAGCTTAAAACCACCAAACAAATCGTTTGTAATATTAAATTCATCAGAACCGTTTTGCTCTGTGTAACTATTGTAACGACCTGTTATACCATAACCAGCGCGCATGGTAAGAAAATTACTAATTCCGTAATTAATGCTTATATCACTTCCTGTAGATTGATATTCGGTTATATTCTGATAGACATATTGGGTGCTGTTTTCATCCTGCACCAACGAAATCATATCATCAACATCATTATAATAAGCTGATAAGCTAAAACGCCAATGATGCTTATTCTTTTGTATTGAATAATCTACCGACGTATTCACATTGTACGACGATTCTGCAGTCAGATCCGGATTACCATAAATCTCGTGATTAGAATCCACAAAGTCGTAATACAGCTCTTTTAATTCGGGAGCTCTGAAGCCATGCGCAAAGGATGCACGCCAATTAAGAGCATCACCCACATGCCACTTGGTATTGATTGAGTATACAACGGGCGCATCATATCCTGAATTATAACTGTATCGAAGTCCGGGTTGCAATTCAAAATGATCAGAGAGCTTATAATTAAGATTAAGAAAAAATGCATAATCACCAATGCTTTGTGATTTATCGATTACCCTTTCACCTTCAAATGTTTCGTAGTTTACATCCACTCCACCTTGCATGCTTAGCACCCCCGGATAAATGGAAGTTCCGTAAATGGCTCTCATCATTTGCTGAGTTGCTTTCTGCGAACTAAGCTTTTCGCCTTTGGTTTCTTCTCCGTTGGCCAAATCCTTATTCACTGCTTGCGACGAACGATCGTAATAGTTATAGGCAGCTACCATATTTAAATGGTGCTTTTTATTAAATGTATTTTGTAATCCTCCCGAAAAATCATACCTGTTGGTAAAATAATAGGTGTCGTACACCCTCGTACCGGAGATATTACTCTTATTATGCAGCTCATCGCCAAATAACCTGAGATTGACATTTACCTGAAGTTCATTTTTATGAAATGTATAACCGGCATTAGCTCGCTTGGTATTTTTGGGTTTCCAATTCATTTGCCGATCAGACTTATCAAAATCTACTCCGTTGAAATACTCATATCCTCCTTCGGCAGTAATAGAATGATTACCCGTTTTAAAAGCTGCGTTGGCATTACTTACAAAACGCCCAACACTCTCAGCATAGGCATTTGCCTCGGCCAACCATTTATAATAGCTATTATTTTGTGTGATTATATTAATGGTTCCGGCCAATGCATTATTTCCATATATAACCGACATGGGGCCTTCAACCACTTCTACCTGCTTGACATTGGCCAGGTTAATCTGACTCAAATCCACGTTTCCGTCTATGCGGCCAATAACAGGTACACCATCAATCATTACTTTTACACTTGATCCACCCATACCAAGCATTTCAATCTGGCTACCTAAAATCAAATCTGATGTTATACGAATATTTGCTTCCGCCAACAGTAATTCATTTAAGGTAACAACACCTAGTTGTTCAATTTTCTTCCCGGTAATTACTTTCACCTTAAATATTGAACTGTCGGCACGTGTAGGGGTATTTGTTCCTGTAACCACTATCTGATCCAAATCAAAAACGTCTGGCTCCATTAGAACTTCATTTACTTTACCCAGTTCTTCAATTGATACATATTTAGTAACATACCCAATTGATGAAATTACAACCATGCCGGCAGTTAGTTTAGACATATCAAGTTTAGCATATCCCTCATTATCTGATACTACATGACACGCTCTATTATCCATTAATTGAATGCATATATGAGAATTGCACACAACACTTCCATCTTTTGCATCAATCATTCTAAAAGTATGTAAGTCGGCAGGCTTTTCTTTTTCATAATCGGCCTGGCTAAATACATGTGTATTAGACATGATAATATAAATTGTTAGTAATAATGTTGTTCTGAAATTTTTTTTCATTGATAAGTGGAAAAATGATACTGCTGTGTTTATCAATGCAAAAATAGATGCCTTCACAAGGCTGAACAATCCCAAATAATTGTTAAAATTTCTTAGTTCAACCTATTATATTCAATTAAATACACGATCTTATTTAAACATAAAATACTGTATTATTGGCGAATAAACTTTTCAATACCCCAACATATAGTTAACCACAAATGGTTAGTTAAAAAATGCCAATAGTCTGACTTCTTCGGACGATCATCTTTCGTTTTAGTGAAAATTCGAACGAATTTCTTTCAATCATCAGGCTTTTTTGCTCGAAACTCTGATTTTTTAGCAGGTTTTTTAATGAAATTGCTTCAAACTCCTGGCTTTTTCAGATAAGCTTCTCCCCAAAAGATGAAATTTTTTCTGAAAATCATACAACTTCGACATAAAAACTCAGGCAGTTAAGCATTTTCGCAAGACGATCTTTCGAAAAAGTTACAATGATGTCGCTTGTTCCCAGATCATTCTCACTTTTTGCGAGAAAAAAGACCACAAAAGACAGAAGTTTTAAGGTTTCAGCCAGATGACTTATAATTAACAGGCAAACAATCGGTATAAGTTATTGTTAAAAACAAAACGCATCCACATTTTGAAAAAAGTTCTGGTCATATTTCTCTCAGCAATTAGTCTTACTGCTTCGTTGCATTACAGCTTTACATTGTTGATATTTAAAATAAACCAGAATTACATTGCTCAAAATCTGTGTATTCAGAAAGAGATTGAAGATAATACATGCCAGGGTTGCTGTCACTTAAAAAAGGAATTAACCAAACAAAACAATCAGGAAACCAACCTACCTGAAGAAAGTCAGCGAAAAGTATTGATTGATTTCTTTCCCAATAGAATCATTTCATTCAATCCTTCACACACAGCACAAAAAGTACTCTTTGGATCTTATCAGATCTTTTACATGTTAAGGATTACAAAGGATATTTTCCATCCTCCCAAACTGTTGTTAAAACATAGAATTTAAAAAAGCACATTTTAACTGATGTGCACACATTGTTTCAACAACATACAATTCAAATATGAAAAGATTAATTCTTATGATGTTGTTGTCATCTGTATGCTTTGCTATGTCATATAGCCAAACGTTACAACTACTTGATGGGCAACAACAAACTCCTGTTATCAATGCTACCTTCAGCTACGGAAGTCATCATGGCATTTCCAATAAAGAAGGTGAAATTAAAATCAAAAACGACTCTTCATCAACGTTATACTTATCACACATCAACTATGGTGAATTATCGATCAGTCCAAATCAATTATCAGAAATTTTAAAAATTGGCAGCTTATTGTGGAATGCGCATAATTTTGAATTACAACCGGTAAGTATTATCGCTCTTCATCAAACAACCAACGACTCACTTACTATTGTATTTGATAATCACAATCGGTTATCGCACGATGCAGCGTCTGTTTTATCACAATTACCAGAGGTTTCATTAATCAGAAAAAGCGGAAGTTATGGTTTCGATCCAGTTCTGCGTGGCTTTAAATACGATCAGTTGAATATTATAATGGATGGAGCTCAAAGTGCTAATGCAGCTTGTCCCAATCGCATGGATCCGCCAAGCAGTCAGATGCCGGTTAATATGTTATCACAAATAACTGTTTTAAAAGGCCCCTACTCCTTGCGTTTTGGAAATGGTATTGGCGGTACCATTAATTTTAAAACGGAACCATTTCAGTTTAATAACAATGGTCCACTATCGGGCAGGTTATCCGGAAGCTACGAAAGTAACGGAGGTATCTGGCGAAGCGAAGGTTTGATTGCTGTTCAACAAACAGCTTACAATCTTAAATTTTATGGTGCTGCCTCTTCAGGCAATAATTACAAAGACGGTGATGGAAATGAAGTTCCTTCTTCCTTTAGTAGAAATAACATCGGTGCCATTGCAGGATTTAAGCTAACTGACAATCAAATTATCAAGCTAAATATTAGTCATAACTATGCCAAGAATGTTGATTTCCCAGCTCTTGCGATGGATTTACGGAAAGATGATACCTGGCTGGGTAGTCTGCATCACACTGTTACTTTTAATAAAAAGTTGGTAGAATGGAATACCAGTCTCTACTCAACATTTGTTGATCATTTGATGGATAACTATGATAAAATTATAGATCCTCGAATGGCAGATGCGGTTACAGATGCTAAAACCTATAACTATGGGGGACGCACCGAAGGAAAATGGCAGTTGGGAACTAACCACTTATACCTGGGTGCTGATTATAGAGGCGATGAGGCAGAAGGAGAAAGAAGCAGAACGTTCTTAATGGGGCCCAATTCAGGTAATACTGTAACTGATAATGTATGGCAAGATGCATATGTTAGTCGTGCAAGTGTTTTTGCTGAATTTCAACAGCCATTAAATCAATGGAAACTCATTTATGCCGGTCGTATCGAGTATAATCAGGCGGATGCCAATAAACCCGACGAAATGTTCGAATCGCTATACAATGAAGTTTCAAGCACTAGTTTCAATCCCTCACTTAGTCTGGGTGTAAGCAAAAAACTGAACAAGTCTTTTGAAGCAGAGTTATGGTTAGGACATGCCCAACGAAGTGGAAGCATAACCGAACGATACATCAATTTTTTACCGGTTGGGGTTGATCCCTTTGAAATGATTGGAAACCCTGAATTATCATCCGAGAAAAACAATCAGCTGGATGTTATTCTTAAATACCAAAAGGCTTCAACTCAGGTTCAGGTTTCAGGCTTTATGGCTGCTGTTAATGATTTTATTTCTTCAGAGATAAGACATGACATCAATCCTAAAATGGCAACGGCCCCCGGCGTTCGTCAGTTTATAAATATTGATAAAGCTGTATTAAAAGGTTTTGAAATAACCTGGATCCAGCAATTCACTTCAACCATTAGTCACAGGTTAAGCATGGCCTATACACATGGTAATAATAATGAAACGGATGAAGCCTTACCAGAAATTCCACCCATGGATTTGCGTTATTCTTTATTCGGTAATTTTCTTAAAAACAAACTTCAACCCGAATTAACTTACAGGCACGTTTGGAAGCAGGATCGAATCGCTTCAAGCTTTGGTGAGACTGAGACTCCCGCTTTTCAACTGATTGATTTATCAATTAACTATGAAATCAGCAAACACCTACAATGCAACGCCAGCATTAATAATTTGTTGGATGAAACGTATTACGAACATCTGACTCGTTCAGTGCGTGGCGGTAAAGCAGCCATTAATGCACCGGGGCGGAATATGATGTTTACAATTGTTGCCCGTTGGTAAAAAATGAAAAGCCTGACAGGGTGCATCTCTGTTAGGTTTTTTCTATTTTCCTCTTAAATTTGGCTTTCATGAAAAAAGGAGAGTCGTCATTAAAAAGAAAAGGCATATGGATATTAGTTGGCCTGTTGGCTATATCCTATTATTGGTGCCTACCTAAAACTCTATTCGACACAACTTATTCAACCTGCATCAACTCAAAAGATGGAAAACTACTTTCTGCTCATATTGCCAATGACGGTCAATGGCGCTTTGAAGCAGCTGATTCCATCCCTTATAAATTCAAGGAATCAATTCTTCTGTTCGAAGATGAATATTTTTACTATCACCCGGGTTTTAATCCCGTATCTATGGCTCGGGCATTGTTTCAGAATATAAAATCAGGAAGCATTAAAAGCGGTGGCAGTACCCTAACTATGCAGGTGATCAGATTGGCGTTCAACCGCAACCGTACCCTCTTTAATAAACTGATTGAAACAATTCAGGCCACACGTCTGGAACTACGATGCTCAAAAGATGAGATTCTTCAAATGTATTCTGTTCATGCACCATTTGGAGGTAATGTGGTGGGATTGGAAGCCGCGGCCTGGCGCTATTTTGGGAGACCTGCGCATCAATTATCGTGGGCCGAATCGGCTTTACTGGCCGTCTTACCCAATGCTCCTTCGTTAATCCATCCCGGCAAAAACCGATCACGTCTATTGGAGAAGCGCAATCGTCTCTTAACAAAATTATTGGATAATAATTCCATTGATTCAACCGACTACTATTTATCTTTGGCAGAGCCTCTTCCTGACAAGCCTATTGCCTTACCACAATTAACGCCCCACCTATTACACCAACAGATGAAACAGCATGGTGAGGGCACGATGCAAACATGCATCAACTATATCTTACAGAAGCAAAGCAACCAAATAGTTGATAAGTTTTACCGAATCTACCGACAAAACGAAGTGCATAATATTGCAGCCATTATTGTTGATAATCAATCGAAGCAAGTGCTTTCTTATGTTGGTAATTGCAATTCGCAATCAAGTGAATATGGTCATGATGTAGATATTATACAAGCATCACGAAGTACTGGCAGTATTCTTAAACCCTTTTTGTATGCCGCTGCACTGGATGATGGAATATTACTTCCTAAGATGCTGGTAGCCGATATTCCAACCTACTACAGCGACTTTGCTCCAAAGAATTATACTGAAAAATTTGATGGTGCTGTGCCCGCTCACACAGCCTTATCCAGATCGCTGAATGTACCAGCCGTAAGGCTTTTAGACGACTATAGGGTGGAACGATTTCACACTCTGCTTAAAAAAATAGGAATATCAACCATTAATCAAGCTCCTTCGCACTATGGATTATCTTTGATTCTGGGTGGTGCTGAAGCTAACCTTTATGAATTAACTTCAACATATGCTTCAATGGCTGGCGTTTTAAACTACTATACAAATAACAATAGTACTTATCAAGCTAATGCGTATCAATCAGCTTGGATCAAAACAAATGCTGATGACCTTGCTACCCCTACCAACACTCTTCCACCTTTATCAGCCGGGGCAATTTATCATACTTTCGAAGCATTAACCAACGTTCAGCGCCCCGAAAACGAAGCTGGATGGGAGAACTTTACTTCTGGCAGAAAAGTGGCCTGGAAAACAGGAACCAGCTTTGGAAACAGAGATGCATGGGCCATTGGTGTTACACCTGAATATACCATTGGAGTATGGGTTGGTAACGCATCTGGCGAAGGCCGTCCTGCAATTATTGGAGGAAGTGCTGCTGCACCAGTAATGTTTGATCTTTACCGTTTATTGCAACCAACCAGTTGGTTCGACATCCCGTATGATGATCTTCAACCGATAGAAGTTTGTAAAGAAACTGGTTTTAAAGCATCAATCAATTGTTTTAACCGAGATACCTTGTATGTACCTTTGGTGGAAAAGGATTTACCAGTTTGCCCATATCACAAGATTGTGCATCTTTCAAACGATGGTAAATACCGCGTTAATGCCGATTGTTATCCGGCTTCACAAATCCGCAATGAATCATGGATGATTCTTCCTCCGGTTATGGCGTGGTATTTTCAATCGAAAAACCCCGGCTACAAGAAGCTTCCTCCTTATCTACCAGGCTGCAAACCCAACGATGAATCACCATTAGAAATTATTTACCCAAAACCCGGAGCACAGTTGGTGGTTCCTAAAGAAATTGATGGTTCCATCGGTAGAATTGTATGTAAAGCATCACATCAAAACCGCTCCGAAACATTATTTTGGCATTTGGATAATGAATACTTAGGTAGCACTCGTCATATTCATCAAATGGAGATATTGCCACAACAAGGAAATCATACACTTAGTATAAGTGATGAAAAAGGGAATATAATAAAAAGGCATTTCAACATTCCATCCCTTTAAATGATTCTAAACTAAGTGACATAAAAACTAAGTTAAACTTGAGTTAAAGTGTAAGATTAGTAGCATTGAAAGCGAAGGTTTTAAACGGAAATATTAACTTTGCTTTTACGACTTTATTAAAAAACCATATTATTTATCTGATTTACCCTTAAAGTCATTAAAAGAAAAGAAACGCATTGTATATGAAGAATTTTGTGAGAATGCCGAAAGTAAAGTGGACAGCTACCATTGCGGTAGTCTTCGTAATGCTTTTTGGTTTGTATAGCTTTAATGATGACAAGCGTAATTTTGAAATCATTAAAAACCTTGATATTTACTACACCCTGTTTCGCGAACTGAACAGTTATTACGTTGATGAAACAGAACCCGAAGAACTTGTCACTACAAGTATCAACGAAATGCTTGAGTCATTAGATCCATATACTACTTATATTCCGGAGTCGGATATGGAGGATTTTCGCTTTATGACAACCGGCGAATATGCAGGTATTGGCTCATTAATATCAAAAAGAGATGAGCACGTTGTTATTGCCGAACCTTACGAAGGATTTCCTGCTGCTAAAGCCGGATTACTTGCCGGAGATAAAATATTAGAAATTGATGGTAAAAACATGGTTGGAAAAAGCACACCTGATGTGAGTGATATGCTAAAAGGACCGGCCAATACTTCATTAAAAATAAAGGTTGAACGCCCAGGCGAAAAGAAACCTTTAACTTTTGAATTAACTCGCGAGAAGATTCAAATCAATGCTGTTCCTTATTACGGCATGGTTGATGATGAAACCGGATTAATTATACTTAATAACTTTACTCAGGACTGTGCACGTGAGGTAGAAAAGGCATTTCTTGATTTAAGAGATCAGCAAGGGGCTAAAAATGTAATTCTTGATTTACGCGCTAATCCTGGTGGTTTATTAGATGAAGCAGTAAAAATCGTTAACCTTTTTGTTCCTCGCGGAATGGAAGTAGTTAGCACTAAAGGTAAAGTGAAACAGTGGGATAAAGTATATAAAGCAACTCGTCAACCTATTGATACTGTTATGCCAATGGCTGTATTAATTAGTAGAGGATCGGCTTCTGCTTCTGAGATTGTTTCAGGTGCTTTACAGGACTTAGACCGTGCTGTTATTATTGGCCAACGTTCTTTTGGTAAAGGTTTGGTTCAAACTACCCGTAACCTATCATACAATGCTAAGTTAAAATTAACCACCGCTAAATATTACATTCCTTCGGGCAGATGTATTCAGGCTCTTGATTATTCGCACCGCAACGACGATGGTAGTGTTGGACTGGTTCCTGATTCATTGATTTCGGAGTACGAGACATTAAAAGGACGAAAAGTATATGATGGTGGTGGTATTTCACCGGATATCTTGGTTGATGCTCCAAAATATTCAAGCATTACATTTGCTTTAGTTGCTCAACAAACCATATTTGATTATGCCACTCAGTTTGTGCTTGACAACAAAAGCATTGCTCCGGCTAATGAATACAAAGTGGATGATGCAACCTATAATCAATTTATTGAGTATGTGAAGGTGCAGGAAGATTTCAAATACACATCACGTTCGCAGCAAAAATTAAAAGACTTAATTGAGATTGCTAAGAAAGAAGATTATTATTCAAAAGCAGAAGATGATTTCAAGCAATTAGAAGAGACCTTGAAACTGGATATTGAGAAAGATCTTAATTTGTTCAGAAACGAGATTGAAGAATTACTTGCCATTGAAATAACCAAACGCTATTATTACCAAAAAGGTGCCATTTTAGTTGGTTTGCAAGAAGATAAAGAATTATTTAAAGCCAAGGAGCTTTTAAGAGACAAATCACAGTATAATGGGCTATTAAATGGTCAGGTATTAAGTCACGCTGGTGATAAAAGATCAATGAAAGAATAGAACCAAGCTTCAAGATATACAAGCCGGGAGTCATTTGCTTCCGGCTTTTTTTTATAACTATCTCCAGGCTCTTCGATGTTTTGTGTAAGGATTATAATAGCATGGCAGAGCCTGAATACCTTTATTAGGTTGCCTTTTCTTTTCGTCTTTAGGATCACACCCCGGAATAATGCTGATTCCGAATCTTAGATTTATTCCTCTTGCATCGCTTAAATCAAAAAATGAGAAAAGGTTATCGGTGATAGCATGAATATGTATCGGTCCCAATTTAGCTCCAACACCAGCTCCAATGTTAAAGTAATCTCCATTTATCATTGAATATGATAAGGATGCATTGAGAACTTTATAATCAAAGGTATTAGCTGATAATGAAAACGAGGGATGAAGACGATTTCGATAGAACTCGTTACGGAATACAGCTCCTGCATTAATATGATCTGTTAAAACACGAGTTAATCCCACATACATTTGAGGTAAAAGGGGTGAAATATAACCTGAAGCATTTGGCTGAGGCACAAAAATATTTTGCAAACTATCACCAATATTTGAGATATAATCTGGATCATCAAAATCACTTTCGCTATCGGTTCCACTATAGCTAAATGTTCCTGTCGACTCAAAATTATTCACATCACTTGTCCAGTTAATAAAACCAACATCCAATAAGCTTCCTGATAATGTAGTTCGCGAATTCAACTGATAAACAAATCCAATATCAAAGCCTATACCCAAATTACGGTTATTCATCATATAACTCATCCAATCAATATCTTCCTGAAAAGCAATATCTGTCACATAACCATCTTCATCAGTTGATACTTCCAATGGAAAAGAAGTATTTACCTTTGTTTCCAAATCCATATCTAAAGCAAAAGTGCGGTCGTCGGTATATAAACCACCTTCAGTGCGAGGAGTATATACATTTCCCTTACCAAAAATCAGTTTACCCCTAATACCTAATTGAAACCTTTCACCCGTTTGTTTAGCCCAACCAACTGCATATTCGCGGTAATGATTCATATTTAATCGAAGTCCGTTTAATGAAGCCGCATTACCTGTAAAAGCCGGATAGTTACCTTCCCATAGCAGCTTAGCCGTATTCTGATTAAAGGTATTATAAGTATACACCTTCTCAGTTAAGGCAAATGTCCAATACGTATTTTTTATCCACAAACCCAAATAAAGAGGTGTGTAATGCGTTTCAGCACCAACCAGTTCATGCCCCTTCATATTTCGAATGGCTCTGTCTGGATTAAAATAGAGCGAGTCATTCTCTTCCTCAAATAACTCCTGAACCGTAAAAGCTGTATTTGAATAATTAGTATGAAAAGAAGAAAGCCCAGGCATCCCAATTATAACAGGGCATCTGGGAGTAACTGCCGGATTCACAAAGTTGGCCTGGGGTAATTCGTGCATTAAAAATAAAGTAAGGTTCTGCTGCGCCATACCTATTTGCACAACAGTCAACAAACTACCTAAAATGAAAACTCTTCTTAGAATACTATTCATCAGTTTTCAATATTAAGTTCAACCCTCACTCCTAATGATGTTTGAATTGAATATTTATTAAAATTTAGCCTTACTATGTTTGAAAGCACCAGATCATTTACCTCTAACTCAATGATCATCTGATCAGCAGACAATAAGCCATCAATATGCTCTGTTACCTCAATAAAAGATGTTTCTTTTGATTCCTTTGTAATAATGCCATTTTCATCAATAACAGCCTCATCAACCTGAATACCATCAACAGGTGTTATTTCTATGGCACTTCCCAAATTCTCAAGATAATAAAAACGCAATGTTCCTTTGGCAGGGTATCGGTTTACAAGATCATAATGTAAATAGACTCTTTTAATATATTCTTCCGACTCAAAAGATTCATTTAAACTAAAAAACAAGGTATCTTCCAGCACCACATCAATGGGAGTTAAATCACCAATAGGTGGAATATCTCCGGGAAGTTCATGAGCATTGTTAAACTGGTATCCGAAGGAACCCACAGGCAAGGCAATTTCGGGCTCATAAACTACCTCATCCGAAATTTTATCATAGTCCAATCCTACACATCCGGCAAGAAGTATAAGTATGATAATGATTAAGGTAGGTCTCATGAGTTATTGCTTTAATATATTACACGCAAATTTAACTTTAATATTGCCCTTTTTAAGCACATTGTCAACCATTATTTGAACAGTCTTTCAATCATGATGTTTTGCTAGAAAGAGTAACTTTTATGAAACCAAATAAGCTCATTGCCGAAACCAGTCCTTATCTTCTTCAACACGCTCATAATCCGGTCAAATGGTTTCCCTGGGGTGATGAAGCCTTTAAGAAAGCTCAAAATGAGGATAAACTAATACTGGTTTCAGTTGGATACTCGGCATGCCATTGGTGCCATGTTATGGAACATGAATCCTTTGAAGATGAAAGCGTGGCTGATATCATGAACCAACATTTTGTTTGTATTAAGGTAGACAGGGAAGAACGCCCTGATGTTGATCAGGTGTATATGGAAGCTGTACAAATGATTAGCGGACAAGGAGGCTGGCCTTTAAACTGTTTTGCCCTACCTAATGGACAACCGGTTTGGGGTGGAACATATTTCTCAAAAGAGCAATGGATACAAGTGTTAACAACCCTAAGTAACTTATACCAAAACGAAAGAGATAAAATTATAGATCAGGCCAAACACCTTACAGAAGGAATTCGCCAGCAGGATTTTCCAGAATTATCAATACTGCCGCAGTCGACCGATGAAGCAGAAATCATTTCAAATCTTAAAACCCGGTTTGATAATATAAACGGTGGATTGGGGGCTGCTCCAAAATTTCCTATGCCAATATCTCTCGAATTAATATTACAATTGGGATATATAAAAAACAACAAAGAATTGCTTGATTTTGCATTTCTAACATTGGATAAAATGGCCTCAGGAGGAATTTACGATCAGGTTGGAGGCGGCTTTGCCCGATACTCAGTTGATGAGCATTGGTTTGCTCCTCACTTCGAGAAGATGTTGTATGATAATGCCCAATTAATATCGCTGTATAGTAATGCCTATAAAATTAGTAGCAATCCTGATTACAAACGGATTATTAATGAAACGTTTGAATTTATTCAACGCGAATTAACTTCTGTTGATGGAGCTTTTTACTCTGCTTTGGATGCCGATAGCGAAGGAAAAGAAGGTAAGTTTTACACCTGGAGTTTTAATGAATTAAAAGAGATAATTGGTGATGACAAATACTTTTTCAGTTACTTTTCAATAAATGAAAATGGCAATTGGGAAGATGGAGTAAATATTCTGCATGCAGTTACTCCTCGAAACATTTATTCTGAAAATCAATCCCTTGTACCACGAGAGTTTGAAAGCAATATTCAGCAAATGCTACGAATGCTTTTAATTGAAAGGAATAAACGTATTCGCCCAAGCCTGGATGATAAAATCCTTACTTCGTGGAATGCCCTGACCATCATCTCATTTTGTGATGCCTATCAAGCTTTGTCCGATCAAAAATTCTTAACTGCGGCCCAAAAAGCTTTTAACTATCTACGGTCAAAAGTAGTGCAAAAGGATGGTACAATTCATCGGTCATCAAAAAATGGAGTCAGTAAAATTGAAGGCTTCCTGGATGATTATGCCTTTTACATTCAGGCTTTAATTAAGCTTTATGAAGTCACCTTTAACGAAGAATATATACTTGATGCATTGAATACAACTCAATTTGTGATGGATCATTTTTACGATGAAGCCATTGGAATCTTTTATTATACTTCATCTAAAAGTGAAAAACTGATTGCCCGCAAAACAGATATTCAGGATAATGTAATACCATCCTCAGTAAGTACAATGACTATGAATCTGATTCAACTTTCGCAAATAACTCACCTACCCGATTACGAAACCATTGCAGATATGTTAATTACCAAGATGCATGATCAGATAGAAAAAAATCCGTCTTATTATGCGCAATGGGCTTTACTATCATCACTTCGGCAGGCAAGAAATGAAGTGGTTATATGCGGTACAAATGCTGAGATGTTTCGAAAAGAGTTACAGACGGAATTAAGGCCCGGCACTATTTATGCCGGTTCATCAAATTCTAAAACTCAACTGAATATTTTAAAAGATAGATACCAATCGGATAAAACACTTATTTATCAATGCAAAAACAAAAGCTGCGATCTACCCATTGAAGATCCCGAAGATTTAGTTATTTAAGCTCATGTATTTCATTAATTCCTGAGCTTCCTCCATATCCTTCTGAAAAATCATAACATTGGCTTCAGGTACAATATGTGGAGCTATGGTACTGGTATAACCATTTAACACACTGGCTTCAATATTATGGCTTTCCAACAATTCCTTAATTTGAATAGCATCCATTGGGTTACCCGAAAAGGCAATTACCATTTTTTCGTTGTTTACATCACTCATCTTTCTACATATTTAAGTTAAGATTAGTATCAAATATAAAAATAATTTGCATAAGCTAATCCCTTTTACAATAAGGCTTTCGTTATTAAAATCAAAACTACAAAACTTAAAATTACGTTACTAAACTTATTTTTAAGTTGACAAACTTAAATTTAAGTTGTAAGTTTACAGTGCTGATTAACTAACTTGGTATTAAAATGATAACTTTAACAAAAGCAGAAGAGAATATAATGCAAATATTGTGGAAGCTGGAAAAAGGCTTTGTAAAAGATATCCAGAGCCAGTTTCCCGATCCCAAACCTCCTTACAACAGTGTTTCAACAATTGTGCGAGTGCTGGTAAAAAAAGAAATTGTAGGGTACACCAAGTACGGTGGTACTTATGAGTATTATCCATTAATTTCAAAAGAAGATTACCGAAGTGGTCAGATGGGACGTTTGGTTAACAAATATTTCAATAACTCTTTCAAACAAGTTGTCAATTTCTTTTCCGAAAATAAAAACCTCAAAATAGAAGAAGTAAATGAAGTAATAAAAATGCTTGAAGAACTGAAAAAAGAAAAAAATGACTGATTTTCTGATATACCTGTTTGAATCGGGATTGTGCTTAAGCCTGTTTTACCTTGGCTACATTGTGTTTTTTCGAAAAGAAACCTATTTCACATTCAACCGATTTTACCTGCTGGGATCAATGATACTGGCACTTACAGTACCTCTTATTTCAATACCCGTTGAAATTGGTAATCAGGGATATTTACATGAAACAGCCAATGGTGTAAGAAATATTAAAGATTACTACGAACACCTTATTCTTTTAACTGATCCCGGAACACTTGCTGATCCGTTAGCTGTTGCTAAAGATCCACAAGAGGCATTGCCTCAACAGTTGGTAAGCAAATCAGTCATCTCTATTTCAAGCATTCTGATAACAATATACATACTGGGAGTGCTGTTCTTTACCTTTCGGTTATTCTACTTATTGTTAGGCATTAAAAAGATGCTGGCAAGAGCAAAAATTGAAAAAAGTAAAAAGATGAACCTGGTACTCATTCAGGATGAAGTACCTTCTTTCTCATTTCTGAAATGGATTTTTGTTAATCCAGGCATACTTAAACCCGAAGAATTGGAACAAGTACTAACGCATGAAAAAGTTCATGTGGAACATAAACATTCAGTGGATTTGCTATTGGCACACATCATAACCATTTTCCAATGGTTTAATCCACTAACATGGCGCATACAGAAATCAATTAAAACCTGTCACGAGTACATTGCCGACCGAAAGGTGGTTGAGCACGGACATGCTTTATTTGATTATCAGTCTCTATTACTGAGTCAGTTAATCAGCATTCGCTCAGTAGAGCTGGTCAATAATTTTAATTTATTATCAATTAAAAAACGAATAGCCATGATGAATAAACATAAATCGGGCAAATGGGCTCAATTGAAAGCCTTTGCCATCGTACCTATACTATTAGCTGCTTTCTTCTTTTTTACAGATATGACAAGCAGAAATGAAGATTTTAGTTTCGAACAGCCTGTTGCAGAAAAATCCAATCAACTAATTGGTTCGTGGATATCAAATGAAACAGGAATTAATGTTATTCAATTTGTTGAAATTAAAAATGATGAACTTCTTACATTCAAAACTACCGGTGATAATAACATTGTAATAAATGATTATTCATGGGATGCAAGAAAAAGACAATTGATACTTAGTAATGAAAAAATTAAAGAGAAAGTTAATTATAGTCTTGAGAACAATAAGTTAATCATCGACTGGGGTAAAAATAATAAAGTAACTTATATCCGAAATGATGAAAAGAATTCTTACACCTTAATGGATGATGGATTCCAAAAGCTGAATCTACCTTACGCAACACAGTTAAATCCGTATAAAAAAGAAATGGTGTTATGCACTATTACTTTAAGCGGAGATAAACTGAATGTAGATGGTAAATCGGTTCGTTTTTCTGAGTTGGAAAACTTTATGGTAAAGTTAAGATCTACAGCAGATCAAAGTAAGGTGGCCAAAATGGTAGTGCTAATGAATATCGACAAAGATGCCAAAATGGAATATGTCGATCAGATTAAAACAGCACTCAGAAAAGCCAACACTTTAAAGTTGGGTTATCTGGCCAAATTAAAAGGTCATAGCGGAACTGATTACATGGCCTTATTTAATTTATTACCACCGATGGATGCAATATTAATTGAAGATGTTGATCTCGACAAAAAAGGAATTGCTCTGTTTGAGATTGAGAAAGATTATAAAGACTTTGGTTCCAAACTAAGTAAGCATGCAAGAGACAATAAAAAATATGTAATGCTATATAGTTACAGTAACAATACCAGTTATGAAGATTATATCAAAACCATTGATCTGGTTTATAAAACTATCAATTCATTGCGTAAAGAAAAGGCTTTCTTCCAGGGCGATAATTATGCGGAATTAAGCTACGAAGAACAAAAGGCTTACCGAGAAATGTATCCTATTTCTTTAACGATGAGAAATATTGATGAAGATTAGATAAAAAATTAAAGCTCCGACTGGCCATCGGAGCTTTTTGTTGTTTTATACATAGTTTAGCCAGTTGCTATCATATTTATAATCTTCAATAACCTGAACTGAATTATTATATTTAAAGGCAGATAAAATACTGGTAATCTCCTGTCGAAGGTATTCTATAGCATTATCGGTTAGCTTAGAATCAAATCCTTTGTTACTTAATTCCAGCACCTGATCAACACTAACTATACGGCCAATTACCTGACCCAATTCCACCATTTTTCGCTGAGGCATATTCAAATCAATTTTAAAATTGACCAAATCCTTCACCACTTCACTGGCTTTTTGAGTCAGGTCATAGCTTCTAAAGAAATCCAGTAGATTATCGAGTTTAGCTTTTCGCATTAATTTCAAAACAGCTTCCGATATTTGTGAATAAAGCATATCATTTGAACCTTCAAAAATCTGGAATGGTCGACTATCAACGGTTGATCTACCCGCAATATGATTTAATTTGTACCCCTTGGCTCCCACTAATTGAAGTAAGGTTTGTGAGGCTGCCTGCATCATATCAGTAGCAATACTTTTTACACTATTGGCTTCAATACCAATCCCTGAAAGATCGTTTTTTAAACCAGCCTTGCCACTACTGTTAACACACATAGCAGAACAAATGGTAAAACGCGATTGCAATTCAGCCAACCGTTGTTGCACCTGATCGTAATTTAATAAGCTCTTACCACCAACAAAACGCTGCTGACAATGCTTAATGGCCTCATCCAACATACGCTGAATAAAACCCATGGCCATTCCCGGAAACGACATACGGCTTCGATGTAACAAGTCAAGCATCATTTTAACACCTGAATTCTCCGGTTCTAACTTCTGTACTTTTGGAATTTCTACATCAATTTTGTTTCGCCCGTAAGGAATCTGATACAAACCAAGGTTTTCGAAATACTCTTCTACTACAATATGTTGCTCGGGCTGAGTAACATCACAAACAAAAAAGTCGATATCGCGAGCTAGTTTTCCATCACCGGTATCTTTTCGTGCTGTAAGTAACCAGTAATCGGCCCAACCTGTTAAACCAGCCCAATGTTTAGTACCATTTAGTTGATAATGCGAACCATGATCTTTATAATGAGTTTTCATACTTAGGGCATCACTTCCAAAATCAGGTTCTGTAATCATTAATCCACCCATATTACCTTTTTCAACAAAGCGTCTCATCACCTGAGCTTTTGTTTTTTCCTGACCTGATTTTATAACCGGCTGTAAGAACAAAGCCATGTTAATACCAAAGGTTAAGGATAAAGCCAATGATTCGTATGAGGCCGCACTCATTAAAGCAATGCTTTCTTTTACATCACCTCCTAGTCCTCCATATTCTTTTGGAATAATTGCCGAAAACGGATTTGCCGACATAATTTCGCGCATGACAAAAGGTGGCATCCCGCGCCTTATTGCTAAATCATCAACCGTAGATCGCTGATGATATACACTTTTCATTTTGTTTTTTAAGTCGTTTAGAATCACATCAAATGCACTCTCAACTTTTTCTTTTACTTCTGCAACCTTAAACATTTATTCATTTTTTAATTACCACTCTTGTTTTAAAAACAAGAATATCGCTTCTAAGTAACGAATTATAAATGAATAAGTTTTACTTTATTTAAGATAATACGATCCGAATATATTGGAGGAAAATTCTAACAACTCTTTAAAGCATGTTATTGAAGTACTTGAACGGATGATAAACAGAAAAATCCAAATAAGTAACTCTGTTACTTTTCCAACACATTGTGTTGACTTTGCAAAATACGATCCTTCAAATCAATAATCAGGTTGTGGAAATTTTCATTTTTCAAAACATCACCCTTTTCATATGCTTCCATCGAAATCGCATCTAAATATTCAATGCCCAAAGCCTTAAACAATCGACGAAACTGCTCAATGGTTAAATCTCTTTCATCTATTTGAACTGCCGAAGGTAAAAGTAAGGCTGCTTTTTTGCCATACAGTTTTTTGTTAACGAAATAGGGTTTAAAGCGATCGATCATCAACTTAGTACGCCCTGATGCTCCGAACCAGTATACAGGAGTACCAAATACCAAAACATCCGATTCTTCCATCTTTGCATACAACTTCTTCATGCCATCAGATTGCATGCAAATTAATTGTTCTTTGTTACATTCACGACAATCAATGCAAGGCTCAATATCATGATCATACAAATCAAACACATCAACATCAATCTCTTCATCTTTTAACTGTTCGGCCAATAAATTAGCCATAGCAAAGGTGTTTCCGTTTTTCCTGGGGCTTCCTATAAATATTGCTACCTGCATATTATATTGATGTAAGGTTCTTTTATTAATATACTTATATTTTTTCAAAAAGATTTATTCTGAAGCAATTTTTAATAAGAATAACATCTCGTAAAAATTGGTTCACTTAAAGTATATCTAAGTAACAAGCATTAATAATCGAAAGCATCTCAAGCAAATTATTGAATTAGATTAATTTTTTCTCATCACCTGTAACATTCAAAAGATATAAGCCGTCCTACCTCATGAATAACAATTAAACTTAAATTTTGGAAGCTATGAACCGATCTATACTTATAACCCTAATTGTTTTATGCACTACTAATCTGTTTGCACAAAACGAAAACGTAACAAAAATTGTAACCATCAATGAAAACGGAGAACGAACTGAAGTGATTGTTCCGGGAGTAAAAGTTGAGGTAAATGAATTTAACGATACCATTACCAAAATCACAGTAGGACGCAGACGAATTGACGTTATTGAAGACCATAATCGGGCAAGGGTTCGAATGGTTCGATTGCCTATAGAGAAATTTAAAGGCCACTGGGCAGGTGTTGACATTGGCTTTAATGGATATATGAATTCCGATTTCTCAACCAGCTTGCCTGCCAACGATATGTTTATGGATTTAAATCAAGGTAAATCCGTTACTTTCAGCATTAACTTCTTACAATATAATATTGGTTTACAACGAAACAGAAACAATCTGGGAGTTGTAATCGGATCGGGTATCAGCTGGTACAATTACCGAACCGACAATCCATACTTCTTCCAGAAAAACCCGAACACGAATGTAACCGAAGGCATTCCTGTACCCGATGAATATGATGTTACTAAAAACAAAATAACATCCACTTTTATCAACTTTCCTTTGTTGCTCGAATGGCAATTACCAGCCTCTAACGATGCCCATCGTTTCTTTATTTCTGCAGGTCCTTATGCCGGATTTAGGTTATGGGGTCGCACCAAAATGGTATATCACGAAGGCGGTTCGCGGAATAAAGAAAAAAGTAAAAAAGATATCAATGTAAATCCTTTTCAGTATGGTGTGATGGTTCGCATGGGTTATCGATTTATTAAACTTTACGGATCGTATAATTTCTCTACTTTTTATTCTTCCAATAAAGGTCCTGAGCTTTATCCTTATACTGTTGGAGTAACATTATTAAGCTTTTAAACTTAAACAGATTAAATATGCAAATTCGCAAAATCTATATGTTCCTTTTTATCCTTCTTGTTTGTCCTTTATTTTCGATACAAGCACAAACAACTACCGATAGTGTGCTATTGAAATACGATCGCCACTGGGAAATAAAAGAAGGTCTATACCGGGTGATGCTTGACAACAAAATGGGTGTTGTAAAAAGTAATGGAGACATTATTGTTCCATGTCAGTTTAATCAGGTGTGGAACATTGATTCCGAAGGTTTCTTCCGCGTTCTGAAAAAAGGAAAAGCCGGTGTTTATCACGAAAGTGGAAAAGTGATTATCCCTGCAGAGTACGATCAAATATGGTCATTTAATAATGGTTGGGCCAAGGTGATGCAAAACGGTAAGCTGGGTTACTTTAATCGCGAAGGATTAGCTGTTGTGCCTTGTGTTTACCAACAAATATGGTCTTTTGAGAATGGAAGAGCTCGTGTTTTAAAAGAAGGGAAAGTAGGCTATATTAATGAAAAAGGATTTGAAATAATACCTCCTGCCTATCAACAAATATGGTCTTTTGAGAATGGTAGGGCACGAATTTTAAAAGATGGCAAGGTGGGGTATATTGATGAAGAAGGAAACGAGGTAATCGCTCCCATCTATTCGCACATTTGGAATTTTGAGGATGGTAAAGCAAAAGCTTTGCTGGATGGACAAATGGTATGGATAGATGAAAAAGGTCAATTGCTTGATATTCCTATTGATCAAACCGAAGCCAAAGAAACAGAAATTGAGGAAAGGCAAACAACACAAAAGCAAATTGTTATTGAAGATGACTGGGGAAATGAAACACGAGTACGCATTCCCGGTGGCAAAGTAATTATAAAAGAAGATGGAAATAACACCTATGTAGAAATAGGTACGGGTAATAGTAAGAAACAATACCGGTATAAAGACAGGAGATTTAATGGTCATTTTACCGGAATTGAACTAGGTTTTGCCAATTATGTAAGCGCCGATGGTACCACACACCTTCCGGATGATGCCAGCTATTTAACATTGAACGATGCTCAAAGTTTTAGCCTTGGATTGAATTTTTTGCAATGGAGCATTGGGCTTCAGCGCAGAGGTAACATTGGATTAGTTAGTGGTTTAGGAATTGAACATACCCGTTATCGATTAGCAGGACCATATATCATTACGAAAGATGAAAATGGCAATACAAGTTATAATACGAGTGACAGAAACATAAAAACCAATCAACTCACAACTACCTATATTAATGCTCCTTTATTACTTGAAATGCAAATTCCTACGGGTCATTACCGTCCGTTCTATATTTCAGGTGGAGTTATTGGCGGATTTAGAATCAATTCGTTTAGCCGGGTAAAATATAATGACAATGAAGGTCCTGGTAAAGAAAAGAAAACAAGCGATTTTAATATTCGTGATTGGCGCTATGGGGTAATGGTTCGCATGGGATACAGAGCCATTAATTTATTTGGAACTTACTATTTATCAACTATGTTTGAAGACAATAAAGGTCCTGAAATCTATCCTGTTTCTGTAGGTATATCCATTGGAATAGATGGATGGGATTTAAGCAGGTAACCTGATTTTAACTCTAACTTATGAAAATACGGCCACGGCCGTATTTTTTTATAAGGCATTAATAGCTTCCACCGGATCCATCTTAGAGCCCTTCCAGGCAGGAAGGTAACCTGACAGAATACCAATCGTAGCAGATATTCCTAATCCTTTTAGAATATTGGTGAGGCTTAAAACAATGGATGTATCCAGTACTAGGTTAATTACTAAAACTCCCAAAAAGATAATTAATAATCCAGCCAACCCTCCTATGAGTGATAAAGCAGTACTTTCAATTAAAAACTGTAAGAGTATAAAACGGCGTTTGGCGCCCAATGCTTTTTGAATTCCAATAATTCGGGTGCGTTCTTTTACCGAAACAAACATGATATTTGCAATACCAAATCCGCCAACCAAAATAGAAAAACCACCAATAAACCAACCGGCAATATCAATCACTCCAAATAAATCATTCAATCCTTTCTGAACTAAACTAATGCGATTTAAAGCAAAGTCATTTTCAGCTTGAGGTTTTATTCTTCGGATTGATCGCATAATACCTGCTAATTCATCACTAATATCATCGGACGAATAACCCGGTAATGCTTTTACCATAATAAAGGGTTGCACTGATTCGCTGCGAAGGTTAAACATTGTTTTAGCAAAGTTAACTGGTATCAGTATGTTTTTATCCAAACTGTTTCCCAACATATCTGTTCCTTGCTTCTGAATTACACCAACCACCCTAAGTCTTCTTCCCATTAATTTAACTTCACGATCCAAAGGATCTGTACCCTGAAATAATTCTTCTGCAATATCAGCTCCTAAAACAGTTATATTGGTTCCGTTATGCGATTCTTGTGGTGAAAAATAGCGCCCCGAACCAATTTCAAAACTCCATATATCTTCAAAACTATGAGTCACCCCCATCACTGCTACTTTGTCAAACGAATTATTTTCAAATGACAATCTTCGCGACGACGCCATAACATAACAAACTGCTTCTGCCAGCTGCGACCTTTTCTTCACTTGTTCATAATCATCCAACCCGGGAACACGACGATTCATATATCGCCACCATGGATACTCAGTTTCACCCTCTGGTGGTGCCCATGGCCACTTTTGAATATAGATAACATTATTCCCTAAAGACTCAACGCTTTCGCGAACCGAATTTTCCAGTGTATCTATCAAAGTAAAAACTGAAATAATGGAGAAAATACCAATGGTAACACCCGATAAGGTTAGAATTGTACGTAATACATTTGAACGCAATGCATTGATTGCAAACAAAAAACTCTCTTTAAAGAATTTATAAATAAGAATCATGGGTCGGTATCTTTGCAAAGCAAGATAGGAAAAATGTCTCAGCGTTCCATGTAAACCGTTCCCAATCTGTTGGATCGATTATAATCAACTGCATGATCTACATTATTGATATACACTTTTTGGCCCTCCTCCTTTTGATTAACAGATAACTTAAATGGAATTTGGCTGTCGATAGTAATGTTATTCTGTTCAGGTTGCCATTCCACAGCTGCAACATATTTCGAAAGGCCATGCAACAGCACCCTATCTTCATTTCTGAGATAACTCCCATGAGCAATAAAGCAACTTTTACAATTATTTATGTCAGCCTTATTCTCACTGTTAAAAGTAACAGCAGTAATCCATGCATCTGTTTCCCATCCATCAAATGAATTGATACTATTTCTATGCTTGATCCTACCGTCTGCCTTTAGATTGATAAATACCTTCGTTACCTCATCTCCTTGCGCAATGCTTACTCCTTGCATATCTTTTCCATCAAAGGTTTTTATAACCGGTTGCCTTTTTTCATTATCACTTAAAATAATAGCTGTCACAAAAGTATTTTTGTCGGTAATCTTATCCTGATAAACTGACCAATATGGTTTCTCATTTTTCGGTTGATGATCTTCTAACCCAATTTTTTCTTTAAGTTTTATCTTCTCAGGAAAATCATGAGGTAATCCTCCATCAGGAAAAGTATTTGGAAACAGAGGCCTGACTTTAATTTCTGCATCAGCCTCTTTTACTGTAAGATCTATGCCATTCCTTTTTGACTCTCCATTATAATGTAGAAGCCACTCAAAGCTCCCGGGTTCATAACTTTCTACTTCATCAATGATTAAAATTACGTCTCCAACCCATAAAAAATGACGATGATTTCTACTAAAATAACGAGCAGTGGGCCCGGTTGCATCAGCCATAACATATTTATAAAAACCATTATCAATCAGATGGTTTACACTTCCGGAATTGGATACTCCATAATACTGATCTTTCTGTTCCTGAGCCTTTTCATTCCATGTTATTACATTATGCGCCTCACTTTGTACGTAGTATTGGGTATAGCTGGGATGCCCGTAACTTGAGTTTCCTGAATCAATAATCAGATTCTTTCCTTTATGAAAAAGTATAAAAGACCCCGCATCGGCATGAGCATGATTCCACGAAAAACCAGATTTAACAGCTAACATGGTGGAGTTATTTTGCCATGAATCTCGCATTACCACCCATCCAATATCAGAATACATTTTCGACAATTCTTTCTCAGGAGCATAATCAACAGGTAGTAAGGGTAACTCAGGATGAAAAATTAATCCCAATGGTGTTTCGCTTTCAAGCCCTTCAGCATGATTTCCGCTATTTACCCGTTGCAGATACCAGGCGTAAAGATCACTTTGATGACCAAGGTTCCACAATAACAAAACTACCGAATTACCATTTCTGCGAATATCAGTATCACCAAAATTAACACACATACTGCTACCCTCTTCGGTATAGTAGGTTGTATAAATAAAGAAGTCGGCCATTTTTTCCATCATCTGAACATCAGGCAGATTCTTGTCAGGTAAGCTATTTTGAAACGCATATCGAAACAGCATATATTGCGAAAATCCATAGGAAGCATAGTTTATACCCTCATAAAAACCTCCGTCTCTATCGAAATTGGATGGTTTATTTTGTAAAACGCTACCCTGATATGAAACCCACTCGTTAATGGTTTGCGATATATTTATAGCCCATTCTGTAGCCTCAGGAATTTCATTTTTAACTGCTAAAGAAGCAAATCCGGCCATGTACACACAGGCTCCCCACCAATTATGGCCCATAGTATCAAATGTATGAATACTGGTTTCAGGATTTAACCAATCATCCATAGCCGGCTTAATTCCCAGTCGTACAATGCCTTCTGCAATTTTTCTCCTTTCGTCATGGTTTAAATATTCATAAATACAATCATATGCTATTGCTAAATCAAAACTGGTATGCGATACATCTAACCCTGCCTGCCATGGTGGATTACGGTTTAATAATTGCTTTCCTTCCCAAGTGGTTTTATGGATGTAATCAAGTAAGATTCTTTTTAATGCATCGGCATATTTTTCATTCTCTGTCATTCGATAAGCCAATGCAAGGGTGGCACATTCTCTTGATGCCAGATGATCTTTTTTTACTAATTCATTGGCATTGTTTCTAATTTTCAGCCACGACCTTTTGACTGATTCATTTGTGGTTATGTGCCTTTTAAGCCTGTTAATATTATCATCTGTATGTAATAAATAGTTATGTGCCTCAACAGTTATAAGACTCATTAAAAAAATTACTATTACAAACAACCTCATTAAAACTCTCATCTAATATATTCCTTCAATTAATGCCTATCTACTCGATTATCATTTGATAATAATCATCAATATACTACACCCATTGTTATTTTTATTCATTTTTTCCCTTCTTTTCTAATCAATTCCAATGATTTGTATTAATCAATGGAGTAATGCAGTATTGATTCGTCATCTTTAAAATCTTTCGGACTACATTGATAATAACCTTTGAAGCATCTGGAAAAATATCCCGGTGATTCAAATCCAACCATATAAGCAACTTCAGAAACATTTTTATCGGACTCTTTTAATAAAACAGCAGAAACTTTTAATCGCTCAATTAGAATAAAGCGTTTCATTGTTAGTCCGGTCTTTCTTTTAATCCTGCGATATACGTAATTAGGCGACAAGGATAACAAACGGCTTAGCTTTTTCACGTTTAGGTCAGTATCATCAATATGCTCTTGAATTACCGCTCGTATTCTGCATATAAAATCATCATCCTTTACGTTGTATAAAGGACTTGCATCAACTACTTCGTTCTGACTCAAATGCAGATGCTTTAGAATATTAAGCACCTTAAATTTAAGTATGTAAAAATTTACGGGCACCGATATGATATCAACTGCCCCCAGTTTCACGCCTTTTCGTTCGTTTAGATAATTATCTTCTGTTGTTAAGAATATAAGTGGAATGCAGGAAGTAGAAGAATTATTCTTAATTAGCTGAGCTATTTGCAAGCCTTTTACATCTAAACTGACAATAATTACATGTGCAGAATATAGCTTATTCCAATAAATAAATCGTGAATCACTAATACAAGAAGTCAGATTAAAATCATTCGACAACTGTTCGCGAAAAGCACTTAGTATATCATTATTATTTCCGATTAAAACCATTTGAGGAAGGTCGTTTTTCACATCTTTAGGTTCAGGAATCTCAGTATGATTCCTCTGATCAGCAATGGCTCTTAAATGAGTTAGTCTGTTTGCTATTTTAACTGTCCCTAAGGTTGATTCCATAAGATTCATACGAGTTGATTTTAGTTAACATCTGATTTAAGTCTTAACATTTTGCGTAATCGTAACAGAGCCTCCAAATAATAGTAGTCGGCATAAATGATTGAAGCATCTATTTCACTATTGTTAGGTTTATGCCCGGTAGAATGCATCAGAAAAGAGGAGTTATGGTTTCTACTCTGGTAGATTTCTGATGATAATTTCTTGAGCAATTGAATGGCGGTGGTATTATATTTCTCTTGTTTCGAGTCGGAACTAAATTGCGATAATTCCAACAAAGCGGAAGCCGCAATACAAGCTGCTGAGGCATCTTTGGGTGCTTGGATAGAAGGATCATTAAAGTCCCATTTGGGAATTTCACCTTCAGGAATATTACGAATAAAAACATCTGCCATCTTCTGAGCCGTAGCTAAAAAAGGTAAATAGTTTGTTTCGCGATAGCACATGGTGAAACCATAGATGCCCCAAGCCTGCCCCCTTGCCCAAACCGAATTATCATTATATCCCTGATGCGTCACTCCTTTAATTAAATGACCATCAATAGTATCAAAAACGGCTACATGAAAACATGAAAAATTATCTCTTACCAAAGATTTCCTTGATACTTCAGCATGACTAAAAGCAATATCATATTGGCTATAATCTCCTCCATTTTTTGCAGCCCAAAAGAGCATTTCCAGATTCATCATATTATCGATAATGGTATTATGTGGCCAATGCATTTTTTTGACCATTGCAGGCCATGACAGAATGGTTCCAACCTTTGGATTAAATAGCTTTACCAATTTATTTGATGTATCAATAATTACTTGCTTGCTAAGCGAATCAGATAAGTTTTTTTGCTGATTTCCATAACTACAGAAAACCTGAAATCCCAGGTCGTGGTCATTAGGAGTGCCAAAAGCTAAAGGCTTCAATAGACTTGTATATTTAATTGCCTCTTCTTTCCATTTATCATCGCCGGTAGCCTCAAACAAATTCCATAAAACACCCGGCCAAAAGCCACTTGTCCAATCATTATAATCCACACAATTCCATTTGGTTTGAAGGCTAAGTATATTTCTGGGCAAGCTATCAGCAGGTAAATTATTAAGCGTTTTAACAGCCTGGCGAGTGCAATATTCAATTTGTGTATCTACCCATCTGGTATTTATGCTACTTTCACAAGAACTCAGCACTATTACACTAACAATCAATGCAATTACTATATGTATTCTGTTAATATTCATTCAATAAAATTCTATTGCAACACTTTTTAGTGTTGAGTTATATTCAATTTCTCTGCTAATTATTATGAAGGTGATGCCTGATGGCAATCAAACCCAATTGCACTTCTGCAACAAAAATCTTTTAATGATCTGTTTTTATAAATTGTATATTCTCTGCGTGTTCACCTATATATATTCGTGCAAAATCAGAAGTTTTATACCAAGGTGGTTTGCCCTTCATATTGTCATGAATGGTGTCTCCGTTTATAACCAGGTTCTCGAATACCACATTTTTCACCTGTCGTTCATTATTATATCCTGAAATAATTGATAATTCGGCGTTATCACCAAAGTATGAAATATCCTTAAAATAGATATTCTCAATACTTTTACCCGGTGCCTTGCAGTACTTTTGGTTATAAAAAATTCGAAGATTCACCAATTGCCCCTGTCTGAAATTTTCAATTCTGATGTTCTCAAACCTAACGTTTCTGATGATGTTATTGTCTCCCCCATTAATTGCCAGGCAACCCTGATAATCGATTTGCTGTTCTTTATGATCGAGTATATCAATGTTTTTATAAAGCAAGTTTTCAATAACATCGGTTGAATCAGCATTACCATGAATACCAATAAAAATGGGATGTGCTACATCGGCCCAAAGCACTGAATTCTGCATGGTAATATTTCGGCTTGCTCCGTTAAATCCTTTTCGGGTGGCATACACTGTTGTGCAGTCGTCGGAATTTCGGCAAAAAACCCTGTCGAATAGCACATTGTTGCTGGCAAAAACATTCAACCCATCACCCCATCCAAAATAGCTGATGCTTTTTACGTTACTAATAACAACTGAATCGGATCCTCCGGTAGCACATTGAGTTGTAAATATACCTTCAACCAACACATTTTTAGAGTTAGCAATATGTACCCCCATCTTAACAGTGTGTTCTATCATACCCCTGCCAATTACCTTAACGTTATCAGCATTGTGTATAAAAATCTGACCTCGCACAATGGCATCACCAGCTATATAAACGGTTTTCCCAGATGGAACAAAAAGCTTTCCATCTTCCAGGTTATGAATACCCTTGCCAAAAAATATAACATTCTTGTCATTTGCATCCGGCACGATATCTTCAATTGGATTGGCAAAAAGATGCAGGTTATGAAAGATATCTCCATTTACTTCGATAGAGAGGTTTTGAGGTTGATCAAGAAAAAATGTTAATTGCTTTTTAGAAACCTGGGGTTGTATATCTAATGATAAAGGCCTGACTTTGCTTGTTGAGATCAATCCTTTGTTATTGGTAACCTTCACTTCAATTTTACCATTGAAATCGAAAAATGCCATTGAAGACTTCTCAACAGTGTGTTTACCATTCCTTACTTCATCAACCTTGGTAAGATAAGTTGGTATTGTTTGCCATTTGCCATCGGTTAATCTCACCTGAACTGTAAAATCATCGTTCAACAGGGCACCCTCCGGTGCAACATATGTTTTCAATAATCGTTCAGCTATCAAATTACCATTGGGAATTATGAGAACAATACAGAAGGTTAATATTTTTAATATCGATTTCATTTGCAACATCGGATTTAGATTAACTAGGTATTGCTGATTAATGCAAAGTAAAGGCGAGATCTTGATTTTAATGAAACAAAATCGACCTTTTGGGTATCATTTTACTAATTTGGGACTTCTTTTATCTGTTAAAGATCCTCTTTAGAAATGAATCTTTTATGGTATTCGGCAGGTGTATAACCGGTTTCTTTCTTAAAAATTCGGTAGAATGACGTTTTTGAATTAAATCCACAATTTTGAGCCAATGCAACCAAAGTAAATTTTGAATATTCGGGATTACCCATCAGTTCAATTACTTTTTTCACCCTAAAACCGTTGATAAATTCGTTGAATGTAATATGAAGGTTTTGATTGATAGACTGTGATATTTCATTGGAAGAGCACCCAAGCTCTTTAGCTAAATCGGCTATTTTCAAATCAACATTTAAATACAACTCCTTTTGTATGATAAACTGACTTATCTTTTCTAGCATTGCCTGACTCTTCTCTGATGTGAGTCGCGAGGATTCATATTTTTTAGTCTCCTCTTTTTCTTTGGGCTTACCTTTTTTTATATTGTAACCCATCCATAAAATAATCAACAATACCGCGAGAACTATTACTGCCTGCCAGAAGGGATTCCGATAAAACACAGGAGATATAGTTACTTTCAATTGTCTGATTGTATTTAAATCAGGACTTTCATTGCCTTTTGCCAGACAAACCTCAAAGACATACTTACCTGCTTTTAAACTCTGATAAAAAACCTGATTGTCGCCCTTGAGAACTTTCCAATTATCATCCTCCCCTTTTAAACGATATAAGTATACATTGTCGGACTGAGCATAATAATTGAGTGCTACAAAACGAAAACCAAGGTTATTCTCTGCTCCCTTCAGGTTGAGATACGATAGTTCTTCTACAGGTTCCTTTGCTCCCTTTTCATCTGAAGCTATAAACCGATTACCATTTACAAAAATATCAGTAATCAGTACTTTCTTTCTTATGGGATCTTTTATCAAACTATCCGGTTGAAAATGTACAAGGCCTTTTTCATTTCCAAACCATAATTGACCATCCTCTGAGATGCTATTCATAACAGCATTAGGATTAAATGCCAAGCCTGGTAATCCGTCGGAAAGAGAATAAGATTGAAACACCTTATGTTCCACGTCAAAGCGGCTTAAGCCTTTCAATGTTGCTACCCATAAAACGCCTTCAGGGGATTCAGCAACAGAGGAAATAGAATTATTGACCAATCCATCGGTCTGTTTATAGGCTTGTATTTTATTCAAATCTGACGATACCTGATCCAAACCTCCTTTTTCGGTAGAAACCCATATATTACTTTTAGAATCTTCGAAGAACGCTACTGTTTTATCTAACGGAAGGCCGATTGCTGTAACAATACGTTTCGGAATTCCGGTTGAAATATCATAAATAGCTGTTCCAATCATACTCCCAAGCCAAAGACGATTTTTACTGTCTATATAACCGGCATATAATTGGTTACTTATTATATCTGAATTAGATTCTGTAAAAACCTGAGCTTCACCAGAGCCATCAATTTTGTATAAACCATTTAAACTTAATATCCATCTAACATTATTGGCGTCTTTAACAATGCCATATATTGCTCCCGACAGAAAATCTTTTTCCGTGCGATAATTGATCAACTCATCACTTGCAACGTCATACAAACTTATTCCTCCTCCGTAAGTACCCACCAGAATATTATTCTCCGTAAGAGGATAAAAACTAAGTATAATATCGGACCTCAAGGCGTCAACATCGTCCTTTCGATAAAATTTGCTTATCCCTTTATCCGGGTTGCTCACAAACAATCCATCCCGAGTACCGATCATCTTCAAGTTGTGCTTACCAAAATAGAACGATCGAATACTTTGTTGGCCAATAAATAACTCTCCTACCTTGGATGAAACCTTAATTGAGCCATTAATACGATTGCTATAATTTAAACCTGCAGCATAAGATCCAATCCAAAATCGTCCATCAGCATCAACCAGAACTGAATAAATTGAGTTGGAACTTAAAGATGATGGGTTGGAACTGTCGTGAGAAATTAGCTTGCTCGTTTTTGAATCAATATTGTATAATATTAAACCTCCTCCATCTGTTCCGATGCACAAATTATTATTGACAAGATCAAAAGTGAGTGTTAGAATATAATCGTTAACAATAACAGGTAATTCAGTTATTTTTTTTGAATCTGTATCAAATAAAAAAAGTTGTTTTGTATCCGTTGCCAACACTAAATTCTCAAGATAACCTGTGATAGCAACCAATCCTCCGCCAAAATTATTTGTAGCATAATAACCTGTTGTATTACGAGCAATATCGTACTCGATCAATCCTTTATCAAGGCTGGCAATGTACAATTTTGTTTTATCGGCTGAAAGATACGTGCTTGTTATAACTCCTTCATTAACAACCTGCTGAATTGCTTTTGTTTGAACATTTATTTTTGACACCCCTTTGCTGGTTCCAATGTAAATACTTGTATCTGCAGGACTTGATATCAGACACTTAATTTTATTTTCATTAGTAACTATTTGATAAGACTCGAAAAATGGGTTAATAAAATCCCAATAAAACAATTGATCATCAGAACCAAACCAAATACCTTTATCCGGATCGTTGGCAAAACAGTTAATACTTACCTTATTAGTAGGGAATTTTTCCGAAAAAGACCTGATTGTTACTCCGTCAAAACGGTCGAGTCCTTCCAATGTAGCCAACCAAACATAACCGAACTCATCAATGTGAACAGATTTTATATAATTGCTTGATAATCCATCTTCAACTCTTATTTTCTTAAATGAATTAATCTGAGCCCGCAGCCCATATGGAAGAAATAATATTAAAAGTGCAAATAATATTCTTGAGTATCCGATATTCATTTATCTCACGGTTCTGTTTTTACAGCAATAATAAAATTCCATGGGAACGTTTATTACGATCTCAAATGTACAAAAACAGATCTAAGTAAAGACAACAATCAATAAGGATGAATCAACTTCCTTAATTGTTTCAATAGCTATTTTGTAAAAACAGTATAGGTGGAAAAATGAATAACATATTATTATACAGCTTCTCTCTGTATTTCGGATGGCAAATAACCAAAATGTTCGCTAAAACACTTTGAAAAATAACCTGGAGAAGTAAAACCAACCATGTAAGCAACTTCAGAAATGGTTTTATCACTCTTTTTCAACATCGATTCTGATATTCTTAATCGCTGTACTCTAATAAATTGCTTGGCTGTATAACCCGTTTGTTTTTTAATTTTTCGGTATAACATCGTATAGGAAACACAGAGAGAATCAGCCAATTCAGCCACACAATAATCATGTTTATCAATATTATCCTTTATGACCGTTATTGCCTTGTTGACAAAATCATCCTGATAAGAACCAGATTCAGCTTCATCAGTGGCAGCTTCATTAATTTCATCAATCTTGTTAGTACTTATATGATTAAGAACATTTAAAATCTTATACTTAAAAACACTATAATTAACAGGTAAAGATACAACGTCTATGGCTCCCAGTTTTAAGCCCTGAAGCTCCTTAAATGAATCATTTATTAATGTGGTAAATAGTAAAGGAATACGTGAAATATGAGGGTGAGCCTTAATTATTCTTCCTAATTCTAAACTATTAAAACTTAAGTCTAAAACGATAACGTCTGCATCTTGTAATTCTACAAAGTTAACTTTATAGAATTCTGTTGATCCCATTGAAAGATTAAAATCCTTTGATAATTGCATTTTGAAATCACTCTGCAAAAGATACTCATCTCCTATTAAAACCATATTTGGTTTATCTATAGCTGTATCGGGCTCAATACCATTTGTGGTATCCTTCTTCTCAGAAAAAATAGATCTTAATGGGATAAATCTTTTTGAAATACGGACTCTACTAAATATATCTTCCTGGATCTTCATAGCATTCATTTTTTGAAAAATTAGAGTTAGCCTAATTCTATCTCATTATACAATCTCTTGAAATAAATCCTTACACTGTTAGCTATCGTAATATGATAGGGCAAAATTATTCTGCAATTGACATTAAGATATGGAAAATTGTTCAAACTCCTTTAAATTCTTCTTCCATCATGTGCATCATTAAGGGAGTAGATGCACCTTCACATCACTAGCAAAATCTAAAATACTTGCTTTGTTAATTTAACTTGTTGAAACATGTATATCACATATTATCAAGTTGATTAAACAACTATGCAATGTTAGTATGTTCATAAAAAACAGACGTATCAAAAAATGACATCCCCATATCATTTAAGGCCAACTTAAGCATATAAGGGCTTTTCTGCAAGCTCGTTATCTAATTATCCTAAACCTTTACCTATTTATCCACCTCAGCTACACCAAAGCAACCTTTCATGTTAATTATCAAGACATAACAATCCAATACTCATATTTATAATGAATATTACACTTTAAAACTATCTCTAAGTGAGGATGTGTAGTTTTTAATATAAAATGATTTGCTGAGAGAGATCAATTAAGTGATTCTGTCAGATATATAAATCAGATCCTATTATTTTATGTGAATACACAAACCTAAATCAATTAAATAAAATGAAAACAGATTAGGCTGTGACCTTAGCCCCATTCCATTCCTTTTGTATATCGTGCATTTTAATTACAAATGGTATCAAGGCGATTAGTTCAAGGCGTAAATTAAAATGAAAACCGTTTGCAAGATTCAGGAAGGGATAAACAAACATCATGATACCACAAACTAATATTCCTGCATATCCATCGAATAATGCCAGCTGAATAGCCCAATCTTTTTCAGTCCATAAAGCAAAAGCTGTAATTGCCTTTACAATAAAAATTATTGAAAGGAGTAATCCAACAGGTGAGATAGGTTCATACGATTCTAAGCCATACAATGAAATACTATAGGTAGCACCCAATAAACCTGCCAATAAACCAGGGATAGCAAGACCGCCGGTAATTAAAAAGAACCAAAGAAATATCTTTATCCATAAAGGTAATAACTGACGGCGTGTCTTTTTTAACTGATTGCGAATATCGTCGAAAGGATCATATGTGTGGTCATCCATTATTGTGAGGTTTACTTTACTTAAAAAATATGCAATTTATGATGATTTGATCAAACGCTTACCGTCCCTTCTATAACTATCGAGGAATTCGGGGTATTACATGTTCTTCTTCTTACGCTTCCAATTCTTCCATAACCAAACGATACCAATTGCCAAAATCCAGAATGGCCATAGTCGAATCATAAATAACAAAAAATCAACAAAAGCAAACCAGCCTTTGGATAGCGACATTTTTAAACGCTCCAAAAACGAATCTCTTTTTTTGGCTACATAGGTAAATTCCTTTTCCTGAGTGAGCGTTAGCCTAAGAGTACTAAAATTAACCTGACTACTCAGGTATTTTAATGTGCCGGTGGTGCTTTCAATCTCTTCTTCAATACGACGGATCTTTTCTTCTATCTTCAATATTTCCTCAACAGTATTGGCTTTATTAAGCAGTTGGTTATACCGCGCCAGGTAACTCTTTTTATTGGCCAATCGGGTCTCCAGATCAATAAACTGGGTAGTGACATCACGGGCATCAATATTTTTATACTGTACTTCTCCTCCGCCTTTTTCCAATGCTGTAATAAATAACTCGAAATAACGGCTGGGAATTCGAATGGTTAGATCATACGACGATTGATAGGTAGAATTACTTAATGCCTCATTGCCATAATAGCCCTGCCAGCGCAATAACAAGGTATCTACCCTGCTTTTAGCCGTCTCAAGGTTCGCCACCTTAATGTCCATACGGCCATCTTTAATAATCTTCTTTTCCTGTTGCTGAACAGCACTTTCTACAGGCAATTCCGGCATAGGTGGTGCAGGTGAATTGGCAAGTTCCTGGCTGGTTATGGGTATTTCTTCTTCTAAAGCAAAATCTGCCATTTCTGATCCTGTTCCCTGATAGCCCAAAACGGTTGTAGGTTTCTGATGACAGGAGGTTAATAGTGCTGAAATTAAAAGGATGTAAAGTGAGGTTTTCATAAGATATGGTTATTACAGAATAATATTAATCGATCCAAGCTTTTATCTTATCATGTAATTTGATTTCTAATTCTTTTAGATCTTTATAAACTATATGAGGATAATGATTCGTATCGAAATGTGTTTGATGAAAATCACTTTCTAAGCAAGAATAAATAACAGGCCTTTTTAAACCTAATGCATATCCTGCTTCAAAATATACTCCGTGTTTCTGTTCTGTAAAGTCGGCAATTAAAAACTTACTTTTTTTAATATATCTAATAATTGCATCATTAATAGTTAAATCACTATCATAATGAATCTCATCAACAATTATTGGTTTATAACCGCACTTACTCACCACACTTTTTATAGTGCTTCTTAAATCTTGTGATTGATCCGAAAATGACATAGCTATAAAACAATTTTTAGACTTGGCACCATTTTCTATTGATTCAACAACATATTTCAAACCTTTAAATGTAAGCTGAACTATCCCAGCTGATTTTCCTTGCTTTGTAATGGATGTTTTTAATGTGACTAATTCTTGTTCTTTTAATGTAGAAAAATAAAAATAGAGTTCGTCATTATTCTTAAAGTATAACCTCTTTGATAAATCATCATAGTCATATCTAAGATCAATCTGTGCCCCTTCAAAATCTTGACTAGAATGCAAGTAAAGCATCAGATTAGTAATCTTTTCTTCAGGAAAAATTGGAACATTAGCTTCTCTAATCATTCTCTCTAATATTTCATTAGTAAGAACAGATTCATTACCTAATCGGCAATATTCCTGAGGAAATTTATCATTTAAAATTAGGCCATAAAGAATGTACTTATTCTTCTCAACAAATTCACTATTCACATGATCATAATGAAATCTAAAAAACTGATCTCTTCCTCCAGTATTAATTGTATACTCTACTAAATCAAAACTTGAAGGATAATTCTTAGTTTCTAATCCTGTTATATGGCATCTTGCTATATGATAGTTACCCATAAATTTATGTATTAAAAAAAATGCAATAACACCAGTTTTTCAACTGTGCTATTGCATTCTATATTCTTATAGGTTTTAGTTTGTATTGCATTAGGGCTTTGTTTGTTCCCTACTAATTTAGTTTATGTTATTTAGGTTTGCAAAAGATATCACTTCTTCCTTTGTACTATCATAGTATTATTTAATAATTGAATTGATTATTAAACAAGCATTAGAACAAGAGATATAGCTTTTGGAGCCCATTCTATAAGTGAAGACCAAACATTCGAATCCCAATCTCTATCACTATCTTCCTTTTTTAATTCTTCAGAAATACTCTTCGCTAAAGCATTTAAATTCTCTTCAAATCCGATTTCCTCTAAATATTCTTTTATCTGAGATCTATTCCTACCTTTTAGATCATTTACGTCAACAACAATTGCATTTTTCGCCAAATAACTATTTTCTTCAATACCATTTACTTTTGTAGTAATTAAAACAGTTTTTTTATTATCTGATTGATTTTTAATACTCTGAGATATCTTTTGCATTGTTTTATCATTAAGAGAAAAAAGAATTGAATATTGGTTAGGATCCGATGCTGACTTATTCATCTCAATATCCACCCCATCAACAACCAGATATACCTTACTTTTTGGTGCCGAAGAGAATTCTGATTTAACTTCATAGGTATCGTCATTTACCTCTAATTGTATGAATTTTCGCTTAATTGGAGTTTTTGTAAAAGAAAACATAACTGATTGAAATGGCACTCCGGCTTTACCTACTCCTGTAAATAAAAGGTCATGAGTTCCGAAAGGAATATCAGCGTTGTCAGGTATAGTCAATCTCCATCTATCATTTTTCAAATCAACCAATTTATATTTGCTATAAACATATTCTCCTCTTTGCAAACTAGCAGTTATTTCTAATGCAGCTCCAGTTGCATCAAAAACTTTCTCAAAATCGAACTCTCCTTGAATAACAATATTTTTTCCTTCGGGAATTAATGGTTTAATGGTAATAATCGGTTTTTTATGTATTTTAAATTTATTATTATCATTATTAGGAAGTGGGTATGAAACCTCTATTTTTGCATCATTATCAATAAAACTACCATACAGATAATATTCCTTTGACTCTTTTAAATTATCTAATGAATTAAATTCCAATTCCGTAAAAACATTTGAATTAACTCTAATTATATCATTATTAACTTCTGCCACACACGTTGCGTCTTCTCGCGGTTGCAATAATAACTTAAGTCTTTTTACCTGTATACCATCACGTGTTGTTTTTATCTTAATTCGTGGTTTATTAATATCATTAAGATAATAAATGCCATCACTTGATACATCAACTCTAAGATCAATATCCGTATTAAATCGCATTCTCAATGTTCTAGGTTGTGTCTTATAACTGAGTCGTTGCCCATTTTGATTTGAAATTTCCCATCTTACTACATATTGCACTTGGTCATAAGAATTGATATCTTTCGAATTAATCTTGAATTCAACCTGATTTTCAGAGTCTGTTGTGGCATCAAATTTTCTGAATGGGTTTTCTGCCCCAAAATTATAAAACTCTAGTTCTTCAATTCTAGGATTCAATGAACTTGCATATAATGAAGAATCACTTGACCAATTAAACGAATAATAGAAATGATAAAAACTGTTTCCATCTTTGCTAGGAGCTGCAATTTCTATTACTGGATTTAATACATTAATATACCTTAATGTTTCTTGAGCTGTTAGATTCCCAAAAAATACAATCAACCAAAATAAGAAAGTTAACTTTTTCATATTCTAATTTTTAACTATTAATTAAACATCTTTTCTACCTTATATATTTCTTAATTACCCACCCCTCCAGCTTCACCTTACACCAGTCATTACGGGTTCCCTGCACATCAATGGGGTAATCCTTTAAAAGAATGGCTCTAGGCCCTGGGGCACTTCACGCAGATACAGCTTTTCGGTATCTATCTTTTTATGATTGGTAACCTGGGTTTGCATGGAAGGAGCCACAGTATCGCGATAGTGAATAAATACCTTATTGCCTGCTACCAGCTCGGTGGCAATCTGCGGATAGATACGTTCGTAAGCCAAACCACTATGAGAGATAAAACCATCTTTAGTCTGGTTATTATTGGCTTCATCACCTGCAACATACCATAATGAAAGTCGCTACCATATTTTTCAAGATACTTATGACAGCATTATTTTTTACGAGGTGTTAAGTGTTTCAGTTTTCATTGGCATGGGTTAAATATTACTAGTACCCAAATTAAGGAGGGATAATAAAAGATGCCAATGTCTGGTTTATTTTAGAGGATGAGCGGTCGCTATTTCTGGATAAGCGGTAAAAAAGACGGAAGACCGAAGCGAAATTTTAAAATATTTACACTATAGATTGTAATGTAGAATTGTTGAACTACTTGGCACCTAATTAGTAATCCAACATTAAAGACAATAGTAAAATTATACTCTTAAGTAAAAAGTAGAAAGGCTAATGGCTAAAGAAGACAGGAGACGGAAGTGTGAAACTGATTGTTAGGATTTGCTTACCTGGTCATCTTCAAATAATCGGGAGTCCTGTATGGATGACAGTAACTGATTTGCAAAAAAAGAAGAACGGAAAAACAGAGAAAGGGCTTTTAAGCTGAGCTTGTATCTGAAGATGGATCGCAATTGAGTAATATTGAGCCATTGAACTGCAACAATGGCAATTCAACGACTCAATTGTTATTAAGGCTAGTTTTTAATTATTTTAAAAGTCTCGGTGGCTGTTTGGGTACTGACATTAACAATATATAACTGCGATACAGGCAGGGTAAAAGTGGTTTCTGCTTCAAAAGCTGACCATTGCTGCACAAGATTTCCGGCAAGGTCGTAAACTCTAACAATCGCCTTTTCACCTGTGGTTTTCAAAGTAAAGTTATTGGCTGAGGCAGTTGGATAAATTGATATCCCTGATTCCTTTCTGTCATTGGCAGGAATATTGGTTGGTTGGTCATTAAAAACTTTCAGGTTTACATAGTCGAAAAAGATTTTGGCATGATCACCTGTACCGGCATTTTCCGATTGCATTCCTACCTGTATCTTTCCACTTGTTTCTTCATCCAGTGTAAATGTTACTATTTCCGACTCCCATATTCCATATCCAAAAGATGTTTTAGATGAAAGAACAGCAGTTCCACTTTGAGGAATCCATCCTGCCAGACATTCACCCTGAGTGGCGCTATTGGCATTATATACAGCATACTCCAGATTATAGCTACCTGCAGGTAAAGTAACATTCTGATAGTATACGGCAGAACCTGTCCATCCGGCAGTGATGCCCAAAGCTCCTGCTCCGCTTCCTACTGCACCGTCTGATCCTGCGGAAGGAATACTAATACCATTTAAAGTCCCCAGGTATCCATACTCAAAAGTAGATGCAGCTACCCATTCACCATCCTGAACACGGGTCCATCCTTCAATGGTTTCAGCAGCTCCGTATCCGGGGCCAAGATTACTGCCTGTGCCGGTTGTTTCGGTATAATTACAATTGATATCAAAGCCCGGATTATTAAGATAAGTTGATGTTACATCTTCCGACAGATTTAAATAAAAAGTCTGGTTATACGAAACTCCCTTGTAGGTATAAGCAACTGTTATTTGCGATGATTCCTGCACATTTTCAAACACATGGTTTTGTGTAGTATTTCCATCACTCCATAGCCAGCTGCCGGATGTCATAACCATACCCGGCTTGAACGTGGGAATCAGTTCAACACTTTGACCGGCTAATACCGAGATAACGCTATCGTTTACAAGGTCGCCAGCATCCAATTTATAGCCAGCATAAAATGGTTTTACTTCTTCCATTATCTCCACAACTTCTGTATGGGTCATTGAAGCTCTGTATATTTTTAATTCATCAATAGTACCTATAAATAATGGATCGGGCCACTGCGATTTGCCTACATAGTTTTGAGCAGTATATCCCATATCAGAAGGATTAATTGTCATTGAAGAATTACTTCCTGCTTCTACTCCGTTAACATATAGCTTAGCTGTATTACCCGATTTTGTTACCACCAGATGAGTCCATTTATTTGCTTGCAATGCCTTTGTAGTAGTTATTTGTTGCTCACTCCCTCCGGCTTTAATGGCAAAACGAATATAACCATCGTTTGCCTTTGGAGTAAGAAACATATTGTAATTGGTATTATTTCCAAAGTCCCAAACGCGACACCAATCGTTTAACTCATCGGGTTTAATCCAAACGGCAATGGTAAAATCATTGAGATTACTCACCAAATTATTCGGAAGATGCAAATAAGATTCAGAGTTACCATCTAACCACACTGCACTATTGTTGGCTCCCATACCGGTATAAGAACAGGTATTTAAGTTGGCATCATTTCCGGCCCACACATCAATAACTGTGTTACCCTCTTCTTCATCCATAGGATAATAAGCAAATGCATTTTCACTGGGTACCAATACAATTGAATAATTTAGCGAATAATCAGTTCCATCTATTGAATAAGTTACGGTTATACCTCTTTCTTCCTGTACATCATTCAATACTATATTTTGTGATGTTTCGCCGGTGCTCCACTGCCAGGTTCCTCCTTCGATGCCTTCTTTTAGAGTTGGCATCAGAGTAACTGATTGGCCGGCTACCACCAACACCTTTGGGCTATAAACAATAGCAGCTTCACCCACTTGATAAGCCGGGCCTATGGGTTTTACATTAATATGGAAGTTAATGACTGATTCAGCTCCTCCCATATTGGTACCAGTAACAGAAATCACGGTGTCATTAGTATTTACAGTTACTTCTTTGCTACTCGTTGTTTCTCCGGTATTCCATTCATAGCTCGAATGCCATGATGATGCCCAAACCGAAATAATGACATTTGAATTCTGATTCACGGTTACCACTGAGTCATTAACGACCCCATCATCAGTGGTTATCGAATAGAAATACTGATCGGGCAAACAATCACCATGCATAGATATACTAAACATCTGGGTACTCTCCACTCCATTCGCATTTGTATAAGTTACCCTGTACAAACCGCTATTATTAGCTTCTATTTGCAAATCTTTTGATGTACTTCCATTACTCCACAACCAGTTACCGGTATCTGTTTCTCCATCTGGTAATAATGGCATAAGGGTTAACTGACTGCCTGGAGTAACATTATTTAATTCGCCTTGATTATAAGTAACTCCATCATACAAAATAGAAGCACCTAAAGTAATGGGAGCATCAGCCTCAGTAATTGCGGGACGAGTACAAGTTAAAGTGGTAAAACCCAAATGATCGTATCCACCACTGGTTCCACCCCAGGCACCATCATCAGCAACCACCATATCAGCCATATCATGAGCATAATTCAGTGCAATACCTTTACGCCCTTCGTAATGGCCTAATATTCTATCCCAGAAAGGTCTGAATTGACCTCTTGATCCTCCATTAGGTCCTGTTTGTCTCCATGAATTCCAATAATCGGTTCTCACGTCATGGTACCAATAATCTGTCCACGGCACATCATCAACACCTGTGTTATAAGCAGCCACAAATTCTATTCCGGCTAGCAGGCGATCATCCATATAACCGTACAAGTCATCACCCTGGTTCCAGGCTATCTCGCAAATATCAACAGCTAATCCCACAGCCATCATGGTGTGGCCCTGGTCTCGTCCCGATTCCTGCATCTGACCTAAATACCCCAAAGGCCCTCGATCGTCTTCATGCACTACCGGCACCAGGTTACCGATAAATTCAGTCAAGCCCCAATTATCAACATTGGTAAGAGATGGATCTTCTTTAAAAGTCCCAACCTTATCGTACTTATAAAAGGCAACTCCCTGATTATAGATAAACTCATCATCACACAAAACTCCGATACTCATTATGGCCAAAACATTGCATAAGCCCCAATTCGACCAATAATGACCGGGTGTTCCGTTGGCCCATGTATCATGCCTTCTACTTAAAAAATCGTAACACTTAGGATACCATACTCTTTGCATCCACAATTGAAAGGCTTTAAAATCATCCGGATCCCACCCTTCATAATCGCGCATTAACTCAGCTGCATTGGCAAACTCATAACCATACAAACCTGAAGCCAACGACATATTGGTATTACCGGTTACATCCTTAGTGACACTTGCCCAGCTGTTAAGAATATATACAGCCCGGTTAGCATGAGCCACATCACCGCTAATTTTCCAGCGCAAGGCATTAAGGTAAGCAGCATGCGCTCCACGTGCGGCATTAATATAATTCTCATCGCCGGTAACACCTCTTTTAATAACTTCCACGGGCCAGGTTGCCACATCGGATTGTGACCATTCGTTGTTCTTGAGATTATTATAACCGGCTACAACGGCAGGATTATTGGCTGCCAGCTGTTCATTTATTCGGACAAAATCTTCTTCGGTATGAAGCATGCCTGGATGCTTAAATCCTTGTGCAACTATTTGCCCCGATAAAAGAATCAGGATGAGTATGTTAATAAAGGTAGATTTTTTCATATTCAGTTAATTAATTTGTTTACAAAATCATGCAACATATGCATGATTAGAAGTGTAAACCAAGTTGATTTCCACGAGCAAAATTAAGCTGTGTTAATTCAATACTATTATAATTATTTACAAAATGTTTATAAAGAATCGATCCGTTTTAATAGCAATTTTTGCCAAAGATTAGCTCTGAAAAAGAAAATATAACCGACTTAGGAGTTTACAGTCAGATAGTGCTGCTTTATTTTTTTTACCAGCATTGAAATATTACGACGAGAAACAGTAAATGAACGACCGTTTTCCATGGTTACCTTAGGTGTATGTTTATAAAAAGCAACCAAAAACAGAACATTGATAATTGTATTGCGGTTAATCTTCACAAATTCCTGCGGAAGCTTATCCTCAATTTCTTTTAAAGCCATACAACACAATATCTTTTCTTCATCATGCAATTCAATAGTAATCACACCATCTATGTAATACATGTGGCATACTTCGGTTAAATTAATCTTACGATACTGTTGTGTACAGTTTAATATTAAACTACTATTCATCATGGGGTTAGATTATAGCAGGTGGATTATTACAAATTTAACATATCTATTTGAACATTGAAAGTTAATTTCTGTTCAATACAGATTAGATTAATATTTTTTTGTATTCGCTATTATTCAAGCCCCACAACTACATAAATAAATTAACACACTGTATAACAATCACCTACCTTGCATTAGTTTAAAACAATTCGTAAATTCAATACTTTAAAAAACATCTTTAAACCTATATCTAATGAAAAATCACCCAGTTTTAAGTCTATTGATGATTGGAACTTTACTGATTACAAGTTGCACTTCATCTCCCAAACAGGAACAGCGCGCTCCTATCCTTCCTCTTGAGGACTTCTTTAAAAACCCTGATAAAACCAGTTTTCAGATTTCGCCTGATGGTGAATACTTTTCGTATCGAGCACCGTACGAAAACCGAATGAATATATTTGTCCAGAAGGTTGGTGAAGAGGGTACTACTCAAATCACCTTTGAAACCGACAGAGATATAGCCGGTTATTTCTGGGCTAACAACAATCGAATTTTGTATGTAAAAGATGATGGGGGTAACGAAAACTATAAAATATACGGTGTTGATATTGATGGATCGAACCTGATCTGTTTCACCGATTTTGAAAATGTTCGAGCGGGCATTATTGACGACCTGAAAGATATACCTGAAGAGGTTATAATAAGTATGAACAAACGCAACCCTCAGGTTTTTGATCCTTATCGTTTGAATATAGAAACCGGAGAAATGGAGTTGCTATACGAAAATCCAGGTAATATTGCAGGATGGATTACCGATCATGAGGGTAAACTAAGAGCAGCCATAGCAATGACTGATATGATCAACCAAAGTTTATTGTATCGCGAAACAGAAGAAAATGAATTCAAGAATATCCTTACCACCTCATTTAAAGAAACATTAAATCCTTTGTTTTTTACTTTTGATAATAAGATGCTGTACGCGTCATCTAATATTGGAAGAGATAAGTCGGAAATAGTGATTTTTGATCCTTCAAGCGCTGAAGAAAAAGAAGTATTATTCAGCCATCCTGATGTGGATGTGAGTGGATTAAACTATTCTGAAAAACGTAAAGTTTTAACAACTGCTACTTATGTAACCGATATGCAAGGCCGTCATTTCTTTGATGATGTGACAAAAGCACTTTATGAACGAGTTGAAAAAGAATTACCCGGATACGATGTATACCTTGTAAGTTCAAACAAAGAAGAAGATAAATTCTTAGTTCGCACCTATAGCGACCGCTCCTTGGGTGCCTATTACTTTTTAGATACTCAAAAAGATAAGCTTACACACTTAACAGATATCAGTCCCTGGTTAGACGAATCACAAATGGCAAAGATGAAACCGATCAAATACACTTCCCGCGATGGTAAAACAATCAACGGTTATCTAACTCTGCCTGTTGGTATTGAAGCCAAGAATCTTCCGGTTGTCATTAATCCTCATGGCGGACCATGGGCACGCGACGAATGGGGTTTCAATCCTGAGATACAATTTTTAGCCAATCGTGGTTATGCTGTTCTCCAAATGAATTTCAGAGGATCAACCGGTTATGGTCGTGAGTTTTGGGAATCATCATTTAAACAATGGGGTCGTACCATGCAAGATGATATTACCGACGGTGTACAATGGTTGATTGATCAGGGCATTGCCGATAAAGAGCGTATTGCTATATATGGAGGCAGTTATGGTGGTTATGCTACTCTGGCCGGTTTAACTTTTACTCCCGATTTATATAAATGCGGTGTTGATTATGTGGGAGTAAGTAACCTGTTTACTTTTATGAACACCATTCCTCCTTACTGGGAACCCTACAAGCAAATGCTTTATGAGATGGTTGGCGATCCGGTACAAGACAGTTTGTTGCTGGCAGATGCATCCCCTGTTTTTCATGCAGATAAAATAACCGCTGCCTTATTTGTAGCACAAGGAGCTAACGACCCACGAGTTAATAAAGATGAGTCGGACCAAATGGTGGCAGCCATGAAAGAACGTGGTGTAGATGTAGAATACATGGTGAAAGACGATGAAGGTCATGGCTTTCGCAACGAAGAAAATCGCTTTGATTTTTATAATGCCATGGAAAAATTCCTGGCTAAGCATTTAGAAAATGAGGTAGTAGAAGAGTAGTAATTAGAATATATAAGAAATAGGGAACGATTCTTTGTTTGCATTTTGCTGATAGAGAACCGTTCCTTATTTTTTAACACCTCATCTCGATCCTCTCCTCAAGGAGAGGAAGACAAGACGATAAAATAACAAGTAACAACTCCTTCTCCTCGAGGAGAAGGTGGGTTGAGGTGACAAAACTATTGCTTATTCTTTGCGATGAACCAAATATGATTGTGATTAAACAGCTTTTTAGATTGAGAATAACCTGATTAATCTGTGGTTTTAAATATTTAATCCTTTAATAATAACTACATCACTACTTCTTCAGCTGAAGGTTGAGATCAGGTCTTTTTTCTTAACAAAAGCAAACAATTCCTAAAAAACCAATTCTTCAATACTAAATCTCAAATTAACTCGTCAATAAAAATAAATATGTCCAAAGCATATTTATAATCGTAAAAATCCGTAATATTATAAGCGTTTTAATGCAAAAAGCACCTTTGCCAAACAGGCTTATTTTCTTATTTTTGCGCTAAAGAACTAATTGGATATAAATGAATACGTTAAAAAAGGTCAAATCGGCATTGGTATCTGTCTTTCACAAAGACGGTTTGGATGAAATAATTAAGACGCTGCACGAGCAGGGAGTAACTATTTACTCTACTGGTGGAACACAAGCTTTTATCGAAGGATTAGATGTTCCTTGTGAGCGTGTAGAAGATCTTACAAGTTATCCGTCTATTTTAGGTGGAAGAGTAAAAACATTACATCCGAAAGTATTCGGTGGAATTTTAGCTCGTCGCGATAACGAGGGTGATTTGGAGCAATTAGCCCAATACGAAATTCCAGAGATTGACCTTGTTATTGTAGATTTATATCCATTTGAAGCTACAGTTGCTTCTGGTGCTCCTTTACAAGACATTATTGAAAAAATTGATATAGGTGGTATTTCTTTAATCAGAGGTGCTGCTAAAAATTATAAGGATGTAATCATCGTTCCTTCAAAAGATCAATACGCTGATTTATTAACCATCCTGAAAGAAAAGAACGGAGAATCAACTCTGGAAGATCGTATGCAATTTGCCGCTGCTGCCTTTGGAGTTTCTTCGCACTACGATTCAGCCATCTCCAACTTCTTTAACAAAGAGAAAGATGATATGGAACGCATCAGTCTGAATAATGGCGATGTATTACGTTATGGCGAGAATCCTCATCAAAAAGCAACAGTTTACAAATTCAACAATACCAAAGAAGGTGCTGCTTTGGCTGATGCAAAAGTATTGCAGGGAAAAGCTTTATCATACAACAATATGTTGGATGCCGATGCTGCCTGGAAATCGGCCAGTGATGCTTACCATGCTGTAACTCACTTAGAGAAGAAATCAGCCGTATCGGTTATAAAACACCTAAACCCTTGCGGTTTGGCTGTGAGCGACGACATTATGAAATCGCTGGAACTGGCATGGGCTGGTGATCCAATCTCGGCTTTTGGTGGTATTATTTGTTTCACTGACACTGTAGACGCTCCTATTGCAGAATGGTTTGCTAAAAGATTTGTAGAAATTATCATTGCGCCTAAGTTTACCGACGAGGCATTAGAAATATTTGCTAAGAAGAAAAACCTTCGTTTGCTTGAGACTCCAATTAAGGAGGCTATCACAGGCGAAAAACTGATCCGTTCCGTGAGTGGCGGTATTTTGGTTCAGGATGAAGACGAAGGAGTTGACGAAAAATTTGAAACCGTAACCAAACGTCAGTTTGCTGATAACAAAATGAATTTGGCTAAATTCGGTATCACAGCTTGTAAGCACCTTAAAAGTAACGCCATTGCGCTAGTTACCGAAAACGAAGACGGTGCTTTCTGGTTAACCGGAGCCGGTATGGGACAACCTAACCGTTTAGACAGTTTGCGTCATTTAACTATTCCTCGTTTCAATCTGAAAGAAGGAATCGATATTAAAGAAGCAGTTCTTATTTCAGATGCATTCTTCCCATTCCGCGACAGTATTGAAGCAGCCAACGAATATGGCGTTAAGTACATTGTTGAGCCAGGTGGAAGTATTCGCGATGAAGAGGTTATCGAAGCTTGTAACGAGTTTGACATGGCCATGATTTTTACAGGAAAAAGACACTTTAAACATTAAAAAACTAATTGGATGGGACTATTTTCATTCTTGTCGCAAGAAATAGCCATTGACCTGGGAACGGCCAATACCATTATCATCAGCGGTGATAAAATTGTGGTAGACGAACCTTCGATTGTGGCATTGAATCGCAAGACAGACAAACTGGAGGCCATTGGCGAAAGAGCTCGTCAGATGCACGGTAAAACACACGATAACATTTATACAATCAGACCACTGAGAGATGGTGTTATCGCTGACTTTAATGCTGCCGAGCAGATGATCAGAGGTATGATCAAGATGACCAATAATAAATCGCGAATGTTCACGCCGTCGTTAACCATGGTTGTTTGTATCCCATCCGGAAGTACCGAGGTTGAGATTCGTGCCGTACGTGACTCGTCGGAGCATGCTGGTGGACGTGAAGTTTATATGATTTACGAGCCAATGGCAGCTGCCTTGGGTATTGGTTTAGATGTTGAAGCTCCTGAAGGAAACATGGTGGTTGATATAGGTGGTGGTACTACCGAGATTGCAGTTATCTCGTTGGGTGGTATTGTTACCAATAAATCTATCCGTATTGCAGGTGATGATTTAACTGCCGACATTATGGAATATATGCGTCGCCAGCACAACATTAAAGTAGGTGAACGTACTGCTGAAGAAATCAAAATACAGGTTGGATCTGCTCTTCCTGAGCTGGAAACTCCACCTGAAGATTTTATTGTGCAGGGTCCTAATCAAATGACAGCGTTACCCATTGAAGTACCTGTATCCTATCAGGAAATTTCACACTGTTTAGAGAAATCCATTTCTAAAATTGAAACAGCTGTATTATCTGCTTTGGAGCAAACACCTCCTGAGTTATATAGCGACATTGTAAAGAATGGTATTTTCCTTGCCGGTGGTGGAGCATTGCTTCGTGGTTTGGACAAGCGTTTGTCGGACAAAATCAATATTCCATTCCACATTGCCGAAGATCCGTTACATGCGGTGGCTCGTGGAACCGGTATTGCATTGAAAAACCGTCATAGGGTATTACCATACCTTATCAAATAAAATTAATTCACCTTAACTGCCTTGCTGATCGGGCAAGGCAGTTTTGTTTTATTACTGAAAACACCCACCACTTGCAATGAGAAGTATTATCCGTTTTATCATTAAGAATCATTTTACCATTCTTTTCGTCCTAATAGAACTGATATCCCTTCTTTTCGTCATCAATTACAACTCGTATCAACGGTCTGTCTTTTTATCCTCATCCAACCATGTAACCGGTGGTTTGTATGAAAGCTACAGCAACAGTACCGAATACCTGATGCTAAAACAGATTAATAACGAGTTGGCACAGGAAAATGCCTATCTGCGAAGTCGTCTTCCCGAATCATTTAAAGCATCAAGAGACTACTTTAATCTGGTCTTTGACAGCTTGAGTCAGCAGGAATATGTTTACCGAGCTGCGAAAGTCATTAACAACTCAACCAACAAACGATTTAACTACCTAACACTTAACAAAGGTCGCAACCATGGTTTAGAAGCCGAAATGGGTGTTATCTCTTCAAAAGGTGTGGTAGGAATTGTTAAAAATATTTCTGACAATTATTCAACCGTAATCTCAATCCTTAACACACGTTTAAAGATATCAGCCAAATTAAAATCATCGGGTTATTTTGGTGCTCTGGAATGGAACGGTGGAAATTATCAATTTGCTCATTTGCGGGAAATTCCGCGTCATGCTAAAGTGAATGTGGGTGATTTGATAGTAACCAGTGGTTATTCTTCCATCTTCCCAAGTGATATTTTAATTGGGCATGTTGAAGAAGTAACCTTAAACCAAGGCGAAAGTTTTTATGATATCAAGGTGAAACTATCGGTTGATTATAAGAATTTGTCTTATGTGGAGGTAATTGGCCATCCATTGAAAGAAGAACAACTAGAACTGGAACAAGAAACAGAAAATGATTAATTTATTACCAAGATATATTTTCAACTTCTTTTTTCTAACACTTATACAGGTGTTGGTACTAAACAACATTCAGTTTAGTGGTTTTGTAAATCCCTATTTGTATGTGTTGTTTATCATCACCCTTCCGTTTGAAACACCTGGTTGGCTTTTATTAGTGCTTGCATTTGCATCGGGCTTTAGCATTGACATATTCAGTAATACCTTGGGAATGCATGCTTCGGCTACCGTTTTAATGGCCTTTTTCCGACCAACAATACTGCGTGCCTTTGCTCCGCGCGACGACTACCAACCCGGAACCATTCCTACCATGGCATATTACGGACCCAGTTGGTTTTTACGTTATGCATTAATCCTGGTTTTTATTCACCATTTGTCCTTATTCTTTATTGAAGTATTCTCCATCACACATTTCTTCTCTACCTTATGGAGAGTATTGGCAAGCTCGGTGTTTACAATGATATTAATCTTTCTATCGCAACTTTTTGGTCGCAGTAAAACAAAAGGGAGGTAAGTCGTGGGAGGAATTAATAACCGCACCTTAGTAATTGCAGCCATAATGGTGGGCATAGGATTGCTATACATTGGCAAACTATTTGTTTTGCAGGTATATGATCCTTCTTATAAATTTTCGGCTGAAAGTAATACCCGACGCAAAGTTACACAGTATCCATCCCGTGGATTGATTTATGATCGTAATGGTAAACTTCTGGTTTCTAACCAGGCCGTGTATGATGTAATGGTTGTACCTCGAGAACTGGCTCCATTCGACTCCTTAGACTTTTGTGAATCATTGGATATTACAATGGAAGATTTGCGGAACATGTTTGATGAGATGAGGGTAAATATTAGAAACAGAAAAATATCAACCTTCAAACCATCGGTTTTTTACAAACAGATGAGTGCAGAACGATACGGACGGTTTCAGGAAAAATTGTACAAATTTAAAGGATTCTTCGTTCAGGGTCGATCACTTAGAAAATATGAGTATCCTTTAGCGGCGCACGTACTAGGCTATTTGGGTGAAGTGGGGCAAAACAAACTCGATCAGGATAACTATTACGAAAAAGGCGACTACGTTGGAATCAGCGGTATAGAGCTAACATACGAAAAAGAACTTCGAGGTACCAAAGGAGTAAACTATGTAATGGTGGATGTTCATGGTCGTTCCAAAGGCTCATTTCGCGAGGGAAGATATGATACTGCTGCTATAACCGGTCAAAACCTTACTTTATCACTCGACATTGAATTACAACAATATGCTGAAAAGCTAATGCAGAATAAAATTGGAAGTATTGTGGCCATTGAGCCTTCTTCCGGTGAGATTCTGACATTTGTTTCGGCACCGGGTTATGATCCGTCTCTTTTGGTTGGCCGAAGTCGGGGGAAAGGATTCAGCACACTGGCAACCGACTCATTAAAGCCCTTAAACAACCGAGCTTTACAAGGCACTTATTCACCCGGATCATCCTTTAAACTGGTAAATGCTGCCATTGCCTTTCAGGAAGAAGCAATTAATGATTACACCCGATTCGACTGCGCTGGTCCATCAGCCACACCAATTCGCTGTACACACCATCACCGTACACCCATTGAAGCTGTCGGTGCCATTGAAACATCATGTAATCCATTCTTTTATCAGGCTTTTAAGCAAACATTGGAACGTCCCGGAGTTAAAACACATGATGGGTATGAAAAATGGTATGAACATGTTCGCAGCTTTGGTTTTGGTGAACGATTGGGCATTGATTTACCATATGAAATAACAGGTAGTGTACCATCCGCCGAGTTTTACGATAAATTGTATAAAGGACACTGGATTGCTTTAACCGTTCGTTCACTGGGCATTGGACAGGGTGAATTATTGGTTACCCCTTTACAAATGGCCAACGAGGCAGCTATATTTGCCAACAGAGGGTACTATTACAGCCCTCATGTGGTAAAGGCTATCGAAAATCAATCTTTGGCAGAGAATTACACTGATAGAATTAATACAACTATTGAACCACATAATCTAACCTCGGTAATTGAAGGTATGTCGAAAGTTTATAGTGGTGAAATAGGTACGGCCCGATATTATCAGAACGATTCCATTGCTATGTGTGGTAAAACAGGAACCGTGCAAAACCCATTTGGTGAAGACCACTCTGTTTTTATTGCATTTGCCCCCAAAGAGAACCCGAAAATAGCCATCAGTGTTATTGTTGAAAACGCTGGTTACGGAAGTACCTGGGCCGCACCTATGGCAACTCTGCTAATGGAAAAATACATTACAGGTGAAATACCACGACGACATAAATATTATGAGAATAAAATGTTAGAAGGAGACTTTATACATGCCGAATAATCAAGTCAAAAAAATAGATTGGGTTGTAGTATTGCTTTATACGCTATTGGTAGGGTTTGGATGGCTAAATATTTATGCCGCCAACTTTAACCCTGAAAATCCTGTGTTTTTTGATACTAAGTTTGAATATTTCAAACAGTTAATGTGGATAGGTTTTTCCTTATTCTTTGTTGGCGTTATTCTTATTACCGACAGTAAATTTTTTGTTGAGTTTTCATACATCTTTTATGGTATTACCATCTTTTTATTACTGATGGTTTTGTTTTTTGGTAAAGAAGTTAATGGAGCTAAAGCGTGGTTTGAAGTTGGTCCTGTTCGATTCCAACCCGTTGAACTTTGCAAACTGGCCACCACGCTTGCTGTTGCACGATCTATCAGCAGATATGGTTTTAGTTTTAATAGGTTTAGCGATTTTGTGAAGGTAGCAAGCATACTGGTATTACCCATGCTTATAATTATCCTACAAAATGATACCGGATCAGCTCTTGTTTTTGCTGTTTTCATCCTGGTATTCTATCGCGAAGGTTTATCTCCATACTACCTGGTATTTGGGCTAATTGCAGCAGTGGTTACTACGCTGACTCTAGTTGTACCGAATGCAACTATCGTTGGATTAATTGCGGTAGGTGTTTTTATAGTTCTTTTCCTTAAAGGAATGCGTATGGAATTAGTTCGTCCCATTCTTATCACCCTGATAACATTAGGTCTGGGCTATTTATTACGAAGGTTCCTAGAAAAAGATTGGCCAACCGAATACATTGTTCTACCTGGTTTACTAATTGCAAGTATATTTTTACTGGTCAAATCATTTGTAAAACGAACTTTAAAGAAGCTACCCGTTTATATTCTTATTTTATGGAGTGCTATACTTCTTACTTTATCTGCTGATTACTTCTTTGAGGAGGTACTTTCAGATTATCAGCGAACCCGAATTAATGTTGTTCTTGGTTTGGAATCAGATCCCTTAGGTGCCGGATGGAATTTAACTCAATCGAAAATAGCCATTGGTTCAGGTGGTTTTATGGGGAAAGGATTTTTAGAAGGTACACAAACCAAATTTAACTTTGTACCCGAACAATCAACCGACTTTATCTTTTGTACTGTTGGTGAAGAATGGGGCTTTGTAGGTTCTGTTGTAGTGGTTGTATTATTTTTAGCACTTTTTCTTCGTTTAATTTTCCTTGCCGAGCAGCAGCATTCAACTTTTAGTCGGGTTTATGGCTATGGCGTGGCATCTATCTTTTTCTTTCATTTTGCCATTAATATGGGTATGACTATGGGGTTAGCACCTGTAATTGGTATTCCACTACCTTTTTTTAGTTATGGAGGCTCCTCATTATGGGGCTTTACCTTGCTATTATTTGTATTTCTAAAGCTCGATACCAACCGTAACGAATTGATACGTTAATCTATGTTAATTGTAAGCAACAGATACAAAAAGCACGCATAACACTTGATTACCGAAGTGTTTTTCAGTAACTTAAAGTATGTGTTGATTTTTAGTTGAGCTGTTTTGAAATAACTTTTTTTTAAACTACTTTTGCAGCGCTCTTTAGGGATTGAAAACTAAGAGTCTCACACCAGGCTAAATACATAATATATCGATTGTTATAATCATTTACAATCAAGCCTGATTAGTATAAACCGATGTTTATTACGTGCATTTTTGCCGAATCATCAAAATAAGTAGTTACGCCTATGAAGTATAGAATTTATGCGCTGCACAATTATCGTCAAATCCCACAGATTGAGAAGCTTTCAGATGAAGATAGATTCAATATCGAAGTAGTTGGCACTGTTCTACCATTCAAAACAAACAGTTATGTTGTTGACGAATTGATAGACTGGGATAACTATAAAGAAGATCCTATTTTCATTCTTAATTTCCCTCAAAAAAATATGCTGGCCGAAGAAGATTTTAATCATATGGCCAAAGTTTTAAAAAGCGGTGCCGATAAAGCAACCATAAAGGAAGAAGCCAATAAAATAAGGGAAAAATTAAACCCCCATCCCGCCGGACAGTTAGAATATAATGTTCCTGAATATGATGGCGTAAAACTTACCGGAGTACAACACAAATACAACGAAACCATGTTGTTTTTCCCTGCTCAGGGACAAACATGCCATGCTTATTGTACTTTTTGTTTCCGCTGGCCTCAATTCACCAATATGGATGAAATGAAGTTTGCCATGAAGGAGATAGACTATGTGATTGGCTATTTAAAAGAACATCCTGAAATTACAGATGTATTGATTACCGGAGGTGACCCAATGGTGATGAAAGGCAAAATCATCGATCAATACTTAACAGCATTGGTGGAAGCCAACATACCACATTTGCGAAATATTCGTATCGGCTCTAAAACTCTTGGATTTTGGCCCTATAGATACCTTACCGATGATGATGCCGACATGGTGCTAAATGCCTTTAAAAAGGTTACCGATGCCGGTTTATCATTAGCTTTTATGGCACATTTCAACCACTATCGCGAGTTGGAAACAGAAGCCGTACAACAAGCTATTAAGAAGATTCGTGCAACTGGAGCTCAGATTCGTACTCAGTCTCCGCTTTTGAATCACATTAATGCTAAACCCGAAATATGGTCAACCATGTGGCAAAAGCAAGTTCAATTAGGAATAATTCCTTACTATATGTTTATTGCCCGTGATACAGGAGCCCAAAAATATTTTGGAGTCTCGCTAGCTGATGCATGGGAGATATTCCAAAAAGCTTATACTAAAGTTAGCGGTATATGCCGTACTGTGCGCGGACCAAGCATGTCTTGCACACCAGGTAAAGTTCGAATTGTTGGAGTTACCGAAGTAAAAGGAGAAAAAGCATTTGTATTGGAGTTCATTCAAGGCCGCAACAGCGATTGGGTAGCTCGTCCGTTTTTTGCTAAATACAGCAACAAAGCATTATGGATGGATGACTTACAACCCGCCTTCAATCAAGAGGAATTCTTCTTTGATCAGGAACTTTCTGATATGTTTTTAGGTTAAGCAACAAATAAACCTTATATATTTAAGCGGAAACAGAGTCATTTTGTTTCCGCTTTTATTTTGTATGTTTATCCCATCATTTATTTTATTGTGATATGATACGCCCATTTTTTGAAGAAGAAGAGTTTTCTGGAATAACATTTACCCAAGACACCTTGAGCAAGGGCGAATATGATAATTGTGAATTCATTAACTGCCAACTTTCAAATCTCAATCTATCAGAATTCACTTTTGTTGACTGTCTTTTTAAAGGCTGTGATTTAAGCACCTCTCAATTAACTAAAACAGCCTTTAGTAATGTTAGATTTAAAGATTGCAAGTTGGTTGGTATGCCATTCAACGAGTGTCACGAATTCATGTTCTCCGTTCAGTTTGAAAATTGCCTGCTAAACTTGTCATCATTCTATAAGAGGAAGATGAAAAACACCTTTTTTATCAATTGCCAACTGGAAGAAGTAGATTTTACTGAAACTGACTTATCGGGATCTGAGCTTCCTGATTGCAACCTTAAAAATGCCATTTTTGAGCGCACTAATCTTGAAAAAGCCAACCTAAGTTCAGCATACGACTTCAATATTGATCCTGATATAAACAGGATCAAAAAAGCCAGATTTTCGCTTCGTGGATTACCCGGTTTATTAACTCAATATGACCTAAAAATTGACATATAAAAAAAGCTGCTTCCATCATTAAAAGCAGCTTCTTTATTATATTTTAATTCTTCTAAAATCTAAAAATCAATCCACCGGAAAAATCTCCTTGCACAGTTAAAACCCCTGTACTAATACCTACTCCAGAAGACGGACCACCACTGCCAATACCCAGAAATAAACCTCCTCCTTCGAAATACATAGGCATTAATAATCTTCCTTGAAGTCGAATACCTATTCTGTCACTTAAATAAAATTTTAAGCCGCCTCCAATAGCACCAGAAAAGGAAACATGATCATCTACTCCACTCTCAACATCAAACCAGGTTACACCCAACGAAATTAAACCAAATGGCTTAACAGGCCCATCCATCACTTCATAAATACCACCTAACTGAAAATAGTGAATGGTCATATCATAGCTTTCACGGATTCCATCATAAGTACTCCATTTAGCATCTGTAGGCGAAAAAGAATAACTCAATTCTCCCATCATTCGGGGCTTTACACCTACCGAAAGAGCTACACCATAGTTCTCAGCATTATACATCTTTAAACGCCCACGATAAGCATCAATGCTACCATTTAGCTGATACCCAAATAAGGGGGTCAGCTCAATAACCGGGCTATTTCCTGATGAAGATTTTGATTCTTCAGGTAGTTTATACATTTGGTGCACCGTTCCACTCTGCGCCCACCCAATAATTGTAAAAAGCAGAAAAGAGACACTTACAATTAGTTTTTTCATTGTTATAAGGTTATGATTCTAATTGTATAGTAAGTACGTAAAATTTAAGCTAATAATCCAAGTATTTGTACAAATATTACCAACAATACCATAGCAACCGGATATACCGTTGCGTATGCAATAGCCGGAGCATTACTATCGGATGTACTATCTACAGCAGCCAATCCAGGTGTACTGGTCATCGACCCTGTAATGGTTCCTAACAATGTTAATATATTTATCGATTTGATGAAATATGCTGCCACAACAGCCATTATCATTGGTATAAGAGTAAGTAATCCTCCAACCACAAATAGTAAAAAACCATATTGTTGATAGGTATCAACCAGGGTAGCACCTGCTTTCGTTCCTACGGAGGCTAAAAACAACATCAAGCCTAACTGACGTAACAATTGGTTAGCTGCACCTGACATACTCCAAATAACCGGTCCGGTTCGACCAATACGACTTAAAATCATGGATACAGCTAAAACACCTCCGGTTAGCCCAAGGCTAAAAGTAAATGAGTGACCAAATGAAAGTGACATTTTTCCAAATAATACACCTAGCACAATACCTGCCGCAACGGGGAAAAAGTCGGTGTCTGATAGTTTCTTATCATCATTACCAAAGATTCTAATTACCTGCATCATATTTTCACGATTACAAGCTACCATTATTTTATCTCCCATTTGCAACTTCACATTGGGCGATGGTGTAATATCAATTCCACTTCGTCGAATACGAGTGACCGTTGCCTGGTAATTAATCCAAAGATTAAAACTGCCTAATGTTGCACTTACAGCTTCTTTATTGGTTACCAATATCGATTGTACTTCATAACCTTTATCCAAAGGCACCTTTTGGTCGGTTTTAGATCCAATTAAAAACTCTATCTTTTCCAATGCAGCTTGTGTACCTACTGCCCTTAATAAATCACCTTTATGCAAAACTGTTTGACGACTTGGCGTTACAGCATGTCCATCATGCATCACACGAGAAATCACAGCTTGTGTCATAGTCCGTACACGAAGCTCTTGTATGGTTTTACCAATTACATTCTCATTCTCAACCCTAAGGCTGATGTGTTTTATTTCAGGATGACCTTCAGTTGATTGTCTTTCGTAATCTTCCTCTGCTTTTTTAATGTTAGCGCGAATAATCTTAGGATAAAACTTTACAAATAGTATCACACCTATCACACCAAAAGGATAAGCAACACCATAACCAATTGAAACCAATGGCGAATTGGTGGTTTCAATAGCCGCCGCCAGTCCGGGCGTACTGGTCAAAGCTCCGGTAAGTAAACCCGTAACAATAGGCATGTCTAGCCCTAAAAAGTAATACGATAAAAAGGCTACCAATGACGCTGAAAAAATAACGGCTGCTGCAATTAAAACCAGATTTCGACCATTCTTTTTAAAAGAATCAAAAAACCCAGGACCCGCCTGAACACCAATGGTATAAATAAATAAAATCAGTCCTATCTTTTCCAGCACACTGGGTAATACAACCCCCATATGACCAAAAACTAATGCCACAAATATAATGGCCGAAATATCCAGCGATACTCCTTTAACTTTGATATTACCGATAATAAAACCTAAGCAAATAATAATAAATAAAGCAAAATAGCTTGTTTGAAGTAGTTCCATGGTTTTGTTAATGTTTGCCTGCAAAGTTAGCTAATTTTAAGTGACCAGAGTTAATATTTATACCATTTATATTCATAAATATTCTTAAACACCCCCTCTATTTAGACTTTTTTTGTATTAAAATTCACTTTTACATTTCACACCCCTATAAAATATTCAAAATTTCTGCATATTTTTTAATATTTTCACGTATCAAAAATAATTTGATGAAGCACTTTCCTTCTTTGTTGCTCTTTTATAAATTTACAGGTATGGAGGATGGTAATATGAAACGTGTTCGAGTGATTGTTGGTGGAAGGGTTCAGGGTGTTGGCTTCAGATACTATGTAGCTAATGGTGCAAAGCAACATTGCATTAAAGGGTATGTGCAAAACCTTTCCGACGGAAGAGTTGAAATTGATGCTGAGGGCGAAAGTGAAAATATACATCACTTTTTATCTGATTGTAAAAAAGGCCCTAACTTCTCAAGAGTCGATACCTTTTTGGTAAGCGACATTCCTTTTTACGGTTTTGATCGATTTAAAATAAAATAATTTTAACCGTGCTGTAACATTCCAATTCACTAGTGCGTCACACCTGTGTCTTATGACAACAAATGTATGACTGTAAAAGAATTTAACCTAGCTGTAGATCAATACTCCGACGGAGTCTACCGCTTTGTTCTCAAGAATATAAAAGATGAGGACAAAGCGAAAGACATTGTGCAGGATACATTTGAGAAACTATGGAAAAAACATTCAGATGTAAATAACGATAAGGTTAAAAGTTACCTTTTTTCTACAGCGTACCATACATTAATTGACCTTACCCGACGTGAAAAAAAACAAGCCCGATGGGATGAAGTAGATGATAACAAACATTCATTTACCGATGGCTATAGCGATTTAAATGAAATTCTTCATCAGGCTGTTGATCGATTACCGGAGATCCAGAAAATGGTGGTGATGTTGCGCGATTACGAAGGATACTCTTACAAAGAGATTGGAGAATTAACCAATCTAACTGAATCTCAGGTGAAAGTTTATATTTTCAGAGCCCGTAAATACCTAAAGGAATACATCGGCAAAATGGAAGTAGTGGTTTAAAAGGAAAGATTATGAAAATTGATAAAAACAATTACGAAGCATACCTACTGGATTATCTTGAAGGAAATATAACTCCTGAAGATAAAGCTATCTTGTTTTCTTTCCTGGATGATAACCCTGAGTTAAAGAGCAACTTAGATGTTCCGGTAGATCTTATTCTACCAAATCCAAACATCGGCCCTTCATTTGATAAAGCTTCTTTAAAGAAACATGAGGCTGAAGAGTTTGACTTAAGTCCGATAGAATATTTATACATTAAAGAACAGGAAGAAGGACTAACTGAAGTTGAGAAAAATGAGCAAAGTATTCTTGAACCTAATGAAGATAAACGATCAAAAGAGCGAAAGTTATATTCTATCAGTTTTTTAAAGCCCGATTTAAAAATACATTTAAGCAACAAATCACAGCTGAAACATTTTACTATCAACAAATTCATTAGCCAGATACGTTTGCAACATGTGGCAGCTGTTATTGCTGTTTTATTAATTGCATCTGCCTTATGGTTTACGCCTAAACAATATACCCGCAATTCGATGGCAGTTATTGTTGACAGAGAAGAAACTTCTACTAATACTGAGAGTGATTTAATAGCTAAAACAGAACCAAAAGTTGATAAAACGCCTTTAATTATTAAGACGCCTCCTTCAAAAGATAGTCTGATGCAGATTGCAAAAGACCCAATGGGTAAGCAAAAAAATATAAATAAGAATAAGACTGCCGTTACTCAACCTAAAAAACAAATTATTGTTGCTCAAAAACTGAGTACCCGTAGCGACATTAACCTTAATCAAACAAAAGAAATAAATGGCTATGAGTATGCACTGAATGTGATGATGCCTCAATATTTATCAAACAATATTTTAAGTCGTGAACTAGCCGAAATTTACAAGAAGATTGAGACCGATGAAGAGGTTCCAACAAAAAACATAGCTTTAGTTGAAGGTGGAGTTAAATTCATTAACTTCTTCTCAAAAGATGCAGTTAGTTTAGATAAATATTACGATAAAGAGGGTAATCTAATTGGCTATAACCTGCAGGGAAACGGATTAAGTGTGAAGCGCAATGCGCAATAAAATCCATTATTTCATCTCTTCAAAATCTACATATTCTCCCTGATTCTCCATAAACGTTGAATCATTCTTCTCCTGTGTGCCTTTATTAATGGTTACAGTTCCTTCTTTTTTCTTTTCTTCCTGTCTGAAATTATTGGCAGCATTTTGCTGTTGTTTTTGCATTCGTTCCACACCTTTCTTTAAGAAATAAGGCATTACTAATCTACCTATAAACTTAAATACATAGTAAAAAACTAAAATATAGAAGATGGTTCTTAACAGACCTACAATCATAATCGACAATTTTTACAAATATAAGTCAATAAACCCGCAATAACCATGCTAAAACTGAACCAACATCGATACGGCTGCTCCTTTGTCAGTTATTGCCGGCACAGCTGTCACATTGTGCTTCTTTTTCTTTGATCGTCTGTCGTAATGCCAGTAAACCAGGTTAGTAAAAGCAATCCCCATAGCTGCTCCAACCGTTACGTCATTAAACCAATGGCGCTGATTTAACATACGCATGGTTCCTACAGCCGAAGCCATTGTATAACCGGCAATGCTATAAAAAGGACTTATATGCCCATATTCACGATGCAAATAAGTAGCAGCCACAAAAGCCTGACAGGTGTGCCCCGATGGAAATGATCTTTCTCCTTCACCATCTGGTCTTATATTATCAGTGGTAGATTTTAATATGGTAACGAAAGATGCTGCCAACAACTCTGATTTGATCAATAACTTAGTGCTCTCCCAGGTGGAATGTTTACCCTGTAATCCAAAGGCCTGTAATCCATAAACCATTGCGATAGGTCCCCATTGAAGATAGTCATCAAAAGAACTATGAAAACCACTAAACTCTTCCTGAATCGAACCATTGATCGAACGTTTCCCAAAGCGATCGGAGGTGTTTGCCGAATTGCCTGAATACATACCAATACCCATTAGCAAGGCAGGCGCGATTAATGACTTTTTTAACCGATTTGAAGGTTTTACGTCGTATTGATAGCTGATTGGATAATCCCAGTTGATATCAGGGCTTATTAGCCTTTGATCCTTTAGATCTAAATCGAGATTAAAGTTGATTTCCGGCTCTATTGAAATGGAATCAATACTAGATAATTTTAAATTAAGAGTAATACGATCCTCTTGTGCAATAATTGTTTGTCCCCACAAAACAATCATTGCAATTCCTAAAAATGCAATTCTCATCCTATACTTATTTGCGTAGCACCCGGTAAAGAGTCACTACTAGTCCCACTCTATTGCCTTTGAATCTATCAATCCCCTATCAAAGACAATCTCTTTAACTATTTCAAAATAAATAATGTTACACTTCCGATGAATTATCTAAAAATTAAATAGCCAACATTCAACATATCAATCCATTAAAAAATACCCAACATTAAGACACACACCAATCGCATTTATCCCCATAAAAAAACCCTGTTCACAATTCTGTAAACAGGGTTTGATATTATTTTAATATTTAATTTACAATTTCCGAGCTTCGTTCAAAGCTTTAATAAATGTTTCATCCACCTCGTGTATCATTGGATAGAAACCTTCATTATCTATAATATTTCGAGCTATATAAGCTTTTACTTCTTGCCTGATTAATGACTTAGAAATCTGGTATTGATCTTTATTAAACGAAATACCTTTATCTTTAGCATAAGCCAGAAAATCATTCATTATTTGGTGCTCATCTAATTTATCACTTATTGCTGAAGCAGTTCTAAGCTCTTCCAGTTCTTCGCGATGGTTATCGGAATATTGCAGAGCATATCGATAAATAATACCATTCGATCGTAGACTGATAAAATAATCAGTAATCATAGTGGTATCGCGAGGCACAAAAACATCAGGCATAATTCCACCACCGCCATAAACTGTTCTTCCTTCTTTTGTTTTATAGGCTAATGATTCATCAAACTCAATACTGTCCTGACTAAATAATTCTCCATGCGCCACCCTATTATAGAAGTCGTGATAATAATCTTCAACTCCGTTGTCATATGGCTTTTGAATACATCGCCCACTTGGAGTGTAATAACGTGCCACTGTTAATCGAAGAGCTGATCCATCGGGCAATGGAATTTGCTGCTGCACTAAACCTTTACCAAATGATCTGCGACCAACCACCAAACCACGGTCATTATCCTGAATAGCACCGGCAAAAATTTCACTTGCCGAAGCAGAGAACTCATCAATTAAAACAATCACTTTAGTATCCTGACATGAACCCGCACCATTGGCATACACATCCTGTCTTGGTTGAGATTTACCTTCGGTATAAACAATCAGTTCTTTAGCTGCTAAAAACTCGTTACACATTTGAATGGCTATATCCAGCAATCCTCCTGAATTTCCACGCATATCAACAATAATTTTCTCGCACTTATTTGCTTTTAACTTAGCAAGAGCGGTCAAAAATTCCTGATAAGTAGTTTGTGCAAAACGATCCACTTTTACATATCCGATGTTGTCTTCCACCATATAACTAACGTCTACACTATACATTGGAATAGCTCCACGGGTAATGGTATATGGTATAACTTCATTGCTGGGACGACGAATAACACCTACCTTAACTTCAGTACCCATTTCGCCCCGCAACGTCTTCATTATGTCATTACTACTAATATTTCTTCCTGCTATTACCGAATCATTCACCTGAACAATACGGTCGCCAGGCAAAAGCCCCACCTTTTCTGAAGGTCCACCGGAAATAACACTAATCACCAACACAGTATCTTCCTGCATACTAAACTGTACTCCAATACCGCCGAAGTTACCTTGTAATTCCTCGTTCACTTTATTCAAATCCTTAGCCGGAATATAAACGGTGTGAGGATCTAGTTCCTTTAATATCTCAGGAATAATAGCTTCTTCTATTTCTTCGCGGTCAACCGTATCAACATATTCGTTAACGATATGATCCATTAATGCATCCAGCTTACCAGTTTGTGGATAAATCATTAGAGGATTCCCTTTCCCGGATGGTGCCGGCATAAAATTTCTGCCAATGAAAATGCCCAACACTACCAAAAGGGCAAAAATCACCGGCATCAATATCTGATTACGTGTATTTTTCATCCTAACTATTTATATAATTTCTTCTTCAATATGTACAATCTCTATCTCGGCTCGTTCCAACAGTTTTATACCATCATCATTATGGTATTTCTCGGTGAAAACCACTCGTTTAATGCCTGCCTGAATAATTAATTTAGCACACTCAATACATGGTGAAGCTGTTACATATAAAGTGGCTCCATCAGAACTATTATTCGAACGGGCTACTTTGGTAATTGCATTTGCCTCGGCATGCAATACGTAGGCTTTTGTTTTGTTATCGCAATCTTCGCATTCGTTTTCAAAACCCGATGGTGTTCCGTTATAGCCATCGCTGATAATCATTTTGTTTTTTACGATGATAGCTCCCACCTGCCGGCGATTACAATATGAATTCTGCGACCAGATACGCGCCATTGCCAAATAGCGTTGATCAAGCAAAAACTGCTTTCTGTCTTTTTGCATTGTTGTTGTATCCATATTTTTTTGTTGAACACAAATGTAACAAAATAAGCTTCTATACCTTTTGGAATGGCCTATTTATGCAATAATTTTAAATATTGGAAGTTCGAAAATCTAGTCTAAAACCCTGTAAACCGGATATGGATAATAATTACTTCCCCATTGTGGAACAATATAACGATCGAAAAAGTTCCATTTCAACAATCCATCATCAGCCTTTGCTTCAAATAAGTATGAAATCAAATTAGCTAAAGGTTGATTCATGGGTATTAGAATGTCACCTTCTGAAAATATTTTCTCTTTTTGTGTCCATTCACCCTCTATATGATTTGGGTAATGCCCCTGATTCAATCTATTAGCAGGACTAATTTTTGAAAATAGAAATTCTTCTACATGCATGGTAGCTTCTTGTTCAAGCCTTGAATATTTTACACCATGAATATCAAGTAGTTCAACTACTTCATTTATTGGCTTATTTAACACATAAGCTTTGGGGTATGAAATACTTGATTCTGCAAAATAATCGGCAATATAAGGGGCCGTTACCGTGATTTTACGATCTGTTTTCTTGTATCGCTTCCATCCATTTTCGGTATGACTATATTCTGCCTCAAAAGCCAATATGGTAACTGAATCCGGGGTAGGATAACCTTTGTATGTAATAGCAAAAGAATCCTTTACTGCTTCCTGTTCAGCGCGAGCTATGGTTCTGTTATCAGCCTCCTGTAATAGATCTTTTATCTCTTTTTTATTTTCCACTGCATAATCTAAAATACTCCATAATAGATTGTAACAACCTTGCACCCTTGATTTATAATCAGCATACACATAGTTCTCGTTTAAAATAGCCAAACGGTTGCGGACACCAATATAATTGACCAAATAACGGGGTTCGGCAGCATATGAAATCCATCCTTTCTGAGGTTCCAAACGATCTACAAACTCTCCGTAATAACAATTTAAGGTTTGATATTTATCGCCAAGGGTTTTATGCACTTCCGGCATCATATTATCGCGCATATAATTTATTAACTGCCTGTCGCCATTGGGATTCATCATCCAGGTAAAAGTAATAGGTTCTTCGTGAAAAGATCCATTGGTTGTATGACAATCAACGGTAATAGAAGGATCCCATTTATTAAGGATATTACTTACCACACCTCTAATTTCTGGTGATTCAAGCTTTAAAGCATCACGATTTAAATCCAGGTTTTGACCATTATAACGTATACCAACTACTTTAGGTCCATTTTGATGCGTTCTGTTTTGATCGCTTCTTTTCTCATTTCCATCCGCATTTAGATTCGGAACAATCAACACAATGGCATCTTTCAGATATTTCTGATTTTCTTTCTTTAAAATATCACGAGCCAGCATTAAACTGGCTTCTTTTCCTTCTACTTCTCCGGCATGTATATTTGACTGAATATATACTACAATTCGTTTATCATTCTTTAGTTCTTCCACAGAATAAATCATAGGATTGGCAATTACCAGCATAGGTACCTTTCGCTCTTCAATAGTTTCTGCAACCTCTTCAATTCGAATAAATTCTGATTGTTCATCTAACCATTCGACTATTTCCATCACCTGGGTATAATCTGAAGTTTGGGTATAATTAGATGATTCAGCTACTGTTAGCCTTTCTTGAGAAAATAAATTACTTGCCATAAAAAATGCAAGAATAAGTCCTGAAAAACGTAGATTCATGGTTTAAATATTGTATTAGAAGTCGTAAATATAGTTATCTTAACTCATTGACGAAACGAACAGTAATACTACCTTTGCGCGGTTAAACAAAACATTTATGCCAGAACGACTAAAAGTTATATTAAGCCTATTACTATCAATGATTTGTTGGGCTATTTCTTTTGTTTGGATCAAACAGGCATTTGAGTCGTTCAACCCCATTACCATTGTATTCTTCCGATTGGTGATTAGCTCCCTGATGTTAATTATTATTTTAAAACTTAGCAGGAGACTAATACCTTTAAAACGAGAAGATGTGCGATGGTTCTTCTTACTTGGTTTTTTTGAACCTTTCCTATACTTTATGGGCGAAAGCAATGGTTTAAAAATTGTATCCTCAACAATGGGTGCAGTTATTGTTTCAACCGTACCCCTTTTTGCTCCCATTGCCGACCGCTTGTTTTTTAAATCGCGATTAAGCTTTTTAAACCTTGCCGGAATCACTATATCATTTACCGGTGTTATGATTCTGATTTTTGAAAAAAACTTCAGTCTGGCAGCACCTATTGAAGGAATTGCCTTGATGTTTATGGCTGTATTTGCAACCATGGGCTATGCCATAGTTTTAAAAAAGATTCCGGCTCATTATAATGCGGTTACTATTATCACCTATCAAAATGTAGTGGGTACCATTTTATTTCTACCTTTCTTTATTGTTATTGATTGGCAACATGTTACCCACACACACATAACTACCGAAGCAGTGATTGCTGTTCTTCAGCTCTCGGTTTTTGCATCCTCACTGGCATTTATCTTTTTTACCTATGGAATGAGAAAAATAGGAATTAGCAAAGCCAATGTATTTGTAAATATGATTCCTGTATTTACTGCCTTTTTTGCTTGGTGGATACTGGATGAAGAAATTGATCTGCAAAAACTCGTTGGTATAGCAATTGTTATTGGTGGAGTATTTATTTCGCAATTGAAACTAAGAAAAAATGGCAATCGACCTAAATAAACTCAAAGTTGACGCACAGAATAAGTCAAAGGAAAACAAGGTATTTCTCACCCGACTAAAGAAGAAAAAACCAAAGGATCTGGATGAGAATGCTCAAGATTTGCACCATCAGGTTTTTGAATATACCAATTGTCTTGAATGCGCCAACTGCTGCAAATCAATAAGTCCAATTGTTATCGACAGAGATATTGACCGACTGGCAAAACATTTACGTATTAAACCCTCTGCCGTTATTGACCAATACCTTCATCTGGACGAAGATGGTGATTATGTTTTTAATGAAACACCCTGCCCATTTCTGATGCCTGATAATTATTGCATGGTATATGAATCACGTCCACGTGCCTGCCGAGAGTATCCGCATACCGACAGAAAACGATTTTTTCAGATTAGTTCGCTAACCTATAAAAACACTTTTGTTTGTCCGGCTGTTTTTGATGTGGTAGAAGGATTAAAAGTCATTTACGATTAATAATTAGACAATCATTTACACTAAAATGATACTTTTGCCGTTTTAGAATCTAATGATGAAAAAATTACTTGTCATATTAACCATATTAACCTGCTGTATAGCTGGCAATGCCCAGCAAGCAGGCACCTACACCTACGATTTTCTTAACCTGGCTAATTCAGCACGTGTTGGCGCTTTGGGAGGTAATCAGGTTGGTTTAGCTGATGATGATATTAACCTGGTTTTTAATAATCCGGCCAACTTAACATCTGCCGTTAATACAGACTTAACTCTTAGTTATGTGCCTTATGTTAGCGATATCAATATATTTTACTCAGGCTATGCTCATCATGTTGAAGGCGTAGGAACTTTTGGATTAGGTATTCATACTATCAATTATGGTAATTTCGATCGTGCTGATGAAGACGGAAATTTGCAGGGAACTTTTTCTGCAGCAGAATATGCTATTCAGCTTAGTTATGCTAAAAAACTTTCACAAAAACTTCACCTTGGAATATCGATTAAACCAGTTATTTCCAGTTTCGAACAATATAACTCCTTTGGTTTAGCGGCGGATATTGGAATGATGTATCAATCCACTAATCAACTGTTTTCTGCAGGATTGGTAGTTAAAAATGTGGGATCACAAATCAGCACTTATAACAACACTTACGAATCGATGCCTACTGACGTTCAAATAGGTATTGCTAAAAAGCTGGCCCATGCCCCTTTCCGGTTGGCCGTAACGGCTCAGGATTTATTAGATTGGAATTTAAAATATTCAGTTAGCAACGGCAGCGGTGATGAAATTGAAGATGGAGGCAATAATGGAAATGCTTTTGATCAAATGATGCGTCATATTGCCTTAGGAATTGAATTTGTTCCAAGCGACAATTTTTGGGTTGATTTTGGATATAACCACCGCCGACGCAAAGAATTAGGGATAGGCTCAAAAATGTCGACAGTAGGCTTTTCTTGGGGATTTGGGTTTAAGGTTTATAAATTCAGGTTTTCCTATGGTTCAGCCCGGTATCATTTAGCTGGCACATCTAACCATTTCAGTCTTTCTACTCGTCTATCCGACTTTTAGTATAGAAAACATAATATTCAGTTGTCATCTTTACTTACATAATGTTAAGAGAATATAAATATTTATTTATATTTGTACAGACACTTGTCGTTTATTTACGTTATAACATCATAAACTGGAAGAAGTATGAAGACCTTTAAGGTAGAAATTCCTGAGGATCAAGCTGACTTTATGTTAAAACTGTTTGAACAACTTGACATTGCATATCATGAAGATTTTGAGCCAGAAGAAAGAACCTATATTGCTCAGGATTATATGATTGAAAAAGGCCTGATCCCCAAACCCAAGGATAGTACAATGGGCACAGAGGAAACATCTAGCGATCTGGATAAACTAAAGGAACTAAGAAATGCTATTAACCGTTTGCAAGACACCCGTTCTTCGGTAATTGGTGATAACATGATTAAATTTAGGTTGCCGAGCTCTAAGGCAAACGTTCCTAAAACATTATTCAACAGCCTCAACGACTTAAAAGAATATCTTCAAAATTACCTGAGGATTGACATCGATCACATCTCTTTCTCTCCTGTTAAAGGTGAAAAAGTTCAAGAGGATGATATATTTGAAGTTATTGTACATGTAAAAGATGCCAACTCAGGAACTACTACTATTACTGCCGGATACAGCGACAAAGCCCTTTAGCTAGTACGCACTAAAGGTTGGTTGCTTTTATCCTTTTTAGCTTTGTTATAGGGTGCTATTAATATGCGTAATGATTGATCGCGCCACAAGTAACTTTGTGCCCAATTCACAAATATAAAGAAGCGATTTTTAACACCAACAATGGCCATTAGATGAACAAACAACCATAGTATCCAGGCTATAAATCCAGAAAACTTCATTGCCGGCAAATCAGCTACAGCCATATTACGTCCAATAGTAGCAAGGCTACCCTTATCTTTATATTTAAATGGCTTCTGACTCTTTTTAACAAAATTATTTGCCAAATTATCGGCCTGTTGAATGGCTACCTGTGCAACCTGAGGATGACCTCTTTCATATGCATCATCATCTAATACACAAGATATATCGCCAATTGCATAAACTCCATCTAATCCAATAACCTGATTATATGAATCTACAATCAATCGATTTGACGGAGTATAAACTTCCTTATTTAAACCTTTGATGTATTTACCACTAACACCTGCGGTCCATAACAGATTTGTTGCATATACTTCGGTTTGATCAGACAAGCTGATTTTTTCACCATCATAGTCTTCTATACGGGTGTTCAGATGAACTTCCACTCCTAATTCTTTCAGGAATTCAAGTGCCTTTGCTCCAGACTTTTCCGACATACCATTCAGTAATCGAGGGCTAGCTTCGTATAGCAAAATTTTCATCCGACTAAAATCCAGTTCCGGATAATCCTTAGGTAAAACATATCGTCTCATTTCAGCAATGGCACCCGACAATTCAACCCCTGTTGGTCCACCTCCTACTACCACCACCGACATTAACTTCGTATGATCATTTACATTCTCTGTTAAAATCGCTTTCTCAAAAGATGCCAGTATTCTGTTTCGTAGATTAATTGCTTCAGCCGTTGTTTTCATTGGCAAACCATATTTTTCGAGATTAGCTGAACCAAAATAATTAGTACTCACTCCGGTTGCAATCACTAATTTATCGTAACTTAATTCACCATTCCCAGTAATAATCTTCTTCTTATCAGGAAGAATTTCCAAAAGTTCTGTTTGCCTAAAATGAAGATTGGTATTTTTCTGAAAAATCTTTCTTACCGGAAAAGATATGGAACTTGGCTCAATACCTGATGTTGCCACCTGGTAAAACAATGGTTGAAACTGATGATAATTCTGCTTGTCAATAACCACCACCTGGTAAGGTGATTTTCGAAGTTTACGCGCAATTTTCAGGCCGGCAAATCCTGCTCCTACAATAACGACTCGTTTCTTGTTGTTTTGTGGTAAATTAAAGTTGTTTTCCATGGTTGACTCTTGTTTTATGTAGGAAACAACCACTAAACAGGAAAGTTCGTTAATTATAGAAAAAAATCTATAATTAAATTCATTTCACTTATTTACTATCAATTACGACTCTTCTTCAGATATGGCAAAAACCTTTTTCACCCTGAAAACATAGTATAATCCAGGAGTGGACACTAACAAGGAATTCAAATAAAACAACACACTTACAGCAACAGCAATTTCCTGATTGACTCCCAACAACAGGGCTCCTTTAAAAAAGGTAACTTCGCGAGCACCTATTCCACCTAAAGTAATGGGTATGGCAGAAGCAATGGTTGAAAGAAAGAACAAAAACATATAATCATCCCAATGCCCTTTTGTTTGTCCTCCCAAAGCTTTTAACAGGCATAAAACGGCTAACATTTGCACACCCTGCACCAATAGCGACCATAAGGTAACCGCAACAAAAGCTTTAGTTAGTTTTTTATTAAAAATGCGTAGAAATAGATAAAACCCTAAACTAACAAAAGGAATGAATAAGAAGAACCACCCCTGGTAAGGTAAATCATAATTAATAAAATAAACTAAGCCTAATATATAAACCAGAATGATAGACAAACCACTCACCCTGTCTGCCAATACAGCGCCCAACAACTGCTTAACAGGTGTTTTAAATTTTTTATGTAAGTAAAAAACTTTATAGCCATCGCCTCCAACGCCACCCGGCAAAAAGAAATTATAAAACATACCTAACCAGTACAGCTTTATATTGGCTATATGAGGTAATTTAAGTTGAATAGCATTAAACAGTTCATTTAAACGAAAAGAACTAATTATCTGAGACAATCCATAGATTAGCAATGCCCAGAACACATACCAAAGATTAGCTGTAGAAATTAAATGCCCAACTTCTTTTAAATCAAGTTTAGAAACAATGTAATAAATGGCAGCTGCGGAGAACACAATCTTAAGAATGAGCTTAAGTACAGTAACTGCTTTTTTTGATAATGCCATACTTCTGTTTATCAAGCGTAATTTTAAAACAAAAAAAGGCATCCTCATTATAAAGATGCCATATATTTTGCCTCATTATCTTTTATGCAATCCACATTCTTTGGTATCAGGACTTTCCCACCACCAACGGCCGGCTCTTACATCTTCACCTTCCATTATAGCTCTGGTACAAGGCTGACAACCAATACTTGGAAATCCTTTATCATGTAACGTGTTATATGGAATTTTTTTTGTTTTGATATAATCCCAAACCTGCTCTTCACTCCAGTTAGCCAGCGGATTAATCTTCAGTAAATTATTATTACTATCCCATTCAACCACCTCAATATCTTTTCGTGTTACCGACTGACCAGCACGTAAACCACAAATCCAGGCATCAAGCCCTTTAAAGGCTCTTTGTAAAGGCTCTATTTTGCGAACGAAGCAACATTCTTTTCTATTTTCCTCGCTCTCGAAGAACAGATTGATTCCTTTTTCATTCACCATCTTCTGAACTTTCTTCTTCTTAGGGAAGTAAACCTGAATGTTCTTTTTATATTTTCTGGATGTACGATCAATCAAATCATAGGTCTCAGGGAACAGTCGACCTGTATCCAAAGTAAATATTTTAATATCAGGGTTGATCTCCACCAACATCTGAGTTAACACCTGATCTTCGGCACCCAAACTTGACGATAAAGCAATCTTATCCCCATACTTATCTGTAAAATATTTAATGATTTCCTGAGCACTTGCGTTACTCAATTCATCATTAATCTTCTTTATTTCTTCAGCACTCATTTACATCTATTTTGTGCAAATATAATAAAAAAGCCACCTGAGAGAAAAGAGGCGGCTCATATGTTATTCCTACATTAATACTATCATTTTCAGGTACCGAAACACACTCCCATACTTCGTCCCTGCTGAATTAAATAATGGTCGGGATTAACCAAACGCAATTTACCTCCCACTTCCTCTAAGGGTACCGATGTAATAGTATCGTTTTTGATTGACACCATCGTTCCAAATTCTCCGCGATGGATTAAATCAGCTGCATGAGCACCGTATCGGGTAGCTAAAATTCTGTCTTGCGCACTAGGAGAACCTCCGCGTTGTATATAACCTAAAATAGTCTCACGTGTCTCAAGACCTGTCATTTTCTGAATTTTCTTTCCAATATAACTGGCCGCTGATTTTTTCTTTGGGTGTTCGATTCCTTCAGCTACTACTACAATAGAATAGGGTTTTCCTACCCTGTTACGTGCCATTAAACACTCGGCAACATGGTCCAGATCATATTCCAGCTCAGGTAAAAGAATAACATCTCCACCCGCAGCAATACCAGAATATAAAGAAATCCAACCGGTATGGTGCCCCATTAATTCAATCACCATAACCCTTTTATGAGAATTGGCTGTTGTATGTAAACGGTCGATAGCATCGGTAGCAATACCCACCGCAGAATCAAAACCAAATGTTACATCTGTTCCCCAAACATCATTATCAATAGTTTTAGGTATACCCACTACATTTAAACCTTCTTTTGAAAGCAAATTGGCTGTTTTTTGAGTACCATTACCTCCAATACAAACGATGGCATCTAATCCTAATTTTTCGTAGTTTTCTTTGATGATTTTAGGCATATCGGCATCTTCTTCACCAGCCGATCGCTTAAATGGTTTCAAACGTGATGTTCCTAAGATGGTACCTCCAACGGTAATAATTCCCGAAAGAGCTTTTTCTTCCATCAAATTAACATCCATATCAACCAAACCACTAAAACCATTTGATATACCCACGATTTCCATTCCGTATTTTACAATGGCCGTTTTTCCAACTCCCCTAATGGCTGCATTGATACCCGGACAATCACCTCCTGCTGTAAGTATACCTACCCTTTTTTTGTCTTTTCCCATAACATCAAGATTAAATCTTTACTCTAAATTACATCTTTTTATTGAATCAACCCCTATTTTATCATTCATGAAAAACCAAAAGAGGCACATCTGTATGAAACAGTATCTTTCGGGTAATACTAGGATGAAATATTTTAGAAATCATGTTTCTCTTTCTGCGTGTCATCGCAATCAAATCAGTTTCTTTGCTTTTAATGTAATCATCCAACGAATCGATAAAATCATCGCCAGTAATGAATTCAAATTCCATCTTATACTTGCGATAGGTTTCGGCACAATACAAGCGCATTTCTTCCAGGCGCTTCTTATCCCATCTATCAGGCATATTAGTGGCAAAATGCACAGCATGAATTACTGTATTAAAAGGCGTTACCAGCTTAATAAGTTTATGTAGTGAACGGTAGTCCTGCTCACCAAAGTCGGTTACAAATAATACATGACTGATTTTATTTAGGTCGATAGTTGACTCTGCTGGAACAGCCAGAACGGGGACCTTGGCATTTTTAATCACATCGCTGGTTACACTACCTAGTAATTCTTTGATGGTTTCACCCTTACTCCGGGTGCCCATCACTATTACATCCGGATCATCGCTTACACTTAACTCAACCAGAACATCTTCGGGGTAACCTTTTACATGACGGGTATGCATTCTCACATTACTTGTCAACTGTGGTTGATATTTTTTTAACAGTACGTCAAAATGATTTCGTATCTGCGTATCATCCAACTTTTCAGAATCGTCATCATGATAAGCATGAGAACAATGCAACAAGGTAATATCAACTTCCAGTTTTTGCGCCAGTGTCATTGCATAGTTAATAGCATTAACCGAATATTCAGAAAAATTCACAGGCACATAAATCCTAACCATCAGATTGATTTAAATGAGTTACATAACCCAATTTACAAAAAAGATAGTTTATTATAAAACAGAAAAGCCGACTTTATTAGCCGGCTTTCTATTTATCTAGATTCTAATTCTTAAATAATTAGCATCGCATCTCCATAAGTTCCAAAACGATACTTTTCTTTTACTGCTTCCTGATAAGCATCCATAACAAAATCGTACCCTCCAAAAGCAGCTGCCATCATTAATAGAGTTGATAATGGTAAGTGCAAGTTAGTTATCATGCTATTTGCCACCTGAAACTCGTATGGAGGGAAAATAAATTTATTCGTCCATCCTTCAAAAGGCTTCACATGACCAAAGGTAGAAACTGAGCTTTCTAAAGTACGCATTACAGTTGTACCAACAGCACATACTCGTTTCTTCTTGTCCTTACCTGCATTAATGATTTTAGTCGCCTCTTCGGTAATAAAGATCTGCTCCGAATCCATTTTATGCTTGGTTAAGTCTTCCACATCAACCTGACGGAAGTTACCTAAACCAACATGTAATGTAATTTCAGCAAAATCGGTACCGATGATTTCCAAACGCTTCATTAACTCACGACTAAAGTGCATTCCTGCTGTTGGAGCAGCAACGGCACCTTCGTGCTTTGCATAAATGGTTTGGTAACGCTCACGATCTTCAGGAACCACCTCACGATTTACAATACGAGGAAGAGGTGTTTCTCCTAATCCATAAAGCTTCGACTTAAATTCATCATAAGGTCCATCATATAAAAAACGTAAAGTACGTCCTCGTGAAGTAGTATTATCAATTACTTCAGCTACTAACGAATCATCATCGCCAAAATATAATTTGTTACCAATACGAATTTTACGAGCCGGATCTACCAAAACATCCCAAAGTCGTTGTTCGCGGTTTAATTCTCTTAATAGAAAAACTTCTATTTCAGCTCCGGTTTTTTCTTTGTTACCATATAAACGAGCCGGAAATACTTTGGTATTATTAAATACCATTACATCCTGATCTTCGAAATAGTCAATCACATCTTTGAATATCTTGTGCTCGATCGTTTTTTCTTTGCGATTTAACACCATTAAACGTGACTCATCCCTGTTTTGAGTAGGATGTAAAGCAATTAATTCTTCAGGCAGTTTATATTTAAACTTCGACAGCTTCATAGAGTAATCTTTTTCCTGTTATTATTTTATTTATTTTCTTCCTTCAAAACCATATTTCACCATCCATACCATTTAAGATATGCTTCTGTACCAATTAACAAAAGAGGGTGAAAGATGACATTTTAATTAAAGCATAGGCCACCTTATACGTAAGGTTTTCTATTTTGTTACAAAGGACGCTAATTTTTTTTCAAAATCAAAGATTGAAATAGCATCTTTTAACTGATAATCACCAATTCGCGTTCGTACCAAACCTGATAAATGAGCTCCCGAATTTAAAGCCACACCTAAATCATAAGCCAGAGAACGAATATAGGTACCTTTGCTACAACTAACATCCAGCTTTAGATGTTTCTCACCAAATTCTATCAATTCAAGCTTACTGATATGAATCTTACGCGCTTTCATTTCAACGTCCTTTCCTTTACGAGCCAGATCATAAGCTTTTACACCTTTTACTTTTAAAGCTGAGTATATGGGAGGAATTTGCTCTATATCACCTCTGAACAGCTCAAGTTTCTCCTGTACCAACTCTTCTGTAATATGCTCCCAGCTGTAAATTGCATCAGGCTCAGATTCTTTGTCGTAGGTTGGAGTAGTACTACCTAACTCAACATCGGCAATGTATTGTTTATCTAAACCAGAAAATTGCTCGATTTGCTTAGTAGCCTTTCCGGTGCAAACAATAACCAATCCGGTTGCTAAAGGATCAAGTGTGCCGGCATGACCAACTTTAATTTTTTTGATATTCAAATATCTCTTTAACGAATATCTGATTTTATTGACAACATCAAAGGATGTCCACTCAAGCGGTTTATCAATTAATAAAACCTGACCTGCCTGAAAATACTCAGCCGAAAATTCCATCTTCTTACTCTCTAACAAAATAACCCACACACAATTGCAACTAACCCAACTACTCCACAATAAATAGAGAAATAGGTTAATTTACTTTTTCGCACTAACTTAATCATCCAGGTACAAGCCAATAATCCAGTTAAAAAGGCAGCAATAAAGCCAACGATAACAGGCATAGCAGATTCACCAGAAACTGTAAATTCGCTCGATAACAAATCCTTGGCCATCTTTCCTAAAATTAATGGCACAACCATTAAAAATGAAAATCGAGTTGCTCGCGTTCTATCAATACCCAACATAACTGATGTAGAAATAGTAGCTCCTGAACGTGAAATACCGGGGAGAATAGCGATAGCCTGAGCAATACCAATAACAATGGCATTCGAATACGAAACCCCTTTTTCGGTTGTTTTAGCTTTATCTGCCAAAAATAAAAGTCCAGCAGTAACCAACAGCATAAAACCAACCAATACAATCTGATTTTCAAATAAGGTCTCTAACTGATCGGCAAATACCACACCTACAATAGCAGCTGGCACCATTGAAAGTATTATTTTCAATGAGAAAATAGTTTGTTCATTCCATTTAAACTGAAATAAGCCACCTAAGATCTCTCCAATTTCTTTTCGAAAAATAACGATTGTACTTAAAGCCGTTGCACCATGTAACATAACCGTCATAAACATGCTTTCTTCAGCAATCACATTTGAGCCGAATAATGCTTTAACAATTTCGAGATGCCCACTGCTACTAACAGGCAAAAACTCTGTTAATCCTTGAATAATTCCAAGAATCAAACCTTCTAAAATACCCATGAAATAATTTGTTGATTAGTCTACTGATTTTGGCTTTTTCATGATAGCATAAATCTCGAACATAAAGCCAAATAAAACAATGATTGGAGCTAGTGTGATACGTCTAAAACTATATATTTCTTCGTTGAAAACGGCTGGATCTTCAGATCTTCCACCCATCATCAATAAAAAACCTACAATTATAATTGCAAATCCGATTGCAAGTAGTATATAGTTTTCTTTACCTAAAGCAAACTGAAACTTTTGCTCGTTTTCTTTTTTAGCCATATCAAGTATATATTAAAAATATAAGTCGTCTGTACTTAGGTTTAAATATTTATTAACCGCAAAAAAGGTTGAAAGAAGCGTAATCAACACTCCGCATACAATTACTATTCCAAAAAGAACCAATATCAAATCTAAATTCTGAAATCCGATAACTCCGGCAAGTTCATGATTGGTGGCATATATCAACCCTGACAAAAGCATTATTGCCAAAACAGCACCAATAAATCCATGCAATATACTGGTAACTAAAAAGGGTTGCCGAATAAAGGTTTTAGTGGCGCCTACTAATTGCATAGTTCTAATTAAAAAACGCTTTGAATAAACAGATAAACGAATTGTATTATTAATTAAAGCTACTGCAATTAAAAGTAACATTACCGCAAAAGCCAACAGCACCAGTGATATTTTATTTACATTTTTATGCACCAGATGAATCAAATTCTTTTGATACAAAACTTCTTTAACCTGTGGGAATTCCATAATAATATTTTCCACACCGGCTATACTGTCGGGGTGAGCATATTCGGCATATAATTTCACCTCGATGGAAGAAAATAATGGGTTATATCCAAGAAACTCTACAAAATCTTCGCCTAACTCTTCCTGCAGTTCTTTGGCAGCACGCTCTTTATCTACATATACGGTTTGCTTCACAAAAGGTGAAGTAGCCAACATCTTTTCCAACCTTTTCACTTCGGCTTCCCGGGCATTATCCTTAACCATCACTGTGAAACCAATATTTTCTTTCACATAATTAGATAATCTCTGAGCATTAAGAGACAGTAATCCAATGATTCCTAATAAAAACAGAACCAAGGCAATACTAATGGTGGTAGTTACATATGAACTGCGTAATTTCTTACCACTGGATATTTGATTCGATTGCGCCATGTATCAAAATTAGTGCAAAAATATAAAATGCCATCAGAACCACTGAAGAAGATGCAAATTAATCGCGTAATTAACAAAATTTAACCGCAACCCAAAACAAATTGTACTTTTGAAATTCCATCCCTAAACTTTATTGACAAAAGTATTTTAGCTAGTTTTGATGCTAATTATAAATATAGAAATGCAGAATTAAAACCCTCATGATAAAGCTAATTAACGTAGTAGGCGCTAGACCTCAAATAATTAAAGCAGCAGCCATTAGCCGCGCTATTGCAACATCTTACCAAACAGAAATAGAAGATGTTGTGGTTCATACCGGCCAACATTATGATGCAAATATGTCTGGTGATTTTTTTAGTCAATTGAATATTCCTCAGCCCAAATATAATTTGGAATGCGGCTCATTAAGTCATGCCAAACAAACCGCACTTATCATGAATCGTTTTGAGGATGTTTTACTCAAAGAAAAGCCACATTTTGTGCTTGTATATGGAGATACCAATTCTACTGTTGCGGCCTCGTTAACCGCTATTAAAATGAATATTCCGGTTGTTCACATCGAGGCCGGCCTGCGCTCCTTCAATAAACGCATGCCTGAGGAAGTAAACCGAATTATGTGCGACCATATTTCAACATTGTTATTCTGCCCTACCAAAGCTGCCATACAGAATTTATTAAACGAAGGAATAAACCATCATGCCTTACCTGCCAATGCAGATAAACAAGGCGTTTTTCATTGCGGTGATATCATGTATGACAACTCACTTTATTATTCAGCTTTATCCTCAGAACACAGCACCATTTTAAAAGATTTAAATCTGACATCGGATGCATTTATTCTTTTCACTATGCATCGCGATTTAAATACGGATAACAAGAGCCGTTTAAAGGCTATAATTAGTTCTGTTGTTGAGTACACAAAACAATCGAATTTAAAGATTGTATTTCCGGTTCATCCGCGCACCCATAAAATGGTGGAAGGTCTACTGGATGCAAAACTGAAAAACAAATTGTTTGACAATCCTAAAATCATTCTTTCCAAACCACTTAACTTTTTTGATATCATTCAGCTGGAAGCTAATTGCAAATTAATTGTAACTGATTCTGGGGGCGTACAAAAAGAAGCTTTTTTCTTTAAAAAACCCTGCATTGTTCTTCGACCTGAAACAGAATGGATTGAGTTGGTTAATGGAGGGAATGCGATTCTGGCAGATGCCGATAATAAGAAAATTTTAAGTTGCATGTTGAATTTTCCGGGAGTTGACTATTTAAACTACCCCCCCTTATATGGCGATGGTCATGCAGCTGAATTTATTTGCAACAAAATTATTGAACAACACAAAACATCTATAAATTAGGATGAAGAAAATTAAAATCGTTCATATTGAGGATCGTTTTCATCCTGAAATGGGTTATCAGCTTAATTTTACGGCAAAATTTCATAGCCAAAAATTTGAGATGCACATCATAACGGCTGATTCACTTGCTTTATTTGGGCAAAATTTATCTAAAGATGCTCTTAAAGAAAAAGACAGACTATTTGAAGAGGAACATAACGTTACTATTCATAGACTGCCGGTACTTTATGAAAAGAAACAAGGATATAACCTGTTATTAAAAGGGGTAGTTGCTAAAATTGATCAATTAGCCCCTGATGTGCTTTTTATTCATGCATTGGAATCATATACCGGATTACATCTCTTAAACAAAAGAAGTTTCTATAAAAAGTATATGGTATGTACCGATACCCATACCTTACTAAATCAGTTCAACAATTCACTTCCCGAAAGAATTTATTTTTCCTTCCACAAAAAGACGTTGATAAAGAAACTGAGGAAATATAACACCCCTGTTTTTTATACTGCCAATGAAAACAAGAATATTCTGATTGAGAAATATGGCTTAGCTCCATCTCAGGTATTTCCATACTTAATTGGCACTGATTCTAACCTTTTTTACCCCAATAAAGAATCAGGCATAGAGTTACGAAAAAAACTTGCCATTCCTGAAGGAAACAAAGTCATCATCTATGCAGGTAAATTTAACAAACCTAAATCACCACATTTAGTTATAGATGCATTGAAGTACCTTAAAGGTTTATCTTCCAAAATTACACTTGTTATGGTAGGAGGAAAAACAGAACCGTATTATTCAAATCACTTTTTAAAGATAGAAGAATTTGTAAGCTACCAAATTATTATAAAAGATGCCATTAAAGTAAGTGAGTTAAACTCATACTACAACATGGCGGATTTAGCTGTTTTCCCAAAAGAAAACACACTTAGTGCACTTGATGTACAACTTTGCAAACTTCCAGTAGTAATGGAAGCGGATAATACAAATACCGAAAGACTACAAGCCGGTGGCTTAATGTACACAAAAAACGATGTCTCCGACTTAGCAAATAAAATGGAGCAATTGATTAGCAATGACGAATACAGAATGCAGTTAGGGAACTCTGGATATGAATTTATTTCGGCTAACTTCACTTACCAATCAATTATTAAGGAGATGGAGCAAACTATTGAAAACCATTTAAGTTGATAATTTATTCAATAAAGCCTTACCTGTGTAACTTTCAAAACTTTCTTCATTTATTAATTTCAAAACAGATAGATAAAACGCTGTAATTCCAGGAAATTCGTACTCATCAAAGAATGAATTATGCCAAAGCATAGTGAATATTCCTCCAAATTTTTTGCTTTCATTAAGGAGTAATTGAATATGGTTATAAGCCTGATCGTAACAATACTTCCGATAGTTAAAAAGAGTACCATCCATTACATGAAGTGGAAACTCCCAAATATCCATCATTCTATCATTTTCAAAATCATAAGGCCTATAAGGATAACAGTAACTGTTTCTATAGCCTTCGTGTTCTGCAAAGCCCAAAGTAGTATCATATCTAAGACCGGCAGCCTGCTGATTACTTAACGTTTCTGTCATAAAAAAACGAAGAAAGTGCTGCCGAACACCATCGACTTCATACATAAAGTTTTTCTTTAATTCAGATAACGCAAAACTCATATTAACTACACTATCAGCAGTCTTTAACGAACCATGCAATCCTACTTCACAAGAATCATTATGCAAGTACTCCATTACATTTTTAATACCTTGATCATGAAACAAGTATTTTGCATCATGATCCGATCCATCTTGATTTAGAAAATACCATGTTGAAACCATTCTAAATTGCTTCTCAACATCTCTCATCCATTTAAAATTCCAATGCGGATCTGCTTTTAATCCTGGAATAAAGGTTGGTATTACAGAATCAATAACTGCTTTTAACAGACGCTTACGTGGATATGTCAACTTCTTTAAACCAAACAGTTGCAAAACTCTATAGGCCGATTCCTTCCAGTGATAATAACTAACCCTGTCAATATCATGCGACAAAAGAAAAACCCCGTTATCCGAAAGTCTTTTCCCTTTCACAGTTATAGAAGATACTTTTGCCAACTCTTTTAAACCCTGTATTATTATAGTAAAATAATAATTAACAACGGGTATATAAATGATATTTAATTCTTTTTGAATAGATACTTCATATGGAAAACGCTCCATAAAATCTTTCTCTTTCGAGTCCTTCTCTTGCCAGCAAGAAAGTAAATAAAAGGCTGATTTTAATAGGTCGTGATGAAAAACCAATCGACCGCTTTGTAATGAATAAAACCGCTTATTATCAGAAGTTGGAAACAATACAGGTATTTTTTTACCGTCCCAGTTTAAGAAAAAATCTGTCCTCAAAGATGAATCGGATGAAGGAATAAAAATACTACCTCTTCCCTCTCCATAACTCAACATTGACTTTAAATAACCTAATTCAATATGTTGATTTAAATGAAATAAAACATATTCTAATTGTATATTATTTAAAGACTCTTTCATATTTTATAATCTCATTTAATAATTATTTCTTTAAACTATTAATATTACTTCTAAACATCGATATATGCCGCCACTTGGCCCAAGCTTGTTTAGCATTTTGTATTTCTATCTCCTCAAATACATTTAAATAATATAGCATTACAAAATAACTCAAGAGAAGTAATATTTTAATTACAATATCTATAAATAATGATATTGATGGAATTATAAAAAATAGAAGGCAATATAATATTCCTGTAAAAAGAAATACGCTAATTTTCTTCCACTCATAATTAATCTTCTCCAGCTGATTTACTTTATAGAAAAACCAAACAGCAGCGAACAACTGGCTAATGGCAGTTGTAAAAGCAGCGCCTTCCTTACCAAATTTAGGAATTACAATTAAATTAAGCCCTATATTGATAACTCCTGCCATAATCATAACTACAGAAATGATTTTGGTTTTTTTAAACTTGGTTAAAGGCAATACAAAGACCTGTCTCACACCTGAAAACAACAACCCTATTATAAGTATTGGAATAACGGTAATAGCATCAAAATATTCTGTTTTCCCGGCAACTAGTATATAAACTATTTCTTTTCCAAAAAACACAATACCCAAGCCTGAAACCACCATAAAAAGAATAAAATAGGTAAATGTTTTTAAATGATACCGGGAAACACCATCTTCATGCATCGATTTATAATACTGGAACGTATAAGATGTTACGAAAGATGTAACAACAATTACTTGAAGTAAGTTGGCAACTTTAATGGCAACAGAAAAACTACCCACAACCTCTAACGAATAATACGCTTCCAATATATAACGATCACTGACAGTTAGGACCAAAGTTAAAATATTAGATATGGCCAATGGATAACCGTAGTTTATCATTTCGCCCAATAATTTTTTCTGCCATTTTATTTTACAGTTCTTTGATATCAGTGGTAAAACAATAAGCCAGGTTAATCCGTTTGACAGCAGTTGAGACAGAAAAACACCTTGAAAACCGATCTTTCTATAATGCAATAGATAAACCGTGAAGAGTACTGTTAGAATTATATTTACAGCCAAATAGCCCGTTTGCTTAAACGCTTTTTGCTGCAGCTTTAGCAGAATAAATGGAACATCAAACAGCAATTTAAATAAGCTTGATAAAGAGAAGATTATTATTATCTTTTTACTATTTATACTATTAAATATTTCAAGATTTAATAATATAAGAGCTGTAATAGTTGCTCCTAAAGCACTTGTAAAAACATTAAAAAAATAGGTTGTGAAAAATAGAGACTTTTGTTCATCTTTACTTTTCATTTCATTATACCAACGTGTAAATCCTCCTTTTGCACCCCATCCTGAAATCATCAGTAGAAACAGGTAAGCAGTTTCGTAAAGAGCCAATAACCCCATTTCTGATTTTGAGATATAAAGAGCATACATAGGCATTAAAATCAGGCCACTCGCCTTTGTTAAAAAATTACCAATCCCATAAAAAAATGATTGCTTAAACAAGCCCCTCAATCTATTTATCATCTCTATTTTTTAATTATCTGTATTACACGATAACAATACAGTTAGCCACACAAACAGTAATAATCAATGTTTAGCTGCAAATATAGTATATAAATAGTCATACGTGAGATAGCACAAATTTCTATTAAAACGGTACCAAAAACCTTTTTTATTTTTGCAGCTTTTAAGTTATGTGCTAAAAAACTACATTTGCATGCTTACAGCTAATAACAATAAAAATTCAACAACAATAGTGGCAGTATCATGAAACAAGTCGAACAACTACTTTCTTATATTCAATCAAATGGTAAGCACGGATTATATCAATTACTGCCACCTGCACTTATTAATAAATATGAACAGTTAAAAACATTACCCTATAAAAACGTTCGCCTGGATGATCAGCGCTTTGATTACTTCACCAGCAAACTTGATTTTACCAAAGCAAATATTACTGATATTGGTGCCAATATAGGGTATTTTTCATTTCGTCTGGCAACAGAGAAGCAGTGTTCGGTTAACTTATATGAACCATATATTCAACATTACAAGGCTTTAAAAGTAATTGAAGAATTACTCAACATTCAGAAAAATTGTAATATTTATAATAAAGGAATTAGCCTCGATGATATTGAACAAATGGATAATACCGACATATTATTGTTCTTTAATGTACTTCAGCATGCAGGTGAAGACTTTGACAAGAAATATGTAAAAACAAAATCGGATTGGGAAGCACATGCCGTATCTTATTTGTCTAAACTTCGAGATAAAACAAAATACTTAGTTTTTCAAAATGGATATTCATGGCTCGGTCATGAAGAAGAATTTTGTGACAAGAAGGATATTATTAGATTCACCCTAGATTTATTACAAAAAGCAGGTTGGACTACTTTGAACTGTGGAATTATTACAGACTTTCATAAAAAGGAGTATCGTGACTTGGATATTAATAAAACAACGAATAACCCTATTAATTCAAAACTAAAATATTTAGAGTATGGTATCAAATATAGATTGGGATTAGACGTTCCGAACTTAACATTTATTCAAAGGCCTATTTTCATCTGCCAGAGCTAGATAAATAACACTTAATCAACTCTTTACACTGAGACAAGAAATCAAGTACAAAGTATTTTCTAGAATAATTTCGCCAAAATAATTCTCTATAATTAATATTGGCTGTTGGTTTAAATTTCTGAAAGTTTTGCTTTGTTAGTTTTTTCAATAAATAGCCGGATATATATCCAGATAACCAAAAGTACCCCCACTTGACAGATGTGTTAGGCAAAATCGGGTCAAGGTCGAAACAAGGGCTAACAAAATCCACCCCATTATCGGCAGAAATTTGAAGAGGTCCCCATAGTCGGGGGTTACACTCTATCGCATAAAAAACATCTGATGCATCACACCGTTTAAGTTCAAACATCATAGGCCCTGTCCACTTCAGTTTACCAAAAAGAAGATCTATCTTTTCTGATAATTCATTAGAAAGCGAAAATGGCTCTGCTTTCAAAACAGATTTTCCATTAGGTTGCTGAACTGTGTTAAGTTGTGAAAAATTATTTATCAAACAACCTTTCTTATAAAAAGCACAATAATAAACACTTGGACCAAGTATAAACTCCTGAACAAAATGCTTCGATAAATCAAGGTTTAAATTAACAACTTGATTAAAGGATTCTTCACTATCTACCAATAAAGGATATTTGAGAACATTACTATTACTATCGTAATTTTTGGGTTTAATAACAAAACTATATGCAAAACTAGTGGGAAAACTTCTTAATTCAGATGGAACTTTAATATCAAAATCTGTACAAATATTTATGAATGATTTTTTATTTGATAATCGTTCATACACTTCCAAATCATTAATACATAAATCAATTCCTTGAAGTAGCTCATGACGGTTTTCTAATATTTGTCTTATCTGCCATTCACCTATAGGAAGAATTGAATAGTTCCCATATTGCTTCTTTGTTTCATTTAAAAAACTTATAAAACTCGTTGCTGAATACTTCAAAAGAGGTGTTTCCATATATCGTTTAAATATCATATTAGTTAAACGTTTCGGAAACTCTTCATTTATAGCAAATAAAAACTTAACCCTTTGTTGCGATAGAATTCTAACTGATGTTATTGCAGCTCGTCTATTAGCATCTGCAAATATTAATATTGTTCTTACCAATTTTATAAATAATAAAAAAAACCTCAAATAAAACTACAAATTAAGTCATTTATTAGAAACCTTTGATACGACAGAAACAATATGTTTAAATTAAAGTGTTCCTAATTAGTGAATGAATATTTTGCGATATGAAAAACAGAAATAGTTAGTCATGTTCTTAAAAAATAGAACTGTTGAAAAAAGCGCATTTTTTTCATTTAAATCAAAAATTGATTTTAACTATTTTTGCCCAAGGTAGAAAGCAAGAAGCAAAAGCAATATAGGGTACAGAAGATCAGTTAAGCAGTTGAAAAAGCCAATAATCAATATAAAATAATTGAAGCATACGATGAGATTTTGATGACTGTTTCAGGGAGGGGTGAGTATAGATAATTTAGCATTACTCAATTGAAAATATGAAAACTACTATATTAAAACAAAAACGATTTTCTAAATAGTCAATTACCATGCGAAACTTACAAGATTTCGAAATATCTACTCAAACAAAAACACTTGAATATCTATTTGTATAATAAAACTTAGTGAAATCTATTTAAATACATTATTAAAGAATATATCTGAAAATAAATTCATTAATTTTTATCGACTTTGAAAGAAAAATGAGAATATAAATGCATATAAAAAAAGGTAGACTATTGCCTACCTCTCTGAAATCTGCTTATTTATTATCTATTCCGAAACATGAATATACATATCTTCGCTAACAGTCTTCATTATTAATTTTTCAGCATCATTTAGTTTTAAATCACTGTTATGACCCCCAAAAACCCAAAAATCGTTATTAACAGTAACACCGGTTAATCCCGCCTTAATCTTAGATAAATCTCCCTCAATAAACCATGTTTTGGTTATTGGATCATATGTTTCTGTACTTGACACAAAATTCTCATTATCAAAACCACCAGCTACAACAACTCTGTTATTAATTACTCCTATAGCATAGGATACTCGCCCTTGGTTCATTGCTGGCAACAATTCCCATTCCTTTGTATCAATATCATATGTCACCATAAAATTATTAATTGGTTTTGATCCAGACATGCTCTCGCGCCCATTACCTATGTATATTTTACCATTATAAATGGTTGCTTTAGCCCCGATTAAAGTATAAGGTATTTCTGCAACTATACTCCAGGTATCAGTATTGAAATCATACTCCTCAATATTAGTCACATTTGTACTTGATAAATCTGCCAAACCACCAATTGCATACAATTTATTATTAAATGCAACCAAAGAAAGCCCCCATCTACCGTTATTCATACTGGCTATGGTTGACCAGGTATCGGTAGCTGGATCATAAACATCCACATCTACAACTGCAGTATTGGAACCACTTTTAAATCCTCCTGCTACATAAACTTTCCCATTAAGATATGTTGCAGCAGCATGCACCCTACCTAAAGGCAAATCGGTTTTTACTGACCATGTATTATCGTTTAAATTATATGCTTCAAAAAGTGCACTTGTGAAATCTGACTGACTCTCACCTCCCATTACATATATTTCTGTATCCGTTGCACAAACGACAGGATACCTTCTACCATTTACAAAAGATGATTCTTCCGACCATATTCCTTCTTGTCTGGTTGTAGTAATCTTATTCCCGGTAAACCCATACCCATCCGGAGATTCTGTATTGAAACTTAAAATTCCCGTTCCAGTTGGTACTTTGTAATCAGTGCCTGTTTTTTCGGCAAATAATGCATAAGGCACACTGCTAAACGGATTAACTCCTACTTCAAAATAATTCTGTTCATTACCTATAGAAGCTTCAACCTTTACAAACATTTGCGCACTCCCCCATTCAATAGATGAAAAATCATCATTGGTGATTCCTTCACCGATTTTAAGATTAATCAATCCATAATCATTTGTTGTAGCTTGCTGTACTTCGTTATAAACTAAATCACCATCCGGTGCATCCTGAACAATGGATATTTTTATATATACATCAGCGTTAGAAACATAAGTTCCATCTGTATTACGTATTAAAGTTTGATAGTTGAAATGCTGAGGAGCAGATTGCTGACCAACAGCAATAATGGTAATAAATAATAAAACGGCGCTTAATAATTTTTTCATAATATGGTTATTTCTTTAATATTTTTGTTTGGTATAGCTCCTTTTCAGTTTGTATATGAAGAAGATATTCTCCCGACAATAATTTGGATACATTAATCGTATTATTCTTGATCTTAGATTTTTCTAACATCTTACCTGCAAGATCATAGATACAAACCTCAACAACCCTCTCTGCATCAATACCCTGAAATAATACAACATCATTACATGGATTAGGGTAAACCTTTAAGATATTATCCATTTTTAAAGGAGAATCTGAAGTAGAAAGAGACTCTTCCACAAACAGCATACCGTTAAATATTTGATAATTTGAGCCAACAATGTTTCCTATTATGGGTTCTCCAATTGATACATCTATCAAATATTCCTGAGTAACTGAACTCAATCCTGCTGTAGTAATTAACTCTTTTTCTTGAGCATATGTAAAGAAGGTTATACTTAAAAAGAGAATAAATAATTTTAATTTTTTCATATTATTATGTTTGTTAGGTGTCAAATATAATAATAAAGCTTTTAACACTCACTCCTTTTTTTAACTATTTTTGCCCCATGTTCGAAAGCAAAAAGCAAAAACAATACACGGTTCAAAAGATCAGGCAGACAGTGGGTAAAGCCATCAACCAATACAATATGATTGAAGCAGATGATCATATACTTGTGGCTGTTTCGGGAGGCAAAGACAGCTTGGCTTTACTCGAAATTCTTTCATGTCGCAGAAAAGCATTGCCTATCCATTATCATATTCATGCTGCACATGTAATTACTGAAGATGTTCCTTACCAGATTGATGTGGATTGGCTATCGGATTTCTGTAATAAGCTGGATGTAAAATTACATCTGATTCATACCAAAGCAAATCTGGAAACTGCAGGCAATAAAAAACCTTGCTTTGCTTGCTCGCGAAACCGCCGTAAAGAGCTATTTAAACTGACCAATGAACTGGGTATTAAAAAACTTGCTTTTGGTCATCATTTGGATGATGCTGTTGAAACGCTTGTGATGAATATGGCTCAGCATGCTAACATTTCGTCTATACCCGCCCAACTAGAGATGTTTGATGGTAAAATACAGGTGATACGACCTTTGATATTTTTAACCAACAGTGAAATGAAACATTATGCTTTAATAATGGGATTCCCATCATTAAAGCGTGAATGCCCGTATGAAGATCATACCATAAGATATAAAGCACGTGAAATAGTTGAACAGATGACCGAATTAAATCCTAAAGCAAGAATTAACCTTTTCAACTCAATGAATAAAATTGATTTTGAATACCTTCCATAGCAAAAGAATAAGAAGCATAACTTACATAATCTTTATCGTTTCTTCTTCTTGCGTTTGATTTTAGATACTTCTTCTTCCATCTGCTCTGCTTCTTTCATAAGGTTCTTCCAATCTGTACTGGTTTCTGCTGAAAAATCCAGCGTATCTAGGTAATCATCTTTATCCAACTCTGTCACCGGCAGCTGATACCCAATATAATTTTCAATGGTTTCCAACAGTTCCTTTTCTTCGGTGCTGCAAAATGATATGGCAAATCCCTTTTGCTTTCCCCGACCGGTTCGGCCAACACGGTGAACGTAATTTTCAGCCTGATCCGGCATATCGTAATTCACTACATAATCAACACTTGGGATATCTATACCACGGGCACTTACATCGGTTGCAATCAACATTTTAACATCCCCATTTTTGAATAAATTCATGGCTTTGGTGCGCTCATCCTGGTATTTATCGCTATGTATTGTTACGCTATCAACCCCTACACGCTCCATCGCTTTCATAACACGCTCTGCACGCACCTTGGTTCGCACAAAAACCAAAATACGGCTATCGGGATAGGATGTAGCCACACGCTCCAGAAAAAATCGCTTATGATCCATTTCGATATGCGCCAGCGAGTGCTCAATATTTTTGGCAACAGGGTCTTTCGGTGATATTTGAATACGGATAGGCTTTCTTACCAATGAATAAGCCAGCTTTTTGATTTTTTTATCAATGGTAGCCGAGAAAAACAATGTTTGGCGTTTCTTAGGAAGATATTTTATTAGATCTTGAATATCTTTATAAAAGCCCAGATCCAACATATGATCTGCTTCGTCCAGCACCAACATTTCGGCATTGTATATCTTCAAATGTCCCTGATTAACTAAATCAAAGACCCTACCAGGAGTAGCAATAATTACATCTGTTCCTTTTTTCAAACGTTCAACCTGCTTATCCTGATCTGTTCCACCAATAATTGCCGTAAACTTTAGCGTTGTATCCTTTCCTAACTTCTTAAATACATCCGTAATCTGAAGAGCCAGTTCGTGAGTTGGAGTCATTACAATACAACGAACACCTGCTTCTTTAGCTGCACGTTTTTTTTGCAAGAGGTGAAGAATAGGAATAGCGAAGGCAGCAGACTTACCTGTACCTGTTTGCGCAATACCCAAAACATCTTCACCATTTAAAATTGCAGGAATGGCTTTATACTGAATATCAGTAGGACGTTTGTAGCCTTGCTCTTCAATTCCCTTCAACACTCTGGCATTTAGCCCGAACTCTTCAAATTTCATATTCTTCCTTTAAGTAAAGATGTTTGTGTACAGACTATTAAATTAATTAACCCGTACTTGGTGACAAAGATAAGACAAAGTTATGAGTTGAATACCTTACACCACAAAAGCTCCCATTTTGTATAACTCATATACAATTTTAGCTTCATGCTCTGCATCATCCATTCCACGGTGAGCTTCAATGTAACCTGTATTACCAAAGAAATATTCCCAGGCTTCTTCTACCTTTGGCCATTTATATCCGCCATAACCGTTTCGCGAGGGCAATTTAATAATAGGAGTGGCTTCAATCATTGGGCAAGGTAATTCGTTTATGCGAAAACCTCTATCTCGTAAATAATCAAAATCGAAACGTTTATTAAAAGCAGTTGCACGATGATTATCAAATAAAAACTGAATAGCTTCGCGTTGCGATTCCAGAGTTGGAGCTTCCATCACCTCTTCCGGTGTTAAATCTGAGTTTTGAAAAATCCAACCATATCTTCCATAGGTATGACTTCGGTCAAAACCCGGTTCGCGAATTAATGATTCGTAAATGGGCTCTACTTCACCGTTATCAAGGTTAAGCAGAACCATTCCAATTTCAACTATTTTCCCGCCCTGGTTAAGAAATCCGGTGGTTTCAATGTCAACAACTAATATTCTGTTTTCAATCATAATTGTATTTTGAAACGTCAAAACTACTATTATATCCGCACAAAATAACCCAAACCTAAAAAGCCTTTATGACCTAACCCCATATAGCCGTATAGCCCCCTCTTTCGTCCCCACCTAAAACTAATAAGGTTAACATGAAAAATAAAACCGTTCTTCATTCCTTCGGTAACAACTCTATCATCAGATTTAGAGCCATTAACGATAGTATAGCCAACACTCAGTCCACTACTCAGTCTGAAAGATGGATTACGCAGATATTCAAAATCGACCTGTGGAGCTATCACAAAAATACTATTCGTAATTTCATACGGTACATCCCTATTCCACATCCCCGAATACACCCCTTTCTCAGCCTCTCTATCATACATTAGATTAGCCCCAACCTTCAACCAATTATTAAGGTAACTGTAATAATCAAAATTGAATGCGCCTAAAACAAAATGGCTGGATTCGTCAAAACCTTCTTCATTAGTATGTCCCAAGCGATAAATTGAAAATGGTGAATAAGAAAAACTTAATTCTTTAGTCTGCGCTTGTAAACAATTTGATAAGATGAAATAAAAGGTAATAATCAGGATTTTTTTCATAATAGTTGATTTGGAAAAGTTAGTCTAATGCCTTTTAAAGATAATACTCTTAAAAAAATCACAAACAACAACACCACTTTTATGTGACATCCTTCTTTAAAAAGCTACATTTTTGTAGCAAACTACATCAATACAAAAACCTTAACAACTGTATATCTGATACCTAATTCTCTTGGCACTTCTTTTGGGTAATCAATTACTCAAATAAAGGTAGAATCAAAAACAATACAATTATGAAAGTATTTTTGCCAATGACTGGAACCAGTAAACCAGAAGAGTCAACTGTTGGTCCGTTAATTAGTGCCGACTTTGGTTGTATTTATAATGATGAAGATAAGGCTTACATGGTGGAGCCACATTCATACGACATTGGAAACATTGGAAACCTTTGTGTTCAGCTAAAAGCCCGAGGAGTTAAAACCATTATTACCGAAGGTATGCCATTGTTAACTTATTTAATGTGTATGGATATGGGTTTAACTGTTTACAAAGCCAAAAAAGCGAGTCCTGTTGAGAATATTCTTTTGCAGGAAAAAGATGAACTAGCCATTTTTACAGCAAAAGATACTGTGGTGAAAGGCGATTGCATGGGAGCCTGCTCCAGCTGTTCATCAAACTGCGCTTCGTAACATTGTTTGATTTATCTTAAACCGCTTTTATTATGATGATTAAAGAAAACAACTGGAAAAACTGGCTGGCTGAAGGCGATCAATATTTAAACGGAATGCCTAAACCAGGTAAGCCTAGTAAATTTGGTACCGACATCAGATACAACATGTTATCTATGGGATTTGAAAGCTATGTAATGGCCATCCTTGATTTTAAAGATAACTTACCTGATAATCATACTTTCTCAGATCTGGTTTACGGATTAGAACGCGAAATAGATCTCGATTTAGAATTAAAAGAGCGTATATTAAAATACGAGAGCATACAAGAAATTTGCTCATTGGATAAATATACCATTAAACAACCTAGCGAAGATGAAATTACCGATCTACACGGAGCTATCTTAGAAATTAAAGTGTTAGCTCATCAAATATGTAAAGAACCAGCATAAAGAAACATGCATTGGGATAATGCACTTAACTTATCCTATCAAAATCTATGAGAACAAAAGGCCTTGTAAATAATTATTTATGAGGCTTTTTTAATTTGTGATTTTTTGATTTTTGCCCATTGCAAAATAAAGAACAGATCCTAAAAACGGCAAAAACAAAACGATTAAAACCCAAATAATTTTATTATTACCGGTAAACTCGTGATTCAGAATATTTATCAACGCTATTAATGGTAATAATAATACAAAAAGGAAAATTGCTAAAATAATTATCCATTCCGGGCCACCAATAAAGAGAAACATTTGATTTAGTTTTAAAAGTATTTCTTAAATATACATCATTTTATTTAGGGAAAGATATCCTACAAATTGAATAATTTAGCAGAATGGAAATTGGCATCGAAATAAAAAAACAACTTATAAACAAAATGAATGAATTACTGAATGACAAAATCAGTATTCTTAATAAAGCAATGGAAGAAACCATTGAATCGATGCAAAATGATACCAAAAGTAGTGCCGGTGATAAATTTGAGACGGGTCGTGAGATGATGCAGATTGAACTGAATAATCTGAAGAGTCAGATGGCTCAACTCAAACAATCGCAAAGCGACCTTTCAAAAGTCAATTCTTCAATGGTTTATAATAAAGTAGGTTTCGGAAGTCTGGTAAAGACCAATCTGGGTATTTATTTCTTCAGCATTGCCCAGGGCAAAATTAAACTCAACAATAACAATTACTTCTCTATATCATTAGCCTCTCCAATAGGCCAGGCATTAAAGGATAAGAAAGCAGGAGACACAATTAATTTCAACGGTAGATCGATATTAATTGAAGACATTCAGTAGCCCATTTCATTTAACAAAATAGTAACAGATTTCCCTAATAATAGGGATTGATGAGTCCTTTTTCCACATGTATGTTTGCATCATCTTTTTAACGATTTGATGTTGTAAGGATGTAAAACTTGAATTAAGGAAAAATAAGACTTTAGTGGGGAAAAGATTAAGCTATACTTGGGCAGTGTTATTGTTGATGACAAGCGTTACCATTCAATCTGTTACTGGCCAAAAGTCAGTAGTATTGAAGGGTACAGTAATATCATCCGACGGAGTAACGCTTCCGGGAGTTAATATAGTACTGAAAGGTACCGAATTTGGGACTGTTACTAATTTTGATGGCAACTTTGAAATACAAAACACACCGACTGGGAACTACATTATTTTAGCCAGCTACATGGGCTATGAATCATATGCATCTCCTATTCAGATCAACAACCAGAGTTCTAACTCAATAAATATTGTTCTTAATGAAAAAACATACAAGATAGGAGATATAGAAGTAACTGGTAAATCGGTAGTTTCTCAAATTAACGAACAAGCTTATTCGGTTACTTCTGTGTCAACCGAAGATCTCTTTAACAGCACCGCCAATGCTAAAGAAATTTTAAATAAAGTACCAGGAGTACGTATCACTGAAGAAGGTGGCTTAGGGTCGAATATAAATTTCACTATTAATGGTTTTTCGGGCGATCAGGTGAAATTTTTCATGGATGGGCTACCCATGGATAATTTCGGTTCATCTTTAAGTATGGCTGATATACCGGTGAATATGATTGAAAGAATAGATGTTTACAAAGGTGTTGTACCCGTTTGGTTAGGCACCGATGCACTGGGTGGAGCCGTGAACATCATCACCAATAAAAAACAAAATTTCCTTGATCTATCCTACTCTTACGGTTCATTTAATACACATAAGGCTTCTGTTAACTTTGCCCGCACTAATACAGAGAACGGCTTTACCATCAGAGGAAATGCCTTTCTTAATTACTCTGACAATAACTACAAGGTGTGGGTTCCCATTACCAACAGTGACAATGTCATAGTTGACACCGCTGACGTTGAACGCTTTCATGACAGATACAGATCTGGAACCATTAAGATTGAAACAGGCTTGGTTGATAAATCCTATGCTGATAACATTTTAATTGGACTGATTGTCTCAGCAAATGATAAACAGGTTCAACATGGTGCTACCATGGCCACAGTTTATGGTGGAATTGTGCAAAACAGCAAATCGCTTATCCCAACATTTAGGTATAGCAAAAAAAATTTATTCACCGATGGATTGGATATAAGTCTGTATAGTGCAGTTAACATCAATCAATCTCAGGTGATTGATACTTTAAGCGGAATACGTTACAATTGGCTGGGTGAAGCTTTTAAGATAGAAGGAAGTACCGATGGGGAGAACTCAAGAACCTTAACCACATTGGACGACATGGAATTTTTGAGTCAGTTTAACACCAGTTACGCTTTCAACCCCCTTCATTCTTTGGCATTAAATTATTCTTATAATTATTTCGAACGGGAATCCTTTGATGAGGAGAATCCCGATTACTTACCCAACCAGTTTCAGCGTTCGCTGAACAAGCATGTAGTTGGTTTAGCTTACAAGCTCGATGCCACTGAAAAATGGACAACCACAGCATTCGCAAAGCTCTTTCATTTAAAGGCACAAACCTCAAAACTATTTGATTTTGGATTGGATACACAACGTACAGAAGCTGTTGAATCGGATCAAACTAAGGTAGGATATGGAATCGCCTCTTCCTATTTTCTATTGCCTAAGTTACAGCTAAAATTATCCTATGAACACACCTATCGAATGCCAACTCCTTTGGAGATCTTTGGTGATGGTTTGTTTATCGATCCTAATCCTGATTTGGGTCCGGAGCAAAGTGATAACCTTAATCTGGGAGCCGATTATCGTTTTAAGCTTGGATCCCATCATTTCTTTAATGCGGGTGGAACTTTTGTTTATCGCGAAGCCAAAGACCTTATCTATACGGTTATTCAGATAGCCAGTCCTGTTACTTATTACGACAACCTGAACCAGACGCGCACTCTTGGAATGGAAGCCAATGTGCAATATCAGTTTAAGGATCTTTTCCATATAGGTGCCAACATCACTTTTCAGGATATAACTGATCAGGCCGAATATATTTACGATAACTCATACACCGGTGGTGGCTGGAAAAAGAATTTCCATTATCAATACAGGGTACCTAATATTCCGTATTTATTCGGAAGCGCCAATGCCGGCTTCACCTTGAAGAACTTATTGTCTACTGGGGATAATCTTACATGTGATTATTTCTTCAACTACGTTGAGAATTATTACCTCTCATGGTCGAAAAACAGCAATTACATTATTCCTAAACAAACGTCACATGATGTGATGATTTCTTATGCATTGAAGAATTCAAAGTACAATGTATCGGCTGAATGTCGGAATCTGACTAATGAGCGCCTCTATGACAAATTTTATTTACAAAAACCCGGAAGATCATTCTCCATTAAGCTGAGATACACTTTATAAAAAAACAAGAGAATAAATAATTATAAATATTTAAAAGATGAAGCATTTCAGAATTAATAAATCAGTTTTGCAGCTATTAATAGCGTTTGCTACAATTGGAATTTTTTCGGCATGTAGCGATGATGGTGACAGTAAAACTACAGGTGGTGAATTTGTTATTACAGGCGGTATTAATGGTGAAAATTTTAATAACTCGTATTATTCGGTTGCATTCAACGATATAATGAGCGGATCTCTTTCATTTATTGGTGAGGATATGCTTCAAATGGGTTATTTCTCATACAGCCAGATTGATGATAAGATTTTTTGTGCCGGCGGATTGGGCGCAACCGGACTATATGTTATTGAAAAAGATGCTGCAGGCAATCTGAATGAAACAGCCAGCCTGGCAACATTCAATAACAGTATTCAGGATGTTGTTAAAGGCGATAACAGCAATGTTGTAGCCATTGAAATGTCATCTTCATCTGATATTGTGCGTTTACACCTGATCAACACCTCATCTCTTGAGATAAGCTCAACTGTTGATACTCAGGTATCAGAATTAAGTGATCTGACAGGTCCTTCCTTCTCAGGCATGGTGGTAAGTGGGGATTATGTTTTTGTTAGCTACTATATCAGCGATCCCAATACTTTTGCAACTACCTCAACCGACAAAGCAGAAGTGGCTGTTTTCAATTACCCCGAATTAACCTTTGTGAAAGTAATGGAAGATTCGCGTGTTGGCCCCATCGGTGGATTTGGAACCAAAGCTGGTTTAATCAAAGACGAAAGTGGAAATGTTTATGCTACATCAGGCAGCAACCCGGCAAATGGATTTAGCCAATTCACCAAGCCATCGGGCATTTTAAAAATTAATGCCGGTGAAACTGAGTTCGATACCGATTTCTTCTTCGATATTGAAGATGTAACTGGCGGATACAATACTTCACACCTGGTATATTTAGGCGATGGTAAAGTATTTACCGAAATTAATACGGCTGTAAGAAGTGAACAGGTGATCTGGTCAGATTCTCCATTACAAACCGCCATATTGGATTTAAACAGCGAAACCATTAATTACATCGATGGTATTCCTGAACATGCTGGTATTGGACGCAAACTGGAAGCTGTTTCAATTGTAGACGGAAGCAACATTTACATGTCTATACCTGAAGACAACAGCATTTATGTATATCGCATCAACACCTCAGATTATACAGCGGTGCGCGGTGCGGAAATTGAAGCCAATTTTATTGGTGGTATCTATAAACTTTAATTCCCCCTTTCATCTAATGTCGGTCTCTCCCGAGGGGCCGGCATTTGCCTTTTTCCTACTTTAAATAAATCCTGAATCTAAAATCTTTTAAGCTCATAAATACATGAATTCAACATTCAAAAAGATTAATAGCTGGCTGCATTTGTGGTTGGGACTGGCATCAGGCATTGTGGTTTGCATTGTGGGAATAACAGGAGCCTTGTATGTCTTTCATCAAGAAATAGAAGATGCTCTTGAACCTTGGCGCTTTGTTGAAGCCCAGGACAAGAATTTTGTACCCCCCAGTCAATTGATTGACACAGCTAAGAGGTATGTTCCCGGCATTGAACCTACTGGCTTAACATACGAAGACAAAGAAGGTGCCGCTGCAGTAGGTTTTATTTCACGTGAAAATGGAAAGATTGCTTTTAAGGTAGTTTTTATGAATCCATATACCGGAGAGTTTATTAGATTGAAAGAGCCATTGGGAGAAGGCCGGTTCAACTTCTTCCATTTTATTGAAGATGGTCATCGCCGTCTTTGGTTACCACAGGACATAGGCAGCAAAATTGTTGGCATAAGTACCCTTATTTTCTTAATCATTCTTATTACCGGTCTGATAATGTGGTGGCCTAAAAAATGGAGCAAACAACAGCTTAAAAGAAGTCTTACCATTAAAAGAAATAGTAACAGTAAAAGGTTGATTTTAGATTTGCATAATGTTATGGGATTTTACATTCTATTGTTTGGGTGTGTATTTGCCATAACCGGTCTGGTTTGGAGCTTCAGCTGGTTTGGTAATTCGCTTTATTACCTTACTTCTGGCGGGGAATCAAAACCTGAGCACGAACATCCTCATTCTGATATTAAAAATGCACATCTGGCTGATTCCGATAGCATACCTGCCATTGATAGAGCTTTTTACTTAACAATGCAACAGTTTAATAATCCTCAACGCATATACATGACTCCCACTCTAAGAGAAGAGGATGAATCGATTGAAATTGTGGTAAGCCTGATAAAAGGAAAATACTACAAACACAATGAGTATTTCTATGATCGATATACGTTGGAGCCCATAAGGGTAAAAGGTGACAGATACGAAGAATCAGTTTTTGCAGACAAACTGGATAAAATGAATTACGATATTCATACAGGAGCCATATTGGGTTTACCCGGAAAAATTCTGGCTTTTTTTATCAGCTTGATTATTGCCAGCTTACCAGTCACCGGTTTTATACTTTGGTGGAATAGAAGATAAGGAAGAAACCTTCTAACAAACTGATCACATAAAACTTAAATAAATCCTCCGCCTGATAAAAATAATATTCAGGCGAAGGATATGATCTATTTATGGAATCAAAATTTTATGAGTATAGTTCTCCGCTCCTTTTTGAATGTTAACAATATACATACCGCTAGCCAACTGTTTGCTATAAGTAGAATGTGACGGTAATTCATTAGCCACCAAAGTACCGGTAAGAGTATAAATCATGACTCTTGCATTTTGTGGCAACTGATTAATGATGACTTCTTTATTTTGTGAATATACTTGTATGGTATTCTCCATTCCATTATCAACCGAAGTAACAACATTACTATGTCCATAAAGGTTGGTATGATTAAACTTCACCTGATAAGGCCATTGCTCATCATTGCTATCATCATCATCCCATGCATGACGCCAATGCGTTGTAGGTGCACCGGAAACAACCAACCATAAACGTGATGCGTTATTCGGGCAATCAAAATGAAGCGTATCTTGTGGTGTGTTATAACTAGCCGAACCAACCTCACTGTATACTCTTGTGCCATCTCTCAACATAACCACAAATCCATAACGCCAACCGGCAGCCAAAATATTATTTCTGCGATATCCGGCCATCCCACTTTTCCCTTCAAAGAAAGCACTTACGCGTGTTGCTGTGGTAGGAGTGTTTAGCATTATCACGTTATAACCATAGTTTTCGGGGCAATCAGATGCATTCACCAACCAATAATCATCTCCCTGATCTGCCATTGAGGTTTGAGGACGGGACAGAATTCTACTGGTTCCATCATCTATTAATGCCGGAATATCCCAAGTTGCGAAACGAGCCGCACATTCGTACATCTCATTATTAAATTCCGACTGATTAATGCCTGTTATACGTTTGTAAGTCTCCACCGGGTCTTCTGGTCTTATCGACTCATTCCACAAACGACCAATAAAATCCATTCCATGCTTATAGGTCCAGAAATCCTGTATAAAGTAATTTTCATATCGGGGTGCTTCATGCAAAATATGCTTATGGGCAGAATTTAAATATCCGGCAAAATAACTGGAAGTAAATTGCTCATTCGGATACACTTTAAACCCCTGCCATTGGGCGCATTGCTCCCACCAGCCATTTCCGCCCGAAGCATTGCTACCAAAACCATACATCCATCCGTTTTGGTTATTATTATCACAATGCACCTGATACTGAAAGCAGTGCCCCACTTCGTGTGCCATTGTATGTCCGGCTACTTGAGCAGACCAGGCAGTAAGCGTTAACAAACCAATCATATCATCCACTCCCGATCCACTTGCTTCCCAATCACGTGTATATCGCAAGCGGATTATCATTTTATATTGACTCGACTTTGAACCATCTCTTGAGATAAACTTCAAACTATCGGTATAAAACTCATATGCATTTTCAGCTATTTCAAGCAGGTGATCGACATTAATTCGATAATTACCATCAACTACCACACTCGGATCCTTACCATAACCTGGTTCCCAAAATACAATCCAGTTTTTCGACTGTTTGCTTCGATCCATGCTCCAGGCATTTGTCGGATCGTTTACATCCCCCATCATCCAGCCCGGAATGTATATTTTCTTTTTAATAATATTGTTGATAGCAGAGGTAGCATCTGCCAGTGCTTGTAAAGAAGCATCTAAATTACCAACAACCAACAATGCATTATCGATAGCCGTTTGCAGGTTATCGGCTCTTGTACCTGATATCAATTCCAGTTCTTCTGTTCCTTCATCAATGGCCGTTTGTAAATTGATATAAGCTTGAACTGAAGCTTTGGCTATTGTAATTGCTGAATTAATACTTTGATTAGCCGCATATAAATCATCGTATATCAAAGGATCTGCCGCAATGGTTTGTTGAGCTTCTTGAACAGCTTCTGTTAAAAGAGTAGTTGCTGTATTTTGCATTTTTTCTTCTAACAGACCTTGCGCAACAGTTATCTGCTCTTCTATGGCAATTGCCAAATCATTACTATCAAACTGACCAATATATTCTAACCGGAAATTATCGAATAATACCCAAAAGTAATTCTGCTGAAAATCACTTCGAGCACCAAAAACAAGTGTGTCTCCTTCATCTAACATGATATCATTTAACTCCATCAGATAATTATCTGCTGAAGCAGTCATCACTGTTTGAGCACTCGACATGGAGTTGACATATCCATTTAAAGAGCCACTACCTGTGTATGTGTGTTGATATAGTGAATTAAATAAGCTACTCTTTTGAGCAAAGCTGCTGGTGCCGGCATAAAAGGATGTATGAATAACTTCTGTTCCGGCATTATATGCTGCTCCTCCATCATTATTGGAAGGACGTTCAAAACCTTGCGCTGTCAATCGATATTTTCCAGCTGGAAGACCTGTTATCATTTGATTCATATCAAAGGTCTTCTGATAGAACTCAACACAATGATAGTTGATAACTCCAATACCATCCCAACCATCTTGCAAGTTATCATCAAAACCCTGGTTGATGATTCTGTCAGTCATATCCAACGGAGAATCGGCAGATGCATTCAAAAGCTTAAATTGAGTGATTGCATCATCCAAACTGTCAATTGCCTGATTCACATTTTCAACAGTTGGATCATTCAATGCATCTTTGGCTGCGTTAATTGCTACCTGCAAATCATCAGCACCTATTGCATTTACATCATAGATTGCTTCAGCCTCTGTAATTAAATTTTCCAATGCTGTTGTATTGGCAATCTCGGCTATTTCAAACAGCGAAAAAGAATCAAATCCCAATCGATTATTCAACCACCTGAAACGTGCAACAATATAATTATATGGCGTTGAATTGGTAAAAACAATCTGATTCTGAGTCCAGGCTCCACCACCATTTACTTCGGTTGCATTAATTAATATCTCAGGCTCTGTCGATGAAGTTTTATTATTGGTTAATGAAACTTTACACCACTGCTCTGTACCTGCACCAGCTGAAGAATCGAGATATTTTACATGATACGAGAAGTAATACATTTTGCCTGCCTCGATATTCCATCCTGATCCTATTGATCCCGATGAACTGGAGCTTTCGTTTACTGTACCAACAAGGTATTGTGAATTATCAATACCCCCGGATGAGTATAAAGTAAATTTGTCGTTGGTGAGTTGGGCGGCTGAAGTGGTAGCATCTGTCCACCCCGTATAACCATTTTCAAACCCGGGATTCGTTATCATGTTATCACCAACTATTTGATAACTTTTTCCTTCAACAGAGATGATATCTCCGTTTGACTGCGCATAGGTTGTTTTTGCTATTCCTAAGGCAATTACTACAATTAGCAAAAGATGTAAAGGTTGTTTCATAGAATTGTGTCATATAATTGAAGTGCAAATTACAATCTATTAAGTGTAAAGATGTGTACAAATTCTGTTTTTGTTAGAATAGAATCGATCAACCATAAAAACAAATGAAATATATTTGGTTGCACAGCTATACAATGAGTTTTTGCTTATGCTCAGCAAAATAAAAAGCCCGACACTAATGCCGGGCTCGATCAAAAAAAATCTAAATATCTTAATTATGGTGCTACAGTCTGCATTAACAATCCACACATCCAGGCACCATAGGTTCCTAATGCATAACCCAAAACAGCTAATAAAACACCAACTGGTGCTAATGATGGATGAAAGGCAGCAGCTACCACCGGCGCACTGGCAGCACCTCCAATGTTAGCCTTACTTCCCACAGCCAAAAAGAAATAAGGTGCTCTAATCAGCTTGCCAACAATAAGCAATAATACCACATGAATAATCATCCAGATGCCACCCACGGCAAATAAACCAATATTATCAAATATCTTAGTCACATCCATCTTCATGCCAATGGTGGCAACCAATACATAAATAAATACGGTTCCAATTTTTGAAGCTCCGGCACCTTCATATTGGCGAAGTTTAGTAAACGACAAAGCAATACCAATAGTCGTTGATAAAATGATCAACCAAAAGAATTTTGAAGTTAGGCTAAAACGATTCAAAAACGGTGCATGGTTTTCGATAAAAGGAGCTAAAAAGTCAGCCATCAAATGTGCAATTCCGGTTATACCAAAGCCAATCGCCAAAATAACCATTATATCGGTTGACGAAGGAATACGAGCTATCTTCTGGCTAAATTCATGCATTTTATCGCGCAAATGAGTAACACTGCTTGAATCTGCTTTAAAATATTTGTCAATCTTATCTGATTTACCAACACCGATCAACAATACGGCCATCCAAACTTCAGCTACCAACACATCTACTGTAATCATGATGGAATACAATCGGTCTGACGGTTCAAAAATTTCGTACATGGCAGCCTGGTTAGCTCCTCCTCCAATCCAGCTACCAGCAATGGTTGTCATACCTCGCCAAACTGCATCGGGACCGATCCCACCAATTAAATCGGGACTAATGGCCGAAGCAATTAAAATGGCTAATGGTCCGCCAATAATTACTCCTACCGTACCGGTTAAAAACATAATCAGAGCTTTACTACCCAATTTAAATACTTCGCGCAGATTGATGCTAAGCGTTAAAAGAACCAAACTGGCAGGTAACAAATAACGGGAAGCTACAAAATACAATTGCGAATGCTCGCCATCAACAATGCCAAAAGTGGTTAATAAACTAGGTAAAAAATAACACAGCAAAAGGCTGGGTACAATTTTGTAAAACCTCTTAAATATTAAATTAGATGAGCTACTTGTATAAAAAATGGCTCCCAGTAATACTATTAAAATTCCTAAAACAACGGCATCGTTGTTTATTAACGCTGATGTCTGTTCGTGGTCTATCATTCTCCTTTTCTTTTCAAAATAAAACTGATTAATGGTTTTATATATAAGCATTAATCAGTTGTAAATGGTTCAATGCTGCAAAGATATATATTCTTTAGAGCGATAAAAGACTTCTTTTTGCTTAGTATTACATAATTTAAGGAGCTCATAAAAACAAAAAGCCTGGCTCGTGCCAGGCTCTTCAATTAAGCTATGTTAGAATAAGCTATTCTATAATAATGTCTACTGTATATCGGGCCGGATTAGTTGCCAGATCGTACAGATCAAATTTTAAGGTATAGTACCCCGATTGAATTTCGTAAGGAATATAATCGTTAAATAATACCAAATCTTTTATCTCATGATAGGTTTCTCCCAAAGGAATCTTCATTTCATCGGGTTGCCATGGCGTATCAATCCCTTTTAATGATAAATTTCCAATACCAGGTTCCAACGGTTCAACAAAAATCAGGTTAACCCTGCAATCTTTCAAGGCAACATCATCCTGAAAAATGGCATCGAGCTTTATGGGATTTCCTCTGTAAAAATACTGATCTGCCACCGGAGCATTTACAGTAATGGTAGGTGGCGTTGTATCTCCATCTTCCTTACCACAAGCAAGCATCACTAATAACAAACATAAACCGGCTATATATTTTATCTTCTTCATTACAAATCTTTTTTAATTAGTAGTGTCTCGTAACAGGCTTCGTAGGTATAATAGCTACCTTCATAAAATGCAAAACCTCCCCAGTAAGGCATAATTATATTTCCTTCTTCATCATAGGTGGCAACCACATTTTCTTCCAGATGAATTTGCATATTCCCTTCTGAATAAGACCATAGATACATCATTATACTACCATGATTAGCGCTGGCTGCTATCTCCTGAGGACTAATACTAATTTCTTTCTTTTCAAAATCAATAACCCCAATAATTGTGCGACCATAACCCCAAAAGTTATAGATCTCAATTTGGTTATAGGTGTTCTCAACCTGACTAATGGTTAAATATCCATATTGATCCCAGTAACCATTTTCCTCACCATCAATCTGACCGTACTGAATACTATTGTCTATTTGGTTATACGAACCAAACAAATAGGTATCTTCAAATACAGGTGGCTCATCTGTTGTAAAACTATCTGCCTGGCTAAAAGAAAACCCGTTCTCAGAAAACGTATAAGCTTTGTAATAATAGGTTGTACTGCCAATTAGTTTATCAACCAACATAGAAAAAGTGGCTCCTGCCTTATTATGTTGGATGATACGAGTCGACTCAGTCGGAAAATCCTCTTGTGTACTCATAAAAAAACCATGTTCGATAATATTAGTATCACCTTTGAGTTCCATATCGGCTGTTAGGTAAACACGATCGAAAGTTAAACTATCGTAATAGGCACTCAACACAGGTAAATCTTGTGTTGATAAATGGTTATACTTATCAGCATCAACTTCTTCTTCGCACGATGTAAAAGTCATCATGGTAAAGAGGATAAGTAGGAATAAACTAAATCTATTTTTCATCACGTTCTTCATAATTTAAACTTTAATCGTTTTGTTCGCTTTCGCTGATATGAACATTATCCTGTATTTCGCGGGTTGGAATTTGAAACACCCAGTTTTTAGCACCTGCCGGCACACTTATCTGTCCCGAAATGCTATGGTTCGAATTGGTGTAATTACGGTTGATGCCGCGGTACAAGCGTTTTAAATCGAAATACGAAAAGCCCTCGCCCCATAATTCAATCCGGCGTTGCAGATAAACGTACTCTACATCTACTTCATTCATATCCCATCCCGGCTGACGGTTTTCCATTAATGGACGAATGGCTTCTGCAGCCATGGCATACTCGCCTTTGTGTGCGTAGGCTTCTGCTTCGATCAGATACATTTCAGCCGCACGCATATACGGGTAATCCTGAGTCCAGTCGTTGGCCCAGCCAAATTTTAAACTGGCCAGTTCCTGGGTAATATTCGGGGCTGTTTCGAAATAGGATTCAAAACGTACTGAGTCTTCAGCCGACATTCCATCCGGGCTATTAAATAAACCTTTCCGAACATCGTCATCGGGTATTACCTGATACAAGGCATAATCAATCTCACGAACCGAAAGAATACCGGCATAACCGGGACTATTATTGGAGATATGCGAAAACCACGAAACCAGAGTTGTTTGCGTTTCGTTACTGTGATCAAAACCCCATATCCATTCATTATTGCTTAAATCCAAAAAACCGCTTTTCAGTTCTTTCTCACTCATTAAACCATAGCCCTGTCGTGCTAATTGCGAATGTTCAGCTGCTTTATCCCAATCCTGAATTAATAAATAATAACGAGCCAGTAAACCATGAACAACATCGGAATTAACATATCTTTTGCTGGTTGATCGGTCAAAGCCATCAATCAGTTTCAATCCTAATAAAAGATCCTGTTCAGCTTGTTTTAAAACCATTTCAACGGTATTTCGCCCTTTTAATACTTCTTGTTGTTCCTTCGAAATAGAATCTCCGTCGGCTAAATAAATAGGCACACCCGGCTTATTCCAGTTAATGGTTTCTTTGGTTATCACCTCCTGGTATAACTGTATCAGATACAAATACGACATACCTCTTATGGTGTAGGTCTCTCCAAGGCAATTCAAGAAAAAGCTATCCTCGGTATCTCTGTCAACCAAGTCAATAATTCGGTTGGCATTGGCAATAAGGGTATAAAAGGTATTCCAGTTATAAGCTGTGCGTATGTATGGTGCCGAACGATATTGATGCAGGTAATCCCATGAGAAATAATGGCTCACCGGCTGCGAAATATCCTGACACATCATATCGGTTGCATGCAATACAGCCGTAAAATTAAACGAGTCGTGGCTACCTCCATCCTGGTAACTGACCATAAAAGCATACAAACCGTCTACCAATGCTTTTAACTTGGAAGGATCATCTTTGATAATTTCTTTTAAATCTTTCTCTCCCACGCCGGTTGTATACTCGGTATCTAAATAATCTTTGCTACACGAGGCCAATGATAGTACCAGCATCATCAACCCTATTTTTATATATTTTAATCTACACATAGTGTTTGCTTTTACATGTTAATTGATAAACCTACAGACATTGTTCTCATGGCTGCATAATTAAAGCCTACTGCCCCGTTTAAACTCTGACGCGGATCTAAACCTTTACGCGCACTTTTCAACCACAGGTTATCTCCGGTTAGATAAATGCGAGCACTTTTCAAATGGAATTTAGATAGCATCTGATTACCCAAAGTGTAGCCCAGGGTAATATTACGCAGGTTGAAATACGATGCATCGGTATAAAAACGATCTGACGAAGCATTGATATCGTTGTAATCGTGCGATAAAATAGGTACATCGCTATTGGTATTCCGAGGCGTCCATCTCTTCAGCATATCGCGGTGATAATTACCGCCCACTTTACTTCCCATCAGTGATTGATAATTACTATCCATTACCGTACCGCCAATCTGAAAAGCGGTTTGAACCGAAAAGTCAAAGTTTTTGTATGATACTTGCGAGTTTACACCTCCGGTTACATCCGGGATAGAACTTTTTCCGGTCTTTACAAAAGTGGCATCTTCGGTATTATCAACCACTGTAATAATGGCATTTTTATAATGATCGTACTCGTATCGGTAATACAATGCCTTACCCGTTTCGGCATCCACACCAGCCGATTTATAATCGTAGAAATCATAAATAGAGCCACCCAACTCGCGCCAGAAAGAGCCATCGGAATAACCATTCTGATCCTTATTTGGCGGCAAAGTCAACAGCTCATTTTTATAATGTAAAGCATTAAAACCAATACTCCAGTGTAATCCTGCCTTCTTAATTAAATGAACAGTCATATCCAGCTCAACTCCATTGTTGCGCATATCAAGGTAATTGCGCCACTGTGTTGATGGTAAGCCTTCGGAAAGAGGCAATTGATACTGAAAAAGAAGATCACGGGTTGTTTTGATAAAATAATCGAAACTAACATTTAGCTTATCAAACAAAAAGGTTTCGATACCCACATTAAAGTTTTCACTCTTCTCCCAGGTTAAATCTGCATTACCTCTTGAGTTAAGAGTAATACCGGCTTCTCCACCAATATCAGCAACCACATACTGATCTTCGTATGCATACCAGGTTCCAATGTTATCATTACCCTGTGTACCATAACTGGCTCTTAATTTAAGATCGTTCACAAAAGCATATTCTTTCATCCATTGTTCCTGACTAATACGCCACGAAGCACCGGTAGACCAGAAATTACCCCAACGACTATCTGGATGAAATACAGAAGTTCCATCGCGACGGAAACTTCCAGACAAGTAGTATTTGTTATCAAAATTGTATTCTAACCGGCTTAAATAACCTTCTAAAGCATATTCGCTATAACCTGATGTAAGGCTCCGGTATGAAGTAGCATTGGCAAATTCAGGGTTATACGGATCGTAGAAATTAGCCATACTACCAGAAAGGTTGTTGTTTTTATTCTTCTTCGACTCATGACCCAATAATGCCTTTACAGTATGCGAACCAATTGTTTTTTCGTAGTTCAATAACTGGTTGTAGTTTGTTGACACATATCGCTGAGACGTTTTATAACCTAAACCGCCAACGCCCTGGGCATCACCCCCAATAGGTGTCATAAACGTAGACATGTAATTAAAATACAAATCGTAAGCACCGTTTACGGTTAGGGTTAATCCATCGATAATATTAAATAAAGCTGATCCGCGCAATGTAAGGTTATCGGCCTTATTATCGTTGATGTCGGCCTTGGTTGTGGCAACCGGATTGGCTAACGAAGCAAAAGGACGGCCCGTACTTTCGCCATAATCGTATGCCGGCTGGCCATTGGCCTGATACTGTTTCTCACCGGTTTCAAGATCATACAAGTATACCGGATAAATAGGCGCTACCGATTGGGTAAACATAAACAGGTTGCCCTGACTTGCACCACCAGCAGCAGCCGAATTCTGAATAGTACCGGTATATGCAATATTTCCTGAAAGCTTAAACAGGCTGCCAAACTTCTGATCAATTTGGAAACGCGCGTTTAAACGTTCAAACTCCGATCCGTCAATAATACCTTCGTCAGACAAATACCCGAATGAAGCATAGTAGGTTGACATATCGCTACCTCCGCTTAAGCTAAGGTTATATTCTTGTCGGATACCTGTTTTAAAGGGAACTGTTGCCCACTCGTTTCCCCATTTGGTTTCTGTGGCATTTGGATTAATCATACCCGTAAACGGATCGATTAATTCGGTATTGGAAACACCCCTGTAAACATTATATATTAAGCTATTATCAATTAAATCCTGCGATGCCTGCATGCCGGCTTCGGCATATCCATATTTATTTAAATAACTATTGCGCAATGCCTCCCAACTTAGCTGGTAGTATTCAGCCGGATCTGTAACGATATCGTAGTTAGGTACTCCCCTGCTGTTGACTCCAACCCTCGAATCGAAATTAATACTCAAAGCCCCCGATTTACCTTTTTTAGTGGTTATTAGTATCACTCCGTTTGCGCCACGTGCACCATACATTGAGTTGGCGGCAGCATCTTTTAACACCGACATATTTTCGATATCCTGCGCAGGAATAGAATTCAGCGATCCTTCGTAGGGTACGCCATCCAATACAATCAGAGGCGATTTCGAAGCAGAGATAGAACCTAATCCACGCACAATAATGCTTCCTCCTGAGCCCGGCTGACCCGAACTTTGTGTTACCTGAACTCCTGCCAAACTACCTTCAAGGGATTTTGCCAGGTTGGCCGATTGCATCTTGGTTAAATTCTCCCCTTTCACCACACTGGCAGCTCCGGTAAACGAACTCTTTTTAGTTGTACCGTAAGCTACTGCAATCACTTCATCCAAGCCAACCGATTCATTTTCGAGCATTACCACATAATGCTTGCGGGCATCCAACTGAATCATCTGCGTTTGCATACCCACAAAACTAACCTGCAGCGTGGTAGTGTTTTCATCAATGGTAAGACTAAAGTTACCATCCATATCAGTAACTGTTCCGGTGGTCGTTCCCGGAATAACTACTGTTACTCCGGGCATTCCCGTATCGGTTTCTTTCTCAATTACCACACCGGTAATTGTTTTGCTTTGGGCCATACAGACAGTTATGCCTGCCACAAAAAAGACCCAAAACAGACTTATATATTTTTTCATTATCATTGTTTATACAGATCAGTATTACAGCTTGTTAAATTTTCTTTTAATGATGTTGTCATTCACCATAATCTCCAGCACATAAATACCCGCTTTTAAATCAGATGCATTAATTTTAGAAGCATTGATCATTCCTGTTTTAATTGTTACACCAGTAACAGAAACAATTCGATAATCGGCTCCATTAACCACATCGTTTGATAATTGGATATAATCCCGAACAGGATTTGGATAAATAGTGATAGAACTTAATTCAACCTCATCAATTCCTACACGAAGCAACACATTAACATTTGCCTCTATAGTCAAGGTGGCTCCTTCTGGATCTGCCGCCGAAATGCTTAACACTGTATTTCCAATAATTGCAGGTTTAATAATTAACAGATCATCGTTTTGAAACAACTCAATATTGTCGTTGTCTTTTGATACGGTATAGGTTACTTCATCACCATCAGGATCGCTGATGTATTCTTTCAGATCCAAATGATATTCCAGATGCTTGTCCAAATGAACCGTAAAATCCATCTCTTGAATTAGTTCAGGAGCACGATTTGTATTTGTAACCGTTACTATAAACGTGAAGGTGTTTACATTACCTTTGGTATCTTCACCATTAACAACTATACGATATATGCCATTACTGTCATAATCAGGTCTGAATTTCAGTACCATATTCTGACCATCAAACTCACCGGTAACAATATCATATTCTTCTGCCAGCGTTAATGTGTAATCGATACCACCCTTGTGCGATGCAAATAAGGTAAAATCGTATTCTTCATTTTCGGCAATGGTAAGAGCAAAATTGTTACTGATATTATAAGAAGGCCCATTGTTACGAGTAAACTCAGCACCTACTTTCTTTACTTTATTATTTGGATCGTTTGAGTTGATAGTAATTACAGCTGAGTTATCACTATTAAATACACGCGAGCCATAAAAAGTAAAATCTACAGTGGCAGATTCGCCCGGTGCTATAGTACCTGATGTAGTTGAAGCTTCTAACCACTCAGGACTGATTTGTTCGTTTTCGACGGCCTTAACCATCCAGCCCACATTGGTTACAGGCAAATCGGTTATCGGCATATATTCAGTACCGGTTGATCCAAACATATTACCAGCTTGTAATTCTGGTGAAATTTCACCCAATGCGGCAGGTGCATCCATCTCTCCCGGATAAATAATTCGGATAAAGAAAGACTCACCCCCCTGAATCATAACAGGTCGGTCGAAAGTGACTATTTCTTTCACCACCTGACTATTATAAAGTGGTTTTTCGTAACTGTAGTTGACCTTCTGTGAGTATATCAATCCGGTTTTCAAGAATTCTTCATCTCCTGCAAATATCTGAACAGTATAATAACCCTCTACTAAGCTTCGATAGGTATAATAATGGATCAGATGAGAGAAACAGAATCCATCTTCAGGGGCGATCAACTGCGTAACTGTATGCACCGGATAACCACCAGCACCCCATCCGAAAGTATGTTTCACTTCTTCTGAAAGTAATTGAGTTAATACCCTTGCATCATCATTAATATCATCACCGGCTGTACTTTTTACTTTTCCGGTGCTTTTTAACTCCACCGAGCTACTGTTTAAGGGTACAGCATCGCCCATCGAATAAGTATCGCTCAACGACATAAAGTCATAGGCATATTTAATATTCAGATTAAAATCCAGGTCATTTTTACCGGAATTATCAATGGTTACTGTTTTTGTTTTAATGGTTTCACTGTCTACTGCATAAGCACTAATGTTATCAGCATCAACTGAGATAGCAGGAGCTTCCTGAATGTGTGCACGACACTGAACTCTGATTTTATATTGCTCATCTACATCTGCTTCCTGCAAATTATCCAGCTCTTCCTTCGTCAGATCTTTAACTGCCTCATAATCCACAATTATTATTTCGCCGCTTAGATCTGCCACTGTATTGGGGCGTTTGAATAACCAAATTCGTCCTTCCAATTTACCTTCGGCAGGAATTACCAGTGGAATAGGTTCCGGGTTAATAATATCCGGCGTATAAGTAGGCAGATATTCAATGTCCATGTAACCCCAGGTAAGTGTTCCTGATCGCATAGGCACCCAGGTTTCCATCTGCGCTTTAAAGTTACTTTCAAGACTAGTAATAAAGAACTTGCCCACTCTAAAGTCTCTCAATCCGTTGTTCTCCCAGGTAAAATAATATACCCAGTTATCGTCCAATGGTTGATGTTGGTTAACATATCCATCCTGATCAACCACGTAAATATTTCCGAAATCGATATCATCAATTTGCACATCGTGCTCTCCTGCAATAGTTATATTGAAAGGTAACTTCAACATCCCGTCACCTACCGTATTGTTCAGTATGGTAATGTACTCGGTATATTCGCCGGCATAAATATGAGTAGCATCCACTGTTATCTGGTGCGTTAAACTGGCACCGGGTTCAAGAATTTCCTTTTTAACGGGGAAAAACTCAAGCGCACAGTTATTGCTGATATATGACGATCCGTAGGCAACATTTAACCCTTCGGTACCATCTATGTTTTCAACTCCAATACCGGAAATTCCAGGTACCATTGAAAAATCGGTAAGATCAAAATTATATTGCGTTTTAATTCTACCGTCTTTGTAAAGAATAGCTTGCCATGACATAGGTCCCATTGACATACCAAAACCATCGGTAAACGAACGCCAGGTAATAATAAGCTCATCTTCATTTTGCTGATAATAAACGCCCGCTAGCTCATCACTATATAAATCATTGTAGCTGAAACCAAACATCGGAGCAAAGTAATTATTCAATCCATCGGTAGAAGGAATCTGTACATCACCTCGGGGATAGACTTCACTGGTATCGGAGAAGGCAATTACTCCGGTATAACCAATAAATATCTCGGAATAGGCATTGCCATAAAACTCGAAATCCCATGGCAACTCAATAGTATTCCAATAATTACTGTAATTGGTTACATCCATTGATACCAGCTTAGTTCCAGTTTTTGTTATATCAACCCAATCGTAAAAAATCGATTTATGATCATTACTATTAAAGAATTGATATTCGTAATCTTTAACCGCTCTTGATGATTTAAGAATTGATTTATCTTCAAAAACAATACTACTTGCCTTTAATGCATACTCAAGATTACTATTCCCGGTATTTGAAATAGTAAGCTCAACATTGGTTTGTTCGCCAGCATTAAGGTTAATATTAAACTCCTGAACATTAGTTGATATTAATGGGGCCTCCACAATATTACTTTGTAATTCAACCGAAATTGTTTCATTCGTATTAAATACAATTTCAAGCGTTGCGGTATAGCTACCCACAACATCACTTAAAGCTTTAATTATAAAAGTTTCGATGGTTTCGGCACCCACACTCACTGGCAATATTTGATCGGTAATAAGCTGGAACTGATCAGCATTGGCACCTTTTATTACCATGCTGGTAATCTCACCCGGAGCTGTTCCGTCGTTTATTACTCTTAGCTTGCGCTCGATATTGGCCAAATGAAAATTATCTCCAAAATCAATGGCTTCCTGATCAAGCAATAAGTCAGACTCTCCACCTGCTGTTACATCAATATTAGCTGCATAGTTGATGTATGGCTTGGTAGGCATATTAGTTAATATCGGCAGATATTCAACGTACGAATCTTCATTAAGCTTATCTGTTAGTAATGAGTATTCCATGGTTACAATCTCATCTGGCAACAACACACCTGAAGGATTGGTAATTGAATGAAACAAACCTAAACCAGGATTAACCATGGTAATATTGGTATTGGTTGTAATGTTTGTTTGATTACTTAGGATATAATTGGCGACAATGGCATCGTTTTCTTCCAAATCGTGTGCCCATACCGACCAAAAAGTAGTATTGGTGAATCCATCCAAATCATTGTAAATAACCTGCATATTACCACCTTTATCAATTATCATTTCAAATTCAAGCAGATGATAAATAATAGAGAAGGACTCGCTATCAAGGCTTCCCATCGGTATATTCTTAAACAGTACTACAAACTTATCACCAAAATCCTGGTAATAAATTTTACTATCAATTGTATTGCTATACAACACCGATTCGCCCAATGCACAAAAAGCTTTGGTTGGGCTATATTCATTTAAAGGTGCCATCGGGAACTGATTAAATGTTCCGTCGTTGGTAAAGGCTATTAATCCCTTAGGTGATATATATGCCTTACGTTGTTTCTCCCCAAAAAATGGAAATCCGAATGAAAGATCAACCTCATGCATCCAGGTTTGATCGGTAATGGTTGCCAAATTTTCGATTACTTCACCTGTGGTAGTAATATCGATCCAGGTATCCGGTGTTTCATCAGTTTCAACAAAATATCCAAAACGACTTATATCAGATGTCTCACCTTCAAAATCATCTGGTCGGTCAGCAAATTTTGGTATAAAATATTGCAAAGGTTGTTCACCCAGGTTTTTCATCATTAGTGTTCCGGTAAGGGTATCGCCAATGGTAACATCAGCGAATGAAGCCGATTTTGGTGAAAAAGCAGCGTTAGGTGGATTTACCGCCTGCCCCGTTACTTTAATAATATACTCGCCAGTCTGATCGAGGTCGTATAAGCGGAACTCAGTATTTAGCGATCCGGCCTCTTTGGGTGTATAACTCAGGTTAAAGATAACAGATGACAGAGCTTCTACTTTCTTAACCATGTCTCCTTTCAACCTAATAGTTCCGGTAGCCTCTTCCTGACGCCCCAGAATTAAATCAGCCAAACCAGTGTTAGAGATATGGGCCTCCAATACCTTTTCATTTCCGATAACCACGCGGCCGAAATCAAGAAAGGTTGTTCCGGACAATTTTGGTTCATGACCTTCAACAATTGTTTGCAACGGAAAACTTAACAGTTGATTTTCTGTATCGTTGGTTTGAATATTTACATTGAAATTATAGGTTCCGTTGATTACATCAGAGATATCAATATTGTAGATTACAGTATCTTGATTCTCACCTGGGGTACTGCTCACCTCGCCACTTTCCCGTGGTAAGGTGATAAAGCTATTCCCTTTGGAAAAGTAACTGATAGCCTCTACCATAAACGAAAATCCTTCGATATAAACATCGCCTAACGACTTCCAGGTCGATCCATTGTTTGAGCTGTAATAGTTATTTTCGCGCCCCCAACCTTCTTCGGCTTCAAAAGCAACTGATAAAGGGTATTTATGACCTGTTGGCGGGTGAATAACTACCCAGAAATACGATCCATTCTGAAAATACAGGTTATTCGACAACTCGTGTTTTGCTGTCTGTCCCACCGTATTGTCGCGCAACTCTTGTCGATGACGTAATTTGGCTGTGGCAATATCGGCCCCTTCGAATATTTCAATTACAATACGCTCGTAATCTGCCAATTCAAAATTTAAACGAGCAGCAATGTGCGTTAGGTTAAAGCCATCTTCTAAATTTACATGATATCGAGTGGCCGATGAACTAGGTGTTTCAGGATTGGCTTCCCCTATTTGATAATAAGATGATGCCGTTAAATACCCTTTAAAAATACTGGTATCGGCATGCTGATTAAACTCCACAAGCGTTTCGTAGGGACTGGTTTGATAAACCTGAACATTACTCTCCGTTGAATAAGCATAACTACGGCTATTACTTGCTGCTATAAAATCTTCGTTATCCTCAATATTTAAATCAAAGTTGGTCAACCAGCGTAATGATCCTGCTCCTGAATTTTGTAATATAAACTGATCTTCAATACTTGTATTTTCCTGAGCATTCAATACATGCTGAACATAGCTTAATGGCGAACCCGCATTAAAGTCAACAATCAACTCAGCAGTTGGACCAGCTGTTGTTTCAGCTTGTATCACATTGGACAATACTGATTCATTACCCCATTTATCAACAGATACTACTCCAATGTAATAAGTAGTAAGTGCATCCAATTCCTCAACATAATACTGAGCCTCGGCCCCAACAGCATCTGTTGACAAGGAATTATATTTTTGAAATGGATAATTCGCTAACTGAGCTCCATCGATTGATGTTTTGGAAAAATACACTTTGTAATAATCCGGTTTTCGCCCATAACCTGTTTCAGGTACAGTAAATGTTAGATTCACCTTATCCTGGGTTGACGAAGCTACCGCAAGATCAGTAATGGTTGCTGGACCGGTAGTTGTTTTTTCATCTAAGGCATACAAGGCATTGATATTTCCAGTTCCGAGTTTATTGTAATACTTGTGTTCTTCAGCATTATCACCATAAACATTGTAAACCGATCCTTTTAGAATAGAAAACACCTCGGTATTGGTAAGATCTTTTCCAATGTTATTGGATACAATCAAAGCAGCCACACCCGACACATGCGGACAAGCCATTGAAGTTCCTTCGAGCCAACCATAACCACCGTTGGGCAACGTACTAAAAATACCATGATGATATGGAGCTTCTATTTCTTCTTTATTCATTTCTTCATCTAAATCCATATCGCCTCCCGGGGCCGAAACATCAATCCACTGACCATAATTGGAATATGCAGCCTTGGTCTTATTCTGATGAATAGCAGCTACCGTTATCACATTCGAAAGGTATCCGGGGTAGTACTCGCCATCAGCATTTGAATTACCTGCGGCAAATATTACCACACCTCCTTGCATCGGGCTTCCTTCATACATACCAGCTTCCTCAATAAAATATTGAATACCTGCTTCAACCGACTCCTCGCGTGTACCGGCAGTTGAATACCCCCAGCTGTTTTGAGATATCACAGCACCGTTATCTGCAGCATATACATACGAAGCTGCAAAACCTCCTTGGGTTGTTCCGTCAAAAATCTGACAGCTCATCAACTTAACGCCGTCTGAGTTACCTGTTCCTCCAGCTATACCAGCCGAACCAATCCCATTGTTATTTACTGCACTAATAGTACCGGCAACGTGTGTTCCATGATCGCCCGGTGCAATCTGACCTGTTGCCGAAGCAAAGTTATATCCGTAAACATCATCGGTATATCCGTTTAAGTCACTGTCTTTACCATTGGTACCGTTCAGTTCCTTTTCATTAATCCACATATTGGCATTCAGATCGGCATGGGAATAGGAAATACCTAAATCATGCACCGAAACAATTACCGATGGATGACCTGCACACTTCTCCCAGGCTTCCCAAAGGTTGATATGAGCCAGATCAAAACGATCTAAAGTACCAGTTGGTCCGTAGTGATAATGTTGTTCCATCAACTCATCATCAAACATGAAATCCTGCTGTGTAGATTTTAATTTAGCAACATTCTTCTCAGGATTATAGCGAATAACTCTACCTCCATCAAAACTTTTTTCTCTAATTCGCTCAGCTGTTTGAATGGATGAAATATTCTCAAAGGTTTCTATCACCTGATTCAATGAGGCCTCTGATGAATAACTTATTTCGTACCACAAATGCAAGCCATGTTTTCGGTGTCTTTCATCATATTTAGCATTGTACGGAAAAACTCGTTTTAATTGAGATGCCCTAAAGTATGTTAATGCTTCATCTATCTCAGTAACACCTGTCTGAGGCTGAGTATCAGATGTAGATTTTAACATTATTAATTCAATCTCGGGTTTGACTTTAACCCTAAAGACTCCTTGCAGATATCCTTCCTCAAAAACTTGCTGTGCATTGCTGGCCGCAGAAAGCAAAATGAAGAAGCCTATCCAAAAGCAACTTCGCATCTTGTTCATCATTGTTGATTTTAGGTTTACTATTGTATTTAGGCCGACAATTAAAACCTTATGGGACGGTATTTCTTGTCGTTTTGCGCCGTTTATGGCAAGGTTTATGTGTTGATACACCTTAGCCAAGGTGCACAAATCAGCGGCATTTAACATTACTTAGCAAATTAAGAGCCCTATTAGAACCTCATCTGCACCCTAATTAATCCTCAGCACTAACAGCGATGTTTACATAATCCACATCTCATCTAACCGCTTATTACATTGATTTAATTACATTATTCACCTCTCATTTTGCAAATAGTTTGCTTACCTATTCCGGTTCAATGTTTTTGTTTTTGTATGCAATTTTTAGGCTTTATAAGGTATTTTTGAATTTCATCAATGAGAGTTTTCTTAAACACCCAACAAAAAATGAGTAGATACTCAAACAAAAAGTACCTGATTATAATTGTATGTCTATGTGTTTTCGCACCCCTTCTGAAAGCAAAAACTACTTTTAAAGAAGATAGTCTCAGTATCGTTTATAGAAACGCATCCATAAAAGAGGATCGTTTCAACTCTTTAATTAAATTGATTGAACACACCCGTAATTACGATCACAAAAAATCTATATTGTATGGAACACAAGGCGAGATACAAGCCTCAAACGAAGATGATATTTACTGGAAGGCCAGATTTCAGTTTGAAAATGGGGTAACACATTATTACCTTTCAGCTTATGATAAGGCATTAGACAAATATCTTAAAGCTACCAATAACTTTAAATCAATTGATGACTATGTAAATCTTATTAAATGTTACAATAACATTGGCATGATTTACGATAGAATCGAACAATATGAGAAGGCTGTTAATTACTATCAGGCTGCCATTGAGGAATTCAAACAATTGGACACTAAAAATAAAGATGACTTTAATCGATTTATTCCTCAGTTGTATAACAACATAGCAAGTGCATATAATAAACTGAAGCAAACTGATTATGCGATTGAATATTATGAAAAAGCACTGCAGGAAGCTGAAAGAATTAGCTTTGACCATATTTTAGGGGCTATCTACACCAACCTGGGTATCATTAAACTAGAACAAAACAACCTACCTGAAGCCAAAACTTATCTAGACAGGGCTCTTACAATACGAAACAATAACAGCGACACTTTAAATCTTGCCAAAACATATAATGTACTTGCCAATTATTATTTACTAAATAATCAACTGGACAGTTCCTTATGGGCAAGTGAAACGTCGTTGAAAATATCTGTACAATCCAATTTACTTGAATTACAAAGGGCTTCGTATGCCTTATTGTTTGAGGTATATGAACACAAGGCCCTCTATAAAGAAGCTCTTCAGCAACATAAAAACTTTAAGCTTATCAGCGACAGCATTAGTAACGAGCATAAACTAAACCGACTAGCTCAGTTAGAAACTTCGCATGAATTGGAACAAATTGAAACACGGAACAAAACTGAACAAGAAAAATTAAAATACAAATACACAATTCTTTTACTCCTTCTAACAACTTTAGGTACTATTGCCATTGTGATAGCACAAGTATATAAATCGCAAAAAAGTAAACTAAAAAAGAAGTATAAGCTGCTAAAGTTGAATGCTGATACAAAAGACCGCGAACTTACCACCAATGTTATGCAATTAGTGCAAAACCATCAGGTAATTACTGATACGGTTAAAGATTTAATCAGCTTAAAAAAAGATGCAAACAATAAAGTAGGAACTAAAATTCAAACCTTAATATTCAAACTCCAATCACAATCAAATCAGGAAATATGGAATGAATTTGAACTTCGTTTTAATCAGGTACACAACCACTTTTTTGACAACCTGAAGAAAAAGCACCCTACTATTACAACTACAGAAAAAAGATTGTGTGCATTATTACGTTTGGACATGTCTTCAAAAGAGATTGCAGCTATTACCAATCAGACCATAAGAGGTGTAGAAGTTGCAAGAAGCCGACTGAGAAAGCGATTGGGATTAACCGGAAAAGATATTAATCTGGGTAGTTATCTCGATTCTTTTTAAAACGGAGTTGCACTAACGCAACTCCGTTATTGTAATATTTACTTTATACTTACCTTAATCGTGTTACTATTTCCATTGATATCTTTTGCTGATAGTAAATAAACACCAACTGGCAAAGATGACACATTAATCGTTGAAATTGCATTTCCAGTTACAACCATCCGCTGAACTCCAGCCAAATCGTAAATCTTAGCTTCAATAACAGGTGTTTCTGAAATAATAGTAAGAATATCTTCCGCCGGATTAGGATAAATATCCATCGCATTTTCATCAACTTGCTTGATAGATGTTGCCACCTGGTCTAAACCATATTCCTTATCCTTAGTATATTGATTTAGCGAGAATGAGGTACTATAAATATCATAACCGTCTAAAGTAATGGTTAGCGTATACGACCCGTAACGAATATTAGTGAACTCGGTTAATCCAGGTGTAAAATCATCATCAGAAGACATCATCTCATATCTGTAATAATCGTCTTCCAATACAACAGATGCACCGCCCAATTCACCTCCTTCGGTGTTGGAACCACGGATTGCATTATCGTAAACAGTAATATTGATGTCTCTTGTCAGCGCAACAAGGGTATACATATGCTCTAAATCAGTGGAGCCATCAACAGTAAAATAACCAAATACATCCAATGGTTCGTAACCGCCTTTTGTGATTGATACGGTATATTCGCCGTAAGGAATTTCATCGATATAGGCAATTCCAAAATCATCACCACTGCCAGTATAATCGCTGTAAGTTTCAGCTGTAGCTGTATTGGTTAAAACTACCCTTGCTGATTTCAATAATCCTTCTCCAGAAAAATCATTGTAAATATCTTCATCATATACTTTAAATACCAGGTTTCGCGAAGGTATTAATACAATGGTCTCTCCAACTGTTGTTGCAGCTGTAACCTCAAAGTTACCCTCAGCCGATGCATAACCATCCTTTGAAACCACGTAAGAATAGGAGCTGTATACCACACCATTGAAACTCGCCAGTCCGGATGCATCAGAAACAGCTGACCAACTATAGATGTAATCTTCATCCAATAATTTTACTTCAGCACCTTCAAGCAAATTACCCTGACCATCCTGTATGGTAAAATCAAATGAAGCTACCTCACTTGTCATATCTAGAGATATTGATTTAGTGGATTCTCCATCATAAATCTGATATGGTAAATCATCTGAAATTAGTATTTCATAAGTGATAAAGCCATCTGCCGAAACAGTGATGTCATATTTACCGGTTTCAACATCCGAAAGAACAGCTATTCCGGCTTCGTCTGTTGTTAATACAAACTCTTCCAAACCGTTATTGAGCACAATAGTTGCACCTGCCACAACATCGCCGGTAGAATTATGCGTAACCTCAAAAGTTACTGTACCGGTTTTAAATTTGGTACTTGACAAATCACTTGTTGAAATAACCGTATTGCCATTACCATCGTCTTCAAAAATATACAAGGTATTGTCGTTAACAACCAGCTCTTCTATTTTGCCAAAGTAATAAGCTCCATCAGAAGGATTACGCGATAACTGGTAATTATTATTACTTATACCTGTTAAACACTGAATTTTATAATGCTGCCAGGCTGAATCATAATAACTATAAACAACACCATAAGATGTTGGCACTACTTGAATGATATCCTGATTATTAGTACCAGCGGCCAATACCGGAGTTGGATTATCAATATCGGTTCTAATAACGTATATGCCATTATTACCCTCTGAAGTGGTTGCTGTAAAGAACAATTTATTACCCGATAAAACCAGGTTATCTACATGATCATCTTCATCAACACCATTAACGTTAACAACCAATACTTCTGTAGGGCTTGAAATAACAGTTAGCTTTCTATAGCCAGATCTCTCGCTGTTTACTGGCGGCTCACTAACGGCATATATTTTATTATTACTTTCAATTAATTCTGCATCATAGAAATTATAATCCAAAACAGTTGTGATTTGAGTAGGATCAGCTAATGCTATACAAGTAATGGGCTCAGATTGCTGATAAGACACGTCGTAATTAGTAGCAAAGATGTAACTGTCGTTATTGGCAAGATGACTCCAATGAGCTGTTGATGCAGACTGTCGTTCAGCATATTTTGAGATAGTACTACCTTCAGCGTCATAATTAATTTTAAAAATGCCATCAAAACCAGAAACGTTTGATATTCCTGCGAAATACAGACTTTGATCAATAAATACAGTTGGCATTTCTCCTGTAGTAAATGTATAACTACTATGTCTGATTCCTCCAAAGACAGGATCTTCTTCTAAAACAATATTACTTGCGCTGGTACCATCTGTCTCCTGCACACCGCAAAGAAAGGAATAAGAATTAATGTCATAAGACCCTTTAAAGAAATCATAATATCTGGCGCCTGTTTCATACGGTGCCTGAACAATTGTTGCAACATTTAAGTTTGATCCATCAGCACTAACAAACAAACTGGAAGCTGTACCATTATTGATAGTTCTAACCATCGGATGATCCGATTCCGAACTTAGTTTACCTTGATAAAATGCAACCGGATCTCCCGACCATCCCTGTAGATATTGCATCATATCTAAATCAAGAGCATCGGCTTCAGTATAGTTTTCCGTATCTGTACTATAAAATATCAGATCGTTGGTGCCATTATTTATACCATACACAATTCCGGTGTTGTAGATATTGGCATCAATAAAAGTACCTGCTTGTGTTTTTCTAATATAGGTATCGGGCACTATTTCATTTGCCTGGGAAAAAGCAGATAAATAAGTTAACAAAATGAGAAATAAGCATAAAGTTCTTTTCATACGAATGACTTTTAAGAAGTGTTTGCAACTAAAAAGAGCCATGAAGAGACTCTTATGAGTTTAGATTAATTACTTAATGAAAATAAATGTAATCCAAACACTTCAACAAAAGCTTATGCATTGCCTTAGATTAACCTCAACAATGTGTTAACCAATCCGTAGCAAGCAAATTTACGCACCTCTCGTTAATCAATTTATTTTATTGATTAAAAGCAATTAAACACCTCACGTTTAGCCTCATGTTATCAATTTCTACATTTTGTATCCGTTTATTCAACTATTATTTCTGCCAAATCAATTACCTGCTTTTTGTCTTTCAACTGTAGCACTACCCGACGGCTTGTTTGACGACTTGTGCCATAATTACGGAATATCTCGGCATACAAGGTGATGGGCCCACTAATACTCTGACGTCTGTCGCCATAGTAATTAGCCTGAATGAAATAATGACCTTTAACTGCCTTTTTGATGCAATATTCCTCCGGACCAAAGCCGTTGGTAATATCCTGCGACAAACGCCCACCCAAATAAGTGTTTTTGTTTTGATAATAACATCGTTCGCCCGTTGGTTCAGTTACCCAAAGATCCACATCTGAATTATCGCTACTCCAGCTTAATACAATTCTAATATCTACAGGCATTTGGTACATCCAGCTAGCAGGTATAGAATCGGTATTTTCCAACGTTTTGTTGCAATTAAGTAGAGCATTCAACTCATTAACCAATATGCCTGAAATAGACCTGTTGCCTCTCATGTCCTGCTTTTCAATTGCTATCTTTAGCATATCAACTGCTTTATCTAAACTACCCTGTTTTTGATAAGTCAATGCTAAGTCGCGATACGATTGAACATCTTCGGGGCGTAATTGCAGAACCTTTTCATAAACCTTCACTGCCAATTCAACCTGGTTAACCTGCAATAGTTTTTGCCCGACTATACGATAGATCTCAGCATTATCAATCTTTAGCTCAGCAATATTAGTTATAACCGATACTCCTTCCTCAATCCTCCCCCTCTCAAACAAATAAGAAGCCATATCTAGATAAAATGAAGGTTGCCTACTGTATTCTCCTTTCTTGTTAAGGTAATATGAGTAAAGTTCGTTGGTTGGCAATTGTTGGATATCTGCAATGTACACAGCTGTGCTATCCCATGCCACAGTATTCACTTTTATAGCCGGAGTTTGAATAATTGGCACATCCGAACCACCACGACGAGGCGGTAGATCTTCAGCCTCACTATCTGCTATCATAAAGAATACAGGTGCATCAACGGCTTCTTCTTCAACCGACATATCGTTAAAGTCCAGAGAAAGATCTTCGTTCATTTCAACATCATCTTCTACGATAGTAAGCTGATTAGCCACTCCTGTAGGAGGCGGTGGAGCTTGCTCTTGTTGCCGTGTAATGGCAGGTTGTTCTCTAATAGCCGGAACCAGTTCTTCTTCTGTTGGTCCAGGCAGTACAATATCCGGTAGTTTTGCATCAGATAACGGATAAGTTGTATTCCACCACTTTTTAAAGGCTTCTACCATTGACAATGTGTCGCTTTTAGCAACCTTATTTTGATTAGAGTTCCACTGAGGCTGTCTTTGCAACAATTCGTTGTATTCCTTCTGAAGTTCTGCCGGAGGATCAATCTTAAAGCGCACATAATCCTCTACCCTTTCCAGTACCATCAACGAGGTATAATCGGTAATCACACCATATGCTTTAGCCATCCGAATTATCTCGTCCTTATTATCCTCTTTGTTTTGGCTCAAAACAGTAATGTAATTAGCAGCACACAAACGGGCTATCGGTAATTCGTAACTGGCTTCTCCCTGCAACTGAAAGTTATTATTGATAAGAACCTTATCACCACAAACAATCTTAACATCTAACACAGCCTCGTCACTTAACCCCCTACCAGAAACAATAACTCTATTCTGATCGCTGGATAGTTTACCCACCAGGTAATTTACCTTTCCACTGGCAACGCTCGTTTTCACATAAAGTGGATCAGTAATCATTTTGTTGTAAGCCGATTCGATAGTACTGGTGCCTAAATCGATAAACACAACACGCTCCTGCGGCTGAATATTACGTAGAAACGTATGATCCGATACTTGCGAAGAGCTAACCGCAATAATCGTTTTTTGAGTATTTGTTTCAGGAAGCTCTCCTAAATTCATCATACCATCGCTAAAAATAATAAGCTCTTTACCTTTGAGTGAATTTAAATCAATCTGATCCATGCGGGTTCCTCCATCATATACCGTACTCATTAACTCATCCTTAAGGTGAGCTGGAATTTTCCCCTGCACAGTCAATTCTCTAACCTTTTCGAGTTGATGATTAAAAGCATAAATACTCAGATGAGTTGTTTGATGGTAGTTCAGATAAGTGGATAACAATTGCAGTTCTTTTTCCATATCTCGATTGAGACCTGAACCCGAAACATCCCAGAGAACAGCAATACTATCTAACAGCTCCTTCTTTGAAGTTTCAATATTAATGGGATATGTGGTATAAAAGTAATTACCAAAGCGTGAAGTAAATAAACTTGCTGAATGATCGTTGATCGGCAGTTTCATCTGAAAGAGTCCACTGGGCTGCACTTTGGCATTTAACGATGATGCTATATAATTATCGCCATCCTTTTTAAAACTCAACCTGGTAAAATCATTGTCTGTAATAATGGGTTTAACATCCGACTTAACGGCATTAACAACAATTGAGAAATCTTCAATCGGATTCTTATACATCAAGGGTAACTGATAGATATAGGATTGATCTGCTTCAACCAGCTCCTCCTGACATGTAATTTTAATTCTTTTAGTGCCTTTAGCAGGAATGGGATAAACACGTAACCGGAAATTGTTACCACTTGTTTTCTCCAGTAAGCCGGGATCAATCCCTCTCCTAACAATGGTTTCAAAAACTCTTGTTCCTTTGTTCTTCTCCACAACCACACCTTCGCGTAAGATGCCATTTACATCCATGGCAAAACCTACAATCTGCTGATTACTCTTTAATGGAAAAGAGAATTCGCCTTCCAACAAGCGATTAAGCGGGTTATAAAAAGTAATATCATAGGTTGTAAGCGCTATGTTCGACATTGTTTTTACATCAACAGACATACGATGTATCTCCAACTCCACAGAATCGTTTTTAATGCTTAAACGAGGAAATACATTAGGATTTGCTTGTGGCACATTTGAGATCTGCGAACACATATTTGAAAGAAAACAAACTAGTACAACAACCAGCATTGAAAGATATTTAATTTTGAACATGGCGATTATATTTATGTTAGCATATTCAATAAAAACAATAGGTATGCCATCATAAAGTTTTTCTAAAAACCCACATGTATACATTTATATTTCTGTTACTTACATAATGATATATAAAATTAAAATGTTAAAATGAAGTATGAAGTTCCGCCCAATCGGGCGAAAAAAGAAAGCCTCACCCATAAGATTAAGTGTTAGTCAATATTTAATCAGCCAAGTAATGAACTTTATTGGATCAACCTTAACAAACTATTAGATAATGCCGAAAAACTAAGAGAAGGTCAATTATTAATTGCTATTTATCGCTTGTGGCATCATGTAATCTAAAATACGCAAACAGCTGAGACTTAAGGGCTGGAAGGGAGAGCAGACAGCTAGCTATTCAATTCAGTTTTGAATGTCAGGCTGTGATCTTTTATTGAGAAGGAATGAAGAACCTCGGTGGACCTTTACCATAAAAAATTACAGGAGCACAATTAGTACTCCCGTAAAAAATGGTCTAATGACCTGTGATTAAAAGTTTGGAAGTTAATTTTTTAGTATTGCCTGTTAGTTCAATGAGATACATACCTTCAGGTAGGAACTCAATATTCAATTTTAATTTAGAACTGACATGATTATCATATACTTGGGATGACAATTTTTTACCATCAAAAGTATAAATGTTTAATTTGAATGGCGACTTGATTCTATTAGAACCCCAGTCAATTGTTACTTCGTCTTTTGCTGGGTTAGGAAATAGTTCTAATTGTCCACTTTGATTATTATAAATGTCCCAGATAGAAGTACTGGAATTTACAATTACCCGCACCTTACCTTCATCCTGGGCTGGAGTATTGGCATTATCGCGTACTCCAATATTAAGGTGGAATGTATCAATTTTAGTTTCTGAGTAATTAAGCTTTTCTTCTTTTTCGACAATTAATTCGCCTGTAGTTGGATTTAGACTAAAGGCATCTTCATTGTTGTCGTCTGCAAAATAGAATGTCAATGATTGATTTTTATCTTTGTCATCAGCCCATAAAGTGTCGATCACAGTACCTTTTACCAAATTAGGCTGAATATTAATTTCTTTATGATAGAAGACAGGACGATGGTTAACCTCTGTTATGATAGAGACTTCATTTGAATATTGGCTAATGTTATTACATCGATCTTCAGCTGTAATAGTGAAGAAATATTCTTTATTAGGGATTAACCCACTAACTATTGCTGCAGTATCTGTATGAACATTTATCGGAGAAGGTTCACCAAAAACAGTGGCAACTCCATTATAAGGAGCCCCACTAATGGTGTCATAATGTACTTGGTAGTTTAGAATATCTTCTTCCAATATTTTATTCCATTTAAGTACTACATTCTCATCTTCCATCTGAGCAGATAATAAATATGGTTGTACAGGAGGATTGGAATCAACAATAAGTACTTTACTAATAGCTGTGGCATCTCCGTATAAACTTTTTGCCTTAATAATAATTTCACCAGAAGATTCCGGAGCCAAGTATGTTGCATTAATTTTACCTTCAATAGCTTCAACAATAATGCTTGTATCTGGTGTTTCAGCATTAAGTAAGCCCCGGGATACTTCAACAATAAACTGCTCACCATCAGCCACTACTTCTTCTGTATTGTACATTAATAAAGAGGAAGTAATATTTGCAGTAGTTTGGCTATCTAAATTAATTGTATCGGGATCAACCATTAATTCAAAATCACCATGTGGAATAAATGGAGCTAATGTAAATGTACCGAATGCATCAATTTTTGTACTTACGGTGTTGTTTATTTCATCAACTATACCCCCAATGTAAATCCATCTGTTATTTTCTTTATCTTCCTTATAAACTCTGAGATCAGCTTCATCAATATGGCGAATACTTCCATCTTTTTGTTCTACCAATAGTTCTTCATCAAGATAGTTTATAACTATGGTAACATCATTTTCACCAACTGAAGTATTGTAGGGTTCAAATTGGTAAAAACCGCCAATCCCGTAATCAAATTGATAAATTTCAGATGCTATCTTTCTTATTAGCTCAATTCTTTTCAATTTAGCAGGTGACGAAGACTTTAATGTACTTTTAGTTGTTACTCCAGTTCCATACCAGTCCCAGTATGCCAGCTTAAAATATTCAATTTCTTCTGGCAACTCAAGTTTGTCACCATTTACAACTAGTTTACTTTCCGGTCTCTTTTCAATATTGAAATTCATATCGCCACTAGAAGCCTTAAGGAATGAAAATATGTTGAAGAAACTAAATACTTGAGCCATGCCATTTTGAATTTCACTCCATAAATAGTCGCAAGAACCTTCAACAATATCCTGAATTATTTCTTCAGCTTTATAGGTCTCGTTGTTTTCAACAAATGAGTAGGTTTCAGTTGGTAACAATTTCCAATTATAAAAAACTCCTTTTTCAATAGGATATTGGTTGTATTCAGAGTATTGAAAGCCTGCACCAAATTTTCCTTTAAGAATGTCCAGACCAAATGCAATTTCAACATTGAAAGAACCATCATCAACTTTATCAGTGACAATTTTTTTATATGGTACAGGAGGAAATTCCAAGGCAGAGCGTGCATGATTAAACGCAACTGTATTGAATGGTGCATTGAAAATTTTACCCGATGTAAGGTCTGATAAATTAAGTTTGATGTTATCTGATGGAGAATTGAGCATTGAGTTAGCCAATCCTACCTTTTCATTGAAAGTATCAATAATTTTTTGATCCTCTATTGAAAAAGTATATTGGAATTCTCTTTCTTGGTTTATGCCAGCTTCTCCTAATAATATGTTACCGGCCTGTAAGTCGTATTTATAGCCATACATGAAGCCGATACGGAATGATGGGTTTTGAACAAACCGCGAGGTGCCAAAATGCACACCATACATTAATCCACCAGCTGCGCCCAGAGATGCCAAATCAATTTCCAGATCATCAATATCTATTGGAATAGGGATAATGTCGTTTTCTATTTCAAGCCCATCGTCATCGTCGTCATTATTGGATTTGTCTTTATTACTATCTTTCTTTTTGTTTTCATCATCGTTTTCAAACAGCTTTTTTAAATCAAAACCAGCTTTTGCTTCAACGCCTAATTCAAACTCATTTGAAAAACTCAAATCAATATCAGTGGGATAAAATGCAGCTTGGGGACTTTTTTGAGTATAAACAGTGGTCATGAAATTAATGTCGCCTACTGCATTGGCACTACCTTCAATTCCTGCTGCAAAAGGGGTTTCATCACTACCATCAATAACGTCGCATTCAAGGCTAGCTCCAGCGCTGGCTTGTGCATTAATATTAAAGCCAAATCCATTTGATAAAGCAGCCTCTTCTATTTCCTCAAACTGTCTTTCAATACAAGCGACAAAGAGACGCATTAAAGGAGCATCCATGTGTGGTAAAGCTCCGTTTGCCAATACCATAAATTTAGCCAGTGATTCTTTACCAGAATTGTTCTGGTAATCAAATTGAAAGTCATCCTGATAAAGCGTACTGGCATTTATGCCTGCTGTTGCTTCAGCACCTGCTTCAAAAGGACCAGCTTCAATTTTTGCTTCAGCCCCAAATTCAAGACCAGCAGTTGTTCTGCTTTGACGAGATAAGATGATGCTATCAGCATAATCCCCGGACCCGTTATTCTTCATGTTTAAAGCCATTTGTGCACCAAGTTCTTTTTTAACAAGTAAATACGAAATACCCAGTTTCATAAAAGTGCTTCCAGACCAAGTTTTCTGATATTCGTAGGGCAGAACCTCAATTGTAATTTTTTCCTGTTGATCTTCAGTGAATTCTTTGGATTCAGCACCTAATTTTGTAATAGAATAATTGCGTGTACCTAAACTACTGCCAGGAATAGCAATGTCGACAATGCCTTTAGAATCAGTATACATTGTATCAAGACCTGGTATTATTACCTCAACACCATACATTGGGTCATGACTTTCCTTGTCGATCACTTTATAATACCTATGTGCTGTTCCACCAAAGCTCACATAGGTCTTCTGTGGCTGATTTAGGTTAAAAGTAACCTTGTCGAAAACATAATTTACTTCGCGTTCTTTTAATTTTATATTACCAAAGTCAACACATGCATCTTCGGGAATATTAATATCAATCATAAGGGTATCGTAGTATCCTTTTGCTTTTACTTCGAGCTGGTAACCTTTACCTGGTTTAACAAAAGGAATTGTGAAACCACCACTTTTGTTACTATACGTAGTTTTGGTTTTACTACTTATTAGTTTAACAATTGCACCTGATAAGGCTTCATTATCGACACCTGATATGTAGCCCTTTAAAATTGAGGAAATTAAATCACTTTGTGCATCGGAAGTTTCCAAGTAATTATTATACGAGATATCATCGTCTACCTTACATCCATTACCATTAATATTTGATTCATGGATAGGACCATTTTTGCTGTTCCAAAAATTATAATCAGCATTTATATTAGCGGGTGGATCCGAACTATTAGGTGAAATGATACCATATTGGTTTTGTTTTAATAAGAAGTGATTATTCTGAAAAATTAGCCTGTCATCAAGTAACGCTTGATTATATGCGAATATTCCATGGGCGTATAGTTTATTAAATATGCAGTTCTCAGTGAATATATCATCAATTGAATTAACTGCTCTACGGTAATGTATAACTGCAGAAGAATCCCTTATTGTTTCGTTGTGTTTATTTACATATCTGCCACCATTTAAAAAGTAGGTATACTTGAAAAACAGACTGTCACCAGTAATATATCCCCAATCGCCTGGCATTGGTTTGCTATTGATATTTTTAGGTTCTGATGCCTCCCATTTATAATCGTACATAGAAGTAAAAATGATTGGATTCTCTGACGAGCCAGTGCTTATTAGTGCCGCATCTTGGAGATTAATTGTTAAAGGTTTACCTGCGATTGATGTTGGTAAAAATTTAATGATATTACCTTCTGCTATAGTAAGATTGAGGTCTTTAATTAATAAGTCACTTACGATTAAATAAGGAATAGAATAGTATGGTAAAAGTATGTTGTTGTCATACTCAATGTCACCAATAGTCATATTGCCATCAATTGCAATGGCATTGATACCATTTAACCTAAACGTATTGTTATTCATGTTCATGACATTTGGAAAATCATGCAAATAATTATTGAGCTTTAAATTTGAAAGAGTAATGGGAGTATTGGTGTTATTAGTAAAAGTACAATTTGAAATATTACCTTCTGAAGAGTTAAGAACCAAACCTATCTTACATCCATTAAATATTGTATTATCAAGATACATATGCGCCCCCAGAACTCCTTCATTTGCACTTTTTTCAATTGTAGAATTACTGATATAGAAGTTCTTTAGGTTTGGAGTTTGGTCAGCGAATACTAACATAGGAGAGAACTGATTGTTGTTTTTTGATTTGTATGTCTTGCCCCCACCGTATTTCACTATAACATTGTCCAGTTGAGAATCACTGTATTCCGTTTCTTGTTGATCTACGAGAATATATCCCCAATCACCAGGCCTCGGTATCGTTATATTATTTTCAGTATCCCGGTCGGATGTGAAGATAATTGGATAAAAATCCGATCCATTGGCATAGATGGCTTCTTTTATAAGCATGTAGGCTTTACGAATCGGATGGAATTTAAATTTTATTATAGTACCTGCTTCTATTTCAACTTCTCTATTAAACACAGCTGAATCAACCACTAAGTAGGGAGAGTGATCTGCAGATAAGAATTGTGGTGTATCATACGTTCCTGTTAATAAGGTTTGAGTATAACTAGTTGCTGGAAGTAATAATAATGCGATTAGCAATATAATTTTTCTCATAGTGAAGGTTTTATTTAAGAGTTGCAAATACTTAATTGTGCACAAATGTATTATCATATGTTTCTTATGTCAATGCTATTCAAATGATTTCTTTTTTATGGCTTATCTGGGATTCAATCTAATGAAAACGAAATTAAAGAGCATTATGGAATTTAGAGCATAATATTAACTTAACAACTATGGGATATTATTGACTAAAGTTGGGTGATACAGATAGTTTATAATTATCCGAAATGTAGATTTACCAAGAAAAGAAGATGATGGTATTTTTTAGGTTTATAGAAAACTAGTGGTAGATAGATTTTCTGACGGTATTGGTAAATTATTTCTAATTCTGCCAGATTCTGATACACTGCATTAATATTTAAATCAATAGCACTGAAACGTCATGGTAACAATAAAAAGAGGTTAACAAATCTCTGTTAACCTCTCACAATCCGCGGAGAGAGGGGGATTCGAACCCCCGGTACCCTCACGGGTACACACGCTTTCCAGGCGTGCACAATCGGCCACTCTGTCACCTCTCCAATACATTACATAAAGATAGAAACTTATTGTAAAGAATAAAGTTCAATTGCAACAAATAAAAAATCCCGAGTAAATCGGGATCTTCTTGCACGGGAGGAGCGACTCGAACGCCCGACACCTGGTTTTGGAGACCAGTGCTCTACCAACTGAGCTACACCCGTAAATTTGTATTTTTATCAGCACTGCCTTTGCTAATGCGGATGCAAAAATAGGACAAAATCTGATATTTCAAATTCTTTATCCACATTTTTATTTTTCAGGTATTGATCGGGCTCTTTATCCCAGAAACATTGTCGATCCCGCCATTTGATTGTATCTTAGCACGATATTTAAAACACTCGAAAAATTACATAGAATGAAGAAATATCTGATTTTGAGTTTAAGTGCCCTTTTATTTGCCTGTAACCCACTTAATAAGTTACCAGGACTTCAATCAGGTGCCGAACAAGCATTTTCCTCCAATGATTTTCAAAAATCTTATACCCTCTATAAACAGTACATCGAACTGGCCAATAATAATGATACTGAAGTAAGTGACAATATTTATCTAAAACTGGCACAAGTTTCGGGTGAATTAGGTAAAATGGAAGAAGCCAGTAAACTTTATTATTCATTGCTTGAGAAAAATGAAAGCAGTGAATTAATCAACGAATTTGCCACTCTGCTACAAAGCAAAGGAACCAATCAGCAAGAGATTGATTTATGGAATAAATTTGAATTGGATGACGAGAACCTTAAATCAACCAAAGTAGATCGCTTGATCAATCTATACTCAAAAACCGAAAGTTACGATGCCGTAATAGAAGTGGTTGCCAACAAGGGTAATATTGCTTTAAGTAACGATGCCACCATGCAATATATTACTGCTCTTGAAAATACTGATAGTAAAATAGAAGCAGCTAAAGTCTGTAATCAATTAGTAAAAGAACAACCCGATTATATCCCTGCATTGGAATGGAAAGGAAAGTACTATTACGAAAAAGCTGATGCTCGCTATAAAGCTGAAATGGCTAAATACAACAAAAACAAAAATGCTACTACTTACGCTTACTTATTACGCGATTTAAAGAAGGTATCAGCTGACTTCCGCGTAGCACGCGACACCTTTGAAACTTTGCGTAAGTATGATGCCGAGAATAAGTCGTATATTAAATACCTAAAGAACTGTTATCTGCGACTGGAACAAAAAGCAGAAGCCGCTAAAATGGACAGATTATTAAAATAAGATATCACACCACAAATATTCAAAACCGAAGTTTACGCTTCGGTTTTTTATTGCGAAAATGTAAGTGTTGAATCATTGCATTTATCCCAGATACTAACAGGTTTGCCTTTTTAATTTTGACAATGATTTCTACTCCTTCTCACTCATACTTCTGGCCTGTTTCAGCAGCTTATTACTAACACCGGCAATATTATAAAACAGGCGTAATTGCTGACGCTTCTTTTCATTATTTAAATCATCAATACGATCGCGCATCGTCATTAACATCTCTTTTAACGAATGTTTATCAACATCTTCTTTTCCTTCAATAATATCCGCTGCTCTATTCAGCGCTTCATTAATTTGAACAGCTAGTTCGTTATATCCATCAACAATTAACGGATCGGTATCTCGTCGAGCTCCAAAAGCAGAAATATATGAAACCAATGCATGATTCAAATAAGTTAGTGTAAAAGCCTGCTCCATCATAAAACGTTGTTTCCTGGGCTCAAGCCTCATACTCTGCCACGAAAGCGTTAACTGATTATCGGCCTTATGTGCTTCGCGTCGAGCCACACGGTAATCGTAATCATCCACTCCCTCGTTGGGTTTATGCGCTTTTACAACCGTTGAAAAATACTCTGCATTTTTACGAAGTGCACTGGATAATAATCCTGGGAGTCGACGATATTGCCAATCGGGCCACAGAACACGAATAGACAGAATGGCCAAAGTAGCACCAAGAATTGTATCAAGCATACGCGGAAACATCACAGCAATACCCGAATCGGTTATAAGATTATTACTCGAAAGCACATAAATAGTAATAAAAACCACTGCAAAAGCATAATTAGCCTGGCGATAAAAGAAAAACCAAAATGCCGAAGCCAGCAACATAATCACCTGACCGCTATCGGTAGGTAGAATCTGTATAACCGACACTCCAATTACTACACCCGCCATCGTTCCCATCACACGTTGGAATAAACGTTTTCGTGTTTCGCTATACGTTGGCTGGTTGACAAACAAAGCTGTTAGTACAATCCACTCTCCTTTTTCAATCTGGAAATAAGTGGCAATAATATACCCAACCAAAAAACAAGTACTTAAGCGGATAGCATATCGTAAGCGAGGATGTTGAAAACTCAACTGATCTTTTATACGCTGAAATAGTGTACGAGTGTCCTGGCGCAGGCGAGGTGGTGATGTACTTTTTTCCGGTTCATTAAAATGTTCTAATGATTGATGCGAGCGTGTAAGGTTGTGAAAAAGAAGAATCAATAACTGCTTATCTTCTTCTGCCATTTTATCTATTTCAAACTCTAATGCACTTACTAACCATCCAATAGAAACCGGATGATTGTATCGCTCACCTGTTAATAAATTTTTTGAGGCTAAACGACAGGCATGTGCCAGCTGATGCAGCAACTCACCAAACCCTTCCAGAATTTCTTTATACTCAATTTTCTTGCCTAGTTTTTCGTACCGCTCTTGTGATGATGCAGCTCTCTCATGCAAACTTTGTAATAACATAAACCTTTGCAGATATGGCATCAGAACTTTAGGATCGTTCACCTCTTCACCATAACTATTGAGCACTTCCTTGCATTTCTCAAGCAAGTTAACCACCTGAACATTTAAGATGGCCAAATGCCCTCCTACTACATTTTCTTCTTGTCCATCACTGGGAAACAATTTTGCTTTCGCATCCAGATAATCTGCTAAGGCTAAATAACCCCGAGCCAAACGCTCATCTAACAATCGCGTTGGTTTAAAATAAAGTAAGATCAACGAAAAAATACCATAGATAACCGCACCTGCAACTAATAAAATTGGCTCCCAATACCATTCGGGGCTGTAATGCATGCCCAGCATTGCATAAATACTTACCAAAATAGCCCCATAAGAAATGCCTCGGTAACGCTCACTCATCCCTCCTATCAGCACAAACGTAATAGTTGCTAACACAAAGCCTACTCCGAAAATAATAGGATAAGGTCGTAACAGAACAACCGAAAAAGTAGTGATTAAGAATCCACCCCAGGTTAACAATAAAGCCTTGATTCTTCCTTTGGGATGGTCATCTGTTTCGGCCAAACCACCTGCTACAACACCCAATGCCAGGGTAGATCCAAAATAAGGATATCCCAAAGCCACAAGAGGGATGACCAAAACAGCCATTGCTACTGTTACCTTTGTAGAATAAAGCAAATCGGGGTTGCGCCACATTTTAATGCGAAGACGATGTAAGTATGGAAAAGCTATTCGCGCCATAGATTAGTTTTATGTTCAAGTTGTCTGTAAATACTCTTTCTCTTTAAGGATTTAGAGCAATTAAATGTTCTAACCTTTAATCTTTTTCAATAAAATGGCATCCATAGCTGAAATACAAAAGTAGCTATTTGTATATTTATTATTGATGTTTCTTTCTTTTTTCAAAAACGATTTAAACCTTTCCTATACGAGAACACCTAAAAAACTATAATTATAGCCTCGAGCCGGCAGGCTTTTACTTTTTTACTACAGTCAAAAAAGGTACAAAAAAGTCCGCGACTGCATTAGTGCTGATTTCTGACTATTGCAGTTCTTAACTGGGGCCGGGTGATTTTCGAGTAAAACTCTCAACTTCCCGGTCTTTCTATAAAACTACCTCAATTCAGTTATCATCCTTAATGAGGCTGAATAAAAAACAGTTAATTTCTCAGACTCTTGCCAAATAATTACAAACCGTTCAATTTGTTTAGAATTGGTAGTTCGTATGTTTCATAGATTCTCATTTTTTAATGAAACACTATGCTAGTTGATTTTTATTAAACATTTTTACATTTCAACAGCAACATATCTTTAAATACCAAACTAAATGAATAAATCATATATCTCTTTATCGGCAATATTAATCTTTTTTGCCTCTTTGACCCATGCCCAGGTTACAGAACGCGAACGCCCTGAAGGATGGGAAAACCTGGTTTATGGCGGACGCTTTATGGATCGTTTTCTACCAATGCCCGACCTTGGCGGTATGACAACCAAAACATGGGGTGCCGATTGTGTGATTCCCCGTGATATTAATAATGGTATTGAAGAAGATGAGTGGAGTTATTGGGGAGGTAATACCCGGTTGGGACCTGATGGCAAGTATCATTTATTTGTTTGCCGTTGGGCTGAAAATTCGCCACACGGTCATATGGAATGGGGAAATTCCGATGTGGTTCATGCGGTTTCTGATAATTCTTACGGCCCTTTTAAGGTTATTCAGGAAATTGGCAAAGGTCATAACCCCGAATGGTATATTACCAACAGTGGTAAATATGTAATATATGTGATTGGTGGATATTACGTTTCGGATGATATAAACGGTCCGTGGGAGCGCAAAGAATTTGAATTCGACACACGCGATCGTGAAATAATCGAGGGGCTTTCGAACCTTACTTTTGCCAAACGCGAAGACGGTTCATTCCTGATGATTTGTCGCGGCGGCGGTGTTTGGATGAGTGAAGACGGTATTTCGGCATGGAAGCAGATTACTGACTCAAGAGTATACCCTCCGGTTGACGGTCGTTTTGAAGATCCATTGATTTGGAAAACCAACGTACAGTATCACCTGATTGTAAACGACTGGCTGGGACGTATTGCCTGGTATCTGCGCTCGAAAGATGGCATCCATTGGAAAGTGGACTCGGGCGAAGCATATCTGCCGGGCATTGCTCATTATGCCGACGGTACCCGTGAAGACTGGTTTAAGTATGAACGCATCAAAGTAATGCAGGACTCATATGGAAGAGCAACACAAGCTAATTTCGCGGTGATCGACACCTTAAAATACATGGATCTTCCCAACGATAATCACAGCTCAAAATTGATTTCTATTCCTTTAACCATCGGTAAGTTGTTGACAGTCCTAAATAAAAAACCAATCACCGCTAAAACAAAAGAAATAAATGTGCTCATCCAGACTGAAGAAGGATTTGATCCGAATACCGATATGGATATTGAATCGCTACGTTTTGGAGCTCCTGAAATGATTGATGTGGGCAAAGGCTGTCAACTTAAAAATATTCAAGCTGTTGAAGGTGGTGCTATCCTAACTTTTGATGGCGAGGGTAACGGCTTTACCAATGATAACTTTGCAGGAAAACTATTGGGTAAAGACAAGCAAGGCAACTTGTTGTTCGGATACGGCCGATTACCGGGCGTGGATTATATGGAAGCTTCTTTATCGGCTCGTAAACCTATTTACAGCGTATCAGGAATGACCGTAGATGTAGAGAATTTCGGTCAGTCGCCCTCAGACAAAGCAAAAATTCAGGTATATCTATCTGATGGCGAAAATATGATTGAAGTAGCTGCAGGCAACATACCAGCTCTGAAACCATACGAACGCAAAACCATTGAGCTAAAAGTAAAAAACAATCAGAAAGAAGATGATCAGTACCAATATCTGGTCATTATTAATCAAGGTAAAAAGAATGAAGTGGTGTTTAGTACCAAGTCCAAAGCTCAAAGCCCGAATGAATAAAACCGCTGATAGCTAATGGCTACTTGCTGTTAGCTTTTTTTTAGCTGACCTCACCTATTAAATTATGAAATTTTGCTTTCGAACTTGGAAAATCGATTTATGTTAGATAGATTTATACTGATTAATTATCAACTTAACCTATTACTCATACATTCATGAATCCTGCAAAATTCTTCAATCAGCAGCAAAAAATGGCTATTCAAAATGCCATACATAATTCTGAATTAAAAACCAGCGGTGAAATAAGAGTTCATATCGAGAATCATTGTGAGGCAGAACTGCTAGACCGGGCTACTGAAGTTTTTCATGTATTGCAAATGCATGAAACCGAACGAAGAAACGGAGTGTTAATATACCTTGCTTTGGAGGATAAAAAAGTAGCTATTATTGGCGATAAGGGAATTAATGAGGTTTCACCAGATGATTATTGGCAAAATGAGATAGCTGATATTCTCAATCACTTCAAAAACGGAGAGTTTGATATCGGAATAATTCAAGCCATAAATAAAATTGGCGATAAATTAATTGAGTTCTTCCCTATTGAAAAAAACGATGTAAACGAATTATCCGATGAAATCTCATTCTATAACAACTAAGCTTTTTCTTTCAGTTCTCCTGTTTTTATCATTTAATGTAGCTTCTGCTAACTCCATATTTGACAAACCAACACCTGACCGCTTTATAAATGATTATGCCAACCTCCTAAAGGAGCATCAAATCGAACTGCTGGAAAACAAGGTTAAAGAAGTTGAGTACAACACATCAATGCAAATTGCCATTGTTACAGTAAAGAATCTTGAAGGAATGAGACCTTCGGCCTTTACACATAAACTGGCCAACCAATGGGGTGTTGGTCAAAAATATAAAGACAATGGTATTTTAATAATGATTAAGCCTAAATACTCCAATGAAAAAGGCGAAGTTTATATTGCCGTTGGAACCGGATTAGAAAGTACTATAACCAATAATAAGGCACAACAAATAGTTAACTCAGATCTGATTCCGAATTTAAAACAAGGTTATTTTTATGAAGGCCTTGACGAAGCGATTGATACCATTTCTTCATACTCTGCAAGTAGTAAAAGTAAAGCATTTATTGAAAGTATATTCTCTCAAGAGTTAATCATTACACTTCTTGTCATCCTATTACTGCTTCCTCCTTTTTATTTAGTATACTTGAAAAATAGACGGGTTTCTGATGAATACTCGCATTTCTATGTAAAGGATGGATATGACGAAAAGAATCTAATTGAACAGGTGACCTTAATGGAGGAACGTTATAATAAAAAGTACTCTAAATTTAAGAAGTTAATCATTCGATATAACTCCATAACAAAAGGTAATCTGTTTAAATATTCCGATAAGATAGACAACCAGATGTTCTGCTACCTATTAAACGGCCAAAACAGATACAAGCTATTTTGGGAAATGATCGATCCATTTTTCTTATTTATTTGTGGCCTTTTATGTACTCTCGCATTAATTGCTAATCTTATTATTCTTATTTATTATGGATGGGTAGGTTTGATTATCGGACTTACAGCTATAGCGTTAATTGTTTATGCTTTAATTAGTTTTCTGAATTCCTTTGTGGAAATGGAACAGTTTGCATTAAGAAAGAATAAAAAGTATCTGGGAGGTGTTGGCGTATCATTATTTGCTATTAATGCATTACTAAAGAAAAACATAAAAACAACCTATAATCCTACTACCAATTCGTATTCTTACATACCACATGTCGTATTCTATACTGCTGCTTCCGGAAGTGGTTTTGGTGGAGGTATTAGTGGATTTGGAGGCGGAGGCTTCGGCGGAGGTGGTTTTAGTGGTGGAGGTGCCGGCGGAAGTTGGTAAAACTATGCATGGTTAATAGGAATAGAATACTGAGAATGTTTCAGATAATTAAATTAGTATGAACTCTGATCCGTTAATTTTATGATACATCTCCCTATCAAATACATATTTGTTCTACTCTTCTTAATTATACACCTAACAATTGATGCTCAGGATTTTTATAAAATAGATAGTATAGTTCTGCAATATCCTGATCGAAAGACATCATTGGATGAATTAGTTCATTTTATCAAAAACGATTTTGATACCGACACTGAAAAATCAAGGGCAATTTTTACATGGATAGCTCATCACATCCGCTATGATGTTAAAAAGTATCACTCCTATTTGAAATCGAAAAAAAAGAATAATAAGAACGTTAAATATAAGAACAGATTTAAATACGAGCAGAAAGTGGCCAATAATACATATCGAAAGAGAAAAGGTATTTGTGGTGATTATTCTGTTTTGTACCAACATTTATGCGATTTGACTGGTGTTGAATGTGCAGTGATAAGTGGATATGCCAAAACCAGCCTAAAAAATATCGGTAGTAAATCGGGCGAAAGACATGCCTGGAATGCTGTATATATCGATCATAAATGGCAATTACTTGATGTAACATGGGCCGCAGGCTATCTTTCAGAGGATACTTTTTATCCCAGTTTTAATGATTACTATTTCTTTACAAATCCGGATATGTTCTTCTTGAAACATTTCCCAAGAAAAACCGAATGGGTTTTAACGGATAAAACGCGTGAGGATTTTAAAGATCTTCCGTTAATAAACTCCTACTTTTTATGGAGTTTGGTTAGTATAAATCAACCAGAAAAAGGGACTATAAAAGTTGAGAATAACAAGATTGTAATATATCTCTCGAATATCAAATTTTATGATAACATATCCTACTCGTTTTATAATCAAGGTTACGGAGAAATTGTTAAGAAAAACGCAAGTGATGATAACTGCCGCTTCGAGATAGATTATCTGTCAAAAAAGAAAGATTATCTAAGTATTTATATCAACTCGCAACTCTTTGCTACTTATAAAATAAAGACCCGATGAAAAAACTTCTATTTATACTTGCCGTTATGTTGGTTGGGTGCAAATCAATTTTTAATCCCATTTTCTCAGCTATCGTGAAGTATCAACAATCCGATACCTGCAATAAAGTTTTAATAGCTAAAGTAATTGATTACAGAACTACTCAAGGAATGTTTCCTCTTGCTGCTGATTGTTTAAACAGTTCTATAAATTATAACGAACTTGAAATAGCTCGCCAAATGATGTGGTTACCCGACTCATTGATTTCTGATTCATCCATTATTCGTTTTGAAGAAACATGGAATCAATCCTGCCCCAAACAATTCGATTCCATTTCATTTACCTCATATCAAACCGACTCCATTGATATTTTTACAAATCTGATATTTCGTAACGATACATCCTATTCTGTTTTAAAGGAAAGACGGCGACTGTTATTTACCAATGATACTTTCTCGAAATTAAGTCATTACATCATTGATGTGCATAGTTTTGACAATAATGGCGAACCAATTGACTTAATTTATAAAAGGAAATCATCAAAAAAGTAATCTATCTACTTCCCTTTTCTGTCACTTCAATAAATTTCAGTAAATTAGAGTAAATCTATTTCTGAATCCAAATGAAATCAATCCATCTGCTTATAGCCATAAGCCTGATTACTAACTATGCTCTGATGTCGGCACAAAATAAAACAGGGATATTTGATAATCACACCGATATAGGTATCACCAAAAACAAAGGACTGGCAAAGTACCGTAATGATAGTCAGTTGTATATTGTTGGCGGATCGGGCGAAAACACGTGGAGCACACAAGATCATTTTCATTACCTGTGGACCACGCTACAAGGCGATTTTATCCTTCGTGCCGAAGTGCGTTTTTTGGGTGATGGTGTTGACCCTCATCGTAAAACAGGATGGATCATTCGGAATAACCTCAACAGTAATTCAGCCCATGTGAATGCTGCTATTCATGGCGATGGCCTGACTTCTCTTCAGTTCAGGCGGCAGGCAGGTAACGAAACCGAAGAAATACAATCGACCGATACGGCTCCTGATGTGGTTCAGTTGGAAAGGCGGGGAAACCTTTTTATAATGTCAACGGCAAAGTTCGGAGAGGAGTTTACTACTGTTCAAATAAAAGATATCAATCTGGATAACGATGTTTATGTGGGTTTGTATATGTGCTCACACAATCCTGACGTTATCGAAGCTGCTTCGTTCCGTAATGTGCGAATCATCAAACCTGCCGATAAAGACTTTACCCCTTATCGCGATTACATAGGCAGCAAGCTGGAAGTGATGGATTTTGAAACCGGTCTTCGAAAGGTTCTGTATGAATCGGGGCATTCTATTCAGGCTCCCAACTGGATGCCCGATGGGAAAAACCTGATTTTTAATTCAAAAGGATTGCTGTTTACCTATGATCTAGAGGATGATATTATCGAACCGTTAAATACCGGCTTCGCCAACAACAATAACAACGATCATGTATTGTCTTTTGATGGAGAGCTGCTGGGCATCAGTCATCATAATGCGGATGACAACGAAGCTTCAAGCATTTATTACCTGCCAGCCAAAGGAGATTCTGTTCCGGTGAAAGTGACCAAAGACGGAGTGGGTGCTTCTTATCTGCACGGATGGTCGCCCGATAAGCAAAAAATGCTTTTTACAGGTGAACGTAACAGTCAGTACGATATTTATGAAGTCAATGTTAAAACGGGTAAAGAAAAGCAGCTAACCGATCACAAAACATTGGATGACGGATCAGAATACAGCCCCGACGGACAGTATATCTTTTTTAATTCAGTCCGGTCGGGCAAGATGAAGATATGGCGCATGGATGCCGACGGTAAAAACCAGATTCAGCTGACCGATGATGAATACAACGATTGGTTTCCGCACGTTAGTCCTGATATGAAATGGATTGTATTTATTTCCTTCCCGAAGGATATCGATCCGGGCGATCATCCTTTTTACAAACATTGCCTCATTCGTTTAATGCCATACGAAGGAGGTACACCTAAGGTAATTGCCTATATCTATGGAGGTCAGGGAACCATTAATGTTCCATCGTGGTCGCCCGATAGTAAACACATTGCTTTTGTTACAAACTCACAATAGGATAGCAACCGTCTTGTTTGTATATTTGATTAATCAACCTCATCCTTAATGAATAAATATCTGTCCATATTATTATTCTTTCTGTGCTTCACTGCTACTACTCACGCTCAACAACGCGCTAAAGTGGGTTTAAGTTTGAGTGGTGGAGGAGCAAAAGGGATGGCACATATTGGCATTTTGAAAGCCATTGATAAAGCCGGATTAAAAATCGATTATATTACGGGTACCAGCATGGGAAGTATCATTGGTGCCATGTATGCAGCAGGTTATTCGGGCGAAAAAATTGAAGAAATAGCCGGTCAGCTCGATTGGGATAAATTATTATCAGGTAAGCCCTCTTTCTACGATGTAAACCTGTATGAGAAACAGGAATACGAGAATTCAGCATTGACAATCCCTTTTGAAGGGAGTAAACCGGCTTTAACCACAGGACTAATTGAATCAGAGGAGATTTGGCTGCAGTTCTCTGAAATCTTCTTCCCGGTAAAAGATGTTAAAGACTTTAGCCAATTTAATATACCGTTTAAGTGTATCGCCACCGATTTATCAACCGGCGATGCTGTGGTGCTGGATAAAGGAGAACTGGTTTTTGCCTTGAGGGCCAGCATGGCTATCCCTGGCGTATTTCCGGCTGTTCCGTATAACGATACCGAACTTGTTGACGGTGGCATTATCCGTAACTTTCCTGTTACCGATCTAAAAGAGATGGGCGCTGATTATGTTATTGGCGTGAACCTTTTTGCAGGATTATCACATGCAAGCGAATTAAAATCGGCTGTTGATGTAATGTATCAAATCACTAACTATCGCGATGCTGCCGATCTGGTAAAAGAAAAAGCTTTGTGTAACCTGTTAATCGAACCTCCGCTAACCGAGTATACGGCAGGCAGCTTCTCCGATGTGGACACTATTATGCGAATTGGTAATGCAATGGGCGAAATTTACTATCCTTATTTCAAACACCTGGCCGACTCATTAAATGCTATTGAAAATATTCCTCACCAGGTTGAAGGTCGTTTACCTGAAAATAAATCCATAACAGTTGATAGTATTTCGGTTATCGGTCTGCAACGAACCTCCGACGAAAGCCTCTTGCATATTCTGGATGTTGAAAAAGGTGAAACCTATTCGGCATCTGATCTGAATGATAAATTCCGACGTGCTTATGCAGGTCTTAACTATGCATATACTTATTACGTTATTGAGCCCTCAGAAGAGAATCATGGAGTTTTGAAATGCATTGCCAAAGAGAATCCATCGAGCCATTTAAACATAGGACTCTCCTACCATAGTTTTACCAATGCAGGCGTTACCGTAGGATATAGCTGGCGCAATCTGATTAATAATCAATCGTACAGTTTGGCCAAAGCCAGCCTGAGCGAAAACTGGAGAGTTCGGTTATTACACCGACAATTATTTGGGGATAAACTAAACAGAGGTTTGCAACTATCGATGGAATCCGATCGCTTAAACATTCCCATTTATGAAGATTCGCAACAGCTATACCAGTTTAAAGGCATTTTTAATAATATCAATGTCGAATTTTTTCAACTCCTAAATTCACAATCAAGCATTGGCGTTGTCGGCAATTATTTTTTCAACAGTTTCAATCCATCTATTTCGGCTACAACTCTAAAAGGAAATTTATCGCGTTTTTCGGTTAATGCTAATTTCAAGCATAATTCGCTCGACAGAAGAAATCTACCACGTAGCGGTAAAAACACAGAATTAAAGATCAGTGCAGGTTTTAGCCGTCATTACAAATATGATTTATCAGCCTTTAATGCGGGCGATTCAACATTTACTATCTCCAAACCTTTGTTGAAATTTAAGTTTAAACATGATGCTTATCAGGCTTTATCATCACGATGGAGTCTTTTTGAAAATATTCAGGCAGGATATATTGCCAACAGCGAGGATATAGTTTTTGACGGTTTCTTTATTGGCGGAATACAACAGGTTTATAACAACCAATTGAATTTTGTGGGTTTTCAGGATGCCCAGATAACTACGTCTTCCATAATGTCCTTCGGGCTGGGAGCTCAATACAAGATGGTTAGTGAATTATATACCCTGTTAAGAGCCAACATAGGAATAACTGATTTTGATAACCCTTTTAAAAAGAACAGTTTTGATGATGCAACATTCGTGAGCGGAGCAGCCGTGAGTGTTGCTTACTATTTCTCGGCATTGCCTATTGAGTTCTCTTTTATGTATTCACCCAATATTGATAAACTATACACACATATTAATATTGGCTTTGCATTCTAATGATTCCAAATCATTTTTCATCAAAACAACCTAAATCATAAAGACATAAAATACCTGTATATTTATCGACTAAAATTGTTAATTTAGTTGTGTTACCTCATTTGCGTATGCATTTTTGAAACAACAAATAACCTGTACACCAAATACATTCCGAATGAAACTCCTTCGGTTATTAAATATCAGAACTAATGAAATTCATTATGAGGAAGCTTATAATGACTATAAAAAGGAGCTGCATCTTTCAATATTAAGGTACAATAAGATTCTGATACCCTTTATGTATCTGGTATTTATCTTTTATCTTATTGGTGATTATTATATTTGGAAAGTACCTGAATTTGCAATATTACGATTACCTGGCATCCTAACCTGTACACTCATACTGTTAGTTACCATCTCGAAACTCAGAAACAATATTCAACTGGTAGTTTCTGTTAATAATATTCATTGTATTGGTCTGTTAATTATGGGATTTGGTTTGGTTGTGATCGGGCCCGAACACAACTTTAAGGGCATCATCTCATGTATACTCTTTATTATAGCTGCCCATTTTTTTATTAAAGGCTATAAATCAATTTTATTATTTGGTGTTGTAGGTGCCGTATTAGCCATTGCTACACTTGCATATTCTATGCTTCATTTCAATACTTATCATTTTGCCGAAATATCAGGTTTGGTAACTGTTTTTATTGGTATTATAATTTTAAGTGTATCTAATGAAAACAAACGGTTCAATGAGTTTTATTTGCAGGCGAATCTTGTAAAAGAAAAAGATAAAGTTCAGGGACAAAATCGTCAATTGAATGAGATTAACCAACAACTAGATGTTGCATTAAAAAGGCTTGAAGAAGCTGATAATTCTAAAAACAAGTTCTTTTCTATCATTGCTCATGATTTAAGAAGCCCCTTCTCCACTGTTGTAAGTTTAATGGAAGAACTAAAGTTTAATCTGGATGATTACAGCAAGGAGGAGATCAAAAACCGAATCAAAATAATGGAGGAAGCAACCAACTCAACTTTGGCGTTTCTCAACAACTTACTATACTGGGCTTCATCACAATTAAATGGTATTAAAATCAACAAAAAATCGCATCAACTTAAAAACCTTGTTGAGCAAAGCATCAATCCATATTTAAATGCTGCCAACCTAAAGAACCTAAATATACATCTTAAATTAGATGATGATATAAATGTGTTTGTTGATGAAAGAACCATCAGTGTAGTTATTTCAAATCTGTTTAATAATGCAATTAAATACACACCTAATGCTGGAGACATAACTATTTCAAGTACCAAAAACAAATCAGTTGCCATACTATCAATTGAGGATAATGGTATTGGAATGAGTGACACAACAATCAAACAACTGTTTGAAATTGATAAAAACACAAGTAGAGCTGGAACAGAAAACGAAAAAGGATCGGGTCTAGGATTGGTATTGTCTTCCGATTTTATCAAATACAATGGTGGAGATATTGAAGTAAGTAGTAAAGTTAATGAAGGCAGCTGTTTCTCTGTTTCATTACCCATCAGATAGACTGCACAGGCCCCATTATTTCATACCTGTAATGATGTTCAAAACAAAGAGTAGAAATCTATTGTTATAAATTATTAAACCTATTTGATAAATAGGCTTTATTGCGATTACCACTTGTCTTGAATAGATGTAATAGGTTATAAAGATAACTGACTAAACACCTTAAACACCTGGCAATCACTTAATATACAAATAACCTAAACCAAAAGTGATGTTGGAGAAAATCATTGATTTCAGCGTTAAAAATAAGCTTATTGTCATCCTCTTTACCCTTACGGTTGTTGGCTTTGGCTTGTTTTCAGTTTATAAAATTCCGGTTGGTACTGTTCCTGATATTACCAATAATCAGGTTCAGGTCATCACTACTTCTGGAAACCTGTCTACTCAGGAAATAGAACAGTTTATAACCGCACCTATTGAGATGGAGATGGCCAACCTTCCGGGTGTTGAAGAGATCCGTTCGGTGTCAAAATTCGGTATTTCTTTGGTAACAGTTGTCTTCGAAGATAAGCTGGGTACTTATTTGCCTCGTCAGTTAATTGCAGAAAAAATTAAAACTGCTTCAGAAAGTATACCCGAAGCTTATGGTGCCCCTGAAATGGGGCCTATCTCTACCGGTTTAGGTGAGATCTATCAATATATTCTGGATGTGAAACCCGGTTTCGAAGATCGCTATACACCTATGGATTTGCGAACAATTCAGGACTGGATAGTAAAACGACGTTTATCAGGCATTAATGGGGTGGTTGAAGTCAACAGCTGGGGCGGCTACCTAAAACAATATGAGGTGGCAGTTAATCCTTCGTTACTAAAAAGCATGGAACTTACATTACTGGAAGTTTTTAATGCACTTGAATCAAACAACAGTATTTCGGGAGGTGCTTACATCGAAAAAACTAATCAGAGTTACTTTATTCGAGGCGACGGTCAAGTCAAATCTATCTCCGACATTGAGAATATTGTGATTAAAAATAAGGCAGGTCATCCTGTTTTGATAAAAGATGTGGCGAAAGTTCAATTTGGTTATGCCAATCGTTTTGGAGCCATTACGGCCAACGGCAAAGGAGAAACCATATTGGGTCAGATAATGATGCTGAAAAATGCGAACTCAAAAGAGGTTATTCAGGCCGTTCACAATCGCGTGGAAGAAATACAAAGCGGATTGCCCGAAGGGGTATTTATTAACCCTATTTTGGAACGTGGCGAATTAATTGGAAAAACCTCAACCACTGTTGCCGAAAACCTGATTCTGGGAGCCATCATCGTTCTTTTCACGGTTATTCTTTTATTGGGAAACTGGCGCTCGGCTTTAGTGATTGCTTCCATGATTCCGCTGGCCCTATTTTTCACCATTTCGATGATGTACATTTTTGGTATTGATGCCAACCTTATGAGTTTAGGGGCACTCGACTTTGGAATTATCATCGATGGCGCTGTTATTATTGTGGAATACATTGCTCTGAAGATGAATCTTCTTACAAAGCAAAGCTCCGACAATGATGAACGGCAAAAACAAATGGATCGGATAGCCAATGAAGGCGCATCTAAAATGATGAAATCAGCTATTTTCGGTCAGGTTATTATTCTCATCGTTTTTATTCCTATTCTTTCTTTACAAGGCGTTGAAGGTAAAATGTTTCATCCTATGGCACTGGCATTTTCCTTTGCAATAATTGGTGCCATGATAATGGGATTAACCTGGCTACCGGTAGCATCTTCTTTATTTCTGAAACCTGTTGATGAAAACAAGAAAACAATTTCGAAATGGATTATGCAGAAACTGCATATTGCTTATACCCCTTCTATTGAATGGGCCTGTCGGAACAAGAGAATTGTGCTGGGATTAGCTATCCTGTCTTTAATTGCTACAGGTATTATTTTTACGCGTATAGGTGGTGAATTCGTTCCTACCCTGGATGAAGGTGATTTTGTTATTCAACCTGTTTTGAAAACGGGAACTTCTTTAACAAAAACTGTGGAAACTACCACTCGAATGGAGCAAATTCTGATAAAGGAATTCCCTGATGAAGTGGATCAGATTGTTTCGCGTATTGGTGCTGCCGAAGTTCCTACGGACCCGATGTCGATGGAGGAAATTGATATGATTATCAAGCTAAAACCAAAAGGAGATTGGAAAGCAGCTGACAACAAAGAAGAATTGGCCGAGAAGTTCAAAGAAGCGCTTTCTATCATTCCCGGAATTGAATATGAATTTACCCAACCTATTGAAATGCGCTTTAATGAGTTGATAACAGGTGTGCGCTCCGATATAGCCATAAAAATTTATGGCGAAGATCTGGATTATATCAATGAAAAAGCCAATGAGATTAAAAAGCTAATTGCTGATGTACCAGGCGCTGGAGATATAATTCTGGAAAAAACAACCGGATTGCCTCAAATAAAAGTGGATTACAAACGAGATAAGATTGCTTACTATGGTGTTGATATTAAAACCCTTAACTCCTACCTTTCAACGGCATTTGGTGGACAAATTGCAGGCGTGGTTTTCGAAGGTGAAAAGCGATTTGATATGGTAGTACGATTGCAAAATCAAAATCGCACCGACATTACAGATATCCGGCAATTGATGGTACCTGTCTCATCAGGACATCAGGTTCCACTCGCAGAACTAGCCAACATTGAATACACCAAAGGTCCGGCAAAGATATCGCGCGAGAACACTCGTCGACGAGTAGTAGTGGCGGTGAATGTGCGTAACCGCGATTTACAGTCGGTAATTGAAGATATTCAGGTTCTGATCAATCAAAAAATTAAATTAAGCCCGGGTAACTTTATCGAATACGGTGGTCAGTTCGAAAACCTGCAAAATGCTACCAATCGATTGATGCTGGCAGTACCGGTTTCTTTGCTACTAATATTTATCTTCCTCCATTTTGCTTTTAAATCGTTGAAAGATGCCATTATGATTTTCACAGCAATTCCTCTGGCAACTGTAGGTGGTGTTTTCTTACTATGGCTTCGCGGAATGCCTTTTAGTGTTTCAGCAGGTGTTGGTTTTATTGCTCTGTTTGGTATTGCCGTATTAAATGGTATTGTCTTGATCGAACACCTGAAGGAGCTTCAACATAAGAATGGTGGAAATATTAGAGGTATTATAGTAAAAGGAACCAAAGACCGATTGCGCCCTGTTTTACTGACCGCAGGAGCTGCTGCCATGGGTTTTCTTCCAATGGCTATATCAACAGGTGCGGGAGCCGAAGTGCAGCGTCCGTTAGCAACAGTGGTAATTGGCGGGCTCATTACCTCTACCTTGCTGACTCTGATTGCTCTTCCGTTGTTATTCGAAATATTTTATAATGTAGTCAGGATTCAGATCTTTCCGTTTAAAGTAATCCGATCAAAAGGTACTGCTGTTATTATAAGCTTTATGTTGCTTTCATCTCCATCGTTATTTGCACAAAAGCAAGAGCTAAATCTTAATCAGATTATTGAAATTGCTGTCAATAATAATAAGCAAATAAAAGCCAGCGAACTGGAAGTGGAAAAAGCCAATGTAATGAAAAGAACAGCTTTCTCGCCGGATAAAACAACCGTTGCCTACAGTACCGACGAGAATAATATTGCCGAGAACGGTCATCCTTTAAAAGTTTGGGGTGTTGAGCAACGTATTGATTTTCCCGGTTTGTATGTGTCGCAAGGAGAAATGCGAAAGCTTGAAATAGATATTGCCGAAACGGAAATGTTAATTCAAAAAAACACCTTACAAAAAGAAGTATCCCTACTTTATTACGAGCTTCAAATGTTGTATAGTCAAATGAATATATACAAGCAACTGGATTCGGTTTTGATAAAGCTGGAACGGTTTAATGAACGACGGTTTGAAGTAAAGGATATCAGCAAACTGGATTTACTAAACATCAAAGCAAAAAAGAACCGAGTGATGGTGGCTGAAAATAACCTTAACCTATCCATTGAGAATACCTTCAAACGCTTAAAGGTTGTGATGAATTACAAGGAAGATTTTACGGTCCCTAAATCATCAGAGTTAGTCTTGTCAACCTCATCAGTTAGTGACTCTCTTTTGCTTTTTAAATGGTTTGATCTGCAAAATCAACATGCCGAATCACTGGTGAAGGTGGAAAAGAATAAAATGCTGCCAGATATCACATTCAACTATTTCATAGGATCAAATGCATACGAAAATGCTCAAAACTACCAGGGTTTTGAAGTTGGTTTGGCCATTCCCCTGTTCTTTGGAAATCATTCTGCCAATATTAAGGCAGCCAGATTAACAGGACAATCGCAATCGTTACAATTCTCAAATCAAATGGATATGATCAAAAATGATTTGGAGAAAATGAATGCCGAACAAAAAAGGTATGCCAATCTGATTGACAATTATAACGAAATTGAAAAACCTCTGGCTGATGAAATGATGCGTACGGCAATGAAAGCATATCAATTGGGCGGCGTCAGTTTTTTTGAGCTATCTAATAATTTTGAAGAAGCCATTAATATTCAAATGCGCTACTTCGAAAATGTATTTAACTATAACCGAATAAGTCTTGAAATGAAATACTATACTAACTTTTAATACCATGAGAACAATATTATATATACTACCTTTTCTGATCCTTTTTTCATGCAGTCATAAAGCTTCAGAAGAAGAATCAACAAACAATAATCTGATAGAGATAAGCAAGCAACAATTCGAAGCTGAACAGATGGAGTTGGGCGAAATTCAGCTTATGACTTTCCCTTCAAAACTGTACTTTACAGGTTATATCAAACCCAACACCAACGGTTGGGCTAAAGTAGGATTACCTGTTGAAGGTATTGTTCAGCAAATTAAGGCTAATTTAGGGCAAGCCGTACAAAAAAATGATCCTTTGTTTGTTATCGGAGGGAATCAGTTTATCGACCTTCAACAAAAATATGCAGAATCAAACGCTCGCCTTAGTCAGTTAAAAGCAGACTACAACAGAGTAAATCTGTTATACGATGAAAATATTGGAACTGAAAAAGAATATATCACTGCAAAAAGTAAGTACGAATCGGAACTGGCAAAGAATAATGCTCTTAAGATGAAACTTGAGAATATTGGATTGAATGTGAATCGCATTGCCCAGGCATCGTTGTATACTTCATACACCATTACATCACCCATCAAAGGATATATTACTAACATGGAGGCAACTATTGGCGAATACATCGATCAACAGGAAGAAATGGCATCTATTGTTGATACAGAAAAGTTGCGCTTACAAATTATCGCTTTTGAAAAAGATATCATGTCAATAAAAGTGGGGCAACAAGTGGAGTTTCATTCCAGTGGGAAAGATGAAGTAGCCTTAGCAACAATCAGCCTTGTTGGCAGAACAGTAAATTCCGAAAGCAAATCTATTGAATGTTATGCTACCATCGAACCTGAATATCTTGATAAATTTATCAATAACCAATTTGTGGAAGGAGAAATCACCTTAAGTTCCGATACAGTTGCTGCCCTTCCGACTGATGCCATTATTCAGGCAGATGACTTGAGTTATGCTCTGCTGTTAGAGAATGAAACAGACAGCAGTTACTTATTTCAGAAAGTTAATATTCAAAAAGGCAGATCAACCAAAGATTTTATCGAAGTAAAAAACAAAATAAGATCAGGAAAAATAGTTACAAAAGGAGTTTATAATATTGTTGTAGATTAATAACCTGATTTCCACTAAAACTTTTAGGCTCAGAACTCAACATCAATATCAAGTTGACGATTTTCTTCCAGCGCTTTTTTATCGAGTTGATTACCAATAAATAACCCAATAATTAAACCAGAAGGAATTCCCAAACCAAGATAAACCATTTTACCCATAACATAACCGATGATAGCTCCGAGAGGAATTCCAATAAGAATCATCCCCATGATGAGCCATCGAGTTCGGTAAAAACTGCGAGGTACAATTTTAAGTTTTCGTTCCAGCAATTTTACAATGAAGTACAGTGATTTATTTACTATTCGCTGTAGTTCTTTGTTTGAACCGGCAAACAAGTTGATCTCTTCGATTCTTTCGTTTATTCTAGCACTAATATCTTCAGGAATATTTTTTTTCTTAACTTCATTAAGCAGTCGTCGAAAGTATATAAAACGCTTTCTGAGCCTAACATTTCGCTTTATATCCGGTTTATCAGTAAGTTCTAATATCTCCATAATTTTTCAGATTAAAAGCACAAACTATCTTACACTGCTAAATCTCTAACTATTAGTCAATATACCACATTAAGTTCACAAATTAAAATATACGATCAACCAGTTACTTAAAAAAAAAATATTGATTTATACAGAAACAATCTACATATCAGATAGCCCTTACATCTTTAATAAAAATGTTGTAATTTGAGTAAGGTTGATATGGAGACGGGAAACATGCCGGAAGATAAATTTCTGAAAAAAGTAAAAGAGATTATACTTGCTCATCTGGAAGATGATTCTTTTGGAGTAGCTAATCTTGCCCGTGAAATGGGTTTAAGTCGTTCTCAGCTATTTCGTAAGTTAAAATCATGCAGTAATTATTCGGCCAATCAGCTCATCAGAAATATTCGCTTAGCCGAGGCTTGTAAACTAATTGAAGAAGATACTTATACTGTCTCAGAAGTAGCCTATAAAGTTGGTTTTAGTAGCCCATCTTATTTTAATAAATGCTTTCACGATCAGTACGGTTGTGCTCCCAGTGATTATCTGAAAACCAAAACAGAGCAAGCTGTACCTGTTGAAAAAACGCTTCAAAGAAGCTTAAGACCGGTATTAAAAATAGTTATACCGGCAGTGATGGTATTATCGGTTATTTTGCTCTTATCCCTCATCCGCAACAATAGCAATACATCCGTAAATGCAGCATCTGTCAGCGAGCATTCCATTGCTGTAATGCCTCTGTTGGATCTATCGGAAAATAAACAGCGTGAACACATTGCCGTTGGACTAACTGATGCAATTATACTGGAATTATCAAGAATTAAAAACCTACGTGTAATTTCAAGGGGTTCAGCCATGCTGTTTCAGGATTCGGTTTTACCTTATTCAAATATTGCTGCACAACTGGGAGTAAATCTATTGTTAGAAGGTTCCATTGTGTATAACGATGATAGTATGCGTGTCACCGTTCAGCTGATTGAACCATTCCCGGAAGAAAAACACCTGTGGGCGAATAAATATGAAGAAAGTTCGCTCAACATCATTCATCTTTCTAATGATATTTCAAATGCTATAGCCAATGAAATTGAATTGGTTGTTGATGACTCAAAAAAAACATCCAGTGTAAATCCGAACGTTTACGACCTATATTTAAAAGCTCACCATTTATGGCTCACTCAGAAACCACAATCTATCAGAGATGCTATTGATTATTTACAACAGTCAATGGCCATCGACTCTGGTTATGCCCCGGCATACAGTTTATTGGCCGAATGCTATATTAGCCTGAATAAATTTATCCGCAATAACGATGAAAAGCTTAAAAACAGGCAAAACGGGAGAGCTGCCATTGATAAGGCCTTGAACAAAGCTATTGAAATAGACGGATCGTTGGCTGAAGCCTACATTACCAAAGGCAATATATTGGGTAAGTTCGATTATAACTGGGAAGGTATGAAAACCATGGTTGAAAAAGGTTTAAAATTAAATCCTAATAAATCAACCGGTTACATAGCTCTTTACTACTACTATTTGGTAAAAGGTGAATTGGATAAGTGTATTGCAATGGCTCATAAAGCCGAAGAATTAGATCCATTAAATCCACGAACTTTAAATACAGTTGCCAATGCATACGTATTAGCGGGACGTTACTCTGAGGCCATAGAACAATATCAGGATGTTATTAAAATGTTCAGCGACTACGGATTCGCCTGGGACGGACTTGGATATGCTTACTATATGATGGGAGATACAACCAATGCTATAGAAGCGTGGAGCGAATTACATCGTATTATTGGCAATACTGAGCTGGTGAAATACTATCAAACAGAATCATTTAAAAAAAGCATTCGTTTCTGGCTGGATAAAACAACCACCGGCGAAAAAATGTATTGCTCTAATCCTTCCATAATAGCCATGGTTCATCTGTTTGTTGATGACCCAGAAGGAGCAATGGATTATATTGAATTCGCTTACAAGTACAAACATCTCGATTTGCCTTTTATGATTATCAAACCTAATTTCAGAAAGTTATATAACCATCCTGGGTTTAATGAGATCGCAAAAAAAGTAGGTGTCAACCTCAACAATTATAAGAAGATGAATATTTGATGCACATCGCAATAATTGTTATACAAATGAACCAATATTAGCATTGATTGCAACATAATTACTGGGTTGAGAAACACCATTCTGACGAATTTTGATTAATACTTTAAATCAAAACGTTATGAAAAAATTTAATTATTTCGCTGCTATTTTTGTGCTTTTAATGCTATTCTTCTCATGTGAAAAGTACAATTCATTCGAACCCAAACCCGATCAGGCTGAATTAAAATCAGATCATACTCCTCTTACCGGTTTTGATGAATGGGGATTTAACTACCAGGCACAATTGTTTGATGGGTATCTGATCAACGCCCTATTTGGCGATCCTGCCTTTGCAGGAATGGAACATTATAAAACAATGGTTTACAATGGTGAAGGACCTGAGTTTTGGGAAAAAGTAATTGCGGAGTACGATTACTTTAACTATATGATGCCAGCCGGTTTGCTTGATTGCAAGATGAAAATGAAATGGAACACCTACTTATTGGGTAAGGATGGTGTATACCCCGAATCATGGGTAGATTCTGATGCCTGGATTGTGTTTCATTACAAGATGAAATCAAAAGATCAAAACTGGACACAAATAAGAAAATTGGTTGCCCGCAACAGTAGTTATGAATTAATAAATGGCTACTGGTATAATCAGGATGGTAAAGAAGTAGGAAAAGAATCCTATTATTGGCCCGACTTAATGATCATTCAGGTTATTAATAATGGTAACAACCCATATGTACCAATGGCTATGCCCGAAGATTACAACAATCCCAACGGATCGGGCGTTGGTAAATATAAGATGAAGTAAATGTATTACTCTTAGAGATCTCCGGCTAATACCGGAGATTTTTTTACTTTTATTCGAAAGAATAAAAAAATAAAATGTTTGATAGCTTTATTCGTGATGGAAATCCAGATGACTTACCTCTAATTCAACAAATTTCTGATACCGAGCTTGGAACCGGTTATTTCAACACCTTCAACAATAATCTTTTTTCAGAATCAAACCAAATACGAGTAATCATCCACAAAGAGGTTCTGGTTGGATTTTGCTATTCATATATAACTTCTTTCAAAGAAATCAATATAGCTTGGGAACTATCCGAAAATCAATTCGCACCCAATGACAAAGTAGGTGTTTTGAAAACTATTGCAGTAAAATACAGATTCCAAAAGCAAGGACTTGGGAATGCACTGCTTGAGGATACCATTAATGGAATATTCCAGAATAACGCAACAGCTATTTTTACCTCCCTTTGGAATAATCCAGATAAGGAATCTAATATTAATTTAATGATTAAGAATGGATTTAGGTGGCAAAAAACCATACCTAACTACTGGACATCCGACAGTATTATAAAAAGTTATCATTGTCCGGCATGTGGATATCCATGTAAATGCTCAGCAACTATTTACCTCAAATTACACTAGCTCTTTCTTTCAACCATTGTACACTTATAAACAATAATATCTCAATGGTGTCTATGAGATCTATGATCTTGATTTCTCAAGTAGAAGAAAGCAAATAGTATTCCAAATAAAACGACTCCTGTAAAAATATAAAATGCTACCATGATTACTATTTTTAAGATGAAACATCTGTTAAAACGGGTATCATCACTAATATAATACCATTGATACCAAAGAACAATCATTCAAACATTATCACTACAATGTCATGCATAAAAAACACAATCTCTTCTACAAAAATACAAATTATGCAAGGTGATGTAAATAGTTGCTTCTGCTAGTATTATGGAGCTTTAACAATAGATGTGCAGCTTATCAATAATCCTTGATATCTACTTCCAGCTTCGTCTTATATTTAAGTAAGTAATGTACGATACCACAGCCAACCATATAATGGCCCAGCCCAACTGAGGTAAAATGGGGAGCAATGAAGTAAAATGAGCCAAATCGGATGAAGGACCACCGTTAAAATCGAGAATAATATAAAACAAAGTGGTGGCTCCAATAGCTAATAATGAATATACCTGAACACTTTTCTTAGCCTTCGAAAGCCAGTAGAATAGTCCGGCAAATACAATTAATAATATGGTTGATCCAAGGGAGTTAAACCAAACAATACCACTGAATATCAAGACAAGCATTATCAAATACAAAATCCATATGATATATTTTTCTTTGTATAAAGCCACAAATAATAATAAATTTCCCCAAATGGCACTTCCGATGTATCCTCCTGGAATGACCAGCAAAGACAAACCACCAGCGACCATAGCATAGCCCGACCCATTATTGTTAATCTGAATACCGTGTACGCTACCTCCGGTAATCAGAGCAAATAAAGCATGACCGGTTTCGTGAAAAATAGTAACCAATAAAGTAATAGGATAAACTACTAATGCTCCGTAAGGTATATAATTAACAAGCACCCAATAAAGTAGAATAGAAGCAATGATAAATAGAAGTTTCTTTGTCATATCAGTTAGTTATTCGCATTGATGAAAATACTATTCCTTCAATAAAATTCCTAACTAATATAATATCATAGCTTGCTTTATTTACCGGACAGATGATCAATAATTTTTCCCAAATCCTCTTTCAGTCGAATTAATTCTTCAACACTCATCGGTCCTTCTAAAAGATGATTGGCTAATCGTTCGGGAATAAGAACTGCTCTTTCCTTTAGCTCCTCTCCTTTTTCGGTAAGCTCTACAATTACTTTTCGCTCGTCTTGTTCCGACCGTTGTTTAGTAACCAGGCCTTGTTTCTCCATTCGTTTTATCAAAGGAGTGATGGTATTAGTATTTAAAATCAACTTCTTAGCAATATCATTTACCGGTTGCCCATCACTTTCCCACAAGATCATCAATACCAGATACTGCGGATAAGTAATTTCCAAGGCATCTAAATAAGGTTGATATTCTCTGGTAATTAACCGAGACGCGGCGTAAACCGGAAAACAAAGCTGATTTTCTAACTTTAATTGATCGTAACTCATAATTCAAGAACAGGAGACTAAATACAAAGTTGCAAAAAATAACAGCCTCCTGACTTAATTGTTTCTATTAATTAAGAATATTTTCCAAATACTTCTCAATCTTTTCCGGTTTAGTAGTTGGTGCAAAACGCTTAACAGGGTTGCCGTCTTTATCAACCAAAAACTTGGTAAAGTTCCATTTTATCTTATTACCTAATGTGCCTTTTAATTCACTTTTCAGGTATTTGTACAATGGGTGTGCATCATCTCCGTTAACATCAATCTTTGAAAACATTGGAAAGGTAACCCCATAGTTTATCATGCATCCTTCTGAGATTGATTTCTCATCGCCCGGCTCTTGATTAGCAAACTGATTACATGGAAAACCTAATATAACCAAACCTCTATCCTGATACTTTTTATACATACTCTCTAATCCCTCAAACTGAGGTGTTAATCCACATTTACTGGCTGTATTAACCACCAATACTGTTTTTCCTTTAAACTCTTCCATTGAAACTGGCTTGCCTTGCAAACTCTTCGCTTCAAACTGATAAAACTGATTCATTTCTTTATTTTTTTAGTTGCTAGCTGTTAACCTCGTACTAATTGCCATTATTATACTTTACTATAACTACTGCCTGTTTTTATTAAACATTACACAGAACACTCCGGTTGACCACAAAGCCCAAATAATTAAAACAGGCTGAAAAAATAATCGAATAAACCGTGCTCTGTCGGTATCTAACCCAAAGGCATCAACCTGATTGATATATTGAGAAATATTACCTGGGAATATTAACACGTAAAAAATTGCCAAAGCCAAGCCTGCTATCACTTTGTATTTTCCGGAGAAAATCATTGATAGTCCAAGCAATATTTCCACCACACCGGATGCCAATACCACAAAATCAGTATCAAACGCAAGCCAGGTTGGAACTTGCGCCACAAATTCGGTACGTAACCATAGCAGGTGACCTGTTCCGGCATAAACCATAAACGACCCAAGTAGAATTCTAAAAATGCTTTGCCAAATGTTAGTTTTACTGCAAGGTGAGTTAAGTATGTTCGTTTTCATTTCTATGGTTATTTGTTAATTTTTACTTCAACTTTAGTTCCACCACAACATTACCTTTTATTGCCTTTGAATAAGGGCAAGTAGCATGTGCCTGCTCAAGCAATTTCTGGGCTGTTTCTGCATCTGTTCCTTGTATATCAGCTTCAATCTGAACACATAAATTGTATCCTTCTGTTTCTGACATCTGCAAAGCAACAGTCACCTCCAGTTTTGACTTAATTCTAATTTTTTGCTGATGAGCTACATATATTAAGGCATTGTCGAAACAAGCAGCATATCCGGCTGCAAATAATTGTTCTGGATTGGTAAAATCATCATTGGCTCCACCCATCGCTTTGGGTAAGCGGACTTCTAAATCCAAAATACCATCGTTACTTTTTACTTTTCCGTTTCTTCCACCGCTTACTTCTGCTGTTGTTTGATAAATCGTTTTCATAAGTCTTATTTAAATTTCTTTTTATATCGTTTGCGACACAAATATACACGTTAATTTTATGTCGCGTGCGATCTTTTAGGTTTTTAACGAACTTTAACTCAACTGAATTTCATGCAACTGTGTTATTTTATTAATCTTAATTTTAAGCTTCAGGAGGTGATTGTTGCTGATAATTATTATTTTAGAATAAAATTTAAACTAAATACCATAATGTTCAAACAATCCATTTGGGGTTTTCTAATCGTTTTAATTACGATCGCCACCACCTATTCCTGTCAATCGAAACAAGAAAAAAGCACTGTTAAAGAGGTTGTTTACAATGAAAAGGTAAGCGCCTTTACCTCTGGAATAATCTCTAACGAAGGGCTAATACAGGTTCAGTTTGCAAATAAAATTACAGGGGTTGAACCGGGTCAGCAAGCCGATTCAAAGCTCGTCAGTTTTAAGCCTTCAATAAAAGGTAAGACAGAATGGTTAGATGCATATACGTTACAATTTGTGCCTGATAACCGACTTCCTTCCAGCACTGAGTATCAGGTGGAAGTAAACCTTCCTAAATTGTTTGAAGATGAAAAAGAGATGTTTAAGTTTAGCTTTGCCACCATCACTCAAAATTATCGTTTTGTTTCAACAGGACTGGAACCTGTAAGTGCTGATAAACTGGAAGAAAACACCTATAAAGGAAAAATATCTTTGGCTGATAATGCCAATAACAATGATATAGAAAGGCTTGTAAAAGCAACACAAGACGGTAAAGAGTTACCCATTGAATGGACTCATATTGCAAGTGAAAACAATCATCAATTTATAATTAAGGAGGTAATTCGCAAAAAGCAGGCTGGCTTGTTGGTTCTGCACCTGGACGGATCACCTATTGGGGTTGATAAAAAATCGAAAGAGGAAATAGATATTCCATCACTGAACGATTTTAAAGTGGTATCAACCAAAGTGATGATGCACCCTGAACAGCATATTGTGGTTACCTTTTCCGATCCATTGGATGCCAGGCAAAACATAACCGGAATGGTAAGCCTTGGTAAGGTAGCTGATTTAAAATACGAAATTGACAATAACCGCCTGAAAGTATATCCACCATATCGATTATCGGGAAAGAAAGAAGTGATTGTACATACCGGTATCAAAAACAGTCTATCCTACCCGCTAAATGAAGAATCGAGATACGAGCTATTGTTTGAGACCCCAAAACCTGCTATTAGTTTAATTGGTCGCGGAAGCATCCTTCCAAATTCCGATGGTTTGATTTTTCCATTTAAGGCAGTTAGTCTAAAAGCTGTCGAAGTGCGTATCATTAAAATATTTGAATCGAATGTGGCGCATTTTCTGCAAGTGAACGATTTAGATGGAAGTAATCAACTTCGTCGTGCCGGTCGTTTGGTACTGAAAAAGACCGTACAATTAGACAAAGACCCTTCATTAAATCTGGCCGAATGGAATGTATTTTCTCTTAATCTAACCGATCTGATACAAGCCGAACCAGGTGCTATTTATCGCGTGGAGCTTAAAATGAAGAAGAAGCATAGTTTTTATCCCTGCGGTGATGGTGAAAACAATGCAGAAACAGAAATAACTGACGAAGAGAACGAAATAACAGAAGCTGACATGGCTTATTGGGATCGCCCTGATAGTTATTACAGTACTTATTGGGATAATTACGAACCCTATAACTGGCGCGAACGAGAAGATCCGTGCTCCGACTCATACTTCAGCAATAAAGTAGTTGGTAAAAATATTCTGGCTTCTAACATAGGTATAATTGCAAAAAAAGGAAACAGTAAAGAAATTGTTATAGCTGTTAGTGATTTAAGAACAGCCCAACCTATTGCCAATGCCGATGTTGAAATTTTAAATTACCAAAGTCAGGTAATGGGACAAATTAAAACTGATGCCAATGGATTGGCTCGTATCCCTATTGAAAACCGTCCTTTCCTTGTTATTGTTAAAAGCAACGAACAGCGTGGTTACCTTAAGTTAGTGGAGGGTAACACTCTTTCGTACAGTCGTTTCAATATCAACGGGCAACACACGCAAAAAGGAATGAAAGGTTTTATCTATGGCGAACGTGGTGTTTGGCGACCCGGTGATACTTTGTTTGTTTCATTTATCTTGCAAAATAAGGGTGAAGCCTTGCCTGTTGAACATCCAATTGTTTTTGAATTATTGAATCCTCACGGACAAATAATCAATAAGCAGGTTAGTAGTCTGCAAAACCAGACTTTATTCTCTTTTAGCACTAAAACGGATACCGATGCTCCTACCGGATACTGGACAGCAAGAGTAAAGGTGGGCGGAAGCATATTTGAAAAAGGTTTGAGAGTAGAAACCGTAAAACCCAACCGACTAAAGATCAAGCTTGATTTTGGCTCTGATAAATTAAATCCGGGTGAAGCCATGAACACCGACATGGAAGTAAACTGGCTGCATGGCGCTGTGGCTCGCAATTTAAAGGCTGATGTTGCGGTTACCTTAAATCAAACACGAACACAATTTGATACTTACAGAGATTATGTATTTGATGATCCGGCACGCAACTTTAACTCAGAAGAATATACCGTGTTTGATGACAATTTAGATGCCAACGGTAAAGCTAATATTAATGCTACCATTGATGTTGAAGATGCAGCTCCGGGTATGTTAAAGGCTTCTTTCCTAACCAGAGTTTTTGAAAAAAGTGGAGATTTTAGTGTGGATCGATTCACCGTACCGTATGCGCCCTACCCCGTTTTTGTGGGCATCAAAACACCCAAAGGAGATAAACGAGGCATGCTTTTAACTGATACCGCTCATATTGTTAATGTGGCCACACTGGATGCTGATGGCAACCCGGTCAGTGTAAAAAATCTTTCATACTATGTATATAAAGTAAGTTGGCGCTGGTGGTGGGAATCATCTCAGGATAACCTTGCAAAATACGTTGGTACACGTCATCAAAATATTATCACCAGTGGCAAAGTAAGCACAGTAAATGGTGAAGGTCAGTTTAAATTTAAAATCAAGTACCCTGAATGGGGCCGTTACCTCATCCGGGTGATTGATAATAATAACGGGCATGCAACCGGAAAAACGGTTTATGTTGATTGGCCGGGATGGGCAGGTAAACGTCAGGATAAAGATGCATCATCCGCATCAATGTTAAGCTTCTCTTCTGATAAAGAAAAATACAATGTAGGCGAGAAAGCAACCATTACATTTCCTTCATCTGCAGCCGGACGAGCCTTAGTTTGCATTGAAAATGGTAATTCGGTGATGAACAGTTGGTGGGTAACATCCGAAGAAAAGAGCACATCTTTTAGCTTTGATATTACCGAAGAAATGACTCCGAATGTATATGTTTCGGTAACATTACTTCAGCCTCATGCACAATCGGTCAACAACCTTCCTATTCGTTTATACGGTGTAATTCCATTAATGGCTGAAGATCCTAAAACACATTTAAATCCTGTTATTGATATGCCTGATGAATTACGTCCGGAACAGGATGTTACCATCAAGGTAAGCGAAAAAGACGGACAAGCTATGAGCTATACTTTGGCCATGGTTGAAGACGGCTTACTGGATCTGACCCGATTTAAAACACCTCGCCCATGGGATTATTTCTTTGCCAAAGAAGCATTGGGTGTAAAAACATGGGATTTATACGATCAGGTGATTGGTGCTTATGGTGGAAAAATTGAGCAAATGTTCAGCCTTGGAGGTGATGACGATATGGCTGCCAAAAAAGGTGGAAATAAAGCCAACCGTTTTAAGCCGGTGGTTAAGTTCTTTGGTCCATATACTTTAAGGGCCGGCAACACAGATGAACATACTTTTACCATGCCCCGTTACATTGGATCGGTTCGCACCATGGTGATTGCCTCATCGGAAAACGCTTATGGAAACACTGATAAAACAACTCCCGTCAGAAACCCATTGATGGTATTGGCAACTTTGCCTCGTGTGTTAGGACCTGACGAAGAAGTAGATTTGCCGGTGACTGTTTTCGCTATGAAAGAAAACATCAAAAATGTGAAGGTAAAGGTAGAATCTAACGATTTAATGACTGTTTTGGGTGATAATACTCAAACCATCAGTTTTAATCAAACAGGCGAACAGGTGGTTGTTTTTAAAGTGAAAGTGAAACCGACGATAGGCATTGGCAAAGTAAAAGTTATGGCCAGTGCTGCCGGTGAAGAAGCAGAGGATGAAATTGAACTGGAGGTTCGTAATCCAAATCCACGAATTACAACCGTTTCAAATATTCAAATTGAAAAAGGTAAGTCAGGAAAATTGGAATATACACTTCCGGGTATTGAAGGCACTAACCATGCTTCGCTGGAGATTTCTTCTATTCCTCCAATTGATTTTGGTCGACGCTTGAAATACTTGATTTCATACCCTCACGGATGTGTTGAACAAACCACTTCAGGAGCATTCCCTCAGCTATTTTTAAGTGATTTGATTGATAGCGGTGATGATTTTGAAGAAACCACTGCTCGCAATATTAGAGGTGGCATTAATCGTTTGGCCGGTTTTATCAAACCTGATGGAGGATTAAGTTACTGGCCTGGCAGCACTTCATCGAGTGATTGGGGAACTACTTATGCCGGACATTTCTTATTGGAAGCTGAAAAGAAAGGATATCAGCTTCCGGTTGGTTTTAAGAACAAATGGATCAAGTATCAACGCTCTCAAGCTCGTCAGTGGAGCTACAATAAATTATATCGAGGACGTGATCTGGCTCAGGCCTATCGTTTATATACCTTAGCATTAGCTGGTGAACCAGAATTGAGTGCGATGAACCGAATGCGAAACCTAAGTTACCTGAGCTTGCAGGCCCGCTGGCGATTAGCTGCTGCCTATGCTTTAGCTGGTCATAAAAATGTAGCCAACGAATTGGTTAATAATGCATCGATGGACGACTTTACAGAGTATGATCGTAATTACAGTTATGGTTCAACCGAGCGAGATATTGCCATGATTATTGAAACGCTTGTATTACTGGATCGAAAATCGGATGCAGGTGACTTGGTATTACAATTATCAAAAAGCTTATCGAGCCAACAGTGGATGAGTACTCAAACAACGGCTTATTCACTTTTAGCCATTAGTAAGTATGCCGGAACATCAGGAGTTAGTAAAGGCATCCGTTTTGAATGGGAAGGAGCTGATCAAAAAGGTGCAAAAGTTGAATCTCAACTTTCTATCTATCAATCAGCTTTAAATACTGCCCGTACCAGTGGATCGTTGACCATCACCAATAAGTCAGAAGGAGTTTTATTTGCCCGTGTAATAATGGATGGTATTCCAGCCACAGGAGATAGCACTGCTTTGTCGTCTAACCTTCATATGAAGGTTGTTTATAAAGACCTCGCGGGCAATGTTATTGATGTTACTCGATTGGAACAAGGCAGCGACTTTATTGCCGAGGTATCTATAAAAAATCCTGGAACTAAAGGTAATATCGAGAACTTAGCTTTAACTCAAATATTTCCATCAGGTTGGGAAATCAGAAATACCCGAATGGAAGATATCAAAAGTGCATATGAGGCTAATACTCCTGATTACAGGGATTACCGCGACGACAGGGTTTATTCATATTTCAACCTGATGAAAGGATATTCAAAAAAGTTTGTTATCATTTTAAATGCAGGATACAAAGGAAAATACTATTTGCCGGCAGTAAGTTGTCAGGCAATGTATGATAATACAGTGGCAGCTCGCCAACCCGGTAAATGGGTTGAAGTGGTTGCTGCCGGAGAATAATATAATCAACCTAAAAACTTAACCAAAAGTGAAACATTCAAAGGAGAAAGATTTTGACTGTGGCTATAAAAACATGATGTTTAGGACTAAAATGAATCATTGTAAATCGGTGATACTTTTTATCCTGTTAACCTCTGCATTAATCTGGATTATACTTTTAGCATAAACAATAAAGGCAGCCATTGCGCTGCCTTTATTTACTGCTTTATTAATTTTAGTACCAGATTTTCCTCATCAGTATTGATTTTAATTAAATAAAGGCCATTTTTAAAATCATCCGTCCTTATTGTATTGATACCTGCATTTACTCTTTGTTCATGTATCAAACTTCCACTTAAATTATAAATACATAAGGTTCCACAAAGTGTTGAGTGTATTTCAAAATACTGGTTAAAAACGGTAGGAAACACTTTTATTTCAGATAGGAATGAATTATTGACTAAGGTAGCCTCATAATTAAATTGTTCACGCTTAGTGTTCAAATACTCTGTGGACTCAACATCCCATTTTTGATACACTTTAGTCAGTACCTTAGATGTGGCTTCTTCATACATAAAAATCCATTTCTCACCTGTTTGCTGTTTCCAATCTTCATCTCCACTTCTGGTTTCATTTTTGACTTCCGTTTGATTTCCAAATTCATCATAGATTTCTGAATCTTTTGATGCTTTAGATAAAACACCATTTCTATAGGATTCAGTCATTGAATACACTAGTTCATCAGTTTTGAAATCAATTGTATAATAATATTTCAACCAGGAAGACTGACTCCATATTTCATCTAACTCGCTATTATAATCAGACAGCTGTAACCAGGTCCATCGGAAGTCGTTGGCCCAGTTACCATTATATATTTGATAGGTTTCTATTGTGGTAGGCGGAGTTCCTTCCCCATCGCCATCGGGATAAGAAGCACTAAGTTTTTCGGCATCAACAAAGTAAGCATCATTATCCACTTCTTCGTGAGGAAATTCAGGCCCTGTATATTCCTGATAGGTATACGAGTCCACATAGCTGCTTTGTACGTGCCCCTCCTGATTCCAGAAATACCAATTTACATCAATATATCGTCCAACCAAATCGAAGTTACTTCCGTTATGGTAATATTCATAACCTCCACAAATTAAATTATCGTCATCATACTCCCAGGTATTTTTCCAGCTCGCAAACCACGATCCTTCATACCTGTCATACGATATTTGTTCAGTTAATAATCCGTCTTCGTAATTATAATCTGTTTTATATCCGTAAATCTCCACCCATCCGTCAGGATAATCGTAATAATAGCTTATTACCCCAACCTCCTGACCAAAGGCATCATAGATTCGTTCATTCCAGGTTCCTTCAGATAATTCCCAGTCAGAAGAAATCCAATAATAAATTAACACTTGAGAAAGGACTCCATAATCATCATAAATATATGAGTATTTGTAATCTTTAAACCAACTGTTGCCATCAAACGATTCTTTAACTTTATCCTTTAGCGTAAGGTTATCATAGTAGGTATATGTATTTCTTTCATTCGATGACTCTGAGATCCACAACAATCCATCTTCGTTATATTGAAGATTGGCTATTATCGGTTCAATCCACTCATCACCATTCCAGTAATCGGTTGTACAATGAGTAGGCAGATAATCTTCCAGATATGATTTAAGGATAATACTTTTTGATGAAGACTGATGATGACTTTTTTTCGAAAGTGGCTTTTGGGCAAAAGTTGTAGTCACTATGACTATTGCCAGTAATAGGGGGAATGGCCTTTTCATAGCTTAACGCTTTAGTTAATAAATTCATTATATCCAGCATATTACATCAAAATATAATGCTTTTATTGGACAAAAGACAGTGTTGAGTACTAATTGTTTGCTAAAATGTTTGAATGAAGCTAATAAGTTCTTCTTTAAACATTATAAAAAAAGGCCATCCAAAGTGGACAGCCTTTCATGCCTTTATTGTTTTATTACTTTTTGAATATTCTCTCCTTTAATGGTTTGTACTTTTACAATATACAGGCCTCTTTCAAAATCATCAGTATTGATTGAATTGGTACCTGGCCCAATGATTTGTTCCAGCACCTTGGCTCCACCTAAATTATAGATAAATATCTTACCTGAATATTCAGATTGTACTGCAATGTTATTCATAAATGCAGTTGGATATATTTTTATTCCTTCTTTCACTAATAAATCGAGATTAGTAGCTGAATATTCAAATTGTTCACGCATATAATTTACATACATTGAACCATTCCAATCTGAATGAATTTTAATTAATATTTTAGATGTTGCACCTTCGTACTCATAATCCCACATTTCGCCACCTACTTGCATCCAGTTTTCATCTCCGCTATGGGTTTCGCTTTTCGATTCTGTTTGGTTACCAGATCCATCAAACAATTCAGAGTTCTTAGATGCGCTTATTAATACACCATCTGTATAACTTTCATAAATATTATAAGTTAAAGCATCGGTCCAATAGTCCATATTGTAATATTCTTTTTGCCATTCGGTTCCATTCCAACTTTCATCCATTTCACTTTCTGAATCTGACATTTGAATCCACGTCCACCGATAATCATTAACCCAACCGCCGTCATAAACCTGATAAACTTCAATGGTTGTAGGAGGAGTTCCTCCACCATCACCATCGGGGTATGATGCAACCACTTTTTCGGAATTCATGTAATTAGCATCATTATCTGGTTCTTCGTTTGGATACACTGGACCAGTATACTCCTGAAATGTATAGGATGAAATGTAACTATTTTCAACATGACTTTCTGAATCCCATATGTACCAACTTACATCTGTATAACGACCACTCAACACGTAGTTGCTGCCATTATAATCATATTCATATGCTCCGTTTAAAACATCCTGTTCATCGTACATCCAAACATTTTTCATTTCAGGTACCCAAGCACCATTATCTCTTTGATAATAAATCTGCTCTGTTATTAATCCATTAGTATAAATCGATTCATCTTTATAACCGTAATCTTCAACCCAACCTTCAACAGCATCGTAGGAGTAGCCTATTTCTTCACTAACATTTCCATACTCATCATAAACAATGTCATACTTGTATCCATATGAAATTTCCCAATCGGCACCATTCCAATTATAATAGACAGATTGGGATTCATAACCCATTTCGTCATACATATACGACTGCTTTGACTGATAATTCCAATCGGAACCATCAAACCATTCCGTAATATAATCCTTAACCATCCCATTTTCATAATAGGTATAAGTCATTCTTTCATTCGGAGATTCCGAAATCCATAGCAAACCATTCTCATAATATTGCAAGTTTGTGGTAGATGGATCTGCCCATTCCGCTCCGTTCCAATAATCTGTTATAACACTTGTAGGTAGGTACTCTGCCTTGGCAGCTTTAAGCTTGTTAATCTGCTCCCGGCTCTGTTTCTGATTCTTTTTTGTAAAAGGATTTGCCACTACAGTTGAGCATAGCATCAATCCAACAAAAAGTAAAGTAAATGTTCTTTTCATTCCCCTATATTTAAATTAAAAAAAGTGATTTTTGATCAGGTTGTTCGTATATAATATACAACCAAAACAAAATAAAAGACAGAGCTATCCTTTATTTTTTGACCAATATTTTTCAGATTCTTTGATTTCTTACCTACTTTCAAGCGTAAAGAGTTGAGCTGAAAGTTCGCAGATAATCAAAAATGAACTATTTTTGCATTTTTGATAAAAATCACAAGACAGACATATGGCTCAAGAAGACGTTTTTAAGAAACTGGTTGCACATTGTAAAGAATACGGATTTGTTTTTCAATCCAGTGAAGTATATGATGGATTAGGCGCTGTTTACGATTACGGCCAAAACGGTGTAGAATTAAAGAACAATATTAAAAAATACTGGTGGGATTCAATGGTGCTTTTGCACGAAAATGTAGTAGGACTAGACTCTGCTATTTTTATGCACCCTACCACCTGGAAAGCTTCGGGCCATGTGGATGCCTTTAACGATCCGTTGATTGACAACAAAGACAGTAAAAAACGTTATCGTGCCGATGTTTTAATCGAAGATTTAATCCAGAAGTTTGAGGAGAAAATTAACAAAGAAGTTACCAAAGCTAAAAAGCGTTTTGGCGATTCGTTTGATGAGAAACAGTTTTTGGAAACCAATCCTCGCGTATTGGCCAATCAGGAAAAAATCAATACCGTTCATGGCCGTTTTGCAAAAGCTTTAAACGATAATGATCTGGAAGAACTTCGTCAGATTATTATTGATTACGAAATTGCCTGTCCTATCTCGGGCACTAAAAACTGGACTGATGTTCGTCAGTTTAACCTGATGTTCTCAACCGAAATGGGATCAACAGCTGATGGTGCTCAAAAAATATATTTGCGTCCTGAAACGGCTCAAGGTATTTTCGTAAACTACCTGAACGTTCAAAAAACAGGTCGTATGAAGTTACCATTTGGTATTGCCCAAATTGGTAAAGCTTTCCGTAACGAGATTGTTGCTCGTCAGTTCATTTTCCGTATGCGCGAGTTCGAACAAATGGAGATGCAATTCTTTGTTCGTCCGGGTGAAGAAATGAAATGGTTCGAGTATTGGAAAGAAGCTCGCATGAAATGGCATAAAGCCATGGGTATGGGTGATGAAAAATATCGTTTCCACGATCATGATAAATTGGCTCATTATGCCAATGCGGCTACCGATGTTGAGTTTAAAATGCCATTCGGTTTCAAAGAAGTAGAAGGAATTCACTCACGTACCGACTTTGATTTATCGCAGCATCAGGAATATTCAGGTAAGAAAATTCAATATTTCGATCCTGAATTAAATAAGAGTTACGTACCATATGTAATTGAGACATCTATTGGTGTGGATCGTATGTTCCTTAGTATTATGGCAGGTGCGTACAACGAAGAAGAAGTAGAAGGCAAAGGTGGTAAGAAAGAAACTCGCGTAGTATTGAACCTACCACCTGTTTTAGCTCCTGTTAAATTAGCAGTTATGCCATTGGTAAAGAAAGATGGTTTACCTGAAAAAGCACGTGCTATTATTGATGATTTGAAATTCGATTTCAATTGTCAGTACGACGAAAAAGACAGTATTGGTAAACGTTACCGTCGTCAGGATGCCATTGGTACACCGTATTGCGTAACCGTTGATCACCAATCGTTAGAAGATGATACCGTAACTATTCGTTACCGCGATACCATGGAACAGGAACGAGTAAAAATAGCTGAACTTCATGGCATTATTGCTAAAAAAGTAAGTATGAAAGAGCTTTTTAAGCAAATGGCGTAAATCACCATTTCTTAGTCTCTTTCATTTAAAACATATTACCAACCCGCTGATTTTAATTAGCGGGTTTTATTTTATCATAACTGAAAAGTATATACTCTTTTTGTTTACAATTAGTATGTGTATTTTCACGTCAAATAAAAAACAAAATCATGATTGACAGAATAAAAGCCCTACTACCTTATATTGGAGCTGTTTTAATCTTCATTATTCTTAGTACCGCCTATTTTACTCCTGTACTGGAAGGAAAAAAGTTACCTCAGCTGGATAATTCGCATGCCAAGGCCATGGCAAAAGAGTTGGTTGATTTTGAGAAACAAACTGGTGAAAAGTCGATGTGGACTAACTCCATGTTTGGAGGTATGCCAGCCTATCAAATAAAAGGTGATGCTTCAAAAAATGTCTTTTGGTATTTCAATAAAATCACACATCTTGGTTTACCGTACACTACCATAGCTATTGTTTTCTTATATATGCTGGGCTTTTACCTTTTACTCTTAAGCCTGAAAATTGAAAAATGGCTAAGTGTTGTGGGTGCTGTTGCTTTTGCTTTTGGGTCCTATAACCTCATCATAATTATTGCCGGACACATAACCAAAACATACGCCATTGCTCTGATGGCCCCTGTAATAGCGGGTGTTTTATATGCTTATAACCGAAATAAGTGGATTGGAGGATTAATAACCGCCATTGCATTAGGAATGGAAATTGCCTACAACCATGTGCAAATAACTTATTATCTGGCTTTAATGATTTTGATTATAATAATAGCAAAGCTGGTCTATGCTATTAAGGAAAAAGCCATCAAAACATTTACGCAGACATCAACAATATTAGCTGTGGCTGCAGTTCTGGCCATTTTACCTAATATTACAAACCTGATAACGACCTACGAATATGGTAAAGAATCCATTAGAGGAGCCTCTGAACTAACTGCTAAAGAAGGTGAAAAGGAACACTCAGGCTTAGATATAGATTATGCATTCAGCTGGAGCTATGGCAAAAAAGAAACACTCACGCTTTTAATACCAAATATAGTTGGTGGAGCGTCGGAACCCATAGGGACTAATGATGGCGCCATGAGTGAGGTAGATAATCGCTTAAAGGAATATGTGTCTCAATCAAGTCAATACTGGGGCGGACGTGTTTTTACCAGTGGTCCCGTATACATTGGTGCTTTGGTCTGTTTCTTATTTTTTATTGGAGCTTTTTACTATAAAGGCAAAGAAAAATGGTGGTTAATAGCCGCCACTGTGTTATCAATATTACTTGCCTGGGGTAAGAATTTTGAAGGATTTAACCATTTTATGTTCTATAATTTCCCATTATACAATAAGTTCAGAACGGTTGAAATGGCCTTGGTCATCGCTTCCTTTACCATGCCGGTATTGGGTTTTCTTGGATTGAAAACAATCATTGATAAGCCGGAACTTATTAAACAGGATAGTAAATGGTTTTTAATTGCATTTGCTTTAACGGGCGGTATTAGTTTGTTATTTGCAGTTGCTCCGGGTGCTTTGGGCATCTACGATTTCCTTAGCCCACAGGAAGCTCAATCATTTGCACAACAGATACAACAAGGTGGTGATCAAGCAATGATGTATAAGTTATTACAAGATAATTTAATTACAGCTCGTCAACACCTGATGACTTCAGATGCATGGCGTTCGTTTATCTTTATTCTGATTGGTTCTGCATCGCTATGGTTTTATTCACAAAATAAACTGGCTACCCGCTATATTATCTGGGGTTTTGCCATTCTTATATTTATCGACCTTTGGGGTGTTGATAAACGATACCTAAACAACGACAATTTTGAAACTAAAACAAAAGCCAAGGAAGAATTTGCCAAGTCAAAAGCAGATGAAGCGATATTAAGAGATCAGGATTTATACTACCGGGTTTTACCAATCTATCGCGATCCATTTAAGGACGGTTTTACGCCTTATTGGCACAAAACAGTTGGTGGTTTCCATGGAGCTAAATTACGACGCTATCAAGATTTATATGACAGATATATTTTCAATAACTGGCAAACTCTAATTCAATCCTTACAAAATGCCCAAACATTGGGTGATTTAGAAATAGAATTGGAAAATATGCCAATTCTGAATATGCTGAATACGAAATATGTTATTTATAACCCGGGTGCTACACCAATATTTAATCCGGCATATATGGGTAATGCATGGTTTGTGGAAAACATTAAACTGGTAGCCGATGCCGATGAAGAAATAGCTGCCATTGGAGGTGTTAATCTTCATAAATCAGCAGTAGTTGATCAGCAATTTAAAGAGCAGATTAATGGTTATTCAATCGATTCTATTCAAGGTAGTATTGATTTGGTTAGTTATGCTCCCAATAAGTTAATTTTTGAGTCAAATACACCTCAAAATCAAGTAGCAGTTTTCAGTGATATTTATTACGATAAAGGATGGAATGCATATATTGATGGTAAGAAAACGGATCATTTCAGAGCCAATTATGTATTGCGTGGTTTAATGATTCCTGAAGGACAACATACAATTGAATTCCGGTTTGAACCTACATCATTCTACACTGGTCAGTGGGTTGCAGCTATAAGTTCAATAATAATACTTTTACTAATTGCAGGAGCTGGCTTCTGGTTTTGGAAGAAACAAAAAACGGAATAAAATGAAAATAAAAAGAGGCTGACCTATTTGGTCAGCCTCTATTCTTCAACTAATCTTTTTCTTTTAAAAGAAATAACTACTAACAGTGTATCATTTAATTAGTCTCTTTTCAATTAGAAGATCTAATCGTATTATTAAAAGAGAATTACATGATTTTCCTGAATAGGAATTAACTACTACTTCACGATTAATAATATCAACACAAGCAATATTACTACAACCTGATAAGTGATAAAATAATTCGGAAATTTTAATCTTCGCTTTACGATTTTTAAAGGTACGCGTTCTTCATTCATAATAAGTAACGGTTTAAGGTTTAGTAAAAATAATATTTCGGAAGTTAATAAACAAACCGACTAATTCGATTAAACGTTCAATAAAAGCCATTTATCTAAATAGTTTTGATTAACTTCCCATTTTCTAATATAAAAGCCTGTTTTTTATTGATCAAATAAATTATATAAATTTATTATAGATAAATAGCAAAAGCATACAAACGCTTTTATAATAACACTGCTAATACTCAATAACGTTATTTTCAATTATTCCATTAATTAAGTTTTCAGAACTTAAATCAATATCCTTCTTAATCAACCGTTCTTTTGGATGGGTGTTATTGTATGAATAATTTCTAACCTGTTATAAATTGAAGAAAATGCTCAGTTTTAATTATCTTTATCAATCATGAAAGATCTTGAGAAATTACAATGTGAACACTGTCAGGCGGAGTTTAACAAACATGATCTTGACCGATCCTGCAGTAATTGTTTTTGCTGTACTGGCTGTGAAATATACCTGTGCCCTAATTGTAAAAAAGAAATTGTGTTGACTCCTATCGGAGAACCTACTACATGTCGCTACCATAATAAAGATAACCCTTTAAAAGGTTAACGAGTAACCTATCCGGCAACATCAATGGCCACTGACTTGAACAAGCACCAAACCGTATTTCCGGGTTCAACAAACATTTTTTTACCTGATTCAGCTGTTATCTCCACAACCAACTGAAATCCCACATCTACGATACAAAGAGTTGTTGCTCCCCTATCAATAGTCTCAACTATTACCCCTTTCAACTGGTTTTGGATCGTCACCTCTTTCAATTTTTCTCGCGAAAGTGCAATATCATCAGAACTGATAAATATTTTCATCTCCTCACCTACCTTGTAGGTTTGATTGCTTTTTTCGCATTTTACTCTAACACTGTTTGCCTCGCCATTATTCGATAAAATGGTTATACCTCTATCTGTATCAATTTCCTTCACCTTCATGGTAATTGAATTCATAATGGAGTTTTTACCAAACATCTCCAAGGCTGCATCCGACCTTAACAGATCATGATAATCAGCATGACCAATGCACCTTCCCTTTTGAATGAGACACAACCTATCTGTTAACTTTAATAAATCAGGTAAATCATGACTAACGACTAAAATAGGTATTTTAACTTTCCGGTGTATTTTCAATAAAAATGGTAATATCTGACTACGCAGTTGCACATCTACTGCAGAAAAAGGTTCATCTAACAACAATATTTTAGGAGCCGACAATAAGGCTCTTCCTAATGCTGTTCTTTGTCTCTCACCCCCCGAAACCATGGCTGGTTTAGTCTGTAATAAATGTCGAAGATTTAACAAATCTACAACCTGATCGAAACCCAGATGTTTAGAGCCAAACCGTTTAATTCCATACAGTAGATTCTTTTCGATAGTCATATGCGGGAATAATCTCCCTTCTTGAAAAACATAGCCAATATTGCGCTTCTGAACCGGTATATTTATATCCAACTCAGAATTAAAAACTATGTTATCATAAATTTTTACAAAGCCCTTTTCTGGTGTTGCCAAACCGGCTATAGACTGAAGCAATGATGTTTTACCCGAACCACTGGCACCATAAATACCTGTGATTCCCACATGGAAATTCTCCTTAATTCGTACATCAAAAATGTCGCGTTGTAATGTAAAATCCACTTTAATCATAGGCTATCTGCGCTTGGGCTTTAATTGTTTTTTGATATACCACTCCGAACCTGCCATAGCAATAAAAGATATTAGTACCGAAACCAATACCAATCGTAAAGTAGCCATTTCTTGTCCGGGAACCTGCATATAAGCATATATAGCTAAGGGTAACGTTTGTGTTTCACCGGCAATATTACCAGCAAAAGTAATGGTAGCTCCAAACTCACCCAATGAACGGGCAAATCCTAAAATACTGCCGGAAACAATTCCTGGTAAAGCTAGCGGTACCGTAATTCTAAAGAATGTTTTAAACTTACCGGCACCCAAAATACGCGATGCATCTTCCAACCCCGGATCAATCATCTCCATGGCTGTTCGTACAGATCGTACAATAAGTGGAAATGCAACTACAACAGAAGCAATTACCGCTGCTTGAAAAGTAAATGCCAATTTAATTCCTAAGGCAGAAAACAACCACTGACCCAATAACCCCTTCGTACCTAATAGCAGAAGCAATAGGTAACCGGTGGTAACAGGTGGCATTACCAATGGAAGGTGTATAATGCTTTCGATAATGGCTTTTCCTCTGAACTTTTTTCGTGCCATTAAATAACCAACTAATAAAGCCAGAGGCACAGCAATTAAAGTGCAATAAAAGGCCACCTTAAGGGATAAACCTAATGCATGTAACTCGGCTGAATTAAATTTGATCAGTTGATTAAACATAGAATAAATATAAGGTAATGACACAAAAACTTATATCTGTATAAATCTTACTATAAAAAAAATGCCATTATCTACACATCGCTATCTTTCAGCAGTATCTGTTAATATCAAAAAACTAAAATCCTACATTTTTGTAGGTGTAAGAAGTATCATCAACAAATTTGTTTAATAGCCTTGTTTTAGTTCTTCTAGATTTCGTTTGGCTTCATCACTGCCAGTTTGATCATAAATAAGTTGATAAGTGTAATAAGCCATTTCGCGACCACCTTTTATTCGTAACTGTTTTGCCAATTCAAGCATTATTTCCATTTCCCTCTTGAAAAGTTCCGGATTATTTGCTGAAATAAACTTGATTGATTCAGCAACATTCGCATAGTTTTCGTTTGATAAATTCAAAAGCAGATGAGGCATTAAAACATTTTCGTCAATCGAAATTGATATTCCCATTTGCTCTTTAACCTGACTGACAAAATCCTGCACTTCTGTAATATTCTTTCCTAATATACTATCAGGAACAGTAGTAAACGAACGATAAAAGTTATATCCCTTACAAAAACCCGTATATGCATTGGTCTGATGAGTTTCGTCTTTTAAAACATCAAACTTCCAATGCAAATAATCTATTTGCAATGAATCCAACAGAAAATGAAATGCATGATTTGACTGCTCCAATTGTGGATAGTTCTCATTGCGTCCCATACCAAAATACAGTGCTTTATTCTGCTTGAGTTCAATTTTATTGATGTGTTTGGCATCTACAAGTTGAAGTACCGGGCTGGTTGCCAAATAAAACGAAAAATGATCCGGCTTATTCAAAAAGCATTCAAGTACCATTGCACCGGCCATTGAATGTCCTGAAACCATTCGAACACCTGAAGTTTTATACTGGCGTTCCATATCAGGAAGTAGTTCTTCCAGTATGAAAGTCAGATACTTTTTACGACCCTCTTCTTTCAAGAAGTCTTTTTTGCCATCAACCGACTCTATACCAACTGTCACAAACTCATTTTTCAATATAGATGCCCGAAAATCAAATGGTTCAGCACTCAACAAAATAGCAAGTGGATATGGGTGAGTTTGAAAATCATCAGGGTGAGAAAGAAAAACCTGAACACTACGATTTAGAATATTTGATTTGTATTCAATGCTTTGCCCAATAGTTATATCCTTACCGACAGTTTGCCCAACTGCGGAAAACACGATTAATAATAGAAAAAAAGTTAGTGAAACTCTATTCATACTTAAATCTCTAATTCTGATTAAATATAAACAAAATGAACTTTAAAGTAGAGTAGGTTGTTTGCTTTAGCAAATACTCTTAACACGAAAAATTATGCGAACTACAATCCTTATCTTCTCATTAACCGTCTTTTTAGCATCCTGTAATACATCATCCAAAAAATCAGAAAGTACAAGCGATTTATTACCACTTGGAACTCATAAAGGTACAGTTAGCGAAGTTATTCAAACTCCTTCATATACATATCTGCTAATAAAAGAAAGTATGGGTGAAAATTGGATAGCCATACCCAAAGCTGAAGTTAAAGAAGGACAGCAAGTGTTTTACGACGAAGGACTTGAAATGAAAAACTTCCAAAGCAAAACACTGCAACGTGAATTCGAGACCATCTATTTTGTTAAAGGCATTAGAAATGAAGCTTTGGAATCGGTTGATGAAGCCATCCGTAAAAATATTAACAAATCATCCGGAGCTGCTAAAACCGATATTGAAATAGAGCAACCACAAGGAGCACAAAGTATTGCTTACATATTCGAAAACAAATCATCTTTATCAGATACTAAAGTAACCGTTAAAGGAAAAATCGTAAAGGTTAACAATGGCATTTTAAATACTAATTGGGTACACATTCAGGATGGTAGTTCCTTTGAAAATAGTTTTGATTTAACCGTTACCACTGATGAATTGTATCAGGTTGGAGATGTTGTGACTTTTATAGGCACCATTGGTCTTAACAGAGATTTTGGAGCAGGTTATATTTACAATGTAATAATGGAAGATGCAACTAAAGTAGTTAGTCTCTAAACTTTTACATTCCGCGTTTAAATACATTGTATAGAATAGTTGATTGCATTGCAATCAGCTATTTTTCTTTTTACAATACCCTTAGTATTTATAACCTGCTTTTAGGTAGATATTTTCTTAACAGCCTTAATCTATTTAGTAACACCCTTAGCCCTATTTTTTTGAAATTCTCTATTGGTTATAGACGAGGTTGATTTTACTTGTAAATGCTTTTGAATAACAGCACAAGAATGGTAGTATTCAAGTTCAATCAAATGACTTAATATTTTATTTTTTACCTTTTCACTAACCGGAGTAATCATTTGAGACATAATGTAAATCAACGAATCCGGATCATTTTGCATAACCCATTCTATTGATTTAAAATAGTCTTCAAAATCTTTAAACGGCAATTTTTCTATATCAAAGTGGAAATCATACTTCTCGAGAAGCTCAACAATATTAACCACATTTTTATACCATCGGAAACGGGGTTTTCCATCAACATCCGTCCACATATATTCCGAAAAGGCTTTGGAATCTTTTTTTGCCAATTCATCACATGTAAAATAAAATGTTCCTTTAGGAGCAAGCTGTGGATTCTTCATAACTATAGCATTTTATACTATTAAATTAATAATCAAATCTTAAATATACAAATCAGCTCTTCACTTAATAAGGATTACAAAGATTTATGAGGATTTAGTTTATTAGAAAAATAAGGTTATTCCAATTTGTAAAATTCCCAATTCTTTTAATGATAATTAATACCTTTTTTACACTACAAGCTTACTAATCACAAAAATAAGGCGTACCTTTGCGGCTCATTTGGATTTTATATATGCAAGAGATTAGAAATGTAGCCATTATCGCGCACGTTGACCATGGTAAAACCACATTGGTAGACAAGATGTTAATGGCTGGAAAGCTATTTAAGGATCACCAGGATATGGGTGAACTTATCATGGACAACAATGACCTGGAGCGTGAGCGAGGCATCACAATTCTGTCGAAGAATGTGTCCGTAATGTGGAATGATGTAAAAATCAATATTATTGATACACCGGGCCACAGTGATTTTGGAGGAGAAGTTGAGCGTGTTTTAAACATGGCCGACGGAGTTCTATTACTTGTGGATGCCTTTGAAGGACCAATGCCGCAAACACGATTTGTGCTACAAAAAGCTATTTCTCTGGGATTAAAGCCAATTGTAGTGATTAATAAAGTGGATAAACCAAACTGTCGTCCTGAGGAAGTACATGAATCAGTTTTTGATTTAATGTTTTCTTTAGATGCCACAGAAGAACAGCTTGATTTTCCATCAGTTTACGGTTCGGCAAAAGAAAACTGGATGAGTACTGACTGGAAAGAAAAGACAGACAACATCCATGCTATTTTCGATGCTATTATTGAGCACATTCCTGCTCCAGAATACAACAAAGGAACACCTCAGTTACAAATTACTTCATTAGACCACTCAAAATATTTGGGTCGTATTGCTATTGGTCGATTGCACCGAGGTGAATTAAAAGTGAACCAGGATGTTAGTCTGGTTAAACGTGATGGTAGCATAACTCGCACTCGAATCAAAGAATTGAACGTATTTGATGGTTTGGGACGAACAAAAGTTGAACACGTTACATGTGGTGAGCTTTGTGCGTTAGTGGGTGTTGAAGGTTTTGATATTGGTGATACCATTGCCGATTTCGAAAACCCTGAACCATTAGAGCCTATAGCTATTGATGAACCAACTATGAGTATGTTGTTTACTATCAACAACTCTCCTTTCTTTGGTAAAGAAGGAAAAATGGTTACATCGCGCCATATTAAAGACCGTTTAGATAAAGAGCTGGAGAAAAACCTTGCTCTACGAGTAGAAGATACAGAATCAGCTGATGCATGGAACGTATACGGACGTGGTGTACTTCACTTATCCGTTCTAATTGAAACAATGCGTCGTGAAGGTTATGAGCTTCAAGTAGGTCAGCCACGTGTAATCATCAAAGAAGAATTGGGTGAGAAGCTGGAACCTGTTGAAGATTTAACTATTGACTTACCGGAAGAACACTCTGGTAAAGCCATTGAAATGGTTACTCAACGTAAAGGTGAGTTGAAAACCATGGAGAAAAAAGGCGAACGAGTTCACCTTGAATTCAATATTCCATCGCGAGGTATTATTGGTTTAAGAAGCAACATGTTGACTGCCACTCAGGGTGAAGCTATAATGGCACACCGCTTTATTGAGTTTCAACCATGGAAAGGACCTATCGAAAAACGTATCAACGGTTCGTTGATTGTTATTGAATCAGGAACATCCATTGCTTACGGAATGGATAAACTTCAGGACCGTGGAAAGTTTTTTATTGAGCCGGGTGAAGATGTTTATATGGGTCAGGTAGTAGGTGAAAACAACCGTGAAGGTGACCTTACAATAAACGTTACTAAAGCTAAAAAGATGAGTAACATGCGATCATCAGGTGCAGATGATAAAGTAAAGCTTGCTCCTCCGATTAAATTTACTTTAGAAGAGGCTTTAGAATACATTCAGGGCGACGAATATGTGGAAGTTACGCCAAAATCTATTAGATTGCGTAAAATTTTACTTCTGGAACACGAACGTAAACGCGCGTCGAAACAAGAATAAATTATGATATAACCGGTAATTTTCGGATTGTCGGGTTAGCAAGTTTGAGGCGATTATCAATGATAATCGCCTCTTTCTTTTTTTATTGACATCTATGAATGCTAGAGGATAAGCAAAACCGTTTCCTAGTTTTATTCCAAAATATGGTATCTTAGGGTATGCAATTCATCGATTTCCATACCCACCATATCCATTCTGATCCAGAGATCACTTCCATTTACAATGTTCCTCTGGAAGAATTAAACACTTCGCAATCCAATCAAAATATCTCTATAGGAATTCATCCATGGGAAATTAGTAATATAAATAATCAATTTAACTCAATTAAACAAAAACTCAGTCAATCAACAGTTTTAGCACTAGGAGAATGTGGTTTAGATAAAATCAAAGGACCCGATTTACAAACTCAAATCGATGTTTTTAAAGAACATACTTCTTTATCTGAACAACACAAAAAACCACTGATTATCCATTGTGTAAAGTCTTATTCTGAAATTATCAAACTTCGAAAAGATATAGACCCCAAACAACCATGGATATTACATGGCTTTAATAGTTCAGTTGAAACCATGAATCAAGCTATAGAAACAGGATTTTATTTCTCCTTTGGCCCTTCATTAGTTACTCATCCAAAAACACAACTAACATTCAGAAATACTCCTTTAAAACGTGTTTTTTTGGAAACAGATGATTCAAATACTAATATTAAAGAATTATATCAAAAAGCATCCGAGTTAAGAGATTTAAACATAGAAGAAGTAATAGAACAATTACAATATAATTTTAAACTTATATTTAATAATTACAGATATTTATAACATTTAATATAAAGTATAGAATGAAATACATCATCCTCTTTATTGCACTTCTTATTTCATCCACATCTTTCAGTCAGAAAAATATCAGTGCAATGCTTATAACCAGTCAAAGAAAGGTGCCAGTAAAAGAATTTTACGCGATGTTTGACAATATACCTGAACTAGTCTACACAGAAGTACTTCAACCCAAAGCCAACGAAGATATTGAGCATAATAAAGCAAACAATTATGACATCTTAATATTTTACGATTTAAATGATTCTATAACTCAAAGACAAAAAGAAGCGTATTGGCAATTGCTCCAAAATGGTAAGCCCATGCTTTTTCTTCATCATACATTGGTTTCGTACCAAAAATGGCCTGAATTCATTCATATTATTGGTGGAAGATATTACCGGGACCATCCAGAAAGAGGTCCTTCAACTTTTGAACACGATATTGATATTTCAATTGAAGTAATTAATAATAATCATCCCATATGCAACAATTTAAATAATTTCACTATTCACGATGAAACCTATAATAATTGTTTTATACTTCCTGATGTAACTCCATTGCTTACGACTTCCACTCCAATCAACATTCCTTACCCAGCTTGGATACATAAAGTAAAAAACGCAGAAGTTGTATATATCCAATTCGGACAGGATGAAAATGCCTTCACTCATCCCGAATATCAAAAACTCATCGAGCAAAGCATTAATTACCTGACAAAAAGTAATTAGTAAAAGGATTCTACTACTTTTGCGAAGCAAAATAAACCATTTATGCTTCCAACATTCATCAACCCTTTAAACACCTCATTAAACACCTGGTTAATTACTCTTTTTTGTGCCTTTTTAATTGGCGTATCAAAAAGTGGATTGAAAGGAACTGCCATGGTCTCTATTCCTTTACTTGCCTACCTGTACGGAGGTAAAGCATCGGTAGGAATCATCCTGCCTTTTTTAATTATGGGCGATTTAATGGCATTAACTTTTTACTTTAAAAGTGGAAAAATCAAATACATTATCAAACTGATTCCATGGGCTGTTGTGGGTATTTTAATTGCTGTTTATGTTGGAAATCAAATCAACGATCAACAGTTTAAGTTAACCATTGCCATTGCTATTATTGTTTGTTTGGCACTATTGCTTTACAACGAAATTCGCAAAAAGAAAATCAACCTAATTGACAATCGATTTTTTAGCGGATCTTTGGGTTTAGCCGGAGGTTTTGCCACTATGATGGGTAATGCTGCAGGACCTATTTTCAACCTGTATTTATTGTCAATGCGCTTACCCAAAGAAGCTTATATTGGAACGGGAGCATGGTTTTACCTGTTTTTGAATGTTTTTAAGGTTCCCTTTCATATCATTAGCTGGCAAACCATCACCTTCAAAACTATCCAATTGAATTTCATAATGTTCCCCGCCTTATTATTGGGTGCATTTGTTGGCAAAAAAGTAGTTAGTTATATTCCGGAAAAGGAATATCGCTATCTGATTTACTCAGTTATATTATTATCAGCAATTTTATTGTTCTTCTGATAAAGCGTAGTAAAAATGCACTTTTCGTGTGTTTTATCATGTAATTTGTAAGCACTTTATTGTACCTTTAGCAAAAATAAAGGTTCACACTACTTAAAACCCTGTTAAAGATGAATAATATTGATTGGGCAAATCTTTCATTCAGCTACATGAAGGCTGATTATAATGTTAGATGTTATTACCGCGATGGTAAATGGGGCGAACTGGAAGTGCATTCTTCTGAGTACATCAATATTCATATGGCTGCCACCGGACTACATTATGGTCAGGAAGCTTTTGAAGGACTGAAAGCCTTTAAAGGTCAGGATGGCAAAACGCGCCTGTTTCGTGTTGATGAAAACGCCAAACGTATGTACAACTCGGCAATTGGCACCATGATGGCTGCCGTCCCCGAGAAACTATTTATCGATGCAGTGGTTAAGGCAGTTGAAATGAATAAGCGCTTTGTACCTCCTTACGAATCCGGAGCTTCATTATATGTTCGTCCGTTACTATTTGGTGCAGGACCCAAAATTGGTGTTTCTCCATCAGAGGAATATTTGTTTATGGTATTTGTTATGCCGGTTGGTCCTTACTTTAAAGAAGGATTTAAGCCTACCGATATGATGATTACACGCAAATATGATCGTGCTGCTCCGCTTGGAACCGGTAATATTAAGGTGGGTGGTAATTATGCAGCCAGCCTACGTGCCGGCGACGAAGCACATGCAAAAGGTTATTCTTCAGTTTTGTTTTTAGATAGCAAAGAAAAGAAGTACATCGACGAATGTGGTCCGGCTAATTTCTTTGGCATTAAAAACAACACCTATGTAACGCCTGAATCTAAGTCCATTTTACCTTCTATTACTAATATGAGTCTGATTCAATTAGCTAAAGACATGGGCTTAGAGGTAGAACGCCGTCCGGTACCATTAGAAGAATTATCTACTTTTGAGGAAGCCGGTGCCTGTGGTACAGCAGCCGTAATCAGTCCAATTGCTAAAATTGATGATATTGACGAAGGTCGTTCTTATATTTTTAGTGCCGACGGAAAACCAGGAGAAACATCAGTTAAACTCTACAATAAATTAAGAGGAATACAATATGGTGATGAGCCTGACACACACGGTTGGGTAACTGTTATAGATTAAATTACCAAAGTTTATATTTCAAATCCTGTAAGAAATTTCTTGCAGGATTTTTTATTGCTTTTTTTAAGAGAACACCCCTTAAGCACCCTCCTATTCTTCTTTTACTTTGATATACAGACTCATTTATTTACCCTTTTGATGGTATTTGTCTTATATTTGCCCACCTAAGCAAAACTACCATAATTAAACAATGACCGATTTAAGAATTGAAAACGTCAACATCATTGCCGAACAACCAATCATCAAACCAAATGATTTAAAGGCTTTGTTTCCGTTGACCGACAAGAGTATTGAAACTGTTGAAAAGGGTCAGCAGACAGTGAAGAACATCCTGCAAAAAACAGATAAACGACTTCTGGTTGTTGTTGGTCCGTGTTCTATCCACAACATTGAATCTGCTAAAGAATATGCCCGAAAATTAAAGGCATTATCCGATGAATTAAGTGATTCTCTCTATTTGGTGATGCGGGTTTATTTCGAAAAACCCAGAACCACAGTAGGATGGCAAGGATTAATTAATGATCCTTATTTGAACGATAGTTACGCCATTGAAGATGGATTAAAAATGGCTCGCGAGCTATTAAGCTATGTAGCCGAAATAGGATTGCCTGCTGCAGGTGAAGCTCTGGACTTAATCACACCTCAGTACATGCAGGATTTATTCTCATGGACAGCCATTGGAGCTCGTACAACCGAATCGCAAACACACCGTAATATGGCCAGTGGATTAACATCGGTTGTTGGCTTTAAAAACGGAACCAATGGTGATATAAAAATAGCCATCAATGCACGTATGTCGGCTGCTGCTCCACATAACTTTGTTAGTGTGGATCCGGAAGGAAATGTTGCTGTGGTTAAAACAGCTGGTAATCCAAATTCGCATATCATCCTAAGAGGTGGTAAAGAGCCCAATTATTCAGCTGAATACGTTAGGAAATACGAGCTCCACCTAGAAAAAGAAGGTTTAGAGCCACGCTTAATGATTGATTGTAGTCATGCTAACAGTCATAAAAAAGCAAGCAACCAACAATTGGTTTGCGACGATATTGCGCAACAGATAAAAGACGGTAACAAATCTATTATTGGCTTAATGGTGGAAAGCAACCTTAAATTCGGTAAACAAAGCATTCCGGCTGACTTAAAGCAATTGGAATATGGTGTTTCAATTACTGACGAATGTATTGGTTGGGATCAAACAGAAACCATGCTACGAAAACTACGTGATGATGTAAAAGACATTCTAACTAGCAGATAAAGCATTATTGAATTGGACCAACCGTTACTGTACCTGTTGAGTTATTTGTAATGGTTGGTTCTCCTTTATATTGAACATCAAACACGCCCGTGCAATTCAATATCAATTGCTCAATTGACCAAACTTTTGCCGTTCCCTCACCAACCCAATTTAAAACAAACCCATTTACAGGCAAGTCTAGCGAATTTAAGTTAGCTGAACCGGTAATATTTATAGCTACATATTCCTGCAACTCCCCTTTCAGTTCTATTTCTGCTAATCCAACAAACGAAAGAGCATTTAAATGACCAGGTATTTTAATTTCTGCAGTAAGATCTTCTGTAGGTCTGATATCTATATCATTCGGGAATGATAAATCTAAAGTTCCATTCTCGACTTTAACACTCAGTAAATCCATAATATTTTCCTGACCACTAACCTGCACTAACTGCTCCTGCCCTGTTGATATTCGTATGTCAGTAAATGATAATGCAGAGACTCCCGAAAACGATTCAACATCAAACGTTTTCGTAATCACTTCACCTTCTCCAACAACTATATGAGAATCAGACACACAATCACATTCTTTTGAATTACATGAAACAAAAAAGCAGACCAACACTATAATTCCTATTACTTTCATATACAATACACTTAAATTGAAAGTGTTAAAAAAAATCAAAACACAACCGAAATTACTGATTTTGAATTTCAAATTGTACTTTCGAACAAACTTAAACTATATGAATCTGAAAAACAACATCTTTTTTGCTGTTACACTTGCCTTATTATTTACTTCAGGTAAACCTGTAGGTAAAAAATCATTAACCATTCACAATAAAGCTATTACTATTGACACACATTGTGATACTCCAATGAAATTTGTCAACAAAGGCTTTGACATAGGAAAAGAACACGAAGCTCCTAACAGCCGGGTAGATATACCCAGAATGGAAAGTGGTGGATTAGACGCCATCTTCTTTGCCATCTTTACCAGTCAACGTCCTCGAACCAGCGAAAACTACGAAAAGGCATACAATTTGGCCAATCAAATGATTGACTCAACTTACGCAGCCATAAAAAACTATCCAAATCAGGTAGAATTAGCCACTAACAGTAAAGATGTAACCCAAATATCAAAGAAAGGAAAAAGAGCCATTTATTTAGGCATGGAAAATGGTTTTCCTTTGGAGAAGAATATCGATAGAGTTGAAGAGTTTTACAACAAAGGCGTAAGGTATATCACCTTATCACATTCAAGTAATAATGATATCTGTGATTCATCAACCGATAAAAATGGTCCGGAACATAATGGCCTAAGTGATTTTGGAATAGATGTGGTGAACGAAATGAATAGATTAGGTATGATAATTGATATTTCACACGTTTCTGATAAATCGTTTTTTGACGTGATGAAAGTTTCAAAAACACCTGTTATTGCTTCGCATTCTTCCGTGCGATCTATATGTAATCATCCTCGCAACATGAGCGATAAGATGATAAAAAAACTGGCCGAAAAAGGTGGAGTTATTCAAATTTGCATATTAGGTGCCTACATTGAAGAGGAAGATACAACCAGCATTAATTACATCAAACACGAAGAGTTACGAAAGAAATACAATAACTTCAATTATAAGAATGAAGAGGAACGCAAAGCTGCCTGGAGAGAATGGGATCGAATAGATAAAGACTACCCTCCTGTTTTACCCAATATTGCGAAGGCTGTGGATCACATTGATTATGTAGTGAATCTGGTAGGCATTGACCATGTGGGCATAGGATCTGACTTTGATGGTGGCGGTGGTCTATCCGACTGCCAGGATGTTGGAGATTTTCCAAAGATTACCGATGAATTATTAAACAGAGGATATTCTAAAGAGGATATTTATAAAATATGGGGCGGTAATTTTCTTAGAGTCTTTAAAGAAGTAGAAGATTTTGCTTTAAAAAATTAAATTTAAATAGTTTAATATCAAGCCAGTTGACTTTTCAACTGGCTTTTTTTGTCACTACAAATTAAAAAAATAACCCTCACTCCTGAATATTTTACTTTTTTGGTCTGAAAATTGCATGTTAAATATTATTGCAAATTAACAATTTGTATTAACACACATTCAATAATTTGAATCGACAATTTCCTTACAACCCCCTTAACCAAGAAAGGCAGCAAGCTATCATTGCCTGCTGTCTTTTGCTTTTGTAAATGTTGCTTTTGATAATTTTAACTTAAATAATAAACCTAATTACACAAACCTCACTTATTATGAAACAGATAATTTTTAGTCTAATCTCTATCCTATTTTTTAGTTCTTGCGCGGTTCATTCCGGAATAATTACCGGTAATGCATCAATTAATGATTCTAATTTCAGGATAGTAGGATTAGCTGTTGGACAAGCCTCAACAAAACAAATATTTGGTATTGGCGGATTAAAAAAAGATGCCTTAACCTTAGAAGCCAAACGAAACCTTTATAAGAATTACCCATTGCAACAAGGACAAGCCTTAGCTAATGTTACAGTTGATTATAAGAGGTCGTTTTTCCCTGTTATTTGTAAAACCGAAGCTATTGTATCTGCAGAAATTGTTGATTTTAATAGCACAAACAATAACAGCAACTCAAAACCACTAAACGACTGTATTTCACTTGGTAACAAACCGATTATATTTCTTCATAAGGATGATCTATTACAGGCTAAAATATTAAGTCAATCTTCAAATAAAAAAACACTTCTGTTTGAAAATCAAAATGGTAATTACAAAATAAAGAAGATTAAAAACAATAAGATATATCATTCATCAAGCTATTCGAGTGAATTTAAATTAAATGACGAAGTTCTATTTCAGAAAAGCAATAAAAAGCAGATTGGTAATATAATTGCGACTAATAAAAAAGGTGTTATCATTGAGTATAACAAAACAATGTCTCAAAAAGCTTTCTACGAATGCACATACATCAATTTAATCTTGGCCAAAAGCCAACACTATTAAATTTTGGATTAGGAAAATTCATTTTTAATGCAATGGCAATTCATCAGTAAGTTTGCAACAACTATAGATACAAAAAAGACAGCAGGCGATCATTACCTGCTGTCTTTTTTATTTTATAGAAGGTTAGTTTTTACTTAAAGAACGACACCGCTGTTTTTAATTTAGCTGCCAGTTGTGTTAATTGCTCTGCACTGTCAGAAAACACATTGGCTGTGGCAGAGTTTTGCTGCGTAACCTCATTGAGTTCCTGAATAGCTTTATTTACTTGCTCAGCCCCACTTTTTTGCTCAAAGCTGGATGCTGTAATTTCCTGAACTAACATTGATGTATTTTCAATATCCGGAATGATAGCCTCTAACTCTTTTCCTGATTTTTCAGTAATATCAACACCATTACTTGTTAATTCCATTATTTCATTAGCCGCCTTTTGCGATCTCTCAGCCAATTTCTTAACTTCCGTTGCAACTACTGAAAAACCTTTACCTTGCTCGCCTGCCCGAGCCGCTTCCACTGCTGCATTTAAAGCAAGTATATTTGTTTGCTTCGCAATTTCCTCAATGATATTAATCTTCTCAGAAATAATATGCATTGCCTCACCAGCTTTCAATGTAGATTCAAATCCGGCTTTCATACCGGCTGCTGCTTTTTCAGCAATTTTCTTTGTTTCCTCCGAGTTTTCGCTATTTTGCTGAATGGTTGCTACCATTTCTTCCATCGATGAAGATATCTCTTCGGAAGATGCAGCCTGATTGGAAGCCCCGGCAGACAGTTGAGTTGAGGAAGAGGTTAACTCATTACTCGAATCTTCAATTTCATTAGTACTCTCTACTATACTATGAAGAATTTTTTTCAAATTACCAGCCATATCAATTAAGGCCAATTGTAAGTCTCCAATCTCATCATCCTTAATTTCATCTTTTGACTTAGCAACATCTAACTCACCATTTGCCAAACTTCGTGCTATAGAAACGCTGTTTTTAATCGGCTTAACAATTACATTTGCCATCCAGTAAACAACAACATATAAAAGCCCTAAACCAAGTACACCTATTAAAAGACTATAGTAAAGAATTTCATTGGCCTTAGACATAATTACATCAAGTGGTACTTCAATTCCTATTGTCCATGCTTTATCTACCCCACCTAACTTCACAGGCGACATAGATACAAAATAGTCTTTTCCGGCACCTTCATCGTAATATTTGAAATCAACATTTTCTAACTGATGAGTGCTATTGATTGCTTGTCGGAAAGAGGCAGTATCTTCCTTCATAACATCAAACAACATTTCTCCAATCCATTCTTTGTGAGTATGCCCTACAATTCTGGTATCGTTAGATAGAAAGAAAGATTTTGAACCATCAAACAAATTAATGTCCGAAACAATTTTCTCCATATCAGTTAAACCAATATCAACACCTACCAAACCAATAAATTCGCCATTCTTTTGAATTGGAGCCGCTATGGTAGTCATTAAAATACCAGCTAATTCAGGTGTAACCTGATCGTAGTAAGGATCCCAAAGTTCTAATTGATTTCTTTCTCTTGATTGATAATACTGACTGGTTAGAATTTCATTGTTTACATCCACCCGCTCTTTTGAAATGGTTATTTCATCATTCAAACGAAAATTAACTACCCTGTCTCTACCATTTCGCATATTGTAACCTTCCTCGGTTGCATTTAATTCCCATGCCTGCCAGGTTGATAGATAATTTGGATTGTTTTTTAGCCAACCTAATAACATTTCATCTAATACATACGAACGATAATTCTCATCAAACTGCTCATATTGCTCATAAACATCCCGAATTGTTATTGTTGCCTCTAATACCTGATTCAAATCACTTTGTATCATATTTCGGTATTCTGAAACTCTGGCATTAATAATCTCTTCAGAATCCTGCATAGCTTTTGCTCTAAGGTTTACACTTATATATACTAAGGTAAAACCGTAGATAAAAGTAAACGAAACCAAGGTGTACAACAATAGCCTTGATTTAAGAGTAAATCGATATCTTCTTCCCACAATAATATGTTTTTGGTTGTTTTTAGGATGTGTCTCGACGACAGTGTGAAATAACTACTTTTTTTTAACCCAACCATAAACTTTTTGCCACTTTTAGACGAAATGACCAAAATCATACTTGAAGTTGTATAATTTTAATGCATTTTTTTAGATTACACCCCATAAAAAAAGGCCAACTCACGTCGACCTTTAGTTTTATAATATTATGTAAATATTTTATTTTGTTACCACCTTAAATGTAAGAGTAAAGTCATCGTAAATCATTTTATCACCCAAATCATCAAAAAACTTGCCTGAACCATAACGTACATCGTACTTAGTACGATCAACTGTCATTGATCCTTTATAAACACCATCCGACTTTGTCACATGAAATTCAATGGGGTGCGTTTTACCCTTAATAGTTAATTTACCATTAACATGATAACCATCTCCCATTGATTTTACCGATGTTAATGCTAGTTTACTGGTTGGATAAGTAGAAACACTAAAAAAATCATCCGATTTTAAATGACCAATTAACTTTTGTTTATATTCATCACTCTCTATATCCAAATTCGTAATTGATGTCATATCTACCACAAATTCACCTCCGGTAAGCTTATCTCCTTCGAACTCTAAAACTCCCGATTGGAACAGAATATTACCATTATGCTCTCCGGTAACTTTTTTGGCATCCCATTCTATTTCACTCTTCTTAATATCTACTTTTTTGCTCTGAGCATTAGCTATAGTTCCAACCAAAAGAACCAAAACAGCTAGCATTGATGTAATTTTCATAGTCGTTTTTTTAATAGTTACACTCATTTAAAACACAACTATCAACAAAAGTGTTCATTTTAAAACTGTTATACATATGTTAATTCCATGGCTATATTTTAATGATTACTACTATTATTGATAGTTTTCTATCTTTAGAAAAAATTAATTTGACTATGTCCACTCAGGGAGAAAAGAAAGATTTATACTTACTGGATGCCTACGCTCTAATATTCAGAGCATATTATGCATTCATCAGAAATCCACGAGTTAACTCAAAAGGATTTAACACATCGGCAGTATTTGGTTTTACCAATTCATTACTCGAGATACTTACTAAAGAAGATCCAAGTCATATAGCGGTAGTTTTTGATCCATCAGGTCCCACCTTCCGACACGAAGAATACCCAGAATATAAGGCCAACCGGGATGCTACTCCTGAAGACATCAAAAAATCAGTTCCTTATATTAAGCAATTGATCGAGGCATTAAACATACCAGTTATTGTAAAAGATGGTTTTGAAGCGGATGATGTTATTGGAACACTATCAGCCAAAGCCTCTGAAAAAGGCTATCAAACTTACATGGTAACCCCAGATAAAGATTATGCACAGCTGGTTAAAGAAAATGTGTTTATGTATAAACCACGCAGCAAAGGTGGTGGCATTGACATTTGGGGAATCGAACATGTAAAGGAAAAATTTTCGGTTGAAGATCCAAAACAAGTTATTGACATATTAGCCTTGTGGGGCGATGCTGCCGATAATATACCCGGATGCCCGGGTGTCGGTGAAAAAAGAGCCAAGGATATGATTAGTAGCTTTGGTAGCATAGACGGCATCTACGAACATATTGATGAGTTGAAAGGAAAACAGAAAGAGAACATGGTTAACTTTAAAGATCAGGTAAAGTTATCCTACCATTTAGCAACCATACGATTAGATGTTCCCATTGAGCTGGACGAAAAAGCTTTGGAGCGAGAAAAACCTAATATGGATGCCGTCAATAAATTATTTGAAGAACTCGAATTTAAAAACCTGATTTCAAGAATCAATAAGTTATACGGAACAGCTCCTGTTCAAGGTGATTTATTTGGAGCTCCTGTTGAACAAACTCCGCAAGAGCCAGTAATAATAGAAAGTTCATTTAAAAACATAAATGATATAACGCATCATTATTATTTGGTTGATAATGATATGAAGCTTGCTTCGTTAAAAGCAGAATTAAGTGTTCAAAGTCGCTTTTGTTTCGATACCGAAACCACATCTGTTCATGCCATGGAAGCAGAATTGGTAGGAATGTCATTCAGTTGGAAGGAACATGAAGCTTATTACGTTCCGGTACCTGCAAACAAAGAAGAAGCAATTGAGCTGGTGAACGGTTTTAAAGAAGTTTTTGAAGACGGAAACATCACCAAAATAGCACAAAACCTTAAGTACGACATGTTGATATTAAAAAACTACGGTATTAATCTTGCCGGTCCGTTTTTTGATACCATGGTCGCTCACCACCTACTTTACCCGGGACTAAAAAACGGTATGGATTTCATGTCGGAAACCTACCTCAATTACACTCCTATCTCTTACGAATCGGTGGTGGGTCCCAAAGGTGCTAAGCAAAAAAACATGCGGGATATTGAACCTGCTCAGGTATGTGATTATGCCGCTGAAGATGCTGATATAACCTTACAACTGGCCAATAAGTTTGAGAAAGAAATTGCAGAAAGTGATGTAAAAGCTTTGTTCGAAGAGATTGAAATGCCACTGATTGAGGTCTTAACTGACATGGAATTTCAAGGAGTAAAGTTAGATGACAAAGCTCTGCAGGAATTTGCCACTAAACTTAAAGAAACCATTGCAGGACTCGAAACCAAAATAATTGAACTGGCAGGAATGGATTTTAATATTGCCAGTCCTAAACAAGTGGGAGAAGTACTTTTTGAACATTTAAAAATTGATGCCAAGGCCAAAAAAACAAAATCAGGCCAGTTTAGTACCAACGAAGAAACACTACAAAAACTAAAAGATAAGCACGAAATAATTCCTGCTATATTAGAATACAGAGGACTGGTTAAATTATTGAATACGTACGTTGAAGCTCTACCTAAATTAATCAATACTTCAACCAATAGAATCCATACCAGTTACAACCAGGCAATAGTTGTTACCGGACGATTAAGCAGTACAAATCCAAATCTACAGAACATTCCAATTCGCGATGAAAACGGAAAAGAAATACGAAAAGCTTTTACTGCATCAGATGATGAGCATGAGTTTTTATCGGCGGATTATTCGCAGGTTGAATTACGCCTAATGGCGCATTTTAGCAAAGATGAACATCTGGTTGATGCTTTTAACCGCGGTGAAGATATTCACGCAGCTACGGCAGCCAAAATCTTTAAGGTTCCCCTAGACGAAGTAACATCAGACATGCGCAGAAAGGCAAAAACGGCCAATTTTGGTATTATATACGGCATTTCAGCCTTTGGATTAGCAGAGAGACTTACCATACCTCGAAAAGAGGCTAAAGAGATAATAGACGGTTATTTTGATAGTTTCCCTGGTGTTAAAAAATTCATGGATGATTGTATAGCTAATGCACGAGAAAAAGGTTTTGTTGAAACGCTACATCACCGTAAACGAAATCTTAGCGATATCAACTCGCGTAATGGTGTGGTGAGAGGTGTAGCTGAGCGTAATGCCATTAATGCACCTATCCAAGGAACCGCCGCTGACATTATTAAACAAGCCATGGTGAATATTTTTGAACGCTTTAAATCAGAGAACATTCAATCAAAAATGATTTTACAGGTACATGATGAATTGAATTTTGATGTATTGAAAGGCGAAATAGATAAAGTGAAAGCCATTGTTAAAGAAGAAATGGAAAATGCAGTGCAGATTTCAGTTCCCTTAGATGTAGATATGGGAACCGGTCAGAATTGGCTCGAAGCACATTAATAAATAAAAAACTCTCGTTTTCCACGAGAGTTTTTCTTTTTGCATCACAGCGGCTGGTTAAAGGAGATTCACAAGGGGAACCGCTGATAAATGGGTTAGGTAATATTTAGCAGATGATATTACCATCATACATTGGTTTCGTTTTATATGTTAATGTCAAAAAAGGCAAAACGTAACACCTTTAAAAGACAAAAAATTACAAATCAGTGATGAATACCACTAATTCATACACGAAACATTAATTTTAGTTGACTAAAGAAACTTTTTAATTGACTCAGCAACTTCTTCCATTTGCCAGAGAGGAGTAGAAGTTGCACCACACACACCAATAGAAGATCTGGCTTCAGACAACCATTTAGAATCCAATTCAGAGGCATCCGAAACAAAGTAACTGTGTTTATTCACTTCGCAACAAGCAGCAAATAACACTTTGGCATTACTACTTTTCTTTCCTCCAACAAAAACAATAACATTATGCTGCTGAGCAAACGATTTTATTTTAGGAACACGCCCCGTAACCTGCTTACAGGTTGTATTATGCCATGTAATAGATTCCCCTTTTCGTTCCTCAATAAGCTGTACAATACACTTTAGCTGATCGGGATTTTTAGTGGTTTGAGCAAACACTTCTATTGGGCGAGTAAAATCCAACTGATCAATCTCTTCTTCCTTTTCAATAACAATCGCTTGTCCTTCACACTGGCCTTCCAATCCAATTACCTCAGCATGACCTCGCTTGCCGAATATAACCAATTGCCCTTCCTTTTCTTTTACCGATTGATAGGCCTTTTTTATTCGTTGTTGTAACTTCAAAACAACCGGACAGGTTTCATCCTGTAATTGCAATCCGGCTTTTTTGATTAATTGATAGGTAGCAGGTGGTTCTCCATGCGCCCTAAAAAGAACTGTTCCACTCTTTATCTGATTGATTTGATTGTACGATATAATCTTCATTCCAGATTGATACAAACGCTCTGCTTCAGCATCATTATGAACAATATCCCCGACGCAATATACCGGAGTTCCATTTTTTAAAATTTGATCAGCCGAATCAATGGCTTTGCGAACACCAAAGCAAAAACCGGAATGACTATCTATCTCAACTTTAACCATTTAATTAAGCTAAATTGCGTTCGCGTAACACATTCATAATCCAATCCATCTGCTCTTGTTTGTTCATATCACTATTATCGAGCAAAATGGCATCATCAGCTTTTTTTAACGGACTTTCTTTACGTGTGCTATCCATATGATCGCGCTGCTTTACATTTTCTAAAATAGCATCAAAAGAAAGACTGTTGTCTGTTGAATCTTTCGCTTTCAATTCGTCATAACGGCGTTGAGCTCGTATTTCAGGAGAGGCAGTCATAAAAAGCTTTACATCAGCATCAGGAAAAACAACCGTACCTATATCACGGCCATCCATCACAATACCGCCTTCTTTACCCATCTCCTTCTGTAATTCAACCATACGATGACGCACAAAAGCAATGGTACTAACCGCACTCACATTATTACTCACCTCTAAACCCCGAATTTCATCTTCAACAATGGTTCCGTTTAAAAATGTTTCGTTCTTTTTCTCTTCAGGTCGATACCTAAAAGTGATTTTTATATCGTTTAGCTTATTCTGTAATTCATCCAAAAGAATTTCACCATCTGTAATCAATCCGTTTTGCATGGCAAATAAAGTGACAGCCCGATACATAGCTCCCGTATCGATATACACATAACCTAACTCTTTGGCTAAATCCTTTGCAACCGTACTTTTTCCACACGACGAATGGCCATCAATGGCTATTACTCCTTTTTTCTGATTCATTTCTTATAATTTGCCGACAAAGGTAGAAAAAAACGGGCAGCCTTTCGACTGCCCGCTTACGGTATCCATGCCAATTTCTACCGTAAAAATTAAATATCATATTTAGCATCAATGGAATCATCATTCACTGTAATAGCATCAAATACTATATCGAATGATTGAGGACCAACTGACTGCGTAATTGCTTTTGGAAACTTAACACCATCAACATCTGTGTATTCTGTAATTAAACTAACTACATTACCTTGTGGCGTTTCACTTACCTCTTTCACTTTTAAACCTGTTGAACGGCTGAAATAAACAATTTGTGTTTTACCTGTTGGATTCGTTATTTTCATTTTATAAGAATCATCTCCTTCTACATCTTCAGATCCTAGCAATTCGGCAGTAAAACCTAACTCTGAAAATTGAGTTTCAGGAAAAATCATAGCTTCCACTTTCATGCTCTCCAATTGCTCTCCTTCCAGGTTTTGCTCACCCATAGGGCTTATCACTTTGGCTGCTTCACCGTTACATACTTGCTTCGACATTAAATTTTCACCCATATAGGTTTCAACGCAAGATTTATTTGGGCGACTACTATACATCTTCATCGTTAGATTCATGCCTTGAACAGTCATACTACCTTGCATACTGTAATTTTTAACGGCATTAACAGCATCAGCGCCACCTAAAGCAGTTACATAGTCTTCAATCACCTTTTCAGCTGTTAAACCTTCAGGTAAAGGCATTGACTTAACTTCCTCGGCATAGTAGTTATACACAGCAACATCACCTGCTGTACTAAATTTCTTCAATGTTTTCTTCATTTCAGGTACATTACCCACGGCTAAAATCAAGGCATTATCAGGTGTCAGATATTTTTGAGCCATCGCTTGAACATCTTCAAGTGATACTGCACTTAACTTCTCTAAATAGGTTTGATAATAATCCTTTGGAAGATTATATTTTTGAATATTCAAAGCAAAACGAGCTACGGTTGAAGCATCTTCCAATGAACGAGAAAAACTACCTGCAATCATGTTCTTAACCAGATTAAGATCTTCCTCTGAAACCAGCTCGGTACGCATCTTATCCATTTCATAAATAATTTCGGTAAAAGCGCTGTCAGTAACACTGGTTCTAACCTGAGCTGATGCTGAAAATGATCCTATCAAATCATCTGAACTAAGTGATGAATAAGCTCCATATGTAAAAGCTTTGTCTTCACGAAGATTCTGGAATAAACGACCACTTGAACCACCTCCAAGAATACCATTCATCACGCGAGCTTTAATCAAATCGTCATCTCCAGGTTTTAAATTTACAGTATAAGTAAGATCAATAGTTGATTGATTTGCAGCATCTTTATTTGCAACAACTACTTTTGGACCATCAAATGTGGCTGGAGCTTCGTATTTGTGTTCAGGTACTTCTTTTTCTTCCCATTTAGCAAAATAGGTTTTAGCTTGTTTTTTAGCTTCCTTCATTGAGATATCACCTACGATTACTAAATAAGCTACATTAGGACGAAAATATGTTTCGTAGTAATTCTTAATATCATCAACCGTAATATTTTCAACGGTTTGCTCGGTTAAAATTTCTCCGTAAGGATGATCTTTACCATATAATAAAGCTCCTGAAATATTATTGGCTATTGAAGATGGATCTTCTTTATCAGCCTTGATACCGGTAAGCATTTGCTTTACCGACTTATCCAACTCTTCCTGAGGAAAAACAGGATTATACAGTACATCAGCCAATAGGTCAAGTAATTCATCAGAGTGCTTTTTAAGCGAACTTGCATAAATACTCTTTGAATTGGTTGAAAGAACAGCACCAATAAAATCAACTGCTTCGTCAATTTCAGCTTTTGATTTAGTAGTAGTACCGGCACGCATTAAATCACCTGCCATTGAAATATATCCAGCTTTATCACCTTCAAAAATAGGATCAATATCCAATGATAAGCTGTATGACACAACTGGTACTTTATGGTTTTCAACAACAATTACTTTCAAACCATTTTTTAGTTCGAATGTTTTGGCATCTTCTATATTGATTTTCGGAGCAGGTCCGGCTGCAGGCATTTTGCTACGGTCGAGTTGCGCATTTACCGAAATGGCAACTAAAACACTTAAAAATAAAAATACTATTTTCTTCATTGAAGTATATTTTAACCCTTAAATGGGTGTTCTGTCTAAACTATTTATGAATAAACTGATGATTAGTTTTGTTGCGATTTTGGTAAGTAATATAGCACTACTCTATTGTCTTTAGTAAGGTACTTATTAGCAACACGCTGAATATCTTCACGAGTAACAGCCAAATACTTATCCAACTCGGTATTAATCAAATTAGCATTACCGAAATAGGTGTAATTTCGTGCTAAAGTATTAGCTCGGGTTGCCACTCTAATGTTACCTTTTACAATATCGTTCTCAAACTGATTTTTTAATTTCTGAAATTCTTTTTCTGAAATTAATTCATCCTGAACCTTTTTAATCTCAGCATCCATAGCATCTTCCAAATCTTTGGTTTCAACTCCCATATTAGGTAAGGCTATAGTCAAAGCCAATGATGGCTCTTTGTAACCAATTGGAAAACTAGCTACCTGCATGGCTTTTTGCTGATCATCAACCAACGACTTATACAAACGTGAGCTTTGGCCTTTTGATAAAAGCGTACTCAACATATCCAATGCATAATAATCATCAGTTCCCATGGCCGGGGTACGATAAGCTTGTAAAATCAAAGGAAGTTGTACGTTATCAAAAACAGTATCACGAACTTCACCATTTAATGGAGGCTCAACAACCGGGTTATACTCTAAATTTTGTTTTCCGCGAGGGATATCAGAAAAGTATTTTTTAATCCATTCTTTGGCCTGATCAATTTCTATGTCGCCAGCCAATACTAAAACAGCATTATTAGGCACATAAAACTTATTGTAGAATTGCTGAAACTCTTCATCTTTAGCAGCCATAATATGCTCAGGATCACCAATGGTAGTCCAGCGATATGGATGTTCAGTAAAAGCACGCTTCATTGTTTCCTGAAGAATAGTACCATACGGACGATTGTCGTAGCTTTGCTTTTTCTCTTCAATTACCACTTTCTTTTGAGTAGCAATACCTAAAGAATCAACTTTAGCGTGCAACATTCTTTCCGACTCCAGCCACAAACCTAATTCTAACTGGTTAGAAGGTAGTGTTTCGTAATAATAAGTTCGGTCGCTTGAAGTATTTGCATTTAAAGTACCTCCCGCATTTTGCACAATTTTAAAATACTGTCCACGATCAATATTTTCTGTTCCTTCAAACATTAAATGTTCAAAAAAATGTGCAAAACCTGTGCGATCAGGACTTTCGTGCTTTGATCCAACATTATACATTACCGAAACTGTAACATTTGGGGTAGTTTTGTCTTGATGCAAGATAACGTGTAAGCCATTATCCAGATCAAATTCCTCGAAGTTAATTTTATTCAATTGGGCATTAACAGATCCCAGGCCAGCAATAATAAAAAGGAATGCCAGCAATGAAAAACGATTATTCATACTCGAAGTTCTTTGGTTTAAGTGATAAATCAAAATTTAGCTTTGACTTCACCAATTAACAGACCAAAAGGCATAATAGTTTGATATGATTTAATTTATGTTATTATAGTTTACATAAACAATGTTCGTAATCGAACAGTAGTGTGTTCGATTACGAACACAATTGTCAGCAATAAATAATTTTTATTTTTTACTTAGTTCATGCACATATTGATTACAGACTACTATTTTTGCATATTACCAATCATTTATTGCAACGAAATATTATAACATGCGATATATTCGAATAGTAAAGTGGCTGACTTTAATTATTGTAGCAGGTTTTTATGCCTGCACCGATACAAGTTTTTGTTTATCGAATCAACATGCCATTCAAGCTTCATTTTATTCATTATCCTCAGGAAGTGAATCCGACACCACTTTAAGAGGTGTTTATATTTGGGGTGCAGGTCGACAAGATTCACTGTTATACGATAGTACTAATGTGAATTCAATGTTTTTACCATCTAACTTACATGCCGACAGTACTATTTTCATCATTAAGCAATCAGTATTGATTAATAATACTGTTAGATCTGATTCTGACTTTGTTCAATTCAACTATTCACGACATTTAAATCATGTTTCGGGCGAATGTGGTATGACATATAACCTTGTGCTCGATACCGTTTATTATACAACCAACCTTATTGATTCTGTTAGTATTGGATATGCCAACGTAAATTATGGAGAAGATGCCGAAAATGTTAAGATATTTATTCAGTATTAGTTTATTAATAACCTGTACCATTGCTTTTTCTCAAGAAACAGAAGAAGCAAACAGTTTGGAAAAACCAAGTTTTGATCCGGGTATTGCAATTGGTATCAATGTTGGCACCTTCATTGTTCCATTTTTTGAGCCCGAACGTTTAGGACTGGAAGCCACTGGCAGAATTCAGTTTAACAACAAATGGTTTGCCGTAGGAGAATTAGGTTACGAAAATGTATCGTTTGATAAAGATTCGTATGATTATGATTCGAACGGTAGCTTTCTTCGTCTGGGAGTTGATTACAATATATTTAGAGTTGAAGAAATAGGAAACAACGATAACATCATTTTAGGATTCAGGTATGGATTTGGTGTAACAGACTATAAAAGTAACAGATACACCATCAATGATGATTATTGGGGAGATTATGAGGGAACTGTAGGTAGTGGCACCTCCACGGCTCATTGGGGAGAATTTGTATTTGGATTACGATCTGAGATTTTCAAAAACTTTTACATGGGCTGGAGTGTCAGAGCCAGAGCTCTTTTTTACATCAACAATACACAACAATTAGAACCATATGCAATTCCGGGTTACGGAAAACGCGATAACTCAACTAACGTTTCTTTTACTTATAATCTGGAATATTATTTACCCCTTCGTAAAAAGAAATAATGCCTATGGATGATCACATTGCCATTGAGGAATTAAAGGCCGAGATTCCAGCTGTATTAGTAGAAATTGAACAAGAAATTTCTCCACTACTTTCGTTGGGTCAGGTAGCCAATTACATTCCTGAGTTAAGCAATGTTGACTCAAACAACTTTGGCATGGCAGTACGTTTTATCGACGGAGCTACATTTGAAACAGGAAACAGCAGAACTAACTTCTCTATACAAAGTATTTCAAAGGTTTTTAGCCTTACCTTAGCTTTTGCCATACTTAAAGAAAATTTATGGTTCAGAGTGGGTAAAGAACCCTCAGGCAATCCATTTAATTCACTTATTCAGCTTGAAAACGAAGATGGTAAACCTCGCAATCCATTCATTAATGCCGGAGCAATAGTTATAGCCGACATCATTTCATCGCATTTTGAAGATCCGTTAAACACAACAATAGATTTCATTCGCGAAATTGCCATCAACAAAGAACTATCCATAAACATGGGAGTTTTACAATCTGAAAAAAACTACGGTCATCGAAATGCAGCATTAGCCCATTTTATGAAGAGCTACAACAATATTCATTCCGATGTTGAAGATGTTTTGGATCTATACTTTGGTCATTGCTCCATTGAAATGAATTGTTTTGATTTAGCTACAGCCTTTTTATATTTGGCTAATCATGGTATCCATCCACTTACCGGAAAGGCCTATTTAAATGCCAGCCAGGCAAAAAGGCTGAATTCCTTATTGCTTACCTGTGGCACTTACGATGCTGCAGGCGAATTTGCCTATAAAGTTGGGATGCCGGGTAAAAGCGGTGTGGGCGGTGGAATTGCAGCCATAATTCCGGGAGTTCTATCAGTGGCCGTCTGGAGTCCCGGATTAGATAATTACGGTAACTCGTTAGCCGGAGCAAAGGCTTTGGAACTTTTTACAACTAAAACCGGTATATCCATTTTTTAAAATTAAAACACTAACATATGATACTCGCAAAATCATTTAAAGCAATAGGGCAATTTATATTCCGATACGGTTTAGCACTGATATTTATCTGGTTAGGTATTTTAAAATTCAAAAATTCAGAAGCTGATTACCTGAAAGATATCCTTCAAAACTCTTCAATGTTTAGCTGGATGCTGAAGTATGTTACTTCTTACACCTTCTCATTGATAATTGCCTATCTGCAAATTGGCATTGGAATATTATTAGCAATTAAACCCGTTGCAAAAAAGCTTTCGTTAGTAGGCGGTTTACTTGCTGTATTAGTATTGGGAATTAGCGTATTAACTTTGTTCACATCGGGATATGTGTGGCAAACCGGATACGGATTTCCTGAATTATCAAAAGTGGGACAAAGTATTTTAAAGGATTTACTATTATTTGGAGCAGCCGCCTGGTGTGTAGGCGATTCATTATAAAAAATAATTATGGGTGATATTTGTGTTTTTTGCGCGTCGAGTGCTAAAGTAGATCAGAGCTATCTGGAGGAAGCTTATTTGTTAGGCGAAGTTTTGGTTGAAAACGGATACGGACTTAAATATGGTGGAGGTGCTGTGGGTTCGATGGGAGCCGTTGCTAATAAAGTACTTGAATTGAATGGCAGAGTAACAGGTGTTATCCCGTATTTTATGGTTCAGGTTGAATGGGAACACAAAGGGGTTGAGAATATGATTCATGTGGAAACCATGGCCGAACGCAAAGAGTTGCTGATAAAAGACATAGAAGCAATAGTAGTACTTCCAGGGGGAACCGGAACATTGGAAGAATTATTTGAAGTTCTGTCATTAAAGAAACTGGGGCAATTTACGCAGCCTGTCATTCTGGTCAATACCAATGGTTATTTCAATGCCTTAAATGATTTTCTGAACAAAATGATTGATGAGAAATTTATGCGACCCGAACATGGCGAATTATGGCATATAGTAGACTCTGTTAAAGAAATTCCGGAGGCATTAAAAAACATTCCTGACTGGGATGAGGATGCCCTAAAATTTGCAGCCGTTTAGTAAGACTTTTTATATACTTTTGTAGCAAAGCGAAAGACTTTTTATGATTCAACAGGACACAACTAAAGCAAAATTACCCAGCCAGCAACTGAACGTTGGAGAAATTGATGTTTCTTCTTCTCAGTTACGTACACCTGTCCTGCAAATTGAAAATGAAACACCCAGGCATTTGATCCAGCAACAGCAGGTGTTTGTAAAACCCAAAGTAAGCTATCAAAAGCTATCGCATAAAGATTCTATTTACTTAAATCTTCTGCCATCCGAATCGGATAATATTTTTGATTCAGAACTGAGCTTCGAAACCGAACAACCTGTTAAGGAAATCATTAAAAAAGAAGAAGCATCATCAGAAAATAAAAAGGTAAAAAATATTGAAAACAAAAGTGTTGAAGTTCAAGAATCACAACCAGACACCATCGAAACCATTACGGTGGCACCCATTCCTACACCCATCAAAATAAGATCTACCAACCAGTTTGAAGGATCAAAAGACTGGCTTTCCGGATTTATAGTGTTAGCCATTTTAATAGCAGGAGTGGTTAAAGTTACTTCAGGCAAATACCTGAACGACATTTTTTCATCCATCCGCTATCAGCAATCAGCATTTAAATTATTCTCCACTTTAAACCTGCAAAACCAAAAGCCGGGTTGGGCTTTGTCTTTTCTGTTTATCTTAAGTACATCGTTGCTTATTTTTGAATATACCCTGGTTATGGGTCGTCAGCCAGAAGAAATATCACACTTTTTATTTTTGGCTGGTATTTTTGGAGGAATTATTTTATACGCATTTTTAAAAAGAACTACCTATCAACTGGTTGGGTATATTTTCGACACCCTAACTGATACTAAATCCTACTTATTTAATGCCGAATTGTTAAATAAAGCTTTTAGTGTAAGTATTCTTCCTATTATATCTATTGTTCCATTTGTAGATCAGGCTACAGCAACCCTCTTACTTAAAGTAGGTTTAGTTCTATTTGTACTGATGTATCTGGTGCAATTGTTAAGGGGTGTTAAAATTATTTTACGCTCCCCGCTTTCAATATATTATATGTTTTTGTACTTTTGTGCGCTAGAAATTTTGCCCTTAGCTATTCTAATTAAGATTTTAATCTTATAGGGTTAATGCAAGAGGACAAAGGTGTAGTTGAATTTAAATATAAGAACATTGAAGATAAAAAGAATACTGGTTTCTCAGCCAAAACCTTCAACGCCCAAGTCGCCATACTTTGATTTGGCAGACAAAAGCAATGTGAAAATCGACTTCCGACCATTTATTCAAGTAGAAGCTGTTCCTGCAAAAGAATTCAGAACTCAAAAGGTTAACATTCTTGATCATACGGCGGTAATTTTTACCAGTCGTACGGCTATCGATCATTATTTCAGGATTGCAGAAGAAATGCGTATTACGATTCCCGATACAATGAAGTATTTTTGTATCTCAGAAGCCACTGCATTTTATCTTCAAAAGTATATTGTTTATCGTAAGCGTAAGATTTTCCATTCTACAGGTAAATTTGTTGATTTAGTTGATGTGGTGAAAAAGCACAAGGATGAGACATACCTTGTACCTCTTTCAGATATTCATAAGCAAGAAATTCCAACTTTATTGAACAAGGCTAAAATCAAATACACTAAAGCTATTTTGTACCGAACAGTAAGTAGTGATTTGAGCGACTTGAAAGATGTAAATTACGATATTTTGGTATTCTTCAGCCCATCAGGAATTGCTTCTTTATTACAGAACTTCCCTAATTTTGAGCAGAACGAAACTAAAATAGCATCTTTCGGACCAGCAACCGCCAAAGCTGTTAAAGATGCCGGTTTACGATTGGATATTCAGGCTCCAATGCCTCAGGCTCCATCAATGACAATGGCTCTTGAACAATTTATTAAGCAGTTCAATAAAGGTCAGAAATAAAAATATTTCCCTTCATTTGGGAGAACATCCTTCTTGCCATTGGTAAGGAGGATTGTTTTTTTAAGCACCAATACGGATGACAACACAGCGTAACACCTTTAGCAAAAACGAACGGCTTTGTAGCAGAAAAACCATACAACAGCTGTTTGATGAAGGTACCTCGTTTACCCGCTACCCATTCAGGGTTACCATCCTGCCCATTACTGATGAAGAAGCCGCCCCTGTGCAGGTTTTAGTTTCAGTTTCGAAAAGAAAATTCAAGCGAGCCAATAAACGCAACTGGATTAAACGACGAATAAGAGAAGCCTACCGGTTAAACAAACACGAGGCAATACAGGTTTTATCAGAAAAAAATATCAAATTAGCTGTTTCTTTTGTTTATATCCCAAGCGAGATACTCGATTATGCAATTATTGAAAAAAACATAAAAAAGGCGCTGAAACAGGTAATTTCAAAAATTCTGCCTGATGACAAGCATTAAATCATTTTTTAATAACGTATTAAAGCTTTTGCGCGACGGCATCGTGGCTTTACTGATTATTCCAGTAAAGCTCTATCAGTGGTTTCTTTCGCCCTGGTTGGGTGCATCGTGCCGCTACACGCCTACCTGCTCGGCATACACCATTGAAGCCTTAAAAAAGCACGGACCTATAAAAGGACTTTGGCTTTCGATAAAACGCATAATCAGTTGTAACCCATGGGGTGGTCATGGCCATGATCCGGTACCCTGATTCCAATTATTAATGATTAATTGTATTTGGTTAATGCGGAGGACATAGTTTTTTAATTTATCCACTAATTACGCGAATTCTGTCTCTAGAAAACCGTTCTTTATGTGTTTATCAATGTAAATATCTCTCCTACCCATTCCTGTTTCAGAACAAAAACATACTTTTAAGCGTAATAGCTAAATCAAATTAAAATTAACAATCATGAAAAATCTGATGTTACTGTTTATTGCAGTTACTTTTACTTCGCTGAGCTATAGCCAAAAAAGCGATAAAATTATCGGAACCTGGATTACACAAGACGGAGATTCAAAAATTACCATCGAAAAAAACAGCGATGGTACTTTCGACGGTAAAATAATATGGCTGAAAGAGCCTAATCGTGAAAACGGGGAAGCAAAGCTGGATGATAAAAATCCGGATGAAAAACTACAAAGTCGCCCCATTAAGGGACTGGAAATATTACAAGGTTTTACCTACGACGAAGATGATAAAGAATGGGTAGATGGTACCATTTACGACCCTAAAAGCGGAAGCACCTACAAATGCCTGATGTGGTTCGACGACGACCCCAATACCTTAATGGTTAAAGGGTACATAGGAGTTTCGATAATTGGTAAAAAAGTACAGTGGAAACGCGCCGGATAAAATAGATTATTGAATATTACACCTCTTAACTCCTGCCAGATGGCAGGAGTTTTTTTTGAATTAAGGAACGGTTCTCTATAAGCAAAGTGCTTATAGAGAACCGTTCCTTATTTTAACTTATACACCTCTAGTGTTGGTCTAATCTTAAGAATAGGATGACATAACAGACTCTTGCGTAAAATTTCCCTCTCCAAATTGGAGAGGGTTAGGGTGAGGTTTTAAAACAACAAAGCCAGTAGCCAGAGGCCTTCAGCTAAAAGCTATGGAGTGGAAGTATTGTATATTTCCTCCACCTTACTTAACTTATAGCTTACAAGTTTTATCTTTAAACTTTAATCAATACTCACATGAATCTGAAAAGTATTAATCCGGCTACTAATGAAATAATCAGAGAATACGAAGAATTTCACTGGGATGATGTTGACGAGGCAGTAGAAGCCAATTACACAGCTTTTAAAAGTTGGAGAAAAGTTCCCTTCTCAAAAAGGAGCGATTTACTATTAAAAGCAACACAAGTACTTCGTGATAAAACCGAGGGGCTTGCTTTTAACATCACCGTTGAGATGGGTAAAAATATAAAAGAAGCCCGGGCCGAAATAGAAAAATGCGCTTGGGTGTGCGAGTACTATGCCCAAAATGGTGAAGCCTTTCTAAAGCGTGAGATGATTGAAACAGATGCCAGCGAATGTTTCACCTCCTTTCAGCCCCTTGGACCCGTACTGGCTATAATGCCATGGAATTTTCCTTTCTGGCAGGTTTTCCGATTTGCTGCTCCTGCTCTGATGGCGGGTAACACTTGTCTGTTAAAACATGCCTCCAATGTTCCGGGATGCGCATTGGCTATTGAAGAAATTTTTAAAGAAGCCGGATACCCCGATCATGTTTTCCGATCGTTATTAGTGAGAAATGATAAGATGGAACGCATCATAGCCGATAAGCGGATAAAAGCTGTTACCTTAACCGGGAGTACCCCCGCAGGTAAAGCAGTGGCAGCAACAGCCGGAAAACAGCTTAAAAAATGCGTTCTCGAGCTGGGTGGAAGCGATCCGTATATCATTATGGAAGATGCTGATTTAAGCAAAGCAGCCGATGCCTGTGTGGCAGGGCGAATTTTAAATGCCGGACAAAGCTGTATTGGGGCCAAACGCTTTATTGTAACAGAAGCTATTTACAATCCTTTTATCGAAGCTTTTACTGACAGAATGCGGGCCGTAACTTTAGGCGATCCGTTTGATGAGAAGAAAAATATGGGCCCACTGGCTCGTCATAATCTCAGAGATGATTTACACCGACAGGTAGAAAATAGTGTGGCTAAAGGAGCAAAAATTCTTACAGGCGGATATGTCCCTCAACGCGATGGAGCCTACTATCCGGCAACTGTTTTAGCTGATGTTGTGCCGGGTATGCCTGCCTATCACGAAGAGTTATTCGGTCCTGTGGCATCTGTATTAAAAGCCAAAGACGAAGAGGAAGCCATTCACCTGGCTAATGATAGTGTTTTTGGTTTAGGAGCCGCTATCTTTACGCAGGATCTGGAGCGCGGAAAAAGAATAGCCGAATACGAGATTGAAGCAGGGTGCTGCTTTGTTAACGATTTCGTTCGGTCCGATCCCCGAATTCCGTTTGGCGGAATTAAAGAAAGTGGCTTTGGTCGCGAATTATCGCATTACGGCATAAAAGAGTTTGTTAATATTAAAGGTGTTTGGGTTAAATAATTGACATTAGATAATATGCAAATAAACTTCTGCCTACTGCCTAAAAATCTAATAAACTATCTTTAAATAAATGGAGTATAAAAAAGCTTTGTATAAAGCAGCAGCATTGTGTTCTCAACAAGAAAGATGCTGTTCCGAAATAAGAAAAAAACTAATTAAATGGGAATTATCAGAAGAGGAAGCTGAAGAAGCCATTCAATTTTTAAAAGATGAAAAATACATCGAAGAACAACGCTTTGCCGAATTCTTTGTACGCGATAAATTTCGCTTTAATGGTTGGGGCAAAATCAAAATAAAATACCATCTTAAGCAAAAAGAAATTGCTAACTCACTTATCGAAAATGCCATGGAAGAGATAGATTCATCGGAATATTTGATAAAACTGGCAGAATTATTGCAAGGTAAATTACGGTCAATTAAAAATAAAGACCTTTGGCAAACCAAGGCAGCATTAGCCCGTTTTGGCCAATCGCGCGGCTTTGAGCCTCATTTGGTTTTCCAATGTATCAACGAAATAATGACTAATGAAGATGAAATCTTAACCTAAAAACTCTTTCATTTACTTTTGTATGTGATATAACAAGAACCTGAACTCAAAAATAAAACATATGAAAAAAACAGCCTACCTCCTATTTGCTGCTTTATTAATGCTTCCGCATATGATGGAAGCCAAACGCAAACCTGACTGGGTAAAGCAACGACCTAACGATCCGGCCTATTACATTGGTATTTCAATGATGCCTAAAGATGGCAGTACCGTTGAATACAAGCAAGCAGCTCGTAACAATGCTTTAAAACAATTAAGCAGCGAAATCAAGGTAACCGTTTCATCCAACTCGGTTTTAAATAAAATTGAAACCAATTACCAATTTGTTGAAAACTATGAAAGTAAAGTAGAAACATCTGTATTGGAAACATTGGAAGGTTATGAAGTATCAACCTGGGAAAATAAAAAAGAATACTGGGTGATGGTTAAATTATCGAAAGAACGCTATGCCCGCATACAGCAAATGAAGCTGGATAAAGCTAAAATGCTGGCAAGTGCTTTTTTATCAGATGCCAAAAAGGCCATAGCCATTAACGATGCTTTTTCAGCTTTAAACTACCTGGCTAAAGCAACCACCAGTTTAAAAGATCATCTCGAAAGCGACCTCACCTACAAAACGGTAGACGGAAAATACAACGTAGGAACGGAAGTTTTCAGCACTATTCAGGATGTTTTCCGACGTATTGAATTGCTTCCCGTACAATCATCCTATTCTATTCAATTTTCGAAACAACTGACTGTGCCCATCGGAGTCAATGCATTCTTTCTTTCTGATACGGGTGAAAAAGTGCCCTTAACAGGATTCCCATTATCCTTTGAATTTACCAAGGGAGAAAGTGTTCTGGCATCGCAGGCTAAAACCAATCTTGATGGTTATGCAGGTGTTTCAATTACCCGTTTGATATCAAAAAGAAAAACACAGGAAATAACATCAACCTTTGATTTCAGTAGTGTGATGGATAACGAAAATGAAGAAGTAAAACACCTTCTTGAAATTTTCTTCCCTGACAAGCAAATGCCATCAACCTTTATTGCAATTGAGGTACAAAAATCGAAAGCTTACCTGATTACCGAAGAAAATGTATTTGGCGAACTGGATGACCATGGTGCTTTCTCAAACATGATTAAAACACAGTTGAATAACAACTTCTTCACTTTCACTACCAATATGGATGATTCTGATTTTGTGGTAAAAGTAAATTCAAAATTCGTTGCCGGTGATTCGCGAAAAGGTGATGGTTACGAAGTGTTTTTAGTATTTGCCGAGTTTAGTATTTCTATTTACGATACAAAGTCACAAACCGAGATATTTGCAGATCAGCTTTCCGGAATACGCGGAATGCGACCGGGTAATTTCGAATATGCTTTAAAAGATTCGAGATTGAAATTAATGGAGCAATTTGAAAAGAAAATAGAGCCTCGCCTCGAACAGGTGGATATGTAATTAACCAGATCGTTAGACTATTAGAAGCTAGACTAAAGATTTAAATACATAATCAGTAAAATTAATGCTGATGAATTAGTATTTTTCAAGCCGCTTAAGCCGCGGAGGCTTTTGGCTGCGCTGATTTTCAATTCATTTCTTGTCTTGACACAAGAAACCCTGCCAGCAGCAGGCTGGAAAACAAAGAAAGTCAAGGCTACACTAGCGATAATTTCTGTTTTTTGTATAACTCAAGTGCGGTCGGGTGATCTTCGAACAAGTTCTCAGCTTCCCGATCTTACTAAAGTTATACTTCATCCCATCAATTATCCCTAATGATGCCATTAAAGAAACATAACAAAAAACCACATAAACAACTGTGTAATGCAAAATAAAGCCTTAAAATGGGTTCTTTTACTAATGCTGTTTATTCCTTTGACCAGCACTTTTGCTCAATCGAATAAATACAAGCTAAAAGCAAAAAAATATTATCACAAATTAAATGCGAAAAAAGATCCATTAATTATTGATACCCGACCTGCTTTTAAATTTCAGGAAAACAGGATCCAAAACGCTGTATTAGCAGAAGAAATTGAGGATCTATTAAAATTGGTTAAAATAGTTCCAAAAGATGAACCCATATTCATTTATTGTCAAAAGGGTGATCGATCGCAAAAGGCAGCTGAAACATTAAAAGAAAAAGGATATACCAAAGTATACGAGTTAAAAGGTGGGTTATTGAAGTGGATGGACGCCGGTTTACCCCTCGACACTGTAAAATATGAATAACCACTAATTAAAAATAATAGATTTATAGAAACCAGACTATAGACTAATTTACATGGCGCTTAAAAATATATTTTTTGAGACCTTGAAAAAAATACTTTATCGAACTAATTTTACAATAGTGGTTAAAACCTTGAATTAAGTACCCTATAAATCAGTCTAAAGTCTAAACATTTTTATGTCTATAAATCTAATCCATGAAAGTTACCAAAGATCAAATCAACTCGTTTTTTAACGCTGAATCTATTGCTATTGCAGGCGTTAGTCGTAATGAAAAGAAATTTGGAAGAATGGTTTTTTCCGAATTAAAGAAGAACGGTTATCAGGTTATCCCTGTCAACCCATCAACAGCTGAGATAGATGGACAAACCTGCTATTCTGATATTGATAATTTGCCGGAAAATATCGAAAGTCTGCTAATTGCCACACCCAAAAATCAAACCGATGAAGTGCTACGAAAAGCTATCAATAAGGGAATAAAAAATATTTGGGTGCAACAATATTCAAATACCGAAAACACCTTAAAAATTGCAGAAGAATATGACAAAGAAATCATTCATAAGAAATGCATCTTTATGTTTGCCGAACCGGTAGCTGGCATCCATAAATTCCACAAAACGCTTATGAAAGTATTTGGCAAGTTACCTAATTAACCATCCTGTCTTCTACTCATTATCCGAAGCAAACCACTCGGCATAGCTATTGGCTGTTTCGTTTAATTTAAGACTGAATAGCTGAATATTTTCAGGTAAACGATGTTTGATTCTATCAGCAAAATCAAACAACATATTTTCGCAAGTTGGTTGATAATCCACTAGCTCGTGTCGATCGCTCATTTGTGGTAAACTCAATAACTGCTCTGAAGGGGCCTTTTTATTGATAACAATACAATGATCTAAACGATCAACAATTTCTTCATGAACAATACGCTTTAAATCGCCAAAATCCATCACCATCCCTAACTTCACATTGTTCTCATCGGCTATTGGTTCACCAATAACTGTTACAGCCAGAATGTACGAATGGCCATGAATATTTTTACACAATCCATCATAATTCCATAAGGCATGAGCCATTTCAAACCTAAACTCCTTTGTCAACCTAATCTTTCCCATCGTTGCGCCATAAAAAAAGACTGATTACCATCAGCCTTAACTATTCTGAATGTTCTGTTTATTAGCTAGCAATAGTACATTTACTAACACAATCCACAATATTTCTTAAACTATTATGTTTCAAATAATAAAATGTATTCTTACCCTCACGCTTACTGGATAATACACCTTTATCTTTTAAAATTCCAAGATGATGTGAAGTGGTAGATTGTTCGATATTCAGCAATTTATGTATCTCAGTTACAGTTAACATATTTCCATCTTCCAAATGGCTAAGAATGGCAATTCGCATAGGGTGAGCAATTGCTTTTAACATACCAGCCGCTTTTTCTAGTAATTCAGCATCTAAATCCTTAATCTTCATCTTTAAATTGTTTTCTCAAAATTCAGCACACAAATATATAACTATCTTATTACATATCTGTTAAAAAGAATGCAAAAATATTTAAATATTTAGATAATATCAATATGTTTTCTATTAATTCCGATTAATTAATAAATTTGCCTACTTTGTAGAGAGTACAGCATATATTTAGAATCAATTCATGTCAGATACATCTGTTATTAAAGAACCTATTAAAGAGGAAATGAAAAAGTTTGAACCCTATTTCAGGGAACAACTGAAAACAAAAATTCCTCTGCTTGATATTATAACTAATTACCTCTTAAGAAGAAAAGGGAAACAAATGCGACCCATGCTGGTATTTTTATCAGCTAAATTAAATGGAGAAGTTTCAGAGTCTACATATGTTGCTGCTACCCTTATTGAGTTACTGCATACTGCCACTTTAATTCACGATGATGTGGTAGATGAAACCTATCAGCGAAGAGGAATTTTCTCAATTAACGCACTCTGGAAATCGAAAATTGCTGTTTTAGTTGGTGACTTCTTTCTTTCAAAAGGCTTATCCACGGCTTTAAATACCAATCAGATTGAGGTATTAAAAGTTGTTTCAGACGCTGTAAAAGAAATGAGTGAAGGTGAATTGCTTCAGATTGAAAAATCACGAAAACTGGATATTACGGAAGATGTTTACTACGATATTATTCGTAAAAAAACAGCTACCCTTATTGCCGCATGTACCAGTGCAGGAGCTCTTTCAGTCCAATCATCTGAAGAAAAACTAAAGGCAATGAAAGAGTTTGGTGAAAATCTTGGGATTGCCTTTCAAATTAAAGATGATTTATTCGATTACGAATCAAATGGCCTGATTGGTAAACCAACAGGTAATGACATAAAAGAAAAGAAGTTAACGCTACCTTTAATCTATTCTTTGCAAAAGGCTGATAGTAAACATCGCAGAAAAATATTGACAAAAATCCGTCGTCATCATAAAAACGAAAGAAAAGTACAGGAAATAATAGCATTTGTTAAAACTAACGGTGGTTTAGAATACACAAAAGAACAAATGCATAAGTACTCGCAAAAAGCCATTGAATCTTTATCTATTTATCCTGATGGAGAAGCGAAAGACTCTTTAATAAAGATGGTTGAATTCACTATTAATAGAAAAAAATAATGGGAGACTAAAACATCTCCCATTGCATATTATAATCTAATTTTTAATTAGAAATACTTTACTTCCTCCTGCTTACCCGTTTCCAATTCCTGAATTTTAGTCAGTAAATTATTAGCCAACCTACTGGCACCAATGCGGAATAATTTATTATTTAACCACTCCTCTCCTAAAATATCTTTCACTAATTGATAATATATCAACGCATCCTCGGGTGTTGAGATACCTCCTGCAGGTTTAAAACCAATTTTCTTGCCTGTTTTTTCATGATGATGCTTAATTGCATTTAACATTACATATGCAGCTTCAAAAGTGGCTGCAGGTTGTTGTTTACCGGTTGATGTTTTGATAAAATCGGCACCAGACTCAATTGACAACATACTAGCTAACCAAATCTCTTCCATATCTTTAAGAGTACCTGATTCTAGTATAACTTTCAAATGAGCATCTTTCATAACACTCTTAATCTGATGTATCTCCTCTCCCACAAATTCGTAATTTCCTTCCTGAAATTCACCAACAGAAATTACAATATCTATTTCATTGGCACCAAAATCAACAGCTCTTTGCGTCTCAAGCTTCTTAACATCTGTGAATGTTTGTGATGATGGAAATCCGGCCGATACTACAGCTATATTTACTCCTTCGGCCTTTAAAGCACCCTTCAAAACAGGGGCAAAAACAGGATATACACACATTGCTGCCACCTGTGGAACATAGTTGAAATGCTTTGGTAAATCGTTTACCTTATCCACAAAATCTCTGATACTATCTGATGAATCTTCCGTATATAAAGAAGTCAGATCAATACAATTAAATAATAGCTTTAAAACTTCCTTATTATCTAATTCATTTTTAGAAGTATTAATAGAATTATCAATAACTTCTTTCATCTCCTGTTCCTTTAAAGGACAAGGATATTTATCGGCAAAATCCTGAATTATATCCATGTTATTTTAATATAGTTTTTTATTGTTCTTATGTCTGTCTTTATCTCTTGATGTTTTCTTTTCCAGGTTTTTAGCAAAAGCATCAGTTAAATTTACACCTGTTTGATTGGCCAAACAGATGAGCACCCACAAAATGTCTGCCATTTCATCTGCCATTTTCAAATCCGACTCATCTTTTTTAAATGATTGATCACCAAATTTACGAGCCATAATGCGTGCTAATTCACCTACTTCCTCGGTTAAAATGGTCATATTCGTTAACTCACTAAAATAACGAACACCATAGGTTTTAATCCAATCATCTACTTTTTTTTGTGCTTCTGCTAATTCCATCTATTCTTTGTTTTTACTATCGATAGTTATTGTAACAGGACCATCATTGATAAGTTCAACCTGCATATTAGCCCCAAACTCGCCGGTACCAGGCTTTATTCCACTTGCATGTTGCAAAGCTTCAACAAAATGCTCGTACAATGGAATAGAAACTTCTGGCGGTGCGGCATTAATATATGAAGGTCGATTCCCTTTTTTGGTTTTAGCATGAAGCGTAAATTGACTGATTACCAATAATTCACCTTCAACATCCATCACCGATTTATTCATTACTCCTTCATCATCAGGAAAAATTCGAAGCTGAGAAATCTTCTTGACCATCCAATTAATATCGTCTTCGTTGTCGGCACTTTCTATTCCTACTAAAACTAGTAATCCCTTACCAATACTTGATTTCACCTTTTCATCAACGCTAACACTGGCTCTACTAACCCTTTGGATAACTACCCGCATAATGCTTATTTAATATTTGATCGAAATTAATACTTATATTTGAATCATAATAATTTAAACAATACTAGCTAATCAATTTACAACCTAATAATATGAAATTAAATTACTTACTACTATTACTACTTGTGTCAAATGGTTTTATTTTTGCCCAAATACCGACCGATTATTACAGCACAGCAGAAGGCAAATCAGGCTACGAATTAAAAACAGCATTGTATAATATCATTAAAAATCACAACCAACAAAGTTATAGTAGTTTGTGGACAGATTTTAAAACTACCGATAAAAAAACAGATGGAACTGTTTGGGATATGTATTCTGATGTTCCGGGAGGAACTCCGCAATATGTTTACACTTTTGTTGAAGATCAGTGCGGAAATTACTCTGGTGAAGGAAGTTGCTACAACAGAGAACATAGTTGGCCCAAAAGTTGGTTTGATGATAATTATCCAATGTACACCGATCTTTTTCATTTGTATCCAACCGATGGCTATGTCAACAACAGACGAGGCAATTATCCATACGGTGAAGTTGATTCACCATCCTGGACTTCAAGCAATGGAAGTAAAGTAGGCGCTAACAGTACCGAAGGCTATACATCAACTGTATTTGAACCAATTGATGAATACAAGGGTGATTTTGCCCGAAGTTACTTTTATATGGCTACCCGATACGAGAATGTAATTAGTTCGTGGGAAAATAATACAGGAGCTTCTAATATATTAGATGGCACTAATGATAAAGTATTTAAAGATTGGCAACTAAACCTATTATTAAAGTGGAGTACAGAAGATCCGGTAAGTAATAAAGAATTAGAAAGAAACGATGATGTATATGCGATTCAAAATAACAGAAATCCATTTATCGATCATCCAGAATACATTGCGCTTATTTGGGATAATTCTAATTCACTACAAAATAATACTACATTAGAAGATTATAAACTTTACCCAAATCCAGGCACCGGAATATTTTATATTGAAGGTAATTTTGAACAAGCAGAAAATATAGTCATGCTTTATAGTAACACAGGACAAGTTATTTTTATGGATAATAAAGAGAATTTTAATCATTCTCAAATCAACCTAACCAATCTACCAAAGGGTATTTATTACTTAAAAATTCGATCTAAAAACAAACAATTCCAAACAAAAAAGGTTATTCTTCATTAAACAGACAAAATGAGAGGAATACTAAGCACTATAAACGACCCGGCCTATAATCTGGCTACAGAAGAATATTTACTAAGAAAAACAGAAGATGATGTATTCTTTTTGTATGTAAATCAACCTTCTATAATTGTAGGAAAGCACCAAAATGCTCTTGCCGAGATAAACTTTGATTACACTGATAAGAATAACATACCAGTCTATCGCCGACTATCAGGCGGAGGAACGGTTTATCACGATTTAAATAACCTGAATTTTTGCTTCATTAAAAGTGGAGAAAAAAATAAACTTGTCAATTTTGCCCTTTATTCTAAACCAATCCTCCAAGCATTGAATAAACTAGGTATTGAGGCACATTTTGGCAAAAGACATGATATCCAAATTGATAATAAAAAAGTATCAGGTAATGCTTCGCACGTATTTAAAAACAGAGTTATGCACCATGGCACTCTGCTCTTCAACTCAGAACTGGATATTTTAAATAATGCCTTAAAAACCAATCCTTTACTTTATAAGGATAAAGCTGTTAAATCGGTTCGTAGCGAAGTAACAAACATATCGGAATACACTAAAGACATTAATTTTAAAGAATTTACCTCCTTTATTTTCAACTTTTTATTGAACTACTTTGATAATTCCAAACCAAATGAATTATCCAATGAAGAAGTTAAAGAGATTAACCTATTAGTAAAAGAAAAATACACCACTGATGAATGGAACTTTGGATATAGTCCAAACTATTCATTAAAGAAAAGAATTAAGTTAGAGGATGGCACACGATTGAGCAATTCAATGATTGTGACAAAAGGTAAAATAACAGAATGCAAAATTTCTGGTAGTAAAGATCAGGCCAATCTTTTTACCGAAGTTTCCAAAACACTAGAAGGTACAATTCATTTAAAAAATAATCTTAATTTATTTTTTGATAATAAAATAAAAAACCAATCAATAAAAATAAAAAAAGAAGAGTGGATACAGCTGTTTTTCTAAAATTTACAAATACACAAAAAAGTTGTTATAACACTATTTATCAACACATTACAACTATTTACTTGAATTATACCACGAATATACTTTCTTAGCCTTATCCTTCCCTATAACAGCTTCTAAATTTTCAATTGTGGAGGCTTTTATATTGTTCAATGACTTAAATTTTATCATTAGTTGTTCAATTGTCTTCTGACCGATTCCAGGAATATTTTCAAGATCGGATTTTATAAAATTAATAGAACGTTTTTGTCTGTGAAATGTAATTCCGAATCGGTGAGCTTCATTTCTTAAATGTTGAATTATTTTTAACGATTCAGAATTCTTATCTAAATACAATGGAATAGGATCTCCAGGGTAAAATATTTCTTCCAGTCTTTTAGCAATGCCAATCACTGCTATTTTATCAATTAAATCAAGCTCACGTAATATCCTCACTGCTGAACCTAACTGACCTTTTCCTCCATCTATAACCACTAATTGTGGTAACTCATCTCCTTCGTCTGATAATCGTTTATATCGTCGATAAACCACTTCTTCCATCGAAGCAAAATCATTAGGACCTTCGACGGTTTTAATATTAAAATGTCGATAATCCTTTTTACTGGGTTTACCATTTTTAAATACCACACATGCAGCAACCGGGTTAGTTCCTTGTATATTCGAATTATCAAAACATTCAATGTGTCTTGGTAATTCTTTTAATCTAAGGTCAGATTGCATAACTTTTAGAATACGCTCTTCACGAGGTTCCTTTTTAATAATAGATTGTTGTTTAAGTTTATCTAATCGATAATATTTCACATTACGCTCCGATAAATCTAACAATTTCTTTTTATCACCTATTTTAGGAATTAAAAACATTGAGTTTTTAAGTTCTATTTCAGGTTTAAATGGAACCAATATCTCTCGTGAAAGAACAGTCAAACGTGATTGCATTTCGGATATAGCGGATACTAAAATATCTTGCTTTGTCTCCTCTAATCGCTTTTTAAATTCCATTGTATGCGATTGTATAACCGATCCATTAACAACCCTCATAAAGTTAACATACCCCGCCTTTTCATCTTCTATAACAGAAAATACATCCAGATTAGATAATTTAGGATTTACAATAGTGGATTTACTTTGATGAGATTCTAACAACTGTATCTTATTCTTTACTTCTTCAGCCTTTTCGAATTCTAATTCTGATGCATAATCCATCATTATATCCTTCATAAACTTAAGAACAGAGGATATATTTCCCTTTAATATTTCTTTAATAGATGCAATATGCTCATTATAGATTTCCTCTGAATATTCATCAATACATGGTCCTTTACAATTTCCTATATGATATTCCAGACAAACTTTAAACTTCCCCTGCTCTACATTTTCTTTAGATAAATTATGCTTACAGGTTCGTAACGGATACAATTGCTTAAATAAATCCAACATGGTTCGAACAATGCCAACCGAAGTATATGGACCAAAATAAGTACTTCCATCACGTATAAAATTTCGGGTATGAAATACTCTGGGGAATCGTTCATTCTTTACAACAATCCAGGGAAAAGACTTATCATCTTTTAAAAGGATGTTATAACGCGGTTGATACTTTTTGATAAGGTTATTCTCGAGCAATAAAGCATCCTCTTCCGTATCAACAACAATATGCTTTATCTCTGCAATTTTCTTAACTAAAACACGAGTTTTTCCATAATCGTGTTGCTTGGTAAAATAAGAAGCTACTCTTTTCTTTAGGTTTTTTGCCTTACCTATATATATAATTTTACCGTCTTCATTAAAGTATTGATATACTCCTGGCGAAGACGGTAACGACTTAATTTTTGTATTTAAATATTCTAATCGCTGTAAATCTTTACTCATTTAAACAAATAAATTAGTAAACGAAAAAGTGGAAACATCAAACAATCCCTTATCTCCAATCTTTAATTTAGGTATTACCAATAACGACATAAATGCTAATGTCATAAAAGGTGACTTTAAAGACACACCTAAATTAAATACAAACTCATTTAATTCGGTATATATTTTAGCTACTTCCTCCCCTTCCAAATCAGACATTAATCCGGCAACAGGTAGTGGAAGTATCTTTGATTCTTTTCCATCAGAAGTAACCAATCCCCCTTTCATTTCAATAATAGAATTTATAACTGAAATAATTGATTGATCATCGCAACCGATAGCAACAATATTATGACTATCATGAGCAACTGATGAAGCAATGGCACCTTTCTTTAACCCAAATCCTTTAATAAAACCAACTGCAGGTTTCTCGGGATGATACCTATTAACCACAACAATTTTCAAAATATCATTAGAAACATCTGGGTTTAAAACATCCTTTTCTGTCTGTTTAAATTTCCAAATAATCTCATCAGTCAAAAGTTCGCCATCTTCAGCATGTATTACTTTAACCTTTGAAGCTCCGTTTGGGATATTTAATACGATATCCTTTTCTGAAATTTTATTACAATTAAACCTATTTACAACATCAAATGGTTTCAAATCAAATAAAGCATTGCCTTTTTCTGCTACTTTATTCCCATCAATATAAGTTTCCAAAATATTAAAATCCGATAGGTTATCCACTACAATTAAATCTGCGGCATCCCCTTCTTTTAATAAACCAACCGGTAAATTATAATGTTTTACCGGGTTTAAAACTGCAGCTTTATATACTTCAAAAATTGAATATCCTTTACTTAAAGCTAACCTAACTAAACGATCAATATGTCCTGATTTTGTAATTAAATCAGGGTGACTATCATCAGTACATAACATCACATTATCAGGATGGGTTCTAATAAGAGAATGTAAAGATTCAAAATTACGTGCAGCACTTCCCTCTCTAATCTGCACCTTCATGCCTAAATTAATCTTATCTAATGCTTCCTGTAAAGTTGAGCATTCATGATCGGTAGATATCCCGGCAGAAGCGTATTTAATCAAATCCTCACCCATAATACCTGGTGCATGACCGTCGATAGGTTTATTGTATTTTTTTGCTATATCTAATTTTGCTTTAACTCCGGCATCTCCATAAATAACACCCGGAAAATTCATCATTTCTGCTAAAAAAGAAGCCCCTTTGGAAAATAAATATTCAATATCATCAGCTTCAATTCGTCCACCAGAGGATTCAAAACTTGTTGCAGGTACACAAGAAGGAACACCAAAAAAGCATTTTAAAGGAGTATTTTTTCCATCCTCTATCATATACTCTACTCCTTCTCGTCCCAACACATTTGCAATCTCATGTGGATCTGAAACCACCCCAACCGTTCCACGTGGAACAACCATTTTTGAAAATCGGGTTGGAATAGTCATTGAACTTTCTATATGAACATGCGCATCTATTAATCCAGGTAGAATATATGAGGTGAAAATTTGATGAGTTTTTTCAATTGAAACAATAACTCCTTGCCTAATTTTTACTTTAGCTGGATAAATAGAATTACTATGAATATCTACTAAATTACCTTCTATAATCATATTTTAATATTAAAAGGTTTCACGTGGAACATTATCTTCCTAAAAGGACTAACAGAACATTTATATCGCTCGGAGAAACTCCACTAATTCTACTAGCTTGTCCAATAGTTTCAGGATCTAGTTTGGTTAATTTTTGTCTCCCCTCAGTTGAAATTGTATGCAGTGAACTATAATCAAATTTACCTCTAATTTTAAGATGTTCTAACCTCTTAAATTTATCAGCTAGCAATTTTTCTCGTTGTATATATCCAGAATACTTAAAAGATATTTCAACAGATTCAAGAATTTCTTCTAGCCGTTCATTGGGTATACTATTAGTTTCTTTTTTAAAGGCCGGTAAAAACTCATGCAAATCAAAAATGGATATTTGGGGTCTCATTAAAATATCAACCAATTTTACACCTTGCTTCAAAGGGGTAGTTCCCATTGATTGTAACCAAGAATTAATCTTATCCATCTTAACACTATAATTATTGATAAAATCAATTAATTGTTGTTTATATTCCAATTTTTGATTTAAATACTCAACCCTACCCTTTTTAGCTAATCCAAAATTAAAACTCTTATTGGTGAGTCTTACGTCAGCATCATCTTGTCTTAATAAAATTCTGAACTCTGCCCTTGAAGTAAACATTCGATATGGTTCATCAACTCCCTTTGTAACCAAATCATCAATCAATACTCCTATGTAAGCTTCATCTCTTGTTAGAACAATTTCATCAAGATTATTAATTTTTTGATGGGCATTTATACCGGCCATCAAACCTTGAGCGGCTGCTTCTTCATAACCAGTAGTACCATTTATTTGACCTGCAAAATAAAGATTAGATATATACTTAGTCTCTAGTGTATGATATAATTGAGTAGGATCAAAAAAATCATATTCGATAGCATAACCTGGACGGAATATTTTTGCTTCCTCTAATCCAGGAATAAGTTTTAAAGCTTCTACTTGAGTATTTAAAGGTAATGAACTACTAAATCCATTGAGATAATATTCAACAGTATCCTCTCCTTCTGGTTCAAGAAAAAGTTGGTGACGTTCTTTTTCAGCAAATGTGACAATTTTAGTTTCAATACTAGGACAATATCGAGGTCCTATGCTTTGGATGGTTCCATTATACATTGGAGACTCATCCAAACCCTCCTCCAATTTTGAATGAACTTCAGGATTAGTATAAGTAATAAAACAACTTCTTTGTTTTAATAATTTATTGCTTCCAGGTAAGTAACTAAATTTATAGAACGATTCTTCACCTCCTTGTTCTTCTAGTTTACTAAAATTAATACTACGTTCATCAATACGAACAGGTGTACCGGTTTTCATTCTTCCAACAGTAAATCCATAGGAAAAAAGCTTTTCAGATAATCCCATTGAGCTAGGCTCAGAAATTCGTCCTCCCTCTAACTGCACTGATCCTATGTGCATTAGCCCATTTAAGAAGGTGCCAGTGGTAACAATTACAGCATCTGCCTCGAACGTCACATTATTTTTAGTTGTGACGCCCTTAATTATGTTATCTTCAATTATAAAATCTACAACAGTATCTTGCCAGAAAAAAACATTTGAAATAGACTCTAATTGTTTTCTCCATTCCGAAGAAAAAACCATTCGGTCACATTGAGCTCTTGGACTCCACATTGCCGGACCTTTTGATTTATTCAACATTCTAAACTGAATAGAACTCTTATCTGTGACTATTCCCATATAACCACCCATAGCATCAATCTCTCGCACAATCTGGCCTTTTGCAATACCACCAACGGCAGGATTACATGACATTTGGGCAAAACGAGACATATCCATGGTAATTAAGAGCACCTTACTACCCATATTAGCAGCCGCAGCGGCAGCTTCACAGCCGGCATGACCACCTCCAACAACAATTATATCGTATTTAAATTCCATTAAAAGTAATTTTAACTGCAAGATAAACAGCAAAATTACTCAAAAGTTGCGTATAAGTTTAGTGCTTCATCTTCTAATTCCCTCATTTTCGATTTCTCGTTTTCAGTTTTATCTTTAAAACCACACAAATGAAGGATTCCATGTATTACAACACGTAAGAATTCTTTTTCGAAAGGAGTGTTTAATTGATCTGAATTTGACTTAACAGTATCGACGCTTAGAACAATATCCCCTGCTATCAAATTATTTATCGTATAATCGAAGGTAATTATGTCAGTATAATAGTTATGATATAAATACTGATTATTAACGTCTAATATATAATCATCAGTACAAAAAAGGTAATTTATATCACCAACATTATATCCGTGTAACTTAGCTACCTCATTAATCCAGGTAGATAATTTATTTTCAATGATTTTAGGCGTTAGATTATTTTCAATCTGAAAATTAATCATTCAATTTAAATATTAAACTGCATTTTAACCTTACTACCATTATTTTCAAACTCTATTTCATCTGCAAGATGATGCATTAAAAAAATGCCTCTACCATGTGTTTTTTCAAGGTTTTCGGGTTTAGTTGGATCCGGAACATTAGTATAATCAAAACCTAGTCCTTCATCTATTATAATGAATTGAACTTTATCTTCCTGAATACTATATTCAACAACTACATTTTTTTGCTTATCTAGCTTGTTACCATGTACAATAGCGTTGTTAACACCTTCAACAACACCTAATAGTAATTTTCCATAAATATCACTATGAAGATCATATTCATTAGAAAGATCATCAATTAATTTCTCAACTAAATTTATATTTTTAGTTTCAGAGTTAAAGACTAATTTATCCACAGTTAGTTCCATTAATATCTCATTATACTGATTAGAAAAGGTAAAAACCTTATACTTTGAGACTCCATTAACCTTTTATACTGCAAAATAATCAAAGTGTTCCAATTTTTTAGAAAAATATGACTAAATTAATTTAAAAGCCATTTTTCGGGGTCTAATTTTTTACCTTCTTCCCATATTTCAAAGTGCAAAACATTAGAATTTTCGCCTTCTCCTTTATAGATATTACCAATAAGATCACCTTGCTTAATTACATCACCCTTTTTCAATTTAACAGCCTGTAAGTTAGCATAAACGGTTAAATACTTACCATGTCGGATGATTACAGTCTTATTATAACCAGGTATTGTAACAATTCGAGAAACTTTACCTTCAAAAACAGCAAAACATTCAGTACTATTTTGTGCCTGTATATCAACCCCATTATTATTAACTTTTACATATTTTAAAACAGGATGTTGGTGTTCACCAAATTTTGAAATTATGACACCTGTTGATACCGGCCATTTTAATCTACCGATAGCTTTGTCAAAATCTGTAATTGAATACGTTTCTTTATTGGCCTCTTCTATAAGTTTTAGTATGGTTTTTTCTAGTCTTTGAAGAGCCTTTTGATTATCCTTTATTTGACGCTTAACCTGTCTTTCTTTACGCTTTAAACTTTGTATAGAACCATTTAAATTCTGCTTATTTTGAAGCAATTGATCCTTTTCCTTTACTACTTTTAAAAGAGAATTGCTTTGTACCTTTAGTTTCGTTTCTAACAAAGATTGTTTCACTACTAACTCTTCTTGTTTCCTTTGAATTAGGATACCCTGATTTTTGCGGAACTTATTATATTCTCTTAAAATGATGAATCTTCGATAAGCCTTATTAAAGCTTTCAGCTCCGAGAAAAAAAGTTACTTCGTTATATACCTTTCTATTCTGATAACTTTTTTGAATTAATAATGCATACTCATCCTTAAGCTTTTGTAAATCCTTTTCTGAAATTGATATATCATCTTTTAGGTTGGCAATATCTTCATTTAACCATTGAATTTCGGTATTATAAAGGTCAATAAGCTTTTGTCTGGAAGTGATTTGATTATTGATTAATTTAATATTAGTAATAGCCTTATTCTTTTGTTTGCCGTATAATTCTAGCATTTTAGAAGACTTCTTTAGTTCGTCTTCAATCTTACTTTTTTGCGCCTGTAAATCATCAATATTCTGAGCATTTACAGCTAGAGTAAAAACGGATAAGAATAGTATTACTGAATATCTTAAATTAATCATTCAATAGTCTTTTTCGAGTATTTATCAGAAATTCTAAACCCTATAGAATTATCACTATCAAATTCAACATCGTCAAACTTCAAATCAATTTTAAATGTTTTTAAACCTTTGCTACCCTTAATAGTTAAACTTCCAGGAAATAATCCATCATTAACTTCATAAAAACTACCATATTGGATCGTTACTGATCCATTGGAATTAAAGTCCTTAATGTAGGTACTTTTAATTTTAGAAACCTCAGGCATAATATAAAATTCATGTAATATGAGATCTTTTCTTACACCTCTTCTTTCAAGTCTGGCAGCTCTACCTTCTTTTAAGGATTGAAAAACATAAGCATCTTCAGAAATATTATGCTTGTACTTCTTTAATCCATTTAAAATATCTTTATCCAAAGGATACACAAATAATTCATTGGTAAGTATGCTATGAATGGTTTTAAAATCCACTTCAAGCATGAATTTATTCCATATAAAATCGTAATCTCCAATCAAATAATCTCTTTTAGTACGATCTAATATTTCAACTTTATCATTTGTTAATCGAACACGAAACAATTCAATTCCCATTAAAGGATTAATTGAAATAATTATTGAACTGTCGCGACGAACAAATATATTTCCTTTAAATGATTTACTATCACCATTAAAATCCACTTCAGCTTTAAAACGTTTATAAAAAATAGTTTCATAGTTTAGATAACCATTTTGTATATCGTTTAATAGCCTGGCATCACTAATATTCTTTAATTCTCCATGTCTATCATAGTACATTCTTGTACTTTTACATGAGGCCAGGAATACAATTAAACCAATGAATAAATACTTTTTCACTCCTCCAGATATGTCTTACTTTCAATCTTCTTAATTAAAATCTCACTGCTATTGCCCATAGATTTGGATAACTTCCATTGTTCAACAGCTTTTTCAATATCGCCATTTTTAAATAGAATATCGCCATAATGTTCTACAATAACATCACTTTCATCTCCACCATTATCCATAGCCCTTTCAATAATATATTTGGCTTCAAAATAGCGTTCACGTTTAAATAATACCCAGGCATATGTATCTAAATAGGTAGCATTACCAGCTTCCAATTCGATACATTTACTACTCATTTTTTCAGCTTTTGCCAGGTCTTTATTTTCTAAAGTAAGATAGTAGCTATAATTGTTAAGAACAACAATATTTAACTCGTCTATTTTTAAAGATTCCTCGTATACAGCAAAGCTTTTTTCAACTTGCTTTAGAGAATAGTAAACATCTCCCATAGTAGCCAAAAATTGAGCTTCTAAAGCCTTGTTCTGACCAACATATTCATACCCTTTTTCAAGGAGCTGTAAGGCAGTTGTATTATTTTCTTCCTGCATAGCAGCAGATGCTCCAATTAAATAGAAGAAAGAGTTTTCTGGAAAATTATCAATTGCTTCATTTGATTTCTTAAATACCAAATCGTAATCTTCAGTATTTAATAAGAGCAGAATATATTCTTGCCAGATTAGTTCATTTTTAGATTGAATACTTAAAGCTTCCTCATAGGATTGCAAAGCTTTGGTGGTATCATTAATAGCTTTGTAGTAATTACCCAGATAGATATAAGCATTTGGTTCAAATGGATGCGTGTCAATCAAAATTTTAAAGAAATCTTCTAAATAAGCATGATCACTAACATTACCATTTCCTTCCATTAAAAGAGGTAAAATACGTTGAAATTTTGCCTCAAAAGGGGTACCCTTTTGTTTTAAAGCTTTACAGTAGTAATCAATAAAGGCTAAACTATCATTTTCTGATTTAGCAATACCACCCAAACTAAAATAAGCTAAAGAATTTTCAGGATCCTTTTCTAAAACAGTATAATATGCCTTTTTGGCATTATCCATTTCCTTGATATACTTATAATAATCAGCTAAGTAACCATAGTATCTGGCTTCTTCAGGATTATTATCTATTAATTTTTGAACTTCGGCTAATGCATTTTTATTCTTACCAAGTTCAAGATAGATATGCTCCTTTTCTAATATTAGAATTTCATTTAATCCAATTTTCTTCTCTAACCGATCGTAGGTTTTAATAGACTTTTCAAATTCGCCGTTATTAGCATATAATTGAGCTAAGCCATAAAGATACTCATCATTATCCGGATCTATATTAACCAGTTTTTCGTAGATAGAAATGGCCTTTACACCCATATTATTTTTCTGATAAAGTTCAGCGAGTAAAAGACTATACCAATGATTTTCAGGTTCAATCTGAACAGCTCTTTCTAATAATCCCTGGGCTTTAACTAATTCATTACCGGCAACTAATATATTAGCCAGTTCGTACATAGACGCACTACTAGTCGGATCAATCTTTAAACATTCGGTTAGATACATGGCAGCTTTTTGTAAGTTACCTTTCATTTTTTCTCTACCCGACTCGTAAAAGAAATAATCAAATTTACGTTGATCAGCTTCGTCCAGTATAACCTTCTCTATTACTTCTTGATTGGTTTCTTTGTGCAATACTTCCTGAGAAAGTTTACACGAGCCCAAAACAAAAAGAGTAGCAATAACTACAATATTTTTTAAACTCATAATTTTAGTTTGTTCCTGTATGACCAAATCCTCCGGCTCCTCGTATTGATTCTTCAAGCACTTGTACTTCCTCTAATTTTACCTTTGTATATTCGGCTATAACCATTTGACAGATTCTTTCACCGTCATTAATGATAAAATCAGTATCAGATAAATTTACAAGTATAACTTTTACTTCACCACGGTAATCTGCATCAATTGTTCCGGGAGTATTTAAAACTGTAATTCCATGCTTAGCTGCTAAACCACTTCTCGGTCTTATTTGCGCTTCATGTCCTTCTGGTAACTGCATAAATAAACCAGTAGGTATTAAAACTCTTTGTAAAGGTTTTAAAGTTACAGACTCATCAATGTTAGCTCTTAAATCCATTCCTGAAGAATGTTCGGTACTATATTGTGGAAGTGTATGCTTTCCCTTATTTACAATCTTAACTACACTCATCGTAATATTTTTATAAAATTTCTTCGTTCAATCAAAACAATAGTGGCTAAATAGCCTACAAATATAACTGCTTTCGTTCCTAATAAAAATAAATCGTTGTTAATAGGTAACTTACCAGAAATGTATACCAATAATACACCTGAAAACATATAAAGAAGAATTGTTCGAATAGGGTAATTTATTGGATAATATTTTTGTCCAAGGAAATATGATAAAACCATCATTAGAAAAAAACATATAAATGAACTAATAGCAGCACCTACATATCCATAAAGCGGAACTAATACAATATTCATTATAATTACTGTAACGGCTCCAAAACCACTTATATAAGCACCATACTTTGTATTATCAGTTAACTTATACCACAGCGATAATGAATAATAAATACCAAAAAATAACTGACCTAGTAATACGTAAGGTATAATTACATTTCCTTCGAAATATTCAGGTAACAGAAACAAATTAATAACTTCAATAAAGCTTAAAACTCCAACATAAATGAGTATACCAAAAATGACAAAGTATTTAAGAATGGTTGCATAAAGATCTTTAGACGCATTTTCTTTACCCTCTTTAAAGAAAAACGGTTCAAAAGCAAGCCTGTAAGATTGGATAAACAGCATCATTAAAACACCAATTTTAAAATTAGCTGAATAAATACCCAATGACTTCATAGGTGCTACGTCTATTAACTTAATCATCAAAATTTTGTCAATATTCTGAATAAGCATTCCAAAAAGCCCAACAATCATAATTGGAGCAGAATATTTTAGAATAGGCTTTAGAGTAGTAAATATTAAATGTCCTTTTGATCGCAAAATTGAAGGCAAGAAATAAATACCTATGAAACCTGAACTAAGAATATTAGCTATAAAAACGTATTTAAGCCTATTATTTGAATCAAATATACCATTCACCCATTCAATATCCTTCTTGATTAGATAAGGTAAGAAAACGAGGAAAAACACATTTAAAAGGATATTCAATAATACCTGAAAGAACCTTAAACTGGCATATCTCATTTTCTGGTTTCGGTATCGTAAATCAGCAAATGGCAAACTCACAATTGCATCAATGGAAACGATAATGGCACCGTATTTGAAAATATCAGACGTTAAATATTGATTACCAAGTGTACTTGTAATCGGGTTTATAAATACAAAAACTAAACTCACGAATACAACAGCCAGAACTGTAATAAATAAAGTGAGTGTCTTCAGTAAATCATTTTTATTTTCATTGGTAACAAAACGAAAATATCCTGTTTCTAAACCAAATGTAAGAACTACCAATATAACAGCGATATAACTATATATATTAGTAACACCTCCGAATAACTCCGGATCCAAAGTTCGGATATAAAAAGGCATCAACAGCCAGGCTAATAAGCGACTTACAATAGTACTTGCTCCGTATATAACAGTTTCACCTGCCAGACTTTTTAATTTACTCACTTACTAACTGAATAATGATCCCTGATTAAAATTTGTTTCTTTTCCCAGATGCTCGTAGGCTAAAGCGGTAACCAACCTACCTCGTGGTGTGCGATTGATAAATCCTTCCATAATTAAAAAGGGCTCATAAACTTCTTCTATTGTTCCGGCATCTTCACCAACTGCAGTGGCAATAGTATTAACTCCAACAGGACCCCCATTAAATTTATCAATCATGGTCAACAGTATTTTATGATCCATAATATCTAAACCATGCTGATCGATATTTAAAGAATTTAAGGCTACCTTACTTATTTCGATGTTAATGGTACCATCGCCTTTTACTTGTGCAAAATCTCTTACTCTACGAAGTAAAGCATTTGCAATACGCGGAGTTCCACGACTTCTTCTGGATATTTCATCGCATGCATTTTCATGAATTCTTACATGTAAAATATCAGCTGATCGCTCAATAATACCTGCTAAAGTTTGAGGATTATAATATTCAAGATGGCAATTAATACCAAAACGTGCTCTTAAAGGTGCTGTAAGTAAACCACTACGAGTAGTAGCACCAATAAGAGTAAATGGATTGAGATCGATTTGAATACTTCGTGCACCCGGCCCTTTATCAATAACAATGTCAATTCTAAAATCCTCCATTGCACTGTACAAGTATTCCTCTACAACAGGGCTTAAACGGTGAATCTCATCAATAAAAAGGACATCATTTTCTTCTAAACTTGTAAGTATACCCGCCAAATCACCTGGTTTATCCAATACCGGACCACTGGTAAGTTTAAATCCAACGCCTAATTGATTAGCTATGATATTTGATAAAGTAGTTTTACCTAAACCCGGAGGTCCATGTAGTAAAACATGATCTAATGCTTCTTCACGCATTTTGGCAGCCTGAACAAATATTTCCAGGTTTTCTACTACCTTATCCTGTCCTTTAAAATCATCGAAACTTAGAGGTCGTAATTGTTTCTCTATGTCTACCTCACTATGCTCATTTCCTCTAATATCGAAATCCATGTATACCTATTGTATTATTCCTAAAGTAGTTAGATTTGTAAAAAACTCTTGTAAGTCAAAAGGTTTAGCCATATATTCATCCATTCCGTGTGCCAAACATTTGTCTCTGTCGGCATCATAAGTATTGGCTGTTAAACCAATTATTGGCATGTGTTCCTTTGTAACTTTCTCCTTATCGCGAATTGCCACAGTTGTTTCTAAACCATCCATAATGGGCATCATCAAATCCATTAAAATTAAGTCGTATGAATTAACATCTAACTTATCTAATGCTTCCTGACCATTATTGGCAATATCAATTGTAAAACCATATTTTGATAAGTTCAGAAATATGAGTTTTTGGTTGAGTACATTATCTTCAACCAACAGTACTGATAAAGGATTTTGAAGTTTTTCCATATTTAGGTTAAGGCTTTATCTAGAGGCCGAATTTTTCAGAAATATCCAACATTCTATTAATAGGCTTAACGGCCTCTAATCTTATATCTTCAGATACTTCAATAGCTGGCCATTCATATTTTAAACAATTATACAACTTTTCTATGGTATTTAACTTCATATATTCGCAATCATTGCAAGCACATGTTGAATCGTTAGCTGGCGCAGGTATAAATTCCTTATCCGGACTTTCTTTTTTCATCTGGTGAATAATACCCGATTCAGTAGCCACAATAAATTGTTTAGCATCTGATTTCATACTAAACTTTAATAAGGCAGCTGTACTTCCTACATAATCCGCTAATATTAATAGAGGCTTTTTACATTCGGGATGGGCTAGCACTAATGCGTCAGGAAATTCTTTCTTGAGATCGATAATTTTCTCAACTGAGAATTTTTCATGAACATGACAGGCACCATCCCAAAGAACCATATCACGACCTGTAATACTATTTAAGTAATTACCTAAATTTCGATCAGGACCAAATATAACTTTTTCATCCTTAGGAAGACTATCCACAATGCTTTTAGCATTGGTACTGGTAACAACTATATCAGATAAAGCTTTTATATTGGCAGTAGTATTTACGTAAGTTAGTACAGTATGCCCTGGGTGCTCTTTTACGAACTCTTCGAATGCATCCGGAGGGCAACTATCAGCTAAACTACAACCGGCGTTTAAATCGGGTACTAACACTGTTTTTTCGGGTGATAGTATCTTAGCCGTCTCTCCCATAAAGTGAACTCCAGCCAGAATTATAATATCAGCATCTGTTTTGGCTGCCTGTTGAGCTAAAGCTAAACTATCACCTACAAAATCTGCAATATCCTGTAATTCATCCTTTTGGTAGAAATGCCCCATAATAATGGCATTCTTTTCTTTCTTAAGACGATTGATTTCTTGTATTAAATCTACATTAGTTGGAACCGGTTCGTCCACAAATCCACTTTTCAACCAACTACTCTTTATATTCATATTTTAATAGAAAAATAAATAAACTATAGTGATGATAATAGTCTGTTAATTTGGTTAGCAATTTTATCGAAAATTACTTTGAGAATAACTTTTTACCAAATGAACAGCAATAATTAACCAGTTATTAACATTTACAAACAGATGTAATTTATTGATTATAATTGACTTTTCAATTCTATCAACAAATAGTTAATAATCTTCAAATTTAATAATTTCTTTTTTTCAAACTGTGTAAAACGACATTTTAGAGAGTTAAAAACTCAGCCTTAAAAAAATCTGTTTTAAACACCCAACCTATTAGTAAAGCATTGTATTCTAAAAATAGTTTAAATAAGCAAGAGTGTTTTTTTAAAAGAAACTACCGGGTATTCACAAGTTATAAACAATTATTAGAGGGTTTATCCACAGTTTTTAAAATATGCCGTTAAGCATTGTTATATTTGTATAATAAAATAGTGGAACAATGTTTAAATCAATTGCTTTAGCAGCCGATCATGCTGGATTTCATATCAAGGAAGTTATTAAGAATTACCTTAACCAAAAAGGAATTAAGGTGAAAGATTTTGGAACTTATTCAGAAGAGAGTTCTGATTATGCTGATTTTGCACATCCAATGGCAAGTGCTGTTGAAAATAAAGAATACGAAATAGGTATTTCTGTTTGTGGTAGTGGTAACGGCATTAATATGACTACCAATAAACATCAGGGTATAAGAGCTGCTTTGTGTTGGAATTCTGAAATTTCAGAGTTAGCACGTTCGCATAATGATGCTAATATATGTTCAATTCCAGGTAGATATGTAAGCGAAGAAGAAGCTATTAATATTGTTGACAAGTTTTTAAATACTGATTTTGAAGGTGGCAGACATCAGAGAAGAATAGATAAAATTCCCTTATAGAAAAGTTTTTTACTTCTAAATCAGTCGAGTGTAGTTATAAAATACTAAAATTTAGCAGGTCTTATTAATAATTGATATTGAGAAAACAAGCCAAAATATTCAAGCAGCAATCTAAAAAGGTTGCTACTGATTTACAACATCGTAAAACCATCAACTTTAATATTTCGAAGTACGATGCTGCAGTTCAGGCAGGAAAACTACGATTTTCTGATTTTGAGTTGGCAAAAGAAATAACTTCTGATATCAAGGATGAAGTAATTTCCAAACTTCCGGATTTACTTCTTCAATATGAGGAAGAGGCTCAAAAGAATGGTGTAGAAGTCTATTGGGCAGAAGATTCATCTTCTTTAATTCAGCAGGTTAGTGAGGTTTTAAAAGAAGAAGAAACCAGGATGTTGGTTAAAAGTAAATCAATGGTTTCGGAAGAAGTTGAATTGAATGACAATCTGGAAAAATTTGGAATTGAATCTGTTGAAACTGATTTAGGTGAATTTATTGTTCAGGTAGCGGGTGAAAAACCTTATCATATTGTAACACCGGCTATGCACAAATCAAAATCTGATGTAGCTGAGTTATTTCATAAGCATTTTGGAACTGATATTAATTTATCAGCTGAAGAAATGACTGGTTTTGTGCGACAATATCTTAGGAAAAAGTTCTTAACTGCTGATGTTGGTATTACCGGTGGTAATTTTATTTGTGCTAAAGAAGGCGCCATTGCTGTTACCGAAAATGAAGGAAATGCTTACTTATCAGCTTCTATGCCCAAAACACATATAGTAATTGTTGGTATTGAAAAAGTAATTCCTTCTATTTCTGATTTATCTAAAATGTGGCCAGTACTGGCAGCACATGGCACGGGACAGCAGTTGACCGTTTACAGTAATGTGTTCTTTGGCCCTAAAAGAGCTGATGAAGTTGACGGACCAGAACGAATGGTTGTTTTTCTATTAGATAATAAACGTTCAGATATTTATCGAGATCCTAAACTTCGTCAATCGTTAAAATGTATCAGATGCGGCGCCTGTTTAAATTACTGTCCCGTTTATAAAAACATTGGTGGTTATACCTATGCTGCTACTTACAGTGGGCCCATTGGATCAGTTTTAACTCCTCACTTTAAAGATTTTACCGATTTTAATCATCTTAGCTTTGCTTCGTCACTATGCGGAAAATGTGAAGAGATTTGTCCGGTTCATATACCTCTAACACAACTGCTGTTATACAACCGACAGAAGTCATCGAAAAATAGTATGCTTAATAAAGGCTTGTATTTGGCTTTGTCCGACCGGAAACATATGGATGCAGTTAATGGACGTGTAAAAACAATACTTAAAGATGCCTTTGAAAGCGGTTTGGTAGGCGAAAAGAAAGAATTATCTGATTTTACCTCAAAAAGTTTCAGCAAAGCCTATAGAAAGCATAAAAAGACTTAAAGGTTTTTTAATGATTTTATTTAAATTAGCATCCAAATAAATCATCATGCTTTCAAACACTTGTAAATACGCCATCAGGGCAGTTATCTATCTTGCCGTAAATGAGGAAGATGGAAAAAAGATTGGGATTAAACAAATCTCAAAAGAACTGGATATTCCTACTCCTTTTTTAGGTAAGATACTTCAGAGTTTAGCCAAACAAAAACTATTAAAGAGTACTAAAGGACCGCATGGTGGTTTTGGATTAGGTCGTACACCTGAAGAAATTACACTTTACGATATTGTGGCCATTATTGACGGCGACGATGTTTTCACTAATTGTTTAATAGGATTACAATCGTGTAAGAGCAATAGTTCTGAAGGTAAAGCATGTCCGGTACATGATCAGTATCATGCCATTCGTAAGCAGATGAAAGAGTTTTTTGCCAACGAAAGCATTGAGAAAATCATGAATAACATGAAAGAAAAAGGCGATTACATTAAGCTATAGGTTGTTTCTTGTTGAAAGGGAATAAGATAAGGTAAGTGATTATCTTGTTACGACGGAAGATGTAAACCACAAAGTAAGCTGCAATTACACCTAGTGAATTAGCTAACATATCCCACCATTCGGCTGCCCGGTTTTCGGTAAGTATTAACTGAGCCAATTCCATGGCAGCCCCCCAGAACAAAGGAATTATTAAAATCTGAACGATATGCGTTATTCTGTGTTTGTGATGTAGATAATATTCAAACATTAGAAAAAACGCCATGGTGAAGTACATCAAGAAATGAACAATTTTATCGAAATGGGGAAATGAAAAGATGTCTCGTGGTTTAATATTGGAAGTATTCATCAAACTTAAGAAGGTAACAACCAACATTATGGTTAATGTTTTATGATATTTAATCAGTCTTGACATTTATATATTTTAATTGTTAATAACTATAACATCATTGTTTAAAAAGTGTTGATAAACTGTTAATAATACACTGAATTACAATGTTTCACGTGAAACAATCATAGAGATGGCGGGTATTTACGCACATATTCCATTTTGCTACACCAGGTGTTCATATTGCGATTTTTATAAAACTACAGATCAACGCATGAAAACTAGTTTTATAAAATCATTCTGCAAAGAAATTTCTCAACAAAAGGACTTTTTTAACAATAATTTTATCACCACACTTTATTTTGGTGGGGGTACTCCTTCGGTTTTGACTATTGAAGAATGGAAAATTATTTTTGAAGAACTCAATACTAGTTTTGATTTATCAAAGTTGGAAGAACTCACGGTAGAAGTTAATCCGGATGATGTATCGGAACAATACATAAAAGGATTACATCAATTGGGAGTGAATAGGGTGAGTATGGGAATTCAAAGCTTTAATGATGAGCATTTGCGTAAGATGAACCGAAGACACAATTCGCATCAGGCCCATGAAGCAATTCATATTTTAAAACAATCGGAAATAAATAATGTAAGTATCGACTTAATATATGGTTTGCCCTATATGAGTTGGGATGAATGGACGCAAAATATAGATTGGGCCATTGAGGCTGATGTGCAGCATATATCAGCTTATCATTTAACTTTTGAAAAAGGAACGCCTTACTACGAATTATTGAAGAAAGGAAAACTCAAAGAAATACCTGAGGAAGTAAGTTCCGATCAGTTTGAAATATTAGTAAAGAAACTGGAAGCTGCTGGTTTTGAAAACTACGAAATTTCGAATTTTGCTAAGCCCGGACTATATTCGAAGCATAATAGCAGTTATTGGACCGGTGAACCTTACTTAGGATTAGGACCTTCTGCTCACTCTTTTGATGGAAAAGCACGTAGGTGGAATATCAGAAGTTTAGCGGGGTACAGTAATAAAATAGAAAAAGGAGATTGTTTTTGGGAAGATGAGATCCTCTCTCCTCTCGATATTTATAACGAACGAATAATGCTTGGCTTGCGAACAGCTAAAGGTTTTGAATATGCCTTTATTGACGATTTAAGTAATAAGGAATTGAAACGTTTTGCTGAAGAAGAAATTCAAAAACAGATACAATTAAATAACCTCGAAATGATTGATGGCTGGTGTTGTGTAAGACGCGAAAAGAAATTTATTACCGATCGTATAATTTCTGACTTGTTTTACGTTATTGAGGATTAAACAATCGAAATAGCTAATTGTAATTACTATCAGAAAACACAATTCGATGGAAAATAAATCAGGCATTATTGCTACCTATAGTTCTATTTTTTTGAATGTAGCCTTGTTTGCTATTAAGTTTTGGGCCGGCGTGGTAAGTGGTTCGGTAGCCATTATTGCAGACGCCTGGCATACCTTAAGCGACAGTATTTCGTCGGTGGCTGTTTTAGTAGGATTGAAAATATCAGCCAAGCCAGCTGATGATGAACACCCATACGGACATGGACGTGCCGAGATTATTGCTTCGTTGGTGGTGGGTATTTTATTGGCTGTTATCGGATTTAATTTTTTGATGGAATCCATTGTTAAGCTGCGTAGTCATGAAGAGGTAGTGTTTGGAAAATTGGCACTGATAGTTACTATTATATCGGCTGTTGTAAAAGAAATAATGGCTCAGTATTCTATTATCATCGGTAAGAAAACTAAATCGCGATCAATGATTGCCGACGGATGGCATCATCGGTCCGATGCTATTTCATCAGCCATTATATTGGTTGGTATTTTGTTAGGCGATTATTTCTGGTGGATTGATGGTGTATTGGGTATTTGTGTATCCCTCCTATTGTTTCATACTACCTACACTATTTTAAAAGATAATATCAGTCATTTATTGGGCGAATCCATTGATGATGATTTAAAATCAGATATTATGGAGTTAGCTCAAAACGTTAGCCAGTTTGATGTTCAGCCACATAACTTCCTTATCCATCATTATGGTAATCACACCGAATTAACTTTTCATATTCGTCTTTCGGGAACAATCAGTCTGGATGAAGCCCATGATATTGGCACTCAATACGAAGAACTGATAAAAGAGCAGCATGGTATTGAAGCTACCGTGCATATTGATGCGGTTTAAGAGTTAGAAGACCGAGGACGGAAGATGATTTACAAATCTTCAAAGAATTGATGCGCTGATAAATGTTTATAGTTTAACTTTTGTAATTTATAGCTTATAAATATTTACCTACTTTACGGACTTCGGATTATAAACTTCCGACTTCTTACTTTTCCTTTAACCTTTTTTCTTTAGACATCGAACTATTATGTCTGGATTACAAACTGTGTATCTTATAAAACAACTTTGTACTTAACAACTATAGCTCAATAGTATTTGATTATGGCGTTAAAGAAGAGAAAAACCACATAAGTTAATAATATTTTTTTGTTGATGAATGGTCTTAAGGTGTTTTTATCTACTCTTAAGATATTATCACACTTACAAAAGGTGTTGACAAGCAGACTGGAGGTATTGTTAGACTATCTAAAGGTGTTAATAACCACTCTTAAGGTGTTGTT
>NZ_JAGUCO010000070.1 GCF_018271995.1 Carboxylicivirga linearis
TTGATGGCATAAATCAGGTTATCAAAGCACTTGTTGATGTAAATGCGTTCCTGACCTTGCGGATAAACAGGATGAGAAAACATACCACCTGATACTAAGTAATTATTTACCCGGTCCTTTTCCTTTAGCTTGTCGTACACATAGCATTCAAAGCTTCGGGCAAACATCTCTGCAATATCTTTCCAATAAGCACCTTGAAGTTTTGAGTGGTGATACAGGTAGCTGTCGGTTCTACGCTTCTTAGTCTCATCAAAATCATTGTAGCTAACCGCCTTATCTTCCATAGCATAATAGCCAAAGCGGAGCATTAGGATAAGCGAAACGATACTTGTATGCACCACCGATTGCCTCTCCTGAAATGTCGGCACAACCTTCTTAATTGAAGTTTTTAAAATATCCTTGAACCAATCTTTTGTTGGCGATGAATTACCACCAATGAAATACTTCTTTTTATACCCTAAACTTTCAATGATGGTATTCAGATAGCTTTCTGAACGTAGCGGTTTGGTTGATAATTCCAAACCATTCAGGTAATGGTCAAAGAAATGACCCCACTCATGGGCTACCGAACCGTCACCATTTCGTTTGGTTAGGTTAATAAGTTGCCGTGTTGGGTAATAGGTAGCCATTGCCTTACCACCACGACCGAATGCACCAAAAGCAATAGCCAGGGCTTCGTTTATGGATAGGTTGATGTCAAGCACCTCGCATAAATCAACGATGGCTGCAACAAAGTGGCGAATGTGTTCCCTGGCTTCATCATCCTTCACGTAGTTTCCTAATGTGAGCGATTTAAAATGAAGCTTCTTGATAACCGTATTTTCATCCGCTTCTTCAATTAATAAACCGCCTGTACGTTTGATATATGATAGCGGTACGGCTTCTATTTTAGGCTTGCTGCTGCTTTTTGATTTGCTTGTTTTCTTTGTTTCTGCCCAGCTCCAATCCTGTTTAAATTCCTTGTATGGGAATCGTTCTTTTTGCTCATCGTATTCTCTTTTTGCATCATTGATAAACCGTGTGCAAACCTGAGTAACATACCTTACATAGTCCTCCACAGTTCGGACGCTACTCAACATACCTCCCTGAAAAGTCAGGTCGTTTTGCTTGTGGCGTTTCATATCGGCAGGAGAAAGAATTTGCTTTGCAGAATCAATACAATCCTGTTGGCGTTTTATCCGCTTATCGGTGTATTCTTTCAGCCTCTTAGCATGTGGAGCTGCCTGTTCTTTTGTGATGCCCGAATATTGATGGGCTTTCATGTAGGTTTCCTTAACCGCAGATGTAGTCCGATAGCCCTTAATGGTAAAGACAATATTGCGAAGTGCCTTACCGAATATCATTCCAAAATCATGCTTACCCACAATCTCACCATTATTGGCAATGGTATCGAGTTGTTGTAAATCCGTAATCGAAATAGCATCATTGAGAACACTTGTAAAAGCCTCTGCCATTTTCACATATTGCTCCCTGGCTTCTTTAGTGTTGGCATGTGGCTTTGCCGGGAATGCCTGACGAACCTTTACTTTCAGAAAGGCACAACCTGAATCCGTACCGTTTTCTTTTTCTGCCTGTGGGTCAACCTTTGGAAATACCTTATCCTTCTTAACCAGCTCAATTGCTGTGGCTTCATCCTGTTCGATGCTGTTTAAATCGCTACTGCTGATAAGCTTGTTGTACATGGCTTGTTCTTTCCTGGAACCATGAACACGCTTTCCGGCATCTTTAAATTCCCGGTTCTTTTGCTTCTCCTGTAAAGCCTTTTCAACTTCTGTATCAATATTCCCAAGGTCATCATTGGGTGTCGCTAAGTTGGCGCAATAGTTTTCGTATAAAGACCAACTATCGCTGATAATGAAGAATCCATCTTTAGGATTGGGCTTGTAACCTTGCTTTGTTTTGTAGCCATTGCGACCTTCAATGAATCCTTGTTTGGGAAGAATCCAAACGAAGTCACCTTTTCTCGGTTTATATCGTGTGGCGATAATATCGGTTGCTTGTTCAAAACCTTTATAGATGGGCAAAGCATTCACATTAACGCCCTCTTTAAAACCATTGGCTAAAATGGAAGCCTTTGATTTTCCTATGGTGCGAATATCCTTGTGGATGGCTTTGTACTTTTTGTAAAACTCCGTTTCCGTCATAGTATGGTCTTGATTTTAGGATGAGTACCAAGCCCGGCAACTGCCCGAAGCTGTTTCTGTTTAATCAGGATTGCCTTTGCACGGAGCTTCACAAGCTTCAATTGCTTTCCTGTGTCTATGCTTACCTTTTTACCTTTAGGTGCGGATTGCTTTTGTTTGGCCAGTCTTTTGGGAAATTCCTTTTTGTCTTGCTCAAACATCTTCATCGCCTCATTGGTAAGGCTATCGGTTGTATTGCTTCGCTTTGTTCCTTTATCCAAAAACTCATCGTAGTAATGGCGAGGAATTTTAACTGAAAGACTGAACCGCTCACCAAGCAGATTAAGAAGTTTAGGCATCTTGCTTTCTTCAACCGAAGCCCTCATATTGCCCGATACCATTTCAAAACCATCCCGATTATTAACCAGGAGCTTTACCACTTCTTTATCGGTGTAAATGGGGATATGTGT
>NZ_JAGUCO010000071.1 GCF_018271995.1 Carboxylicivirga linearis
TCGTGGTGTCGTGTCACCCGATAGGGGGACTAAGACGGTAGACTAAAGTGTCAGGACGAGCCGACCGAGCCATGCTTTATTTCCAGCGTGTTAGCGGGTCGTAATTTATTGATAATCTATGTTTATTGGAATTATATATTGCTGTCTTATTGGGTTTCCATACAGATATGCAGGTTTCCAATAAGGCATTTCATTTATAATTTCAATGACTCTTTTGTCTGTGTTTTCTCCAATCCCTTTTTTAATTATTGGATTAATAGCTTTTCCTGTCGTGTCAATTTCAAGGATAATGTAAAGTTTTGTATTTATTCCGTAAGTCATATCAATAGAGTCGATTGAGAGTCTAGTCGTAATAAACTTTAGTAATTCATTTTGTCCTCCAATAAATTCAGCATTTGAAATCCAATTATCAGTACTTTCAAGCCTATCAACTTTTATTCGAGTTGCTTCAAATATGTCATATCCATGCTTTTGAATCAAGTTTATAATCATAATTGAGTCGTAACAACGATAGTATTCATTAGAAAACAAGTCATTCTCAAATAACCAGTCTATATTATAGTCCTGATTTAATACAGCACAATAACTGCAGTCTCCAAAGAAAGCTGGAGAGTGTAAGCTGAAAGAATTGTTCTTAAAATCCTTATTTGCATTTATGATTGCAAATTCACAGTCAGATTTATTTCCTTGTTTAGCTTTCAATTCTAACTGAAGATTATACAATGAATCTGTTCCAAAGTCTAAATCGGTTGAATCAATTCCTTGAGCTAAACAAATTGATTTTAATATTACAATTGCAAATATTATTGATGTTAGTTTCTTCATTTGATTATGCCCGCTAACGTTTGCTGGATGAAGTCGTGGCGCGTTAGTCGTGGTGTCGTGTCACCCTCTAGGGGGACTAAGACAGTAGACTACCGTGTCAGGACGAGGCGAACGAGCCATGCTTTATTCCAGCGTGTTACGCCCTGTTGTTTTTTTGTTTCAAGTTAGTTTAATTTCCCAATTAGACATAATTCTCCCACTTAGGTTCCTTGTAATTATTCGATCAAATTATTGTCCGAATATACAAGTTAGTCCGTGTTTATTGAGCTGGTCTCGCTCTTATATATCAAATCTATTTTATTCGTTTTGCTCTACGATCTAAATTTTGTTTTTCAGAACGTTTTTGTCTGAAGTCCTCTAATTTGATTTTCGAACAAAGCTTATTAAACTGGATTTCTTTGTCTAATTCAGTCTGTATTATTTTTCGAGTTTTTGCGAGTCCTGCTGGTTGTCCTGTTGATGTATTAATTTCAATTTTATATGCTGGTTTTCTCCGTCCGTCCGACTTTTGAGAATTCATTCACGTCTGTTTTTATTTGTTAATGATTCTTATGCACTGAGTTTTACAATAGGGCGTAACGGACACGGCTATGAAGCGTAAGTGAATATTAACCGTACCCACTTCCAAATTTCACGGAGCCAAAGCGTTGTATTTGTTTTTATCTTTTCTTATCAAAAGCCAAATCAACGATTTGGCGCTGCTCGCCGAAGCTATGAACCAACCGAAACCAGTCGACTCACTTATGCTTTATTAGCCATTGTTGGCGGTAGTTTTTTATTCTATAATTTTTCAAATTGCTTTGAAATTAAGTCATAACTTGCTTTGTATAATTTATTTTTTAGAGTTTTAAGTTCTTCGCATTCGATTTCCCAAGTCATTGTCAAGATTACTTTTGTGTCCGAAAGCGTATATTTATGTATTGCTCTATTTTTTTTATTTGGGCAATTTGGTCTTAATTCATTTTGATGAATTGTTCGATTATAATTCCACAGTTCGATATCTTCTTTTGGGATAACTTCCGACCACATAAAGTCATATAATTCTGAACCATAAAACTCCTCATAATTTGGGAAACGTTCTACAAGCGTATCTGTACAAACTTTGAAAAAGGTCCATTTCAATTTAGTTGCACCTAACTTTGGGTTACCAAAATAAGTGAATTGATTGTCTTTATATATTTCACGTGTATTGAGGTCAATCTTTTGAATTCTTCTGTTATAACACCACAGGTTAGCAAAGTCGTTCAATGAAATCAGAGATACATTATCTAAGTCTTTACCGTTTTTTACTTTTTCATAAGACGTCACAGTCTTAGAAGTCCTGCAAGATGATAGAACAATTAAGATGATTAATATTATGGATTGTGATAGTCTCAATATGTTAGGTTTTTTCTAAAATTACCGCCAACGTTTGCTGGATGAAGTCGTGGCGAATTGGTCGTGGTGTCGTGTCACGCGGTAGCGATGACAGGACGCTAGACAAAGGCGTCAGGACGAGCCAACCTAGC
>NZ_JAGUCO010000072.1 GCF_018271995.1 Carboxylicivirga linearis
TGCTCGTCCTGACACTTTAGTCTACCGTCTTAGTCCCCCTATCGGGTGACACGACACCACGACTAATGCGCCACGACTTCATCCAGCCAACGTTGTAGCCAATTGAAAGAAAGAGAGACGCAGTCCGTAAATAGATAATTAATGAAATTAAACATATTCAATAACAAACCGACTCACTTGTATTCGGACTTAAAACCTGGAGAAAGAATTGACAAACTGTTTATTGACTTTGTATTTCCCGTTTTAGAGCCAAAAGGATTTAAATACCTCAAGTCAAAAAGAGAATTTAAGAAGAAAAATGACTTTTTTGATTTCCATATTAGTTGGTATGGACGGAAATATAATGAGAGTAATATCAGTGTTGAATTTGACATATTCATTAATTCATTTTCACCTAAATACAGAAAATGGGAAACTGATTACTATCAACTTGACAAGAATTGGGGTAATGCAGTTGATGGAACCAGAGTTAATTATATAAAAGGATGGGACAAAGAATATTATAATTTGGGTTGGTATGATTTAGTAAAATATGACAACGCAAAATTGATGGATAAGGTAAAAGATAATGTTGAAAATGCCGCATTTAAATTCTTTGATAATTATACTTCCTTTGATAGCGCAATTGAAACTTTGAAAGAATACCCGATTAAACATTTTGAGAAAATAATTGATTTCTATATTCTTCAGGACAAATGGGAAGAGGCCGTTGATTTTTTTGATAATAATAAAAAGTGGCACGAAGAACAAGAAGAGTTGGAAGGGAAAGACCCAAATTCTCAATACTCGCTGAATAGAAGAAAACCATTTGAATTGAGAAAAAAGGCATTAAACAACTGGCTACAACAAGGTATATAGCAAATAAGGCGAATAGTGTTTTGCAATGTATTGAGCAATTAATGAGCACCGCCGAAGCTTTTGCTTCGGCTATAAGAAATGATTAAATTAACAACCAAAACAAAAGCTTCGGCTAAGTGCAAATTGATAGGCAAGTGCCTTGTATTGCCTTACTTGCCATATACTAATCGTTGGGTGTAATGCTAAAATGCACGTAAATTAACTATTCCGTTCTCTCAATAATTTAAAATCATGATTAAAGAATACAAAGAAAATAATACGACTAAGGTAATTCTAAGAATAGTTTTAATTCTTTTTGGAATAGCGACAATCATTACTGTTATATGGATTAATGCATTGGTAATATTAGTCGGATTATATTTAATCTTAATGAGTTTATTTATAAAAGACAGGAGTATTCAAATATTTAAGGACAGATTTGAACTCAATGGTAAAAGTGTTTTGCCAATTTTTAATAGCAAAGAGACTTTTAAATATTCAGACATAAAGAAAATTGAGTTTAGTGATAGTTATACAGATATATTTAAATCAGTTCTAAAATCAATAGTTATCGACGACTTTGTATTCATAGGCAACTCTGGATACAATACTTATTCTAAACCAGACTCAATTACAGTAGTTTTGAAAGACGACTCATTTCGGATCTTTAATCGAATTGGATCAAAAAATCAATTTTTATACTGTTTTAAAACTATATTGGAACAAATAAATAAACAGAAAAGCACAACACCCAACACGCTGGAAATAAAGCATGGCTCGTCCGCCTCGTCCTGACACCTTAGTCTACCGTCTTAGTCCCCCTATCGGGTGACACGACACCACGACTAACGCGCCACGACTTCATCCAGCAACCGTTAGCCCTTATTGAATAACCAAACGTTCATTTCATAAATATTGAAAATAATTGACTAGTGAAATAAAATATCCATTGATCGAACTTACAGATTGGGTTTTCAATGGGGAAAAAGGATTTGTAGAGATTTTAGAAGAAGAAAAAGATGCAATTCATCATATTAATGAAAATGATCTTGACAAGCATTACAAAAGAATCTTAATTGACAGCAATGGGTATTATATCAAAATAATTACCCATAAAATTTTAAGTAAGACAGGGCCTTTATTTAAATTTTTTGGACAATCAAGGTTACAAGTTATTTTCAGTACGACAAATAGTGGTATTCAGATTTCATTGGATGAATTAAAAAGAAAAATTATTTCTAAGACCAAGCATCTGTATCCCATTACGAATTTGAAATTAATGACGGAATCTGAATTTATTTCAGAAATAAGTCGACTTGACAATTATGCAGACATTATTCGTGTTGCAACATTTTTAGATTATTAATAAAACAACAAGGGCTAACACGCTGGAAATAAAGCATGGCTCGGTCGGCTCGTCCTGACACTTTAGTCTACCGTCTTAGTCCCCCTATCGGGTGACACGACACCACGA
>NZ_JAGUCO010000073.1 GCF_018271995.1 Carboxylicivirga linearis
GGCATTGTATCCGGCCCACGAAACACCCAAAACGGTAAACGTTTCAACCACCTTATAAAAAAGGCAAACGGACAGGACACATTTATAAAAAACGGTAACGCCATTGAAACCGTTGAAAGTTGTATTGATATTATCGGCACGCACTTTCGGGAAGTCGAAGAACTGGCAAGTGTGCTACAAGGTGATTCACTAAAAGAATCTTGTCGTAATATCTTCAACTTTTCATACAATTATTTGCAGTACCATAAAGACGATGACGGAACTGAACAGCTCCGTACTCCATCTCGCTCCTGGTTAGACGGACAAATCAAGTTCAAACAAAAAAGCAAATCAGATGCAGGGATTGACTGTGATGATTACAGCATTTTTGTGGGTTCGATTTTAAAGTGTTTGGGCATTCCGTTCAAACTCCGCATTACCAAGTATGATGGTAAAAAGAATTTTCAGCATATCTATGTGATTGTTCCTGCCGTTGGTGATTCCGAAGATGAAATCGTTATTGACCCTGTTCTTTCAAAGTTCGATTACCAAAAGCCATACAGTTTTGAACGGTCTGATTTTGATATGTCTCCGCTACAATTGGCAGGACTTAGAGGCATTGATGGCTTAACAGGTACAAGTGCTTTAGGATTACCCATATCGGTTTTATCAGGTATTGATTTAGCTGGCGGTGTTCAGGCACAAGCCAACCATGAAGACCTTATTGCCATTGTTTCAGGTGTTGACTTTGACGATGCCATAAACGGCTTAGGTGATGCAGAAGATGCTACCTACAACTATCTAATCCGAACCCGGAATTATTTGTTAAAGAATCGGGATAACAAGGACAAGATGGCTCACGTCCAAAACCCTGACCAATTCATTTCAATGTTGGACCAGGCTATCAAGTTTTGGAATACTCCACAGCGAGATAAAGTTCTTGAGAAATTAGCTCAAATTGAAAATCAGTTATCAGCTAAAGGCTTAATAAAATATGATTCGGATGCTATTGATGGTTTATCAGAATTGGATGATTATGATGAAGAAATTGATGGGCTTGAAGGTCAAAGAGGTCTTGGTGGTTTCTTTAAATCATTGAAAAGAATTGGGAAAAAGATTGGAAAAGGTGTAAAAAAAGCTGCTAAGAAAGTCGGAAAGGTGGCTAAAAAAGTAGTTAAAGCCATTATCCGCTTTAATCCCTTATCAATTGCTATCCGAAATGGTTTATTGGCAGCTCTTCGCTTAAACATGTTTGGTATCGCTAAAAAGCTACAATATGCATATTTGCCAGATAACCTTGCCAGCAAATACAAAATTGACTCAACAAAACTAGCCAAACTCAAAAAAACTCACCGCAAAGTCAAGAAACTGTTTACTGGTTTACAAGGGAGAGAAAAGAACCTTAGAAAAGCCATCCTGAAAGGGGCAAAACAAAAGAGTTCCGACTTCTCACTTAAAGGAATTGACGGATTACTTGCTGATTTGAGAGGCTTGGAAGCCATTGGCGAATTGGCAGAATTGGGCAATATGGGTGCAGTTGCCACAGCAGCCTCTGTAACCGCAGCTAGTGGTGTGTTGGCAAAAATCGGAAGCTGGTTAAAGCCCATTAAAAACATCTTTACCAAGGTTAAAGATAAATTCAAAAAAGCAGCTCCTGCAACAGAAACAGTATCTCAATTTACCAATCAGGCAGCTCCAACAACCGAGGCTTATGCTCCACCAACAAACAGCGTGATGCCTCCATCCAATAGTATTATGCCACAGTCCGGCAATTACACTCCCCAACCCATAATGAAATCCGGGAACTACACTCCACAATCGACTACAACGAATCCTACTGCAACAGGCAAAAAGAAACTGAGCAAGGGCGCAAAAGTCGGCATTGGTTTAGGTGTTGCAGCTCTCGTTGGTACAGGAGCTTATCTCATGTTCCGCAAAAAAGACAGCACTCCTGCAAAACGGAAATCATCCCCCAAGAAAACCACCAATAAAGAAGATTTAGGAAGCATCAAGCTTCAATAAATAATTGTGAATCAATAATTAAAATT
>NZ_JAGUCO010000074.1 GCF_018271995.1 Carboxylicivirga linearis
CGGATGTATATTCCCGATCAGTTTATGGGGCATACCTTTACCAATGAAGAAAAGACAGCCCTGATCAATGATCGTAATATGGGTAAGGTGATTGAATTACAGGATCTGTCAGGTAAGAAAGATAAATACTTTATAGGGGTTGATTCCAAAACCAATGAAATCATTCCTCTGAAACAGAAGAATATCAATCTTTCGGATAAAATAAAAGGAGTGGGCCTGAGTGAAGAACAAAAGCAGACTCTGATGAACGGAGGGAAGGTTAATCTGCAGGGCATGACAGGAAAAAACGATAAGAAATTCTCAGCCACTCTTCAGGTGGATCCTGCCGGTCGAACCATAGCATTTTCTGATTTTAAACAGGCAAAAAAACAACAGGTGAAAGAGGAAAATACCGAAACGGTAAAAAAGGGTAAAGGGATCAAAGTAGGTTGAACCATGTTCAGCTTTCAGCGGAAGAAAAGGAAGAGTTGCAGGTTGACTTTTCCTTTTTTTATCTCAAAAAATAAATGGAATTGTGACTGCTTAAAAACAAAGGCAAGATGTGTTTTTCAGTACCTGAAAAACCTTTGTCTTGCTCTCCGAGGGGTGGTGGATTTATTGGATAGAAATGAAATATTATGAGACCCAAAATAGATGATGATAAGAAGAGAACAGTGCAGTTAAAGGTGTATCTGACAATAGCTGAAAGACAAAAATTGCAGGAAATGTTCTCCAAAGAAAAGATTAGTTGTTTAAGTGACTTTATCAGAGAAAGGATTTTTCGAAAACGTCTGTCCAAACATATAGATGTAAGCGATGAGTTTTATACACTCTTCAGAATGCTGGATTATGATTTGGTTAAACTGGGTACCAACCTGAATCAGGTAGCTCATAAACTCAACGCTTATAACACCTATATGCTGAAAAGAGCGGATATGGAAGTGATATGTTCCTGTCTGGATATTTTAAAGGAATGTCATGCTGTGCTGTCAAAGCATTTGATATTGATGGATCTTAAATAATTAGACATGGTCATTGTGATGCATCAGTCGGTGAATACGGAAGCTGCTTTGTTGTATAATGAATTGAAAGTGGAGAAAGGGAAGGCGTCTTTCTTTCATCACAAGAATACTAATTCCATTGATCCGTTTTTAAGCCCGATAGAGTTTCGATTGGATACACTTCGGAAGATTGAAGCATCAAATAAAAGAACCAAACACAAGTGTTTTCATCTATCCTTTAATCCAGGACCGGAGGATATGAAAAGGATGAGTGTGAATGACCTGAAAAAGGAGATGGATCGATTTATGAAACAAATGGGATATGGAGAGCAGCCTTATTTTGTATATCATCACAAGGATATAGACAGGGAGCATTTTCATCTGGTGACAACAAGAATTGATGCGCATAGCTTTAAAAAGATTAAAGATAACAATGAAAAAAGGCGGGTGAATGCTTTTGTTAATAACCTGGAAGAATCCTATAATCTCAACCATACTTCTCATGTGAGTAAGAGTATGGTATCGCTGCCGGATGATAAAACTCCGCATTTATACGATGGTATCCAGAAGACTTTTATGCTTTTAAATGAATCGAATATTAGTGGTAAGCAACAGTATATTGATGTCCTGAAAGGTTTTAATATCGAGCTAAGGAATAGCACAAGAGGACAAAATGTTTTTGTGATTGATCAAAACAGGGAAACACATCGGCATCCGGTTCCTCTATCTGATTTAAAAGTGCAACCTGATTTTGCCGAAAACAGCGAATTAAAAGAATTAGAAGATGCAATTGTTCAAAGACATAAATCTGAAATAGAAAGTCTGTTAAAAGCTTTAAATAAAGAGTATCGATTTTATACGAAGTCAGAACTCAAATCAGCATTATTCAGGAATGATTGTGTGCTGTATCAGAATTCTGAAAACAATAACCTGATGGTTTTTTCAATGAAAGATAAGGCTGTAATTGATTCGCAATATCTGCTTAAAAAATATCGATCCAGATTGAAGGATTTTGTATTGACGTCTG
>NZ_JAGUCO010000075.1 GCF_018271995.1 Carboxylicivirga linearis
TGTACACTATCCTTAAAAGCTGTTGAATAATCGTAGTGATAAAATTCTTTGGTTCTTTTATACCCCTGAATCGTAACATTTGAAATTCCTTTATAGGCTGTAGTACTATATAATCCTCCACCGGCTTTGGTATAAATAGACAAAACTGCAACCGGTGTTGAAATAATCTCTGATTGATATATAAACGGATTACTCCCTCCTGGAACCGTTCGATCAATTTCATCTCCACCATTATAATACCTGGCTTCATCGGTTAAACGGGTTTTAGCTACTTCTGAATCGGGAAATATTAGATCTATTGACTGTACCTCATTGGGATCTAAAGCCAATAAATCATCTAAAATATAGTTTCCATATGCTTTTCTTATAGTTCCCCTTGTATTTGAAGCAGCAATCATTTGACCGTCCACAAATACAAAAAAACGATGTCTTTGTTTTCCTATCAACTGAAAAGTAATTTCTCGAGAATCATAAAATTCACTATTTATATTTACATTTGATAAACCACCCTCGACACCATGCTTTAATGCTGATCTACCAGATCTATATTTAGATATATCAAACAGGCCTGTGCTAATTCGTAAATCAGGGTAAGCTTCATATAAGAGTGAAAAAAGACCTTCGTACCATGATTTTTCTTCCATCAATTCTTTCACCTTTATTTCGCCAATAGAAGAATTAGAAACTCCATACTTTTCATTCATTTTTGCTTTGGCCAATTTCTTACCTTCTGCACTAACATCTACCTCTTTAATGGAAACATCAGTTGTAACCATAAAAGTATCTTCCACAATTGCTCTGCTTAATTCTTTCTGCAAAATAGCCTTCGATATTTGAATATCCTGAATGATTAAATTATCAGTTGGTAGATCCGGCCTGAATGCATGTGATAGATAATCAAACTGATCAATCGTATCGGACTGATAATTGGTCTTAATATCTATTTCAAAGTCCTTTTTTTTACCCTTTTTATTTTTAGTCTGGACCGCTACTTTTTTACTATCATAGAAGTCTCGCATGATAAAAGTAAATTCTCCATTTTCATCCAACTTATCATTGTAACTATTAAAAACGTTACCTGCAATCATAGTTACTTCAGCATTTTTAGGCACTTTGTCTTTACCAAAGAGCGATGTAATTTTACCTTTTACGTATATACCGGGCTCCTCTAAATAGTTCGGTATAGTCAAACTATCAGCTAAGACTTCTTCCCATGAATATCTTCGCCAACCATTAGTAAGCATTAGCAATTCGGATTTAAAATTGCCTTCTCCTGAATCTTCAAACAGAACAGGTTCAAGCACTTTTAAATTAGGTATATCGGAATAGAATGACAGGTATTGATTGATATTAGCTGAGTTATAAGCTTTATCAGGCACTCTTATAACATCGGTAACTGCAATAGAGAAATTTCCTTCAACAGGATCACCGTCCTGACTGGTAACCAACATGGTTAGTAAAACAGAATCACGACTTCCTTCGGGTAATTTATCTTCTTTTATGGCGATATTTAAAGCATCCTCTTTTTTGATAAAAACCAATCGTTCTGCACGTGCCATTTGGTTTTGATCGAATAGAGTGAGTTGAACAATACCACTGCTGAATTTTGTTTTATCCATCTCTGTAGTTAATATCTCTCTTCCCGACATATTTATTATAAGAGCATCTTTAGCCATACCATTTTGAGTTGCCAGCAAAAACAAAGTAGTATCAGCAATCAATCCAGACTTTGAAATGGTAATGGTCAATGGGTTTTCCTTGCTTTGATCTACAACCGTCATGGCCAAACCTTCTGATAAGGCATTGGGCAATGAATAGTATTGTAAGGTGTCATTTTGCCCCAGTTCTTTTATAAAGTATTGCTTGCCTCTCTGAGGAGTAAAATTAAAAACGCCTTTTCCCCGCCACATGGTTTTAGCAGCTGTTACAATTTGGTCATTCTCATCAACTACCAATCCGTTAAAGTTTTGTGGCATGCCCAATGCATCTCTCACCTCAAAGGCAAC
>NZ_JAGUCO010000076.1 GCF_018271995.1 Carboxylicivirga linearis
TGACGTTGATTTTTTAACTGCCATGTTTTCTAAATTTTAATTATTGATTCACAATTATTTATTGAAGCTTGATGCTTCCTAAATCTTCTTTATTGCTTGTTTTCTTAGGGGATGATTTCCGCTTTGCCGGAGTGCTGTCTTTCTTGCGGAACATGAGATAAGCTCCTGTTCCAATAAGAGCTGCAACACCTAAACCAATACCGACTTTTGCACCTTTGCTCAGTTTCTTTTTGCCTGATGCAGTAGGGTTTGTTGTAGTCGATTGTGGTGTGTAGTTCCCAGATTTCATTATGGGTTGGGGAGTGTAACTGCCGGACTGTGGCATGATACTATTGGATGGAGGCATCACGCTGTTTGTTGGTGGAGCATAAGCTTCTGTTGTTGGAGCTGCCTGATTGTTAAATTGAGATACTGCTTCCGTTGCAGGAGCTGCTTTTTTGAATTTACTTTTAACCTTTGTAAAGATGTTTTTGATAGGCTTTAACCAGCTTCCGATTTTTGCCAATACACCACTTGCTGCGGTTACTGATGCTGCTGTGGCAACTGCACCCATATTGCCCAATTCTGCCAATTCACCAATGGCTTCCAAGCCTCTCAAATCAGCAAGTAAACCGTCAATGCCTTTAAGGGAAAAGTCAGAACTCTTTTGTTTTGCACCTTTCAGGATGGCTTTTCTAAGGTTGGATTCTTTACCCTGTAAACCCTTAAACAGTTTACGAACCTTGCCATGTGTCTTTTTCAGTTTGGCATGTTTAGCAGGGTCTATGTTGTATTTGCTTGCAAGCTCATCTGGTAAATAGGCATATTGTAGCTTCTTAGCTATACCGAACATGTTTAAACGCAAGGCTGCCAATAATCCGCCTCTGATTGCAATTGATAGAGGATTAAACCTTACAATTGCTTTAACTACTTTCTTGGCTACTTTGCCAATCTTCTTGCCGACACGTTTAATTGCTTTGAAGAATCGACCTCTGCGTCTTTTTCTTCTTCCCAAGCCGTCCATTTCATCGTCCAACTCATCCAATTCAGCCAATCCTTGGATGGCTTCTGAATCGTATTTAATCAGACCTTTTTCGGCAAGCTTTTCTTCAATATCTGATAGCTTGTCCAATACGGCATCTCGCTGTGGAGTATTCCAAAACTTGATTGCCTGGTCCAACATGGATATGAATTGGTCAGGGTTTTGGACGTGAGCCATCTTGTCCTTGTTATCCCTGTTCTTTAAAAGATAATTCCGGGTACGGACTAAATAGTTGTAGGTAGCATCTTCTGCATCACCCAAGCCGCTTATGGCATCGTCAAAGTCAACACCTGAAACAATGGCAATAAGGTCTTCATGGTTGGCTTGTGCCTGAATACCGCCAGCTAAATCAATACCTGACAAAACCGATATTGGCAAGCCTAAAGCACTTGTACCTGTAATACCGTCAATTCCTCTAAGCCCTGCCAACTGTAAAGGAGACATATCAAAATCAGACCGTTCAAAACTGTATGGTTTTTGGTAATCAAACTTTGAGAGAACAGGGTCGATAACGATTTCATCTTCGGAATCGCCAATAGCAGGAACAATCACATAGATATGCTGAAAGTTCTTTTTACCGTCATACTTGGTAATGCGGAGCTTGAACGGAATACCTAAACACTTTAAAAGCGAACCCACAAAAATGCTGTAATCATCACAGTCAATCCCTGCATCTGATTTGCCTTTTTGTTTGAACTTGATTTGTCCGTCTAACCAGGAACGTGATGGAGTTCGGAGTTGTTCCGTTCCGTCATCATCTTTATGGTACTGCAAATAGTTGTACGAAAAGTTGAAGATGTTTCGGCAAGACTCTTTGAGTGAACCACCTTGAAGGTTACTTGCCAGTTCCTCGACTTCCCGGAAATGTGTACCGATAATATCAATACAACTTTCAACGGTTTCAATTACGTTGCCGTTTTTTATAAATGTGTCCTGTCCGTTTGCCTTTTTTATAAGGTGGTTGAA
>NZ_JAGUCO010000077.1 GCF_018271995.1 Carboxylicivirga linearis
TTCAACCACCTTATAAAAAAGGCAAACGGACAGGACACATTTATAAAAAACGGCAACGTAATTGAAACCGTTGAAAGTTGTATTGATATTATCGGCACACATTTCCGGGAAGTCGAAGAACTGGCAAGTATGCTGCAAGGTGATTCACTCAAAGAGACTTGCCGAAACATCTTCAACTTTTCGTACAACTATTTGCAGTACCATAAAGACGATGACGGAACGGAACAGCTCCGGACTCCATCACGTTCTTGGCTAGACGGACAAATCAAGTTCAAACAGAAAGGCAAATCAGATGCAGGAATTGACTGTGATGATTACAGCATTTTTGTGGGTTCGCTTTTAAAGTGTTTAGGTATTCCCTTCAAGCTCCGCATTACCAAATATGACGGTAAAAAGAACTTTCAGCATATCTATGTTATTGTTCCTGCTGTTGGTGATTCCGAAGATGAAATCGTTATTGACCCTGTTCTCTCAAAGTTCGATTACCAAAAGCCATACAGCTTTGAACGTTCTGATTTTGATATGTCACCACTTCAATTGGCAGGGCTTCGAGGTGTTGACGGCATAACAGGCACAAGTGCTTTAGGGTTACCAATATCTGTTTTATCAGGCATTGATTTAGCTGGTGGTGTTCAGGCACAAGCCAACCATGAAGACCTTATTGCCATTGTTTCAGGAGTTGACTTTGACGATGCCATAAATGGTTTAGGTGATGCAGAAGATGCCACCTATAATTACTTAGTCCGAACCCGGAATTATCTTTTAAAGAACAGGGATAACAAGGACAAAATGGCTCACGTCCAAAACCCTGACCAATTCATTTCCATGTTGGACCAGGCTATCAAGTTTTGGAATACTCCACAGCGAGATGCCGTATTGGATAAGCTATCTGATATTGAAGAAAAGCTTGCCGAAAAAGGTCTGATTAAATACGATTCAGAAGCCATTCAGGGATTGGCTGAATTGGATGAGTTGGACGATGAAATGGACGGATTGGGAAGAAGAAAAAGACGTAGAGGGCGATTCTTCAAGGCAATAAAACGTGTCGGTAAGAAGATTGGCAAAGTAGCCAAGAAAGTAGTTAAGGCAATCGTAAGGTTTAATCCTCTATCAATAGCAATCAGAGGCGGATTGTTGGCAGCCTTACGCTTAAACATGTTTGGTATCGCTAAGAAGTTGCAATATGCCTATTTACCTGATGACCTTGCAAGCAAATACAACATCGACCCGGCAAAACATGCCAAACTAAAAAAGACACATGGCAAGGTTCGTAAGCTATTTAAAGGTTTACAGGGTAAAGAATCCAACCTTAGAAAAGCCATCCTGAAAGGTGCGAAACAAAAGAGTTCCGACTTCTCCCTAAAAGGTATTGACGGGTTACTTGCTGATTTGAGAGGATTGGAAGCCATTGGCGAATTGGCAGAATTGGGCAATATGGGTGCAGTTGCTACCGCAGCCTCAGTAACCGCAGCAAGTGGTGTATTGGCAAAAATCGGAAGCTGGTTAAAGCCTATCAAAAACATCTTTACTAAGGTTAAAGGTAAATTCAAAAAAACAGCTCCTGCAACAGAAGCGGTATCTCAATTTACCAATCAGGCAGCCCCAACAACCGAGGCTTATGCTCCACCGACAAACAACGTGATGCCTCCATCAAATAGTATTATGCCACAGTCCGGCAGTTACACTCCCCAACCCATAATGAAATCCGGGAACTACACTCCACAAACGACTACAACGAACCCAACTGCAACAGGCAAAAAGAAACTGAGCAAAGGTGCAAAAGTCGGTATTGGTTTAGGTGTTGCAGCACTTGTTGGTACAGGAGCTTATCTCATGTTCCGCAAGAAAGACAGCACTCCGGCAAAACGGAAATCATCCCCCAAGAAAACCACCAATAAAGAAGATTTAGGAAGCATCAAGCTTCAATAAATAATTGTGAATCAATAATTAAAATT
>NZ_JAGUCO010000078.1 GCF_018271995.1 Carboxylicivirga linearis
AATATGGGTAAGGTGATTGAGTTGCAGGATCTGTCAGGTAAGAAGGATAAATACTTTATAGGGGTTGATTCTAAAACCAATGAAATCATACCTCTGAAACAGAAGAATATTAATCTTTCGGATAAAATAAAAGGTGTGAGCCTTAGTGACGAACAAAAGCAGACTCTGATGAACGGTGGCAAAGTTAACCTGCAAGGCATGACTGGAAAAAACGATAAGAAATTCTCAGCCACTCTTCAGGTGGATCCTGCCGGTCGAACCATTGCATTTTCTGATTTTAAACAGGCAAAAAAGCAACAGGTAAAAGAAGAAAATACCGAAACGGTAAAAAAGGGTAAAGGGATCAAAGTAGGTTGAACCGGGTTCAGCTTTCAGCGGAAGAAAAGGAAGAGTTGCACGTTGACTTTTCCTTTTTTTATCTCAAAAAATAAATGGAATTGTACCTGCTTAAAAATAGATGCAAGATGTGTTTTTGTAATACAAAAACGAATTTCTTGCTCTGCGAGGCTGTGAAAAATATGAGAGAATAAATCAAAGAAATGAGACCTAAAACAAGTGAAGAGGATGCTTTGATAACAATGCTGGTCGTGAGAATTACCAAACAGGAAAAATCAAGATTAGAGCAGCAATTTAAGAAAGAGCGATATTGTTCTTTAAGTGAATTTGTACGTGAGAGAATTTTTCGAAAACGTCTGTCCAAACATATAGATGTAAGCGATGAGTTTTATACACTCTTCAGAACCCTGGATTACGATTTGGTTAAACTGGGTACCAACCTGAATCAGGTAGCACATAAACTCAATGCTTATAACACCTATATGCTGAAAAGAGAGGATATGGAAGTGATACGTTCCTGTCTGGATGTTTTAAAGGAATGTCATGCTGTGCTATCAAAACATTTGATATTGATGGATCTTAAGTAATTAAATATGGTCATTGTGATGCATCAGTCGGTGAATACGGAAGCTGCTTTGTTGTATAATGAAATGAAAGTGGAGAAAGGGAAAGCGTCTTTCTTTCATCACAGGAATACCAATTCCAATGATCCGTTTTCAAATCCGAAAGAGTTCCGGTTGGATACACTTAGGAAGATTGAAGCTTCAAATAAAAGAACAAAAAACAAGTGTTTTCATCTATCCTTTAATCCCGGACCGGAGGATATGAAAAGGATGAGCGTGAATGACCTGAAAAAGGAGATGGATCGTTTTATGAAACAAATGGGATATGGAGAGCAGCCTTATTTTGTATATCATCACAAGGATATAGACAGGGAGCATTTTCATCTGGTGTCCACAAGAATTGATGCACATAGCTTTAAAAAGATTAAAGATAACAATGAGAAGAGACGAGTAAATGCTTTTATCAATAACCTTGAGGAATCCTATAAGCTGAATCATGTCACCGGTATTAAAAAGAATGAACTGCGCTTGCCGGATGATTCAACTGCGCATTTATACCATCGTATCCAGAAGACTTTTATGCTTTTAAATGAATCGAATATTAGCGGTAAGCAACAGTATATTGATGCCTTGAAAGGTTTTAATATTGAGCTAAGAAATAGTGAAAGAGGACAAAGTGTTTTTGTGATTGATCAAAACGAGGAAACACAGAGGCATCCGGTTCCTCTATCTGATTTAAAAGTCCAACCCGATTTTACCCTTAAAAGTGAATTAACAGAATTAGAAGATGGTATCATTCAAATACATAAATCTAAAATAGAAAGTCTGTTAAAAGCTTTGAATAAAGAGTATCGCTTTTATACTACGTCAGAATTGAAATCATCATTATTCAGGAGTGATTATCTGCTGTTTCAGAATTCTGAAAACAATAACCGGATGGTTTTTTCAATGAAAGATAAGGCTGTAATTGATTCGCAATATCTGCTTAAAAAATATCGATCCAGATTGAAGGATTTTGTATTGACGTCTG
>NZ_JAGUCO010000079.1 GCF_018271995.1 Carboxylicivirga linearis
ATGGCTTTGTCAACACAGAATTCATGGTTTTGGGCTATTAATTTCCGTAGCCACCATGCAAACGGATTCCACCATTGTAATATCAACATCCATTCAGCCAGGGTAATGTCAATAGAATGCCACTGACGGCAATGAGTTTGTTCGTGATTTAAAATATGGTCTCTGTCAGCTTGCTCCATCACTTTTTGAGGAACAAACACCGACTGAAAGAACGAGAAGGGATTAATCTCTCTATCTTCCAACAGATATAGATTCAGTCCTTTTACTTTTAACTTTTTACTTTTGCCTTTCAACTTTAGAAGATAGATATACCCCCATACCAAACGCACCACAAATACTAAACTTACCAATAAATAAACACCTACTAAAAGGTACGACCACTGCCATACATAAGTATTTTGAGTAGCAACTGAAGTCTGATCAGTAAAAGGTATCGACATGTCTGACAATTCAACAGCTGTTCTTTCAGCAAATAGAATAGAGCGAATGCTAGCAGGCATGGCAAGCACAGGCACGATCCACGGCATAAAAAGCGCACTTAATAACCATATACGGTTACGGGTAAACATTGCATCTTTCGATAAGAAAAGTGCATAAATAATAACCATCAATGCTACAATGATTGCAGCTTTTATCTGCCACTCTATTAAATATGCCATTACAACTATTTATTCATTAATTCGTTAAGGATATTAGATCAAAAAAGAAAAATGGTTATTTCTTTGTATAGATTACAATGACACCATCTTTGGCTCTTTCTCCATACTGGTCAATTGCATGTGAACCTTTCAATACTTTTATCGAATCGATATTATCCTCATCAACTTTACCTCTATACTCTTTTCCATCCACAATAAACAATGGTTTCTTTTGCCCAAAAACAGCTGCATCTTCAATAAAATTTAGAACGGAAAGATCTTCAACCTCACTATCTTTTGTTGACACCACAATCACTCCATTCTTAGCTTTATCACCATATAGTTCTTTTGCTGATTCATCTTTTAGAACCGAAACCGATTCTATTTTATCTTTTTCGATAGCACCAAACTCTTCTTTACTGATTTCTTTCCCATTCAAAACAAATATTGGATTACCACCCGATGCTTTACCTGTTGAAATTTTAAGCGAATTATCAGCCATTTTTCCATAACCAACTACAACCACGTCTTCCTGTGCTGTTGATTTAGAACCACTGGTCTCTTTCTCTTGTAAAACAAATTTCACTTTTAACTCTAGTGTTTTACCTAAAAGATTCACATCATCTATTGTTGGCATTTTAGTCATTACTCTTTTCACTTCATTCTCCAATGCAGTCAACGAAGTTGAAGTATCACCTCCAGAGCCACCATTTTCAGGAGCATAAGCAACTACAACCACTTCACCCGGATTAACTACGTTGCTTCCTTTTGCAGGACCTATTTCTGGTTTTCCAGCCTTTCCTTTTTTACTGATAGGCATATTAACCATTACATCTCCAGTAAAATTTTTATCACGAGCATCTAAAGGATATCTCATGTTTTGAGCTACAAACTTTCTTAAATCATCGGTAGACTTTATATTTTCTACTACCTTGTTTTCTTTTGTTTGTTTCTTTACTTTATCAGGATTGGTAAAAGCCACCAATGCTGTAAATGTCAATATCATTACCAGAAGACTCTTCATTTTTGAAAGAAGTCTTCGGTCGGTTTTATTATTCATCATGATTATTCGCTTTTTAATTAGACTTTGACTGAAATTGTTAACCAAATTCAGACTTTTACTACCGGGCAGATAGTGCATTAGCGAATATTGATATTGTTTGGGCTCTTCCGAAACTTGCATCATGGCTTTGTCAACACAGAATTCATGGTTTTGGGCTATTAATTTCCGTAGCCACCATGCAAACGGATTCCACCATTGTAATATCAACA
>NZ_JAGUCO010000007.1 GCF_018271995.1 Carboxylicivirga linearis
TGCTCGTCCTGACACTTTAGTCTACCGTCTTAGTCCCCCTATCGGGTGACACGACACCACGACTAATGCGCCACGACTTCATCCAGCCAACGTTGCCAGTAATTTTAAGAGACCTCACTACATAGATTATGGAAATTATAAATATTGAAAATATAGACATGAGTAAATATGGCAAAATAGCCAAAGGAAGTGTCTATAAAATTCATGTGAGGATTGATGATATTGAGGAAAGAGCGAAAGAATTAATAAAAACGATATCAGATAAAAGTTGGATATCGGGATTAGATATTATTGAACAAATATCATATGAAGCTAGAGCCGAAAAAACAATTACTAAGCTTGTAACTGAAATATTCGAGAAAGTTGACAATGTAGTAACAGAAGAATTTGGTGAATACTTAGTTTCTGAATCTGCTAGAGATTCTCTCTGTGATAATTTCAAACATATTAAATTGCCCCTTGCAGAAATATGGAAAGAGAAGAAAACAGGTAATCCTGGATTTGATTTCCACACAGAAAGTGAAAGCAAATTACTGTCGTTTGGGGAGGCAAAATATAGTAGCTCTTCAAATCCTCATACGGATGCAATAAATCAGATAGTAGGTTTTATTGCAAAGAATAAGGATAAGATGGAGCTAACAGACTTAAAGCATTTTTGCTCCAAAGAGGCTGTTGGAAATGCAATAAAGGGACACAAGGCATACGTAGCTGCTTTTTCTGTAAATGGACAACAATATGATAGAATATTTGATACAGCATTGAATTCGAAAGGTTTTGAGGAGTTGCTAGGTTTTCCTGAACTATACATAATTGGAGTGGAGGTATGAATATTCTAAAATATATTGAAGGAGTAGAAGTTGAGGATGTTATTCAAGAAATTTTGGATAATATACATATTTATGGTCCAGTTAATACTCATGATTTTGAAAGACTTTCATTCATTAAAAAATATCATCCACAAGTTTTTTCTTTGTACGAAGGAAAGCTAATGCATTTAATAGGTTTGTTTTATAAAACTACCACACCTCAAAGTTTAATTGAGGAAGTTTATTCAATTTATGCAGATGCAATTGAGGAAGACACAGGTCATAGATTTACACCAATACAAGCGAGTGCATTCCGAAAAATTAGTGATAAGAGATATTTTTCATTTTCTGCACCAACGAGTTCAGGCAAATCATACTTGTTTAGAGAGTTGATTTTAAATACAGAAGAAGATATTATAATAGTAGTACCTTCAAGAGCTTTAATTTCGGAATACATCTTTAGGGTAAAAGACATGCTTAAAGATGACACCTCAGTTTTAGTTTTGCAGTTTATTGAAAATGTCAACATATACAATACAACAAGAAGAATCTATATAATTACTCCCGAAAGAGGTGAAGACTTATTTAGTAAAATTGGTGATTTAAATATTGGGTTATTTCTATTTGATGAAGCTCAAATATCAGAAGAACGTATCAGAGGTATGCGGTTTGACTCTTTTGTGCGAAGAGTTGATAGGTTAATTCCAAACGCAAAAAAAGTATTCACGCATCCATTTGTTGAAAATCCACAAGCTCAACTTCTAAAACATGGATTTGAAAACGACTCTGCTTATGCACGATACAACCAAAGTTCTGTAGGGAAAATCTACATATCTGAAAGTAATAAAGGTTTCCATTATTTTTCTCCTTTTATAGATGATAAAAACAGAGAGTTTGTAGATGTTAATTATGACTTAGTTGAGGATGTTTTAATTAACAACGGAACATTACTTATTTACATCTCAAAGAATAAAATCTATGATGGTACATATATTACAGATTACGCTAAGTATATAGAACTATGTCCTAAACTAGATGAAGAAGAGTCAATTCTGATTATTGATGAACTAAGAAGTTTTATCGGAGCCTCTACAGCTCTTGGAGACAAACATTCTCACATGATTGACATGATGGAAAAAGGGATTGTTGTTCATCATGGTTCAATGCCTTTATTTGCAAGACTTTTAATTGAAAAATTTGTAAACCAAGGTCATGCAAAAATTTGTTTTGCCACATCTACCTTGACTCAAGGAATAAACATGCCTTTTGATATCGTTTGGATTGATAATTTTAGATTTCAGGGTAATGAAAATATTAAAAACCTTGATTTGAAAAATCTAATTGGTAGAGCTGGTCGAAGCACTCCTGAGCTTAACTCATTTGATTATGGATATGTAATAATCAAATCAAGAAATGTAGGTAGGTTTTGTCTTCGTATGCAAGAAACAACAAATTTATCCGAATCATCAATGCTTGACTCTAGTATAGCTGATTTGGATGAAGACTTAAGAGATGTTTCAGAAGCAATCCAGAATGATACATTTGATAATGATTTACACCTGACACAAAGTCAAGTAGTGAGATTGTCAGAAGCCGAAATCAATGACCACATTCAGCTTATTTTAGATAATTTTTTAATTGACGAAAAACCGATTACTGGGAAAGCATACTATGAAATTGAGAATGATACAAGAAGTGCAATCAAGAATTCATTCAAACAAATTTATATCAGTCATTTAAGAAAAAATGCTCTAACAAAAGGAGAAGCAAGTGTTTTAAGTGTATCTATTCCTATTTTGTTGTGGAAGATTCAGGGTAAATCATTTAAAGAAATTGTTTCCTTACGTCATGCATTCTTGACAAATAAAGATGCTCAGCGAAATATTCAAACTAGATTGCGGAGACAAGAAATATTACCATCCGAGGCTGCAACACTAAGGGAGAAAATAACCATTAGACATTCAACGATTGCAACATCGCTTCCTGATTCGGGTGCCACAACTGCTGGTATTTTCAGAAGAAATACATCAATAATTCATTTTGACTATGATATTTTAGTTTATGACACCTACGATTATTTAGATAAAGTTATTTCACTGTCCTTATCAGACCCATTATCAGCTGCATTTAAAATTTATCATGATAAAACAGGTGATAATAGAGCATTGATACTAAGAAATTATATTAAATATGGCACCAATGATGATGTAGAAATTTGGCTTTTAAGATATGGTTTTGGTTTTGAAGAAATCGAATGGATAAAAGGTTATATAGTTTCCATAGATGAAAATGAAATTGTATTTTCCGATGAAATAGATGGTTTGTCTGATTCGCGATATGAATTAATTGAGAGGTATGTATAAAAAACTACTGGCAACACGCGTTATAAAACATAGCGCGTAAAGTGTTATATTTGAAAGAAACAATATTTAATCAACGGTTTAGCGGGCTGATAGATTTGTGCTTCGAAGTGCGCAACGTTTCATACGTGTGCCAAGACGCAGTACATCGGCGTTAAACAGTACTGCATGCTTTAATTGAGATGATGGAAACCAGTTGTACGGTTGGCCCATCGGTGTCGTCTTGCAGGAGAGGGCATCAAACCACCTAAAGGTGCTGTGGTAAAGAGCCATGGTATTGAGCGTTTAGGAAAAGCTTACTCCATGAGGGTTTGCAGGTAGGTATAAAGGAGATGAACGTAAGTAAACCGCTGAAGAGGTGTCGAGAACGTGCCATACTCAGTCAAAAGCCGTAGAGGTATGAATGCGGTGATAAGTGTAGCGGAAACCTGATTACTGGCTGCACGGCTGGCGTCATTCAGGCGGCATGAACTTTATACAGGCTTGGTTAAGGAACTTGGGAAACTGCATATCAATGCCAAGCGAAAGGTACAATAGAATCAAGCTAGAGGCCGAAAAGCGAAGTGGTATGCAGAGACGGACTGACCAGTAGTAGCGATGAAGTACCTGTAATGGGAATGGAGCCAAGGGGTCAGGTTATACAGTATCATAACATTTACCAACTCGGAAGAGGATGAATTTATGGAATGAAACAAAATCAATACCGATAAGTCGCCAAATGATCTGGGAGGCTTATAAAAAGGTAAAGGCCAACAAAGGGAGTGAGGGAGTTGACGAGGTTAGTATGGACGAGTTCGATGCCAACCGAAGTAAGCACCTGTACAAACTTTGGAATCGAATGGCATCAGGCAGCTATTTTCCACCACCAGTCAAAGAGGTGGAGATATCGAAAGATGATGGAGGAATTCGCAAATTGGGAGTGCCAACCATCGCAGATAGAGTAGGTCAAATGGCTGTAAAAGATTATTTTGAGCCAAGATTCGAAAAGCTATTCAGCGAACACTCTTATGGTTATCGACCTAACAAAAGTGCCCATCAGGCATTGACTGATGTCAGGGAGAACTGTTGGAAGTATGATTGGGTGATCGATTTGGATATTAAGGGATTCTTTGACAACATTAGCCACGAAAAACTCATGGTAGCAGTACAAAGGCACGTTCCGGAACATTGGGCGTGCATGTATATCAAAAGGTGGTTAGAAATGCCTGTGCAACAGAAAGACGGAAATCTAATGGAGCGACAGGGTAAAGGCACTCCGCAAGGAGGTGTGATAAGCCCGTTGCTAGCAAATCTGTTTCTTCATTACACGTTCGATAAATGGCTAGAACTAAAAGCTTCTGGGGTAAAATATGTGCGTTATGCCGATGATGCCATAATTCACTGCAAAAGCCAAGCCCAAGCGGAATGGGTGTTAAGTCAACTGCATCAAAGAATGAACGACTGCGGATTGGAATTACACCCCGAGAAAACAAAGTTGGTGTATTGTCGAGACTATAAGCGTAAAGGCAAGTACAGAACTGTAAAATTTGATTTTCTTGGTTTCTCGTTTCAACCTCGTACGACCAAATCCAAGAGGACAGGGAAACTGTTCTTGGGTTTTGATTGTGCAATAAGTATAAAATCACGTAAGAAACTAGCCGACAAACTGGAGGAACTTGATATTATAAACATGAGTTTCAAAAGTATAGTAGGTATAGCCCAAAAGTTGAATCCACTTATTCGGGGTTGGATAAACTATTATGGTAAATTCAGAGGACATGAGCTTTCAAAGGTATTCTACCTCTTGTGGTGCCGATTGGTACGCTGGGCGCGAAAACGGTATAAACGCTATAGGTATAGCCTCAATAAAGCCTATGCATGGTTGGATAGGGTAAGGAAACAATATCCTTACTTGTTTTACCATTGGCAATTGAGATATTCCCATTAACTTGTAGCAGATTGTATAACAAGAGCCGTATGATGGGAGACTATCACGTACGGTTCTGTGAGAGGCTTAGGGTGCAATTCCCTTTGCCTACTCGACCGCCACCGTTATGGGCAAGGTTAACTGACGGGCTTTGATACTTTTACAGGTAATTAAAAGAGAATGAATAAAGCGATTATATTTGATATGGATGGAGTCTTAATTGACTCGGAAAGATTTTGGAAGCAAGCAGAGAATGAGGTATTTACATCTTTAGGAGTAAAAGTCACTAATGAATACTCTAAACTAACGGAATCAATGACAACTTCAGAGGTTACTAAGTTTTGGTATGATAAATATCCTTGGAAAAACATAGAATTAAGGACTGTAGAAGAAATGGTTATTTCAAGAGTTATAGAATTGATTAAAACTGAAAATTGTCAAATTAAAGGAGTAAAACCATTTATTGAAAAACTTAAAACAAAAAAATATAAAATTGGATTAGCAACAAATTCACCAGATAAAATCATTCCTGTGGTTTTAGAAAAATTAAATGTTTTTCATTTATTTGATTCCATTTCATCCGCGGAGTTTGAAATAAAAGGTAAGCCTGACCCTGCAATATATTTTAAAGCTGCAAAAAAGTTAGGGATTAAACCTGAAAACTGTATTGTAATTGAAGATTCTTATTCAGGTATGTTGGCAGCAAAAAATGCAAGAATGAAAGTTGTTGCTTTTACCAATGGAAATAGAGAATGTGACTTTGAAATAGCCGACTATAAAATAGAAAATTTTAACGATAAAGAAATCGAATTTATATAAATGACAAATAGTAAGAAAGATAATTGGTTTACAATTGAAAAAATTGACGAGAACACATCAATAATAAGTGAGTACAAACATTGGGAAGAAACACATTGCTATGTGCTAAATGGGACAGAAAAATGTTTGCTAATTGATACGGGACTTGGAGTTGAAAATATTCTGGAACAAGTACAAATACTAACAGATAAACCTGTTACAGTCGTTACGACACACGTGCACTACGACCATTTTGGTGGACATAAATATTTCCCTGACTTTTATGTGCACGAAGCAGAAACAGAATGGATAAATGGAGGATTTCCATTGGCAATAGAACAAGTTAGAAACTTTTTGATAGAAGAACCGTGCGATTTTCCAAAAGATTTTAATGTTAACGATTACGACCTTTTTAAAGGAGTTCCGACAAGAATACTAAAAGATAACGATACAATTGAATTGGGAGGACGAACAATACAAGTTTTACACACTCCTGGACATTCACCAGGACATATGTGCTTTTTTGAAAAAGATAAAGGCTATTTATACACAGGAGATTTGATTTATATGGATGTATTGTTTGCGGATTTTCCATCAACAGACCCAATTGCTTATATGAATTCAATTAAAAAATTATTGCCATTGACTGTAAAGAAAATTTTACCTGCACATCACGATTTAAATGTACCATTGTCGATTATAAAAGATATGGATAAAGCTTTTTCCAAATTGTACGAGAAAGGAAAATTAAAACACGGAAGTGGAACATTTACATATGAGAATTTTGGAATAAGACTTTGAAAACAAGAAAATTGATTAAAACCCAGCCCATAACATTTGTAACTGTTGCACAACTAGCAAATAGCCAAAAATTATTAACTTAAGGCATGCAAGGCAATAAAGAATATCAGGAAAAGCTATTTGTTAGTTTTCAGCTCAGTCAAGTTGTTCCAGAGCATAACTTCTACCGCCGATTAAAGTCAGTATTGAATCTGGATTTTCTGCTAAAAGAAACCGAATCTTATTATGGTAATTGCGGTCAAAAAAGTATCGATCCACGTGTCTTTTTTAAGTTATGTATTGTGGGCTATTTAGAGAATATTATTAGCGATCGTAAATTAATTGAACATTGTTCAATGCGTCTGGATATATTGTATTTTTTGGGATATGATATTGACGAGCCCTTGCCTTGGCACAGCACTGTCAGCCGCACCCGTCAGTTGTTTCCAGAGGATATTTTCGAAAAGGTATTTACTCAGATATTTAAATTGTGTGTTGACAGTGGTCTGGTGAGCGGACATACTCAGGCTACTGATGCCGCCCCTATCAAAGCCAATGCAAGCATGGATAGTCTGGAGTTAAAAGTACCGGAAGAAGAACTGGAAGAACATTTATCAAAAATAAGAGCCATCTCCCATGGAGATCAGCAACCGGTGAGAAAAGCAAAGAAGGATAAAGCTCAATCTTCTCAAAGAAAAGTATCTGCCACTAAAGATGAACTCAATGAGATAGCTGCTCGCCAAAAGAAATGGTCCACCGAGCAAACCACTCGTCAAGGAGCTAAATCCAAACGATCAAAATACACCAGCAACAAAACACATTACAGTCCTACGGATCCCGATGCACGTATCAGCGTAAAGCCTGGAAAAGCTCGAAAGTTAAACTATCACGGAAACATTACGGTAGATACTTCACACAATATAATAAGCGACGTTCAAGCCTACCATGCAGATAGAGTTGACAGTAAAAACTTACAGGACATTGTTGAACGGACAAAAAATAGACTGACAAGATCCGGATTATTATGGACAACTATTTTGGCAGATGCCGGCTATAGCAGTGGCGAAAACTATCACTTTTTAGAAGACCAAAAACTGGTAAGTTACATCCCTAAGCACGGTACTTTTAAAGGAGGACCCGAAGGATTTACCTTTGTAAAAGATCAGAATTATTGGATCTGTCCACAGGGAATTAAAGTAGTGTTCAAAAAACAAAAATACAGCAACGATTCATTACAAAATCATTATTACACCAAGCGAAGCGACTGTAAAAACTGTCCTCAGAAGAAGGCTTGCATTGGCAAATCGTTTGAAAAAAAGATTGCTATAACTGCTTATTTGGATGAATATCATAGAAACAACAAACGTGTAAATAGCTGGTTTGGCAAACGAATGAAAGGCAAACGGCAAGCCACCGTAGAGCCAGCTTGGGGTACTTTAACCCAATTTCTTGGATTACGGAAGATTAATACGTTGGGACTAAAACAAGCAAATAAGGTTGTTCATATGGCTGCTTGTGCCTACAACTTGAAAAAACTATTAAAATATAGCATAAGTAAGATTGAGTCTCAGGCAATGACTCCAAAAGCTAATATATTGACCAAATATGCTCTATTATTAGCCTTTTTAGACTCATATGGTACATTTTTACGAATTATAACAAGAGCAACTAAAATGAGAATACAACTTTCTATTTTATGAATAGAATCTATATTAACGCATATAATTGTATAAAAAACGATTTGTGCAACAGGCACATTTTGTATAAGTAATGGCAGGCGATGTGGTAAATATCAAGGTTTGTAGCCCGGTCAAACTGCGTAGTGGTTTGACAGGAAAGTGCCACGCAATCTGCCACTACTCATAAAATCAACCGTGAAAAGGTGAAATGATAATCTTCCAATTAGCTTAAATACAATTATATATGGTTGTTTATTTGAAATTTATGGGAAATACAAATTGCCATACAAAAGGGTAAACAAAACACCTAAAAAATAATAGAAAACCTGTTGATAACTTTTATATTTTTTTATTTGTTGCCCTAATTTTGATGTTCAATATAGATAGATTATTTTGATATTGACGTTATGTGACTTACAAAGTCAAACTGAAAAAATATGTAAGTCAAAAGAAAAGATATACCAAACGCTATTAAAGGAGCAATAAGCCACATTATAAAAAACTTATTCACTTCTGTTTTTCTAAAAATATTTCTGAAACCAAGCTTTGCTGTTCCAATTCCAATTATTGCAGCAACATTTAATTGAACCAAAGAAGTTGGAATCCCTTTAATAAGTGATGCAATAAGCAAAAGGGAGGCAGAAATAAAGGATATAATAACAGCCTCTATTTTGCCAAACAATACAATTTCTTTCCCTGTATTCTTAACCACTTTATAACCAAATAATGAGCTTCCTATTCCGAAGCAAGGTGCTATTATTAATGTTGAGAGTATTAAAATATAAACATAGTCACTTTCACTAATACTAAGAGTGTTGAATGAAAGATTAGCTAATGGGCCGACAGCATTAGCTACATTATTTGTACCAATGGAAAAAGCAACATATAACGACATAGCGATAATTAATCCTTTTAGGATATGACTTTCATTCAATTGCTTTGACATTGTATAACCTCTTTTTCGTATAGGTTTATAGATATACTTACCTATTAAAAATGAAATAACAAATGAAGCAATTGGCATGATTAGCCATGTTGGAAGAATTTCGTAAAAAAGCTTATGAGTATTGAGTGAATTAAAATATACAGCAGGAGCTACAACTGATAAAACGGTTGCCTGGCTTGTTGATTGAGGTATGCCTAAAATATTTGCTATTAATAGAGATATGGAAACCGAAAATAAAATAATAGATACAACAACAAAGGTCATCATTTCCGGATTTAATATACCCTTTCCTATTGTTTTTGCTGTCTCCTTACCACCCACAATTGCTCCAATAAAAACAGCAACTCCAAATAAGCCGGGTATAAGACCTCTTCGTAAAACTCTGGCACCATAGGCTGCTGAAAAGGCTGGAGCAGTTCCACTTCCCCCCATGTTAATTGCCAGAAACATTGCTATAATAAAAGGAATTATAAAAGGAGTAATCATATTATATTTTTGTAACAAAGGTAGTTCCCATCATTATGATTTTAGTACATACAAAACCGTAAAAAAATAATACGTTCAAAAACGTATATGTACGTTTTTGAACGTATTCACAATATTTTTCACAAAACTTTAATTAACGGTAGTTTTATCTGGTAAATCAAACAGAACCGATGGTTTAACAGTTATTGCAACATAGCAATATTGTGGTGTTTTTAGTTCTTGTCCCATTACTTTTTTTAGCTGCTTTAAAGTGTTGGTCATACTGTATATTGAATATCCGCATTCCAGATTTACAGACTTTTGTAATTCCCACTTTAGTTTCAAATCAATTTCATGTCCTAAATTTTTATTTATTTTTTCTACAGGGTTTGTTTCATCATACTTATTACTAGAAAGCAAGAAATAATGATAGTGCAACTGAATATCTAATTTATCGGATGGATTATACGTTAGTTTTGCCATATAGTCTTGCAATCCCTGTTCTGGAGTTGTACTGAAGTAATCCATATACCCATACCATCCGTGACGACGACCATAAAGTATGTCAAACTTATTGTCCACTGTTGACGATGATGTTTCATCATTGCCTGATAGGTAATCCAGACCTATTCCCAGATTCAATTTTTGTACTAAATCATAATATATAAAAGCCGAAAGGCAAATTGATGATACTTTTCCTCCCTCATCATTTAAATTATGCTGATAATAAGCAGATATATGAGAATTAAACTTCTTATTCTTGTAGTTTAGATTTGTTCCATATGTCCCTCTTAAAATGAAGTTTTCTGTGCTATCACTAACTGTGTTTTCTGTGACAACTGCAATACCTGAAAGGGTTAGTTTTTCAATTTTGTATTGGTAGTGGATAAAATCAAACGATTTAAACTTTGTTTCAGGAAACAAAATGTTGCTTTTACTTTCAGCATTATATGACAAACCTATATGCAGACGGTGTTTTGAGGTTTTGAACTCTGCAAGCAAGGCGTCATAAGTAACCTGATAATCATTCCAATTTCTTGCAGATACAATTCGTTGGTCATCGTACGCAAATAATTGTCTTCCTATTTTTAAAGAAAGCATTTTGTTTAAGTTAAGTTTTACCCAACCTTGGTGTAAACTCAAACTTTCGGTGTTGCCATAAACACCGCTGCTTTTATAATTGTTATCCTCGCCCCATAATCTTACATCTTGCAAAGAGATATAACTTTCTACTTTATCCTGCTGAAATCCAGCGTTTAATCGAGTTCGCTGTGTAACATATAAAGGCGTACTTTCTCCTTTTAACTGTGGTGTTCCATAACCATTATCAATTAATAAACGAGGACGAAATTCTGCACCTATTTGTAGCTTACCGGATTGAGCAGAAATTTCAATTGTAAATAATACAGCAATACTTATAAATGTTAGTTTTATTTTTTTCATTGTGATTTTTGTTTTAATTAATTCCTTAAATTTTAGTTTCCATCAACCAAATACTCTTGTAATTGAGAGGATTGAGGATTTTTAAATAGTTTATCAGGAGTGCCTTGTTCAATAATTTCTCCATTCGACATAAAAACAACATTATCAGCAATTCTAACTGCTTGCCTTAATACATGCGTTACCAAAACTATTGTGTAGTGTTTTTTTAAATCTCTGAAAAGGTTTTCAATTATTTTACTAGAAATTGGGTCAAGAGCTGATGTTGGTTCATCTGCCAGTATGATTCTTGGCTTTACGGCTAATCCACGAGCCAGGCATAGTCGTTGTTGTTGACCTATCGACAGACTTTGTGGGGAACTATGCAACCTGTCTTTTACTTCATCCCATAAACCCACTTCTTTAAGATGTTTTTCAATATTGTAATCAATCAGTTTATTGTCCCTTACACCTTTCAGTTTTATACCGTAGGCTACATTTTTGTATATAGATACAGGCAAAGGATAAGGACGCTGACCTAGCAATCCCATCTTCTGTCTTATAGAAGGTATATTTTTAGTTGTATTAAGGATGTTATCATTTTCGATATGGATACTGCCAGAAACACTTAGTTCTTTATATATATCGGTAAGTCTGTTCATACATTTAAGCAGGGTTGTTTTTCCGCAGCCGGATGGCCCCAGTAAAACAGTAACCTTGTTTTTAGGGATTTTCACATTCAAATTTTTTAAAATATGATGTTCACCAGCATATACATTCAGATTGTTTACACGCAAAATGGATTCTGAATTTGTTGGAATATTTACATGGTTTAATTTATCCACATTCATCATTTCTTTTTTTAGCAAATACATAATTAAGCCTAGTTTAAATTGGTTTTTGAAAATCTTTTTGACAGAAACCTAGCCGAGAGGCTAATGAATAAAATTATGATAGTCAATAAGGCTGCTGCCGCAAAAGCTCTTTCTCTAACTTCGGGTATTGGTGAGCCAAGTTGAAAAAATATAACTAATGGTAAAGTTGCAGTAGGTTCATCAAGATGTATAGGAATCAAGTCGGTGTACCCGGCAGTAAAAAGAACAGAAGCTGCATCGCCAATACCCCTGCCAAAAGCTAATAGCAAAGCCGTAATAAATCCAGGAAACCCTTGCTTGAAAATAACCTTGAATGCCATTTCTGACCTTGTAGAACCCAATGATAATGAGGCTTCATGCAAACCTTTTGGTATGGTGCTCAAAACTTCATCAAAAGTGCGTACTACAATGGGAATAATAAGTAAAGCTACCGTTATAATTCCTGCTAGTAACGAAGCATTCATCCCTAAAAACAGCATAAGTGCGAAACCAAATGCTCCGTAAACAATAGAAGGTACACCCCACAATGCATCAAGAATGTAACGAATAGTATTTTGAATCTGCTTATATCTTGACAAGTGTATATTGATATATAATGCAGCCGGAATACCAACTATAGTAGCAATGCTGGTTGCACCTACGGATATATACAAAGAGCCTATAATTGCATTTAAAACACCGCCTTCACCGCCATAATAATAACCTCCTTTGGGTGTATCAAACACCATTTGCCATGACAATGCTCCAAAGCCTTTTACAAAAATCATGATGATTATAAATGCAAGTATTACGACAAGTGAGTAGGTTGCAAAGGCCGAAAATGCACGGAATAATTTTTCTTCGATGATTTTTCTTTTATTCATGTTTCTTTGTTCTGTAAATGAAATACCTAAATACCAGATTGATTAACAGGATTATGACAAAAAGCAAGAGCGCTGCAAACATTAAAGCCGAATCGTACATTGGAATTGAAAGCATTTCACCATAATTATTGGCTATTAGTGCTGGAAGAGGGTAAGCTGAATCAAACAAATGAAATTTGACTTGTACCATATTACCAACCACCATCATCACTGCCATTGTTTCACCAAATGCTTTGGCAATTCCTAATCCAAATGCTGATAAAATACCGGGAAATCCCTTAGATATAACAGTATGTTTAACCATTTCCCAAAACGTAGCTCCTATTGACAGAGAAGCTTCTTTTAAACCAAGAGGAATAGTATTGAATACTTCTATCAACATATTTAAAATGTACGGTATGCACATAACACTTAAAACTATTCCTCCTGCAAGGATACTGTAACCACTACTGGTTGTGCCAAATAGAGGAGCCAGATAATCAGATACAAAAGGAACAATTACAACAATTCCCCACACACCGTAAATAACCGATGGAAGACCTGCCAAAACGTCTATTACAGGATGCATAATTCGCAACACTCGTTTTGATGAGAACTGAGTGAGATATATTGCCGAGAATAAACAAATCGGAGCAGATAAAAGGAAGGCTATAAGTGTGACATACAGTGAACCTAAAATAAAAGGCAAGAACCCAAACTCCTTTTTATGAGGCAGCCAAGTACTTGAACCAACTAGTTCACCTAAGGGTTTTAGTTCTATTAATGGTGCTGCTTTGGTAAATAATCCAAATCCTATTATTATGGGCAGTATCACAATAATAAAAATAGAAGTAACCATCCACCACTCTGTAATTTTATCGGATACTATTCTTCTGTAAAGCATTCTTACAAATGATTAATTATTTAAGTTTATCCAGGTATTTGTTGATTTTTGATTGTTCGATAGGAACATATCCGGCTTCTTTAACAAATGCTTGTCCTTTAGTTAGTGTCCATTTAATAAAGTCGATGGCAGCTTCTTTTTCAGGTTTTCCTTTAGAAACAAAGTATAATTCTCGGGCGGGAGGAGCAGGATATATGCCATTTGCAATGGCTTTTAGTATCTGTTCAAATGAATCATAAAAGTCTTCTTCGGGATCTATTTTTCCGTTAGCATTTATATCAATCGGAATAACCTCGATACCGTCACGTTTAGCACCTGTTTTTATGTTGAATGCAAAAATGGTATTGTTAAATGCAATTCCAACAGGGTCTTTGCTTACAGCGTCAGCAAGACCCGGGTCGCCAAAAATGCCTACTCCGCTTAAATTTTCCTGTTTGCCTCCAAGATATTTAGCCCATGTTCCGGCAGCTCCACAAGCATCAGAACGAGTATAGACTGAAATGGTATTTTTAAGTTCTCCTGCAACTAATTCATCCCATCCGCTAATGCTTTTATCAATAAAAATGGCTTTAAATTCATCACGTGTAAGCCCTCGTTTCTTTAATATCTCTAAATATGAATTTTGGTTGCTGATAGTTGGTACTACAGCATCAATAGTTAAACCTACCCACCATACCCCTTTATCTTTTTCTTCCTGAGATATTTCACGAGAGAACATGCCCAGGTCAACCGCTCCAGCTAAAGCATCAGCCATACCCTTCCCAGCACCCCCACCAGAGATATTGAACCTGACATTGGGATTTTCCTTTTTATATTCATCTGCCCATTTTACAACCAAAGGATAAAGTGCAAATGCACCGGACAGACTAACCGTATTTTCTTTGCTTGATTTTGATGCACATGAGCTAATTAGAATAATAGCTGCTAAAGCAAGTGCAAGGATTCTGAAATTTTTCATTGTTCTGTGTTTTTTAATTACAGAACAAAACTCCTATATATTAACCAATTGAAAAACAGGTGTTAATCGTATTTTAAAATACGATTATGAACGTACCTAAATGATTTTTTTCACCTCTTTTAATGAAACGGTATTTATATAAATTCTTGTAAGTCAAAGGCGGTGGAAAGATGATGTAGCTAAAAGTATATTTAAAATAATATTTAGTTGAGAAATTTCATATCTCGAAAAATTTGTTCTTAATAGCATACACAACCAATTCGGCAGTATTATTTGTTTGGGTCTTTGAAAGAATGTTTTCACGATGTTTATCAACAGTTCTTTTCGCTATATGGAGTTCCTCTCCAATTTCAGGATTAGATAAACCTTGGCAAATACGCACTAATACTTCTTGTTCTCGTAGTGTTAATTTTTGACAAACAGGTATTTCTTGTTTTCGACTTAAACTTTTTACAATAAAGGATAGAATTTCAGGTGAAAAGTAATTTCGGTTGTTATAAGCTTCTATTATTGCAGTTTCTACATCATTAAATTTTGAATTTTTTATTAGAAATCCAATTGCCCCAGCTTCAATCATTTCACTATAAAAATTCTCATCACAATGCATTGAGAGAGCCACAATTTTAAGCTCAGGTAAAATCTTTAATGCTTCTTTAGTGGTATCAATACCATTCAATTCCGGCATCTCAATATCCATTAGCACCACATCAGGATTATAGGATTCCACGTCTGCTAAAAATTCCTGTCCATTTTTTGCTTCTCGAATTTCAGTAATGTACTGGCTATTATTTAATAAAAAGTGTAATCCTTCCCTAAACAAGGAATGGTCATCAACAATATATATTTTTAGACCTTTATTCATATTGGAAACTTTATACAGGTATAAAATCCATTATTTGGTGAAGTTATTATTTCAATAGTACCATTCAATGATTTTACTCTTGATTTGATATTGGTTAAACCCATCCCATCTTCAATATTTGAAATATCAAAACCTATTCCATCATCATCATATTTCAACTCAATACTGTCAGTATTATCAGTAAGTAAAACAGATACATTTTTTGCATTGGCATATTTGAGAGTGTTGTTGATTAACTCACAACAGATTCGGTATAGTATTGCCTCAATGTTATTTCCATATCGTTTATTCCCAAGATTTGTTGAAATGTTCATTTCAATTGTCTCTTGACTTACAATATTTCGCACAAATGTATCAATTGCTTTTTTTAAACCATAACGCTCCAATATGTGTGGAGTAAGCTTATTTGATATTTCTCTGGTAGTAACAATGGCATTGTCTACCAGATTTTCAACCTTATTTAGTAATTGGATGTTTTGTTCAGAAACATTTGTTTTGTTGATAGCTGAAACAGTCATTTTTGCGGAAGATAACACTGGTCCTAAACCATCATGAATTTCTTTGGAGAAGTTTCTTCTTTCTCGTTCTTCTGTGGTTATTATTGCTGTGAGTAACTTAGCTTCACTTTCTTTCCGAAGTTGATGAATACGGTTTAAGACTTCAAATATTTTTCTGATATATATAGAAGCGATTAACATTGCAAGAGATATGATTACAGCAATCCAACTATTAATATTTGTTAGATTATTCGATTCAATTTCTTTGAAAGAAACCAAGACTTCAAGCAGTCTCCGTATTGCCATAAGCAAAAAACCTATTGATATACTAATCCAGGCAATATTAAATTTTGTCTTTGGAATTAGGCTAATAGTGATGAAGAATGCCACAAATTGAGCGACTACTGAAATTATTAATGCAATTTGAATTTCCATAGAGCAAATTTAATTGTATTAGTCCATTAAATGAATACGTCTATGCTCGTATTTTTTTAATGAAGGGATTAAGCTTATCTGTTAGTTGATAAATTTAATTCCTTCAATTCTTTTTTTTGCTTGTCCGCAAATACTCATAATATAGAATAAAATATTAACTTTGAGTATGTTTCAAAAATACACCAATGAATATTTTTAGTTTTACGGCTCACTTCTCAAGTGAAGAGGCTTGCAAAGAGCATTTTAAAGAAGAGCGGGACAAGATTGGAGTTGTTTGCAATAAGTGTGGATGTACAGAACATTACTGGATAAAAAGCAGATGGAGCTATGAGTGTAAGAGCTGTAGGAGCCGAACCTCATTACGAAGCGGAACAATTATGCAGGGGTCGAACTTGTCTTTTATGATTTGGTATAAAACAATGTTTCTACTAACAGCTACGGAGAAAGGTTTTTCCAGTAAAGAGATTCAGCGACAGCTTGGTTTAAAGCGATACGAGCCTGTCTGGGCAATGGTACATAAGTTACGCAAGGCAATGGGGAACCGGGACTCTCGCTATTCACTTGAGGGAATGATTGAAATGGACGAAGGGTACTTTACTGTAGAGTCAACCGATATAGAGAAAGCAAAAGGCAAACGTGGTCGTGGCGCTGCTGGAAAATCAAATGTAGCCATCATGGCCGAATCAACACAGCTAGAAGATATTGAAACAGGTAAGAAAACAAGTCAGTGCAGGTACTTTAAAGCCAAAGTGCTCGAAACACATAAAGCGAACGAGATAAATCATACTGTAGAAAATTCATTTGCAGAATCCAGTATTGTATTTACCGATGATAGTTCTTCATATATTGATATTTCGGACTATGTAGAGCTGCATATTTCCGAAAAATCCAGCGAGGAACTCACAAAAGAAACACTTCGTTGGGTGCATATTACGATCAGTAATGCAAAACGAAATCTACTTGGCAACTATCATAAGATAAAAGGGAAGTATCTACAGTTGTATCTCAACGAATTTGTTTACAAGCTAAATCGAAGGTATTTTGGAGAAAGGCTCTTTGATCGCCTTGTGATAGCTGGGATTACAGGATTATGATACATTGCGGATAAGCAATAAATTAAATACTTAAAAGGACTGCCATATATTCTTTATTTTTTTCATGTCCTTACTTATTTTAGAATCAATTATTTTACCATATATCTGTGTGGTTTTTATTGAAGTATGACCTAGCATTTTAGAAACTGTTTCAATAGGAACTCCGTTTGCAAGAGTAATAGTAGTTGCAAAGGTATGTCTAGCTACATGCATTGTAAGAGCCTTTTTAATATCACATATATCAGCTATTTCTTTAAGGTAGGTATTCATTTTTTGGTTACTGTTTGTTGGAAGGAGTTTACCTTTGTTTACACTCTCCGGATAGTTTTCGTATTTTGTTAGTATGGCTTTTGCTTTTGGCAATATAGGTATTCGGCAGCGAGTTGATGTTTTAGTTCTGTCAATTATTATCCATTCTTCAGCATCATCCCCTTTGAATATATGAAATTTAGTCAGTAGATGTATATCAGAATAAGATAAACCTGTATAACAGGCAAATAAAAAAATATCTCTAACAGTTCTTACTCTTTCTATCTCAATTTTCTTGTTTTCAATTTTTCTGATCTCATTTAGGGATAAGAAGTCTCTATTAGGTTGATAACGCTTAATCTTAAAACGTGTGTATGGATTTTTATCGATTAAGCCTAAGGCAATGGAATCATTTAATACTTTCTTTAGTTTTTTATGATAGTGGCCAATTGTATTAGGACCGACACTATGATGTATTTTTAAAAATGAGTCAAATGAAGTTATAAACTTGAAATTGATACCTGATAAAGGGATATCCGTTTTTTTGTAGGTTACTTTAATAAACTCCTTGAGTCTCCCCAAGATGGTTTTATAATGTTTGTAGGTTCCATAAGAATAGTCATATCCTACGCGTCTATGGATATCATCAAGAATGGTTTGAAAGGTATCAACAAGGAAATGTTTGGGAGTGTTGGTTAGACATTCTTTTAAATTGTTGATATCATACGGATTTCCTATAGCTTCTAATTGGTAATACTTATCAAATATGGTATTTGAAAAATTATTTAGTTTCTTATTCAAATTCCTTGAATTCTCAGCTAATGGAACAACTTGTTGTGCTAAATTATCCCAATCGCATGAATTTAGATAAACGCCTGTTGATAATTCTATCCTTTTTAAATCAATTGTACAACGAATGTAAACAGGATATTTGCCGTCTTTTCTACGTTTTGATTTCTTTAATAAGAAGTTAGTAATGAGTCTCATAGTTCAATATTTTAAAATTACTATTCAATAATTGGTCTCGAAAGGTCTCGGCAAATTCGAAATTACACACTTGAATTATCGAATTAAAACCCAAAATGACCTAAAAGGAATCAATATAAATTTCAAAATATCAGAAGATTATGATTTGCCGAGACCTATTTTGTAAAAAAATGAATAGGTCTCGGTAAAGTCTCTTTTAAGAGGGAATTTTAAGCTATTTTTTGCTGTTTGACTAAAATTAAAAAAGCGCTTAAAACATTCATTTTAAGCGCTTTTAGTTGTTTTTGATATTCTTTCTAGTGATCCCGACAGGATTCGAACCTGTGACCCACAGCTTAGAAGGCTGTTGCTCTATCCAGCTGAGCTACGGGACCATCCTTATTGCCTTTTTACAAAAGCGATGCAAAGATAATCATTCAACTTAATTGATCAAAAGTATTTTCATAAAATTACGATTAAAGTAAAGGTTCAGTCTGATGGAATAAATGTATAGTATTGACGTCTAGTAAAATGTTAGGTGTATTATATTTTAATTTTTTAATCACTTTATTTGAAATACCTTTTAGTAGTTTTGTAGCAAATTTGAGAGGAATGTCAGATAGAAATGTCAAAGAGCTGGAAGGTGAGAAGATTTCGAAACTATTATATAAATACTTCATGCCTGCGTTTGCAGGAGTGATTATCAATTCGTTGTATAATATTGTGGATCGAATCTTTATAGGGCAAGGAGTGGGATCTTTGGCTTTATCCGGATTGAGTGCCATCTTTCCGATCATGGTTATTATTATGGCTTTTGGTATGCTCATTGGAGTTGGTGCCGGTGTTCGGGTTTCATTTAATCTGGGTAAAAAGGATTTTAATCGAGCAGAAAAAGTTTTAGGTAATGCTTTTGTTCTGATGATTGTTGTGGCATTTTTTATTACTCTAATAGGATTTTTGATTAAGCATCCCTTGTTAACTTTTTTTGGAGTAAATGAAGAAACATATGGGTATGCTAACGATTACCTTAATATTATTTTAGGTGGAACCATATTTCAAGTGGTAGGTTATTCATTAAATAATCTTATACGTTCAGAAGGAAGTGCTAAAGTAGCCATGTTTTCGATGGTAATTGCTGCTGGTTTAAACCTGATTCTTGATCCTATTTTTATTTTCTGGTTAGATATGGGTGTAAAGGGAGCTGCCTATGCAACCGTTATTTCTCAAATAGTACTATGCTTTTGGGTTATTTCCCATTTTAGAAGCAATAGGGCGGTTATACGCTTACATTCTAAAAATTTCACCGTACAAAAAGATATTGTCTGGTATATTGTTACTATAGGTTTTTCTCCATTTGCTATGCAGCTGGCTTCTAGTTTGGTATTTGGTACTTTTAATGTGCAACTGGTTAAATATGGAGGCGATATTGCTGTTGGTGCTATGGGTATTATTTTAAGTATTGCAATGTTGATGGTGATGACAATTATTGCCATAAATATGGCGGCTCAACCCATCATCAGCTTTAATTATGGGGGAAAGGACTATAGAAGAGTAAAAGAAACATTGGTTATAGGTCTGATAGCAGCTACTGTTGTTTCAATTGTTGGATTTATGGCAGGAGAGTTGTTTCCCCGATCGATAATTAAATTATTTAATACCAACGACGCAGAACTTTTAGAGATTGGTGTCAGAGGCTTACGTATATTTTTACTGGCATTACCATTAGTTGGATTTCAGATTATCACAGGTAATTATTTTCAATCTACTGGTAAAGCCGGATTAGCTGCCCTTATTTCTTTACTTCGTCAAGTGATTGTTTTATTGCCTATTTTGTTGTTCTTACCCAAGTTTTATGGTTTAGATGGTGTTTGGTTTGCCGGACCAATAGCAGATACTATATCTGCATTTGTAACGTCATTTTTTCTACTAAGAGAGATGCGTAAATTAAATGCTCAAATATCGGTTTATAATTAAAAAAGCCGGACTATGCAGCCCGGCTTCTTCATCTATCACTATTATTCTGTGGTGGAATTATTTTAATGTTCTAGCTTTTCAAGGTTTTTCTGAATTTTCTTTATCGCTGATTCAATTGATTTTTCAGGTTCAATAACATTGTAAGTGCCCCAAAAATTATCATCGGTGAAGCCCATTTGTGTATCAGACATTACAACGTTCATTTTCATACGATCTGAACCTTTGAAAGGTTTCTCATTAGTTGGTTTCCAGTCGGTGACAGCCATTTCTATACCGGTATGATAAACCGAATTGAATAAGCGTTTTTTCCACTTAACTTTAAAAGTAAGTTCTCCTCTTGAATAACCATAAATCCATTTTCCATCCTTTTCGCGGTATGAAACCATATAGCTGGCTTCTGTTGGGTAAACTTCGGCTCCCATTGGTTTACGCTTAATAAACATACGACCAACGGCTACTTTATCTTCTGTATTTATATTGTAAGTTGCATTTACAATGGCTAAGCTTTCAGCGTCAATGTATAGTTTACCGTAAAATAGAGGCTCTTTTACCCATTTTTGCTGAGCAAACTCAAGTACATAGAGTAGTCGGTTATCTTCTCGGGTGACATTGGCAATTGAAAAGTCATAGTCGTTAATAACATCATAATCCAATATCATGTATGGGTTTTTCATTATGTCTAACATTAATGTTGAATATGGGCCACCCTGTAGTTTAAATACCAGCGTATCAAGTTTTGAGTAATCGGCACTTTTTCTGCCTTTCATTAATCGAACAACATCTTGTCGCTCGTTGCCATATGAGTGTTTATAAACTTCAACAACAGCTTCGGATAAAGATGCATACTTTCGTCTGTTTTTAATGGTCTCTCTATAAAAGGCTGTCATTAAGCTTTCATCCTGCACATAGTTTTGTTGTCTGCGTTTTAAAACGGCCTGAATCAGAAGGTAGGGATCTTTAGGAAATACATTTATAGCATCTAAAGAAACAGTTAGTAGATCTAGCTTGATTTTATTTCTGTCTTCTTTTAGATCACTAATAGTAAACGATTTACTTTGGTAGCCAATGTAAGAAACAGAAAGTTTTTTGCTTAGCATTTCTTTTGGAACTTTTAGGCTAAAATCACCTTCAGAATTAGAAACTGTGGCGATGTTTGTTCCTTCAACGGCCAGATTGGCAAAAACAAGAGGTGAACCGTTGTCGGAGTCCATAATTTTACCTTTTACTGTTTTGAATGAGAGTGTGTCTGTTTGCTCTTGATTTCTCAATAAATTACTTGCAAAAATATTTCCTGAAACAAAAAGAGCAATAATTAAAAGTGTAAGAACACGATTAACGGGGTTTGAAATTAAAGGATTTGTTTTCATGGTATAATAGGTTTAATTGATTTTTACTTGTCTTTCGATTAAAGGACAAGCAATCAAATAAAATACCCTTATTCAAATCTCAATTTTTTTAGAAATAGGAGAGAAAAATTTACTGTTTTATGATTATAACCTTATTCCTATTAGTAGAATATCATCAATTTGATCAGTACTTCCTTTCCAGGTAGTTAAAAAGTTTTCAAACTGAATTTTCTGTTCATCCATAGGTAAGTTGTGATGATCCATAATAAGTTGTCGAAATCCTTTTTGCATTAATTTTTTATCATTTGGACCTCCAAACTGAGAGGCATAACCATCGGAGTACATGTACAAGCAGTCGCCATTCTGATAATTGATGGTGTGATTTCTGAAAGAGCGATCGACTTCGCCGTAAGCAACAGGCATGTGATCGGCTGGGTAGATATTCAAAAAGTCGTTTCTGATTAAGATGATGGGATTAAATGCACCCGCAAATTGCAACTCATTTTTTTCTTTATCAATGGTTACAATGCTAATGTCCATACCGTCTTTAATCTCACTTTTTTCATCTTGCTGAAGCGATTGAATTACAATCTCTCTTAAGCGGTCAAGTATTTTGGCAGGCTCTGTTTCTCCTTTGTCATTAATTATTTCGTGGAGGTAAGCAACTCCAAACATACTCATAATGGCACCAGGGACACCGTGTCCGGTACAGTCTGCTGCTACTATTATTACTTTGCCTCTTACTTCGCTCACCCAATAGAAGTCACCGCTTACAATGTCTCTGGGTTTCAGCATTACAAAGTATTCTGGTAACAATCTGTCTAATTCTGATTTTTTGGGGAGACTGGCTGTTTGAATCTTTTTGGCATACTCAATACTATCGGTCAGTTTTTTATTGATAGCTCCAATCTTCTGAATAAGTCTTTTATTCTGATCTCGCGCCATTTTAATGGCTACCTGAGTTTTAACTCTGGCTTTTAACTCAAGTATATTAAAGGGTTTGGTAATAAAATCCACAGCACCTGATTCAAATCCTTTAATAATGCTATCCATATCATTCTGGCCGGTAATAAATATGACTGGAATGTCGCGAGTTACCTCGTTGCTTTTAAGTATTTTACAAACTTCAAAACCATCCATTCCCGGCATGATTATATCCAATAAAATCAGATCTGGTTTTTCGCGCGACAGAGCCAATTCAATAGCAGTATCACCATTTAATGCTGATATGGTGATATACTTTGATAACGAGTCTTTTAAGATTTCCAGATTAACCTGAGAGTCGTCAACAAGCAATATGGTTGGCTTCGTATTTATCATAGATCAATATTGGATATACTCAATTTACGGAAAAAATCAGTTAAAGTTTGATGTTATGATAAAATACCTGAAAATAATTTATAATAATTCCGAAGCAGCTTCTTTGTCAAGTAACCAAGTAAGTTGATTGGTACTAACTAGCGATGCAGGGTAGCTATTGTACTGTTCTTTTTTATTAATGATTTCATTTACTTTTTCAGCTTTATTGCTGCCTGTTACTAAAAAGAAAATGCGTTGTGAATTATTTATGGTTTTACCTGTAAGACTCACTCTTGTTTGTCCACTTTCGGGATGTTTTGCCAAAGTGCAAACCGTGTCTTCGTCCCAAAGATTAATCTGATGTGGGAAAATTGAAGCAGTATGTCCGTCATCACCCATGCCCAATAACATAATATCGAATTGAGGTAAATTATTTTCAAAAGGAACATTTTCCTCAATGCAGGTAATGTAATCCTCCAGTGCTTTCTCTTCGGATAATTCGCCTTTAACTCTGAATATGTTAATGCCTTTTGTTCCAACATGATCAAAAAGATATTCTTTGGTCATTCCAAAATTACTTTCAATATCATCAGGTGGAACACATCGTTCATCTCCCCAGAAGAATTTTATGGAAGCCCAGTCAATGTCTTTTGCATATTCTTGGGCCCATACCTTAAAAATAGCTTTGGGAGTGCTGCCTCCCGAGAGAGCTATGTAAAGCTCATCTTTTTGTTGTAGTTGTTCTTTTATATTTTCTGCAAGATAACGAGCTATCGCTTCTTTGCTTTCGAAGATCTGTGTATTTGCTTTCATTAGTATAAAAACAAGTGCTTAATTATTTAATTCAACAATTAAGCGGGTGTAAATAATTATTGTTGTCCCCATTTATAACTCACAGTAATTGCCGTCGTTGGCTAAATTTTTACATGGATACCTCCAGGTAATGTTTTCTCCATCAATTAAATTATCTGATACATCAGGTCCCCAGGTACCGGCAGGATAACCATGCACTTTTATTTCGCTATTGTTTTTCCATGCTTTTAAAATAGGATCTACAAATTTCCAAGCTGCCTCTACGGCATCTCCTCTATGATACAGAGTGCTATCGCCCAACATACAATCTAGCAGAAGTCTTTCATAAGCACTTGGTAAATGAGTGCTGTCAAGATCACTATAATGAAAATCCATATTTACATTCTGCACTTTAAAACCGGCTCCAGGCACTTTCATTCCAAATTTAAACAGTAATCCTTCATCAGGTTGAATACGAATAACCAATTGATTGTGGTTATTTACAATGCTTTCGTTATTGGCAAATAAGTGATGTGGAGTTGATTTAAAATGAATAACAATTTCAGTAACTCTTGTTGGAAGCATTTTTCCACTTCTTATATAAAACGGTACATCAGCCCATCGCCAGTTATCGATAAAGCATTTCATGGCCACAAAAGTTTCTGTTCGCGAATTGGGGTCTACACCTTTCTCTTCACGATAGCCTTTTACTTTTTCGCCCTTAATGTTAGAAGCTATATATTGACCTCTTATTACATAATTAGGAACTTCCTCTTCACTTATTGGACGTAAAGAATGAAATACCTTAGCTATTTCGTTACGTATGTTGGTTGAGTCTATGATGGTAGGTGGCTCCATGGCTACAATACCCACTAAAAGTAACAAGTGGTTTTGAATCATGTCACGCATAGCTCCCGATCCTTCGTAATATCCTCCACGATTTCCAACTCCAATATTTTCCGCTGATGTTATTTCAACATGATGAATGTAATTCCTGTTCCATAAAGGTTCGAAAATTCCATTGGAGAAACGGGTAACCAATAAGTTTTGAACGGTTTCTTTTCCCAGGTAATGATCTATTCGATATATCTGTTCTTCTTTAAAGTGTTGAAGGAGTTCGTTGTTAAGTTTTTGAGCTGTTTCTAAATCATAGCCAAAAGGTTTCTCAACAATCAACCGTTTAAATCCATCATTTTCATCGCTTAGACCTTGTTTGGCCAGTTGAGCAGGTATTACATTATACATGCTTGGCGGGGTAGCCATGTAGTAAATAAAGTTGCCATCAGTACCGCATTTTTCGTCCAATTCGCGTAATTGCCATTTTAATAAGGCATATTCGTCGGGCGATTGAGTGTCAAATGAGAAATAGTATAACTGATTAACAAACGAGTTGATTTCATCTTCTCCAGAAGGTTTTGTAACAGAGAATTGTTGGATTCCTTCTTGCATTTTATTTCTGAAATCTTCGTTTTCCATTTCTGTTCGACCAATTCCTAAAATAGCAAAGTTTTTAGGTAACAGTTTCTGATTAAACAAGTCAAATACAGCAGGAATTAGCTTTCGATAGGTTAAATCGCCGGAAGCTCCGAAGATAACTAGAATATGGTTTTTTGGTTTATTCACGGTAAATCTGTTTCAATAATTAACTTCTAAAAGGCTTTATTGTTCTCTGAGGTGCGACTAAAGAAATGTTTAGAGTCGCCCCATTCGCTATAGCCAACTTCTCTATCGGCCATTTCAACCCTAATATTAAGGCAATTTGAACAATCTTCAGCTCCTTCGTCAGTGCAAGGTTTATTTTCGTATAAGGTATAGTCTTTACGGTGGATGGTTGGTGTTATATTGGGCATTATAACATTAGCGCCGTATTTCAGTGCTTTTTCTCTGCCCATAGGATCAATAGCTTGCAATGCAGTTGCAGCGGCAATATTAATGTCGGGCATTAATAAGCGTAAGCTTGCGATCATATTTATAGTAACATCAAATCTTCGTTGAAGCGACCAAAGTTTATCTTTATGTTGATATAATGGTGTTTCGGTATGCTCTATAAACGGTCCCATGCCAATCATATCAATATCTATATCTTGAAAAAAGAGCAAATCGTCAGCCAGTTCTTCATAGGTTTGAAAGGGTAATCCTATCATAACCCCTGTTCCTGTTTGATAACCCACTTTTTGCAATGATTTCAAACAGTTTATTCTATTCTGAAAATTGTGATTCGTATCTTTGGGATGGATTTTATAATACAATTCTTCATTAGAAGTTTCAATTCGTAAGAGATATCTATGTGCGCCTGCTTCAAACCAGGCCTGATATGTTTCTTCTGTTTGTTCTCCCAATGAAATGGTTATGCCCAATTTACCATCTGTAATATCTTTTATTTTCTTTAATAAATTGGTTATGCGCTTGATGAAAATAGGGTCGTTTCGTTCTCCGGACTGAAGAACAATTGATCCATAATTATTAGTGTAAGCAAATTTTGCTGCCTTTAAAATTTCATCATCATCAATGTCATATCTGTCTGATGATTGATTGCTCTTCCGGATACCACAATAAAGGCAATCTTTAGTACAGTAATTAGAGAATTCCACTAATCCTCTGAAAAAAACTTTTTTTCCAAGTGTCTGTACATAGTTTTCGCCTATCTTTTTTAAGAAATAATCCCTTTCATCACCTTTTAGTGAAATCAGGTATGTCAAGTCATCCTTAGTGAGTGTGTTTTTTTGAATAATATGGGTTGTTTTTCCAAACACTATAATTTCTTTTTTAGAAAGGGTAAAAATAAGAAAAAAAGAATATTTGTCAGTTTTAAAGTTCAATCATTCGTTTATTTTTATGTCGTTACAAATTAATAGTCCATTTTAAATAATGGATGTTACAATTGAGTTTAATAATTTGTAAATTAATAAAATGGATGTTGTTATAATTTGAAATAGTAATAGCGTCTGTTTGTATAGATAAAGAGATTGCTTATCAATCAAAAGGTTAACTGAGATGGTAAATACACAACTTATCAATCCTAAAAGTATAGTTGTTGTTGGAGGATCAGACAACATTCAAAAGCCGGGCGGAAAAATATTGAAGAACATTCTGGATGGTGGATATCAGGGCAATTTGTATGTAACAAACTTAAAGAGTGAATCGGTTCAAGGAATCAAGACGTTTGCTGATGTTACTGATTTGCCCGAAGGAATTGATATGGCTGTTATTGCTGTTGCTGCCCAGTTTTGTCCTAAAACAGTAGACGTGCTGGCGAAACAAAAAGGCACAAAGGCATTTATTATTATCTCAGCAGGATTTAGTGAAGAGAATGAACAAGGGGCTGATTATGAGCAACAGATTGTAAAAACGATTAATGAAGTAAACGGTTGCTTGATAGGTCCCAATTGCATTGGGGTACTAACCACGCACCATAATAGTGTTTTTACTACTCCTATTCCACCTTTAGAAAAAGAGGGTGCTGATTTTATCTCCGGATCTGGAGCCACAGCCGTTTTTATAATGGAAGCGGGTGTGTCAAAAGGACTGAAGTTTAATAGTGTTTATTCTGTTGGCAATAGCGCCCAAATGGGTGTGGAAGAGGTGTTAGAGTACCTTGATGAAACTTTTGATCCAAACGAAAGTTCCCGAATAAAATTATTATATCTCGAAAGTATAAATAAACCGGCAAAACTATTGAAGCATGCCAGTTCGTTAATTCGAAAAGGCTGTAAAATTGCAGCTGTTAAGGCTGGAACTTCAGAGGCTGGAAGTAGAGCTGCCTCCAGTCATACCGGTGCTTTGGCAAGTAGTGATGTAGCTGTGGATGCCTTATTTCGTAAAGCCGGAATTGTTCGCTGCTATGGCCGGGAGGAGTTGGCTGATGTAGCCGCTGTTTTTATGGCTAAAGAATTGAAAGGAGAGAATATAGCTGTGATAACCCATGCTGGTGGGCCAGCAGTAATGTTAACTGATATATTATCGGAGGGAGGATTGAAGGTGCCTTCGATTGATGGAGCAAAGGCTGAAGAGCTATTAAATAAGTTATTTTCGGGTTCAAGTGTTTCCAATCCGATTGATTTTTTGGCGACAGGTACGGCCGAGCATTTAGGCTTTATTATTGATGCCTGCGAAAATGATTTTGACCATATAGATGGAATGGCAGTAATTTTTGGTAGTCCTGGGCTATTTCCTATAAATGAAGTGTATGCTGTGCTGGATGAAAAAATGCGAACATGCAAAAAGCCCATTTACCCCGTGCTTCCTTCAGTTGTAAATGCTAAAGGTGCTATTGATGAATTTCTGGCAAAGGGTAATTTTGGATTTTCTGATGAGGTGAACTTTGGAAAAGCGATCAGTAAAGTTTATCAAACGCCAATTCCGCAACCAATAATCAAGGATGAACAGAATGTAGATGTTAAGAGAATAAGAAATATAATTGATCAGCAAAGTGATGGGTATGTTGCACCTGATGTGGTTCAATCATTATTGGATGCCGCTAATATTCCAAGAGTGAAAGAATTTGTAAGTAACCAATTGGAGGAATTGCTGGAATTGGTAAAAATAGTGGGTTACCCTGTTGTGATGAAGGTGGTAGGTCCGGTTCATAAGTCTGATGTTGGTGGTGTTGTTTTGAATGTAGAGTCGGATGAGCAAATGACTGATGAATTTCATCGGTTAATGAAAATAGAAGATGCTGAAGCGGTGATGATTCAACCCATGTTAAGTGGCCTTGAATTGTTTGTGGGAGCTAAGTTTGAACCTGGCTTCGGGCATGTTATTTTATGTGGTTTAGGGGGGATTTTTGTTGAGGTACTTCAAGATGTTAGTTCTGGATTAGCTCCTTTATCTCAATCTGAAGCATTAACTATGATTAGGAATCTGAAAGGCTACAAACTACTTCAGGGAGTTAGGGGAAAAGAAGGTGTAGATGAACACGTATTGGCTGATGTTGTTGAGCGAGTTTCTCGTTTACTGGAGTGCTCACCTGAAATAAAGGAGATGGATATCAACCCACTGTTGGGTAAAGGAAAAAAGATTGTTGCAGTAGATGCTCGAATCAGAATTGAAAAATGATAATTTTGGATTAGTCTTGAATCATATATTTTTAGATTAGTCTATTGAATTAGATCCGGTGAGTGATTGGCAATTAGAGTATTCGGGTCAAATGTGATCTAGGTTTTGAGTTGCATATCTCACATAAAAAAAGCATATTTGAATTAACAGAATTAGTAAATACGCAAACTATGTCTCAAATTGGAATCTTTTATGGTCCGCAATTAGGAAGTGTTGAAAAAGTAGCAAATTTAATAGCGGAACGTCTTGGAAAAGATCGTGTTGAACTTATTCCGGTAAAAAATTGTGAAGGCTCAGAAATCAATAAATATGATAATGTAATATTAGGTGCTTCAACCATTGGTAAAACCAATTGGGATTCAGAATATAAAGATACAGATTGGGATGTTTTTGCTACCAAACTGAAGGATGCCAGTTGGGAAGGAAAAAAAGTAGCTATTTTTAGTTTGGGGGATCATATTCAATATCCAGAACATTTTGTTGACGCAATAGGATGGATCTATGAGAGATTAGAAGAATTGCATGCGCATGTGGTTGGTTTCTGTCCTGCTGAGGAATATGTCTTTACAGAGTCGGAAGGTGTGCGTGAAGGTATGTTTTTAGGTCTTCCTGTTGATGAAGATAGTGAACCTGAAAACACAGAGGAAAGAGTAAATAATTGGGTGAATCGACTCATTAACGAGTTCGGATTCTAACATATAGCAGAGAGGGTGGTGTTTTAGTACCACTTTTTTTGTGCCATAAACCCGAACTTTATCGGGTGAATATGTCAAACAACAAAGCAATGCAGCAACATTTGAGTACACCCATATCCATTGAGCTGGTTGATAAAATATTGGAAAAATATCAGCTGGAAGATCTAAATCAGGCAACCATTCGAGAGATTGTTTCTGTAGTAAATGATATTGAGGAAGAGTCGGGTGAAAAATACATCCGAATGGAAATGGGAGTACCGGGATTAAAGCCTTCAACTATTGGCACAAATGCTGAAATTAATGCTTTGCAAAGAGGCGTCGCATCTAAATATCCAATGCTTGAGGGAATTAAAGAATTAAAGCAGGCGGCCAGCAGCTTTGTAAAAGCATTTATGAATCTGGATATATCACCCGAGGGATGTGTACCAACGGTTGGTTCAATGCAGGCCTCGTATGCCAATTTTTTAGTTACAGGACAGTTATATCCTGAAAAAGATACAGTTTTATTTATCGACCCGGGGTTTCCTGTACAAAAGCAGCAGTTAGATGTGTTGGGATATAAATATGAATCTTTTGATGTATATGATTTTCGTGGAGAGGCATTGCGTGAAAAGCTGGAATCGTATTTTTCAACTGGTAGAATAGCATCAGTTATATATTCCAATCCAAATAATCCAACGTGGATTTGTTTTACTGATAGTGAGTTACGTATTATTGGTGAATTAGCCACTAAATATGATGTGGTAATTATCGAAGATCTCGCTTACTTTGCAATGGATTTTCGAAAAGATTTATCTTGTCCTTTCGAAGAGCCGTATCAGGCAAGCGTAGGAAGATATACTGATCACTATGTTTTGTTAATATCCAGTTCTAAAGCATTTAGTTATGCGGGGCAACGAACTGGTTTAATGTGTGTTTCTGATAAGCTGTTTCATCGCAAATACGACCATTTGCAGAAACGATTTGGGTTGCCAAAATACGGACAGGTGTTGGTGTCTCGTGTTTTGTATAGTTTATCATCAGGCACATCTCATTCAGCACAGTATGCCTTGGCAGCAATGCTAAAAGCAGCTTCCGATGGAAAATTTAAGTTTCTTGACGAAGTAAAAGAGTATGGCATTCGAGGAGGCTGGATGAAAGAATTATTTTTATCGAATGGATTTGAGTTGATATATGATAGAGATATGAATGAGCCTTTGGCAGATGGCTTTTATTTTACAGTAAGATATGGCAATATGAGTGGTGGTGAATTGTTGAAAGAATTACTGTATTATGGGATAAGTGCCATTACCTTAGGTAAAACCGGCAGTAAGCAGCAAGGTTTACGAGCCTGTGTTTCACAAACCGGCAAAGAACGCTTTGCCGAATTAAAAGAGAGATTAGAGTTGTTCAGAAATAATCATACATAAACGGCAAAGTGTGTGACGAATTGTAAGTTGTCTTTATGTGTTTAAAAACAAGTGTATAGTGATACTAATCATGTTGTTTTTAAGAAGTGATGTGTAAATTTGAAGTTAAATTAAAGACTCAAAAATTATGGCAAAAGCAAAAGGTGCAATTGTAGTCGATACAGCAGCCTGTAAAGGTTGCGGAGTGTGTGTAACTGCTTGCCCTACAAAAGTAATTGAATTGGCTGCCGAGGTAAATGGCAAAGGGTATCATTATGCCTACATGGCCAACCCTGAGTCGTGTATCGGCTGTTCCAATTGCGGGATTGTTTGTCCTGATACATGTATTACCGTTTATCGCGCTAAGGCAGTTGCCACTGCTTAAATGTAAAACTGAATAAAGGAAATTTAGTCACACATGAGAGAATTAAAATTAATGAAAGGTAATGAGGCAATAGCAGAAGCTGCTATCCGCTGTGGCGTTGATGGGTATTTCGGATATCCAATTACACCGCAGTCGGAGGTTATGGAAACCCTCATGGACCGTGCGCCTTGGGATTCAACCGGAATGGTTGTATTGCAGGCCGAAAGTGAAATAGCTTCAATTAATATGGTATATGGTGGTGCCGGTTGCGGTAAGCGCGTTATGACATCATCATCCAGTCCGGGTATCAGTTTGATGCAGGAGGGATTAACTTATCTGGCAGGTGCAGAACTGCCTTGTGTTGTAGTAAATGTTGTTAGGGGAGGACCCGGTTTAGGAACAATTCAACCAGCTCAATCAGATTACTTTCAGTCTGTTAAAGGTGGTGGGCATGGTGATTATAAATTAATTACTTTGGCTCCGGCATCAGTGCAGGAAATGGCCGATTTTGTTGAGTTAGCTTTTGATTTGGCTTTTAAATATCGTAATCCGGCTATGATATTATCTGATGGGGTAATTGGCCAGATGATGGAAAAAGTGGAGTTGGGTGAGTTCAAGCCTCGCTGGACCAATGAATATATAGAAAAGAATTATCCTTGGGTGACCATGGGTAAAAATGGAAGAGAACGAAACATTATCACATCAGTTCAGCTGGAACCAAGTGTTCAGGAGGCATTCAATCATAAGCTTCAGAATAAATATCGCGAATGCGAGGAAAATGAGGTTCGTTATGAAGAATATATGTGTGATGACGCTGAGTATTTGTTTGTAGCCTATGGCTCAAGTGCCCGTATCTGCCAAAAATCAGTGGAGATAGCGCGAGAGAAAGGGATCAAAGTTGGGTTATTACGACCGATTACTTTATGGCCATTCCCAACAAAACAGATAGCACATTATGCCGACAAAGTAAAGGGTATGTTATCAGTTGAGATGAGTGCCGGTCAGATGGTGGAAGATGTTCGTCTGTCGGTATGTGGAAAAGTGCCGGTTGATCATTTTGGTCGATTTGGAGGAGCCGTTCACTCACCAGGTGAAGTGGTTGAGGCATTGGAAAATAAACTCATAAAAGCGTAAGACATGTCAGAGACAAATTCTATAATATCTCCCGAAAATATTGTATATAAAAAATCACCTGTACTTTTAGATAATACAATGCATTATTGCCCGGGCTGTAGTCATGGTACGGTACATAAATTAATTGCAGAAGTGATTGAAGAAATGGGAGTGCAGGATATTACTATTGGAGTAGCTCCGGTTGGATGTTCTGTATTAGCCTACAATTATATTGATGTTGACTGGCAGGAAGCTGCTCACGGAAGAGCGCCTGCTTTAGCAACTGGTATTAAGCGTCTTTTGCCAGAAAAGGTTGTGTTTTCTTATCAGGGAGACGGAGACTTGGCGGCAATTGGTACGGCCGAAACTATTCATGCATGTAACCGTGGTGAGAACATTGTTATGGTGTTTATCAACAATGGTATTTACGGTATGACAGGTGGGCAAATGGCTCCAACAACCTTGCCCGGTATGAAAGCGGCAACTTGCCCTCAGGGACGCGATGTAAGTCATGATGGTATGCCTATTAAAATTTCTGATTTGCTGGCTCAATTGCCAGGAACATGTTATGTTACTCGTCAGGCAGTTCATACACCGGCTAATGTGCGTAAAACCAAAAAGGCTTTACGTAAAGCATTTGAAAATCAGTTAGCCAACAAAGGTACGTCGCTGGTTGAAGTTGTGGCAACATGTAATTCCGGTTGGAAAATGAATCCTGTTCAATCTAACGAATGGATGGAAGAAAATATGTTTCCAATGTATCCTTTAGGCGATTTAAAAGACGAGTAGTCATCTTGATTAAAAATTAGAAAAATGAAAGAAGAAATAATCATAGCCGGTTTTGGCGGTCAGGGTGTACTTTCAATGGGAAAAATTCTAGCTTATTCAGGCGTAATGCAAGGTCAGGAAGTTAGCTGGATGCCATCCTATGGTCCTGAAATGCGCGGAGGAACTGCTAATGTTACTGTAATACTCAGTGATGAGCGCATTAGTTCGCCCATCCTTCATGAATTTGATACTGCTATTATTTTAAATCAGCAGTCGATGGATAAATTCGAGAATGATATTAAGCCAGGGGGAACATTAATTTATGATGGAAATGGAATAACACGTCATCCGGAACGTACCGATATAAAAATATATAGGGTGGATGCTACCGAAGAAGCAGCCCGAATGCATTCTGTTAAAACATTTAACATGATTGTGTTGGGTGGATTTTTGAAAGTAAAACCTGTTGTTGAAATGGAAAATGTAATTGCAGGTTTGAAGAAGTCCTTGCCTGAGCGTCACCATCATCTTATTCCAATGAATGAGAAAGCGATTGATCGTGGAACTGAAATTATAAAAGAAGTTTAGTTTCGATGGTGAGGTGATATCAGTTAACTAATGCCTTAGGGCATAAAATCCAATGGTCGATACGACCAGCATTATGAAAATCCGAAGAAAGCGCAACCTTCAGCAAGTTGCGCTTTTCTTATGTGCTTTGGTTTGTTTTATGTTGTAATATAATCCGGCAATTAATAATATACCTCCTAATAGAGCCAGGTAATAGGGTGCCTTACCAGGTGTGTTGATACGAACCAGTAAAGAAGCATAAAGTGAACTGATAGTTACAACAATTCCTGAAACAAAAATAATGATAACAGCCAATGTGTTTCGAGTTTTGTTAACCTGTATTTGAAGCAAAGAAATGGTAATTCCAACAGCCAGATATGCCCCGCCAAGAGCCTTCATTAAAGCTAAAATTAGTTTCTGAAATTCCATAGGAACCTCCTCCCAAGGTAACGAAACTGCTTGCCTGTGATAGGGCATATATTGAGGATTAAAGAGATAAATTATTCCTAACACCATTAGAATAACAGAAGCTAAAAGATTGAAGGTACATGCTAGAGTCTTGTTCATAATTATGTAATGTACAAATTAATAACATAGGAGTAAAGCATATGCATGTGTTAAAAAAGTCTATTATTGATGATTAAACATTAACTTAGTAAAACTACCGTGCTAATTTTAAATTTAGGCACAGCAATTGCAATTACATAGATAGATATTGCATGTCTTACTTAAAAACCATTGTTATGAAAACAAGATATTATATCATATTGCTGGTTGCATTCATCTCTGTTGTGGGGGTAAATGCACAACATAAAGATGGATTGAAAGATTTACTTGAAGAAGAAAGTTCGTTGATGGATGGGCTTGCTGCATATGATTTAACTATCAGAACAGATATTCTTACGGTATCATTATATCCAGAGTTATTCGACAAAATGGAGAAGTTGAAACAAAATTCAGGTTCGGCTTTTCAAAATATTCTGAAACCTCACAAAAGAGAAGTTCAGGAAGGATTATATGATTTAACTCGTTACCCCGACTTAATTGCCGATTTGGTTGAGGGAGGGAAAAAGTCGAAAAAAGAAGTGGAGCAACTATCGATGATCTATCCTGAAGATATTCATGAGTCTTGTAAAAAATATGGATCATCGCAATATGATGCTTTATTGGCTATTCATCGCCTGAATGAAAAGAGTAAAGAAGAATTCAGCAGAATGCTTTCTACTTATGATGAATCGTTACAGAATAGCATGACCCGCTTACTGGATTATCCTGATGTACTGTCGACAATGTCGGATAATATTGAAGTGGTGCGTTTAATTGGTCAGGCTTATCGCGAGGATGCCCCAAGTCTTGAAGCTCATCTCGAAACGCGACATTTAGAAATAGTGGAGCAGAAAAGGCAGGAGCTAGCCGATTATCGGGCGCAATTAGAAGAAGATGAGGAGGCAATGGAAGAGATGGTGGATGCTGCTCAGCGATTTGCAGAAGAAACAGGAAATGGAGATGTTCATCAGCCCGTTCAAACACAAACTGAGGTGGTTTATGTACATCATTATTCATATTGGTATGGTTATCCACATTGGTATACTTCACCTTATTGGCGCCCATATCCATGGTATTATCATACCGGTTTTTATTATGGTCCTGGTGGAGGAATGATTTTTATAGGCATGCCATCGTATTGGTATGTAGGATGGCAGTTTAGAAGATATCCTAATCGCTATCCGCATCTGTCATATCATTACTGTCGTCATTCATATCGTCATCCAAGGTCGCGCTATGATTTTAATAGAACCGTACGTCGGAATATTAGCGATAACCGACAAGTAGATAGAAGGTCATTACGTCAGATTGACAGCAGGCGAGATAATATTTTAACTTCTAACGGAAGAGTGAAAAATGATAGAGTCTCATCCAGAGAGACCACACGAACAACCCGACCTGCAACCAGAGAGGCAAATACAAATACTCGTCAATCAACAACAAGGCAATCGAATCAGACAACAACTCGTCAGGCGAATAAGACAAATAGCAGAGAAGCGACAACTCGCCAGTCAAATCAAAGTTCGACCAGGCAAACGCAACAATCAACTCGTCAATCGACCACACGACAAACACAGCAGTCGAATACAAGGTCAAATCAGAAAACGACCAGACCGATGAATTATAATAATTACAGGTCTAACGAGAGTTTTAGGTCCAATATGAGTACGCCGCGGTCAACGCCGTCAAGAAGCAGTACTCCAGCGCGCAGTGGGGGCTCATCTGGAGGAGGCAGAAGACGATAGTTAGAGCGAAAGAAAATTAAAAGCGGAAAAGCATTGACAATCGGGAAGATTAGCAGCTTTTCCGCTTTTTGGTTAAAATTTTATTTTATAACCTATATCAATAATATGCCTGTTTCGTGCTTCATTTAAATAGTAATCTAATTTATATGACAGGCCAATGCTGTTTTTCTTACTTATTTTATAATCAAAACCTACTGCATATCTTAGTTTATACCATTCAGAATTAGATAGGTCATGGTAAGCTTGAAAACTAGCTTTAGGGGTCAGTTTACAGTTTTTAATGTTGTATGAAAAGAATCCCTTATAACGTAAAAAGGCTGAACCATCATTGTCATCGGTGTAATCAGTATAATTTAAACGAAACCCGGAAGTCCAGCGATCAAAATCTTTTTTTAAAGTAGCGTTAAATAGGTATCGATGCATATATTCAGTATCCTTATTGACACGATAATTTATAATGTAACGATAACGGGTACCAATGGTTAAATAATCCAGTGCTTTATATTTTAGTTCAGCTTCCAGTTGTGTTCGATCTAAATTAAACTGATCTTCAAAACGTATTTCGGGAGCAATTTCCATTTTAAGTTTTTTAGCCAGTTTAAACTGTGCAGTAAAAGCTGTTCGTGTTTGCCATTCGTTCTCAATATTCTGTGCGGATAATGAGAAGGAAACAACTGTTAATAGTAATAAAAGGAATAGTTGTATATACGATTTTAAAAATTGTTTCATTGATTTTAATTTGAATAAGTTAATTATTGCCATTTGCATTGAAGTAGAGTGTGATCTCAGCAATATCTCTCAGGAAATCAATTTTTTTAATTTCATATCGTTTAATAGCTATTCCGGTTCTGATTTTTAAATCATCCAAAAGGTCTGCTTTTTTCATGGTATGAATGTTTTCAATCTTTTCATAAATCAACGTTATGTTGTTTTCTTGCTTGAGACTCAAACGTTTTTCCAGAAACCATAAACCAACCAAAATAATTCCGTTGGTTACCATCAATTCGGTATAACTAACTTTTTTGTTGGCCAATGCATTAATTACAGAAACGCCTATGACAATAAATAGATAAGTCATTTCTTTGATTGGAATAGCATCTGTTCTGTACCGGATAATACCAAAGATGGCAAATAAGCCCATAGCAAAACCTAACTCCAGCTTAACACTGCTTAATAAAAAGCACATTAAAAAAACGATGACACCGATAGATAAATAACTAAAGTAGAAGTCTTTTCGTTTGCTGTTACGAGCGTACATAAAATGTACAATAATGAAAATAAGCAACAGGTTGAGGCCGAAACGAACGATTAACTCTGTAAAATCACTGAGGTTTATTACTTTAATGTCAAGAAAACGAAGTTGATCTTCCCATGCAAATGTTTTCAGTAGGAGAGAAAACAATACTGTTATAAATGTAATCATTAAAAATTAAGTTAATTGATGAGTGAAAATGGAAATTCTTGATAGTTTTTGTAGATTCCGAATTTTAGGTTTAATGGCATTTGACTTTATTTTTTCGTCAACCAATGATCTTCCCATAGCATACTTACTAAAACCTGATGGTTTAATACGCATATTACGCAATGCTATTGCTATTTCCGATAAAGTATTTCTATCACCTGTTTTGACTTCAATGATGGCTAAATCTTTCAAAACAACTTTTTCTTGATGTTGTATGAATTGTAAGTTAACATCAATGGTACACCTTTCCTTTAAGTTTTTGTTTACCAGTGTAATTCTTTTAAAACGGTTTTGTAAACCCGGTTGAAGATAAATAGGATCAAACGGGGTCTTGTCATTTAGAAAAACTTGCTCTTTTGGACTTAATTCTTTAAAGATAGCCTCCGTTTCTATTCTTTCTTTGATGGTTCTTCCTTTGTTATTTTTAAACTTTATCTCTATAAAATGAATTCCAGTTGAGAGATAAGTTCTTCTTCTTATTTTATAGCGGTTTTTCTTCCCTCTTACATGGTTGGAATACATTAATGCTGATGGAGTATCGAAATAGGTTGTTTCATAAGGAAGTTGGTTCTCTCCATCCATTGTTAAAACATAGTAATGTGGTTGAATCTTTTGAAATAATTCGTTAAGTTGATCGATAGTAGCACAATATTTTGTGTCTGTTCTATTCATCAACTTCACTTCGTCCATATGTTCGAGAGATATTGGACGGAAGCAAGAAGTATCTAACATTTTCATAGCTCCTGTATGGTCTTTATTCGTGCATTGATTAATCAAATCCAGCACGAATTAGTTTTATAATAGTTTTCCTGTGTTGAAAAGGATTGAATGCTTTCCTTTTGCTTCACGATTTTACTGCAAATGAATGAGAAAGTAACTGTGGACTACTATTAAGCAACCATTTTAGCAGGTGAACTGGGAAATTTTAAGCTAGTAATAAGTATGGAATTTGCTATGTAGTTAAGGATGTTGAAATGCAGTTTGTTAGCTTTGAATAAGCCATTTTTTAAAGGATGAAACCCGGGCTTTACTTATGATGATTCGTTCTTGGGTGGGTACTACTAGAATAGCTGAAAGTCGATTGCCAAACCATATGGCAACTTCTTTAATGGCGTGATGAGAAATAATAAACTGGCGATTAGCTCTATAAAATGCTTCCGGGTCTAATTTAGTCATTAAGGTATCCAGGGACTTATCCATAGGGTAAGTTCGTCCATCAGTTGTTGTAACGGAAACTGCTTCATTGGAAGTGTAGAAGAAGGCAATTTGTGAAGTTGGGATGGGTATTAATTTATCTTTATGAGGAATTAAAAATGTTTTGGTATAATTTGTTCTACTCGATAGAAAGGTCTCAATTCGTTGAGTATATTCATCTTTATCAGTATGTGTGAGCTGTTTAAGTTTCTTTATTGCTTTGCTAACATCATTGGGTTCAATGGGTTTTAGCAAGTAATCAATACTATTTACTTTAAATGCTTCCAGTGCATATTCATCGTAGGCCGTGGTAAAAATTACCGGACATGTTAATTCAATTTTTTCAAATATCAAAAATGACTGTCCGTCAGCTAAATGAATATCCATAAAAATAATGTCGGGCAATGGATTGTTTTGGAAATAATCAACTGATGCTTGAACACTATCGAGTACATCCATAATTTCCATATCAGGTTCTTCCTGCTTTATAATGGCTTTTAGGTTTTCGGCAGCCGTATGTTCATCTTCAATTATTAGTGCTTTCATTATTTTCTTGATCTATTGAGGAAAGAGGTAATTCAACCACAAATATATTGTTAGTAATAAAGCTACTAATGTCTTGATTCATTAGTAATTTATATCGGTTATTTAAGTTACTTAATCCAATGCCAGTTCCAGGTTCAGTTTCAATTTTGGGTTGAATAGGATTAGAAACTATCAGTCTGTTGTTCTCTTTTATAAAGATATTAATTTGCATCGAGTGAGTCTTGCTTATAATATTGTGCTTTATCACATTTTCAATTAGTGGTTGAAGCGATAAGTAAGGAAGTTGAAATTTATTGTATTCTTCTGGTGTGCCTTTAATCTCAAACGAAAGGTTATTTCCATATCTGATTTGAAGAAGGTATTGATAGGCCTTTAAAAAATTAATTTCGTCTTGCAATGAAACCAGATGTTGGCAATTACCCTTTAATACATATCTGAAAATACGAGATAATTCATTGATATATTTTAAGGCGTTAGAATTATCTTTTACTCTTACCAGTCCAGACAATGCGTTAAGGGAATTAAAAAAGAAGTGAGGATTTATTTGAGCTGCCAGTGCATCAAAGCGATTGCGAAGATTTTCTGAACGTAATTTTTCCACCTCTAATCTAATTTCTTGCTGTTTAAACAAAACCTGAATAAGTTGACTAAATAACACCGCAATAATTCCAACAAAAAAGCATTTGAATAACACCATGCCGTTGAAGAAACCAAAGTCAGGCCCATGTGAGTTGATACCTCTAAAAATAGAATATAAATATTGGGCTAATACACAAATTAGCAATGTAGCAAATATTAAAAGACTAAGTCTGTATCGTGCAAATTTTTTCGAAGACTTTAAAAAGCTTTTAGGACTGTTATTGATATATAATAACAGTAATGCTAAAGCGAAAAAATAAAAGAACTCAAATAATATTTTAGGGAGGAATTTTCTGGCTCCCGGATCTATTGGATTAAAGTGTTGTTCATTTGGAGGTCTGTCATACTCGCGATTGTCTGGAATAGGATGATTCGGGTTCTGAACAGGAGGTGGAATTAAAAATTGTTCTACTCGTTCGGGCATTTCTTCATTGTTCTCCAATTCTCTGGCAATGTCAGGAAATATAACAAATAGTCCAATGATAATGGCTGCCATCCAGTTGATAGATCTGGTATTGAGTTTAAAAGGAGAGTTTGTCACTTGGTTCTGTTTTGTTCGTATAGTAAATATATGATTTTAATTTATCCTTTTAGGTGAGTCACTTTTTAAAAAACATAGCCTCTCGCTAAAAGCAAGAGACTATGTTGAGTATGAAAGAAAAATAGTTATCATCCTCTGGGACCTCCGCCTCCGGGGCCACCTCCTGAACTACCAATTTGTGTTGTAATGCTGGAAGTAGTAAATGTTGTATATTGACTGCCGGCTGTATATGTTCCATTCGTATATAGTCCTTCATTTTCAGTTCCGGAATAGGAACCATTAAGGTAAGCAATGTAACTAGTACCAATGCTTAAATCAGGTGAGGAAATAACAATCGACTGATAAGTTTTAGCAGGTGAAAATGTTACTATTTCATCTCCATTACTGGTTTGAAGGCTAAATATTGTATTGGCCGTATTGCTTGAAGTGAAATTAATCATGATTGAAGGTTGCGAAGAAGATGTGCTGGGTAATTCTGCCATGCCCGAGCTTCCTGCTGCAACAAGTATTCCTCCCGATATGTTAAAACTTCTGTCATAATCTAGTGCTCCGTTTCCATTGCTAATTGGTCCATGTACTAAAACGGTTCCATCCGTCATAGAGGCTGATCCATTTACATCTATACCATCACCTGAGGCATAAACAGCAATAAAGCCACCGTTAATTTCAAGTGTTGAGTTTCCTGAAGACATACCTCCGGATCCATCTGAGGCGTTAACTCCATCATCGCTGGAATGTAAAATGGCTGAGCCTCCATTAAACACTATAGAATTACTTTCAATCCCTTCGTAACATTTTGAGATGGTATAATAACCATCGTTTATTTCTATTGAGTTATCAGCATGTATAGCATCGTCACCAGCTGCAATTTCTGCAGTACCACCATTAATAATCAGAGCATCATCAGAGTGTATAGCATCATCAGGTGTGTTAATAACAAATGTTCCTCCATCTATCTGTATTGTAGATCCGGCTTTTAAAGCCTTTGCAGAAGCATCATTGGCCAGATAACCTGAAGATCCGTCAGCACATTCAATTGTATAATACCCTTCAGTAATTGTTAAGTTACTGTATGCTTGTATTCCATCTCCATCTGATACTATATTGCATTCGCAATAATCGATTTCGATGTATCCGGTACCCGCATCTTCATTGTCAGATTTAAAACCATCACCTCCTGCTGTTATATCAAAAATACCATCTTTGATTATGAGATAGTCTTTCCCTCTGATAGCGTCATCAACTGCTGTAATAGTGTAATTTCCACTGGAGATGATTAAGCCATCTTTACTTGTGATGCCATCATTATAATTGGCGTTAACTATTAAAGTGCCATTTCCATATAAGGTAAGATCTGATTTGCTAAATAAGGCCGCATTGGCATCTTCCTCATTTCCGTAAGTCGATCCATCTGTTATGCTGTTTGAAGTATCATCAGCCAGCATAATAACTGTTTTTTCAGATTGCTCAATATAGATTGCAGCATTGTTAGAACAGGTAATACTTGCACCATCTAGTTGAATGTGTACACTTTCACTATCTGTTGAGTTCACACGCAGTTGTCCGTCATTTAATGTGCCTGATACTGTATAATAACCTCCGCTGTCAATGGTTGCTACAGTTCCAGAAACACTAACTCCGCTTCCTTCAACATGAATATAAGTTTCTTCCAGTGCAATAAGGGTTCCATTGGATTCATCCCAATTATAGTCAATATCATCATCGTGACTATCACCACTGGCAGTATCGTCGTCATCGGCTATATCAATGTCCGAAGAACGATCGCAACTGTATTGAACAGCAGAAAATGCCAGTAACATCAGTGTGTAAAATATTAGTTTTTTCATATTTTCCTCCTATGTAATTCTCAGCGATTTTACGATTTTAAAAAATGACTTGTTAAAGAATAAATTGTCAGTGAGAAAAAATGGATGGTGAAGTGGGTTTTTATTTGGATCTCTATTTAGTATTTTTGTCTGTTCCAAAATATAGATCATAAAAAGATGTTATTTCAAGATCTTTAAATAGACGGATGGATAACGTTTTTAGATAAAAAATTAAGTAGGGTTATGAGAACAGGTTTACAAAAGGTTGCAATTGGGTGCGTGTTGTTTGTGGCATTTCTATTAACGTCGTGTTTGCCAGAAGATGATGTTAAATCATCTCTTACCGGATTAACTTCATTTGGATTTACAGCTGATGAAAATATTCCAGGTTTAGAGAATATTGAATTTAATATTGATGCTTTAAACAGAACAATCACAAATTCAGTACCGCTGCCATATAATTCAGATGTAACTTCGTTGATTGCTACCTTTGAAGCTATTGAAAAAACAACTGTAACAGTGGACGGTATTGTACAAGAAAGTGGTGTTACAGCAAATGATTTTAGTCGGACCCTAAATTATGTGGTAACGGCAGAGAATGGTTGGACCGAAATTACATACGAAGTAAAGGTAAAGGTTTCGCAGGTGGAGTAGGATAAAAAAGTTGGAAGGTAATTATTCTTCCAACTAAAAATTAGGTTTATATCTGATTGATTGGGCCGTGATTATACAATATTGATCCAATCAATCTCCTTTTTTAATAATTTTTGAGTTTCGGCTTCTCTTGAACCTTCTATTGGTGTTTGCATATATTCCCACGAAGCATCGGGAGGCATGCTTAAAAGAATAGATTCAGTATTTCCTCCTGATACCAGTCCAAATTTAGTACCCCGGTCATGTACCAGGTTGAATTCAACATATCTTCCTCTTCGAAGCAATTGCCATTTTCGTTCTTCTTCCGAAACAGGTTTGTCACCATGACGTTGAATTAGCTCAGAGTAAATCTTAGGGTATAATTCACCTAAATCAATACTGAAGTTGAGCAGTTGTTGAATAGATAGTTTTTCATCTGGTTTAATTCTGTCGTAGAAAATTCCACCTACGCCACGTGTTTCATTTCTGTGAGGTAAAAAGAAGTAATCATCTGCCCAAGGTTTAAAACGTTCGTAAAAATTGGGATAAGTTTTATCACATACCTTTTTTAACTGTTGATGAAACCATTGAGCATCTTCTTTAATGATGTAGTGAGGAGTGAGGTCAATACCTCCGCCGAACCAACTAATGCCATTATCTAGTTCGAAGTACCTCACATTCATATGAATTATCGGGACATGTACATTTATAGGATGCAAGATGGATGACACACCGGTTGCAGTATAGTTATTAGCATCTTCACCTAGTAATTGAGCCATTTGTTTTGTATAAGGCCCACTAACCTTAGAAAAGTTAACTGCTGCTTTTTCAATGTATTTGCCATCCTGCATTACTCCGGAAACTCCTCTGCCAATATCCTTTTGCCAGGGATTCATTTTAAAAGAGGTTTTACCATCAGCCTTATCTAATACTTTGCAAATATTCTGCTGCAGTTGCTCAAATTGTTCTGTTATATAATCAGAGTTGATCATTTTTTAATCTGTTTAGGCTTAATAACGATTAAACAACCTTGTTGTTTATTTGAATGAAATAGATAAATAGAATTTTTGGGATGTAGCAATAAAGGATTATTCGTAGGTGTTTTATGAATGAGTTATTTAGCATTAATAATAAAAAGCCGGAAGAAAAACTTCCGGCTTTACGGGGGATTGTACCTGCATATAGCAGTTTGTTGTGCTCTTAATACAGGTTGTTAAAAACCTTTTTCAATATTTAATAAGTAAGCATGAAGATTACAATCCGGCATCTCACGTTTACACTCCTCAAGTTTTTGCATTAGGTTTTCTGCCTGATCATCATCTATCATTGTGAAAAAGGCAATTTTACCTAAAGGTTGACTCCCATGGCCAAACCAATTACCTAGACGGTGCGGTTTCTTTGTTTTTTCAATACTACCCACTTCAAACTCGTTGTAAAAAGTGACGTTGTGTTCACTGAAAATTTTTTGAATCTGCTCGCTGTAATTGGTTGCAGATGTTGTGAAAAGCATTTTCATACGATTAATTATTTAGTTAGTTATTAAAGGTGAAAATTCAATCAATAGCATCCGTATCCAGTTCTGACTTGTTTTTTGTATCCTTTTTACTTCTATTCTTTTGTTCAACCATATAAAATATAAGAGGAACAATAACAAGAGTAAGGAAGGTAGATGCGATGGTTCCACCCATTAAGGATATTGCCAAGCCTTGGAAAATGGGATCAAAAAGAATAACAACAGCACCAATTACAACCGTTCCGGCTGTTAAGAGAATAGGTGTGGTACGTACAGCCCCGGCTTCAATTACCGCTTCTTTCAGCGCTGCTCCTTCGGCCAATCGAATATTAATAAAGTCGATAAGCAGAATGGAGTTTCGTACCATTATACCTGCCAATGCAATCATACCAATCATTGAAGTAGCTGTAAAGAATGCATCAAGCATTAGGTGCCCCAATACAATTCCAACCAACGATAATGGAATAGCAATCATCATAACAAATGGAACCTTTAGGTTCTGGAACCATCCAACAATAAGCATGTAAATAATTACTAATACTACAGCAAAGGCGGTTCCTAAATCGCGGAATACTTCATATGTAATTTGCCATTCGCCATCCCATTTTAGACCAAATTCGTTCTCAAGGAATGGTTGTCCGTTATAAAACTCATCTATCTTATAGCCAGATGGTAGTTTTATTTCATTAAGCCTTTCCGACATATCTAATATCGCATAAACCGGACTTTCAAGTGTGCCTGCAACATCGGCTGTTACAAATACAACCTCTTTTTGGTTTTTACGATAAATACTTTTTTCTTTTATTTTTTCTCCTATTTCAGTTACGTCTCCAATTGCGACCATATCACCATGATTAGAAAGTAGATTGATCTTTTTGATGCCATCAAGATTGATTCGATCTTCTTGAGAAAGACGTAATTGAATGCCCACTTGTTGATGATCCTTTTCGGCATATAAATATGAAACAGTAGCACCGCGAAGGTTCATATTAATGGCATGAACTACTTGCTGTGGTGTAATTCCATAAAGGAGAGCTTTTTCCTTGTCAACCTCAAAGGTGTATTCAGTTTGATCATCTTCAACCATCCAATCCACATCCACAACACTCTCTGTAGTTTTAAACAGGTCTTTTATCTGACTAGCTACATTTATTTGAGATTCGTAATCAGGGCCATAAACTTCTGCTACCAATGTTGACATCACCGGAGGTCCAGGGGGAACTTCAACCACTTTAACATTAGCGTTATATTTCTTTCCAATCTTTTGTAAGGCTGGCCGCAACTCTTTTGCGATGCCATGGCTCTGTATATCGCGTTCTTTTTTTGATATCAGGTTGACCTGAATGTCGGCTACATTTGATCCGCGTCTGATATCGTAATGACGAACTAAACCATTGAAGTTAATTGGAGCTGAGGAGCCCACATAAGTTTGATAATTATCAACCATCTCATGGTTTCTCAAATAAGCAGCTAATTCCTTAGTTACATTTGCCGTTTGTTCCAAAGTTGTACCTTCTGGCATGTCTACTACAACCTGAAATTCATTTTTATTATCGAATGGTAATATTTTAACCGTAACAACCTTAAATAAGAATAAACTGGCTGATGCAAAAAGTAATAGTGTAACACCAATAATGAATGCCCATCTTTTAAAGGGGCTTTCGATCATGGGTCTCATGGTTTTGTTATAAAGCTTATAGATGATTGTTTTCTCCAACGAATAGTCTTTGGTTTTGTCCTCATCTTCATCAGTCTTCAATAAACGATAGGCCAACCATGGTGTTATCATTAAAGCAATGAATAATGAAAAAATCATAGCAATGGACGCTCCAATTGGCATTGGGCTCATGTAAGGTCCCATCATTCCGGATACAAAAACCATTGGTAGAACTGCAGCAATTACTGTAAAAGTCGCCAGTATAGTGGGATTACCCACTTCATCTATCGAACGCAATGCAGCCTGCCAAAAGGGTAATTCACGCATTTTAAAATGCCGGTGCATGTTTTCAGCAATAATGATGGAGTCGTCCACCACAATGCCGGTCACAAATACCAGGGCAAATAAAGTTATGCGGTTTAAGGTGTAATCCAGAAAGTAATAACTAAACATGGTTAAGGCGAAGGTGATGGGTACAGATATGAAAACCACTAATCCACCTCTCCAGCCCATGGCAAGCATAACTACTATGGTAACAGCAATAATAGCTCCCATAAGATGTAATAATAACTCACCAACTTTGTCGGAAGCAGATTCACCATAGTTACGAGTAATTTCAATATGTATGTCTTCAGGGATCAATTCCGATTCCAATGCTACTATCTTTTGTTCTATCTGATCGGCCAAACGCATGGCATCTGCACCTCTTCTCTTGGCAATAGATAATGTAACCGCATTATATTCTCCCGGAAAGCTATTTTTTTCTTCGTTAGCAGCTCCATACCCAAAAGCAACATAATTGGCTGGGCGTTCAGGTCCATCAGAAATGGTGGCAACCTGATGAAGGTATACAGGTTGGTTATGGTTGTTTCCAATGACCAGGTTACCTACTTCTTCAGCAGATTTGAGAAATGATCCGGTTGTAACCAAATACTCATTGTTATTTTGGTTAAATGATCCGGAAGAAGACTGTAAGTTGGAGGCTTGAATCATTTGGGAAATAATTAAAGGATCTACTTTGTAAGTAGCCATCTTGTCACGATTCAATACAACTTGTATTTCGCGGTTGCGTCCTCCTATTATTTTAGTTTCAGAAACATCCGTTACTTTTTCAATTTCGGAATTAAGTTCCTGAGCAACTCGTTTTAGTTGGTAGTCGGAATAGTTTTCACTCCATAATGTTAATCCTAAAACAGGTACGTCATCAATAGAACGGGTCTTAACCAAAGGAATGGAAGATCCTTGTGGCATTTGATCCATATTCTTCATGATTTCGTTGTATAGTTTTACCAAACTACGTTCCACATCCTCGCCAACGTAAAACTGTACAATCAGCATAGCCTGTTCGGGCATTGATGTGGAGTAAACGTATTCCACACCTTTTACATTAGAAACTATTTTTTCTAAAGGTTTAACAATTCTCGATTCTACTTCTTTGGGGCTGGCTCCTGGGTAGCGGAAGTAGATATCAGCAATGGGTACATCAATCTGCGGCTCCTCTTCACGAGGTGTGAGATATGAGCTATAAAGACCAATTGCTAAAAATGCCACCATCAATAATGGTGTTAATTTTGAATTTATAAATAATCGGGCCAGAGTTCCTGCAAATCCTGTCTTCATTTGTATAATTCTTTTGTTTTTTTAATAATGAATTAGTTAAGACTTAGGAAAAGGCCATCGTATAAACGACTGTCGCATTCCAAAATGAGCTGATCACCATTTGATAATCCTGAAATTACTTCCTTTTTGTTATCAAATGATTTACCAAGTTGAACCCATCTCAACATAGCATGTCCCGAGCTGCTAACAGTCCAAACGCCGTTTAACTGACCGCGATTAATAATCAGGTCAGATGGAACCAATATTTTTTCTTCGGTGCCTTTGGCTAATTCAACCTTGGCATAAATGCCGCTTCTGATCATTGAAAGTTGCTCATTGGTTGGCTCCAGTATAACCCGGGCTTCAAACTGTGAACCTGAGAATCGACTGGATGGGCTTACACGAGATACATAGCCTTTTATGACTTTGTTTGAGTGATTCAATAGTACGGTAACTGAATCAGCTTTTTCTATTAAATCAATCTCTGATTCAGGTACTCTTGCAATTACTTCAAACTTATTGGGTGACTCGATTGCAACAAGAGGTATCCCTGGATTGGCCATGTCGCCACCATCAACAAAGCGTTCGGTAATAACACCGTCATAGGGTGCTCTAATATTGGCATAATTAAGTGTTTCCTCAACTTGCTTTTGGGCTTCTTCAGCCGCTTTTAATTGAGCTTTAGTCATTAAAAAGTGAGTTGTAATATCGTCCAATTCTTTTTGGGTTGCACTTTTTGATTTATGTAGTTTTTGAATTCGTTTGTAGTCGGTTTGAGCATTTTTATAGGCAGCTTTTGTAGCTGCTATATTAGCTTCAACCTGACTTTTTTTAGCAACTATATCATTGCTTTTTAAGGCTACTAATAGCTGCCCTTTCTCAACCTTGTCGCCTTCGTGAACTAAAACTTTGTCTATTTGCCCCATTATGCGTGTACTTAATGTAGATTTTTTAACGGAAGAAATAGTACCTGAAAAGGTATATGTTTTGGATACTTTTTCAGTTTTTATGGTTGTAGTTTTTGTTGGAATAGCTTTTTTTTCGTTGATTTTATTTGAATCGGAACTACAACTGTGCAACATCCATGCTGCACCCATTACTAATAGGAAAATTTTCTTCATGATTATTTAATTTTTTGTTGTTATCAAATTTCGAAGCCTATCGATTAGACTGAGATGCCAGTAATTCATATTTGAATACAGCAATATTAAATTGGTAAATGGCATTTATTCTTTTCAGTTCACTTTCTTCGTAACTAGCCTCGTTAGCTAATAAATCAGAGGTTCGCTCAAGTCCTTCTTTGTATCGTTCAGATATGATTCGCATTGATTCTTTTGCCTGCTCAGCTGCCAGCTGATAACTCATAGCCTGACTTTTTTTAACTTCTATATTGCGAATGGCTTTTGATAGTTCAATGTTTTCTTTGGCTATATATTCCTTATAAGAAAGTTCTGTTTTATGAAGCTGAGCTTTTGATTTATTGATACTACCTATGTTTTTACCACCGTTAAATATTTTCCATTGCAGACTTAAACCAACCATCCAGCTGTTAGAGTCAAAACTGGCAAATTCCGAATCGTATAGGTTATACATTCCAAAACCGTTCACACGAGGCAAGAACTTCATTGAGCTGCTCTTTTTCATGAGCTTTTGAGCTTCTAAACCATTATGCATGGCCTTTACGTCTGAACGGTTTGAGACGCTCAGAGTACCATAGTTTGTATATTCAACCTTTTCAATGTTATCGGCAATGGTGAATTTTGTTTTCAATTCTCTTCCCAAAAGGAAGTTCAACATTTCAGACACTGATTGTATCTGATCTTCTGCTTCTTTAACTTTAGCTTCTAAATCCAATAACCTAACTTTTACTGCCAGTACATCAGTTATTTTTAGATAGCCTTGTTTCATGTTATCCTCTGCTACTGCAACATGAGCCTCTGTTGCTTTCAGAGCCTTTGAAAGTACAAGTTGTTTTTCCTCCGCCAATTGTAATGCATAATAGGTTTGTTTTACAATAAATCGAATGTGTTCTTTGGTATAGTCACTTTGATACTCAGCTGCTTTAATAGCATGGTTCGTTGCACTTTTTGCCATCCATGCATCTAGGTTAATGATGGGTTGTGCAACCTTTATCTGACTATTAAAATGATCAATGCGGTCCGGATTATTCAACAAGTCCGGATTAAAATCGTTTTGTGTGACGATTCCTTGTTGTAGCTTATTGCCAAAAGCATATAGTGGATCGTTTGTAGTTGAGTAGTTATATGAAAGATCAACAGAAGGTAAAAAAGCGGCCAGTAATTGTTGTTGGTCAGCTTTTGCATTTTTAATATTTGCTAAACTCTTTAATATTTCCGTATTATTAGCTTCAGCAAGTGCTAGTGCATGATCTAAGGTTAATACACTGGAGGTGTCTTTCCAATTTGCAAAAGAGCTTACATTTAGCCCTACAATGATGATGAGAATAGTTGTAATGATTTTTTTCGTATGCATGTTTATTAATATTTGACTTGTTTTCGCATTAAAGAATGCAAATATATAGATAATAACATAAAAAGATATATTGGGAAGTAACCATGAATCTCATTTTTGGTTTAATTTGGTATGAAAAAATTTATACTTTTTTCTTTGTTTTGATCTAAATACTAATCTATGTGTTTGAATGTGAGGTTTGTGTATTTGTGAGAAAATCGTGTGCAGATTGATGAAAAAAAATTATTAATTGTTGTAAAGGAGGCTCTAAAAAGGGGGGGCAGACTTAGTAATTTTGGTTTTAAGAGGGTTGTCATATGAATGGTAGGTAAATGAAAGTTTAAATCTATTAAACAGCATCAATACCAAAAATTGTTCTTTGTATCACCAAAGAAGTTGTGAATTTTATTTTGAAATACAGCGTATTTTTTCTAAATTATGTACAGCTAAAGAGAATCAGGTCTTTGTTGCATTGTGATTAAACCCTGTTTGACGGACGAGCCTGTGTCAAGTGTTAATTTTAAGTGGAACTAATTAATTCTTGCTCATGAAAAATGGAAAGATAAATCTGGTGGATCTTGATTTTGAATATAAGATGTGGAAAAATCGTCTGACTTTATTTGTTCAGGAGATTGATATTTTAAAGAATCGTAATGAGGAGGTGAAGACAGAAGAATACATTGAAGAGTTAAATATGGTTGAATTAATGGTGTTGGATGAGCACATTGATCAGTTAAAAAAGTTAATAAACCGTATTAAAGTTCAGGAGAATGAAATGCAGTATTACAACAAAGATTTTCCCATAACAAATGATCATAAATATTATAAGGAACACGAGTTATTGCGCAAGCAAATGAATAGTATATCAAAAGTACATTTGACCAGGGTAGCTGATTTAACCAATGCCTTAGGTATTTAAAAATTTTTCGGAAACTGGTTTTGGATTTTGGTCTTGTCCATTGGGTGGCAAGGCCTTTTTTTGTTTCTTTGCAGAAATATCAATACTATGCCTAAAGATTTTAAAACACGCATTAAGATAAAAGCCGAGATGGAAGATGTGTTTGCAGCTTTCACCAATCCTTTTACCATTGAGTTATGGAGTGGTTATCCGGCTAAAATGAGTACTGAGCCGGGTGCGCCTTTTGAATTATGGGAAGGTGATATTGTTGGGCATGTGGTTGAAGTTGAAGATCAAAAACGCATTGTGCAAGAGTGGTATTTTGGACCGCAGGAAGAACAATCTATTGTTACTATTAAATTATTCCCTCAAGGAGGCAATAAAGTGCAGGTAGATGTTTTTCATACTAATATACCTGACGAAGCATATGAAGAAATCGTAGAAGGATGGAATGATTACTTCCTAGGACCTATCAAAGAATTTTTGGAAATAGAATAAATGGGCTATTTAGCCCATTCTTCCTTTGTAATCTTCGTATCCAAACTCACGAACGATTTTTAATCCTTTTTCATCATTCCAAATTGCAATTGAAGGATGAGGAACTCCGTTGAACATGGTGGTTTTTACCATGGTGTAATGAATCATATCTTCAAAAATAAGCTGGTCTCCAATCTTTAATTCATTATCAAACGACCATAATCCCATATAATCGCCCGCCAGACAACTATTACCACCTAGTCGGTAGGTTGGCTTCCCTTTTTTAGGTTCCTGATAAGCGCCTGTTACTTTGGGTTTGTATGGCATCTCAAGGCAATCGGGCATATGAGCAGTAAACGAAACATCTAAAACGGCTGTTTTAATTTCATTGTCTAATACAATATCAACCACTGAAGCTACCAAATCGCCTGTTTGCCACATAAAAGCACTTCCTGGTTCCAGGATGATTTTCAGATTCCATTTTTCTTTAAAAGCTTTCAATATTTTAATCAGGTGTTCAGTGTCGTAACCTTTTCGAGTCATTAAATGTCCGCCACCCATGTTAATCCATTTTGCTTTTAGTAGATAAGTAGCAAATTTCTTCTCAATAGCTTGTAAAGTCTTTTCCAGATCAAAGGATGAGGATTCGCATAAAGAATGAAAATGTAAGCCTTCAATTTCTTCAGGTAATTCATCTGGCAGGTTATTGGCAGCTACTCCTAAACGAGTTCCCGGAGCGCAAGGATTGTATAAGTCTGTTTCTACATCGCTAAACTCAGGATTGATCCTTAATCCAACAGATATATGTTCCTTGTGATTTTTTAAAGTGTCTTTATGAGCCTCAAACTGAGTAAGTGAATTAAAAGTAATATGACTACTGTATTTTAAAATTTCAGTAAACTCCTTACGTGTAAAAGCAGGGGAGTAGGTGTGAGCTTTAGTACCCATTTCTTCAAACGCCAGACGAGCTTCATGAATAGAACTAGCTGCAGCTCGGGGAATGTATTCATTAATGATTGGAAAAGCACTCCACATGGCACAGGCTTTAAAAGCCATAATTATTTCAATGCCTGCGTTATCCTGAACCTTTTTAATTAATTCAAGATTTTTTCTTAAACGTGTTTCGTCTAAAACATAACAGGGTGAAGGAACTTGTTTGTAATCAATAGCCATTGTTTCTAATTTTTTGCAAATAAAGTAAAAAAGCCGAAATGCTCAACGCATTCCGGCTTTTTCGTGGTTAATGTATTCTATGGCTAATGTTTTGCTAAATATTTTTTAGCTTCCGCTTGCTCCGTAGTTAGGCAATACGCGGGCGCTTGGGTCGTTTACATCGCAGTTTTCCCATTCTTTGTTTGGCATCCAAAAATCAACTACCGCTTCACTTCGGTCAGGGAAGTGTGATTCAAATATCTCACGATACATCAATGATTCTTTTGAGATTGGAGTCGCGTGTTTGTATTTAAACTGAGCTTTTTGCAAGTCATCATCAGTATACATCTCTTCGGCATATGCTTTCAGATAATCAACACAGCTATGTCCAACAGCATCAGAGAATGCTGCCTTTTCGCGATACAAAATATCATGTTGTAAATATTCTCCTTCAAATGCTTTACGCAACAGATATTTTCCAACACCGGTAAAGTTCATCTTTTTCTTAGGATCGATGCTCATCACATACTCAACAAAATCAAGATCTCCGAATGGAACACGAGCTTCCAATCCATTACACGAAATACTTCTGTCGGCACGTAATACATCGTACATGTAAATCTCGGTCAATCTCTTCTCTGCTTCTTTCTGAAATTCTTCAGGTGATGGAGCATAGTCAGTGTATTTATAACCGAAAATCTCATCACTTATTTCACCTGTCATTAATACTTTAATGTCTGTATTTTCAGAGATGTATTTACAAACCATGTACATACCCATCGAAGCACGGATGGTAGTAATATCATAGGTTTCGATACAATAAATAAGGTGACTTAGTGAGTCAAAAATATCCTGACGCTTAAATAATACTTCAGTATGGTCGGCTCCAAGGTAATCAGCTACCTGACGAGCGTATTTTGTATCAATAGGATCGTCTTCGATACCAACAGCAAATGTTCTGATAGGTTTATTAAGCATTTTAGCACCTACGGCACAAACAACACTTGAATCTAATCCGCCACTTAAAAGGAAACCTACCGGTACATCAGCATTTAATCTTTTTTCAATACCAGCTACTAATTTTTCGTTGATGTTTTTATAGATTTCATCTAAATCATGATCAACAAAAGCTTCGACTTTGGCAATGTCGCGATATTGTTTGATGCTTTCACCATCGTAATAATGCCCCGGAGGGAATGGTTTAACATCATCACACATTTTGTGCAAGGCTTTCATTTCACTGGCAAACATGATGTTTCCATCTTTTGAATGACCGTAAAATAAAGGACGAATCCCGATAGGATCACGTGCTGCAAAATATTTTTTAGCTACCGAGTCAAAAATTACAAATACAAACTCTGCATCTAATGATTTGGCTGTTTCTTCAATTCCTTTTTCAAGAAATAAAGGTATAATTACTTCGCAATCGCTGTTTGATTTAAATTCGAATGATGAATCGTAATTAGCTTTAAGCTCATTGTAATTGTATACCTCTCCATTACATACCAAATTAATGTGCTTATAAACTAAGGGCTGATTACCGGCTGCCGAAACATCCATAATACTCAAACGGTGAAATCCCATCCAACCGTCATCTTCAAAATCCCGGGTAATTGAGTTGTCAGGTCCACGGTACTGGATCTTCTTAAACTCTCTGGCAAACTGAAGTTTGTCCATCTTGTCACATCCTGTATACACTGCAAATCCACACATGTCGTTCTACTTTTATAATTGTAATGGAGTTATTTGATTTAAATTTCTATGTCAAAAGTAATGATTTAATATTAAATGACAATGAAAACTAACAAAAAATAAGAATAGGTACCCTCAAACTATCAAATCAACACAATAGAAAAATAGGGGTGTCTTGCTTTAAATTGTCAAAAAGTGAGTTGGTTTACCGATGATTATGGGGGTTGAGGTTCTTTTTAAAGAAAAAAAATACGAAAGAGTAATTTTGAATGGGGAGTAATGAAAAAAAATAAAAATGATGATTTGATAGAAAAAAAATGGATGAGGTTTCAGATTGATTATTTAGAGCTGATTTGGTTGTAAATAGGAAACTAATAAAAGAAAAAAAACCGCTAATGATTGCATTAGCGATTTCCATTAATATAAATTGGTAGTTCTTATAATTCTAAATCTATATTGTGTAATTCATTCCATGGAAGACCTAACTTGTTAAGTTGCTCCATAAACGGATCAGGATCAAATTCTTCTACGTTAAATACACCCGGTTTTTTCCATATATTTTGCAGGTACATCATGGCTCCAATGGTGGCTGGTACTCCGGTAGTATAACTTACCCCTTGGGCACCTGTTTCATTAAATGCATCCTGATGCTTACAATTATTATATACGTAATAGGTTTTTTCTTCTCCGTCTTTTACACCTTTAATTCTACAACCTATAGATGTTTCTCCTGTATAGTTTTCTCCTAAATCGCCCGGGTCGGGTAAAACTGCTTTCAGGAACTGAATAGGAACAATTTCTTTTCCTTCGTACATAATAGGTTCGATACCTGCCATACCAATGTTCTGAATCACACGTAAGTGAGTCAAATATTCTTGTCCAAAAGTCATCCAGAAGCGAGCTCGTTTGATACTTGGAAAGTTCTTCACCAATGACTCTAATTCTTCGTGATAAATAACATACGATTCGCGATCGCCAATATTAGGATAATTTAATGGCTTGTGAATTTCGTGTGGTTCTGTTTCAACCCACTGACCATTCTCCCAGTATTTACCTTTTTGGGTTACCTCGCGAATGTTAATTTCGGGATTGAAGTTGGTGGCAAAAGCTTTACCGTGATCTCCACCATTACAGTCAACAATATCCAGGTACTGAATTTCGTCGAAATGATGCTTGGCAGCATAAGCCGTGTAAATACTGGTTACACCCGGATCGAATCCGCATCCCAAAATAGCAGTAATGCCCGCTTCTTCAAAGCGTTCTTTATATGCCCACTGCCATTTGTATTCGTACTTAGCTTCGTCAAGAGGCTCGTAATTGGCTGTATCAAGATATGCTGTTTTGGTTTCTAAACAGGCGTCCATAATTGTCAGATCCTGGTATGGAAGAGCCACATTAACTACAATATCTGGTTGATAGGAGTTGATTAACTCAACCAACTCAGGTACATTGTCTGCATCAACTTGTGCAGTTTGTATCCTGTTATTTCCAATTTTATTGGCAATGGCATCGCACTTGCTTTTTGTACGACTTGCCAACATAATTTCAGAGAACACCTCTGGCAAGGATGCCATTTTATGGGCTACAACGGTACCTACACCGCCAGCGCCAATAATCAGAACTTTACCCATTCTTGTTTTTCAATTAAAAATAAATCTGTTATAAATATCAATGTACAAATAGACGAAAAAATAGCATGATGTCAAATGGATGCAGATAGATTTAGTGAATTTTTTTAATCATTCATAAATGAGATGACTTTTTCTTACTGGGCGTCTATTTATACACTGGTTTGAACCTGTTTAATATGGAAGGGTTTAAATCAATTGTTGATAGGTTTTGTAAAAAAAAGACCGTGATTACAAGAGTAACACGGTCTTTTTATATAACTATTTAAGAAAAATTAGTTTTCAAAGCAGTTGATGTTGTCAATCTGCCAGGTGGTAGTTTGACTTGTACTACCGATATATTTAAATGCTATATGAATGGAACCGGAGAACGATGAAAGATCCATGTCTCCTGAACTCTCGAAATTATCACCATAGCCACTTGAAGGTACGCTTGGTAATGTAATGTCTAATTTGGTTGCAGTTGCATCCCATGGATTTGAACTTCCATCATAATCAGTTAATACATACACCTCAAGTATAGCACCATTATCATAGCCTCCTTTTAAATCACAATTAAATGTTGGATTGGTTTTTCCATCTATATTGATTGATGGTGTAACCAGCCAAATGTCATTGTTGTCATCGCTTGAGTTATATGCAGTAGCTTGAGCATAGTTGTTATTGCTATAATTGTTACCTTGCCATAAACGTTCTCCTGTTTGTGCTTTGTTATCCCATCCTGTAATGAAAATATCCATATCATCCATCGTATTTTCGAAGTTTTCAAAGAAGAAACTTCCGGTAGGATAATCTGTTTCCGGAGTTGGATCATCCTCTGTTCTGTTATCTGGGTCAATTCCGGCACCATCAAGCCAATAACCGGTCAGGCTTTTAACACCACTGAAACCGTAATACCATTCTAAGCTACCCAATACAATGACTTCTTTACCAAGGTTTGATTCGTTGTCAACCAAATTTAAAGCGGTTCGAATGGAGCCGCTTGGTAACTGAACACTTACCATGTTCTCAACGTTGGTTTCATCTGCTGAGGCAGCAATCAGCATATTGGTGGCAACATCAAAGGGGGCTGTTAAAGTAGCTTCACCTGTAGCAGGTATAGTACCAATAATATATCCTTTTACCCATCCTGAGATTGAACCATCATCTGCAGAAGACAATACGTAAGCTACATCATAAGGATCGTCTTTTGTGCCGGTTCCATCACCTGATCCGCCACCTCCACCGGAACAGCGTTCTCCGGTCATGTCCAGTTCTGAAGGATCTCTTAATAATATTTGAGCACTGTTGTAATAAGAAGCAATACCAACCAGGGTTCCATTGCCTTCGGGTAAATTATCGCTGGCAAAATCAGAAGCACTTCTTGTATATACAGCAATATTATCAGTACAATCTGTTAATGTTTGAGAACCACTAAAAGTTCCCGGAACACTACTGAATTGTACATTGCTTATTTGAACCAATTCACTTTGGTGACTACCATCTGTTAAGTCAGCAATAGTAACTGATGTTGGAGTTACTTCAGAGCCTGTTGGAAGCAATACTTCAACCATAGAGGTATAATCAACACTTCCGAATTGGAGTAAGCCATTGTATTCGGTTAGAGTTAAGCCCTGGCAATTAACTTTAATTTTACTGCCTTCTGTAAATGAATCTGTTCCTGATTCTGTTAAGGTAATTGCTGCTGTTTCATCTTGAATATAAGCTACAAAATCAGGAATATTACCTTGACTTGGTGTAAAGGTTATAGTTCCTTCTATGTAAACATCATCAGAAACACTAATGTCAGCCCCTGAATACAATGCTCTGAGTTGATTGATTGTAAGTTTTGTTCCTTCAGGAGTAGAAGGAGCCTCAGGGTCTTCGCTACAGCTAAATGTGACAAAAGCAATTAGCAAAAAATAAAAGCTTAGTTTAAATAACTTCATGGTAGTTAATTATTAAGTTAGTTTATTGTAATATTATCGATTCTCATTGATGTACTTTCAGTATCTGAACCTGAATATATAAAGGCTATAACAATCGAATTGTTTGATGTTGGTAATGAAATGTTACCTGAATCTACCCATGTAAATTCATTATCAATTCCATCTGTTGCAATGGTGGCATCTAACTCAATCCAGTTTGAATTGGTTGGATCACCTCCAGTAAAATCGGTAGAATAAACTACTTTTAAAGGTGTATTACCATTTGTGTGTGCCCAATAGGCAAATTGAGTTTCAAAAGTTAGTGTTTTTGCAGCAGATGTAGTAACCGGAGGCAGCATTAGCCACGATTCAATAGAAGCTTCTCCTGAATTGTAACCGGTAGCCTGAGCATATATTTCATCGCTATAAGTTCTTCCTCTCCATACTCTTGTTCCCGAAGTTGTGAAGTTATTCCAGCCTGTAATACTAATATCTGTATTATTACTTTCAGAGCTAAAATCTTCATTAATATTGTCAACCGGATCGCCCAATGTGATATCAATGTCGTTTCCGCATCTTTCACCTGTAAGTTGAACTTCATCAATACTTCGAATAACAATTTGTATAGTAGTTGTTGTGCCACTGGTGAATTTGGTTACAATACCCACAAAACTTCCATTTCCTTCGGGCAAATAATCACCGGCGAAAGATGAATAACCACTTGAACGAACAATTATGGAGTTGCCATCACAATCGGCTAATGTTCTATTTGCAGAAGCAGCATCCTGATCTTCCGTTTCTGCAATTGCATAGGTTAATCCCAATTGGCTATCGGCAAATTGTACATCATTAAACTGAACCAGCATTCCCATGTATTCTTCACCAGCCTCATTTATTGAAATAACTTTAGGTTCGATGACCTGTCCTTCAACTACATTTCGTTTGATATAATCGTGTTTGTCAATACCGGTTAAACGGTAATTGTTGCTATCATCAAAATAAGGAACCCCACCCAATTGAATAAAATCGCCATAGTCACTTAAATACAGTCCTTTTAGGTTAATGGTTACCGAGTCGTTTACATATAAACCTCCGGTTGATTGAAAAGTCATTCGCAAACCACCTGTTTCGTCCTGCACATAGGCTTCTTTATATAAATTACCATTTGAGGTTTTGTCGTCAGCAACAATAACTCCTTTTAAACTAATGTCTTCAGTAATTTCCACCGGAACTCTATCTGTCCAATATTTTGCTAATTCTTCATCATATAATGATTTAACATACATTACTGTTGTGGTCTCTCCGGGAACAAATTCTTCGTAGGGAGGTGCATCTTCGTTATTAAAATCGCAAGCACTTAACAACGATGTCATTAATACAATTAGAATGATATATATGCTGTTTATTCTTTTCATGATCATAAACTCTTAAAAGCTAACACTTAGGTTAAGAAAATAGTTAAAGCCGTAATAGTAGTAGTACTTAGGTGCAAATAATTCCGGACGTTCCGGGTTAAATCTTAATTGTTCGTATCCACCTGTAATAAAGCTTTGGTTGTTAGTTATATTACTTAAGTTGGCACTAAGTGAGATGTAATAACCGTTAAATCTCCAGCTTTTTCCGGCAAAAGCATCAATGGTATAGGCTGCATCTAACTGTTCAGGTGTACTCCAATATAGATATGATGTACGAGGTATTGGATTGTAATCCATATAAATCTGATCGAAATAAGAAGCTGTTACACCTGCCCACCAGTAACGTGGTGAATTGTATTTTATACCTGCAGAGTATGCATGTTGTGGAGTACCACTAATTTTAAACCCTTGCGAATAAACGGTGCTGGTCTCCAAAATTTCGCGACTGTTATCCTGGGTGATAATTACACCCGGATTGGATTGATAAGTGTATTCACCTAACGAAGCTACAGCATTAACAGTAATAGTGTTGGTTAGCTTGTACTCAGCTCCAAATTCAAATCCCATATATTGCTTATCGATGTCGTACATCGAATAGTTTACAAACGATCGTAATTCTTCGTGATAGAAGTTCATGTTTTTAACTTGATCGTTAATACGGGTGAAATATCCGGTGGCTCTCATGGTAAGGTTTGGAGAGCTGTAGAAATATCCTCCATCAACCGACATATGTGTTTCTTCTTTTAAGTTAGGAACAATATCATGTCGTGTACGAGGCGAAACGTATGCATTACGGAATACAGGTGGTTGAGTACTGTAACTGGCATTAGCCTTTACAATATGTCTACCTGTAAAACGGTATTCACCACCTAATTTTAAACCATAGGTATGAAACTGTTGTTTCTCTGAATCACCAAACGAGTTATCTGGAAACAAGCCTTTTCGCATTAATCCTTCGCGCCAGAATTCATTGTATTTATAATGACCTCCGAAATAAACGGAATATTGTGTTCCTGTATATTGGGTCATCAACCAAATATTATAAGTGTTAATATGTGGTTTGTAATGATGAGAGTATATATCACCTTCTTTAACAATTCGGTTGGGATTATTAAGGTCGTTTTGAATAATGTTATCATCATTGGGGAAGTCGCGTTCTGCAAACTGGTCAATATCTAACCAGTAATCACCTCCTAATAAATCATCCACCACATTAAAAACGTCACCTGTATAAATATCAACATTTAGTCCGCTGTTTATCTTCCAATTGTCATTAAAAGAATGTTCGAGGTTGGTGTTGAACTGAAATTGTGAAATGTCGTTTCTGCGATCTTCAACAATATAGAATGAACGGTTTCCACTATATGATTCGGTTCCTCCGTTAGCATTTTCAACCGTAAAATATCCGTTGTTACGGTTGGCTCTGTATAGAGCATCCCAATCGATTTGTCTAACAGTAGGATCAGTTCTCCACATTTCGGCAATTCTTTCCTGGTCGGCCGAATTGGTATAATAGCTTGGTAAGTATCGATAATAATCAGGGCGAGGATCTTTAGCATTGTTCCAGTTTAGCGAAGTATAACCTCCTTTACCAAACCAATAACCTGCAGTTGATTTAACTTTAGTTGAGGGTGTTGGTGTCCATGTGTGTTGTAATGTAAATAATGGTTTGTTACCACTTCTTACACGGGAATTACGTTTTTCACCATTCTGATACCCCCAATATGGATTGTAATAATTATCATCAACCAAATCATACACTTCCTGCATGGCACCACCACCAACTCCTCTTTCATACATGGCTGTCAAGGCAGTAAAATTTATTCGGTGTTTTTGATTAAATATTTTTTCAGCAGAAATGAAAAAGCTATTCGCATCATAAAAAGTAGCTTCTTTGTATCCTTCTTCACTCCATCGTCGAGAAGCAGAAACAGTAAGAGCCCAATCGTTTTCCATTAAACCGGTAGAAGCTGTAACCATGGCTCTGTTTCGATACGAACGGTTTGAACTGGAATAAACTAATTTAATGCCGGGGCGATATTCCGATGCAGAGGTAATTACTTGTGTTAGTCCGCCAAGCGGTTCGAACATAGCACCTGTTGGTGAGGCATCGCTGGTAATTATTGTGTTGCGCATTACATCGTTTAATCCTCCCCAGTTCGACCAATAGGGGCGTCCACTTTCGGCTTCATTCATAATAAAACCATTAATCATCACTTTTTGCAACTCAGAGTCGTATCCTCTTATTCTAAAGCGAGCCGGCCCAAAGGTATAGGCTGCTGCCGAAACAAACACATCTCGCGATGAGCTTAATAAGCCATGGATGGTTTGAGATTCCAAAGAGTTTTCGCTGTCTGAGTCGGTAATGGTTATAGTAGGAACATCCTGATTGGCCGTGGTTAGGTTTACTAAGAAAACATTCCCCAGATCGGTTGTGCCTTCACTACTAACAGAAGCATACATGGTTAAGCTTCTGTAGCCTTCTTTCGAAAAAGTAACCTGATAATCTTTGCCTTCGGTTACATTTATACTAAAAAAGCCTTGTTCATTACTGGTAGTGGTGTTTGTGATGTTTTCGATTTCAATGAGTACCTCATTAAGAGGTTGGTTTGAATCGGCATCTTTTACAACACCTTTAATGGCTGAGTTTTGGCCAAATGCACTTGAAGCAAGAAAAATGAGCCCCAGAAGCCATAAGATTTTAGGTTGCATAAACAGATTTTTTTTCAAAAATTAAGTTAATATTAAATTTCGACTTTAATATTTTAAAGTACAAATTAAGTAAAAAATATTGTACAGACCGGACGGTCTATGTCTAATTTTGATGAACTTAACACCTAATTAATATGTCGTGTTAGTTATTAATCAAAATTTAACTGGGTTTGGTCACCTTATAAGATGATGATATTTGTTTTTTATCCTTAAAAAATACTAACTTGCTCGCAAAAATCATATAATAGTATGTTAAATAAGATGATTAAATTTTTACTGACACTTGTTGTAGTAATTTCATTTTTACCTGTACAGGCCCAAACTTATAAAGCAGGTATTATTGCATTTTATAATCTCGAGAATTTATTTGATACCATAGATACACCGGATGTAAGAGATACTGAGTTTACCCCTTTAGGAGATAAAAAGTGGGATGGAGACAGATACTGGGCGAAAATTGGTAAAATGGCCGAGGTGATATCTGAACTAGGAGCAGAAAAAGGCTTAGGAGCACCGGCAGTGGTGGGTATGTGCGAGATGGAAAATAGAGATGTTATTGAGGATTTAGTGAATGATCCGAAACTAAAGCCTTTTAACTATCAAATAGTGCATTACGACTCGCCTGATAGAAGAGGAGTGGATGTGTGTTTGATTTATCAACCTCGGTTTTTTCAGGTAACTAACTCAAAATCGATACCCTTATATATACACGATAAAAATTCAGGCGATCGAATCTTTACTCGAGATCAGTTAATGGTATCTGGTGTTTTCGATGGAGAACCAATGCATTTTATAGTTAATCATTGGCCTTCGCGTTATGGAGGAGAGGCCCGAAGTGCACCTTTAAGAAATGAAGCTGCCAAATTAAGTCGTTCAATAGTCGATTCTATTCAAGCGGTTGATGAATGGGCAAAAGTAATTTTAATGGGAGATTTGAATGATGATCCGATTAATGAAAGCGTCGAGCTATATCTAAAAGGGATTGGAAAGAAAAGCAAAATGCGTGATGGAGATATGTATAACACCATGTATAAACATTACAAAAATGGTATAGGAACATTGGCTTATCGCGACAAGTGGAATTTGTTTGACCAGGTTATTATTACCGAATCATTATTGGGTAAAGATTTTTCTACCTATAAATTTAAATCCTCACACATTTATAATAAGCCCAAAATGATAGTGCCTGAGGGTCGATATAAAGGATATCCGCTTCGAACCTATGTGGGTAATCGATATCAGGGAGGGTACAGCGATCACTTCCCGGTTTATATTGTTTTGTTGAAGGAATTATAAATATTTGATATTTGTTTGAATTACCTTATCCAAAGGAGAAGAAGCCAATCATATTGATTGGTCTTTTTTTATTGGTATAAATGATTGGTGTTTATGTAATTCATAACTGCTGGAGAAGTAAGAAATGGCAATTGTTTCCCATTCTTAATCCACTCTCTTATTTGGGTAGATGATACTTCAATATTAGGAGCTTCAGTAATACGTACACTTAACGGTAATTGCATGTGATCAGTGGAGTATCTCAGGCGTGGATAAACCAATATGCAATAATCAGTTAATATACGGTCGCCATCTTTCCATCTGTGAATATTTTGAATATTATCGGCTCCCATGATAATATTAAATTCACAATCGCTATGAATCTTACGTAATTCAGTAAGAGTATTGATGGTGTATGATGGAACCGGCATACTGCTTTCAATATCCTCTACTTGGAAATTGGCATATTGGGCTATTGCCAGTTCAACCATTTTAATGCGATGATGGGTGCTAATTAAATCTAGTGAAGATTTAAATGGATTTTGAGGACTTACAACAAACCAAACTTCGTCCATTTCTTCGAATTCGCACATATAATTGGCCAGTGCTAAATGACCAATGTGTATGGGATTAAACGATCCGAAGAAAAGTCCGATTTGTTTCATGGCTTATAAAAAGTTAGTTAATAACTCTTCTGTTTCTTTGATTGCCTCATCCAGATTGTCGTTCACTACTACCTTATCAAATTGTGATGCAAAGCCCAATTCATATTCAGCTTTAGCCAGTCGTTGTTTAATTTTGTCGGCACTATCTGTGGCTCTTCCAATTAAACGTTCTTCTAAAGCTTTAATCGATGGAGGCTGCACAAAAATGCTTAAAGCATCATCATTGAACTCTTTTTTAATATTTACTCCACCTACCACATCAACATCAAAAACTACATTGTTTCCGGCACTGGTTATGCGGTCAACCTCACTCCGAAGTGTTCCATAATAGGTATCTTCATATACCTCTTCCCACTCCAAAAAAGCTCCTTCTTTTATTTTTTGCCTGAACTCATCAGGTGATAGAAAATAATATTCACGACCGTGCTGTTCTTCTCCACGTGGTGCTCTGCTAGTAGCAGAAATGGAAAATTCAAGATGAAAGTCTTTCTTTAATAAAGCTTGTACAATAGTACTTTTTCCTGAACCAGACGGTGCAGAAAATATTAGTAGCTTCCCTTTTTTATTCATGTTGTTGTGCTTGATGGTTAAAGAATATTGAGGATTTGCTCCTTAATTTTCTCTAATTCATCTTTCATTCTAATTACTATTTTTTGCAAATCAGCATCATTTGCTTTCGAACCCAATGTGTTAATTTCTCTTCCAATCTCCTGAGTGATGAATCCTAGTTTCTTACCTACCACATCGCTTGATTCTAATGTTTCAATAAAATACTTCAGGTGGTTAGATAATCGAACCTTTTCTTCTGTTATATCCAGTTTTTCCAGATAAAAAATAATTTCCTGTTCAAAGCGGTTTTCATCAGCCTGCGTTTGCAAGGCAATTTCTTCCAGGTTTTCTTTTATGCGGTTCCGAATTTTATCAATACGTTGGGTTTCGTATTTTGGAACCTCCTGTAATAACCCATCAATAGTTGTAATTCTATGGCGTATATCAACTTCCAGGGCTTTACCTTCGCTCTGCCTGAATAAGGTAATATCATCAATAGCCGCATCAATAGCTTGTGCAATTGCTTTCCATTCCTGCTCATCCAATTCGGCCAGTTCCACTTTCACAGTGTCGGGCAATGGCATAATCACCTTTAAAAAATCAGTGTTTTCAGATAGTCCTAAATTGGTTGAAACCTCTTTAAGCTGAGCGTAATAATCTTTTATTACCTGTTGATTTACTTTTGTGATTTTATCAGAAGAAGCAGCTTCCACATAAAAACTAACATCAACTTTTCCTCTAACCAGCTTTTTACCAACCTTATTTCTGATTTCAATTTCTTTTTCGCGATATAAATTGGGTACACGTGTGTTAAGATCAAGCTGTTTACTGTTGAGCGATTTAATTTCTATACTGATCTTCTTATTGGGAAGTTCGCAAACGCCTTTCCCAAATCCAGTCATTGAATGAACCATGCAATTATTTTTTCTATTGGGGCAAAGTTAATCTTTTTATTTAACTAAGATTTAGTGCTTTTTCGGTTAGTTAGTTCAATGAAATACTATAAAAATTAAACAAAATTTACAATGTCTAATGTATTGAAAATTAGTTGATAGATATTTGTCTTGGTAAATAATGTTTAATAAAGAGTAAAAAAGAATAAACAAAAATAGTCATCTGAAGTTATCCTTTAAAGAATTAATTAACTGACCAAAAAATTGGAAATCATGAAAGCATTTAAAAAAAATTATTGGGCTTTGGCACTTGTTTCAGCATTAATGTTAGTAGCAGTATCGTGTGAAGAAGATGATGATATGGATATGGATCAAAATCCTGTAGAAACTCCTCAATCAATTACTGACATTGCAGCTGCGAATGAAGATTTTAGCATACTGGTATCAGCTTTGCAAAAAGTTGGTTTAGATGATGATTTGAGTGGTGATGGCGATTTTACCGTTTTTGCTCCCACTAATGAGGCTTTCGTAGCTTTATTGGACGAACTTCAGGTTTCGGGCTTAGACGATATTTCGGATGATGTACTAACAGAAGTGTTACTCTATCATGTAGTTTCGGGATCGAAAGCATCTTCGATGATAGAAACCGGATATTATAACTCCTTGTCAGCAGGTCCAGTTGATGGTTATACTTTATCATTTTATGTTGATATGAATTCAACAATGATTAATACTCGGGCAAATATTATTCAAACTGATATTGAAGCTGATAATGGTATTATACACGTTATTGATAAGGTAATGTTACCTATGAGCATTACAGATCATGCTATTGCTAATGAAAATTTTTCATCGTTGGTGGCAGCTGTAAGTAAAGCCGATCTTGCATCAACCTTGGATAGTGATGGAACTTTTACAGTGTTTGCTCCTGTAAATAGTGCATTTGATTCATTTCTTGAAAGTAATGAGCTCACCTTTGATGATCTGACAAAAGAAACTTTAACACCTATTCTGTTATATCATGCGTTAGGGGCTGTTGTTCCGGCTTCAATGGTTGAATCGGGATATGCTTCAACTTTATCAACCGCATTTGACAATAATTTGAGCGTTAAAATTGATGTTGATAATGGAGTAATGTTAAATGTTTCAGCCAATGTGGTTGCAACAGATGTTGTTGCTACAAACGGAATCATACATGCAATAGATAAAGTTATAACGCCCAAATCAATTGTGGATATTGCATTACAAAATTCAAATTTCAGCATTTTAGTAGATGCATTAATAAAAGCTGATTTGGTAGATGCTTTGTCAAGTGAAGGACCTTTTACTGTTTTTGCCCCAACAAATGCAGCTTTTGAAACTTTCCTTCAGGAAAATGGCTTAAGTAGTTTAGATGATTTATCAAAAGAGGATCTAACACCCGTTTTATTGGCTCATGTGGTAAGTGCCAATGCGGTCTCAACTGGTTTAAGCAATGGAACAGTTCCTACATTAAACTCCGAAAAGAGTTTAACTATTAATGTAGATAACGGAGTTTCTATTGATGGAGAGATAAATGTAGTTGCTGCAGATATACAAGGAACAAATGGAATAATACACGTTATTGATAAAATTATAGTGCCGTAAGGCATGCTTTCAGACGTTGTTATTTCTTTCCGGGAGGCTTTTGCCTCCCTTTATAGTTTAAGAAATATCAAACGAAGCTTGAACATTAAACGTAAATTGCCTGTTTAAGAGGCAACCTAATAATTATAAAACATATTGATTCAATATGGCAGTCTATTCGATTAAAGATCTGGAAAAAATATCAGGAATTAAAGCACATACTATTCGTATTTGGGAGCGACGTTATAAATTGATTGAACCTCAAAGGACATCAACCAATATAAGATTTTATAACGATGATGATCTCAAGCGGATATTAAATGTGTCTATTCTCAATCAGAATGGATTTAAGATATCTAAGATTGCTGATTTAACAGAAGGTCAGCTGCGTGAGAGGGTATTAGATCTTTGTTTAGATAGCAAAAATATTGATGTGCAAATTGAGAGTTTGCTTGTGGCTATGCTGGAGTTGGATGAAAGTAAATTTACCAATGTGCTGACCAATTCTATTATAAAATTAGGTTTTGAATCTTCTGTTGAAACCATTCTTTTTCCTTTTCTTGAGCGCATAGGGATTCTATGGCAGGCAGGAACTATTAATCCTGCGCAGGAGCATTTTATTTCCAATTTAATTCGTCAGAAACTGATTGTTGCTATTGATAATGAGATGCAAAATTTTATTCCGAAGTCAGATAAAAATATATTATTCTTTTTGCCGGAAAATGAGCTGCATGAAATTGGTTTGTTGTTTTACAGTTTAATTGCCCGCAAAGAAGGATATAATGTTATTTATCTTGGAGCATCGGTGCCTGTAAATGACCTGAAAGTAATTGTTGAAACTCAAAAAATAGATGCCTTATTTACTTCGTTTGTTGCTGCTCAAACTCAGGAAGAATTAGAACAGAATCTTCATAAGTTATCTGAAGCAGTGCCTAATTATCCTATTTTTCTTATGGGATTACAAATAAAAGAGTTGAATCCGGTATTATCCAAGCAGTATATAAAAGTGCTATCTGCAACAGATTTTAAAAGCAATATTGCCAGTATTTAATCTCTTAATATTGTTTGTAATGAGGGCTTAAAATGCTGTGTTTTTTCGTTGCTTATTGTGATTCCGTATTTACCTATGCAAATAGCCTCTGTTTGTTGACCATTTATCTCGCTCAGTTGAATGCGGGTTTCTTTTTGCTTTGATGGATCTAAAAAATCGGTGATTTTTATGAAGAAAGGTAATTGTGTTTGGTTGATGTATTGATATCCGATTAATAAAACTTCATTATTTACTTTATTAAAATCGGCACCAGTTATTAAACCATACGAATTTATGGTGAATTGAGGTTTAGCAACTCTTTCTGTTGTATTAATTATATAAAAGGAGCTCTTACCATCAGCCCAGTTTTTAGTGAATAACCCAAGCTGATCATTAAAAGAAATAAGGGCTTCGCAATCAAAATTATGAGCATAAGGCTGAAGGTTAGTGCCCTGATCTTCATATTTAAAGTCGATAATCTTTGCTAAAATATGAATGTCTTCTTTTGATGGAGGAATGTCTTTTTTTCTGATTTTATATATTGTGAAGATTGTCCTGTTCCCGTTGTTGTTTCCCGTATCTGCTATGTAAATATTCTCTTCATCCTGAGTAATGTCTTCCCAATCAATGTTTTTGGCATTTGCTATTTTAATGGTTTGGTTTACTTCACCTTCTTCATTGATCCGGTACAAACATGCTTCGTTACCGCTATCGTTAATGGTCCAATAGCTATTATCAAAATAAATTAATCCCGATGTTTCATCTAACTTATTGGTTAAATCGCAAATATGAGAGATAGTTGCTTCTTGACTGAATAAAAGGCTTGAGAATAAAAGAAAGATGGTTAGTGTGGTTAATCGTGTCATTGTTTAGGAATTAAGTTATAACTCTTTTGCTTTTCCATTTGCCACTGAAATAATAAATAATTGAGCCTATTAATCCCATTGTCCACCCGATAGGGATGGCCCACCATATGCCATTAATTCCAAAATGCTTGGATAAAAATACGGCGAATGGAATGCGGATAATCCATAACGAAAATAGAGTAATAAACATTGGAATTAGGGTGGCTCCAGCACCACGCAATGTTCCATGTATGACAAACATGGTGGAGAATATCATATAAAAGGAACTAACAATCACAAGGTAGTTGTTTCCGTAATCAATTACATTGGTATCGGTTGTAAATAAGCGCATAATGTTGTCGCCAAAGAAAATGACAATCAACATAACTATTAGAGAGAGACTCCAGGCCATGCCTAATGTAGCTTTCAATCCTTTTTTTATCCGTTCTATTTTATTGGCACCTAAATTCTGACCGACAAAAGCAGAAAGGGCACTAGCCAGATTAAGAGCCGGCATAGCTGCCAAGGCATCAATTCTGCTGGCAGCCGTATAGGCAGCCAAAGCATCGGTGTCAAAATTGTTTACAATGCGGATTAAGGCCATAATGCCTAATGCAACAAATGTTTGCTGAAATCCTGTTGGGAGACCAATTTTAATGCTCTTGATGAATAATTCTTTATCAAATTTAAACTGGAATATATTAAAAGAGATAATTTGATGTTTATGTGTTAAGTATATTGCCCCTGAAATAAAAGCGCTAGACTGAGCTATCACAGTTGCCAAAGCAACGCCTTCAATTCCCCAGTCGAAAATCACAATAAATACAATGTCGAGTACAATGTTTATTACAGTTGCAATCATCATAAAATACAGAGGCGTCATAGAGTCGCCCAATCCTCTTAATACCGATGATGTTGCACTAAAGCCAAAGAAGGCAATCATGCCCAGCATAAATACGTTAAAGTAGCTTGTGGCCATTGGTATTACTTCTTCATCAACATGTAAGAGGGTAAATATTTCTTCACTAAATGAGATTCCTACAGCAGTAATTACAATTGATGCCCAAAATAGAAAGATGAAAATAGTGTCGATGGCGCGCTTAACTTTTTCAATTTCTTTAGCACCAAAGTATTGACTAATGACAATAGTTGCTCCGCTACCAATACCAATAATAAAGGCAATAAGGGCGTAAAAAATAGGAGAGGAAGCTCCCAACGCAGCCAGTGCTTCTTTGCCTATAAAGCGACCGACAATTACGCTATCTACAAAATGATACATCTGCTGAAGTAGATTCCCAAATACCATAGGTAGGGCAAACCTGAAAATTAATTTTGCTTCGTTCCCTACTGTTAAATCCTTCATCTATTCAGCTTATTGTTAGTTGATCAAGTAAATCCGTAATGTTTTACTCTTATAATCTATTTGAGGATTACAAAGCAAGCTAAAAAATGGCTCTCATCAAAGGGGATAAAAGAAAAAAGGTTGTGCCTAAATGGCACAACCTGTATTGTTAAATTGGGAATTATTATAAACTGGCACTGGTCTTTACTGCCGGAGCTAGTTCTACCGTAAAATGCCTCATAATTGGGGCTTCTGAAATAATTTGGTAGCCATTTTTTATTTCATTTCTGCGATCAAATACATTTTTTAAAGCTGCAGCAATTACATCCATATGGTTATTGGTGTATGTTCGGCGTGGAATTGCTAAACGTACCATTTCCAATACCGGATATCGGTTTTCTCTGGTATCGGGGTCTCTGTCGGCTAGCAAAGTGCCAATTTCAACGCCTCTTATTCCAGCTTCTTTATACAATTCAATGGCTAATGTTTGTGCAACATATTCTTCTTTCGGTATTTGCGGAAGAAATTTCTTGGCATCAATAAAAATGGCATGTCCACCAATTGGTTGTTGAATGGTAATTCCATATTCTATTAACTGATTTCCTAAATATTCAACTTGTTTTATGCGTGTCTCCAGATAGTCGAATTCAGTACCTTCATCCAGACCTTGAGCCAAAGCATTCATGTCTCTTCCCGACATTCCACCATAGGTAATAAATCCTTCGAAAATAATATTGTATTGACTTGCCTTCTTAAAGAGCTCTTCTTCTTTTAATGCAATAAAACCACCCATGTTTACAATAGCATCTTTTTTACTACTCATGGTCATTCCATCGGCATAGTTGTACATCTCCTTCACAATCTGCTTGATGCTTTTATCGGCATATCCTTCTTCACGAACCTTAATGAAATAGGCATTTTCAGCAAAGCGAGCAGAATCAAAAATAACACGAACGCCATATTTTTGAGCCATAGAGTAAACATCCTTCAGATTTTGCATTGAAACCGGTTGTCCTCCTGATGTATTGCAGGTTACGGTAACAATAATCATCGGAATTTTTTCCTTTGGATTGGTTAATAATATATGCTCCAGTTTGTTTAGATCTATATTTCCTTTAAACGGATGGTCTAATGTTGTATCAAATGCTTCGTCAATGGTACAATCAATGGCTTTTGCCTTTCTGAATTCAATATGACCTTTTGTAGTATCGAAATGAGAGTTTCCCGGTACAACGTCCCCATCTTTTACCAGAGCTGAGAAAAGCACATTTTCAGCGGCACGGCCCTGATGTGTGGGTAAGAAGTATTCAAAACCAAGAATGTTTTTTATGGCATTCTTTAAGTTATAATACGATGAGGCTCCGGCATAGCTTTCATCACCCAACATCATGGCAGCCCATTGTCTGTCACTCATTGCGCCTGTTCCACTATCGGTTAATAGATCAATAAAGACCTGATCGCTTCTTAAGTTAAATAAATTGTATTTCGCTTCTTTAATCCATCTTTCGCGTTCTTCTCTTGAGCTTTTACGTATGGGCTCAATCATTTTTATTTTATATGATTCAGAGAATGGTAATTCCATAATTAAGTTTTTTAATGACAACATCAAAATCACCACGAACTGTTGTTTACAGTATGCGGTAAAATAATTTGAGAAATAAGTATATTATAAAAGTGATTTTTGTAGCTGAAGTAAACAGCTTATTAACAGGAGAATTCGTCCCTGTTTTTGATGTTGATGTAAACGCGGGATGATAAAGCTGATTGTATGAGTGTGTTAATCATAACGGTAACTTTTATCTTTGGTAAAGATAACAAATCTAGTTGTGCTGAAAAAAGTTCTGTGGCTGATATTCATCAACCCAAGTTATTTTTTCATGATAATCTTTAATCTAATTATTTTTGTAAATCGCTTTTCGTGCTATTTTTGTCATTGAAAAATCATAAGAAGCAAATTTATTGTGCAAATAAAAAAGCTGGGGGTAGATAGTCTGTTTATCTTTGTTTTAGTGTTTTTCATAAGCCTCGTATTTATATCTCAGGATAGTAAAGGACAAATTGTTTCAGGTCAGATGTTGGAACAATTATGGGAGGCGAATGAGATAACTCAGGAGAGTTATGTCGATTCTTTAGGCGAAATTTTTCAAGGTAGTTATATTTCAAAGTATATACGAAGGCAGATATACAATGGGAGTATGCTTGGTAAACTTGGATATCCGATTGGTGAACAATCGAAATATATGCCACATACTTTTGGTTTAAAATATCGAGTGCCCGATTATCCAAAAATAGAGCATCAGAAAAAAGATTATTCATCGAAAGCATTTAACGATTATCAGCAATTTATAAAAAAGTTGAATCAGGGCGGATCGTATTCTTCGGAATTAAACTTAGATCAAAGACCTATTCTGCAAGTAATGCGAGATGCTTCCATTCATTATCCTGAGTATGTCGATTATATGTGGAATGATATTCCTGATGTTTCTCATGTGGGAAGAAGAAGATTATCGAGGAGGGCTGTTGAGAAGAGAATTAGTACTTTTATACCAGATACTTCCAGTACCAGGCCCAGTCTTGAACAAATTATTATAGAAAAGAGCCCATGGGAGTTTGGCGGGAAAGAGAATATTCAATTATCGCAAGGTTACCTTGAGAATTGGACTAAAGGGGGAGAGAGTAATGTAGCATTAAGTAGCGATTTACGTTTAAATATAAATTTTACCAAAGGAAAGCATAGTTGGGAAAATAAGATTACCCATAAAATAGGAGTGATATCAACGGAGTCAGAATCTGGACGTTTTAATGATGATTTAGTAGAGATTGATACAAAATACGGATTGCAGTCATCTAAAAAATGGTATTATAGTTTTTTGTATAATATTAAAACGCAGATATTTAAAGGTTATGATAATTCTGATAAGGAACATGAAAATCCGATTTCAGGCTTTTTAGCTCCAGCTTATATGTCATTTGCTGTGGGTATGGATTATAAACCTAGTAATAAGTTTACCTTGCTTTTATCACCTTTAACTTCAAGGTTGACAATTGTTAAAGATACAGCTACTATAGATCAAACAAGGTATGGTATAGATGCCAATAAGAAGGCGAATGTCTTAAATGGATTATCCGTTGTTAATAGCTTTAGCTATAAGGTTTCGAAGGAAATTAATATAACATCAAAAATCGATATCTTTTACCAGTACTTAAATGACGATGGAGAAAATCAGAAACAAGTTGATTGGGAATTAATAATGGATATGCGAATTAATCAGTTCTTATCTACTAGGTTGTTAGGTAATCTGCGTTATTTTACAACGGAATCGGACAAGGTGCAGATACGGGAAAATTTTAATATAGCATTTCAGTACCACTTTTAAGTATCTAATTATGTGAAGATAAAGATAAGTTAACATTTGTGTTAACAAAAATTAACAATTAATATTATGAACTGTATTAAAAAAGGGTGTATTTTTGCAGTGTAAGATTAAAGGGAAAACATCTTCTTACAATTTGAAATGATAGTAAAGCACTATGTGCTACAAGATATTGAGTAAGTTTTCTCATAGTTTAGGGTTAGGTTTGGTTAAAAGTTGAAAGTCGTCTTAAAGAATGCTTTAAGGCGGCTTTCTTTTTTTGTATTTGTTTAAGCATATCTTCTTTCTTATTTTGGCAGTGTAATACTTAAATTATGAGTAAAAGGGGTATTAGCTATCAAAAGGATTTACAATTTTATAAATTCTGTGCCTACGGTTTTTTTAAGAATTTGCGTTTCTTCGATCCTTTTTTGTTATTGTTCTTTCTCGAAAAAGGAATTTCTTATGCTCAAATTGGGGTTTTATACGGTGTACGTGAAATAAGTATAAATATTCTGGAGGTTCCATCGGGTATAATTGCTGATATTGTTGGGCGAAAGCGATCTTTGATATTTGCTTTTGCGGCATACATTATTAGTTTTTTAATGTTTTATTTTCTAACGGGTTTTGTTGGTTTTCTTGTAGCTTTTGTATTTTATGGAGTTGGAGATGCATTTCGTTCGGGTACCCATAAGGCTATGATTTTAGCCTATTTGAAGAAGAATGGTTGGGAAGATTCAAAAACAGCCTATTATGGCAGAACCCGATCCTGGTCGCAAAGAGGATCAGCATTAGCATCCGTTTTAAGTGCCGCTTTCGTATTTTATACAGGATCTTATAAATTCATCTTTTTGATGTCAGTTATTCCTTATGTTATTGATTTATTTTTAATGATGTCTTATCCTTCCTATCTTAATGGAGATGGCAGGCAACAAAAGCATCATGTTGGACAATTGTTTAAAGAGTTTTTTACTTCAGTAAAACAAGCATTCTCTGAGTGGAAGCCTTTCCGTATTATTGTAACTACAAGTAGTTATACCGGATACTATAAAGCTGTAAAAGATTTTATTCAGCCATTGTTGGTTGGGTTGGCTATAAGTTTGCCTTTTCTTACCGATTTACCCGATAAAAAGAAATCTGCAATAGTAATAGGTGTAGTTTATTCAATTCTGTATTTAATTAATGCTATGGTGAGCCAACGTGTTTATAAAGTAGAAGCTTTATTTAAAGATGTATTATCGGGTTTGGTAATTATACAATTGTTTGGATGGATTGGAGGGGCGATAGCTGGAATTATGTATGTTTTGGAATGGAAGTTAATGGCAATTTTGTTTTTTGCATTTGTTTTAATTGTTCAAAATGCACGCAGACCCTTGGCTGTTAAATATGTAAGTGGAAATTTTGATGATAAAATTATGGCAACAGTTCTATCAGCAGAATCTCAAAGCGAAACTATTTTTACATCGGTTTTTGCTGTTGTCTTAGGCTTTTTAGTTCAGTACATGGGGGTTGGATATGGATTGCTTTGTATTTCTTCAGTACTTATAGTATTTAACTTTGCAATTCGGTTTTTTAAGAAGTAATAATTGAATTTACGTAAAGTATTTAATATATTGAATACTTTACGTAATATAAAATGGTTAAATTATTCTTTTCTTATTCTCCTTTTTTAAAGGTGGTTGTTCCCTTTATTATCGGAATTTGGCTTTTTAATCAGTTTGACATTTCAATTGTACTATTAGGGATTACAACCCTTCTTGTGATGTTGGGGTATGGGTTATTTGTTTATCTCTATCAGAAACGACCTGTCTTTAAATTAGGTTTTTTGTCAGGAGTATTAATGATTTTATTTATGATATGTTTTGGTGTTACATATCATTCTTTACGGGCGCCTGTAATCATTGATTCAATTAATGAGGTTTCATTTAAAGTGCAAGTAAGAAAGTGGATTGGTGAAACTGAGAAGAATAATAAATACAAAGCTAAAATTAAAAATGTCCCGCATGATTCACTACGTTACTTAATAAATAAAGATGGAATTATTTACGTTTCAAAATCTACGAATGATGTAAGAATAGGTTCAGGAAGTAATTTGAATGTCAGTGGCAGGTTACTGCCATTTGATGCTCCGGTAATGCCTTATCAATTTAATTATTCGCAGTACCTAAAGAATAATAGAATTTCTTTTCGTCTTATTGTATTCGATTCTGATTTATCTGCGGACAGCAATGGGTTCTCAGATCTGGAATTGTTCTTGATTAGTTACAAAGAATATTTAAATGAACGATTCCTGGAAAATGGAATGGGTAAGGAGGAGCTGGCAATTATTAATGCTATGTTTTTGGGAGATAAGCATCAGTTAACGTTTGAGCAAAAACAAGCTTTTGTAGATGCCGGCGCAATGCATTTATTAGCAGTTTCTGGGCTTCATGTTGGTATTATTTATCTTCTTGTTTCCGGGCTTTTTAAAAAACTATTTAAAAACCGAAAATCTGTTTTTATATCAGTGTTTATTACTTTATGGTTATATGCTCTGTTAACTGGTTTTTCGGCTTCGGTATTACGTGCGACTATAATGTTTTCTGTAATTGAGATAGGCAGGCTAAGTCAACGACGGATTTATATTATTAACCTGCTATCAATTTCAATGTTTATTATTCTCTTAATCGATCCCTTGTTTGTTTATAGTGTAGGTTTTTGGTTAAGTCATTGTGCAGTTGCAGGTATTGTTTTGTTCTATCCCTATTTTGATAGATTGATTTATTTTAAATTTCCTCCATTCAGATGGTTTTGGTCCATACTTGCATTGTCAATTACTGCACAATTAGGAGCACTTCCCATAAGCATAGCAACTTTTCATCAGTTTCCGGTATTTTTTGCTTTAACCAATTGGATGCTTATTCCAATTGTTACACCTGTTTTAGTATTAAGTGTTTTGGGAGCTGTATTTAGTCCGGTTTCTTTTTTAATGCAACTTATAGTTCCTGCTTTAAGCGATTTATTAAGCTATATGAATCATACAACAGAGGCCATAAGTGGACTTTCATATTCATCACTGCATCATATACCATTTACTTATTGGCAGATGGCTCTTTTGTTTATTGCGCTAATTACCTTGTTAATTCGTATTGAGCTGAAAACTCTTAAGAGCTTACAATTGTTCTTATTAATGGCGATATTATTTGTTGGAAGTCTACATCTTAATCGTTTAATAATGCCTGAAAAAGGAATAGTTGCAGTTGAAACAGAGAAGGGTATGGTTGTTAATTACTTTGATCCATTTGTGAATGAACTTATTGTTAGTGATAAAATGACGAAAAAAGAAATTGACTGGTTGTTTGATGGATTATGGTCAAATATAGGTGTCTCAAATAAACCTGTGATTTATCAACAATGTATGAATGCTGATTCGGTTTTTAACGCTAGGATGGTTAATGGAAGATCAGTACTGGTTGTGAGGAAATATTTAAAGAAATCCCCTATTGCCATAGATGAGAAGTTTGATTATATATTCAATGTTCAAAGCGATAATAGCCCCCTAAATGGAGATGGAGAAGATTTGAATTGTATTATGTTGTATGGAGGCGGTTTGAATAGTGTTGGTGATAAAAAAAATAGCATTATGAAACCCTAGTGTTTCATAACGCTTGCGGGCATCTTGCTTAATTAGGATGTTATTTCTATCAATATTATTTGGATATATGCCCTTATTATATCTTAATTTGCGATGTTTTTTGCCTTGGGTAATTTTAGGGAAATAGATTTATATCATCATGAGGATTTTTATTGCAGGAGCAGGAGAGGTAGGTACACATCTGGCAAAGATGTTTTGTAATGCCAATCATGACGTAATACTTATGGATGAAGATGAGGAAAAGCTTAAACAAGTAGATTCTCATTTTGATCTGATGACCATTGTTGGAACCATTTCTTCAATTGAAGATTTGAGAGAGGCCAATGTTAAATCATGCGATTTATTTATTGCTGTACCGCCTTATCAGGATATGAGTATTCTATCTTGCATATTAGCCAAGCAGCTGGGGGCTAAAACAACGGTAGCAAGGGTTAATAATCATGAGTATTTGATGGAGGAAAATAAATTATTTTTCAAGAAGTTGGGTATTGATGAGTTAATTTATCCTGAACAATTAGGGGCTAAAGAGGTCCGTGCATCATTAAAACAGGTAGGTACACGTCAGATGTTTGAGTTTACCGGAAGTAAGTTGGTGATGTTTGCTTTAAAGGTTCGCGATAATGCTTTGATTGTTGGTAAAACATTAGCTGAAATATCGGCTATGTATGAAAAGCAGGAATATAATGTGGTTGCCATTCTAAGAAGTGGAGAAACAATTATTCCTCGCGGTCAGGATGTATTGAGACATAACGATTTGGTTTATGTTATTACTACCAAGTCGGCTGTTAAGCAGGTGATGGTTGATGCCGGTAAAAAACAGTTTGAGATTAAAAATGTAATGATCCTTGGAGGAAGCCGTATTGGTAAAAAAGTAGCTGAAGGCCTGGAAGGAAAATACAATATTAAGCTGATTGAGATTGATAAAGAACGAGCTATTCGTCTGGCTGATCAGTTATCAAATACATTAGTGATAAATGGTGATGGTCGTAACCTGGAGTTGTTGAAAGATGAAGGGATTAAAAAGATGGATGCCTTTGTTGCTGTTACAGGTAATTCAGAGGTAAATATTCTGGCTTGTCAGTTGGCTAAGAAAATGGGAGTTCCCAAGACGGTTGCTGAGGTTGAAAATATCGATTACATCGATTTAGCTGAAAATATTGGTATTGGTACTTTGATTAATAAGAAATTAATTGCTGCGAGCCATATATACCGATATACCTTAAGGGCGAATGTTTCTCATGTAAGATGTTTAACGGCTACTGATGCAGAGGTTTTAGAGTTAACCGCTCAACCAGGATCAAAAATTACCAAAGGTCCATTGCGTAAGTTAGGTCTTCCAAAGGATGTGAATATTGGTGGAATTATTAGAGGGGAATCTGCTATTATAGCAACAGGTGACACTGTTATCGAACCTAATGATAAAGTTGTGATGTTTGCTATGCCTTCAGGGATTCCTAAGGTTGAAAAGATGTTTAGCTAGATATACTGGCATTTTTTTGTACATAACCCATGTTGAATAAAAAGTTTATCATTAATATCCTCGGGCTAGTTCTTGTGTTCGAGGCCTTGTTTATGCTTGTGTGTGCCTTGGTGGCATACTTCTATCAGGAAGGAGATACATTGGCATTAACCTATTCGGGTTTAATTGCAATGGGAGTAGGTGGATCTGCCTGGCTTCTGACCCGTAATGTTCCAAAGGATCTGATTAAGCGTGAGGGATTTATTGTAGTTACATTTGTATGGATTGTAATTGCTTTATTTGGCAGTTTACCTTACATATTAAGTGGAACGGTTCCTCGTTTTACAGATGCTTTTTTTGAATCTATCTCAGGATTTACTACTACCGGAGCTTCAGTAATAACCGATATCGAAGGTTTGCCTCACGGAATATTATTATGGCGCAGTGTAACTCATTTGCTTGGAGGAATGGGAATTGTTGTGTTGGCTGTTGCTATCTTACCTTATTTCGGTTTTGGTGGAATGCAGTTGTTTAATGCTGAAGCAGGAGGTGTTACCAATGAACAATTGCATCCGCGTATAGCTAAAACAGCAAAGAGTCTGTGGGGGATATATGTTTCGCTTATCGGACTTGAAACTATTTTTTTGGTTTTAGGCGGAATGCCTATGTTTGATGCTTTGTGTCATAGTTTTGGTACCATTGCATCCGGTGGATTCTCAACCAAGAATGATAGTATGATGGGATATTCACCATATATACAGTATGTGGTGATTGTTTTTATGTTTTTTGCCGGAACAAACTTTACCTTGTTTTATTTTTTGTGGAAAGGAAAATTTAAAAAGGTAATTGAAAATAAAGAGTTGCAATTATACGCCTTAGTGGTTTTGGCTGTGGCGGTATTAATCGCTGGTACACTTGCTTTGTATGATCATTTTCCTGCTGAGCCATCATTTCGGGCAGCACTTTTTCAAGTGGTTAGTATTGTAACAACAACCGGATTTGTGTCAGCTGATTATACTGCCTGGCATCCGTACTTCACATACGCTATCTTTTTATTAATGTTTATGGGAGCTAGTGCAGGAAGTACTTCTGGAGGTATAAAGATTATGCGTCATCATATTCTGGTGAAAAATACAATGTTGGAATTTAAACGTCTAACGCATCCTTTGGCAGTTTTTTCATTAAAGATTAGAGATAAAGCTATTCCTAAAGAGGTTGTGTTTAAGGTAATGGCATTTGTTATTTTGTATTTTGTCATCTTCACTGCAGGATCTTTTGTTCTTACTTTTTTAGGGATGGATATGAATTCAGCAATGGGAGCTGCCGCTACAACAATGGGAGGAATTGGCCCGGGGTTAGGGACTGTTGGACCAATGAATAATTTCCTTTCTGTTCCCGAGGCTGGTAAGTGGGTATTATCTTTACTGATGCTGTTAGGGCGTTTGGAATTATTCTCTGTGTTGATACTTTTTTCACCGCATTTCTGGCGAAATAAATAAGTCTGCTTATTTTTACTGCTAATTGACTGGTTACACTTGACTTTATAACATGTTGAATTCAAGGTTTATTTTATTGGTTCTTGGGCTGCTATTGGTGGTTGAAGGTGTATTTATGTTGTTGTCTGCAGGGATTGCAGCCTTGTATAATGAGTATGATTTACCGTATCATCTGATATCTTCAGGAATTTGTATTTCTATAGGAGGTACTATTGCAGGAATATTCTTCAAAGCACCAAAGGATATAGGTAAACGAGAAGGGTACCTTGTGGTTACAATGGTTTGGGTGGTATTCTCCATTTTTGGATTACTTCCATTTTGGTTGAGTGGTGCTATTCCTTCTTTTACAGATGCTTTTTTTGAAACAATTTCTGGTTTTACAACAACCGGTAGTAGTATCTTAAACGATATTGAGGCCTTACCTCATGGTTTGCTGTTCTGGCGTAGTTTGATTCAGTGGCTGGGAGGAATGGGAATCATAGTACTATCTTTAGCTATTTTACCATTGTTAGGAGTTGGCGGGATGCAGATGTTCGTTGCTGAGGTCCCAGGGCCGGTTCCGGATAAGTTACACCCACGAATAAAAGAAACAGCAAAGCGCCTTTATGGTATTTATGTATTATTTACTTTGGTTGAAGCTTTATTGTTGGTATTAGGTGGGATGACACCTTTTGATGCTATTTGTCATTCTTTCACCACTATGGCTACAGGTGGATATTCAACCAAACAAGCCAGTATAGCATATTATGATTCGTCTTACCTGCAATATGTAATGATCTTTTTTATGTTTTTGGCAGGGGCTAACTTTACCTTGTCATTTAGTGCTCTTAAAGGACGTTTTTCGAAGGTGATAAAAGATGAAGAATTTCAATCGTACTTTGGGATTGTAGTTGGCATGAGCCTGGTTGTGGCAGTGGTGTTGTATTTTACCGGAGGATCTGAAGGGATAGAACAAAGTGTAAGAGATAGTCTTTTTCAGGTAGTATCTATTATAACTACAACAGGTTATGCTACTGCTGATTATTTATTGTGGGCGCCTTTCTTAAGCATCATCATCTTCTTGTTGATGTTTTTTGGTGGATCAGCCGGATCAACGGGGGGAGGAATTAAAATAGTTCGTATAGTATTGTTGATGAAAAATAGTTATTACGAACTAAAGCGATTAGTTCATCCAAATGCAGTAATTCCGGTTCGATACAACGAGCGTGCTGTTGGGCAGGGAATCATTACTAATGTGTTGGCTTTTATTGTAATTTATATGATGATAGTGGGCTTGAGTATGATTGTTATGAGTATGATGGGATATAGTCTTGATACGTCGCTGGGAGCTGTAGCTACCTCAATAGGTAATATTGGTCCGGGCTTGGGCGAAGTGGGACCAGCATCGAACTTTTATAATATACCGGCCTTTGGTAAATGGTTTCTATCTATTTTAATGTTGATTGGTCGTTTAGAAATATTCACCGTAATACTAATCTTCTCTCCTTATTTCTGGAAAGAATAAAGGGCGCAATAACGGTTTAATTAAAATTCAACAATACCCAATCCTTGACGGGTAATTTCCAATTCGTCACTGGTGCAGTCTATGATGGTGGATGGTTCGTTACCACCATAACCGCCATCAATTACAATATCTACCAGATCTGAAAATTTTTCGTGGATTAATTCAGGATCAGTACTGTATTCAAGTATATCATCATCTTCTTTAACTGAAGTGGATAGAATGGGGTTGCCAAGTAAATCAACCAAAGTGCGTATTATGTTATTGTCGGGTACGCGAATACCTACCGTCTTTTTATTGTTTTTAAATAGTTTGGGAACATTGCTATTGGCATTTACAATAAAGGTAAATGGACCAGGTAAGTGTCTCTTCATCATTTTAAAAACATGATTATTTAATGGCTTGGTAAAGTCTGAAATATGGCTTAAATCATAGCAAATAAACGATAGATTAGCCTTCTTTAGATTAATGCCTTTAATGCGGGCCACTTTTTCAACAGCTTTTGCATTGTAAATATCACAGCCAATACCATAGATTGTGTCAGTAGGGTAAATTACCAGACCTCCATTGCGTAATACATCTACAACCTTTTTTAATTCTCGTTCATTCGGGTTGTTTTCGTATATCTTTAATAACATGTTTTCGGTATATTTGACCCTAAATTACTCTTTTATTCATTCACTTGGCAATAGTTGTTTAAAGAAAAATTATTTAAAGTTTTTTGCTTTATGCCAAATGCCAGAATTTGTGTGTGAATTCAGTAACATTGGTTCTGTAGAAAATTTTTAAAAAAAATAGATAGTTTCTGTGGTATAATTGTTGAAGAATCACACAACTTAAAATAGTTATAATGAAAAAAATGCGTTCTTATTTATTGCTCTTGAGTGTTTGTATATTATCGGTACAACAGGCTTCGGCTTGGGGAAGCACGGGGCATAGGGCTATTGCGGAAATAGCTTACGGTCAATTATCGGCTAAAACTAAAGCAAAAGTTAAAGATATTTTGGGTAACGATTATTTACCACTTTTTGCAAATTGGGCTGATGAAATTCGTTCCGATAAAGACAATCCATATAATAGTTTACCTCATTACGTAAATATGCCATTGGATGCGAAATATGAGCAAGCTGATAAAAATCCTAAAGGTGATTTAGTTTCTGTAATGGAAAATATGGTTGAGATGTTGCAAAGTAAAACATCATCCAATGAAGAAAAAGCTATTGCATTGAAGTTTATAATTCATTTGGTAGGAGATGCGCATCAGCCTATGCATGTAGCATTATCAGAAGATTTAGGAGGAAATAGGGTGGAAGTTCAATGGTTTCGACAAAAGAGTAATCTGCATAAGTTGTGGGATGAAGATTTAATAGATTATAGTCGGTTGAGTTATAAAGAGCTTGCTGTTTTTGCAGGAGAGCCTCAAAAGGAGGAGTTACGGGAATGGCAAAATATTAGTGTGGTGGATTGGATTGATGAGACTCATGAAATCACAAAAAATATTTATGAAAATCTGGGAGATAAGAATTATAGTTACGTGTATAACTATCAATATAGCCCGGTTGTGTATCAACAAATTCAAAAAGCCGGATATAGATTGGCGCTTTTTCTGAATAAATTGTTAGAATAGCATTGTAATTGGAAATGATATGAAGCACTTGTCGATATTCGTTAAGTGCTTTTTTATTTCAAGAAAGTTCTTAGATAAAAAAAAGGTTAACTTCTTTCGAAATTAACCTCTTTGTGGTGCCACCTGGAATCGAACCAGGGACACACGGATTTTCAGTCCGTTGCTCTACCAACTGAGCTATGGCACCATGTTATTTCTACCGAAGTAAAAATAACGAACAATAACCCTTTACCCTTTAATATTAGTCCTGTCCTCACAGAACTAATTAACCCTAAAATCAGTCTCTCAAGACTGGTGGTGCCACCTGGAATCGAACCAGGGACACACGGATTTTCAGTCCGTTGCTCTACCAACTGAGCTATGGCACCAATCATTAAAAATCCCCATTTATCGGGGCTTTCAGGAGCATTTCCGTTCAAATGCGGTGCAAATATACGGAAAGATTTTATAACACAAAATCATTTTTAAAATTTTACTTTTTCTTTTTCTGATGAGGTATGCTAATTTGCTTGATATTTAGTAATTTTGCGCCTCATAAATTTTTTAATGGAATATCAGAATTTTACACTGCCAAATGGTATTCGCATTATTCATAAGCAGGATAAGTCTCCTGTTGGGTATTGCGGATTGATAATAAATACGGGTTCACGCGATGAAGATGAAAAAGAACATGGGATGGCTCACTTTATTGAGCATGTCGTGTTTAAAGGAACCAAAAAAAGAAAAGCATATCATATTCTAAGTCGTTTAGATGATGTAGGTGGCGAATTAAATGCCTACACAACCAAGGAGGAGACATGTATTTATGCTTCATTTCTAAAGCAGGATTTTCAGCGTGCCATTGAGTTAATTCAGGATATTACTTTTAATTCTGTTTTTCCTGATAAAGAAATTGAGAAGGAAAAAGAAGTAATTGTTGACGAAATCAATTCGTATAAAGATAGTCCGGCAGAATTGATTTTTGACGAATTTGAAGAGATGGTGTTTGCGAATGATCCTATGGGAAGAAATATCCTGGGAACTCCTGAGCATTTGAAGACTTTTGGTAAAAAAGAAATTAAGCAATTTATCGATCGTAATTACAATACCGATCAAATGGTGTTTGCCAGCGTAGGAAATGTTTCATTTAAAAAAATTGTTGCCTGGGCTGAAAAATATTTAGGTCAGGTACCAACTAATCTTCGTCAGCATCAAAGGTTAGAGGTTAGTCCATATACTCCGCAGTCGTTAACCGTTGAAAAAGATACACATCAAAGTCATGTAATTATTGGGAATGTGGCATATGATTTTAAGAATCCTAATCGTTTGCATCTCCATTTATTAAATAATCTTTTAGGTGGTCCGGGAATGAATTCTCGTTTGAATATGGCTTTGCGCGAGAAGAATGGTATTGCTTACAATGTTGAATCATCTTATACACCTTATTTCGGAACCGGTGTTTTCTCTATCTATTTTGGAACGGATCAGGAAAATCTATATCGTTCTTTTTCCATTGTCGATCGCGAACTAAAAAAGCTTAAAACCAAAGAGCTTGGATCGTTGCAACTGCATAAAGCTATCAGGCAATTAAAAGGGCAAATGGCCATATCAGCCGATAATCGTGAGAATTTGATGCTGAATATGGGTAAGAGCTATTTAATGTATGATCAGGTAGATAGTTTGGAAAAAGTGTATAAAAAAATTGATACCATAACCGCCAAACAACTGCTTGAAATTGCCAATGAAATTTTGGCTGATAACCGATTGTCATATTTAATTTACCAATAATAATGGAGTATTCAATCGAGCTGGAACAATATATATTAGATCATATTGATGACGAAAGTGATGTTCTGAAAGAATTAAATCGTCAGACACATATAAAAATGTTACAGCCACGCATGTTAAGTGGTCATGTACAAGGGCAGATTTTAAAAATGCTGGTACAGATGATTGCTCCAACCAATGTGTTAGAAATTGGAACCTATACAGGTTATTCGGCAATTAGTATGGCGCAAGGTCTAGAAAAAGAAGGTGCTACTATAGATACTATTGAAATTAATGATGAGTTAGAACCATTTGTAAAGCCTTTTTTGGAAAAGTCGGGATTTGATAAAAAAATCAATCTTCATTTTGGTGATGCATTGGAGGTGATTCCTCAGTTGGATAAGATGTACGATCTGGTTTTTATTGATGGTGATAAAAGGGTGTATCCCGAGTATTACGACTTATTGATTGATAAAGTACGGCCGGGTGGATATATCTTAGCAGATAATATCTTGTGGGATGGTAAAATTGTTCAGGAGCTTCAAAAGAATGACAGATATACCAAGGGAATTCTGGATTTTAATGATCAAGTAAAGAGTGATGACAGAGTAGAGAAGGTTATTTTACCAATAAGAGATGGAATATTCCTGATTCGTAAAAAGCATTAAACTTTTTGAGAGGGAATATGTTTTCATCTAACATTAACCATTGTAAATTATGAAGACGGCGATATTCTACGGATCATCATTAGGAAATACTCATTTTGTTGCTGAAAAAATTCAGAAGCAATGGCCGGGAGCCGATTGTAAATCTGTAATTGATTTGCGAAGTGATGATATACTGAAATACGATTTAATCATTTTGGGAACTTCTACCTGGGGAGTTGGTAATTTGCAAGATGATTTTGAGCTTTTTGTTGATTTGCTTTTGTCCCTTGATCTGAAAGATAAAACATTTGCTCTGTTTGGTTGTGGAGATCAACAAACTTATCCCGATACCTTTTGTAATGGAATGGGTAAACTTTACTTTTTATTAAAAGAAAAGGGTTGGAATATTATTGGTGACTGGTCTACTGAAGGATATGATTTTTCAGAATCTGAAGCTGTGGTTGATGATCATTTTGTTGGATTGGCTTTAGATGAAGATAATGAGCCCGATATGAGTGATTATCGTATAGGTAAGTGGATTGAGCAATTACAAACTCAGTTAGCTATTAAGTGATTAATCGATCTAAATCCTGTTTTTCAAAAAGAGTAGGGTAGTCTTCAAGGAATTGTTCCATCACAACACGCATAACTGTTTCGCGCATGAACTTCGATTTATTACCTATTTTATACTTTTTGCAATAAGCTTCTATCGCCTCATTCTCCTTATCATTTAGTAGAAAGGTAGCTTTGTGCTTTCTAATCAAAGCTTTATCGCGGTTAAGTATAGCTAGTTCTTTCTTTTTATTTTTTGTCATGCGCTCATTAGCTTGTACCTCACAAAAATAGTAAAATACGCGCTATCTGAAAATTTATAATCAGCTGTCAAACCATAAAAGTGTTAACTGTTGTATTTGAATGATTAAAAATTTAGGCCTTCAGTATTGAAATTTAAAAATGAGCCTTAAATTTGCATTTTTATTTAAAACCAGATTAATATTATATAATGGGACGCGCATTTGAATATCGTAAGGCCACCAAATTGAAACGCTGGGGCACAATGGCCAAGACATTTACTAAGATTGGAAAGCAAATTACTATCTGTGTAAAAGAAAGTGGCCCTGATCCGCAAAGTAACTCTCGTTTGCGTGTTTTAATTCAGAATGCCAAGGCGGCTAATATGCCCAAGGATAATGTTGAGCGTGCAATTAAAAAAGCTACCAGTAAAGATACAGCCGATTATAAAGAGATTGTTTATGAAGGGTACGGACCTTTTGGAACTGCCTTTATGGTTGAAACAGCAACGGATAATCCAACCCGCACAGTAGCCAATGTAAGAAGTTACTTTAATAAGTATGGTGGTTCGTTAGGTACCACCGGTTGTGTTGACTATATGTTTGAGCATAAGTGTAACTTTAAGGTGGTGATGAAAGAAGGGGTTGACCTTGAGGAGTTGGAGCTTGAAATGATAGATTTTGGTATCGAAGAGATATTTGAAGAGGATGGCTATATGATGGTGTATGGTGAATTCGAAGCCTTTGGTCCTATTCAGAAATACCTTGAAGAAGCTGGCTTTGAAATTGAAAAAGCTGAATTTGAACGTATTCCTCAAGATACTAAAGAACTAACCGAAGAGCAGCATGCTGAAATAGATAAATTGCTGGCTAAGTTTGAAGAAGATGATGATGTATCTAATGTCTTCAACAATATTAAGTAGGTAATACTATAAAAACATTATAGGAGCGATAATCGATTGATTCGGTTATCGCTCCTTTTATTTAGAATAATTATAAAGAAGATGGCATAACATGAGATATGTCCTAGGTTGTTCGGTGAGATATACTTATTTTCATCATTAGAAATAGAAATATTTCTTTTAAGGTGATTGAATATGGAGTCAATTGCTTAATTATTATTAAATTATAAAAATATAAGCCAAATAATATGCAAGACTTAAAACAATACATTGAAGAAAATAAACAAAGATTTTTAGATGAGTTATTCGAATTAATTCGAATCCCATCTATTAGTTCAATTGCTGATCATAAACCCGACATGTACAAGGCAGCTGGTCAGTGGCAGAAAATTTTGTTGGATGCAGGGGCTGATAAGGCTGAAATTATGGATACAGCGGGAAATCCGGTAACATACGGTGAGAAAATAATTGATCCATCTTATCCAACGGTTATGGTATATGGTCATATGGATGTGATGCCTGTTGATCCAATTAATCTTTGGGATTCACCTCCTTTTGAACCAGAAGTAAGAGATGGTAAGATTTATGCGCGTGGTGCCGATGATGATAAGGGGCAGGCTTTTATGCATGCAAAAGCATTTGAATACCTAGTGAAGACGAATCAATTAAAGTGTAATGTTAAGTTTTTAATTGAGGGGGAAGAAGAAGTAGGATCTCCAAATTTACCGAAGTTTTGTGAGGAGCATAAAGAAATGCTTCAATCAGATGTAATTCTGGTTTCTGATACTGGAATGATTGCACCCGATGTACCAACTATTACCACAGGTTTAAGAGGATTGGCATACTGGCAGGTTGAAGTTACCGGTCCTAACCGTGATCTTCACTCTGGTTTGTTCGGAGGAGCAGTTGCCAATCCAATAAATGTGTTGGCTAACATGATTACTCAGATGGTGGATAATAATGGCCATATCACTATTCCCGGTTTTTATGATGATGTAATTGAGGTGTCAGCCGAAGAAAGAGCAATGATGGCTAAGGCACCATACAACGAAGATGACTATAAAAAAGCGTTGGATGTAGATGCTTTATATGGCGAAAAAGGCTTTTCTACAAATGAAAGAACGGGTATTAGACCTTCATTTGATGTATGTGGAATTTGGGGAGGATATACAGGCGAAGGTGCCAAAACAGTGTTGCCATCAAAAGCTTATGCTAAAATATCATCTCGCTTAGTGCCTGATCAGGACCATGAAAAGATAGCTGAATTGTTTAAAAATCATTTCGAATCCATTGCGCCTGACTATGTAAAAGTGGAGGTGGAATCTTTGCATGGAGGACAAGCTTACGTATGTCCGATTGATTTGCCAGCTTATAAGGCAGCAGAAAAGGCATGTGAAACTGTGTTTGGTAAAAAGCCTGTTCCTGTCAGGAGTGGTGGTTCTATTCCAATTATTTCAACTTTTGAAGAAATTTTAGGAGTGAAATCAGTATTGATGGGATTTGGTTTAGAATCGGATGCAATTCATTCACCTAATGAGAATTTTCCTTTGGAACAATTTTATAATGGAATTGAAACCATTCCATATTTTTATAAAAATTTTGCTGAACTAAGTAAATAACGAAAATTATAACACCTTAGGTTTAATGCCGGGAGTATTACTTTTTTAATAAAATTTGAAAGTCATCTATCCGAAAAATATGGGGTAGGTGACTTTTTTTATAAAAATGATTAAAGAAAGAGAGTTGATCTAATTAGAGGGTTATTTCTTTATTCTTTCGAAAAATATTCTGTTTTACTTGCAAAATGAAGGTTTTTTGTGTCAAAAAATAAAAAATTATCAAATTTGACCCCAAAAATGATTGTGATATGATAAAAAAATCTATTTTTGTTGCTGCTAACTCGATAAAAAATTAAGCGAATATGGCAAAACTTAGATTTCAAGCTCTTGGTGAGTTAATGAACAGGGAAGCAAAAGAAGTTGTATTCCCATCGGCAAAGGCAACCGACTACTATGGAGAATTAGTATTCAACATGGATGCCATGTCAAAGTATCTTGGTAAAGATGCTTACAAAGCAGTAAAAGTTGCGATTGATAAGGGAGAATCAATCGACCGTAAAGTTGCTGACACTGTAGCTTCAGGAATGAAAGCCTGGGCAATGGAGCGTGGTGCTACTCACTACACTCACTGGTTTCAACCATTGACTGATGGTACTGCAGAAAAACATGATGGTTTCCTTGATTATGGGGATAACGGACATATGATTGAGTCTTTCTCAGGTAAACTGTTGGCTCAACAAGAACCAGATGCATCATCATTCCCATCAGGTGGTATACGTCAAACATTTGAAGCACGTGGTTATACTGCATGGGATGTTTCTTCACCTGCATTTATCGTAGGTACTACTCTTTGTATTCCTACTGTATTTATTTCATACACTGGTGAAGCTTTAGATTATAAAACACCTTTCTTAAAAGCTCTTTCTGCAGTAGATAAAGCTGCTGTAGCTGTAGCTCAGTATTTCGATAAAGATGTACGTAAGGTTCACACAAATTTAGGATGGGAGCAAGAATATTTCTTGATTGATACTGCTCTTTACCAAGCACGTCCTGACCTTATTGTTGCTGGTAGAACATTAATGGGCCATTCATCTGCTAAAGATCAGCAGCTTGATGATCACTATTTTGGTTCTATTCCAGAGCGTGTTTCCAAATTCATGATTGAATTGGAGATTGAATCACATCGTTTAGGAATTCCAGTTAAAACTCGTCACAACGAGGTGGCTCCAAACCAGTTTGAGGTAGCTCCTATTTTTGAAGAAGCTAACTTGGCTAACGACCACAACTTGTTGTTGATGGATTTGATGAAGCGTGTTGCTCGTCACCACAAATTCGAAGTGCTACTTCACGAAAAACCATTTGCCGGAATCAATGGTTCAGGTAAACACAATAACTGGTCATTATCTACCGATAAAGGTGTAGTATTAATGGCTCCTGGTAAAAATCCAAAAGGAAATCTTCAGTTCCTTACTTTCGTTGTAAACGCTATTGCAGCTGTTTATAAGAGCCAGGATTTATTACGTGCTTCTATCTTAACTTCTTCAAACAGTCACCGTTTGGGAGCTAACGAAGCACCACCAGCAATTCTTTCTGTATTTACAGGATCTCAAATTGCTGATACTTTAGATAATTTAGCTGAAAAAATTACTGATCAGAAAATGACTCCTGATGAGAAAACAGCTCTTAAATTAGGTATTGGTCGTATTCCTGAGATTCTTTTAGATAACACTGATCGTAATCGTACATCACCATTTGCATTTACTGGTAACCGTTTTGAGTTCCGTGCTGTTGGTTCTTCAACTAACTGTGCTGCTCCGTTAACAGCTTTAAGTGCTGCAATGGCTCTTCAATTAGAAGAATTTAAGAAAGATGTTGATGCTTTGATTGCTAGTGGCGTTAAGAAAGACGAAGCTATCTTCCAAACTATTAAGAAAGTTATTTTGGAATCTAATCCTATTCGTTTCAACGGCGATGGATATTCTGATGAGTGGAAAGAAGAAGCTGCTAAGCGTGGTTTAACTAACATCACTTCTGTACCTGAGTCATTAACAAAGTATTTAGATGCTAATAGCAAGAAAATTCTTTGTGAAACAGGTATTATGACTGAGCGTGAGTTGGAAGCTCGTGTAGAGGTTGAGATGGAGAAATTCATGATGAAGATCCAGATTGAGTCTCGTACATTGGGTGATTTGGCTATTAACCATATCGTACCAACAGCAGTTGCTTATCAAACACAATTAATTCAAAACGTACAAGGAATTCGTGATATCTTCTCAGAGAAAGAGTTTAACGAAATTGCTGCTGCACGTAAAGAACTAATTAAAACTATTTCAGGACATATCTCAGCTATCAAAGCTAAAGTGAAAGATATGACTGAAGCTCGTAAGAAGTGTAATGTAATTGAGTCTGGTGAAGAGAAAGCCTTTGCATATGACAAAGAAGTTCGTCCTTACTTAGATGATATTCGTTATCATATCGATAAATTAGAATTAACAGTTGATAACGAGATGTGGCCATTGCCAAAATATCGTGAATTGTTATTCTCAAGATAGTAGAGTAAAATCTTACAAAATAAAAACGCATCGAATTTTATTTCGATGCGTTTTTTTTATGTTTTAAAAACAAATAATTAAATCATTTCAATGGTTGCTTTAACAACATTTTCGGCACCTTCCGCTATTTGAAGAATATTAGCATCCAACATATAACAAGGGGTAGTTGCAATTTTATTTGTTTGGTCGATCACCACTTCACCATGGTTTGTTTGCTTGTGAGTAGCCCCCATTTTTTCTATAGCGTCAGCAGTGCCTTTGTCTTGTCCAATGGTAACTTCAATATTTCCAAGTGCTTTAGCAATTACTGCCGGGGCAATGCATAATGCTCCAATTGGTTTTTTTGCTGAATGAGTTTCTTTGATGGCTCGCATTGTTTCTGATTCAACTGAGCTGTCAGCACCTTCAAAAGCAAAAGAGCTTAGGTTTTTAGCTGCGCCAAACCCTCCCGGCATCATCAATGCGTCAAAATCTGTTACATTAAATTCACTCAAAGGTTTAATAGCGCCCCGTGCAATACGTGCAGCTTCAATCATTACATTTCTTTCCTCATTCATTTCATCACCTGTGATATGATTTACCACATGGTGTTGGTTAATGTCTGGCGCAAATAATGTGTATTCAGCTCCTTGTTTGGCAATGGCCAACATTGTTAATACTGATTCATGTATTTCGGCTCCATCAAATACACCACAACCTGAAAGTATAACTGCAATTTTTTTTGTGTCTGACATGTTTAGTATTTTTAGTTAGTGAACTAAAATTACGAAAAAATGTAGCTCATAAATAAAAAAGGATGTCCGTTAAGATAAATTTAACACAAGCACTTATGTATCGTATTTTTATTGGGGTGCCAGTTGTAATAACTACTGATTTTCGGAATGAATTGGAATATCTCAGAGCTCTTTTATATCCGAATAAAGTATCATGGGTTAAAGAAGAGTTAATGCATATTACAGTAAGGTTTTTGGGAAATATTTCAGTTAATAAATTGCATTTGCTAAAACAAGAATTCGCTCAAATCAGATATGAGAAGCCCATTGAACTGAGTATTAATGGTGTGGAGTTGTTTGGCGCGAAACATTCACCTAAAGTTATTTATGCAGATATAAAAAATACTGAGCCATGGCTGGATTTATATGATAGAGTGAATGACATGTTGCGAGCTATAGGTTGCAATGACGATGCATATAGGTACACACCACATTTAACTTTAGGACGAATAAGAAGAGTAAAAGATGTGGCGAAGATAATTAGGGCATCAGAATGTAAATTAGAGTTAGAGCAGAAAAATTTACAACTTTGCTTATACCAAAGTCAATTAAGTCAGTATGGGCCTGAATATACTATCTTAGAATCGGTTCCCTTATCTAATTTTTAAGATGTAGAATAATGATTGATTTTGCTCCGATTAATAAATTGGTAAAATCATCAAAAGTTGATTCACTTACAATGTCATAGCCAGTTTTGTATTGGTCTAAAATTTCACTGTATTTCTTATTGTTGATTCGTATTGGATTTTCTGTATTATTGATAAAAATAAAGGCAGCTTTATCATTATATTTCCTGTAGTAAGCATAGGTCCCATCTTCCGGGGCAAACTGTACAAAATCACCCGTGAATAGATCGCTATTTTTATTTCTCCAATTGACTAATCTCAAAAAGTAATTGTAAAATTCACCTTCCTGAATATTGAAACCTGTTTGAGTGAATCCATTCTTGTTATCGTTTGACCAGCCGCCTGGAAAATCTTTTCTTACAAATCCTTTGCCTTTATTTATTAATCCATCAAGTAGCCATTCTGTGCCATAAAATACGCTCGGAATACCTCTGGTTGTTAGTATATAGCCTAACATCATCTTAGCTTGATTTAATTCCTTATCTGCATCTGAAAACAAGCGAGATAGGTGATGATTATCAGCCATTACAATATTACCATATGGATATTGGTATTTATAATCTTCAGTTATTGTTGTATAAATTGCTTGGAGACCTTGGTTATTTTCATTGAAAATTGAAAAGGCATCAGATAAGGATTCGGCAATTGGATAATCGGTAATATGAATTTGTTCCTTTGTGAAGCCTGAAGCTATGGCAATGTTTTGCCAGAAATTGATATTAATATCAGAAGGAGAATGGTCAGATACAATTGAAATATTTGGAAAATTACTATGAACAGCTTCAAACAGATGTTTTAGAAAAGCAGGAGAATTGCGGTTAATTTCGTCTATTTTTAAAATATCAACCTGAGATGTTTCTAACCACCAAATGCAATTTTGTATGAGCAGGTTTTGCACACTTTCGTTACTTTGATTTAAAACCGGCATATTTAACTCCTGCCAGGTGCCATAGGCTATTTTTTTATCGTATTCTGATGAATATGGATCCGTTGAAATAACCTTATGAGTAGACTCGTATTTAAATTCAGAATTATGAAAGAAAGAATTAGAAGGAGGATTGATACTAAATGGATGATATTTACCTAATTGATGGAATATCATGGTTTTCATAACCTTCAGGTTTTTCTGATGGCATAAATTAATAAGATTCAAATATTCTGAAGTCTCTCCCAGGCGTTTGTCAATACTGTAACTATCAGTTATACCATTTTTTTGGTATGACATAGTCATCAGGTTGCTTTCAAAAACAGGTAGAATATCAACACAGGTAAAACCCAGGTTGGATATGTAGTCAATTGAAGATGTGATTCCAGCAATATCACCGCCATGGATACCCATTGGGTTGGTACGATCATTTACTTCAAAATAGCCACTTATTTTATCGTTTTTGGTATCTCCATTTCTAAAACGATCAGGAACAATTTGATAGATAATGTCTTTGCTCGATAAAGCCTGTTGTATATAGGTAGAACGGCTTTGTATACTAAATTCAAAAGATCCTGTATTTCCACGCGAGTCTCTGAAGTTGATGGGGAACGTTCCAGCTGATACTTGTTCTGATATTTCGATATCGATAAATAGGAATTTGTTATTCTTATCGCTATAGGTTTTTAAAATTTTAACACCAGGGTAATTGATTGTTGCATAGGCTTTACCATCAAATTCAGCAGAAGAGGTGAGAGTAATAATATTCCTATTCATTTGAGTCCACCAGTTCGCAGGTTGAACATTTACATCGATGTTACGTGCAACAGCACTAACTGAAACTAAAATAGATAGTAAGGTGATTATAACTTTTTCTATGCGGTTCATGGTTACAATTGGTTGAAGCTCTTTTTCAATAATATAGTAATAGTTAATGAAAAAGCAAAACGTTTTTCCCCGGTGTAATATTAATAAAAAAAGGAGTCTTATGACTCCTTTTTTTATTAAATAAACTATTCATCGTCCATTTTCATTGAATACCAAGTGTATTTAGTGAGCTTCAGTTTCAACTATTTGATGAGGTTCAGCTTTAATTAATTTGCCGTATACATACAGTTCAATTGGATTGTCGGAATGAGAAACAACTTCAATCTTATCCTTCGAAACAATAACTTCCAAGTCATTATTCATGAAAGTAAGTCGGAAAGCATATTTCTTCCATTGTTTTGGAATGATCGGATTCAAATAAAGTTTTCCATCATAAACGCGTTTACCTCCAAATCCTTCTACAACAGACATCCACGTGCCGGCCATTGAAGTAATGTGCAAACCTTCATGAGCTTCATGATTGTAATCATCTATATCGAGACGAGAAGTACGCAGATACATCTCATAAGCCTTATCGGTTAAGCCTATTTTAGCTGCTAATATGGAGTGTACGCAAGGAGATAATGAAGACTCATGCACGGTGCGAGGTTCATAAAATTCGAAGTTTCGCTTGATTGTTTCCAGATCAAACTCTTCTTCTAAAACATAAATACCTTGTAAAGTATCGGCTTGTTTGATATAGCAGCTACGTAAAATTCTATCCCACGACCAATATTGATTAATAGGGCGCTGTTTGGGATCCAGATCTTTTACCAGTATATGCTCCTTATCCATATAGCCGTCCTGTTGCATAAATACATTAATCTCTTCATTGAAAGGGAAATACATCTGGTCGGTAATCTCTTTCCATTTGGCTAACTCTACTTCTGCTTTAAAATTTGTTTTGTTGCAGATTTGATTGAATGCATCAGCATTATTTTGCTTTACTTTTGCAATGGCTTCGGTTGTATATTTCATACACCAGGTTGCCATTTTATTGGTATACCAGTTGTTGTTGATGTTGTTCTCGTATTCGTTAGGTCCGGTAACCCCCAGCATTACGTACTTTTTCTTTTCACCCGACCAATTCACTCTTTGGCTCCAGAATCGTGAAATGCCAATTAATACTTCCAATCCATATTCTTCAAGATACTTAAAGTCGTTAGTATGACGTATGTAATTGTGAATGGCAAAAGCAATGGCTCCGTTACGATGAATTTCTTCAAAAGTGATTTCCCACTCATTATGACACTCTTCGCCGTTCATGGTTACCATAGGGTAAAGAGCAGCACCATCTTTAAAACCAAGCTTTTCAGCGTTTTCAATAGCCTTATCGAGTTGTTTGTAACGATAAATGAGTAGGTTACGTGTTACATTTGAAGGAGCAGTAGAAATAAAAAATGGTATACAATATGCTTCCGTATCCCAGTAGGTACTACCACCGTATTTTTCACCAGTAAACCCTTTAGGTCCAACGTTTAATCGTTCATCCTCTCCTGTGTAGGTTTGATGAAGATGGAAGATGTTAAAGCGAATACCTTGCTGAGCAGCAATGTCTCCTTCTATTTTTATATCGCTATGTACCCATTTTTGCTTCCATTCATTAGAATGAGATGAGAAGAGTTGATCAAAGCCCTTATCAAATCCAGCCTTTGTTGATTTCTTAGTTGCAACCAGAATATCGTTTTTGCTATAATTTAACGAGCTGGTTACACCCACTATTTTTTCTATAGAAAACTCTTCACCTTCCTTTACTTCTTTTTCAAAGCGATTTCCGACCCAGGCCTCTTTTTTCATTATTTCTGGTTGGATCTTAACTTCAACACCTTGAATAAATGTTTTTGTCATCATACCAAAACCAGCTCTGAAACCTAATTTTTTTGTCTCAGTTACTATGTATGCCTCTCCGGAGTGAGCTTCCATATCAATTAGATTCCAGAATTTTTCATCGTAGTTGGAATCTTCATTCTCCACATCTCCATCCAGATAAGGAGTGAATGATATTTTACCTTCGAAATTTAACGGAGTAACAGAATAGCGAATGGCACCAATTTCTGTATCAGCCATGCTAACAAAACGTTTAGCTGTTACCGCTACTTTTTTGCCATCGTCCATTATAGCCGTAAATTCCCTAAGTAAAAATCCTTCCTGCATATTCAGAACACGTCTGAAATTTTCTGTTTTACAAGTGTATAAATCCAGAAAGTGACCGTCTATCTGAACGTCAATACCTATCCAATTGGGACTATTCAAAACCTTGGCAAAATACTCAGGGTAACCATTTTTCCACCAACCAACGCGGGTTTTATCCGGATAATAGATTCCAGCTACGTAGCTCCCTTGTAAGGTTGGGCCAGTATAGGTTTCTTCAAAATTGGCTCTTTGACCCATTTTTCCATTACCTAAACTAAATATACTCTCTGATGATTTATGATTTTCCGGTTGAAATCCCTCTTCTATAATGTTCCACTCATCGTGGATTAAATATTCTCTCATTTTCTACTTTTTTAAGGTTTATCAGTTGTAAACATTTCTGCAAACACTTAAATCAATCAATTAGCTATTCCTTTTCTAAACTGATTAGTTTATTGTAATCCATTTGATGTAGCCCATCAACTACCATATGGGCTTTTCCTAATACGCTGGCAGAACCAATTCCTACGCATCTCATATTGCCTGCTAGAGCTGCTTCAACTCCTGCTTCGGCATCTTCAAAAACAACACATTCTTCAGGTTGTACATTTAAAGCCTCAGCTCCTTTTAGAAATACTTCGGGATTGGGTTTGGCTTCAGATACCTTTGTTCCATCAATAATAGCCTCAAAAAGGTTGGTAAGTTCCAGTCGTTCAAGAATTGTCATGGCATTTTTGCTGGCAGAACCTAATGCAATCTTAATGTCTTTAGCTTTTAATTCTTTTAAAAATGATTTTGCGCCCGGAAGAATTTCATCCGGTTTCATCTTTAATATAAAAGTTCTGTAGTTTTCATTTTTTTTGTCGGCCAGGCGCAGTTTTTCTTCATCTGTAAGAGTTACTCCACCTATTTCCAGTAATATTTCCAGGGATGTCATTCTGCTAACTCCCTTTAAGCGTTCATTGTCTTTTTCAGTAAAGTCAAATCCAAGTTCTTTCGCTAATTCTCGCCAGGCTATATAGTGATACTTGGCTGTGTCCACAATTACCCCATCTAAGTCAAATAGACAAGCTTTTATCTTTCCCATGATTTCTTTTTGATTTACGACTGTACTTAATTATTTGTTTTTACAAAGAAGACGGATATTGCACCCAATATCATACTAACACCTGCAATTACAAGCATAAAAATAGCTTCTCCATCAAAGAAGTACTTTAGTATTGATCCGGCAACTAATCCGCTTAAGATCTGAGGACCAGCAATGGTGAAATTGAAGATTCCCATAAACACACCCATCTTATCGGCAGGTATTGATTCAGATAAAATAGCATAAGGCATAGCCAAAATACCGGCCCAGGCTATTCCTATTCCAATCATTGGAATCATCCACATTACAGCGCTGGAAGGAACATCAACCTGTGTAAATAAAAGGTTCAAATGTACCATATCACCTCCTTGAAAGAATAGGGTAGAGATATAAGCTATTCCTCCGATTAATAAGGTTATGCTGTATACAGTTTTTCTTCCTAACTGGTTTGCTAATTTCGACATTTGGGTTGAAAACAAAGCGGCAAATAAACTGTAACCTGCAAATAAAATTCCTACCCAATCACCAGCATCCTGAGCTCCTTGAGATGCACTTTCACCAATGGCTTCGCCCCAAACATGTTGCGAAACGGCAGGTGTTGTATACACCCACATGATGTAAAGTGCAAACCACGAGAAAAACTGAACAATGGCCAGTTGGAGCATTGTTTTAGGTGTAATTCTCAAAAGTCGAAAGAATCCGATAAATCCTTTGTAGCGAGGATCTGTTTCTTTTGTTTGATCCAATCCTTTATATTCAGCATATTCCTCTGGCGGATATTCTTTTGTTCGTAGAACAGTCCAAATAACCGAAAGAAGTAAAATGCTTCCACCAATGTAAAAGGACCAGATAACGGATGGAGCTACTGTTCCGGGATCTGAAGTGTTAGCAATATTGAGTACGTTGGTAAGGATAAAAGGAAGTATGGATCCTAATACTGCACCAGCATTAATTAAGAAACTTTGAGTTGAATACCCAAGGTTTCTTTGTTCTGATGGTGTCATGTCGGCTACCAATGCCCGAAATGGCTGCATAGTAATATTAAATGAGCCATCCATTAAGGCAAACATAAATAAACCAAATAATAGCACAGGCATAACAGAAACCACGACTGATGCATTAGGCATTAAAAACATGGAAATAGCAGCGACAATTGCCCCGCCTAAAATGTAGGGGCCTCTTCGTCCGAATCGATTCCATGTGCGGTCACTTGCCGAACCTACAATAGGTTGTACTATTAAGCCCATCAACGGTGCTGCTATCCAAAAAAGGGGTAGCGCATGTAAGTCGGCACCTAAATTGGAAAGAATTCGACTAACATTGGCACTTTGAAGTGCAAAACCCATTTGAATTCCAAGGAAGCCGAAGCTTACATTCCAGATTTGCCAAAAAGATAGTTTTGGTAGTTTCTTCATCTTTTATCTATTATCAATGATCACAATATTGATTGATGTATCTCTTATAATGGTAATTAACATAGGCTCAAATCATCAACTGATTGAGTTAATATTAATTATTCCAGATACATCTATTTACAGCATAACTACTGTACCACTAAAATGATGTTATTTGAGATTTCAACAGAATAATATACCATTCTTAAAACTGATGCTTTAAGTTAAAGGTATTAGCAGGTAAGTCACTTTTTACATAAATCCAATACAAATGTAATAATTATGAAGAAATGTTACCTCTAAAAAAGTTGCGGTTGTTTTGTGTAAAGGTATAGTTTTCAGATGTGATACAGAATGCAAACGTTTGCGATGGTGGTTAAAAATCTTTAATTTTTTTTCAATATAATAATTTAATTTTTTCGCAAACGTTTTCGGAAAACTATCTAATCATTGTCAATTACTAATTAAGGTAATGTTTTCTTTTAGTTAATAATGCTGAAGTTCTTTTTAGATAGTCTTACCTAATTGAGAAGAGGTGCGTTCTACTAATTCAGGAGTAAAGATCTTTGTTTCAAACTCTCCATCAATAGCTGTCTCTTCAATATGACCGATTAAAAGATTCATGGCTGCTTGTCCTATTATATAGCCTTTTTGCTCAACGGTTGATAGTGGAGGATAGGCAATATCTGCAATAGGGCCATCGCCAAAGCCAACAACAGCAATGTCTTTGGGTACATTATATCCGTTGCGTTGAAGCACCTGCATGACGGCTATGGCAGTACTATCATTAACAGCAAAAATGCCATCAATGCTACCGGCCAGATTGAGTATTTCGTCTTCTTTAGCAAAAACAGATTCCCGGGTATCGCATTTCACAATAAACTGTTCCTTGCATTCTAGCTGGTGTTCTTTCATGGCACTGCAAAAACCTTCTTTTCTATTTTTACCTATTAATAAATGTTGTGGAGCTGAAAGGTGCATTATTTTTTTACATCCCTTGCTAATCAGGTGTTTGGTTGCTATTCTTGCCCCTTCAAAGTCATCTGCAATAACCCTATCGGTAGAAATAGCTTCACAAATTCGATCAAAAAAGACCATTGGAACACCATTTTCCTGCACATTTTGAAAATGAGCAAAGTCGTGGGTGTTCTTACTCATAGAAACCAGTATGCCATCTACTCTATTGTCGATTAGAGCTTGTAAATCAATTACTTCTCTTTGGTAGTTTTCATTTGTTTGGCAAATAATTGCATTAAAGCCTTTTCCATAGGCTACATCTTCAATGCCACTAATAACGGTAGAAAAGAAATGATGCACTATTTCAGGAATTACTATACCAATGGTATTGGTTTTACTACTTCTGAGACTTAAAGCTAAAGCATTCGGTCTGTAATTTACTTTTTCGGCAAAGGTCTGAACTAATTGCTTGGTTTTAGGGCTAATATCTGGATGGTCTTTTAAAGCTCTTGAAACGGTTGAAGGTGAAATACCAAGAACCCTGGCTATATCTTTTATTGTAATAGGATGTGATTTCATATTGTCTTCTTGGATAATAAAGGTATGTCCTTTATACAGCTCATTTGTTAAAGATAATAAATTTGATTGATTCTAAAGAAGACAAACGTTCGTATTTCTACCATTTAAAGGGGGCTGATGCATGACTTGATATTTGTTAATTGATGTTAATAAGCTGTGAGCCTTTGATTTCTTAAATAGTAATCTTAAAAGGAACATCTTATTATTGTATGCTTAATGTAGGTTCTTGGGTAATGCTTGTTATTGCAAACGTTTTCGGAAAATTGACCGTTCTTTTTAAACATGTTTTATATCATAAAAATGCTTTTGCAATCGTCATCGCAAACGATTGCGGAGAGATATTTGGAAAATTAATGTAATTCAATGTTAAAAAGTGTATACTTTTTGATTGAAACTTCATAAGTTTGCAATGATATTTCAATACAATAAACACTGTTTTAAAGGTATTAGCATTGTTGCTAAGTCATAAATCCACTGAAATCCTTTAAAATGGATTCTAATGTTTATTAATAATCAAGAAAATCTATGTTTTATGAAAAAACAGTCCAATTTGTTTAAGTTACTGTTTCTTTTTCTGGCATTTTTTAGCTTTCTAAATATTAATGCACAGGAAATGACTGTTACAGGAGTTGTGACAGATGCAAGTAATGGTATGCCTTTGCCCGGAGTAACAGTGGCTATAAAAGGTACTACTATTGGTACAATTACTACTCCTGATGGTACATATACCCTAAAAGCCAATAAGGGACAAATACTTGTTTACTCATTTATTGGCTATAAAAATGTGGAGTCTGTTATTGGAGATCAATCTCAGATTAATATTGCTTTAGACGCCGATGTAATTGGAATGGAAGAGGTAGTAGTTATTGGTTATGGTACCAGTAAAAAGAAAGACCTTACCGGTTCTATTCAAACAGTAAGTGCTGACGATTTTAATCAGGGTGTTTTAAGTTCACCTCAGCAATTAATCAATGGTAAGGTGGCCGGTGTTCAAATAACCGACGGTGGTGGTGCTCCAGGAGAAGGTGCTACTATTCGTATTCGAGGAGGATCGTCTTTAAGTGCTTCAAATGATCCTTTAATTATTATTGATGGAGTTCCGTTAGATAATAGTGGTGTATCAGGAATGCGTAACCCTTTAAATGTTGTTAATCCTAACGATATTGAAACATTTACCGTGTTAAAAGATGCATCAGCTACTGCCATTTATGGTTCTCGTGCATCAAACGGTGTTATTTTAATTACCACTAAAAAAGGTAAAGCTTCTGGTTTACAGGTTGATTACTCTGGTAATGTATCTGTAGCAACTCCAGCAAGCAAATTAGATATGCTTTCTGCTGATGAGTATAGAGAAGTGTTGGCAGATAAATTTCCTGGTAATGTAGGTTTATTAGGAACAGCTAATACAGATTGGCAGGATGAAGTGTACAGAAATGCCATAAGTACAGATCATAACTTGGCTCTTTCGGGTATGGTTGTTGAAAATTTACCGTACAGACTTTCTGTTGGTTACAATAATACCAATGGTATTCTAGATGAGTCGAGTATGGAAAGAACCACTGCTTCATTAAACTTGAATCCTTCATTATTTGATGATCATTTACGAGTAAATATTGCGGCAAAAGGGATGTTTATTAATAATAACTTCTCAAATCAGGGAGCAGTTGGAGCAGCCATTTCAATGGATCCAACACAAGTTATTCGAGGTGATGAATATGCAGCTTATGGTGGTTATTTTGCCTGGGCGCGTCCTGATGGATCACCAAACGGTAATGCTCCGGATAACCCACGTGCATTAATTGATCAAAGAGTTGATAAATCAAAAGTAAACCGTTTTGTAGGTAATGCACAGTTCGACTATAAATTCCATTTCTTACCAGACTTAAGAGCCAACTTAAATTTAGGTCTTGACATGTCAGAAGGTAAAGATGATGATGGTATACAGACACTTCCTGGTGCAGCTTGGGACACAGATGCATATCTACGAGGAGGTGGTTATAATACCTATGTTCAGAAAAAAGAAAATAAGTTATTAGACTTCTATTTGCAATATACCAAAGCTCTTCCATCAATCGATTCTCGTTTTGATGTAATGGGAGGTTACTCATGGCAACACTTCTGGGCTGAAAATACTTCAGGCTCCTGGTTTAATTTGCCTAATGAGGATGGCGAATATGTAAGAGATCCTGAGAATTTAACAAGAAATGAAAATTACCTGGTTTCCTTCTTTGGTCGATTAAACTATATATTGTCTGATAAATACTATGTTACTTTTACCTTACGTAACGATGGTTCATCGCGTTTCTCGGAAGAAAATCGTTGGGGACTATTCCCATCAGTTGCTCTTGCATGGAATATGAAAGAAGAATCATTTCTGTCAAACTCTGATGTTCTGTCAACCTTAAAAATGAAAGTAGGTTATGGGGTGACAGGTCAGCAGGATATTGGATCTGATTATGGATATTTTGGAACCTACAAATCAGGTCAGCCAACTGCCCAATACATGTATTATAATAGTCTAACTGGAAGTTATGATAGAATTCCAATGACAACTATTCGTCCGAATGGCTACGATGAAAACCTTAAGTGGGAGGAAACAACTACATATAATGTTGGATTTGACTATGGATTCTTAAATAATAGAATTAGCGGTACTTTAGATGTATATCTTCGTGAGACCAAAGATTTATTGAATCAAATACCAGTTCCAGCAGGTGCTAACTTAACAAATGAGTTGGTAACTAATGTGGGTAGTTTAGAGAATAAGGGTTTTGAATTTACTGTTAATGCAACAGCTATTCAAAACAATGATTTTACCTGGGATATAGGTGCTAATGTAACTTATAACCAAAATGAAATCACTAAGTTAACAAGAGTTGAAGATCCTAATTATTTAGGTGTTCAAACTGGTGGTATAAGTGGTGGAACAGGTAACCTTGTACAAATACATCAGGTTGGTCAGGCAGCAGGTTCATTCTTTGTATATCAGCAAGTTTACGATAATGATGGTAACCCTATTGAAGGAGTTTATATTGATAGAGATGAGAATGGAGAATTTAATGAGAGTGACCTTATGGTGTATAAGCAATCGGCTCCAAAAGTAATGCTGGGATTAAATACTTCTCTTACTTATAAAAACTGGGATTTTAGTTTGGTAGGACGCGCTAATCTTGGGCAATATGTTTATAATAACATGGCTTCTAATACAGGGTGGTATAATAGTATGCAGATTAGTGGTGAGTATTTAAATAATTTAAACAGAGACGTGTTTAATACAAACTTTAATAGTGCTCAATATTTGTCATCTTACTATGTTCAAAAGGCATCTTTCTTTAGAATGGATAATATCACTTTAGGTTATGATATGAGTGATTTATTGAATAATTCATTCAAAATGCGTGTATATAGTTCCGTTAACAATGCATTTGTAATTACAGGATATGAAGGATTAGATCCTGAAGTTAGTGGTGGTATTGATAACAATGTTTATCCACGTCCAAGAACATTTTTGTTAGGTGTAAATGTTACATTTTAATTTTGAAAGAATATGAAAGTATTTAATATATATAAAGTATTTCTTGCACTTGCTCTGGTATTTGGTCTTGGAGCGTGTGTGAATGATTTGGATGTTACTCCAATTGATCCAAATCTGGCTACAGCTGATAAAATTCTGGATTCTGAAGAGGCTTTCTATCAGGTGTTAACTAAAATTTATGCCGGTTTTGCTGTCTCAGGTCAGACAGGTCCTGCAGGTGATCCCGATTTGGTAGGTTTTGATGAAGGACATAGTCAATATTGGAGAGCTTATTTTGTTTGTCAGGAATTACCAACTGATGAGGCTGTTAATGGTTGGAATGATGGTGATTTGCCCGATATAAGTCAGTTGGATTGGGGAGCAAACAATGGTTTTATTCGTCAGTTTTATTATAGAGCAATCTATCAGGTATCGTTAGCCAATGAGTTTATTCGTCAGGCAAATTCACTGGGTAAAGAAGAATATACAAATCTTCCTCAATATATGGCAGAAGCTCGATTTCTTAGAGCACTTGCTTACTGGCATGCGTTGGATTTATTCGGTAACGGAGTTCCTTTTGTAACAGAAGATAGTCCTATTGGATCAGTACTTCCATTGCCGGCTGGTGAAGCCAGAGGTCCTGAGTTATTTAACTATATCGAAAGTGAATTGATGGCTATTGTTGGCGATACTGAGGATGATTCTCAAGTATTACTGGATGTTGGTCAATCAATGGGCGGACAAGCTAATAAAGCAGCAGCCTGGATGGTTTTGGCTAAATTATATCTAAACCATAGTGTTTATTTAGGAGAAACTAATTCTGAATATTATACAAAAGCAAGAACATACTTAAATAAGATTACCTCAGCTGGTTATAGTTTAATAACTGATTCTGAAGTAACTGATGTATACACTCCTTATGAAAGGTTATTCTTGGCAGATAACTATTCAGCAGATAGTGAAATTATCTATTCAATTAATTTTGACGGAGATGTTTCGCGTTCATACGGTGGAATGACCTATGTAATTGCAGCCTCTATTGGTGGAGAAATGACTCCAAATGAATATGGTATGGCCAATGGTTGGGGTGGTAATAGAACTACTAAAGCTTTAGTTAATAAGTTTGATGCTGCTGATGGTCGTGCGCTTTGGTTTACCGAAGGTCAACAACTAGAGATTGATCAACAAGATCAGTTTACTCATGGATATGCAGTTGTAAAATACAAAAACCGTACAAGAAGTGGTGGTTTTGGTACGAATGAAGGTAGCTCTGATTGGGTTGATGTAAATGTTCCTGTATTTCGTTTGGCTGATGCTTATTTAATGGCAGCAGAGGTTGATTTGCGTTTAGATGGAAGTGTATCCGCTCAGAGTTTATCTTATCTGCAAGAAATTGTAGATAGAGCAGGAGTTTCTTTGCCAACTAATGTTGATTTAGATTGGATTTTGGATGAGCGTGCTCGCGAATTGTATTGGGAGTGTCATCGTCGTACTGATTTGGTTCGTTTTGGCAAATTCACTTCAGGATACAATTGGCCATTAAAAGGTAATAGTTTAAGTGGAAAGGATGTTGATGCAAAATATAACTTAATGCCAATACCATTTACTGATATTACTGCAAATCCTAACCTTGTACAGAATCCGAATTATTAATCTTAATTACAGAAACAATGAAATATTTTAAAATATATTCTGCATTATTACTGTTACTTGGTCTTATTGTATCGTGCGAGGAGGATCTTAAAGTTGAAGTACCAGCAGATGCTGTTAATCCGGAACTATCTGCTCCAGAAACAGGAGGGACCTATATTCTGGAAAAAGTTAATGAAGAAAATGTATTTGCGACTTTTGAATGGTCCGATGCTGATTTTGTTATTCCTGTTGTTGAGGAATATTCAATTGATGTAGATATTAAAGGAGGCGATTTTTCAAAAAATTATGTTATTGCGTCTGGTATATCTTCACCACATGAAGTAACTGTTGGAGATTTTAATAAAGCTTTGTTGGCAGCTGGTTTTGTTGATGGAGAAGCTCATGATATTGTTTTAAGAGTGAGCGCAAATCATCATCTTGCTACGGAGACCATAGAAATGAATGTTACCACTTATTTCGATGCTGAGCCATGGACAGTGATTGGATCAGCAGTTGGTGGATGGGACGAGGCCAATGACCAGTATATGACCTATGACAAAGATAATGATGTTTACACCATTAATTTAGATATGACTCCGGGCGAGTTTAAGTTTAGAGCACCGAAAAAAGGTGATGATGCTTGGGCATATAATTATGGATTAACAGGCGATTCAGAAGTGATAGAAAATGCTGAAGGTGTTGAATTAACTCAAGATGGTGCTAATGTATTAACCTTAGGTGGTAATTACACAATAACGCTTGATGTTACCAATGAAACATTCTCTATTGTTCAAAACTCAGCAGGTGATTTAACTAACTGGACCGATGTTGTTTTAGATGCTGTAGGAACAGGTGTAAGTGCTGATAATCCAGATGCTACCGCTGATGGAAGTAGTTGGAATTGGGGTAATGTTTTACTGCCTGATAACGAAGGTAAACCAACCGCAAGTGGTTCGTTATTTACCTGGACCTGGACCGGTATAATTTTAGAAGCTGATGAAGGTTTTAAACTTCGTACATTAAATGGCGTTGCAGCTCCTCAAAACGACATTAGTTTTGATGTTGGTTATGGTGCTTTGGATGTTGAAAATAGTTCAGATAAAGTAGTTGATAAAGATGGTAATTTCTCAGTGACTGAGAAAGGAGAGTACACTATAACTATAGAAATTGATGCTGCTAATGGTGATGCTAAAACAGTGACAATTGAAGAATACACTCAATATCCGGAAGCTGTTTATTTGGTAGGAGATGCTACTGCTTATGGTTGGGATACGCCTGGAACAAAAGCTGAAGCTGTAATGCATAAGATTGCCGGAGGTGATGCTAATTTAGGTGTATTCTGGAAAATAGCATATTTAGAAGCTGACAAAGGATTTAAAATTTCAGCAGCAGACTGGGAAAGTCCAAATGTTGGCTTTGGCGAAGTGACAGAATTTGATGCCAATGGACAAACAGTATCTGATAATGGTGGAAATATGAGTATTACTGCATCTGGTATGTATACTATTGTTATCGACTTAAGAGGTGGTACAACAAAGGTATCTGTTACTGAAGTTAAAGTATACGGTATTGGAGATGCTTTTGGTGGATGGACTGAAGATGTTGAAGCTAATATGTTTACAGTAGACAATACTGCTAAAACAGTTACTTCACCTGCTTTAACAGGTAACGCAAGTATAAGGTCGTATGTTGATCATGAATGGATACCTGATTGGTGGAATGCTGAGTTTGTACCAAATGAAGGTGTTATTGAATATCGTAATGATGGTGGTGATCCTTCTGCTATAGATGGAACAACCGGGCAAGTTGTTACTTATATGTTTGATGATAATACATGCTCGATAAATTAGAAAAAATATGAAATATTCAAGGCTGTCCTTATATTTAGGACAGCCTTTTCTTGCTTTAAGAAAATGAGAACTATTATATTAATTCTTTTTTTAATGCTAAGTTCATTAATGCATTCTCAAGTCATACTTCAAGGGTTTTATTGGGATGTGCCTGTCAATAGTGAGGCAAAAGAAGGAATATGGTATAATAATCTTGATTCAAAACTTACTTACCTTGAGCAAATAGGCATAACTGGAATCTGGTCTCCTCCTCCCTCAAAGGGCAACTGGGGAATTTACGATATGGGTTATGGGGTTTATGATCATTATGATTTAGGAGATATTGATCAAATAGGAACAATAAGTACCCGATTTGGTACCCGAAAGGACCTTGATAGACTTATAGAACATGCTCATAAAAAAGGAATTGAGGTTTATGCTGATGCAGTACTAAATCATCTGTACTCATTTCAGCTAAAAGATTTGGAGGAAAATCCTGTTTTAAAGAATTATCTTCTTACACGAAGTAAAAAAACAGTAGGATACCCGGTAAATGAATTAAGGTTTGCGGTTGATTTAAAACCCAATCAAGGAATTGTTATAAAACTTAAAAATACAGTTAACAGCAAGCTTAGATCTGGATTTCGACTTAAGGTTTCTGATGATCCATCTATGAATAATGCCTCTCAACTATTTCATCCAATACTAACAAAAAATAATCCTTATGGTTTTTGGGAAGGTGTTGTTTCTAAAGATGTAGAGATACAGTATAGGATAAACCGAAATTCAAAAATGAAACTATGGTTTCAACTTGAGGTTTTGGAGGAGGATATGGAATGGGGTGATCAGACTAACGGATTAACTATTTCATCAATAATAGATGAAGCTGGTAATGAATTGAACTGGGAGGTTTATTCATATACCGGAATCAAACCAATGTCGGGAAAGGTAAATTGGACTTATGGTGATTTTCATCCTTCTAGCGAAGATGATTACCTGGTTAATTACCCTGATACCGGTGGAATTGTTGCTAATTCAAAGTTGTTTGGACACGATTTTGATCATCAGAGTAAAAATGTACAAAGGCAATTGACTGAATGGGGGCAATGGTTGTTGGAAGAAGTTAGATACGATGGGTTTCGATTGGATTTTGTGAATGGTATAGAGGTTCAATTTATAAAGGATTGGACTAATAAAGTGATACCTGATTCTGCATTTTGTGTAACAGAGTTTTTTACCAATTCAGTTCATCAAATTGCTGATTGGAATAAGGCCATAAACAGTGGTAACATAGCTAAAGTAAAGTCATTTGATTTTCCTTTAAAGAAGGTGCTGACCGATATGTGCAACGATACTCTTGGTATGTTTGAAATGCAACAATTGCTTAATGCCGGATTGATCTCGCATTTGCCAGCAGATAGGATTGTTACTTTTGCTGAAAATCATGATACAGGAAAGGAGCATGATAAATGGATTACCAAAGACTGGTCAATGGCTTATTCCTATATTTTGTTTCATCAGCCTAAACCATGTATTTTTTATTCACATTTGTTCCCGACGGTTCAAACCGATTTTCATACCAAAAAACATACGGTTAAGGCGAATGATAATTTACCTGATGTTATTGAGGGATTACTAAAAGTAAGGTCAATTCTGGATGGAGAAGTTATTACTGATAGTTCGTTGATTGATAAAGAGAAATATGTGGTTTTCAGAAAAGGAGTTGAACAATACAATGGTGCAGTTCTGATCATTGCAAATCCAATATCACAGGAGAATCCAATAAATCTTGCCCGCTTTTTTAATTGCGAAGAGCAGAAGTGTTTTATAAATGTATTAAATCCAAATGAAAAGGTTTGGGTCGACAATCAAGAACTATCAATAAATATTGCAGAAAGAGGAGCATCGGTTTGGATGCCGCTTAACGATTACGAGAAATTATTTAAAATAGAGAGATGAAAAAAGTTTACTTTTTCGGAATATTAATATTTCTGATTCAATGGGCAGGAGCTCAGGTGGTCACATCCGATCCGGCAATTCCTGTTGAAACCAATCAGGTTTTAATCACTTTTTATGCTGATAGAGGCTCTGCAGGGTTAGAGGATTATTCAGGTGATATATATGCTTATACGGGTGTAATTACCGATCAAAGTTCCAGTGATAGCGACTGGAAATATGTTAAGGCTGATTGGGATGAGAATATAGCAGATTGTAAGTTAACAAAGATAGGGAGTAATCAATACACTCTAACCATTTCTCCTTCTATAAAAGTATTTTATGGCGTTCCAGATGGGGAGAAAATTCTGAAGATGGCTTTTGTTTTCAGAAATGAGGATGGTTCAAAAGAAGGAAAAGATACCGGGGGAAGCGATATTTTTGTGGACGTCTCTGATGAGGTGTTAGCTGTTTCAATAGAATCGCCACTCGACAAGAGTTTGATTCCTGTGGGAGAAGATGTTGTAGTAAATGTCAATTCAATATTAAGTGATCAATTGTCATTGTTTATAAATGATGTTGAGATAGAATCCACAACCAGTACATCAATCTCGTATACCTTGGTTAATGTTACTGAAGATTCATATTCCATTAAAGCTGTTGCTTCTTCAGGAACAAATATTGTTGAAGATAACGTAACTCTTTATACCAGGGGAACGCCTGTTGAAGAACCAATGCCAGAAGGATTGAGCCGGGGAATCAACAGAATTGACGACAGTTCTGTTACTGCGGTTATCTATGCTCCTTATAAAGAGTATGTATACCTGATGGGTGATTTTAATGATTGGACGCCTGCCAGTAATTATCTGATGAAAAAAGATGGTGATTATTTTTGGTTGACACTTAATGGTCTTTCTGTGGATACTGAATATGCTTATCAATATTGGATGGATGGAAACCTGAAAATAGCAGATCCTTATACCAATAAGATTCTTGATCCCTGGAATGATCAATATATACCAGATCGAATTTATCCTAATTTAAAAGATTATCCAGTCGGTAAAACAGATGGAATAACAAGCGTTTTCAGTACAACAATTGATAATTTTAATTGGGATGCAGATAATTTTGTAGCTCCCGATAAAGAAACGCTGGTTATTTACGAAATGTTGATTCGTGATTTCACAGAAGATCAGGATATTAAAACCGTTACCGATACATTGTCTTATTTGAAACGTTTGGGTGTTAATGCTATTGAGTTGATGCCTTTTAACGAGTTTGAAGGCAATGACAGTTGGGGGTATAATCCATCTTTCTATTTTGCAACCGATAAGGCTTATGGTACTGCTGTTGATTATAAAACCTTTATCAATGAGTGTCATAAAAACGGAATTGCCGTAATAATGGATATGGTTTTGAATCATTCCTTTGGTCAATCGCCTTTAGTACAAATGTATTTTGATGGCGAAAAACCAACCGCTGAAAATCCATGGTACAACGTTGAGCATAATATGAAGAATCCGGATGCACAGTGGGGATACGATTTTAATCATGAAAGCCTGGAAACACAGGCCTTGGTTGATAGTATTTGTTCATTTTGGATGAATGAATATAAGATAGACGGATTTCGCTTTGATTTTACTAAAGGCTTTACTAATACAGAATACGGTGAAAGTAGTTGGGCAAGTCCTAAGGATGATAGTCGCATAGCAATTTTGCAGCGTATGACTGATGAAATCTGGAAGCGGAAATCGGATGCATATGTAATTTTTGAACATTTATCAGATAACGATGAAGAAACCATATTAGCCAATTATGGCATTATGCTTTGGGGGAATGCCAATCATGCTTATAATGAAGCTACCATGGGATATGATTCTGATTTAAGTTGGACATCGTATGTTGCCCGTGGCTGGGATTCACCGCAAGTAGTTAATTATATGGAGAGTCATGATGAAGAACGATTAATGTATAAAAATAAGCTGTATGGTAATTCAGAAGGTGATTATGATACTTCGGATGAAGACATTGCCTTAAAAAGAATGGAAGCTGCTGCAGCAATCTTTTTTAGTACTCCGGGACCTAAGATGATATGGCAGTTTGGTGAGTTAGGTTTCGATTTAAGTATTAATCGTTGTACCGACGGAACCGTTGATGATGCATGTCGTTTGGCACAAAAACCACCTGTTTGGGAGTATCAGGATGAAGAAAACAGAAAGCGATTATTTGATGTGTATAAACGCATGATTGATATTAAAATAGGTGAAGAAGTTTTTAATACAGCCGATTTCACAATGGATGTATCGGGCGATGTAAAAAAGATTGCTTTAAATATGTCAGGAACAGATGTGAGGGTAGCTGCTAATTTTGGAGTTACAGCACAGGTAGTCTGTCCATACTTTAGTACCGAAGGATGGTGGTATAACAACATTTTAAATGATAGTATATACGTATCAGATGTTGATGTACCATTAACTTTTCAACCGGGCGAATATGTTGTATACAGCCAGAAGAAGCTAACTGGTTTTGATACAAATACATCTATTGAAGATGATGAAAATACTTATAAGGCAAAACTTATCAATTGTTATCCTAATCCTTTTTCAACAGCATTAAGAATTGAAACAGATCTGGGTGGAGAAAAAACAATGGAGATTTATTCCATTTCGGGTGTATGTGTTAAAAAGAAACGATTTAATGAGGAGAAAATTACCTTGCAGTTAAATGAATTAGCAAAAGGTCAGTATTTGATTAAAGTTGCTAATGCAAGCAGTGTGTCGTATTCTAAAATTGTAAAATACTAAAACGAAAAGAGGTGAGTCAAATGGATTCACCTCTTTATTTTCCTTCACCACTAATTAGAGTTTTAAAAGTATAAATCAGTATTTTAAAATCGATCCACAGTGAAATATTATCCATGTATAAAATGTCGTAATTTAATCGTTTAATCATTTGCTCAATGTTTTCGGCATACCCAAATTTAACCATGCCAAGCGATGTAATGCCAGGACGACATTGAAGAATTTCGCTGTACAAAGGTACTTTTTTAGATATTTCATTGATATAAAACGATCTTTCAGGCCGTGGACCCACAATGGACATATTTCCAATTAAAACATTGATAAATTGTGGCGTTTCATCAATTCTCCAGCGCCTTAAAAACCTGCCAAATGATGTTACCCTGCAATCATTAGTTGATGATAAAGCAGGTCCTTTGGCTTCGGCATTCACAATCATCGATCGAAATTTGATAATATTAAAAGGTTTGCCATTTTTTCCAATTCTTTCTTGCTGATAAAATACGGGGCCATCTGAACTTTTTTTAATCCCCCATACAATAAACGGGAAAAATGGAAGTAAAAGAACAAGTCCTACGATAGATATTGTTATATCAATAATTCTTTTAATAAACTCTTGCCAAACAGGCATTTCTTTTTTGTTGACAGCTACATATGGTGGGGCTATTAATGCGTTAATTTTAGCAAAACCTTTAACAACTGATTCCATATCCGGAATCAATTTAATAGAGATGTCTCGCATTTTGGCAACAGCAATTAAGTTGGTAATTAACTTTTCTTTTGTTGAAGGAACTGCAATAATAATCTCTTCAGGTTGATGCTCATTAATTAATTTTTCAGCTTCATTAAAACTAATAGCAATATCCTGTTTGTCTAATTTTATATCTTCAATTCTAATTACGTTAGTAATGTTGTTGCCGCTTAAACCACTCAGTCTAGATAGTTCTTCTTCTGTTTTGGTTAATATTCCGTTCGATCCAATTAAAATAGTTTTAATACCCCAATACCCCTTGTGCATTAATAATCTTAACAGAAGAATCAGTAAAATGTGAGGTATGTTAATGCTAAAAAATGTAGTCGCAAAAAGCATCAAAAATGTATTCCAAACATTGGCAAATGAAAACAGATTAAATAAACCATAAAAGTATGCAAATAAGCTTATGTAAGCTATGCCTAAGCCACTGAATGTCTTAGATAAATGGCTAGATATTGATAGGTTAATCTTGTTTCGGTAAAGTCCGGTGAGATATAAGATAAATAGCATGTAAAAGCTTAAAAGAACAACTACAGTTCCCTGATTAAGCAAGGACTGAATGGTTTGCGCAAATTCTGTCGAAAATGACGGTAAATCGCGTTTAAGAATATAAACGGAATAGATAGCTGACAAAATGATTATAATAATATCATTTATCAGAAAATATAGGTTGATCGATTTTTTCGATATCTTAAAATTACCCCCCATAAAAAGGTTAACGAATGTTCTTGATAAATATTTCCGGAAAGTTAAAAAAAATTAATTTTGCTTTCTATGGAGATGATGGATTCGTTCAGACATAAGGGTATGCGTCAGCGATTGGTGCAGGAACTTATAGGTAAAGGTATTAAAGATAAACATGTATTAGAGGCTATTGGTAAAGTTCCCAGACACTTGTTCTTAGATAGTAGTTTTGTTTCATTTGCATATCAGGATAAGGCATTTCCGATAGCTGCCGGTCAAACAATTTCTCAACCTTATACTGTTGGTTTGCAGTCGCAATTACTAAATGTAAAACAAGGTGATTTGATTTTGGAGGTTGGCACCGGATCAGGATATCAGGCAGCTGTTTTGATTCAAATGGGGGTGAAGCTCTTTTCCATTGAAAGGCAAAAAGAATTATATGTCAGATCGAACAATTTATTGAAACAAATAGGCTACAGGGGGCGTTTCTTTTTGGGCGATGGATATGAAGGATTACCATCCTTTGCTCCCTTTGATAAAATAATTGTTACGGCAGGTGCTCCCTTTATTCCTGAGAAACTATTGCTTCAGATGAAAATAGGGGGAATAATGGTAATACCCGTTGGCGACAAACAGCAAACAATGATGCGAATTAAGCGTTTGACTGAAGACGATTTTGAACAGGAACAGGTTGGGCAATGCGCTTTTGTACCTATGTTAAAAGGAACCGTAAATTAAATAAACTAATATGATAAAAGTAGATACACTGCCAATTAATATGTGGCAGGAAAATACATATATTCTTTCGGACGAAACGAAAGAGTGCGTTATTATTGATCCGGGATGTTTAACAACCGAGGAAAGAAAATCGGTTGCTGAGTTTATTGAAACCAATGGATACAAACCGGTTAAATTGTTGCAAACACACTTACATCTCGATCATGTTTTTGGATCAGCTTTTATAGCTGAAAAATATGATTTGGGGCTGGAAGCGAATCAAGGAGACGAGTTTTTGATTGATCAAACAGTAAGCTATGCTGCTCAGTTTGGAGTTGAGGTGGATAAAAATCCTCCGGCCATTTCAAACTATTTGAACGAAGGAGATGTTGTACAGTTTGGAAATTCATCGTTAGAGGTAATAACCGTTCCGGGGCATTCTCCTGGAGGAATTACTTTTTATAGTAAAGAAGATAAAATTGCAATTGTAGGAGATTCTATTTTTCAAGGAAGTATTGGACGAACTGATTTGCCGGGGGGCGACTTTGATACATTAATCAGTCATCTAAAGAGTAAAATACTTACTTTGGATGAGGACGTTCAGCTATTCCCCGGGCACGGACCATCCACAACTGTTGGAAGAGAAAAAAGTAGTAATCCTTTTTTAGTATCGTAAAATTCAATTATTCGTGAAAAGAATTGTTTGAGTTGACGCAGAATACAAAGCATTTCTGAAGAAAGGTGTATAGAAGATGGCAAAAGTCATTGAAATTTATCCGATTTATTCTTCAATTTACAAGGTGAATAGATAAAAGAAGTAACACCAAATAGATATAAAATTTTAACTATGGCAACTGATAAGTTTGTCTCTCGTCACATTGGTCCTAGAGATTATGAGATTGATACAATGCTGAATCGAATAGGCGTTTCATCTGTTGAAGAATTAATCGACCAGACTATACCTGCGTCCATCAGGTTGGAGAAACCACTGAATATTACCAAAGGATTAACTGAGCGTCAGTATTTTAGAAAAATACATGATATTGCCCAATTAAATAAGGTCTACAATACCTACATCGGAATGGGATATTACGATGTGATTACTCCGGCAGTAATCTTACGTAATGTGCTTGAAAATCCGGTTTGGTATACATCTTATACACCTTATCAGGCTGAGATTTCGCAAGGTCGCCTGGAGGCATTGTTGAATTTCCAGACCGTTGTAACTGAAATGACAGGGATGGAGATTGCTAATGCATCGTTACTTGATGAAGCTACAGCTGCAGCTGAGGCTATGATTATGCTTTTTAATGCCAGAAGCAGAAAGCAAGTGAAAGCTGAGGTTAATACCTTTTTTGCTGATGAAAAAATGTGGCCTCAAACCAAAGAAGTGTTAATTACCAGAGCAAAGCCTTTGGGCATTGAATTACAATTTGGTAATGTGCATGATTTTGAATGTAATGATGAGGTGTTTGGAATTATGATGCAATATCCTGATTCAAACGGATCGGTTGAGGATTATAAAGAAATCACTGAAAAAGCCCACTCAAAAGATTGTAAAGTGGCTGTTGCTGCTGATTTGCTCTCATTAGCATTGTTAACTCCTCCGGGAGAGTGGCGAGCTGATGTTGTTTTTGGTACCACTCAGCGTTTTGGTATTCCAATGGGCTATGGTGGACCTCATGCAGCTTTTTTTGCCACTAAAGAAGAATTGAAACGTCAGTTACCGGGTCGAATTATTGGTGTTACCAAAGATGCCAATGGTCGTCGTGCTTTACGTATGGCGCTTCAAACCCGCGAACAACATATCAAGCGTGAGCGCGCTACTTCCAATATTTGTACAGCTCAGGCATTATTAGCCACTATGGCTGGTTTCTATGCTGTTTATCATGGAAAAGAAGGAATCACACGCATAGCTGAGCGTGTTCACTCCATTGCTTATCAAATAGCGCAAGAAGTGGAGAAGTTGGGTTATAAGCAAGTGAATAACGATTTTTTTGATACTATCCGGATTGAATTACCTGAAGGAGTAAAGGTTGAATATGTTGAAAGGTACAGTTTAAAGCTGGAAATGAATTTCCGCTATTTTGATAACGGAGATGTAGGAATCAGCATTGATGAAACAACCAACCTTGATGATATTAACTGGATTGTTGAGGTGTTTGCCAAAGCGGCTGGCAGAGATGTACCAAGGATAGAAGCTATTGGTTCTGATTCAAATGTTAAAGAAGAACATAAAAGGACGTCTGACTTCTTAGCTCAGGATATATTTAAGAAGTATCATTCTGAAGCTGAAATGGTACGTTATATAAAGAAATTAGAACGGAAAGATATTTCACTGACTCATTCCATGATTTCATTAGGATCGTGTACAATGAAATTGAATGCAGCCACAGAAATGTTACCACTAAGCTGGATTGAGTTTAACGGTTTACATCCGTTTATTCCAAAAGATCAGGCTGCCGGATATCATTTAATGATGGACGAATTACGTCAGGATTTATCGGAGATTACAGGTTTTGCTGATGTTAGTTTGCAACCTAACTCAGGGGCAGCTGGTGAATATGCCGGGTTGATGGTTATTCAGGAGTATCATAAAAGTAGAGGTGATGAGCAGCGTAATGTTGCTATTATTCCTTCGTCAGCGCACGGAACCAACCCTGCCAGTGCTGTTATGGCTGGTATGAAAGTGGTTGTGGTAAAATGTGATGAAAAAGGAAATATTGATGTGGCAGACTTGCGCGAAAAAGCAGAGGCCAACAAAGATACTTTATCATGTCTGATGGTGACTTATCCTTCTACGCATGGTGTGTTTGAAGAGTCAATCATTGAAGTTTGCCAGATTATTCATGATAATGGAGGTCAGGTTTACATGGATGGAGCTAATATGAATGCTCAGGTAGGTTTTACCAGTCCTGGACGTATTGGTGCTGATGTTTGCCATCTGAATCTTCATAAAACATTTGCGATCCCTCATGGTGGAGGCGGACCTGGAGTTGGACCAATTGGTGTGGCTTCTCATTTAGTCGATTTCTTACCACAGCATCCCGTTATTGATAATGAGCGCAAAGGTATTACTGCTGTTGCAGCTGCACCTTGGGGAAGTGCTAGTGTTTTGCCAATAACTTATGGTTACATCAAAATGTTGGGTGCCGAGGGATTGAAAAAATCTACCGAGATGGCAATTCTAAATGCTAACTATATGGCCTCATCATTAATGGATGATTACGGAATTCTTTATACGGGTTCTAATGGTCGTGTGGCTCATGAGATGATTTTGGAATGTCGCCATTTTAAAGCTTCATCGGGTATTACAGAAACTGATATTGCCAAGCGTTTGATGGACTATGGTTTTCATGCGCCAACTTTATCATTCCCGGTTCATGGTACTTTAATGGTAGAGCCAACAGAGAGTGAATCGCTGCAGGAGTTAGATCGTTTTATCTCAGCTATGAAATCGATTTATGCAGAAATAAAAGAGGTTGAGAATGGAACGGTAGATAAGGATGATAATGTATTGAAAAATGCTCCTCATCCAGCTTATAAGGTAGTATCTGATGAGTGGAATCATTCTTATGGACGCGAAAAAGCAGCTTATCCGTTAGACTGGATCAGAGAAAACAAGTTTTGGATTGATGTGGCCAGAGTTGACGATGCTTATGGCGATAGAAATCTGGTTTGTAGCTGTGCTCCAATTGAAAGTTATTTATAAAAAGAACTTAACGAATACCGAAATCCCGTTGTTTGACAGCGGGATTTTTTTATTGTCAAAAACCGGAAACTTTATTGAAATAGTGGCGTAACACAACAGCAGAAATCAAATTGTAATAATATTTTAATATGAGAAAATTGTACTTTCTTTTAGTAGTGATGATTGCTACTACTGTTGTTTCAGCTCAAGGATTACAGAAGGTTTATGAAGGTAGCAAGGATTTTGACCAGGTTTCGGCTGTTAAAATCAGTGGAGATTTTTGTAAAGTTGAATTTCAAAAAGGAGACAAGGTTAATGTGACTGCAGAGTTATCAGCTAATAAAGAGTTGGATAATTACGATGTGGCGATGAAGGTGACAGATGGTGTGTTAACAGTTGATGTTAATAAGCCTTCCTCAGGCTGGAGTTCTCACTCAGGCTTTGTAACTGTAACTTTACCTGATGGAGTAAATATTGATGTAGTGACAAGTTCTGGTTATATAACATTGGCCGGCTTTAAAAATGCAAAGGTTAAAGCTGAATCAAAATCAGGCAAAATTAAAGTTAGCAATCTGGAAGGAAGTGCTGACTTATCAACCAAATCAGCTACTATTACGGTTGATAATATTACTGGTGATATTGAGACTTCAAGTAAAGGAGGTGCTCAAACAATTAATAATATTAAAGGAAATGCTGAAATTGTTTCATACAGTGGAAGTTTGATTATTGAAAATGTGGAAGGCAATTGTAAAGGGGAAACAACTGACGGCAACCTCACTATGAAAAATATTCAGGGAGATATAAAATTAAAATCCAATTCGGGCTCAATAAAGCTATCAGATGCAACAGGTAACATTACTTCCTTCTCTGGAGCAGGTAGTCTGAACTTATTTAATGTGAAAGGAGTCTTTGATATTACTTCAGGAAAAGGAGAAGTAATTGGTACCAGAGTTGAGTTTACTGCTTCTTCGAATATAAAAACTACCGAAGGAAAGATCAAGCTCAAACTAAATAATTCAAAAGAAGACTTAGCCTTTGAATGTGAGTCGGAAAAAGGTATGATAGTAGTATACGGTAAAGCTAAGAAGAAGAAAAATAAACAAGGAAAAGGATCTATTTTGATTACTACCTACAGTACAACCGGAGCTCAGAATTATTATTAAGAGTTATATATTAAAGTACAAGAAAGGCTGTTCAGCATTGATGTTGTTCAGTCTTTCTTTTTTTCTAAAATACATGTCCAATTGGAATTTAAAACAAAAAAAGACCATCTATTGAGATGGCCTCACGTACAATATTTTTAATTGTTATTGTCTTGCAATTTGATCCTCGATAATCTCAGAAAAAACATCTTTGATATCTAATCCGGCCGCGGCAATTTGTTGTGGAATAAAGCTGGTTACTGTCATTCCTGGTGTTGTGTTTACTTCCAATAAGTAAATTTTATTATCCGAAATAATATAATCAATTCTAACAATACCCTTACAGCCTAAAATATCATAAATAAGGGATGATATTGATTGAATTCTATCCCTGACTTTATCTTCGATGCGGGCAGGAGTTATTTCTTCAACTTTTTCGGCTGTATATTTGGCTTCAAAATCAAAAAACTCGTTCTTGCTTACTACTTCAGTAATGGGGAGTTTAACTTCCTTATTTAAGGTTTTATAGAGGCCACATGTTACTTCGGTACCTGAAATAAATTGTTCAATAATTACTTCATTACTTTCGGTAAAAGCTTTGGCAATGGAAGGTGTTAACTCATTTGATTCTTTTACTTTGCTAATGCCAAAACTCGATCCACCTGCATTGGGTTTAACAAATAATGGTAGTCCCAACTGTTCAACTATACCCTCTGCATTGTATTCGTGTCCTTTACGAAGAAGAACCGAGTCGGCCACCGCTACACCAAAACCTTTTAAATAGGTATTACACGTAAATTTATTGAATGAGATAGCAGCAGGCTCAACATCGCAGGTGCTATGAGGAATATTAAGCATCTTCAGGTAGCCCTGCAGTAATCCGTCTTCACCCGGGGTACCATGTATGGTGATATAGGCACAATCAATAGTGATTTTGCTTCCATTCATTTGAAAGCTGAAATCATTTTTATCAATAGGATATTCATTCCCATCAATTACTGCGCACCACTTTTCTTTGGTGATTAAAATAGGATAACGGTTGTAAATGGTTTCATCAATAAAAGATAAAACACCGTCTTTACTCTTTTCAGATACTACAATTTCAGAAGAGTACCCGCCATAAATAATGCCAATATTTTTCTTCATAATAACATATAATGGAATACTTAATCGAGGTCTCGTCCGGCAATGTAACCTCTCCATTTTTCAAGAGCCTGCACCATGTCATCAGGTAACTCCGAATCAAACGACATAAATTCTTTGGTTGTTGGATGAACAAAGCCTAATGTTTTGGCATGAAGAGCCTGACGAGGTAAAATGTTAAAACAGTTTTGAACAAATTGTTTGTATTTGGTAAAGGTGGTGCCTTTTAGTATTTGATCTCCACCGTAGCGTTCATCATTAAATAGCGGATGACCAATGTGTTTCATGTGCACCCTTATCTGATGTGTTCGGCCTGTTTCTAAACGGCACTCAACCAACGAAACATAACCCAGGCGCTCTAAAACGGTATAGTGAGTAACAGCATGCTTACCACGCTCTCCATCTTCAAAAACGGCCATCTGCTTTCGGTCTTTCAGGCTGCGGCCAATGTTACCAACAATGGTACCTTCGTCTTCTTTTGGTTGTCCCCACACGATAGCCCGATAGGTGCGTTTCGAAGTTTTTTCGAAGAATTGACGAGCTAAAAAGTTTTTAGCTTCTTCGGTTTTAGCAATAACTAAAAGTCCTGATGTGTCTTTGTCGATGCGATGCACTAAACCGGGACGAGGATCTTCAGAATTGAATATAGGTAGATCCTTGAGGTGATAAGCCAATGCATTTACCATAGTACCTGTGTAGTTTCCGTGTCCCGGATGAACTACCATGCCCGGTTTTTTATTCAATACAATTAAATCGTCATCCTCGTATACAATATCCAAAGGAATATCTTCAGCTATAATCTCAATCTCGCGCGGAGGATAAGACATTACAATGGTAATAACCTCGTTGGCTTTTATTTTGTAATTTGCCTTTACTGGTTTGTCATTAACCCTAATATTACCTGCTGCTGCAGCATCCTGAATCTTATTTCGTGAAGCGTTTTCGATTCGATTGACTAAAAACTTATCAATGCGTAAGGGATTCTGTCCCGGATCAGTAACAAATCGATAATGCTCGAAAAGTTCTCCATTCTCCTCCAGTTCCTCAAATTCATTCTGAATTTCTTCAGCCATCTTAAAATTCCTCATAATTATTACCTGCTTCTTCTTCTTCAACAGGTGGTTCAACTTTCAATGCATCAAAAGAAAGACTATCTGTAGATAAAGTGTCAGGTAGTATTTTTGAAGAGTCGGTACTTAACCAAACATCAATAGATGATCCTAAAGGAATACGTGATCCTGGATCAGCCGTTGGTTTTTGCTTCCAGATAAAAGCAAACAAGGAATCGTCCTGAGATACAACTGTTGAGTCGTAAATAGTTGATCCTAAATTTAATGAAACAGACACCAGGAAATGACGGGCTTCATCAGTTGCCAATCCGGTTAAGTCTGGTATATTCGTTTTTTTATCACTTAATCCCTGACCTAAAAGCAAATCAATAACAGAGCCTTTCTCTATTGATGTGCCTGGCTCAATAGGTTTTCCTTTATAATGTTGCCCCAGTACCTCATTGGTGTATTCGCTAGGTATATAAATGAGTTCACCGGTTTTTAAACCATACGATTCAAGAATCGCTTTTGCGCTTCGCAATGAGTAACTACTTAAATTAGGTACTTGTACTTTTTCAGCCGAATAAGCATTTATCGTAAAGTGGATGGTGCGATTTTTCTTAACCTGTGTTCCTGCCTGAGGTAGTTGTTCAACAACTGCACCCGGAGCAAATCCTGTAATGTGCACCGAATCGATGATGTTAAAGCGGAAGTTTTTTTCTTCCAGCAACTCTTCAAACTGATTCTGGGTTAAACCGGTGCAATCGGGTACTGGTTGGGTTACGCCATGCAGCGTATAAATATTTAGGGTTATAAATGTACCAATCAACAATAGGGCTATAATTCCAATAGCAATACCCAGGTTTTTAAGAAACACTTTGCTGAAAAGAAATTTTAGAAATGACATTTATACTTCAGTTAATCATTGAACATGAACAACACCATTTACGAATGTTGTTTTATCTATCGGTAAACCGATGTCCAAAAGTAATACAAAAAATGTAATCAAACGATTTGTTGATCATAGGGCATAAAAAAAGTAAAGAACCCAATCTGGATTCTTTACTTTTAATATCTTGAAGTATGCTTTCAGCTAATTAAGCTTTGTGTCTTTTTTCGCTGGAAACAGTTAATTTCTTTCTTCCTTTAGCTCTTCTTGAAGCTAATACTTTACGTCCGTTTGCAGATGCCATTCTCTCACGGAAACCGTGCTTGTTACGTCTCTTTCTATTCGAGGGTTGAAATGTCCTTTTCATCGTTTTGTATTTTTATCTTACGACTAATGCTTTAATCTTCTTTTTTCGGACTGCAAAAATAATCGTTTTTTTTATCTTCCAAAAGAAATTTAGGAATTTTATCTCAGGTAATTAACTCTTTTTAGTATTTACATCGATAGGTGAATGATTTTCTTAGTCTCAAAAAATTCTTCTTCGAAATAATTACTCAATGGAGTTACGGATACTCTCTTTTTAAATTCTTCTAATTCCTGATTAAAATCTCCACCTTTTAAATATATAATACCGTTGGTTATGGCATTATGGTTCTTTGGTAAAATTTTGTTCTTACAAAGGTCTACAAAAGCAGGAAATGCAGTTACCGCTCTACTTATTATAAAATCGTATTGTTGCGGGTGGTTTTCTACTCTAACTTGTTCAGCCTTTACGTTATTTAAGCCTAGTTCACTAGCTACAGCATTTACTACTTTAATTTTTTTACCTATCGAATCAATTAGCTGAAACTGACATTTTGGGAACATTATAGCTAATGGTATACCAGGAAAACCTCCTCCTGTTCCAACATCCAGTATGCGTGTTTCGTCAGTAAATTGTATGTATTGTGCAATAGCCAACGAGTGTAAGACATGTCTTTCGTAAAAGTGATCCATGTCTTTTCTTGAAATAACATTGATTCGCGAATTCCAATCGTTGTATAATTGACCCAATAAACTTAGTTTTTCCCTTTTCTCACCATCAAGATGAGGGAAATATTTTTCTATTAACTCCATGTTGTTTCTTGCGGGTGTCAGCCCAATTTGATATCTGAATTTTTTAAAGTGTTGAACAGTAATTCACGGGCTCTAAAAAGTTGTGCCTTTACTGTTCCAAGAGGTAAATCAAGTTCTTCGGCAATTTCTTCGTACGAGAATTCTTTGAAATACCTTAGTTCAATTAAAACACGATAGCGTGGTTTTAACTTTTTAACCACTGTACGCATTAAAATCTTTTTCTGTTCTTTTATCAGATTTTCTTCCGGGTCGGGAGTTTCATCTTTAAGATGAATGGGTTGATCATTTTCTTTATCCTCGGTTATTCCACCATCAATGGATACTAAATTATTTCTTTTCTTTCTCAGAAAGTCAATGCAATTGTTGGAGGCAATTTTAAATAACCAGGTACTAAAAGCATAGTTTGGCGAGTACTGATGAATGTTTTTAAAGGCTTTACCGAAAGCTTCAATAGTAAGATCTTCGGCATCACTTTTATTATTAACCATCTTTAATAACATGAAATAGATGGCATCTCTATATCGTCCCATCAACTCAGCAAAAGCTTTCTGATCACCGCTAACAGCGCTGTCTACCAATTCTAAATCATATTTTGCCTTGTCCGATAGATTTGGGTTTATTTCCATTTCTTTTTGTTTGCACTAAACATGTTTTGAAGCCACACACTTCCAATAATAAAGGGGATGACTACATCAAATAAAATACTCCATATATATAGATTCTTCTCACTCAGAGCCTTGCCTGCCTTAGCTAAAACGATATACTGAACAATAATTCTTGATAAAATCAACCCTAGGCTAATAGGTACAAAAATATGAAAAAAAAGTGAACAAATGCCTAGTGTCCAAAATATTTGCCTGCTCAATGGTTCCAAAGTAAGCAACCATTTGATAGAAAACTTATAATGTTTTGATGTAGTTAAATGCCTTGCTTTTCGGGTTAGCCACTCACTAAAGTTGACCGGTGGTATGGATGTGGTTTGGCTACTTAGATTAGTTATAACAGTTGTGTTGGTTGGTGTAGCGCATTCCTTTATAAAAAGATCATCGTCACCCGAAGCGATATTTAAATATTGCTGAAATACATTTGATTTCTGGAATAGGCTTTTTCTGTAAGCTAAATTTCGACCAACAGCCATAAAAGGTTTCTTACGAAGGGCAAATCCCATGTATTGAACCGTATTAAAAAAAGTTTCGTATCGCAGGAATAAGTTGAATAAAGACTTTTTCTTTTCAAACCTTCCATAACCAATTACAATTTCTTTCGAGTCATCAAAAGCTTTGCTTATCTCTTTTAACCATTGGTCTGATTCGGGATAACAATCAGCATCGGTAAATACTAAATGTTCGTTTTTGGCGGCTTTTACGCCCAATGTAAGTGCCAGTTTTTTGCCTTGATAGAATTGTTTATTTTCAGGTATGGTGGTGTAGTATAAATTGTTGTGCGATTTTTTTAATTCAGCCAATATCATGTCTGATTCATCACTGGAGGCATCATTCACAACAACTACCTCAAAGTTGGGATAATCTTGATTAAGAATTATCGGGAGGTGTTTCTTTAGGTTTATTGCCTCGTTTTTAGCACAAATAATAACTGAAAGATTTGGCGTTGTATGATTGGTAGCAGACGGTTTTAAACGTGAAACCTTTAGCATGAACCATAAATAATAAAATACCTGAATAGCCCAACTAAGACCTAAAATACCTATAAAAACAATTTCAAATTCTATTTTCACCGTCCTGTTTGTTTCTTCAAATTTGCAATAATTTTTTGCAATCTACGCGGCAAGAGTTTTATTTTTTGTGTTTAAATTTTAGATAACTATAAAAAATGCCTGTTTATCAACTTGTCTGTTGATGAGTTTCGTATATTTGCAGCCCTTTTTTGATGATTGAAATTGCAAAAAGCAATTCTTTTGGTTAAGTTTTTGTAAAATAGTGTGATATGAAATTTGAGCTGCAGCATACAGATATAAAGTCCAGTGCCAGGGCTGGTAAAATAACAACTGATCATGGAGAAATTGAAACACCAATATTTATGCCGGTTGGTACAGTGGGCTCGGTGAAAGGTGTGCATTTTCGTGACTTACATGAGGATGTTCAGGCTCAAATTATTCTAGGTAATACTTATCATTTGTATTTGCGTCCGGGATTAGAAACATTAAAGGCTGCCGGAGGATTGCATAAATTCAATGGTTGGGTTAAGCCCATTTTAACAGATAGCGGAGGATATCAGGTTTTTTCTTTGAGTGATAACCGTAAGTTAACTGAAGAAGGTGCTGTATTCAGATCACATCTGGATGGATCAAAGCACTTATTTACTCCTGAAAATGTGGTTGATATTCAAAGAACCATTGGGGCTGATATTATAATGGCATTAGATGAGTGTCCTCCGGGAGACTCTGATTATAAATATGCAAAAAACTCAATGGAGTTGACCCATCGTTGGTTAAAAAGAGGTATTGATCGATTTGATACAACCGAACCTTATTACGGACATTCACAAACATTCTTCCCAATAGTTCAAGGTGCGGGACATCGCGATTTGCGCACCCAGTCTGCCGAATTTATTGCAGAACAAAATAGGGAAGGTAATGCTATTGGTGGTTTGGCTGTTGGAGAACCAACAGAGGTTATGTATGAAATGGTGGAGTTGGTCAATGGAATATTGCCAAAAGATAAGCCTCGATACCTAATGGGAGTTGGAACGCCAGCAAACTTGCTTGAGAATATTTCCTTGGGTGTAGATATGTTTGATTGTGTAATGCCTACTCGTAATGGACGAAATGGAATGTTGTTTACTTCTGAAGGGATTTTAAATATGCGTAATGAGAAATGGAAAAATGATTTCTCACCAGTGGACCCTAATGGTACTTCATTTGTAGATCATCATTATACTAAGGCCTATCTTCGTCATTTATATATTTCAAAAGAAATGCTGGCAGCCCAAATTGGCAGCTTACATAATCTTACCTTTTATTTGTGGTTGGTAAAAGAAGCCCGTAAACACATTATTGAAGGTGATTTTGCCAGCTGGAAAGAAGTGATGGTAAAAAAACTTACAACCAGACTCTAAGAGTTTGGTCATGAGGGAGAATCTTTTTTAACTTTTTATTACACAATTTTTTTGTTCTTTTGTAAAAGCTCAAAAGAGGCGTTGTTAAACTAAAACCGACGTTTTGAAAAAACTGGATCTATATATTCTTAAAAAATTCCTTGGTACTTTCTTTTTTGCTATCTTATTGATTATTAGTATTTCGGTAGTGTTTGACGTTACTGAAAAAGTTGATAATTTTATCGATAAAGATGCTCCGTTAAACGCAATCATTTTTGATTACTATAAAAACTTTATTCCTTATTTTGCCAATCTGTTTACTCCGCTCTTTGTATTTATTGCAGTAATCTTTTTTACTTCAAAAATGGCTTATCAAACTGAGATAATTGCCATTTTATCAAGTGGTGTAAGTTTTCGCCGAATGATGTTTCCTTACTTTATGGGGGCCGCTATTATAGCAATATTTTCCTTTTTGTTAGGTGGTTATGTTATTCCTCCAGCTAACCGAACAAGATTGAAATTTGAGGCTACCTATGTGAAAGATAAACGAGAGGTTGGTTTGAGTGATATACATATGCAAATTGAACCAGGCTTGTTTGTGTTCTTGGGTAAATATTATTCGTATCAGGAAAAAGGAGATTATTTTAATCTTGAAAAATACGATGAGAAGCAGTTGATATCCAAATTGTCGGCTCGAACTGTAAAATTTGATACCGCTTCCGGAAAGTGGCATTTGAGTAATTACATGATCCGTGAATTTACTAATGATATAGAACAAGTTATTGAAAAAGGACGCGAGTTGGATACTTTGATTCCTAATATGAAACCTGCAGATTTTAAGGAGGAAAGAAAGTATTTTGAAATGATGACCAACCCTGAGCTCAATAGATATATAAATGAACAGACAGCGCGTGGAGTAGGTAATTTGGAAGAGTTTTATATTGAGAAATACAAGCGAATAGCTTCTCCTTTTAGTGCTTTTATTCTTACGCTAATTGGTGTTTCTTTGGCATCACGTAAAGTTCGTGGAGGAATGGGATTGCATATTGGAGTTGGCATTGCTTTAAGTTTTTCGTATATTTTATTCATGACAATTTCAACCACCTTTGCCATTAATGGTAGTATGAATCCATTATTGGCTGTTTGGGTCCCAAATATTCTTTTTGCTATAATTGGAATATTCCTCTATCATAAAGCGCCAAAGTAGTTGGTGATAAGCTATTTATTATTGATTAAAAACATTAGGGTTATGTTTAAATGAACGTTTCTCTTTTGTTAAAAAAATAAAATTAGTAATTATGCACCCTGAAAAATTATTGACCAGGGTGATTTTCTCTTGGTTAATAGTAGGTTAAATCAAATTATTGGATTATGTCATTGAAAAAACACATCCTTGACCTTCGTAAACGAAAGGAACAAGTGGAAAAGGGTGGTGGCGACAAAGCCATTGAAAAGCAGGTGGCGAGAGGAAAACAAACCGCTCGTAACCGTATCCTTGCACTGTTGGATAAAGATTCTTTCACCGAATACGATCTTTTTGTTGAGCACGAAGCTCGTGATTTTGGTATGGACAAAAAACAGCTTCATGGAGATGGAGTAATTATTGGTACAGGTACTATTTATGGTGCCCCAATCTGTATTTATGCCCAGGATTTTACCGTTGAAGGAGGTTCATTAGGATTAATGCATGCCCGTAAGATTACAAAAATCATGGATCACGCCTTAAAAATGCGTGTGCCTATAGTCGGTATTAACGATTCAGGAGGTGCTCGTATTCAGGAAGGTGTGAACGCATTGGCAGGTTATGGTGAGATTTTCTATCGCAATACCATGGCTTCTGGTGTGATTCCTCAAATCTCTGTAATATTAGGTCCTTGTGCCGGAGGTGCAGTTTACTCACCGGCCTTGACTGACTTTGTGTTCGTTGTGGATAACATTTCTAAGATGTTTATTACCGGACCCGGTGTAATCGAGTCTGTATTGGGTGAAAAAATCTCAATGGAAGATTTGGGTGGTGCCCGTGTGCATGCAGAAACAACCGGTAATGCGCATTTCTTTGCAGATAGCGAGCTGGAATGTTTCGATCAAATCAAGAAATTGATCACATTTATTCCTTGGAGTAATACAAAGAGAGCGAAGACTTTCCCACCAAAGCCTCCTAAATTTAAAGGCAATATCGAAGACCTTATTCCATCTGATCCACGTCAGCCGTATGATGTGCGTGATGTTATTAAGGCAATCGTTGATGACTCAGATTTCTTTGAAATTCAGGAGTTATGGGCTGCTAATATTGTTATTGGTTTTGGCCGTTTGAATGGCGAAACTGTTGGTTTTGTAGCTAACCAACCATTAGTGTTGGCTGGTGTATTGGACTGCGATAGTTCTGATAAAGCTGCACGTTTCATTCGTTACTGCGATGCTTTTAATATTCCAATTGTTACCTTGGAAGATATGCCTGGTTACTTACCGGGTGTCGATCAGGAACATGCTGGTGTGATTCGTCACGGTGCCAAAGTTCTTTATGCTTATTCAGAAGCTACTGTGCCTAAGGTAACTGTTATCTTGCGTAAAGCATATGGTGGTGGTTATATCGCAATGAACTCTCGTCACTTAGGTGCTGACTTTATGTTTGCATGGCCAACCGCAGAAATTGCCGTGATGGGGCCAGAAGGAGCTGCTAATATTATCTTTAGAAAAGAAATTGAAGAAGCTGAAGATAAAGATGCAATGCGTGCTCAAAAAGTGGAAGAGTACAAAGAGAAATTTGCCAATCCATTTGTGGCTGCGGCTAAAGGATATATCGATTCTGTGATTGAGCCGAGCGAAACACGTGATTTGCTTCTTCATGCAATTGAAGTATCAGCTCATAAAGAAGATCATCGTCCAGCTAAAAAGCACGGAGTTCCACCATTTTAATAGGAGGTTGTATGACTAAAAAGAAAGTTGAAGGATTGGTTGATTTTGCAATACTTAGCATGAAGTATAAAACAAAATTGACCAAGAAATTCGAAAATCGAACAGCATATGAAGCTCCGAATCCAAACAATGTATTGTCCTATATACCGGGTACAGTACGAGAAGTGTTTGTGAAAGAAGGGCAAGAATTAAAAGAAGGAGAATCATTAATGATTCTTGAAGCAATGAAAATGAGAAATCAGATTGCCATGCCTTTTGATGGAAAGGTGAAAGCCATTCATGTAAAGGAAGGTGATAGGATTCCAAAGAGACATCTTATGATTGAGATTGAATAAAAATAAAAGCTGCCCTAGGGCAGCTTTTTTCTTATTATTTCATTTTTCCACTCCACACAAAATAAGAAGGATCCACTTTAAAGTGTGGTTCATCTTTAAATAATCCAAATACTGTAGAACCACTTCCCGACATGGCTGCGTAAGCAGCACCTTGATTATATAGTTCTGTTTTAATTTTTTCTATTTCTGGATATTTTTTGAAAACACTGGTTTCAAAATCATTCTTAACTATATCCTTCCATTGTTCTACCGGAAGGTTCAAGTCGTTTGGTAATATTCTGTCAGATGCTTTAGGGGTAATGCCAGAGTAGGCTTCTGGGGTGCTTACGTGTATGGGTGGTTTAACCAAACAAAGGTAATAATCACTTAAATCGAGATTAATCGGTTGTAATAAGTCTCCAATGCCTGTTGCAAAACTTGGTTTATTGTCAATGAAAAACGGAACATCTGCACCCAATTGGATAGCTTTTTTCTTTAACTCATCATTACTGATATTCAGTTCGAACAATGTGTTAAGCATTGAAAGCATAAAAGCAGCATCGGAAGAACCTCCACCTAAACCGGCTCCAAAGGGAGTAGCTTTATGTAAATGTATTTCGATGGGTGGAATAGTATGATCTTTTTTTATCAACTCAAGTGCTTTCACACAAATATTCTCATTAGTGGGTGCATCAACCGTTATTCCTGTATTGAATAATTGATAATCGTTATCCAAATCGTTATTCACAATTATTTCCAAAGCATCGCTTAATGGGATGGGATAAAAGACTGTTTCCAGATTGTGGTAGCCATCAGGCCTTTTGCTTACAACGTTCAGACCTATATTTATTTTTGCATTCGGAAATTGTATCATTCAATAATATTTTAGGCAAAATAAATGATTTCTCTGGTAATTTCCTTGTTCAGCTTTTACATCCCAAAATTTATTTGCTTGGTTGCTAGATAATCAACTTTTTTTGAAAATATTAGTGTTCGTTACATCCCGAAATTCTCAAAAGTGATTAGTATATTTGTTCCCCGCTTTTAATATTCAAAAATCGTTAATGGCTAATAAACAACAATATAATAAAAATACAATGATGAGCAATGAGCTTGGTAAATTGCCACCCCAGGTACTTGATCTGGAGGAAGCAGTTTTAGGAGCTCTGATGCTTGAAAAAGATGCTTTTGTTCAAATATCTGAGCTTTTAAAGCCGGAGCATTTCTACAAAGAAGCTCATCAGTTTATTTATCAGGCCATAATGAATTTGGAGGCGCAGGAGCAACCTGTTGATATGTTAACTGTAACACAGGAGCTCAAACGTCTTGGTAAGATTGAAGAAGTGGGCGGTGCCTTTTATGTGTCGCAATTAACCAGTAAGGTTGCCTCAGCTGCGCATATTGAGTTTCATGCCCGAATTATTTGGCAGAAGTTTTTACAGCGCCGAATGATAGAGATTTCCAGCGAGCTACAGACCAAAGCATACGACGATGGTATTGACGTTAATGATTTGCTGGAAGAGGCTGAAAGTACCTTTTTTATGCTATCGCAAGGTAGTATGAAAAGAGAGGCGGTTCAGATCAACCCTGTTATTCAGGAAGCGATTGACCGTATTAAAGTTGCTGCTGCCAGAGGTGATGGTTTAAGTGGTGTAGCTTCAGGTTTTACTGCTTTAGATAGAATTACTTCAGGTTGGCAAGGATCAGCATTGATTATTATTGCTGCACGTCCTGCTATGGGTAAAACAGCCTTTGTATTATCCATGACTCGCCAAATGGCCTTGAATCATAAAATTCCGGTAGCTATCTTCTCGCTGGAGATGTCAAACGTAGAATTAGTAAACCGTTTGGTAGTTTCCGAAACAGAGTTATCGGCCGATAAAATTAAGAAAGGTAACCTGGCTCCCTATGAATGGGAACAGTTAGATCATAAGATTCAGAACCTTATTGATGCACCAATTTTTGTGGATGATACAGCAGGTTTATCTGTATTTGAATTAAGAGCCAAGTGTAGAAGGTTGAAAAAGCAACATGATATACAGTGTATCATCATTGACTACCTTCAGCTGATGAATGCCAGTGGTATGAGTCCAGGTAACCGTCAGGAGGAGGTAAGTATCATCTCAAGATCATTAAAAGGATTGGCTAAGGAGCTGGATGTTCCGGTGATTGCACTTTCGCAGCTGAATCGTGGTGTGGAATCGCGTGCTGGAAATGAGGGTAAACGTCCGCAGCTGTCCGACCTTCGTGAATCGGGTGCGATTGAGCAGGATGCTGATATGGTGTGTTTTATTCATCGTCCGGAGTATTATAGAATTACTGAGGATGAGCAAGGTAACTCTTTGATTGGTATGGCTGAGATTATTATTGCTAAGCACCGTGCAGGACCAACGGCCGATGTTCGTCTTCGATTTCGTTCGGAGTTGGCACGCTTTCAGGATGTGGAAGAAGATATGTTTGATGATGGAGGTGGTGGCTTTAGTCAGGAACCTGCAGCACAGAGTTTACCTTCAAAAATGAACTCTGGAGGAGAGGATGGAGCACCTAACCTACCTGATTTTCCGGATATGAATGCGGGCTTTGATAAAGATATGCCCTTCTAATTTAATGGTACAGCTTTTATTTTATTATCTTGTCGTTTATAATGCAAGGTAGTTTCTAGTGCCTTCTGTTTTGATGCATTATTATTGCATGAATCATGTAACCTAACCTTTTTGAACATGAACGAGAACAACTCATTAGCTGTTATTACCGGGCCGACAAGTGGAATCGGAAAAGCTTTTGCTCAGGAATTAGCTAATCAGGGATACAATCTTGTTTTAGTCGCCCGCAATAAACCTAAGCTGCAAGAGTTGATTAGGGAACTAACCGATAAGTTCAATGTTAAAATAAAAGGTGTCGATGCTGATTTGTCTGTAGCAGAGGATATAGCCAAAGTTGAGAAAGTTATTTCATCGTTATCAAGAATTGATTTGTTAATTAATAATGCCGGTTTTGGGGTTGGAGGTTATTTTATAGAGGTTCCTCTATCGAAACAACTGGATATGCTAACTGTGCATTTGAATAGTACTATTCGATTCTGCCGTGCTGCAATTCCTGTAATGGCCAATCAGAAGGTAAAAGGGAATATTATTAATGTTGCTTCTTTTGCAGTGTTTATTGATGTCCCTGGAAATGTAATGTACAGTACAACAAAGTCAGCAGTTGTTCATTTTTCAAAGACATTACAATGCGAGGTTAAAGATTACAACATAAAAATACAGGCCTTGTGTCCGGTATTTACTCCAACATCTTTTCATGAGTCTATCAATCGTGATTTGTCTTTTATGAAGAATATTCCTGATTTCTTTTGGACTCCGGTTGATGATGTTATCAATAGCTCCTTAAATGGGCTTCATTCAGGCAGTGTAATATGTATACCCGGGCGATTTAATAAATTGATCTATTGGTTTAATAAATTCCCTTTATTTTCAATTTTAATACAAAAGCTGACATTAATGCTGAATAATAGGGATAAGGCTCCGGTTATTAATGAAATAGACGAAAAGAAAAAGGAAAAAGTGAGTCTTGTTGAAAGTGAAGTAGTTGATTAAAAAAAGGCGCAAATGCGCCTCTTATCTTCTCTCCAGTAGTACTACATTTTCTACATGGTGTGTATGTGGAAACATATCTACTGGTTGTATCTTAGTTACTCTGTATCGAATATCAAGTAAGTTTATATCTCTGGCCTGAGTTGCGGAGTTGCAGCTTACATATACAATTTTGTCTGGTGCTGAATTTAAAATAGTTTGCACCACATCGGCATGCATCCCGGCTCTTGGTGGATCAACAATCATAACATCCGGATGACCATTCTTGGTTAAAAAATCGTAATTCAAAACGTCTTTCATATCACCAGCATAAAAGCTGGTATTGGTGATGTTGTTCAGTTTCGAATTCTCAATAGCATCTTCAATGGCTTCAGGCACATATTCAACACCGATAACTTTTTTTGCCTGACGAGCCACAAAATTAGCAATGGTTCCGGTTCCTGTGTAAAGGTCGTAAACTATATCATTACTTTTTATATCTGCGAATTCACGAGTTACCTTATACAGTTCATAAGCCTGCTCAGAATTAGTTTGATAAAAGGATTTAGGACCAATTTTAAATTGAAGTCCTTCCATCTCTTCAAAAATATGATCGCGACCACTGAATAATTCTATATTCTGATCTGTAATGGTATCATTCGCTTTTGAATTAATCACATAAAGTAATGATGTGATTTGAGGGAATGTATCCTTGATGTGATTTAATAGCTTTTCTCTATTCTCTTTATCTTCATGAAAAAGAGTAAGAATAACCATTATCTCACCAGTAGATGATGTTCTGATAATTAATGTACGCAGAAAACCTTCCTGTTTCTTCAGATCAAAGAAAGTAAGGTTATTCTCAAACGCATATTTCTTTATTTCTAAGCGAATCTGGTTCGATGGATCGGATTGAAGATGACATTTGTTTACATCAATTACTTTGTCAAACATACCTGGTATATGAAAACCAACTCCGTTTCGTTGAGCTATTTCTTCTCCCGAATTGAGCTCTTCAAAAGATAACCATCGGTTATTCGAAAAGGTGAATTCCAGTTTATTTCGATAAAAAGCAGTTTTGTCTGAACCTTTAATCGGCATTGATTCGGGAAGTTCAATCTTACCAATGCGTTGAAGGTTGCTTAATACTTCGCGCTCTTTGTATTTAAGCTGATGCTCATAAGGAAGAGCCTGCCATTTACAGCCACCACAGGTGCCAAAATGCTCACAAATTGGTTCGGTTCTGATCTCGCTGTATTTATGGAAATGCACCGGATATCCTTCGTAGTAACTTTTGCGCTTTTTATTAACTTGTACATCCACTATATCGCCCGGTACCACCTTTTGAACGAAAACCACACGGTCTTCAATACGGCATAATCCTTTGCCTTCGGCTGCTACATCAGTTATTTCAACTTGTTTTAGTAGCGGTTTATTTCTTCTTGATCTACCCACTGTATCATCATTTTTCGGCCGCAAAAATAGGCAAAATAGTTGAAAAGATTACTTCAAGAGAGCAATTAAGGATCGCATCTGATTAACCAAATTTGCAAACAGATGCGATCCTTAATTGCTTTTACAGGCATTTCCAAATCTTTAGTCGGTCAGTAATGATTATTTATGTAATTTTGTTGATCAAAAGCAAAACAATTAAAAATAGAAATTGATGGAAGAGAAAGTATTAACTTTTAAAGATATTGATTCGAGTATTTTAAAGTCATTGCCAAATCCAACAGGAGAAGCTTATGAGATAAAAATTAAAATACCTGAATTCACCTTTTTAGGTGTAAAGAAGCAGCCTGACTTTGCTGATGTATTTATTACTTTTTATCCTAAAAAGCGAATTATTGAGTTGAAGTCGTTAAAAGAGTATGTTTACCACTTACGTAATATCACCGTTTCATACGAGCGTTTGATAAACGTTTTCTACGATCATATGATGGAAACGTATGATCCGGAACGCATGCGAATTACCATGGTTTGTAATCCACGCGGGGGAATCAGTTCAAAATTAACAGTTGATTCTGATTGGAAAGTCAGAGGAGGAAAAGAAAACTTTAGCGACTGGAAAAATAACCTGGAAGATACCTGGAGTGTAACAATGTAATTACCACTTGATAGAAAAAGAAAATCCCGCCATTGGCGGGATTTTTTTATTTTGTTTCATCAAACGGATTTGATTCAAAATTATTTTGTTGTAGAGGTTCGGATTGATTGGCAACAGGCGGCAAATCTGGTCCGGGAGGACCACTTTCGCTTGCCATCACAAGGCTAATTGAATTATCTACCTTGAATATTTCTATTTGAGGTTTTATATATGTTTTCTTATTATTCATTAACGATACTCTTAGCAACAAATTAACCTATTTTTTATTACTTCAGCAAAACTTTTTGGGCAAATGAACTCTGATTATCAAAGATTCTAACAATCACAATGCCTTTATAAGATATTTGAATCAATGATTTTGATTCTTCCTGTATAATTCCATTTTTTATTGTTCTACCATCGAGAGTTGTGATTTCATATTTCTTGCCAGCTATAGTATTTCCTTCTACAATAATTTGATCGTTGTTTCCATAAATTCTAATGTTTTCTTGCTCATTAGAGTCAATAGAAGTACTTAATTCATTTTCTATATGAATAATAAAACGATCATTGTTATTACCAGATTTATTTACAGAGAAAGAATATGAATCTTGTTCTGATAAATTAATAATCGTTTCATTATAGGTATCTTCTAATAGCACCTTTTTGTTCGTAGGTATATTACTCAATTCAACTGCTTTTATTGAGAAACTTCCAGTCTTGGGAGCTCTAAAACCTATATGAATAGAAATGTCCTCAGTTGTTAGTGCTGCTTTACTATTTATAGCAAGAGAGTTAAATGGTTCTATCGTATAGATTTGAAAGTAATTTTTGTTAGAGCTAAATTTTTTCTCTGCATCATATTTATCTTGTAGGTTGTCACAAAGATCTGAGAATGCAATAGCTGTTTCATCCTTGAATGAGTCATTAAAGCCTGCTAACTTAATTCTAACAGAAGAAGATGATTTAGTAGATTTTAGAATTGTTTTTGAGTTGCTTACAAGAGAGGTTTTGGGTAAAGTTATAGATCCTGAAGTGTAGTTACCTTCCAAAACTTTTAGCCAGAAAGAATGGTTGGAAGGTATTTCTCCGTTATTTAAATTTATCCCTCCTGCAATAGGACTATATGTACCATATAGGCCTTGATCATTCAGATATATCCATATTGCATCAACAATATCTACTTTCAAAGCTTCGTCAATTAGATCCCAGTTTATGGAAGCTGGATATGGATTTCCAACTAGGTTCCACCCCAGACCTGCATTGGCTGTTCTTAAAAGTGGAATTAAATACTGATTTGCATCATTAATAGCACCAGAAAACTCAAGATTGCTGTATGAGTATAGAAGATATCCTGTTCCAGTACTTAAAAAATCATTTCCCGTCATCCAAGCATAACTATCCAATGTATTATCGTAGTAAGACATGCCGTAATCACAACCAATATCATTCATGGTAACCCCGGATACCGGAGAGGAAATGTAATAAGCATTACTTGAGGAACTAATTCGTTGATGAATGTGCACATTTGAATTATCGACAGAAATAGAACCATTATTTATCAAAGAAGCATTACCTATAAGTTCATCATTAGATGAATTCAATGTGAGATCACCGTTAACAGTAAGATCACCATTAGTAGTGATGCTAAGTGAAGCTCCGGCATCTATCAAAATATTTTGAATGGTTGTTGCCCCATCAATGACAGGCATGTTAGTTGCTGTTGAAAGAATGTGAACACTGGCACCTTCATTGAAATTACCATCCCAGTTTTGGTTGGCTGTCCAATCAGAGGAATTGCCTCCGTTCCATGTGACATAGCTGTCAGTTGAAAAAGAGGCGGTAGAAGAGCTTAGTTGTTGATTTCCATAGTAATCTTCTACTGCAACTATTGTTACATCATAACCGGAGTTGTCATTTAGAGGTTCGTCTGGAGAAATGGTTATAATTGATTTTGTGGCATCAATAGTTGCCGTAAATGCAACTGGGTTTGCCGGATTAAGAAGGAAAGTAATTAAGCTGGCAACATTAGAATTGTCTATAATGGTGCCATCAAGCATTCTTACAGGTTCATCAAAAGTAATAACAACATTCGTTAAAATGGATACGTTATTTGCTCCATCTATTGGATTAAATGTAGCAACAGGAGGATTTCTCTCCAATGTTGTAAACGGTATTTGAATCACTTCAGAATCCAGAGATCCAGCACTTGAAGTGGCAACTAAGTACATGTAATAAGTAGTTTCGGCAGTAAGGCTTGAAATATCAAGTGTTTCTCCAAAATTAGTATCGGTTGTCATAGTCCCTGGGCTACCTGAATTACTAATTAAGGCAGCTGAGCCATCTCCATCAAATCCATTTTTTACTTGGGAAGCTGTTGGCATGCTTGCACTTGCAGAAATAATATAATTATATGTTCCGTCTTTATCTGTTTGGCCAACAAAGTCAATATTAGCAAGAGTTAAGTTTTCGGTGAAAGGATAGCCATCTGCCCAGATTGGAACCCCAACAGTGGTAAAACGCCAATTATTCGATTCTGAATTGTTGATACCTGTAAAAACAGAACCGTAAGTTGTTTCAATAACACCATTGGGTATGGTGATATAATATTGAGTGTTTATATCTAAATTCTGTCTAAGAGATATTGATAATTTGTTATTTGTAATGTCTAATAGAGGATCAATGTTGCCAGGCTCAATAATGAAATTTTGTACCGGATTTCCAGTAGATTGATCATAAATCCTAATGTAATACGTTAAAGAGATATCAGCCCATTGAATATCTTGGTTAAAAGTTAATTGGGGATTTTGGTCAACAGGAACACTTGTTGCATTTTGAATAGGTAAGTAAGAACTAATAGCAAAAGGAATTGCGGTTGTAAAATCAACTGCTGTGGCTGGCCCAGACGGAGCTCCTGACTCGATATATTCATTATCATAAGTAGTGGGATTGTAAAAATAAGAAACACAATAAGCTGTGTATTCAGTTCCACTAGTCAAGCCTGAAATAATAGTCGAATATACTTCATCTGAATTGTTTACTGTAATTGTGTTTGTTGCAAGAGCATTTACTTCGCCAATAGTAGCTCCAGCATCTCTTGATTTTACCAGGATTTTTGTATAATATGTGTTGCCTTCAGTATTTGTCAGGTTAGTATTGAAAGTTATTTGTGTTTCTTGAATTTCTGAGGCATTTGGATAGCTGTCTGCGTAACTGGGTGGAGGAGTTGCTGAAGTTGTAAAATCAACAGCAGTTGCAGGGTTCGAAAGAGCTCCCTCTAAGTACTCATTAGAATAGGTTAGAGGATTATAAAAATAAGAAACACAATAGGCTGTGTAATCTGTTTCACTTGATAGGCCAGTTATGTCAATTGAGAATTCTTGATCTGCACTATTCACTGTTATTGTATAGGATGCTAAAGCATTTACTTCTCCTACAGCAGCTCCAGCATCTCTAGATTTTATGAGTATTTTAGTGTAATATGTATTACCACCAGTGTTTGTAATATTTGTGTTAAAGGTAATTTGTGTTGCTTCAATATTAGTGATATTTGGATACCCACTGGTATAGGCTTGCCCAAATCCCAAATTACTAACCAACAAAAAAGCTGATGCAATTAAAAATGCGTAAATATTTTTCATTCTGAATGTATTTTAACCCTTACAATAGTTAATGCAAATTTAAAACTTTGAGTTTATACGTGTTGTATAACTAAAATGTTTTGATGAATTTATATTATATAATGATAAACGGTTATTCCTATTATTTAAGTATAAGTTGTGCAAGGTAGTCGTAGTGAGGGCCATCTATGATTTTTTTAAATTCAAAGCCATTTTCGATAGCTTTCTCCTCTAATAATGCGGGATCGATAAAAAGCCATGGAAAAGGTTTAGTTTTATGATTTTTGTACTTCATGGTATAAATAACCTCCCCGTAATAGTTCTCCATGGGAACCATCATATAACTGTCTTCGTCAATAAAAAGGTAGCGTAAGTCGGAACTGTCTAAAAGTATTTGTCCGCCTGGCTTTAAATGCTTTTTTAGTGTTTGCAGAAAATGATCCAGATTTTTTAAGGTGCCAGCCAGTCCAATGCCATTCATCATTAATAGCAGGGTGTCATATTTTATATTGGTGTCAAACTTATAGAAGTCGACTTGATAATAGCTTTTGATGCCTTTTTGTAAAGCAGCCTCTTTGCATCCTGCAGAGGTGTCGAGGCAATCCACTTCCAAACCTTTTTGTTGCAGATAAAGAGCATGACATCCCACACCTGCTCCAATATCCAAGACTTTACCTTTGCAATGCATCAGTGCTTTTTGCTCTATCTCGGGCATTTCGTTAAACGTCCGAAATAAATAATCAACTGGTATTTGGTCGTCTTCGGCAATGTTGGATCTTACTCTTATTGATAATCCCCTTTTACCACCCATGTAATCAAGGGCAGCTTGTCCCATTGGATCGTTCTGCATAGTGTTAATTATTAGACTGCAAAAATACAAAATTAGATGCAAGGATAGGCTTTAAAAATGGTTGAAATCACCTTTAATACTTCACTAGTATTTAAAATAAAAAAAGCCGGCTCAATGAACCGGCTTTTGAATGAATGTATGAATGTTATTACAATACATTAGCAATTTTATCAGACTTGTATTTACCAGCCTTCAGCTTTTCTTTTACTTCAGAGAATGCTTTAATTGTATATTCAACATCTTCTAAAGTATGAGCAGCTGTAGGAATAATACGAAGCATAATCTGATCTTTAGGAATTACCGGGTAAACTACAATAGAACAGAAAATGTTGTAGTTCTCGCGTAAATCCATTGTCAACTGTGTAGCTTCAGGTACATCACCTTCCAGAAATACAGGAGTAACCGGAGATTCTGTTTTACCCAAGTTAAATCCTTCTTTCTTCAAACCTGATTGAAGGGCATCTACAACTTTCCAAAGATTTGCTTTGTGTTCTGGTTGATCGCGTAGCATTTCTAATCTTTTTAATGCACCCATCACCATAGGCATAGGTAATGATTTTGCAAAGATCTGAGAACGCAAGTTATAGCGTAAGTAGCTAACAACTTCTTCACTACCTGCTACAAATCCACCAATACCGGCCATTGATTTGGCGAAAGTACTGAAGTGAACATCAATCTCGTCAGTTACACCATAGTATTCAGGTACACCTGCACCAGTTTTACCCATGGTACCAAATCCGTGAGCATCGTCAACCAATATTCTAAAGTTAAACTTCTCTTTAAGCTTAACAATGTCTTTTAAATTACCTAAGTCACCTGCCATACCAAAAACACCTTCGGTAATCAAAAGAATACCTCCACCTGTTTCATTTGCTTTTTTGGTAGCAAACTCAAGCATTTTCTCACACTTGGCCATATCGTTGTGAGCAAAAACAAAGCTTTTACCACCTTTAGCCTTATGTAAGAATACACCATCCATGATACAAGCGTGTGACTCTGAGTCGTACACAATAACGTCTTTGCGTCCAACCAGTGTATCAATAATAGATACCATTCCCTGGTATCCGTAGTTTAATAAATATGAGTCTTCTTTTCCAACAAACTCTGCCAATTGTGATTCTAACTCTTCGTGTTTGCTGGTGTGACCTGACATCATACGGGCACCCATTGGGTAAGCCATTCCATACTCAGCTGCTGCATCAGCATCAGCTTTTCTAACATCAGGATGGTTAGCTAAACCTAAATAGTTATTTAAACTCCAGGTTAGTACTTCTTTACCTCGGAATTTCATTTTAGGACTAATCTCTCCCTCCAGTTTTGGGAACATGAAATATCCATGAGCTTCCTTACCATATTGGCCCAAAGGACCCATGTGTGCTTTTATCTTATCGAAAATGTCCACGTTACTGAGCTTTAAAATTTCGGGCAAATGTAATGTTTTTGACAGTGATTGAGAAAAAAACACGTTAAAAAAATCTAAACATGTCGCATATCATATTGTTATCTTTAGGTTCTAGTTGGTGCTTAACGACTGGTAGTTAGGCGGAATGAGGGTGTTTAACCGTTGGGTGACTACTGAAAACTAATATGTTTTGGGTGTTGTGAGGTTGTAATGTAAAGTTTATCTTTGCATGATGTTTAAATACGAATCTTTTTAATTGCCCGTTAAAGAATTGAGAAAAACATTTAGTAAAACTTTATGAGATTAAGAAACGTATCTTTGCTTATTTTATTTATTACCAGTTTGGTAGCAGGTGGCTGTAGTAAATATCAGAAGTTGTTAAAAAGTCAGGATTACGAGTTATGGTATACAGAGGCCATGGCTTATTATGAGAAAGAAGACTACACAAGAGCTTCAACTTTACTGAGTCAGCTGGTTAATATTTACCGCGGAACAGAAAGGGCAGAAGAATTGAATTATGTATATGCAAATTGTTTATATGGATTAAACAATGACTTATCTGCAGGACATTATTATCGCGAGTTTGTGAAGAACTTTCCTGTCAGTGATAAGGCTGAAGAATGTATGTATATGAGTGCAATAACTTATTATAATATGTCACCTAAGCCTCGGTTGGATCAAACTCCTACCGAACAAGCAATTCAGGAGTTTCAGTTGTTTATAAATATGTATCCGAATAGCTCTAGGGTTGAGGAGGCTACTTTGTTAATGGATGAGTTGCGTGATAAATTAGTATATAAGTCGTACCTGAATGCCAAGTTATATTACGATTTGGGTGATTACATGGGTAACAACTATATGTCGGCTGTAATTGCGGCTCAGAATAGTTTAAAAGATTTTCCAGATACTAAATATCGCGAAGAATTATCATTTCTTATTTTGGAGTCAAAATATATTCAGGCTGTTAAAAGTGTAGAGGAAAAGAAAGTAGATAGATTACGCGATGCCATTGATGAATATTACACATTTGTGAATGAGTTTCCGGAAGGAAAGTATAAAAGACGAGCGGATAAAATTCTGAGCGATTCAGAATCAATGCTAGAAGGATATAATAAAGAAGAAGTATAATAAATCAGAAATAGATATGTCAATCGATTACAAAAAGACGAGTGCACCGGTTTCTACCATTACATGGGATAAAAACGTGTTATCACAAGATACTGACAATATTTATGAGTCGGTGGTGGTAATTGCCAAACGTGCTAATCAGATCAGCTCTGAGATGAAGGATGAACTGAATAAGAAACTTCAGGAGTTTGCATCTTACACTGATAACCTGGAAGAGGTTTTTGAAAACCGTGAGCAGATTGAGATTTCTCGATTCTATGAGCGCTTACCAAAGCCAGTTTGTATTGCTGCTCAGGAATTTGTTGATGGTAATGTTTATCATCGCAATCCGGATAAAACAGAAGCCGGCGAATAATTTCTAATCAATCCGGTTTTAATGATATTAAAATAAAGATAAAAGGAGGCTGTAACTTCTTTTATCTTTTTTTATTTTAGGGTATGCTAAAAGGTAAAAAGTTTATTCTTGGAATTTCCGGTGGTATTGCTGCCTATAAATGTGCTCATTTAACTCGTTTACTGGTTAAGGAGGGCGCTGAAGTACAGGTTTTGATGACGAAAATGGCAAAGGAGTTTATTACTCCTTTAACCATGGCAACTTTATCAAAACGTCCTATTTTAGTTGAGTTTTACAATCCTGAAAATGGAGATTGGAATAGTCATGTTGATACCGGTTTATGGGCTGATGCCATGATTGTGGCTCCGGCAACTGCTAATACAATGGGTAAGATGGCCAATGGTATAGCTGATAATTTGCTTATCACTACCTATCTTTCTGCCCGATGTCCGGTGTTTGTGGCTCCAACCATGGATTTGGATATGTATAAACATCCTTCAACTACCCGTAATATGGAACTGTTACGTTCATATGGTAATATGTTGATTGAGCCTGGAGCAGGAGAATTGGCTAGTGGACTGGTGGGTAAAGGTAGAATGGCTGAACCGGAAGAGATAGTGGAAAACCTGAATGCTTACTTTAAAAAAAAAGCATCTAAAAAGCTAGTTGGTAAAAAAGTATTGGTAACTGCAGGACCAACTCATGAAAAGATTGATCCTGTGCGTTTCATTGGAAATTACTCGTCGGGTAAGATGGGTTTTGCCATTGCCGAAGAATTGGCTGCAAGAGGAGCAGAGGTAACACTTGTTAGTGGGCCCAGTAGCTTAAAATGTAATCATGCAGGAATTAAGCGGCTTGATGTGGTAAGTGCTGCAGAAATGCATGAAGCATGTGTTAAGGTGTTTCCCAATAGTGATGTGGCAATTATGTCGGCGGCTGTTGCGGATTATACTCCGGCTGCTCCGGCAGATCAAAAGATGAAGCGAAAATCCGACACATTATCAATAGAGTTAAAATCAACGGTAGATATTGCCAAGGCATTAGGATCGGTTAAAAATGAGAAGCAGTTATTGGTTGGATTTGCCTTGGAAACCAATGATGAACAACAGAATGCTCTTAAAAAGCTGGAGTCCAAAAATCTGGATATGATTGTTTTGAATAGTTTACAAGATAGTGGTGCCGGCTTTAATGTTGATACTAATAAGATTACAATTATCAATAAACAAAATAAGAAGATAGATTTTTCGTTGAAATCTAAAGCGGAAGTGGCGAGTGATATTATTGACGAGATGGAACGCTTAATGAAATAATCATTTAAAACATAGTTATATGTTACGAGTTATTGTTGTACTATTTCTTCTTATTACTGGCTTTCAGATAAAGGCCCAGGAATTTCAGTGCGCTGTTCAGGTGGTTTCGCCTAGTATTCAGGGATCAAATAAAAAGGTGTTTGAAACATTGCAGACGGCCATCAGAGAATTTATGAATAACCAAAACTGGACCAATGATGTTTTTAAACCCGAAGAGCGCATTGATTGTAATATCATGATTAATGTTGCCGAAATGATTTCGGTGGATGAATTCAGAGCTTCTATTCAAATACAAGCTCGTCGTCCGGTTTATAACTCGTCTTATTATACAGTTATATTTAACCATCAGGATCAGGATCTTCATTTTAAATATGTGGAGTTTGAACCTCTGGTTTTTAATCCTAACTCATTCGATTCTAATCTGGTTGGGGTGTTGGCCTATTATGCCTATATAATTTTAGGAATGGATTATGATTCGTTTTCATCCAATGGAGGAACGGACTATTTCAGACAAGCCGAACAGATTGTTAATCAGGCGCAGGGATCTAGTTTTGCAGGATGGAAGTCGTTTGATAGTCAGCGTAACCGTTATTGGTTAACCGAAAATATTTTAAATGAATATCACCGTCCTTTGCGAAAAACAATGTACACATATCATCGAAAAGGATTGGACATAATGAATGAAAAACCAGAAGAGGGACGGGCTGAAATATTAAAAAGCCTCGAGGATCTTCGAAAGGTTTATCGACAACGTCCGGGATCTTTTTTTATGCAGGTGTTTTTTACCGCTAAAAGCGATGAGTTAGTTAAGATTTTTGAAGAGTCATTCTCCATGGAAAAAAACAATGCAATTCAAGTGTTGCAAGAAGTTGACCCTGCAAATAGTAAAAAGTACGATAAGTTAAGTAGTAATTAAAATATGCTCAAGTCTCTTTCTATATCAAATTATGCACTAATTGATAAGGTTAATATTAACCTCGAAAACGGTTTAACGGTTATAACTGGTGAAACGGGTGCCGGAAAATCTGTATTGCTGGGGGCATTATCCTTAATATTGGGTAATCGAAGTGACTTAAATGCTCTTTTAAACAGAGAGAAAAAATGTGTGGTAGAAGGGGAATTTTTTGTGGGCAATAACGGCCTGAGAGAAGTTTTTGAGAATAATGATGTTGACTTTGAAGAAGATACTATTATTCGTAGGGAAATTTTACCATCAGGTAAATCCAGAGCTTTTGTAAACGATACACCTGTTAATCTTCAGTTTTTAAAAGATATTGGCTCAAAATTGATTGATGTTCATTCTCAGCATCAGAATCTCTTATTAGATGATGTTGGATTTCAAAGAATGGTGGTTGATGCTGTTGCTGATAACCGTTCGCTGCAGAGTGATTACCATAAATCGTATAAAGAGTACAAGACTGTAAAAAATCAAATTGACGAGCTTATAGAAGAGAATAATAAGCAAAAAGACGATTTAGATTACCTTCAGTTTCAGTTTGTACAATTAGATGAGGCTAACCTTGTTGAAGGTGAGTTAGAAGAGCTTGAAAAGCAGTTGCAGGAATTGTCGCATGTAGAGGAGATAAAGGTAAATTTGGCTGAGGTAACAAATGCGTTAACTGAAGAACCTAGAATGGTGGTGGATTCGTTAAGGGATGCTTTGGCTAAAATTCAAAAGATAGAGTCGTTTTTGCATGATGGTGAAGAAGTAGCTCAACGCATTGAGTCGGCATACCTCGATTTAAAGGATCTGGCAGATGATTTAGGTACTCGTGTTGAAGATTTGGAATACGATCCACTTCAAATTCAAAAGGTTCAGGATAGGCTTGACTTAATATATAGTCTTCAGAAAAAACATCATATCGAAAGTATTTCTGAATTGATAGAATTGAAGGATAATCTGCAATCGCAATTAGATAAAATTAATTTCTTTGACGAAGAGTTGAATCAACTCAATAAGAAATTAACAGACCTGGAAAAGCTACTTAAACAAAAAGCAAAAAAGTTGTCTGATTCCAGAAAGAAGGTACTTCCACTTGTTAAGTCAACAGTTGAAAAACAATTGCATGCTTTAGGTATGCCACATGCTAATTTTGTGGTGCAAATGAATGCGACTGAAGATTATTTACCTTATGGGATTGATCATGTTGAGTTTTTATTCTCCGGAAATAAAAACGGATCGCCATCAGCCATAAATAAAGTAGCATCAGGAGGGGAGATGTCAAGAGTAATGCTTAGTATCAAGTCATTACTTTCTTCTGCTAAAGGATTGCCGACTATTATTTTTGATGAGATAGATACAGGAGTATCAGGTGAGGTAGCTGATCAAATGGGTGTGATAATGGCTGAGATGGCTAAGGCTATGCAGGTTGTGAGTATTACTCACTTGCCACAAATCACTGTTAAAGGAAGTCATCATTATAAAGTATTTAAAACCGATAATGAGCATACAACAGTATCTCAAATAAAAAAACTTACCCACGAAGAAAGAGTTGTAGAAGTGGCAAAGATGTTGAGTGGTTCAACTTTGTCGGATGCAGCTATGGAAAATGCACGTATTTTATTGAAAAACTGAACATAGCTTCATAAATTGTAAGAACTAAATTTAACTCTGTTTGTTAATTTAAGCTGAACGAAGTATAAATTTTTTAAACTGTAACTTGTGTTGTGCAACATATACTATATATTTGTGCGCTCAAAAATAAACTGATATGGGATTTGATCTTTTAAAAGGAAAAAGAGGTATTATTTTCGGAGCACTTAATGACATGTCTATAGCATGGAAAGTGGCTGAAAGGGCAGTTGAAGAAGGTGCCCAGATTACTTTGTCAAACACACCCGTTGCTTGTAGAATGGGAGAAGTTGTGGATCTTGGCAAAAAATTAAATGCTGAAATTATTCCTGCGGATGCAACTAATGTTGCTGATCTTGAGAATGTATTTGCAAAGTCAATGGAAGTGTTAGGTGGTAAAATTGACTTCGTATTACACTCTATCGGTATGTCATTGAATGTTCGTAAGAAACGTGTATACCATGATCTTGATTATAACTATTTAAATAAAACACTTGACATTTCTGCTATCTCCTTCCATAAGGTGTTGCAAGTAGGTTTTAAAATGGACGCTATTAGCGAGTGGGGTTCTGTTATGGCTTTAAGCTATGTAGCTGCACAGCGTACTTTTTATGGATACAATGATATGGCAGATGCGAAAGCATTGTTGGAATCTATTGCACGTAGCTTCGGTTATATTTACGGACGCGAGCGTAAAGTGCGTGTTAATACCATTTCTCAATCGCCAACAGTAACTACTGCTGGTAGTGGAGTAAAAGGAATTGATGGTTTGATCGATTTTTCTGAACGTATGTCTCCGCTTGGAAATGCTGATGCAATGGATTGTGCCAATTACTGTATTACGATGTTCTCGGATTTAACAAGAAAGGTAACAATGCAAAACCTTTTCCACGATGGAGGATTCTCCAACGTTGGAATGAGTCTAAGGGCCATGACACAGTACAATAAAAGTTTCGAACAGAACGATCTGAAAGATATGTATTAGAGATTCAAAAGGGTGCCGGAAAGCACCCTTTTTTTATAGGGATTGGTTACTGAAAACCATTATCTTAAATTTTCAAAATCTCTCAATATTCATTACATTTGCGGTCGTTTTTGCAACGATCGGCCACTGAGCTGACAAAGGCTTTAATTATAGTAGGAAAATTTTAAAACTTATCATGGATAAATACCGGATAAATCACCTTAAAGAATTAGAAGCAGAATCTATTTTCGTTATCAGAGAAGTGGCTGCTCAATTCGAGAATCCTGTGATGTTGTTTTCTGGCGGGAAAGACTCAATCGTTATGTTTCACCTTGCTCGTAAAGCATTTTGGCCTGCCAAGGTGCCATTTCCATTAATGCATATCGATACCGGACATAACTTTCCCGAAACAATCGAATATCGCGACCGCGTGATGGAGGAAACAGGTACCAAATGTATTGTTGCTTTGGTTCAGGACTCCATTGATGAAGGAAAAGTAGTGGAGGAAAAAGGATTCAACGCAAGTCGTAACAAGTTGCAAACAGTAACCTTGTTAGATGCCATTGAAAATAATAAGTTCGACGCAGCAATGGGAGGTGGTCGTCGTGATGAGGAAAAAGCACGCGCTAAAGAACGTTTCTTTTCACATCGTGATGAATTTGGTCAGTGGGATCCAAAAAATCAGCGTCCTGAGTTGTGGAATCTGTTTAACGGACGCAAAAATATGGGAGAACACTTCCGTGTGTTCCCTATCAGTAACTGGACTGAGATGGATGTTTGGCAGTATATTTACATGGAGGAGATTGAGTTGCCAAGCTTATACTTTACTCACAAACGAGAAGTGTTTAATCGCGACGGTGTTTGGATGGCGAATGAGCCATGTATGCAATTGAAAGATACTGAGAAGTTAGAAATGAAAGACGTACGTTGTCGTACTATTGGTGATGTTACCTGTACCGGTTTAACATTATCAACAGCCAATACTATTGAGGATATTATTCTTGAAGTGGCAGCAACACGTACAACTGAGCGTGGAGGGCGAGCTGACGATAAAAGGTCGGAATCAGCCATGGAAGACCGTAAGCGCGAAGGATATTTCTAAACTTGTATAATCAGAAAAACACAATATTATGTCCGGAAAAGAATCAGGATATTTAGATATGGAGCTTTTACGATTCACCACTGCTGGTAGCGTGGATGATGGTAAAAGTACTTTAATTGGAAGATTGTTATACGATAGTAAAGCAATTTTCGAAGATCAGATGGAAGCTATTGAACGTGTTAGCGAACGTTCTGGTCACGAGGATGTGAACTTAGCTTTATTAACCGATGGTTTAAAGTCGGAGCGTGAGCAGGGTATCACCATTGATGTGGCTTACCGTTATTTTGCTACTCCAAAACGTAAATTTATTATTGCCGATACTCCGGGACATATTCAGTATACCCGTAACATGGTTACCGGAGCCAGTACTGCTAATGTGGCCTTGATTTTGGTGGATGCACGTCATGGAGTATTAGAACAAACTCTGCGACATGCCTTTATTGCATCTTTGTTGCAAATACCACACGTAATCTTCTGTATCAATAAAATGGATTTGGTTGACTATAACCAGGAAACATTTGAGAAGATTAAAGCTGATATTGATGCTGTTTCATCAAAACTTTCAGTTAAAGATATTCGATTTGTACCCATTAGTGCATTAAAAGGTGATAATGTGGTTGATCGTTCAGAATCAATGGATTGGTATGATGGGCCAACATTAATGTACTTGTTGGAAAATATTCATATCAGTAGTGATATTAATCACGATGATTTCCGTTTTCCTGTTCAATATGTGGTTCGCCCGCAATCTGCTGACTGGCCCGATTATCGTGGTTATGCCGGACGTATTGCATCGGGTGCTGTTCAATTAGGTGATGAAGTAAGTGTATTGCCTAGTGGATTCACTTCAAAAGTGAAAAGTATTGATATGATGGAGGAGTCGCTGGAGGTTGGATTTGCGCCTCAGTCGGTTTCTATCACATTAGAAGATGATATTGATATTAGCAGGGGAGATATGTTGGTGAAATCCAATAACGGATCAAAACCAACATCAAGCCAGGATATAGATGTGATGGTTTGCTGGTTCAATGAGCGTAAGTTGGTACCACGAGGCAAATATGTTATTCGTCATACTTCAGCAGAGGCACGTGCCATGGTAACTGAAGTGTCGTACAAAATGAACATCAATACCCTTGAGAAAAACGAAGAAGATAAAGAAATTGGAATGAATGATATAGCACGTATTAAAGTGCGTACCACTAAGCCATTATTCTTTGATTCATACAGCAGAAACCGTAATACCGGTAGTTTAATTTTAGTTGATGAAGCAACGAATGAAACTGTTGCAGCTGGTATGATTATCTAGTATATGATTACTCAATATATAAAGAGAGAGGAAGTTCTGTGAGCTTCCTCTTTTTTTTTGTTTCCTTATAATTATTGATAAATAAAAATCAAGATCAGATTTACCCTTGTTTGAGTTTTTTTGTTTCTGTACCTCAATGCGGATAAGGGCTGCAGAAGGTGCGCACCTCACTTTTAATTGGTGCGTACCTCGCTCGAGTGAGGTAAGCACTAAGTATGTATGTTGGTGCGCACCAACATACATACTTAGTACTGACTTCGCTTTTTTAACCTATATGTATTGATTGGAAATAATATTTAATTAAATAGTTTGCATCATTTTAGATGGCAATAAAAAAACGAACCGGATGTCCGATTCGTTTTCTGTAGCATATATTTTTAATCTAGCTTCTAGCCTCTAATCTTTAACAACTGAAATTCTAAAACTTCCATCCAAAAGTAAAGGAAGCCTGATGTCTTTTATTCGAAATATTGATTGGCTCATCAAAATATACTCCTTCCCAAATGGTATTATCCGTATGTAGGAAGTAGCTGTCGTCATACATCGTCATGGCATAGGCTGCATCAAAGAAGAAGCTCTTTGCTCTAAAGCCAATGCCTCCGGTAAACATCCATTTATCCATTTTAACATCAACCATGTCATCTTTAAAGGGAGAATCAAGGTAGGCTGCTCCACCTCTAATTGAGAAGTAAGGAACGGGCTTAATCTCAAAACCAGCTTTTACATCGTGACTTAATTTAAAGTATTCTTTTATTTCTTGATTCAAAAGTTCGAAATCTGAAACATATCTTCCTTCAGATGTAATTTTTGATGATTTGTTATCAGTCATTTCGTAATCTAAAGAGAGTAGGGCGATTTTACCAAGTACAAAAGCTACACTACCTTGTGCCCGGTATGGAGTACGATAATTGTATTCAAAGGTACCAATATCTGATTCACTATAGTATTGATCGTAATTTAAGTAGTAGGAACGAATACCGTCGTAATAATCTTCAGTAATGCTATAAAAGGTGGGTGAGTGAAAAGAGGCTCCAATTCGCACAGGGTGCAGGTTCAGGATTAATCCTACTTTACCGTTAATTCCAAATCCATCTTGTTTTAAATTTGAATAAGCGTCGTAATAATCAAGATCGGTATTGTAAGCAGGATCAAAGCCAAAGACATTTATTTCTCTAAAGGTTTTTCGTTCTTCAAATCTAAAAGATTGAAAGTTGATAGAACCGCCTAAAAGTAATTTATTGCTAATATTAGCTCCCAATGTAAATCCGTATTCACCTGAGTATCCGCTTTGCTCAATAAGAAAGTTCTGATTAATCCCGTTGGGATTTCGGTAGGCAATGGTACTGGTTCCATCATCGTTGTCGGTAACAATTTCGTAATGACTAAAATATTCTGTTGAACCCTCGAAAAGAGGATCAATTAAATAGTTTTCGTAAGCAAAGTATGCTCTATCAGTCATTGCTCCAGGAGTGTACCCATTGGCTTCAAGCATTATGTTTGTTAAAAGAGTATTGGCAACAATACCATCAGGCAAGTACTCGTCTGTTATACCAACTCCCATCTGAGAGTTCATTTTGTTATTGAAATCGGCTGTTCTGTTATAAGTAAAACCAAAATGAGTACTCACAACACCTTCCTTTTTTTCTCTTAAGGTTTGAGAGGTAGCTACTCCTCCAATCTGATTAAATGGAAAGCTGTATTCATCCTCGGTACCTGAGAATTGTTTAAAATCAGATTCACTTCTATTAAATGAGAATGATGGTGTAAAAGCAAATTCTGAGCTTCTGTATACAGCAATACCTGCTGGATTTATGCTTATTGCGCTTAAATCACCTCCCAGTGCACCAAATGCATTGGCCATTCCCATCGACCGTGCAGTACCTGTTAATTCTCTTTTGTTAAAACGTAAGGCATCGTCTAATGTTTGGGCGCTTAGGTTTACAGATAGACATAATAAGCCTAATGAAAGTATATAAGATAACTTTTTCATGATTTTATAAATTAGAGTTTTGGTTAAGTTTTATCTTCTACCGCCGCTACGGCTCGATCCACCTGAGCTTCTTGAACTGCCACTACTTCTTGATCCGCCTCCCGACGATCCGCCGCTATAACTTCTTGAGCTGGATCCGCTATAGCTGCTTCTTGAACTAGATCCCGAACTGGAGCTTCTTGAGCTGCTACTACTTGAGCTATAACTGCTACGAGAGCTTCTTGAACTACTGCTACTATAACTGCTTCTTGAACTTGAACTCGAAGGAGTATACGAACTCCTACTGCTACTTGATGAACGAGCAGGTGTATAGCTCGATCGTGATGAAGAGCTTCTGGTAGCACTTGAATACCTGCTAGGCGAACTGCTTGAAGTTCTTGCGCTTGTACTGTTTCGGGCACTCGATGAAGAAGTTCGTGTGTAATTACTGTTTCGGTTGTAACTAGCTCTGGATGAGCTGGTGTAATTATTTGAAGGTGAATAACTCCTTCGGGTGGTTCTTGTAGAACTTACCCTTGCATCTGTACTCTTAGTTGTACCTGTAGCACCTCTTGTATAGGTTCTTCCGGTATTGGTATTGGTAATTACTCTTTGGTTTCTATCGTTATACGAAACTCGTGTATTACCTCTTGTATAAGCATCTCTGCTGATTGTGTTTCTTGTATTTTTTAGTTGGCTGGAAGTTCTTGATGTACTGGCTGCTCTGCTTCCCGATCTGCTCGTGGCGTAATTCATGCCTCGTGGACGATATTCTCTGGGGCGCCCAATTGAGCCTCCGCCACCGTATGGAGGATAATAACCTCCACCACCATACCAACCACCACAGTAATATGGAGGGTAGTTGTACCAACCACAGCCACCATACCAGCCACCCCAACTATACAAAGGGTCCCAGTAACCGCCATAATAAGGCCATCCCCAACCCCATGAAGAATATCCCCAACCCCAATAAAAGGAGAAGTTCCAGCTCCAAGGGTTTCTGTTCATACCGTAATTAAACATGTAATCGTTGTAAATTGGATTACTCCACGTAGGTATCATATAGGCATAATTCCCGTCTACATAAACATTCCAATCATAGGTATTCATGAATACTATGTCGTTGAACAATGGCGATCCGTATGGAATACCTGTAAATGGGCCATGGAATTTTATCAATCGTTCAGCATAATTCTGATCCATTTTTGAGCCTTGGAAGCCATCTACCCAATAACCTGTTTCTTCATTGTAATAAAGTAATGAATCAACCTCTGTTATTGAATCATTGCCTAGAAGCGTAAGGTATTCAGTTTGAATTTGCGAGAAATTGCGATTTTCATCTTGTGCTAATTCCGATTTCTCGTATTCGTATTTGAGCTGTTCAAAATCTTTTTCGTCCTGCTTTTGTACATTGGCATCAGCTTGAACCGGCACATACTTGTTAGAGACGGTTAAAGGTTCTTCATTAGGACTGTAATACAAATCATCCTGAAAGTAACTGCTATCATTCCATTTTGTTGAGCTACATGCTGCAAGAAATGACAGTAAAATAAGGCTTATGAATGGCTTTGAACGCATAATGATTCCTCCAATAGTTGAACGGTTTATTTACTTAAAATTGAGCAAAAAGCGTACCATTAATTTAAAAATTGCAAAAAAAGCTAAAAATTATTATTAATTGTTCCCCTGCTTTTTTGTTTAAGCGTATTTGAATGCTGAAGCAAGATTAAAAAAAAGGCACTTAACTGCCTAATGTTTTGGTTGAAATTTTGTTATTTTGTGCATCTTACAAGAATTTGGAATAATATAAGTGAATAGATATGGCAAAAGTGTTAACGCCTAGAAGTGAAAGTTATGCACAATGGTACAACGACCTTGTGTTAAAAGCGGATCTAGCTGAGAATTCGGCTGTTCGTGGATGTATGGTAATCAAGCCTTATGGATACGCCATTTGGGAAAAAATGCAGGCTCAATTAGATCGCATGTTTAAAGAAACAGGGCATGAGAATGCTTACTTCCCCATTTTTATTCCAAAATCATTCTTTAGTAAAGAGGCCGATCATGTTGAAGGGTTTGCAAAAGAATGTGCTGTTGTTACTCACTACCGTTTAATGAATGATCCGAATGGTGATGGTGTAGTGGTTGATCCGGAAGCTAAGCTGGAAGAAGAGCTAATTGTTCGACCAACCTCAGAGACTATTATCTGGAATACATATAAAAACTGGATTCAGTCGTATCGCGATTTGCCAATCAAGTGTAATCAATGGGCTAATGTGGTTCGTTGGGAGATGCGTACTCGTTTATTCCTGAGGACAGCTGAATTTTTATGGCAAGAAGGGCATACAGCTCATTCAACCAAGCAAGAAGCAATTGAGGAAACTGAAACAATGATTGGAGTGTACGCCGATTTTGCTGAAAAATATATGGCTGTGCCGGTTATCAAAGGATTAAAAACTGCAAGTGAGCGTTTTGCTGGTGCATTAGAGACTTATACTATTGAAGCTTTAATGCAGGATGGAAAAGCCTTACAGTCAGGTACGTCACACTTCTTAGGTCAGAATTTTGCTAAAGCTTTTGATGTGAAGTTTGCCAATAAAGAAGGGAAAGAAGATTATGTTTGGGCAACTTCATGGGGAGTATCAACTCGTTTGATGGGTGCTTTAATTATGGCACACTCCGATGATAATGGAATGGTATTGCCTCCAAAATTGGCTCCATTCCAGGTAGTAATTGTTCCAATTTATCGTAAAGATGAAGAACTGGAGAAAATTAAAGTGGTAGCTGAAGATATCAGGAAGAAATTGATAGGACGTGGTATTGATGTTAAATTTGATTTTAGCGATAATAAAAAACCAGGTTGGAAATTTGCTGAGTACGAATTAAAAGGTGTACCAGTTCGTTTAGCTATTGGGCCACGTGATATTGAAAATGGAACTGTTGAGGTTGCTCGTCGTGATACCTTATCAAAAGAAACTGTTCCATTGGAAGGTATTGATGCTCATATTGCTGATTTGTTGGATCAGATTCAAGAGAATATTTATAAGAAGGCAATAGATTTTAGAGCTGAAACCACTACTCCGGTTGAAACATACGATGAGTTTAAGAAAGTTCTGGAAGAAAAAGGCGGTTTTATTTTGGCTCACTGGGATGGTACTCCAGAAACAGAAGAGAAGATTAAAAACGAAACAAAGGCTACTATTCGTTGTATTCCATTAGATCAACCTGATGAAGATGGAGTTTGCATGGTAACAGGTAAGCCTTCTAAGAAAAGAGTATTATTTGCAAAAGCATATTAATAAGCAAACTAAGTTATATAGAGAGAGAAATCATTTTGATTTCTCTTTTTTTTGCCTTTATTTATAGAGTTGATTAAAACCGTTAATCATGAGTCAAAAAAATGAAGTTTCACAGTCTATTGTGCAATTGCTGAATACCAAAGCTGTAGTGAAGCAAGATGTTTTTGCATCAACTCATAAGTATTTCGAAATTCTAAAAGACGTTTTAAAAAAGGCGGTGGATATTTATAATCCGCAGATAAATCCTAAAGATCAACGTCTTGAACTGAACTACACCGATAAAGGAGAGTTTGTTGTGCAGTTAAAGGTGGCGGGTGATGTTTTAGTTTTTCAGATGCATACCAATGCTTTTGTTTTTGATCGCGATCATGAAGTGTGGAAAAGCGAGTATGTTAAATCAGACGTTACTAATTCTTTTTGTGGGGTTATTAATATCTATAACTTCCTGCACGATTCATTCCGGTATAACCGGCTTAATGATTTAGGATATCTGATTGCCCGAGTTTTTATTAATAAAGACGGGCATTATTTTGTTGAAGGTAAAAGACAAAAAGGAACAGGAATCAATCATTTTGGAACTTCTGTGTTAGATGAAGATAACTGGCTTAAGATTGTGGAAACAGCCGTTCTTTATGCCTTGGAATTTGACCTGTTGGTTCCTCCATATGATGACATGAAAATTATTTCGATGATGCAGATGAATGATGAGATTTTGAACTCACAAATGAGGACGGGAAAACGCTTAGGTTTTATTTACAAATCAGACGATGTTAAACAGTAACAACTTAATATAATGGATAATTTATTACAACGATTTTTGGGTTATGTAAAAATAGACACCCAATCTGATACAGATACAGGATTAACACCATCAACACCGGGGCAGATGAAATTTGCCGAAAAGTTGGTGGAAGAATTAAAATCAATTGGACTGAGTGAAGTGGAAGTGGATGATAATGGTTATGTTATGGCCACCGTTCCAGCTACAGTTGAAGGAGATATTCCTGTTATTGGATTCATAGCACATATGGATACTAGTCCTGATTTTAGTGGGCGCCATGTTAAACCTCGTGTTATTGAAAATTATCAGGGAGGAGATATTCTTTTAAACAAAGAGCAGGATATTACGCTTACAGTTTCTGATTTTCCTGAGGTTGAAAAATACAAAGGACAGGATTTAATTGTAACCGACGGAACAACATTATTAGGTGCTGATGATAAAGCCGGAGTAACTGAAATAGTTACGGCGATGGAATATTTACTGGCTCATCCTGAAATCAAACACGGTAAAATTCGTATTTGTTTTACTCCGGATGAAGAAATAGGTGCCGGTGCTGATCATTTTGATGTGGAAAAGTTTGGTGCTGAATTTGCCTACACAATGGATGGTTCTGAAATTGGAGAGTTAGAGTTTGAAAATTTCAATGCTGCCTATGCTAAATTAACCATCCATGGTCGTATGGTGCATCCGGGATATGCCAAACGAAAAATGCGTAACTCTATTCGCATAGCTAATCAAATTATGACCATGTTACCTCGTCATGAAACGCCTGAGCATACTGAAGGTTATGAAGGTTTTTATCATTTAATGTCATTCAATGGTGATGTGGAAAAAACCGAAATGATGTATATCATTCGCGATTTTAAGCGTGATCGTTTTGAAGATCGAAAGAAAGAATTAGACCATCTTATTAATAAAATTAATTCGGAATATGGCGAGGGTACTGCTGAAATTGAGATGAAAGATCAATACTATAATATGCGTGAGAAGGTGGAACCTGTAATGCATGTAGTAGATTTTGCAGAGCAAGCCATGAAGGAGTTAGGAATTGAACCTAATGTAAAACCCATAAGGGGAGGAACTGACGGAGCTCGTTTATCATATATGGGCTTGCCAACACCCAATATTTTTGCGGGTGGGCATAACTTTCATGGAAGGTTTGAGTTTGTGCCAGTTCAGAGCATGATTAAAGCAACAGAAGTTATTGTGAAAATATCAGAATTAGTAGCAAAAAAATAACACTCATCGTTGAACAACAGCAATACTGTTTTGTTTGAAGAGAGTTCCCGGATATCAAACAATTTATATGATAGTTTAGATATTGGATTAAAATTAACTCTGATTTAGATAAAATATTAATTAACATTTAAAAAATATAATTATGGCTGTATTAGTTGGAAAGAAAGCTCCATCATTTAGCGCCAGTGCTGTTGTAAATGGTGGCGAAATTGTTGAAAACTACTCTTTGGATCAATTCTTAGGTAAGAAATATGTAGTACTTTATTTCTATCCTGCCGATTTTACTTTTGTTTGTCCTACCGAAATTATTGCATTTCAGGATAAGATTGCTGAATTTGAAAGCCGTGGCGTTGAAGTTATTGGTGTTTCGGTTGATTCAGAATTTTCTCACTGGAAGTGGTTGCAAACAGAACCTAAAGAAGGTGGTATTAAAGGAGTGAAGTATCCTTTGATTGCTGATAGTAGCATGACTATCTCTGAAAACTATGATGTTTTAGCCGGAGAATATGACTATAACGAAGATGGTCAAATCGTTTTTGCAGGAACACCACAAGCTTATCGTGGATTATTCTTAATCGATAAAGAAGGTATCGTTCGTCATCAGGTAGTAAATGATATGCCATTAGGTCGTAGTGTTGACGAGGCTATTCGTATGGTTGATGCACTTCAGTTCTTTGAAGAAAACGGAGAAGTTTGCCCTGCTAACTGGCACAAAGGAGATAAAGGATTATCTGCTACACAAGAAGGTATTGCTGAGTACTTAGGAAATAACTAATTTATTCAAAAATATGTTTGGAAAGCACCTCAAATGGGGTGCTTTTTTATTTTCATATAGCTTGATGATTGGCTGGCTAAATATTTATTATTTTTGCAGAATGCGAAAGTACTTCGAAATACATCCAAAGGATGATGTTGAATTTAAAAGGCTCATTTGTCAGGCTACCCGTAATGAGGGTGCGGGTGTGATTTTAGATAGTAATGGATTTGTGTCTCCGGAGGTGGTCAACGCATCTCGTCATTACGATTTTATAGCAGGTCTGCAAAGTGTTGGCGATTGCAAGGATGACCTTGCTCAGGTTCAGCTATTTCATGATAAGTATAAAGATTGGATACTTGGTTTTTTATCATATGATATTAAAAATCGCTTTGAAGATCTGACTTCGACTCATCCCGATAAGATAGAATTGCCTGATGTATATTTCTTTCGACCTAGATATTTGTTTTTGTATGATAATAAAACATGGACAGTTGGTTATCTGGATGAATATGATGATGAAGCATCGGTTAATGAGTTTATTGGTGATTTAAGATATTGTGATGAATCAGAAGTTGATTATGGCGAGGTAAAGCTAAATCATCAGGTTTCGCATAAAGAGTATTTGGAGGCTATTGAAAAAATTCAATGGCACATTCAAAGAGGAGATGTTTATGAGCTGAATTATTGTATGGAATTCTTTGCCAATGAGATTCAGATTACTCCTCAGTGTGTTTATCAACGATTAAAAGAAGTGTCTCCAACACCTTTTTCTTCATTTGTAAAATATCACGATAAGTTTTTAATGGGAGCTTCTCCTGAAAGGTATTTGAAAAAGGAAGGTTCCAGAATAATTTCACAACCAATTAAAGGAACTTCACCCAGAGATAATAATCCGTTTATTGACAAAGCGAATAAAGATTATTTGTCGCATTCAGTTAAAGAACGGGCCGAGAATATTATGATCTGTGATTTAGTGCGTAATGACCTTTCAAAAGTTGCTGAGCGAGGATCCGTTAAGGTCGATGAGCTTTGTGGTATTTATTCATTTAAGCAAGTACACCAGATGATTTCAACCATTTCGGCTGAGTTACGAAAAGATGCAAGTTGGTTAGATGCTATCAAAGCTTCGTTTCCAATGGGATCAATGACCGGAGCTCCTAAAATTAATGCTATGAAACTGATTGAAGAATATGAACAAACCAAGCGTGGCTTGTATAGTGGATCAGTTGGGTATGTAACTCCTGAAGGTGATTTTGATTTGAATGTGGTAATTCGCAGTGTTCTTTACAATGCTAAAAGACAATACATGTCATTTATGGTTGGTGGCGCTATTACAGGGCAGTCGGATGCTCAAAAAGAGTACGACGAGTGTCTTTTAAAAGCCTCAGCCATTATGAAAGTATTTAATATCGAAAAATAATGTTGGACCTTACTCCTCGAAATGTACTGAAAATACTTGAAGATAAATGCGGATTATCTGTTCATCAAGCCGTTTTGGTTGCAGTAAGCGGTGGTGCTGATTCGATGGCTTTGCTTCATTTATTAAAAAATCGCAGAATCAATATTAGTGCGGCTCACTGTAATTTTAATTTGAGAGGGGAAGAGTCTGATGGTGATCAACAATTGGTTGAAGAATATTGCGAACAACACGAAATAAAGCTTTACATCAAGAGCTTTGATACGAATTATTACGCCAAAGAAAATAAGGTATCCATTGAAATGGCAGCTCGCGAGTTGCGTTATGATTGGTTTAATTCTTTGATGGATGACCATCAATTTGAGGCTTTGATAACCGGACATCATGGTAATGATTCTATCGAAACATTCTTTTTAAATCTGGTAAGAGGCACTGGTGTAAAAGGCTTGTCCGGTATTCAGTATCGCAACGGAAATGTGTTACGTCCATTGTTGGATTTTTCACGTCATCAGATTGAAGAGTATTGTAATCAATATCAGATTCCTTTCAGATACGATAGTTCAAATTCCGATGTTAAATACTTGCGTAATAAGATCAGGCATGAAGTAATTCCGGTTTTGGAGCAAATGAATCCGTCTTTTTTCAGAACTATGCTTAATAATATGGAGCACCTGCAAGAAGCAGAAATGTTGCTTCAAGAGGTAGTTGAGCGCTTTAATGCAGAGGTTTTGGTGGATGAACATGATAAAGTTCTGATTCCAATTTCAAAACTGAATCTGTATGCTGAAAAGAAAACTATTTTATTTGAAGTGTTGCGCCCATATGGATTTAATGCTTCGGTTGTTGACGATGTAGTTTGTCATTTGGATGGAATTAGTGGGAAGCAGTTTTTCAGTGAGACACATCGTTTGATAAAAGATCGCCATAATTTGTTGGTGATGCCTATAGAGGATATTACGGTTGATCATTTCTGGTTAGAAGAAGGAGAAACTGACTTACCTATTAAAGTAGAGGCTAAAATTTATACAAAGCCTGGTGATTTTTCGTTTTCGACAAATCCCCGGTTAATTCATCTGGATGCTGACTTAGTGGATTTACCTTTGTTGTTTCGAAAGTGGCAGGAGGGAGATCGTTTTATGCCTTTGGGTATGAGTCAGTATAAAAAGGTGAGCGATTTCTTTATTGATAACAAATTCTCATTAGCTGATAAAGAGGAAACCTGGATTGCTATTTCAGGTGAAGATATTGTTTGGATTGCCGGCCATCGGATTGATGACCGGTTTAAAATAACTAAAAGAACCAAACATATTCTGGAGGTGAAGTTGGGTTAACAGTTTCCGGCTACCCAACCCGTGGAGTAGGCTATCTGCAGATTATATCCACCTGTTTCGGCATCCAAATCAATTACCTCTCCGGCAAAATGCAGTCCTTTTATCAATTTTGACTCCATATTTTTAGCTGTAATCTCATTGGTGGGAATTCCTCCGGCTGTTATAATGGCTTCTTTAAAACTGCGATAATTGCTTACCTTGAATGGTAAGTTTTTCATTAAATACCTAATTTGTTTTCTTTCTTTAGCCGAAACCTGATGACAATCTTTATCGCCATCAATTTTAAGGTAATTTAAAACAGCTGGAATCAGTTTTGATGGAAGCCAGAGTTTAAAAGTATTCACCAGCTTCTTTTTACCATGTTCGTTTAAATCGCGTTGAAGACGTAAATCGAGTTTTTGCTCGTCAAGTGCAGGTTTTAAGTCAATAGTAATTTCAACCTTGTTGTTTTGCTGAAGTTCTGTTACGGCAATGCGGCTCAGAGTTAAAATAATGGGGCCAGATAAGCCAAAATGAGTAAAGAGCATTTCGCCAAAAGCTTCGCCCATCTTTTTTCCGTTGGACCAAATAACAGCTTTTGAATTTCTAAGGTTTAAGCCCTGTAACTGTTGAGCTAAATCGCCTTCTGTTTCTAATGGAACCAATGCCGGAATTGCTTTGGTGATTGTGTGACCAAGTGTTTTTGCTAAGGCATACCCATCACCAGTTGATCCGGTTGCAGGGTACGACATACCTCCGGTGGCCAATATTACTTTATCAGCCAAAATCTTTTTTCCATTACTGATAACTCCTTTTACAGCATCTTCCTCAGATATAATTTCATCTACTTTCTGACCGCATCTGATCTCAACTTTGGTATCTCTGCACCAGTTTAATAATGCGTCTAATATGTCTTTTGCTTTTTGACTGGTTGGAAAGTATCGACCACCTCTTTCAAGTGTTACATCAACCTTATAACGTTCGAGTAAGGCAAGAATTTCCTTGGAATAGTATTGGTTGAACACCTTTTTTAAAAAGCGACCATTGGGAAAAACATGTGTGATGAATTCGCTGATAGGTGCACTGTTGGTGATGTTGCATCTGCCTTTTCCGGTAATCAATAATTTACGGCCTGCATTGCGCATCTTTTCAAGCAGTAATACATTTTTTCCACACTCGGCAGCCCTTGCTGCTGCAACCATACCAGCTGGTCCACCGCCAATAACAATTACGTCATATTTTTCCATTTTGCAAAGGTATGTAAAACTACGATATATTAAGGTAAAGATATTCTGTGAGCGAGAAGAGCTGTTGTGTTAACTTATTCCACCACCAATTAATTTATCATCCTGATAAAAAACAATGGATTGACCAGGGGTGATGGCCCAAACATCTTCGTTGAAATAAACTGCTAATGAATTATTATTGATTTCGATTTTTCCCTGATAACCGGGAACGCTATCAAGTCCTCTGACGCGGATAAATACTTCGCGATCCTGCCAGAGTGATTTATCAGTTGTCAGGGAGTATTCATGGAGATGGATCTGGTTGGTGAATAAATCACTTTTCTTACCTGTTATTAAAGCTCTTCGTTCCGGATTGATACTTACAACACACTGACCATTGGCTACACCTTCGATGCCTCTTTTTTGACCAATGGTATAAAACGGAAAACCCTCGTGATGCCCAAGCACGTTATTATTACTGTCGATTACAGGACCTGGTTGCAAAGAAGGGTGATCGGAAGTGAGTAATTTTTTCAGGTAATTGCGGTAATCGGTTCCTGCCAGAAAGCAAACACCCATGCTTTCTTTTTTATCAGCAATGTTTTGATAGCCCAATTCAGAAGCCAGGGCTCTTACTTCAGTTTTCTTTAATTGTCCTAATGGAAATATTGCTTTTGAAAGAACATCCTGACTGAGATTCCAGAGAAAGTAGGATTGATCTTTTGCAGGATCCATTCCTTTTTGAATATAGAAATACTTGTTTTCCTTCAAAACACGAACATAATGTCCGGTGGCAATATGATCACAATCTAATTGCAGAGCAAGATCAAGCAAATATTTCCATTTGATGGTTCTATTGCAGTATACACAAGGGTTGGGCGTACGTCCATTAATATATTCATCTGCAAAATATGTGATGACTTCCTTCTTGAATTCATTGCGGCAGTCGATGAGGTGATGTTCTATTTGAAGTGATTTAGCCAGGTTTTGAGCATCCACAATATTTTTATCATTTGCTTCGGTATGTGTTTGAAGCGTGGCTCCAATTACTTCATAACCTTGGCGCTGTAATAAAATTGCCGACATTGAACTATCCATGCCACCACTCATTCCTAAAATCACTCTTTTCTTCATCCTGCACATTTGAGGGCGAAGATAATAAATAGCTTGGTGTCAATAGGTCTTTGCGGTTGGGTAAATTAGAATTACAGATATCAATTCATTTAATAAATGATATTGAGTGATTGGGGGCGTGTTTGTATAGTAACGTTTTGTTTTTTACCCAACACTTCTCCATCAGTCTGAATAATTTGTTCAGTGTTTAATCTAATATGTGCTTTTGTAGTCTGAATTGTTTTGATGTATTTGAGGTGATTAATTTTACCGGTAAACATTTTAGTGAATAAGCTAAAAATGCTCCACCACGGATAGGGTTTTAATACAATAATTTCAAAAATACCATCATTGATTTTTCCTTTGGGGTTAATAACGGCTCCGGTTCCAAAGCTCTTAGCATTGGCCAATAATATCATTTCGGCTTTTATTTGATAGCTTTTTTTATCTGTATCAATTGTGGCTTTAAATATTTTTTTGCCCTCTTTTAGTTCATTCATTAATTGTTTAGCATAGCCGAACAATCCGCGTGTATTATCTTCTTCAAAGCGTTTAATTAAACGAGCATTAATTCCTATATCACTTAAATGAATACTATAAAACTGATCGTTAATTAATAAAGTGTCAACAGAATGCGCCTTGCCGGCAATAATTTTCTTAATCTCATCGGTGTAATTGGTAGTGATATTTAAGTTGTAAGCTAGCCCATTGGCAGATCCGGTTGGTAAAATTCCCAGTCTAATATTAGTGTTTATTAGTAAAGAGGCTACCAAATTAATGGTTCCATCTCCACCTGCTGCTATTACGGTATGAGGGTTATATTCTTCTATTTTAGCTTTTATTTTGTTTTTATCATTCTCGCCGGTGGTATTAAATATTTGATATGAACACTTCTCTGCTTCACATACTTTTTCAATCAACTCATGTAGGTTTGAATTATCTGTGCTTCCGGAGTAAGGATTGATAACGAATAATAGTATATCTTTTTCCATGTGTAAATATTATGGCTTAGTACTTGATTATAATTATATCAAAATTGATGCTAAACTATGAGCATACTATCTCAATTATATAAATCATTCCTAAAAAGTTTAAACAGGACTTTTAAACGGAGTAATGAAAATTACAACGATTTAGATATCATATTATATACAGGATATGGAAATGCATATACTGTTTTTGTAAGTGGAATGGTAACACTTGAGAGTAAGGTGAAAACCAAGGATAACAAATGGAATAATATGCTGGCAATGATAAATCGTTTTACTCAAACAACGGTACCTCATAAAGAAGTTGAGATAATTATACAGGGTGTGAAAAGTATGGCAGTTACTGATGAATCAGGCTTTTTTTTATTGGAATTCAAGGTTCCTTTTCCCGATCAAATAAAACATATGAGGTGGATACCTATGTTAGCTTCATTGCCTGCTGAGGAAGTGGTTGTGGAAGGTGAAATACAAATTGTTACAGATAAAGATGATGTTGTTTTTGTTTCTGATATTGATGATACGATACTCATTTCTCATTCAACTCAGCTTCTTCGTAAGCTCAATTTAATTCTATTTAAAAATGCAGAAAGTCGATTACCTTTTCCAGATATTCCGCAATTTTATAATCAACTAAAAGGCGGTAAAAACAAACAACAGGATAATCCTTTTTTTTATGTTTCAAGTAGCGAATGGAACCTTTACGATTTGTTATCTGATTTTTTTAATTTCAACCACATTCCCAAAGGAACATTTTTGCTAAAAAAGTATTCCGAAGGATTGATAAAACTGTGGTTATCAGGTAAAAATAATCATGATCGGAAGTATGATAAGATTAAATTTTTATTGCAGCTTTACCCTAAGCAAAACTTTGTTTTGTTGGGAGATAATGGCCAGGAAGATCCCTATATCTATGGTAGATTATCGAAAGAATTTCCTGGTCGTATTGACACGTGCTACATCAGGCAAATAAAATCGATTAGAAGTTTAAAAACTAATCAGGTTAATAACTTGTTTGATGTAAACACAACACTGGTTCAGATTAAACATACTTCTGAAGCAATTGCACATGCTAAAAAGAGGGGATATGTTTAGGAAGAAAAATATTTTTAACGTAAGAGTAACCTGAGGAATGATGTTTGATGTGGGGAATTTCTTCCACAATCAATCGTTTTTTGTATAAAATATTCCACAGTTTGCTCAATTATAAAGTAATAAACCAACCTTATATAAAAAATTTATGAAGGACACCCATTTAGCACATTTTAATAGTGTAAATGCACGAATTGAAAAGTTGCTGTCAGATAATAAAACAAATACCTCTTTGCAGAACGAACTTCTGTTAATTCAACAATCATTAAAAGCTTGTGAAGCTGATAATAAACAGTTTATTAAGGAGCGAAATGAGCTGGAGGATAAGCAAATGAAGTTTACAAAGCTTTATAATGCAATGCTTAATAATTTGCCTGAAATGGATGTTTACCTTTTTGACAGGGATGGAAAGTTTGTTTTGACTGGCGGAAAAGAAAAATCGAAATATGGTTATACTAATTCCGATTTCCTTGGTAAGACATTGGAGAGTGTCTCTAATGAGTTGTTGCAAAATTATTTCCCTCCACTGATAGAGAGAACTATTAAAGGTGAACAACTGGAAACAGAATTTAAGAATAAAGGGAAGTTTTATAAAATCATTACAGAGCCTATATATAACGATAATGATGAAGTGGAATACGGAATTTTGATAGGTCACAATATTACCAAACTAAAGAAAACGCAACAAAAACTAAAGAAATCAAAAATTGAAGCCGAGAATATAGCACGATCCAAGTCCAATTTTTTGGCCAATATGAGTCATGAAATTCGTACCCCACTCAATGCAATTATCGGGTTCTCAGAACAATTGGCTAAAACCCAATTAAGTAGTGAACAAAAGCGATTTAATGATTTGGTAAATGAGTCATCCGATATACTATTATCGCTGGTAAATGAAATTCTTATTCTTCTGAAAATAGGAATGGGAAAGGTTTTTATCGATCGAACTCCTTTTGATGTTCGAAAGGTTTTTGAAGATGTTTATCAGTTTTTTAGATTAAAAGCCGAGCGAAAAGGAATAGAACTAATGTATGTGGTGGACGATGAAGTCTCACCTGTACTGGTAGGCGATCCTTTTCGGTTGAAACAAGTGATTATTAACCTCGTTAGTAATGCCATAAAGTTTACCGATTCTGGTTCAGTACGATTCTCATGTTCTGTTAAAAAAGACGGAGCTGATAAAGTACGCCTTCGGATTGATGTGAAAGATACGGGAATCGGAATCCCCGAAAAGGATCAAGCCATCATCTTTGATGAGTTCTCTCAATCAGAAAATATGATTAAGGAACAACATGGAGGCTCGGGATTGGGATTAACCATCAGTAAAAAATTGGTTGAATTGCAAAAAGGAAGAATAAAGCTTAAGAGTGAACCTGGTAAGGGTAGTCACTTTAGTATTGTTATACCCTATCAAAAAGGCACTGTGGGGGATGTATTAAAAGAAGAGCAAACCTATGTGGTAAATACTGACCTTTTAAAAGGGAAAAGAATATTACTTGCTGATGATGATCAATATAACAGAGAATTAGCCAATACTATTTTAAGTAGTTGGGAAGTTGAGTATGATCTGGCCATGGATGGCGAAGAAGCATTAATTTATACACAGCAGAAAAAATATGATGTTGTTTTAATGGACATTCATATGCCTAAAATGGGTGGTGTGCCTGCAACTCAACAGATTCGATCAGGTCAATCAGATAACATTAATACAAAAATAATAGCTTTAACAGCTAATGTTGTAAAAGGTGATATTAAAGAGTATTTGCAATCTGGTATGGACGATTACATTATCAAACCTTATACAGAGGAAGAGTTATTTAATAAAATAGGTAATGTTTTAGGTATATCAATTGCAAAAGATAGAACTGTAGGGGCAAACCTTGTTAAAACGGATGAAAAAGAGGTTGATACAAGCCTTCATATCGACCTCTCAGATTTGCATAAAGCTATGCGTGGCAATAAAATGATGATTAATAAAATGTTGCAATCTTTTATTGATAACACAAGTGGAGGTGTTGATGAACTTAAAGCAGCTTTAGCCAATAACGACTGGGATGCCATACGAGAAACGGCTCATCGATTGGTATCTTCATTCAGATACTTTAAAATAGAAGCAGCCTCTGGATTACTAAAGGCAATAGAAGAAAATGTTGTTAATGCCAATTATACTGAAATTCCAAAGCAGCTAAACTCATTGTTTAAGCAAGTAGAAGGAATATTACTGGCTGTTGAAAATGAAAAAATAACAGAATAAAACCTGATAATAAGCAACCTAATAAACCAAAATATGAATCAAATATTAGTAATCGACGATGATACTTTCATGTGTAATCTGCTTGAAACCTATTTATCAAATAATGGATATAAAGTAGATGCTGTATATAGTGCCGAAGGTGCCAAAACATTATTAAGGCAAAAAAAATATGATATTGCTGTTTGTGATTTTCGGCTTCCGGATAGTGACGGTTTGGAAATGCTGAAGGCAATTAAATCGAAAAATACAGAAACAAAAGTAATTATAATAACGGCTTATGCAGATGTTCGCATGGCTGTAAAATTGATGAAAGCCGGTGCTTTTGATTATGTAACAAAGCCTCTTCAGCAAGAAGAACTTTTGCAATTGGTGAAGCAAGTGAGCAAAAAAGAGCCAAATGGAAGATCTAACTCTGAAGAAAAGGAGTTTATTATTGGTACTAGTCCAAAAATAAAAGAGGTCATTAGTTTATGTAATGTAGTGGCACCAACCAAAATGTCGGTGTTAATACAGGGGGAAACAGGTGCGGGTAAAGAGTACATAGCACGATTTATTCATCAAAATAGTGATCGGAAAGATAAGCCCTTTGTTGCGGTTGATTGTGGTGCGATACCTAAGGATTTAGCTAACAGTGAACTTTTTGGTCATTTAAAAGGAGCATTCACCGGTGCCATAAATAACAAAATAGGTGTATTTGAGCAGGCAAATGGAGGTACCTTATTTTTAGATGAGGTGGGTAATCTGGCTTATGATCTTCAGGTTAAACTACTGCGAGCCATTCAGGAAAGGGTGATTACTAAATTAGGTAGTACAAAGTCGGTTAATGTTGATGTTAGAATTATTGCAGCTACCAACGATGAGCTGGAAGTGGATATTCAAAACAATAATTTTCGCGAAGATTTATATCACAGACTCAATGAGTTCAAATTAACTCTTCCAGCCTTGCGAGAACGTAAGGAAGATATAATGGTATTTGCCAATCATTTTATTCAGGAAGCCAATAAAGATTTAAATAAGGCTGTAGAAGAGTTGGATCCGGAGGTGATTATTACGATGCAAAACTATCCATGGCATGGTAATCTTCGCGAGTTGAGAAATGTTGTCAAACGATCAGTGCTGCTTTCAACTTCTGCAAGTATTTCTCTCGAAAGCCTCCCCGATGAAATAAAAAACCATAAAAAATTGGAAGCAGGAGATATGGTTAATCAGTTGTTAGGGGAAGTTGCGGATGAAGATGAAAATGCACCCGACTTAAAAAATGCAGCTCATAAATTTGAAAAAGAAGTAATTATTACAACCCTAGAGGAGGTGAATTTTAATAAATCAGAAGCAGCTCGTAAACTCAATATCGATAGAAAAACTCTTTATAACAAAATGAAGATGCTGGAGATTGATTATAAAGCATTAAAACGAATGTAGAACATCGTAAATGAATAATTCTTAACACTAAGAACTGGCTTAATAGGTGTGGATTCTTCTCCACAATTATCAATTGCCTGACTTTTATCTGATTTTTTTCTTGAAAAAAATAATGATTAAAGCCCTAGGCTATCGTGCTGTTGTTCTATAATTTAAAGATAGTATAGATAGTGCATGGGAGTTAGAGATAAAGTTAGGGTTATAGTGTGGCATAGTGCTTGAATTCATTAAATAAGTCGAGAAGATTTATTTGTTGAATCTGCTAATATAATTGTAGCGGTAAAATGAATTGTAAAAGATGGATAAGGAGAGACGAAATAATGTTGAGCTAGAGTTATACAATAAATCCGAAGTTTTTGTGATGGAATATAAAGATAAAAATACAGTCATCAGAAAGACCCAGAGCTTGGGGAAAGAGCTGGAGTATCTAAGGTCTGTTTCCGACGAAAACAAGAGGGCTCAGAAAATTATTGATGTATTACCACAAATAGCCTGGACAGCATCTGCATCGGGACATATTGATTTTTTTAATAAAAGATGGTATAAGTACACAGGTACTCAATACGAGAATGATTTAAATAAACTGTGGTGGAAAATTATCTGTAAAGATGATCATTCAGCCATGGAGAATTTTTGGAATCAGATAAAAGAAAAAGGTATTGCTTCTGAAATAAGGGTACGCATAAAGCATGATGATTTATACCGTTGGCATTTAGTGTCTTTAATTCCGGTTAAAGATGAAGCCAATAAGGTGGTAAACTGGATTGGTACCGGCACAGATATTCATGAGCAGGTAATGCAGACCAAAAAACTGGATTCAAGAAATGCTGAATTATTGGCAATCAATCATTATCTCGAACATTTTGTTCATGCGGTTGCCCATGATTTGAGAGCGCCGGTTTCTAATTTAAGATTACTATCTCAGGCCTTGGACAAAGCTCCGGAAGTAGATAAAGCCAAACTAATGTCCACCATATCCAGTAATGTTAATCGCTTGGATGAAACCCTTACAGGATTAATAAAAGTTATTGATATTCAAAAAACAGACGAGCCTGTTTCCTACGATGTAAATCTGTTAAATGTGGTAAATGAGGTTGTAAAAGATCTGGAAGAAAACTTGAATACCAATAATACTGCTTTACGTATTAATATTCCCGATGGGTTAATATTTAGTTATGTAAAGCCCTTTTTGAAAGTGATAATATCCAATTTACTGGCAAACTCAATAGAGTATTCGAATAAAAACCATTCCTTAAAACTCATCATTGATGCAATCAGGTTTGATGAAGATACCATTCAACTTACCATTGAAGATAATGGGATGGGAATAGATCTGGAAAAAGATGGAAAAAGGTTATTCCGACCGTTTAACAAGCTAAATCAGCACTCGAAAGGGATGGGCCTGGGCTTACATATTGTAGAAACCATGGTTCAACGTAACGGAGGGCGTATTGAAATAGAAAGTGAACTCGATAAAGGCACAAAGATCACCTTGTATCTCAAAGAGTATGATTGATATGAATTATAACAAAGTACTACTAATTGATGATGATCCTTTTTTAATTGAACTCAACAAATTAATGATTGAGTGGGAAGGATTGAATGATTATTTTATTGCGGCCACCAGCGCCGAAGAAGGCTTATCTTTAATTTCGGATCTCAACCAAAAAAAGAAAGCAACTCCTGATTATATACTTCTTGATTTAAACATGCCCGATATGGATGGTTTCGAATTTATGGAACAGTATAAACAGTTGTTTTATGATGGGCATACCTCAACAAAAGTTATCATTGTAACCAGTTCTACCCGCGATAAAGACAAGCAAAAAGCATTGTCATTTCCTTTTGTGGCCGATTATAAGGAAAAACCACTGCCCGATAATTATGTTGCTCAATTGATTTCGCAATCTTAAGTGTGATGTTTTCTCTACACAATTATGTGGAAAGCCACACACATTTTTCTTTTCACTAATTCTTTAAAAAAAACTTATAAATATTTGTAAGGTGCAGTATTTCAGAATGTAGGGTGCTTTAATATATATGGTTTTTCTTGTTTGGCACACTATTCTCAGTAGTATTAGTAAACAACGTTACTGTTGAATATTAATGGAAATAACATTATAAATTTAAAAAGAAAGAATTATGAATAAGTTAGAAATCAAAGGAAACTGGAATGAGTTTAAAGGAAAATTAAAACAGAAATACGGAGAAGTATTGGATGATGAGCTTACGTATTCCGAAGGTGTAGAAGACCAGATTGTAGGAGTGATCCAGGAAAAAACAGGAAGGGCAAAAGAAGAAATTATTGATGAATTAAATGCCTTGAAAAACTAAATCGATCATAGGTTATACTTTCACATGAAAGCTTTAATAATAAAATCATCTGAATAGTTTAACCGATACGAATTAATTAGACGCATCTAAAAAAGACAATATTATTTAATCAAAAACAATTAAAAACTTAGAACTATGAAGAAGTTAAAAAATATATTACCAGTTACAGCAATATTACTATCAGTCATCTTATTTTCATCTTGTAATCAAGGAAAAAAGAAAGAAGAGAAAACAGAAATTGAAAAAAATTTAACAGCGTTTAAACAGGACTTAAAAAGTTTAAATGAGTCGATAAAAGATGCTGCAGAAGATAATACCGAGGCATTTAAAGATAAAGCGGAAGCTGTTATTGATGATGTAGATGATAAAATTGAGGAGTTTGAAGACAATGCCGAGGATGCAGGAGAAGAGATAGATGATGCTACCCAGGAAGCCATTGATAACCTGAAAGACAAAAGTGAAGACTTGAAGGATAAAATGGAAGAACTAGGTGAAGATGGAAAAGATGAGTGGGCTGATGTGAAAGAGGAGATTAAGGATGATTTTAATGAGTTTGGCGAAAGTGTAGAAGATTTTCTGAAAGGTGATGCTTAATATCAGAAATAACATATGGATTGATAGTGCTTTTGAACGACTATTAAATAATTGGATGCTGGTATTGTACTTGCATCCAATTGTTTTTTTGAGCCCGAAGAGTTAGGATTTACTATTAAATAAACACAAATGTTAGATAAAATAAACCAGGCTTCTGATAAGATTATAAACAAACTGCTGGATTGGGCTGAAACCATCATTACTATGTTGCCAAACTTAATTGTGGCAATTGTTGTATTGGTGATATTTTTTACCATTGCCAAATGGGTGCGTAAACTATTAAACAAAGCTCTTTTTAAGGTGTCATCCAATCATTCGGTTAATAGCCTGATTGCAACCATTGTTTTTACAGCTATTACTTTTGCCGGGGCTTTTGTGGCATTAAATGTACTAAACCTCGATAAAACGGTTACGTCACTTTTAGCCGGAATTGGTATTGCCGGTTTAGCCATTGGATTTGCTTTTAAAGATGTTGCTTCTAACTTTTTATCCGGTATTTATATGGCGGTTAAAAGTCCGATTAATGTGGGTGATATTATCGAGTATAACGAGGTTTATGGAACGGTAAAAGATATCGGAATAAGAGCCACAACCATCACGACTATGCAAGGTCAGGATGTGGTTTTTCCCAACCGCCTGATTGTAGAAAATTACTATACTCATTTTACCATCAATGGACATCGACGAATAGATCTTTCAGTGGGTATTTCGTATGGTGATGATCTGGAAAAAGCAGAAGAGGTAACCAAAGAAGCAATCCGTGAAATAAGCTATCTGGAGCCTGGCACAACAGTTGAGCTTTTTTATACTGAGTTTGGAAGTAGTTCAATCAACTTTGTGATTCAGTATTGGGTTAAATTTGCTCGCGAATCTGATTACCTGAAAGCACAAAGTCAAGGTATTAAAAACATCAAAAAAGCCTATGATCAAAACGATATTACCATTACTTTCCCAATCAGAACACTGGATTTTGGTATGAAGGGAGGTAAATCACTTGGTGAAGTGCTTTCGGAAGCTAATACATCGAAAGAATAAATCCATAGAATATAACCAGAATGGGGCCATGCAAATACTTGTGTGGCTTTTGTTTTTTGTGAAAGGGTAATGGAGTATCAGGTATAATGTGGAATACCAAACTGTGTATTTTGTGCCACACTTAAGGATGTTTTGCCACAGTTTTTGTAATCAAAAGGTCTTCTATCCCAGTATTTGTGTTTTGGCAAGGTATTTTCACTACATCTAACAAATAAATGTTTAACCAAAATTTATACGTTATGTCTAAAACAACAAATACATTGATAGGATTTATAGCAGGAGCAGCTGCAGGTGCCATTACAGGAATTTTATTTGCCCCCGATAAGGGATATAAAACCCGCAAGCGAGTAAAAAAGAAAGCTAAAAAAATAAAAACAGATGCTCAGCGTGAAATCAACGAGAAAATGGATGATTTGAAAGAACAAATGTCTGAAATGGTTGATGACATGAAAGGTAAGTACGCCGATGCCGAATCGGAAGTGAAAGCCCAAATGGGTAAAATTAAAAATCAGGTTGACAAAAATAAAGTTGACGCCTAATAACTATTCCCGGCATGAACAAATTATCATTAAAGGATAACATCTCAGAGTTAAACGGATCGGTTAAAGACTATATGGATGCACGGGTGCAATTAGCAAAGGTGCATTTGCTGGAAAAAACAAGTAAAATAGGGACTTACCTAATTACCTCCATCACCATTATGGTTACCCTTCTGTTTTGTTTATTATTATTGGCTTTGGCATTTAGTTTCTGGTATGGTAATATGGTTCAGGGCTTATTGATTTCGGTTGCCTTTTTTCTAATACTGGCTTTTGTAATCTACATATTAAGAATCCGACTAATTGGTAATCAGGTAGTGAGAAATTTAGCATCCATAATACTCGACGATGAAGACAAAAACTAATGAGATGAAAAAGAAAAGATTGAAATCCTTTAATGACTTGTATTATTACAAACAAAATCTGGAGTACAAAGTAAAGTACAACGAATACATAATGAAAGAAACCGTTCAGGATTTTGAAACGTATCTTCAGGTTTCGGCTGTTAACAGCTTAAAAGAGCATTTACAGAATACGATAAAATCATATCTCATTAGATTGATGAAGCGATATCAGTCGAGCTAATTATAAACAGACTTTTTTAATAAAACAGACCTCTTTATCATTGAAAGAGGTCTGTTTTTGTTTTTCAACCAGGTATTTAAATCTGAATTATATAATGCATATCTCAAACTAAAATCATGTAGATTTAAATGTGGAAGTTATTCAACAGGTTTGTGCAACGCATTCTGTTGAGAGGCTTCTACAGTTGGATTTACGCCATTTTTCTTTCTAAAAAAATATGTTTCTGTAACTGTCAGTAGCATAGTGTTGTGTGGTTTTATAGCAGGTGCTGTGCTAATTAATTATCTATTTCAGAATGGTATTTGAACTACTTATACCAAACAATAACAAATAAAATAATAGAGATATGAAAAAGAAGATAATTGAGTTCATTCAGACTACGGAAAACATTGAAGAGGCTACCAGAGCTTTAATCGCGTTAGGAAATAAACTGGATAAAGATCTGGAGCTGGTTATAGTAGCAGATCCTAATATTACAACTACGCCAACAGGTATGAATCCTGTGCCGTCGATGGAGGAAGCAAAGCAGTTTTATGAATATATTGAGTCAAAGGAAAACAAAGCTCAGGAAGTCATTAATAATTTAAAAGAAATGACTCGCGATATCTATATCAACCTAAAAGTACAGACGGGTACATTGGACTATTTAGTTGAACAGAAGTCGAAGGAAGAGGATACCTACCTGATAGTGCTGGCCGACGATAATTACCGAAACGACTTTTCTATCATTACTTTCTTTGAAAAGTTTTCTCAAATTGCAGAGTGTCCTATATTAAGATTGCCGGGTAACTACCATTTCAAACCATTTGCCAAAATATTATATGGTTCTGACTATCTGGAAGTAGATATTCCTAAACTTCAGAAATTAACCGGTATAGCCGCAGTATTCAATGCCGATGTTACCTTGTTGCATGTGACTAACGATATTCAAGCAGAGGAATTCGACACCATTAAAGTAGGAAAAGAAATTCTGGATAAAGTAGATTATAAAAAGCTGGTGGTGCGAACCATACAGGCATCTGATATATCCAATGGAATTAATAATTATGCCACCGAGAATGGCTATGATTTAGTAGCTGTACTTCGCGAAAAGAAAGATTTCTTCGAAAACCTGTTTAATAAAAGCCAGGCCATTGAAATATCTAAAAAGTCGGATAAACCGGTATTGATGTTTCACGAATAAAGAGGGATTGATAGAATAATTAACATTTAACAATTAAAATATATATTATCATGGAAGTATTAACAAAAACATATTCGAGATTAGGATTTAGTGGATTAGATACAGCCGAAATGGTGACCACAATGAACAAAGTTTTAGCCAACTATCATGTTTTTTATCAAAAACTAAGAAATTACCACTGGAATGTTAAAGGAAGCGATTTCTTTGACTTGCACGAAAAGTTTGAAGAACTATATACCTCAGCTGTGACTAATATTGATGAGGTTGCAGAACGAATCAGGGTGTTTGGTAAGACTCCAATGAGTACTTTGGCCGAATATCTGCAGGTATCGGATATTAAAGAAACCGGAACAGATTTAACTCCTATTGAAATGGCAGGACAAGTATTAGCCGATATTGAAACCCTGGATGGATTTTTGGTTGAGGTTGCCGAGGCTGCCAATGAAGTAGGAGATATGGCCACCATGGATTTAATGAATTCAATGATCCGTTCGTTGGAGAAACAGCACTGGATGCTAACCATGTGGCTTAATAATTCAAAAAACTAACGAATAGTCCATTTAGTGTAAGATTAAGTTAGGTTAGAGGGGTTCAGCTTAAAAGCTGGACCTTTTTCTGTTTTAACCTTTATTTTTTAGGGGAAGTTGATACAAAGTATCGCTTCTTTTCTCACATTTGCACCCGAAATGAGAATAGATAAAGTAAAAGGTCATATGGCAATGGTAGTTGCTAATATGGCATGGGGGCTGATGTCTCCTTTTGTGAAGTCGGTAGTGGTAAATAGTAATATTGATGCCTGGACCATTGTTGCCTATCGGGTGACGGGTGCGGCTATTGCTTTCTGGACAGCTTCGATATTCATCCCTAAAGAGCGTATTCCGTTTAAAGATTTACGATGGCTGGTGTTGGGTGCTCTGTTTGGTATTATTCTAAATCAAGGCGTATTTGTGTTTGGTGTATCGTATACTTCGCCCATTAATGCTTCTATTGTAACCACTACTTTACCTATTATAGCCATGGTTATTTCGGCTTTTTATTTAAAAGAACCGGTTACCTGGAAAAAACTGGCCGGTATTGCCATTGGTGCAACCGGAGCCATTGTAATTATCTTAAATAGTTCGTCGGGTAAATCGTTTGGCGAATTAGGATTAAAGGGAATTTTGTTGTGCTTTATGGCGCAATTTAGCTATGCTATTTACTTTGTGTTTTTTAAAAATATCATCAAGAAATATCACTCCATCACCATAATGAAGTGGATGTTTCTTTTTAGTACTTTCATCTATTTACCCCTTACCTGGTCCAATATTTCAAGTGTTGATTATGGCAGTATGCCGGTAACAGTAATGGGGCAATTAGCTTTTATAGTCCTGGGATCCACTTTTTTCTCATATATGATGATACCTATTGCGCAAAAATACCTTCGCCCAACTGTGGCCACCATGTATAACAATGTGCAACCTATTGTAGCCGCCATAGCCGCCGTTCTGCTTCAACTAGATAATTTTGGCTGGCCCAAAGTATTTGCCATCCTGCTGGTGTTTGCAGGTGTGTATTTGGTAACTACAAGTAAAGCCAAAGAAGAAGTGTAGAAGATTGAAATGGGTAGGGTAGAGTGTGCAACAACATCTTTAGATAGTACAACAACACTTCCAGTCCACTTAACAACGCCTTAAGAGTGTGCAATAACACCTCAAGTCTGTTCAATAATACCTTAAGAGGGTGCAATAACACCTTTAGATAGTATAAAAACGCCTTCAGTCAGTATAAAAACACCTTAAGAGTGTTCATCAACAAAATAAAATGATTAACTAATAGCGTTTTTATTTAATCTGATATTGTTATTGTTTCTCATGAAGTGATTGTCGGCGTGTTTTGGGTATTCTTTGGCAAGGTGAGGGAAGAGGTGACTGTGGATTAAGTGGGGGAAATTAGTATCAATCTTATTTTTACACAGATCACAAATTGGTTGACTTTAAAAAGTACTTTTAATCTTTATTATATAGCTTTTCTAATGTCTCTTTTTCGGTAGTTTGCTCAATTGTTGTATTGTTATTTTGTTCTATTCATAAAATATACTGTAAGGATATAAAAATCAATACTTCAATTAACAGGTTTCTCATATGTATTTCATGTTTTGCATAATCATATAACTATTTTAGACTAAAACATCATAGATATCATAAATAAGTATGAGTGAAAGTTATCAGAAGTTAAATTAATCGAATATAAACAATTAATAGTCGAAAATTTTAAAAAACTCGAGTGTGAATGACCATACATTTACAATGTATTCAAATAGAATATGTTATTAATCTAAATCTTTTTATTATGAAAAAAAATGTATGGTATTCCCATTTATTCTTGATGGGAGTGATTTCACTGATCACGGTCTTTTCAAGCTGTGAAAAAGAGGGTGTTACTCCGGAATTGGAACCTGAAGTTACCCCTAAATTAAAATCAACCATTATTGAAGGTGATTATGTATTGTTTAATCGTAATAGCAATTTAGCTGCAGACTTAAATGTTAATACAGGTGATATTACTCAATATAGTTATTGGGGAGGTTCAAATCAACATTGGAGAATTACAGCAGTAGGAGGCGGATATTATAAAATTAGCCCATTAAGTGATTTGAATCTGGCCATGGATATTGCAGCTCAATCAATGGATGATGGTGCTAATTTACAGACCTATTCTTATTGGGGTGGGTATAATCAGCAATTCTTATTAAATGATCTGGGTAATGGTTATTACAGTATTATTAATCGTAATAGCGGAAAAGCGTTGGATGTATACCAGGCATCTACAGCCAATAGTGCAAACATTAATCAATGGTCGTATTGGGGAGGTGCTAATCAACAATGGAGACTTGAACCTTTATCAAATGGAGGTAATGCTAATGGACAACTTTCGTGGAGATTAACTTCCTCTGGTGTTCCTTCAGATGTTTTAGCACGTATTACTGCTGCTATGGATGCGGCGGTAGCCAGATATAATTCTTGGGGTGATTGGGCCCCTCGTACATTAACTGTTGAATATAACACCGGGGTGCCAACGGCAGATGGAAATATTAATGGAAATATTCGTTTTGGTGCTAATAGCAGTTATCAAAATGAAAGAACAGCTTTACATGAGATAGCTCACACATATGGAGTTGGAACTTCCGGAGCCTGGTCGTATCCTTTAATTGATAATTATCTTTTTGTTGGAAGCAATGCTGTTGAAAAAATTGAGCAATTTGATGGATCAGGTGCTACAATAAGCACAGGAGGTAGTCATTTTTGGCCCTATGGTTTAAATTATAATGATGAATGGTCTATTATAAATGCTAATCGTCATGTACAAATTGTGTATGCAATGTGTCAGGATGGGTTGTACTCAGGTTATTAATATATAACCACATCCGGGTATAGTTATTCCGGTTAAAAAATTTATTGTTATAACTATAAGGCTGGGCTAACTTTTAGTGTCCAGCCTTATTTTTTAGTTAGGTATAGTGGGGTAACTATTTGTTTTTGCTTTCTACGCCTTTTCCTATTATCATACCGATGGCTCCACATAAAATTGAAGCAGAAATCACTATCAACCCTCCATACTCAGTTTTAGGTAGAATATTAAGTAAGGTCAGGATGATACCTATTAAAAAGGCTGATGAGGCACCTATAACCGTATAACCGAAAATATACCATGGGAATCTTATTTTGTTTATTTTGGTTTTTACAGAATCTGATTCAAGGGTGGTTTCTTCATCTAATGTGTTTATTAAAGAATCGGAAGAAACATTTAAGGTAGAAGCAATCATTTTTAAAGTACTGCCTCTCGGTACACTTTCTCCATTTTCAATTCTTTGGATTGTTCTTAAACTAATACCGGAGTTTTCGCATAGTTCCTCCTGAGACAACCCATTACGTTCTCTTAATTCTTTAATTTTTGTTGGTGTATTCATGTAGATTTCTTTTTGGTGTTTTGTTAGTTCAAATATAAGAGTGAGAAACTATATTGTATTGCGTCTTTTTACATCAATTTGCAGGTCAATTAATTGCATCGTAACGACGGTGAAGTGACGTAAAGATGACGTAAGTTTGACATCGGATAATTTTGGATTTTTCGTTTATTGATATAATAACTCTTTGTATGAATAGAAGAGCTACCTAAAAACCGCTTCAGTAGATGGTGTCAGGATGAGCCAACCTAGCCATGATTTATTTCCAGCTTATTATAGGGCGTTTTTGTCTTCTTTTCTATGTGTTTTAATTTAAAATATGCCAACCAATGTGATATTTCGTCCATTCTCATATTAAACGCAGTAAAGTCGTCTTGCCAATTAAAGTCTTTTGATTCAATGCAAAGAATCCAATCCACACTTTCTTCATTATGCTCTTCTTTGGTACTAATAGATTTAATTGAATCCCATGTCAGATAATGATCTTCTTTAATTTTTATGCCAGAATCATTTATTTCAATAACTGGCTTGTTATTTATTGCTCGAATGAAATTATGTACAATAAAATATACTAATATTAAACCACCAATAATGACTATGATAAAATATTCTGTTGAATGCTTTTTGTCTGAATTATCTAGTTCACTTAAAAGTAGAAGTTCTGTGAATCCAAAAGCTATTGCTGTTTTAATCCAATATTTAGTATTGTTGTATCTAATTTTTACTTCTTGAGGGTGTTTGTGAGCATATTTTTCACTTAACCTAATTTCGGAAACAAACTTTTGAGTTATGTAATCAAAAAACTTCATTTATAATACTTACAAATTTAGTTTATCATGTGTGTAAATGTGCTACAACGTACTTGTATGTATACCTTGTATATTTATATTTTATTAATTGTATTGCTTTTGTCCACATACAAGACCAAAATAGTATGTAAAGTGGACAAAGTTATTTTATAAGTCATCTATCGGATTTTTAAATTTGCTAAAATCAGAATTAGATACATGGGGTACCTATCTGTTGTTTTTAAACTGGCATGTCCCAGCCACTCCTGTATATATCTTAAATCGGTTCCTTGCTTCAGTAAATGAGTAGCAAAGCTGTGCCGAAGCATATGAGGCGTTACTCTTTTTTTTAAACCAATAGGTAGTTTAAACGGTTGCCGGTGTTCGGCAGCTTTGAGTTGTATGGTTGGTTTTGATATCACAAATAGATTTGCAATGATGTTAAACAAAATTAATAAAATAGTTAGTATAGGCAAGTGATTTAAATATGCCTTGGTGATAGCTCTATACAGTAAGTAAGTTTATTTTACTATACTATTCTAAAAAATATTGTTTTTGAGTGGAAAAGAAAAACTCAGCCGTTAATGAGGGCCAGTCAGCGGTATTAAAGTCCCGATCAGCGCCCCGGTAATCCGATCAGCGGCATAAAAGTGTCGATCAGCGGGGGTGGGGATGCGATCAGCGGTGAAAAAATGCAGATCAGCGCCTTCGGAGCCCGATCAGCGGGTAAAAAGGGTGGATCAGCGGGTGGGGAGACCGGTCAGCGCCTTGTAGGCCAGGTGTATTCAGAAAAAACAAGAAGCTGTTGCCTCCTGTTTTTATTATATCAGTTACCTCTATGCTTTTTATTGTACTGACTCGAATATCTTTTTAGTTTTGCCGAATTGCGCCAAAACACATATTGGCCATAGTCTCTTATTACTCTTAAATTATTGCTCAGAAGGGTATAGGCTTTATCGCGTAAAAGTTTATTTGCATTTTCATCACCCTTCGATCCGTTTGAAAGAGTTCGTAGTGTTGCTAACTGCTGCAAAAAAGATTTAGCCTCTGAATTTATTCAGCTTCGTTATTAATGTATTATCAGGTATAATTAAGGGTGAGTCAAAAAGGTACCAGGTATTATACGTAACTAATCGATTAAAATGGTAATCTTTTATCAATTGACGTTTATCGGTATACGCTATTATGGGGATATAGAAAATGTAAATGGATGCTCCCCTCGGGGAGCAGTCAGCAAAAGCTGACTGAGGGATAATCGTTACTCAATATTCTTACGTACCATATTTAAAAACTCCTGCAATCCTTCTGTATCTTTCTTTTCAATTAAACTCAGAAGATGTTTTAGTTGAAAACGAATATTCTCAACCTGCTGATAGGTATATGGGTTAAAAAGGATTTCAGTAAGCAGGTAATCTTCTTCCGACATCAAACCTTTAGCAATATTCATATGCTTGCTGAAAGTTGTTCCGGGGGCTTTTTGATGTTTCATGCAGGCACCAAAAACCAACGACGAAGCAAAGGGGATAGATAGTGAATACGCAATGGTTTCGTCATGCCCGTCGAAGCTATATTCGTGTATATTTAGTTTTAAAGAGCTGAAAAAATCTTTGAAGAAGGCCTTGCCCAGATGATCGCCTTGTGTTATGATGATGGCATGATGCATGCTTAAATCATTAAGATTGGCAAAGGTAGGACCAAACATAGGGTGGGTGGATACATAGCGATATCCGCTTTGTTCGTAAAATTCCTGTAATCCGGTTTTTACCGATGATATATCAGACAGAATGCAGTTTTTAGGTACATAAGGTAATACCTCTTTAAAAGCCGGTAAGGTATATTTTAATGATACTGCATTAATTAAGATCTCAGGAGCAAACTCTGTAATCTCTTCAAATTTAGTGAGACGTTGTGTATTAAATACGTATCGAAGTTTGCTCATATCGCGGTCAAAAATGGCAACTTCATGATCGAGACAAAGGGCATCGGTTAACCAGGTACCCATTTTTCCTGCTCCTAGAATACAGATTTTCATAATTTTCAAATATATGTGTTTGGCCTTACCAATTCTTGATTCGTTTGGCCTAAGGAAAGATGAATTCTTATTTAAGGTAATACTATAGTAAGACTGGGAAGCTGAGAACTTGTTCGAAGATCACCCAGCCGCACTTAAGTATTACAAGAATAGGGGTTCGTCTTTCATTCAGCCTTGATTTTCTTTGTTTCGTTTCTTGCATCAAGGCAAGAAATGAAAAGCCCTGCGGCTAGAGCAAAGAAATACTTATTTGCTGATTAATTTATGTTTATATGCAAATAAGGAGTAGTGATTTTACTACTCCTTATTTGTATTGATTTATTTCTTCGCCAATTCTTTATTCATCACAATATTCTGACGATTGATTGATTCCTCATGAATGTGTTCGAATACTTTCACCACAAATTCAGGATTCAATTTGTTTTCATCAGCCTGATTACGACGTTTATTCATAATCTCATCATAACGACGAGTTTGAAGAATTGTAATGTTATTATCGTATTTGTACTTACCAATAGCTTCAGAAATCTTCATTCGTGAGCTTAAAGTCTCTAATAACTGTTGGTCGAGCAAGTCGATTTTTTTACGTAACTCATCCAAAGTAACACGTGGCTTTTCACCAATGGCCGATTGACGAACAACCAAATCATCCATTATTAACTTCAGATGATCAGGTGTTACCTGCTGACTTGCATCACTCCATGCTTTTTCAGGACACATATGCGATTCAATAATCAAACCGTCGAAATTAAGGTCCATGGCCTCCTGCGATACCTCTGCAATCATTTCGCTCTTACCTGAGATATGACTAGGGTCGGTGATGATAGGTAAATTAGGAATACGACGACGAAGCTCAATAGGAATCTGCCACTCAGGATTATTACGGTATTTGGTTTTATCGTAAGTACTGAATCCACGGTGGATAGCACCCAAACGCTTAATACCTGCCTGGTTGATTCTTTCCATGGCACCAATCCATAGCTCTAAATCCGGATTTACCGGGTTTTTAACCAACACAGGAATGTCAACACCTGCTAATGCATCTGCTACTTCTTGTACAGCAAATGGATTAGCTGTAGTACGAGCGCCTACCCAAAGCATGTCCACACCAAATTTCAAGGCTTCGTATACATGATGAGCAGTAGCCACCTCAATACTGATGAACATGCCTGTTTCTTCCTTCACCTTTTTCAACCAAGGCAAACCAACAGTTCCAACGCCTTCAAAAGCACCTGGACGAGTACGAGGTTTCCAAATTCCTGAACGGAATATTTTCACTCCCTGAGCAGCTAATTGTTTAGCTGTAGTCAATACTTGTTCTTCAGTTTCGGCACTACAAGGGCCTGCAATTAACATAGGACGCTCCAGTTTGTATCCTGGTAATTCCAATGGTAGTAAATCCAGTTTATTTTCCATGGTTATTGTTTTATGATTTTTTCTATTCTTTCTTTTGCTTCAATTAATACTTCTTGTTTGGTACAAAGGCTAATGCGAATGTATCGCTTACCTGTTTCACCAAATATCAGTCCCGGAGTAATAAATACATCTACTCCGTATAAGATCTTGTCTGATAGCTCACCACTATCCTTATATTTATCAGGAATGCGGGCCCATACAAACATACCTGTTTGGTTGGTGTCGTAAGTGCATTCCAGTATATCCATAATTTCCTGAACTAGTACTCTTCGTTGTTTATACTCTTCGTTAACGGCGCTGTACCAGTTGCTGTTTAGTTGCAAAGCTTTAACCGCTGCCAGTTGAAGAGGTTTAAACATTCCCGAGTCCATATTGCTTTTCACTCTTAAAATATATTGAATGAAAGTAGGGTTGGAGAAAGCTGCGCCTACACGCCAGCCTGCCATATTGTGTGATTTACTCAACGAATTCAGCTCAATGGCAATATCTTTGGCACCCTCGATAGATAAAATACTCTGTGGTGAATCATTCAAGATAAAGCTATATGGATTATCGTTGCAAATAACGATGTTGTGTTTTTTACCAAAAGCAATTACTTTCTCGAAAAAGCTGATACTTGCATTCGCTCCTGTTGGCATGTTTGGATAGTTAATCCACATCAATTTCACATTGCTTAGATCCTGTTTCTCCAGTTCATCCAGATTAGGTAACCAACCGTTGTTTTCGTCCAGGTTATAGGGAATAAGAGTTGCCTGAGCAATCTTGCTTGCCGAAGCATAGGTTGGGTAGCCCGGATTGGGAACCAAAACACCATCCCCCGGATTAAGGAAGGCAAGAGTGATATGCATAATACCTTCTTTAGAGCCCATCAAAGGAAGAATCTCAGTATTTGCATCAGTCTTTACACTGTAATATCTTTCGTACCAGCTGCTGAAAGCCTCTCTAAGTTCAGGAATACCAACATAGCTTTGGTAACCATGATTGGTTTCTACCTGACTTTGTTGAGTTATTTCTTCAATAACTTCCGGAGCAGGAGCCATGTCTGGATTTCCAATTCCTAAGTTAATAATAGGTTTACCTTCTTTTCTTAGCTTATCCAGTTCCTTCAATTTGATAGAAAAGTAGTATTCTTCTACCTGATTAATTCTATCAGCAGGTTGTATATTATTCATGATTTGCAATTTCTATAGTATTACCGTTAGGTATTGGGTATGATTGTTTACCTTTTTCGTATTCACCTAAAATCTTTAATTTTTTGCACAAAGGTCGTATAGCATCCAATGATTGTAAATAGCGTTTATAATCATTAAATGTAAGATCGATGTAAAATAAATACTCCCACTCTTGTCCTACAATGGGTAAAGATTGAATTTTGGTTAAGTTTATGTTATAAAAACTCAGAACGGTTAATACCTTCGATAAACTTCCTTCATCATGAGGTAATGAAAATACCAGTGATGATTTGTTAATACGGTCTTGCTCCAATAGTTCATCTGTTTCGGTTAATGCTCTGTCCGTTATCACTAAAAAGCGAGTATAATTACGTTTATTGGTTTCTATACCGCTGGCAATAATATTCAGGTTATACATTTCGGCAGCTAATTCCGATGCAATGGCAGCAATACCAGTTCGCTTTTCTTCGGCAATTAGTTTAGCACTTAATGCGGTGTCTTCAGAGGCAATTAATTTAATGTGAGGGTAATCTTTAAAGAACTCCTCACACTGAGCCAATGCCATTGGATGTGAATGAACCTCACGAATATCCTCAATAGATTGTCCGGGTAAGGCCATTAACTGGTGTTTAATGCGTAATTTATATTCGCCAATAATAACCAGATCGCTATCCTTTAGCATGGTGTAGTTTTGCAAGATACTTCCTACCAAAGTATTCTCAATAGCAATAATCCCGTAAATGGATCTATCCTCTTTTAATGTTTGAAACAAATCAGGGAAGGTAAGGCACGGAATCATCTCAAGATTATCCTCTTCAAAATAAGCTTTGGCAGCTATTTCGTGGTTTGCGCCCGGCCAACCTTGTATTGCTATTTTTTTCTTTGGTTTCATTGTTAATGTATGTATATGAAAAAACCCGCCTTGCGAGGCGGGTTTCTATATATTTTAATGTTTTGAATTATCTTATAGCGTGCCCACCTCTTTTAGTCTGTTAAAAAAGAAATAATAAAAGCTATAAAAAAAGTTGTGAGCCATTGTTCTGTGTTTTCGTAATTGTGCTACAAATGTAGAGAATAATTTTATATTACCAAATTGTGATTGATAAAATGTATTAAAATTTAAATAGTAAGTTAAGGCTTTAATTTACTAATAGATTCTTATTACTGCAGGGTGGATTTTTGCATTTTTAATTCTTTAATATGTGAAACTATGTTAGTAGGCTTTTGTTCTACAAGAGGATGGTAAACCATAAAGGTTGTGCCTGATCCGGGTTTTGATTCAACTTTAATTTTACCACCTAAAATGGTAATCAAATCACTACTAATGGTAAGCCCCAATCCTGTGCCTTCAGCCTTTTTATGGTTTGGATTTTCAACCTGTTGGAAACGGTGAAATATTTTTTTAAGGTGTTCTTCTGCAATACCTATTCCTGTATCTTTTACATAAATTACCAGCATTTTATCTTCAACAAAAGCTCCTATTGTGATACTTCCCTTTTCAGTAAATTTAATGGCATTCGTCATTAGGTTGAACAGAATTTGTTTTAATCTGATATTGTCGGAATGTAAAATCGTGTTTTCGTCAATCTTATCAATAGATAATTGAATTTGAAGTTCGTGTTTATTTAATTTATCTTTTTCACTCTTAAATTGTTGGTGAATCTCCCTTAAAATTTCAATCACTTTAAATGATGAGTATTGAAGTTCAATATGCCCACTCTCAAGCTGCGAAAAAATCAGAATGTCAGAAATCAATTGTAATAACTGGTGACCATTGGACTGTATAATATTAAGGTAGTTGTGTTTTTGATCAGCAGTTAATTCATTATCTTCCAATAGTTCTGAGAAACCAATAATGGCATTCATTGGTGTACGAATCTCATGAGACATATTAGCCAGAAAAGTTGATTTCATGTAATCGGCTTGCTCTGCTTTTTCTTTTGCGGCTATTAGTTCCTGTTCATTCTTTTTCTTTTCTGTTATATCGGAAATGACTTTTACAAAACCTATAGGAGTTTTACCACCATCAAAAACCGGGCTGGTTGTAGTTCTGAGGAATTTATTGATTCGGGCATCGTAATATTCCGAAGGCTCTGTTACATTTGATGATTTACATTTTTCTATTTGACAGAATTGGCAGGGTTTATTTTCGTTATAATTTATTTCGTAGCATTTCTGTTTGATCAGTTCATCGTTTTTGTTAAGTGATTTTTCTTTGTAGGCTTTATTGGCCCATAGAATCCTGTACTCATTATCAATAAAAACAACTTGTTCTTCAATACTGTCTAGTATCAACGATTTTTCGTTTTCAAGTTGGGTGATGAGTTTCTCATTCGATAGTCGAAGCTTAAGTTCCTTTTTTAAAGCAAGTCGGTTACGAGTGATATTGATACGAAGATAGATAAGGTAGATAACTAACGCGGTTAGCACAGAACCGATGATGTAGAGGATGATAGTTAGCCAAATGGGTTGTTTTTTTTCAACAGAGGCTAACATCCATTGGTCGATTATAGAATGGTAAACATCAGGGGATTCAGTTAAAAAATCACTAACAGCCAGATCAAGTTCACTCATCAATTCTACAGATTCATGGCTTGTTGCAAAATTAAGATGAACGGGATTAAAAAATATGGAGGTTTGCTTTAAATTGTGATGCATATTTATGTTGTAGCCAAAAACTTTATTGATGGCAATGGCTTCAACTTCATTGTTTTCAATTGCTTTAACTAATTCTATCTGATTGGAGTATCGCCTTATATTGGTGTGTATGTTAAAGTCGTTGAGTAAGTTGATAAAAGCTGTTCCATGAATATCGCCCTTTTCTATGCCAAGTATCTTATTCTGCATATCAGAGATGTTATTTATTTGGCTATTCTGAGCGGTGTAGATAACACCCCAATTAATAAAAATGGGATTTTTGGAATAACTAATAAGCGATTCTCTTTCTTTAGAGTAGGCTATGCAAGGGGCAATATCAATTTCATTGTTTTTGGTAGCGTTAAGAATGTCTTCCAGCGTGTATTCCTGATAGTTGAGGTGCCAGTTTTTTTTATTGGCTATATTCTTCAGGATGTCAATAAAAATTCCTTTTGACTGACCAGTAGAGTCTGTAAACAGGAGAGGTGGGTTTTGGTAAACTCCCACCGTAAGTTCACGATCTATGCTGCTTTTGTTATTAAAAGCTGCTGTATGAACATATGATGCCAGAAATATGGCTAATATGGTTAAAAGTTGCTTGGGCATAAGTTGTTAATTGCTGCAAATATAAACAATTACACCCAATGGTTGCTTTCGGTTTCTTACATTTCTTCAATTTCTTTTAATTCAAGCCATCGCATCTCTTTTTCTTCAATTAAGTCCATGGTTTTGCCTAAGAGTGCTGACTTCTCTACTAACTCATCTGATGCTAAGTTGCCAGAGTTTAGCTTGTTTTGTAAGTCTTCTTTCTTTTGTTCCAACTCTTCCAGCTCAGTTTCTAAAGCTTCCAGTTCTCTTTTTTCTTTAAAGCTAAGTTTTTTGGGCTTTTCTTTAGTTTGTTGTGTAGTAGCTGATGGTTTTGCTTTTTTCTCTGATTTAACTTTTTCGCGTTGTTCTTTTTTTGTTTTTTCGTTATAATCAGAATAATTACCCGGGAAATCCTTGATTCGTCCTTCTCCCTCAAAGGCAAAAAGGTGGTCGCAAACTTTATCAAGAAAATACCTGTCGTGTGATACTATGATTACACAACCCTTGAAGTTTTGCAGATAGTCTTCCAGAACGTTTAAGGTGAATATATCTAAATCGTTGGTTGGCTCATCCAGAATTAAGAAGTTAGGATTACGCATTAAAACCGTCATCAGGAAAAGACGTTTTTTCTCACCACCACTTAATTTTTTCACAAACACATGATGCATTTCGTTAGGGAAGAGGAAGTAACGAAGAAACTGAGGTGCCGACATGCTTTGATCATTTCCCAATGAGATGTCGTCAGCGATTTCAGAAATCACATCAATCACTTTTTTCTCTTCATTAATCTTAATTCCTTCCTGACGATAGTATCCAAACACAACCGTTTCACCTTTCTCAATCTCTCCTTTATCCGGCTGAAGTGTTTCTGTTAGAATATTTAAAAATGTTGATTTACCTGTTCCGTTTTTTCCAACAATACCCACTTTTTCGTAGGGAGCAAACTTATAACTAAAGTCTTCAATCAGCTTTTTATCGTCAAACGACTTTGATATATTATGAAGGTTCACCACTTTTTTACCTAATCGGGCCTGCGTGATTCCAATCTCAAGGTTTTGCTCGTTCAGGTTTTGAGATGCTTTATCTTTTAATTCATGAAAAGCATCAATACGGTATTTGGCTTTGGTAGCACGTGCCTGTGGCATGCGATTCATCCAATCCTGCTCACGACGCAATAAATTCCGTGCTTTTTCTACTTCTGCCTGATGGGTCTCAATTCGTTCCTGACGTTTTTTAAGGAAGTAAGTGTAATTGCCTTCGTACTTGTAAATGGTTTCATCGGCCAGTTCGATGATTTCGTTACAAACACGATCGAGAAAATAGCGGTCGTGAGTAACCATTAATAAAGTGGCTTTTGATTTTGATAAGTATTGTTCCAGCCAATCAACCATTTCTAAATCAAGGTGGTTAGTTGGCTCATCTAATATTAATAAGTCGGGTTCTGATATTAATATGCTTGCCAGTGCCACCCTTTTGCGTTGACCACCAGATAACTCTGATACTGGCTGATCGAATTGAGTTATTTTAAGTTGAGATAAAATTTGCTTGATTCGTTGCTCATAGTCCCATGCCTGCAAAGCATCCATCTTTTCAATCAGTTCGCCCATGGCTTCCTGATCGTTTTTTTCAATGGCTTGCTCATATGCTTTGATGGTTTGAACTACTTCACTTTCGGTATTGAAAACTTCTTCAATAACGGTGTGTTGCTGATCGAGATAAGGATCCTGACTTAAGTATCCTAAAGTAATACCATTTCGCAGAATAACATTTCCTTCGTTAGATGGCATTTTACCTGCCAATATATTCAACAGAGTTGTTTTTCCTGCACCATTTCGAGCAATCAAAGCCACCTTCTGACCTTCGGACAGTCCGATGTTAATGTTATCGAATAAGCAAATGTCGCCCCAATGCTGGGTTATGTTTTCGGCAGATAAGTAATTAATCATGATCAGCTATTTGTTCTCTCCAAAAAAACACCATTTTTTTCGTTACGCTTGCTTACAAATAGGTCATTTACAAAAGTAAACTTCCAAATTTATCCGATTCGCAAGCCTCAAAAATGAATCTTTCTTTATCAGAGAAGATGATTTTTTGAAATCAAAATTTAAGGCTGCAAAGGTAGGTAAATAGTTTATAAGTTATAAGGCAGGGGGCAGTAGTTATTTGTATTTAGCTATTCGTTGAAATAATCTCTAAAAGTCTGTCATCATCCGTTGAACCAATTTTTAAAGGCCGCTACTTTTTCGCGACTCACAATAATCTCGCGATCAAAATCAACATCGGGTTTAATCTTCAAACGGCTGTTTGAGTGCACCAATACTTCCTGAATTTTATTGATATTAACAATGAACGATCGGCTGATACGAAAGAATTCAGCAGGATTCAACATTTCTTCTAATTCTTCCAGTTTATAATCTATGATGTAACGATTTCCTTTTTCGGTAAGGATAAAGGCGTTGCGTCCTTCTGCATAGAAAAGCACTATTTTATTGGTGGTCACCGATTTTATTCTTTCACCCAACTTCACCATAAATCGCTCTTTAAAGGTTTTGCGATAGCTTAGCAATGCTTCGTTTAATTCTTCCAGCTTTAGTCGCTGGCTGGCTGATGACAAGTTCTGGCGAAGACTTTCCAGTTTCTCAAGGCTGTGAAACAGATCATCGTAATTAATGGGCTTCAGTAAATAATCGATGCTATTTACCTTAAAGGCTTGAATGGCATATTCGTTATAGGCTGTTGTGAAAATCACCGGAATATTAACTTGTACCTTATTGAAAATTTCGAAGCTTAAACCATCCGATAGATGAATGTCCATAAAGATTAGATCCACATTATTCAACGGATTTTGTAACCATTCAACCGATTTTTGAACGGATTCGATGATGCCTTCTATATGAATATTTGCATCGTAGCGCTGCAATAATCTGACAAGAATTTCACTTGCCGGTTTTTCATCTTCTATAATTAATACTCTCATGGTTTATTCTTCTTCAATTTCAAAAAGTGGTATGTTGATATTTATTTCTTTGTCTTCTTCAAATATCTCCGGACGTTGTGAACTAAAATAGTCATAAGCTTTATTCAGGTGCTTGATGTTCCAGTGGTTCATACTTTCCAGTGTTATTTTAGGGTTATTAGTAGCCTTAAATATAAGATGCTTGTCAACTCCGCTTAGGTTCACTTCAAGTGGTTGATATTGATTGATAATAGAACGGTTACAAACTTCGGTTAACAAGGTGGAGATGGTACCTGGAACAATTTGTTGGTAGTTGCATTCATCATCAAGTTTATCGGTAATTCTGATGGCGCCATTATATTTAATGTTCAGGATGTAAATTAAGGAATTGAGATTACTTAATTCCTCAGCTACACTAACCAGTTCAATATGTCGGGTATCTAAAATGTATCGATAAATTCCAGACAGATGTTGGATGATACTTTCTGCCATCTTTTTATCCTGTTTCACAATACTTATAAGGTTTTCGAGACTATCGTATAATAACTGAGGATTGATTTGCAGTTTGTAGTTTTCGAGATCATGTTCCAGGCTTTTTCTGAGTTCTCTTTCTCTGATGTAGTTAATTTGTTTATTGGTTTCCAAAAAGGATGTACTTACGTGTATGATGGCATAAACTACTGATACTATTCCGAATACACCGTTAAATACAATTAATTCTCGTTGAATATCCGTTAACTGTAAAATATAGGTGAAATATAAAAAGACTAATATTGAAATGATTAGTATGGAGATGGTAAGCGATATGAGAGAAATAATAATAATTCGAGTAGATGCACCGGAAGCTTTGGAGGTTTCGTTTTGCTCCGATTCATTAGTCGATGCATCCAATATTTTTATGGGGTATTTGTGCAAGGTGTAATTAAGTACCAGCCTTTGCACTTCCAGTAAAATAAAAGAGAATATAATAGTTACCGCAACTTCATTACTAAAAAAATGACTCCCTAGCTGATTTAGAGTGTCGAAAACCAGCAGTATTAGAATGTAAACAATTATTCCTGTTGGTATTGGTAACAGAAAGCGAAGCCATTTATTTAAGGTAGTATTGTTTTTCTTCATCAGGTTGGTCTATTGGTATAAAAATAAGCAATCTTAAATCATTTGGCTACGGAAGATTTATAATTAAAGGGAGTTGAACGGTAAATTGTTTGTCTCTGTCTATTATTAAACCCTGTTTGCTGAAATAAGAGTAACGTTTTTTTATGTTTTCAAGGCCCACCTTATGCGATATATGTTGAAGTGGTTTTTTTACCAGTTGGTTTTCTACTTCAATAAAACCAGGTTTGCGTTCAAAATTATTACTTATTTTTATTGTGTTGTTCGGGCTCGACTCAATAAGAATATTCAACGGTTTTTCTTCGTCGAAATGATTGTGCTTAACAGCATTTTCAACCAGTAATTGCAATGTCATTGGGGGGATATAGGTTTTCTTAACTGCTTCGCTAATGTTTATAGATAAATGAAGAGCATTTTCGAAACGTATCTGTAACATAAAGTAATAGGCCTCAATAAAATCCAATTCTTCTTTAACGGTTACCAAATCTTTCTGGTGACTTCTTAAAATATAACTGAACGTTTTGGCAAATCGTCGTACAAAACTTTCGGTGGTGGTAATATCTCGGTGAAGGAGGGAAGCAATGGTGTTAAGCGTATTAAAAAGATAGTGTGGACTTAACTGACTTTTAAGAATATCGTATTGCAATTTCAGCCTTTCCCGAATCATTTTTTCACTTTCAATATTGGCTTGAATAAAGCTTGTATACGAGTATTGGTAGAGATTTATAAGTATGTATACAATATTGGATAGAAGAAATAAAATAATGAATTTTAATGTAGCATCGCCGGAATTGCTAAGAAAAGCTCCCAATGATTGATTAGGGTGTTTGATAGCCACGAAAATCCATAAGCTAATAGCAATCAACACCAGAGCTACCAAAGAGTTAACTATAAAATGAAAAAAGAATCGCGAAGGGGTACCTTGCGTCCATGGTCGAATACGGTTAAGCCCTTTGGTTACAAATGAAAAGGCTGTAAATACTACCCACGAAGTAATAATAAACAACGAAAGTGTATCCATATCACTTCCAAATGAGCTTAAATCACCTTTTTCACTGAAGGTGATATAGCTATAGATCAGCACTCCATAAAGGGTGCTGACCAAAGCTTGTATAAGCAGTTTTTTTGATGAATAGATAGATCCGGGCATAAGTATTCCTCTAATTTAACGGATAGTTTTTAAAACTCTGTTCTTTTCGTATTCCGAATCGAGCTCTTTAGCCATTGATTTGAAGATGTATTGAACAGAAGAATCATTGGTAGGTATCTGAGGACTCATTCTAACCAGTATAGCTGCCTTTTCAATATCAACATCAATGCGTTGGTTACATTCCATTACTTTAATAAGTAATTTGTTATTTACAACCGGATGATCGATTACCATTCGCAAAATCTCTTCAATGGTTGAGTTTTGGTCCATTCGTTCAACTACCTGAAAAAACTGATTGTAGTTGTTGTCTGCAAGAGGAAACTGCTGAATAACCTGGCGGAGTACCGCCCCTGCTCCATGCTGAAAATCCGGAACCAAACGACTGGTTTGTCTCAATAAACGGTACATCGCTTTTTCATTCAGCTTATTTTTATTCAGTAAATCAAGCATCACATTGTATATTTCCATTTCACTGTCCATGCTTGCCAAAACTCCAAAATAGGCATCTATCACCTGATCGTCGTTGATAAATAAGCGATTGGCTTTTCTTAGAATCTGTCCACGTTGGCTATTGGATGAAATATTTTCAGCTGTTCTTAGGTAATTTAACAGAGCTGATTTGTCCGGTTTTTGATTTCCGGTAGATAAGCCTGTTTCTAACATGGCTGTGGTAATTTCGCCTTTCAATACATAGTAACTGTCAGACATGTCATCCAATGTATTTCTGAATTCAGCCATAACACCATCATCTTTTGGTAGGTATGGAATAGCGAATAAAAGTACAGCTCCCTTTTCTCTTTCTGATGAAAAATCAGAAACAACATCCAACATGGCAATCCATGTGTCATTGGAAAGTGTCTTTTTCTGAATCAGGTCTTTTAATACATTCCCTTTTTCTGAGTTAATTTCCATATCATCAATAATATCGAAATACTCTTTTCTTATAATATAGTCATCAGAATATTGTTGGTTGAACAAACGAAGTGTAGAACCTCGTTCAGTATTATATTCGTGTGTTGACACAGCATGTAGTAATGCTGCTGCCTGACTATTATTTAGTTTATAATTCTCAAGTATGTATCGTAACAGGGTGCCTTTGGTACTGTTGGATTTAACATCACCAACTTCATCAATTACACGCTGAAGGTCTCTGTCTTTTATTTTATTATCGAAAATCAGGGTTTTTAAAGCATTGGTTCTTGATTTACCACTACTAATAGTTACCGTCTCCATTGAAAAAAAGGACCATTCAGTTCTTGATGTATGAGATGTTGAACCTTCCTCAATAATATCAAAAACAGCATCCAATCCTTGTTGATTATATATTCGTCTTATTCGTGATTCTATACCCAAATCACTGTTTTTAACTATCTCAGGAAGTATTTCGGCCAACCATTTTTTACCTTCAGGTTCGAATGCTGTGCTTGATTTTCCAACATAGTACTCGTAAGTAAGTTTACCTTGTTCATCAGCATGAATAAAAAGACGTCGACTGTTTCCGAAAGATGTTTTATTAATTTCAACAAATCCACCAGCAGAAATAGAATTAATCATTTTATCATCATTGGAGACTTCAATAATACCCTGGTATTTTAGGTCGAAGGGCAAGTCGTTGGAAGCAGATGAAATGGTAAGGTTTCCATTTTCATATACAAATACCTTTGTTTTTTTGTTACCCGGTTTTTCATCAGCTTTAACCGTAGCTTCACTAATGCCGCATACGCATATAATAAGCATTAGTACGCTAACTATTTTGTTTTGTATAGTAGATGTTCGGTTCATATTATTTGGTTTTGATTTCACTTTATCAATTTTTGATAAAGCAATAATAATATGAATGGGATCCTAAAAAAAGTGCAATGAAGTGAATTGTTGATTTTATGTAGTCAATTGCAAAAAAAGGTATGAATTGATGTTTTATCTGTTTTAAGAAACGAAATAAATGCTATAAATGATGCCTTGAAACAGTTGGTTTTACGGGTTTTGAGTGTGGTTTTGAAGTAATTGTAATTAATTGATATTCAGGAGTACTTAAAAGGGGTTTAAAACGTGCTTACGTTTTTTAAAATCGTCACTATGTTTTGCGTAAAACGTAAGCATGTTTTAACAGAAACATAAGCATGATTTTTTCTTTTCTGGTCTTCAGCTATGCATCATGTTAGTTTTCTTCCTTTTCAAACTCAAATTTAAATTTTGCATTGGGGTATTCTTGATAAATGCTATTCTGAGTAAATTCCTCAATGGATTTAACCTGTTCAATTAAATGTTGTGATGGTGTTCCGCCAAAACGAGAGATGTTAATAATAAATTCGAATTGTAGTTTATTGTGTTTCTTAACGTTATTTGCTGTATCAAAAATAAGGCGTTGGATATCGTAAATTAATCTCTCTTCATCCATGTGACCAATGAAAAAAACAATGCTTTTGCCACCTTTTATTTCCTTGTCGGTTTCCATGGCATTGCATGAACTTTCTTCTTTTTCAGGAGTGATAACCTGATAAAAAATATTCTCTTCAATATTGCTAAACTGAAGAGATTCAATAGGAGCAAATGTTTCTTTATTAATAACCTGATAAAAAACCATTCCTTTTTCTATTTCGCAATGATAACCTTTGTATAATATGTAAGTCAGTTTCTTACCTTTAACATCCATTGTAGCAATATCCGTCATCACAAAGGCTTGCGATTGAGGAGTATCTTCAAGGGCGATATTTACAAACTCATTACTAAACGAAACCATTTGAACTTCCTTAGTATTATTATCGCTTGTTTTGAAATACATGTAATTGGGACTTTTTGCCAATTTATCAATGTTCGATAATAAAACATTATTAGTTTCTTTTATTAGAGAAAGTAAAGAAATTGCTGCCTTTAAATATTCCATAGTGTAAAAATTATTGCCTTTTCAGGTTCAAAAGTAAATAATTATTGGCTTAAGACAATTGATATGTAATTAAAATTAAACACTAAATATCAAATTGAAATTGCTACTGGTAATTTATAAAGATATAGTATTCGAATAAAGATAGTGTCTAAACTAATTTTAAAGAAAAAATTTAAAAATATTTCTTCTAATTATATGCCAATGTTTATAGGGGATAGAGAACTGTGGGAAAAAACATTACACATTTGTGCTAGTATAATAATCATACGTGTTATAACAAAACCTGCCTTTTCTGATAGATTTGATCAGTAATCGTTAACCTAAGAATTCAATTTTATTACATGTAATGTCAAGCAATATGATGTGATCATTAATAAAAAATGAATTCTTTAAAAAAATCTATTAATTAAATTCTAATGAAAATGAATCTAAAAACTACTTTTCTGAATGCGTTAGTACTCTGCTCGTTGATGTTTACGGGCACGGTGGGGGCGCAAACAACAACAACAACAAACAGGGCTTTGGAGGCAATGGTTTCTACGTCTCATGTTTCTCCCTGGGAAATTCTGGGAGCAGTAAATGATGGAGTGTCATCAACCAGCTCAACAGCCAAACCGGCTGAAGGAGCTTATGGAAACTGGAATGGTGAAGGTTTCTATGATACATACAACTGGGTGCAATACGAATGGGAACATCCAATTAATATTGAGTCCACTAACGTATTTTGGTGGTCTGATGGAGGTGGTATATCTCAACCAACAGATGCTTATATTGAATATTGGAATGGAATAAGTTGGATAAATGCAGGGGCAATTGGATTAGAGTTAGATGTAGATAACTCTTTAGATATAGGGGTATGGTCCAGTAAAATTCGGATCAATATGAAGAGTGATACATCAACTGGTATTATTGAGTGGAGGGTTATGGCCACTGATGAAACACCATGTGATGCCTCTGAAATAACTACCTTAATACAAGTGAATGATTCGCAGGAAGAACCATTGTCAAACGTGGTAGTAGGTGTGGGTGATAATGTAACCATTACCGCACAGACAACAGGAGAGGGAGAATTGTATTGGTTCGATCCTGATGGAGAAAGCACCACAGGAATTACTAGTTTAATCCTTGATAATATACAGGCAGAGCAGTCCGGATCATATAAAATTGTAAGTATTAATGATTGTGGCGGTTATTCTGAAGTCAAAGTTATTATTACTGTTAGTTTAAGTAATGATGGTTCAGCTTATAACTGGCCAACCTACGATCCACCTATCTATTATGATTTTAGAGATGAATTTCCTGAATTAGAAATGCCAACGCAGGATTTGGACGATTGTGCCAATGTGGCCGGTCGTAAGTCTTCAGGATGGTGGACATTTGTATGGGGACCAAATGCCAGAAGTGAGATAACGGATGCAGCCATAGATCCAATGTTGGAACGATTCAATGAAGATTTTGCTTACTTCAGAGATACAATGGGCTGGCCACCTGATAGAAGGGTTAAGGATGGATATAGAAGTGCTATTTATTTATTTGGTTCGGGTTTATGTACCGATGATGCAGACACAACAGCCTTAGGTGGTTGGATGGGTAATATTAATTACCAGGGAATTAATTACCCTAATGTTTTGGCATCTTATTATCCGGTTTACTCTTTTGATCCTAATTGTCCGTATGCTGATCGTGAAGGTCAGATGGGAGCGATGATTCACGAAGGAATTCATGCTTTATTGGCTGATTTACCGGGTGCTAAAAATTCAGCATGGTTTCATGAAGGAGGAAATACCTGGTTACAACAGGAGATGGAATCAAAAAAGGCTGATGATTATTCATCAATGGGATTCTTGAATGCCGGTGCCTTAATTGCTCCGTTTATGCCTATTGAATGTTACAGCGGATGGCTTCAGGATGATAGTTTTGGTGGTCCATCAGCTGAAGGAGTAAATATGGGTGATGAAAATGGTCAAATTTGTACATGGCGTAATTTGCTTGGTGGTAACCAATACGGAAATATCTTCCCGGTAATTTTTAGTCAAATTTTTGGAGACCATAGTGTGGCCTGGATATGGAGACATTGCGAAAACAGGGTTTTGGAAGGTATTTCTGACACTTTGGGTGATTATCAAATGCGCCGACTTATAATGGAATACAGGGCTAAACAAGCTTTGCTGGATATTGGTAAATGGTCAGGTGCATGCCGTGATTTAATTGATGCGAACTTTGGAATCAGCATTCATTCTGAGTGGGAACCATCATGGTTAAACCCTGAGGTATGGTATGCTACCCCATATGCAATAACTTCAGATGATGGCAATGGATTGTTAACTCCTGAGTATAGAACCACTCCGGGGTGGTCAGGTGCTAACCAAATCCCTTTGATTGTTGAAGGAGATAAAGTTTCGGTTGATTTCCAGCCTATTGGTCAAAATATGAGTTGTCAATTATGTTACCGGTCAACAGATGGTTCGTATGTGTATGGACAACCTGTGTTAGGTGGGCAATGTTCATTGAACCTTGACAAACCAGCTGCTAATAATGTCGTTTTTGCTGTTATTTGTAATACAGATTACATCTATGAAGGAGAACAGACTCGTAAGGCTCATTTCGATTATCGCTTACAGTTGGGTGACGGTGTTAAAGAACGCGGTCACTGGAATGTACGCTGGTACCAATGGGATCAACAACTTTCAAATATAGATATTCCAACCTCAATTAGAATTGAAGAAGGTGTTGTGAAAAAGCTTACAGTGTATCCTAATCCAGCAACATCAGGTGATGATATAAAAGTTAGTTTTGGAAATAATGACGGCGATTTGGCTAACTTGAAAATTTACAGCTTAAGCGGACGATTAATTGTAAACACTAAAACATCTAATTCTGAAATAATGCTTAATAGTTCAGAATTTGAAAAAGGAATTTATGTAATGTCTGTAAATCATTCAGGCACTACTGAAACTTTTAAATTGGTTATTCGATAGATTAATTTTTTCTATAACAGTTCAAGAGTGTTAAGAAGAAGCTGCCTCAAAATTAGTATTTGGGGCAGCTTTGTTTTTTGCATACATTCTATGCCCACACGGGTTTAGAAATTCTTTCAATTTGTTCTAATTCTTTGGCTGAAAACTCAAGATTATTTAATGCAGCCAAATTATTACTTAGCTGATTGGTTGAAGATGCTCCAACTAATACCGAAGTTACTGTATTGTGGCTCAATAGCCATGCTATAGCCATTTGGGCCAATGATTGGCCACGTTGTTGAGCTAACTCATTTAATTCAAATATGGCTTTACGCTTAACATCGGTGAGCATTGATTCTTTTAGAAAATGCCCTTTAGCCATTCTCGAATCTTCAGGAATTTCTTTTAAGTAGCGATCGGTAAGAAGACCTTGGGCCAGTGGTGAAAATGGAATACAACCAATACCTCTTTTGTCTAATACGTCCAGTAATCCTCCTTCAACCCATCGCTCAAAAATATGGTAACGGGGCTGATGAATTAAGCACGGAGTACCCAATTCGCGAAGAATAGATTCCGCTTTTTGAGTTTGCTCGGCTGTGTAATTAGATAAGCCAACATACAAAGCTTTTCCTTGACGAACCATTAAGTCCAAAGCTCCCATTGTTTCTTCTAAAGGTGTTTCAGGATCGGGACGATGATGATAAAAAATATCTACATAATCAAGTCCCATTCGTTTCAGGCTTTGGTTGAGGCTGGCCATAAGGTTCTTTTTGGATCCCCATTCGCCGTAAGGACCATCCCACATAAGGTAACCTGCCTTGGATGATATTACCAACTCATCGCGATATACACCTAAGTCTTTCTTTAAAACCCGACCCAGTGTTTCTTCTGCTGAACCAGGTTCAGGTCCGTAATTATTGGCCAAATCAAAATGCGTTACTCCATTATCAAAAGCATGCAACAGAATAGATCGCGAATTATCAAAAACATCGGCCGATCCAAAGTTATGCCACAAACCCAATGATATGGCCGGAAGCTTTAATCCACTTCGTCCGCATCTATTGTATTTCATCGTATCGTAACGGTTACTGGCAGCTATGTAATTCATTTTAATATTATTGAGTTAGAAATTTTATCATTTTATCTCCTGCATCTGAGCATACTTCACAAAAACCTTTGGCTTCGTTTGATTTCATTCTACAGTTTACCGCTGGACGATAAACACCTTTTGAAACATATCCTCCTCCTTCAAAAACGCCGGTTTGGTTTTTAAATTCAGAATCAACCGGAGTGGGTACCGGAGTGTGTGATGATAGCATCTTCTTCCATTTGGCGTCAAAGTTGACTAAGGTAGTGATATTGGGCTGCCAGGGTTCTACTTTTAAATCAAAAAAGTCCTGATAAGCAACATCTGAAGTGTAGTATTCATCAGCCAGGCCAAATAAACCATGTCCTAATTCGTGAATCATAACTTTATAAGCCAATGGATGATCGGCTGTGCCAAGTGAGAAATGATTGTAAATACCACCACCACCATAGCGACTTGAATTAACCAGTACAACAATATGATCGTATGGAGCTTCTGCAGCTATGTCTCTGATGGCTTTAACATCAGTTGTTTCAAGATATCTGTCTACATAAAAAGTATTGAATGCTGAGTTAACAGCGGTTTCTTTCCAAATGCCTTTTTCAGGTTCGCTGGGGCCACTATCTTTCGACGGTGAACACACTGCCCAAAAGTTAAACTTGTCTTTGTTTTGAGCGTATGGTTTTTGTTTCAATAAGTATTCAGCATGTTTTTTTACATCGCTTTTAAATTTCTCCATTTCATCAGATTGATACCCTTCGGCAATAAAAACGAGATCAACCATTTTATCCGATGCGCCGTTATTAATGATTTTGGCAACTTCGTATTTTCCGGTAGAGAATTGTCTTATATTAACATCGCTTGGATTAATCTTCTGACTTAGCATGGTGGTGAAATTACCGCCGCGATGGCGTTCTTCTAAAACAAATGTGACTTCATTTTTAGGATATGGAAAAGTGACAGTTTGATAAAATGCCTTTCTCATATTTTTAGCTTCCTCAGTACTTCTCCATTCTTCAAAAAGGGTACAAAAACCTTTGGAATATAATGTGTCAGATGAAGCATCATCGATAATAAAAAAGCGATATTCTCCGTAGTTAAATTTGTCAATCAGGTTGGTTTTAGAACCTCCCCAAAAAGGTTCCTTCTTAATTTCAGTGATATAAACCGTTTGGTTTTGTTTATTACCAGCCATTATTAGATCAATGCGCATCGAATGGTCTTCAAAATTCTTCTCAAAAACAGATTGGGCTTTAATGCAGCTTGTGATTCCAAAAAAGATAATGATATTTACTAAGAGTTTTTGCATAGAATTAATTTTATCAAAGAATTAAAAATACAGTTTTAAACCAAGAATCAAGTACAAAATTATAAATAATGGAAACGGTTGTTGAAAAAGGAACTATTGAGTTTGACAATATAATTAATAGTAAAATTGATAAGTATTTCGAAAGTATAGGATTATCAGATACTTCAGGTTTGTTAGTGAAGGTCGCCGTGCTTGCAGTTATTGTCTTGCTTATTAGTTATTTGGTGAATAAACTTACCAAATATTACATTATTAAAGCCATTGAAAGAGTTATTCGAAAAACAAAATCTAAATACGATGATTTCTTTGTTGATCGTCAGGTATTTCAGCGATTGTCTCATCTGGCACCGGCCTTTGTATTATATATTTTTAATGGAATTGTGTTTAATGATTTTCCACAGGTTGGAGAAGTCGTTCATAAAGCCATTCTTATCTATTTAGTTATTGTTTTTGTTTGGAGTCTAACAGCTTTTTTTAGTGCTGTTATGGATATCTATGATAGTCATGATTATGCACAAGAACGCCCGATCAAAGGCTATGTGCAGGTTGCACAGATTATCGGTTATTTTATTGGTATTTTGCTAATCGTATCCATTGTTTTTAATGTTGAGTTGATGGCATTATTTACTGGCTTGGGTGCTATTGCGGCAGTTTTATTACTTATTTTTAAAGATACCATATTAGGATTGGTTGCCAGTGTGCAATTATCAGCTTATAAAATGGTTCGGGCCGGTGATTGGGTAAGCATGCCTTCGCATAATGCCGATGGTACTGTGGTGGATATTTCGTTGAACACCGTAAAGATTCAGAACTGGGATAAAACCATAACCACTATACCCACTTACGAAATGGTTTCGCACCCATTTATGAATTGGAAAGGAATGGAAGATTCAGGAGGTCGACGAATAAAGCGTGCCGTTAATATTGATATGCGTAGTGTGAAGTTTTGCTCAAAAGATTTGTTGGAGCGGGCCAAAAAGATGCATTATTTAAAAGATTATGTGGAAAAGAAAGAGGTGGAGCTGGCAAATTATAACAAAGAAATGGGTATTGATGAAAGTGTTACAGTTAATGGCCGACGAATGACCAATATTGGTTTGTTTCGAAAATACCTGGAAGCGTACCTGCATCATCATCCTAAAATACATAAAGACATGACTTTTTTGGTACGCCATTTGCAACCAACTGAAAAAGGATTACCTATTGAATTTTATGTGTTTAGTAATGATCAGGCATGGGCAAATTACGAATCGATTCAGGCAGATATTATGGACCATATTCTGGCTATTTTACCTGAGTTTGATTTGAAGGTGTATCAATTTCCAACATCAGGCAGTTTACCCATGGAAAACTAACTATTTATTTTATAATGCTTATAAATTATAGTTACATTGATGGATTTTTAACTATATGTATATATTAATGTATTGAAATTAAGGTGGATGTGTGGATTTAAAATCCTTATGAGTAGTTGTTTTTGAAAGTTAAATTATTCACATTGTGATGGATTATCATTGGATATTAAATTTATATAGATTAATTTCGTACCAAATCATAAATGAAAGTGTAAATTTATTTACAAATTCTAACAATTGTCAAAAATAGTATGGAGAGCAATTCACAAATCGATAGCTTAGATAAGAAAATTTTATCGCTGATTACTAAGAATGCACGTATTCCGTTTTTAGAAGTTGCCCGCGAGTGTAAAGTATCAGGAGCAGCTATTCATCAGCGTATTCAACGATTGATGAACATGGGCGTTATTAAGGGTTCTGAGTTTATCATTAATCCAACCAAAATTGGGTATCATACTTGTGCTTTCATGGGTATTTTTCTTAAAAAAGCAAGTTTGTTTGATAAGGTGGTGAAGATGTTGGAAGATATACCTCAAATTGTTGAATGTCATTACACAACAGGACAATATGCTGTTTTTATTAAGATTTATGCCAAGAGTAATGAGCATTTGAAGAGAATATTACATGATAAACTGCAATCAATTGCTGGTATATCAGCTACAGAAACTATTATTTCGCTGGATGAGAGTTTTAAACGTCAATTGCCAATAGAGTAGTTATTCTTATATGTAAAATATAAAACCCCGCTTCTGCGGGGTTTTTTTATAACATCCATTTTGCATGGATTATATTAAAGAGCCCTTCGTTAAACTTCAGGAAAGCATTTTTGGTATTAGTGCAGATCTGCGATTCCCTTACCATATCCAATGTAACATCTTCTTCTAATAAAGGCCTTTCGTATCTTGCCTTGGGTACATTTAAATCAAGATGTGGCAGTGTGTGATTGGTTGCTTTAATAGTGTATTCATCCTTAGTAATTACACCTTTTTCAATTAATAACGGATGTGCTTCGAAAAAATTGAAGGTGTTATTTCCTAAATACAAATGAAGATCGAAACGTTGCATTAGAGGTATTTCATAATAAAAGGCAAATCTATTCTGGGCATCATTTAAATGAATACGAACACAATTGGTTGATTTATTAATTGGTGAATAAATAATTTCCCATATCAACTGATTGTGATCAATAAAGAAAATGTTGAGTTTATTTATTAGTCTTAATCGTGGTAAAGCAATGGACGAAAAATGTGGATCATCTTTGTATTGTTCACATAGTTGATCGATTGTTTTATCAGATAAAATTAGTTTCTCAGACATGGTATGTGGTGTTCAAAATAGTAGGATTACTTGCATCTTTTGAAAAGGTGATATCCAAATGCCCCAGGAATATCCCTGATTTACCTACTTGATTGATAACAACGTTCTTTCCAATTTTGTTTTTGACCGTTTCTGGTTCAGACATAAAAGTATGAGTATGACCACCTAAAATCATATCAATGAAAGATGTATTTTCAGCGAGCTTTATATCAGATACTTTTTCATCATCATACTTAAATCCAAGGTGTGATAAAGCAATAATGTAGTCGCAATTCTTTTCTTCTTTAAGTAATTTAGCTGTTTTATTAGCCACTTCAATAGGATTAAGATATTGGGTGTTACCAAAACGATCCTGATTAACCAATCCATCCAATTCAATACCTAAACCCATTACACCAACTTTTATAGGTCCTTTAGTAAAGGTTTTGAAAGGTAATGTCATGTTTTCCAGTGGGGTATTCTTAAAGATGTAATTGCTGCATATAAATGGAAATTTGGCTTTTTGTAGTTGTTTAGCTAACTCTTCAATTCCATTGTCAAATTCGTGATTCCCAATAGTTGCAGCATCATATCCCAGTTTACTCATGAGCTTAATTTCTAACTCCCCTTTATAAAAGTTAAAATACGGTGTGCCCTGAAATATATCACCGCAATCAAAGAGTAAAACATGCTCGTTTTCTTGTCGGATTTTATCAACCAATGCAGCTCGCTTGGCAAATCCTCCACCATTAGGATATTTGTAATGATCGGATGGAAGTGGTTCAATCTGGCTATGTACATCATTGGTATGTAAAATAGACAATCGAACTTCCTTTTGCGAACAAGAATAAAGTTGGGGCGTAATTGCAGCCGTAAATGCACCAGCTCCTAATTGTTTAATGAATTTCCGTCTGTTCTGTATCATAGCTTTATTCTATTGTCTAATTGGGAATTTGCTTTTTCGTTGTTTGCTTCCAGTTTTTTAATGTGATTAATAATCATATCCCGAAGCTTCACTTTGGTTTCGATTATAGTTCCTTTTTTAAACACATCATAATGGTCGCCACCTTTTGATAGATAGTCAGAGGTTGCTACAACATAATACTCTTTGTTGAAAGGCTTGCCGTTTATCTTAATTCCGGTGGCTTTTTCATCCTTAATTGTAAATGATGCACCAGCAACACCGTCTCCTCCCTGACTGGCTACGTAGTTTAAAAATTCAAGTGTTTGATCTTTCGTTAATTTTACCAAAACAACCTCATTTTCAAAGGGCATTAATTGAAATATTTTATTAACCGTTATAGGCCCTTCTTCAATAATGGTTCTTAAGCCCTTGTGATTCATCAAGGCCATGTCAGGGGTAAGTAAATTTTTTTCGCTACTTATTAATCGAGTCTCGTCCAGTATTAAATCCGAAATAAAATTAGTCAGTAATCCTTCAGGTAGGTCTTTATCAAGAGTGCGAGCAGCATGCCCAATTACCTGATACATTTGAGCATCAATACTATCTTTATATGGAGTTATATAATCAACAACCGAATTTTTCCCTTTATAAGAACTATCAATGAAAATAGTTGTTGAGTTTGTTTCTTTGGTTTGATATGAGCCATTATTACAGCCCAATGTAAATATCAAAAGCAAAGAAAATAATGCAATTATTAAAGTATTGTGTTTGCTGGTTTTCAACATAGTTGATAAGATTGTGAATTTACTTACAAAGAAAGGAGAAAGATATATAAAAGGTTTAGGCTAGTGTGTTAAATTTATGAAAAAATCGACCATATGGTCTAAAAAAATACCCGAATCAATCGATTCGGGCATTTTATCTGAAGTCTATATTTTTATTTAATTCTATCCAGGTAAATCTTTCTAACATCCAATAGGTAGTTTCTATCTATATTAGGGTTGTAAATACGAATCATATCTCTAATTCCAAAGTCAACATGTATATGGCCAATAGCAGCATCAAAAACACTGTGATCCCAATTGTTTTTTGCTTTTTTGGTAATGTCCTCAAAGTGTTTCCAGGTTAGTTTATGGGGAATAGTGAAGTATCCGTGATCTTTTTCGTCCAGATCAAAATAGATACCATCTTCAATTTCTTCTAACATAAAAAACTTCTTCAACCTGATGATTGCTTTTCCTTCCAGATTCTTTGGTTTCTTCTTGAATTCAAGTCCCTGATCGAGATAGCCTTGTTGTAAATCGGCTATTTGATCAAAGCTATCGAGATGACGTACTCTAATAATGTGAAACAGCTTATTGTAAATACTTACAGTACCGGCCGCAGCGTTGAAATTAGTTCCAAAGTACTTTTTAATATTCTGCGTTGCTCTGGTAATTTCTTCAAGAGTATAAAGTTGTTTCAAAACCAGATAGATGTATAGCGGTTTTGAATCAGAAGGGATATCACTGTAATAGCCAAAATATCCAGGGAAGGGTTCCGGAGCTTCCAATACAAAAGTATTCGGAAGTATTTTATCGTTCATGGTTACTAAAGATTCTTCCTTTAGTAAATTGCCATATCGCTGGAGAATTAATTTTTTTTGACTCATGATGTGTGTTTTTATTAATTAGTCTCCTAATTCGTATTAGTACTGATTAAAAGTTAAAACAAAAATTTTAATCGATCAACTATAAAGTCAAATTAATCGCCCTAAATTTTCGGAAAAAGTGGGGTGAAAAATATTTACTTTTTTAGTTGACAGAGAATTTGAATCAATCTTATATCACACGTTATCGCGAACGAAAGTTGGCATGTCAGGTTTTGAAAGATCCTGATGATAATAATAACCATCCAAATCAAATGCACGTAAATCGTCTGGGTTCTCAATCTTGTTTTGGATGATGAAACGGGTCATTAATCCTCTGGCTTTCTTTGCAAAAAAGCTTATTACTTTGTATTCCCCATTTTTCTGATCTTTAAAAACAGGAGTGACAATACGTTTCTTTAATTTCTTTTTATCGATGGATTTAAAGTACTCGTTGGATGCCAGATTAATCAAAATTTCTTCTTTATTCTCGTTCATGTCATTCATAAGAAGTTTGGTGATTTTATCTCCCCAATATTCATATAAATTCTTCTTCGATCGCATTTCTAATTTTGTTCCCATCTCCAGTCGGTAGGGCATAATTGCATCCAGTGGACGGAGCATTCCATATAATCCTGAAAGAATGCGCAGGTGGGAATTGGTGTAGTCTATTTCATCATCATTTAAGCTATAAGCATCCAATCCATTATACACATCACCTTTAAATGCAAATAAGGCCGCCCTTGTATCTTCTTCATTAAATGGGTGATTCCATAATTGAAACCGATGATGATTAAGTTTAGCCAGCGGAGAGCTGATACTCATTAATTTAGATAGCTCATCGGGTTTTACTTTCTTTAGTTTATTTACTAAACTGCTTGCCTCTTTTGGAAAACGAATATCTAATTTTTCGGTTGTTGGAACCGGCGATTCAAAATCTAGTGTTTTTGCTGGGGAAATTACTAATATCATATATGTTAAGGTTTTACACTTTAACAGACTTCAAGATGCGTATGTTCAAACTTTTTATTTAGTCAGCAATAATTACTTCAATACCAGCATTAATTAATTTCTCGTAATCATCTTCCGCTAATCCTTTGTCAGTTACCACTACATCAATATCGGTAAGTTGACCAATTATCGCTAAACTGCGTTTTTTAAATTTGCTTGAATCTGCCACTAAAATCACCTTTTTCGCCATCTTTAACATGGTGCGATTTAAAGCAGCTTCTTCAATGTGCGGTGTGCTTATACCTAATTGCGCATCAATACCATCGGCTCCAATAAATAACTTATCACTGAAGAAATTTTTAAGGTTATTCTGGCCAATAGACCCTACCAGCGACAACGAGTTTTTTCGCATAATGCCACCGGGCATAATAATATTGATATGATCCGATTCAGCCAGTGGAGCAGCAATGTTTAAAGCATTAGTAATGACTGTTAAGTTTTTAAAACGATGCAGATGGTTAGCTACCTCTTTTGTAGTGGTTCCTGAATCTAACACAATGGTGTCGCCTTCTTCAATCAAACGAGCAGCTCTTTTACCAATGGCTTCTTTCTCTCTCGAATGCTGAATTTTTTTATCAGATAATTTAATTTCCAGATTAACTTTATCCGTTTTAATGGCACCTCCACGGGCTCTTATTAGAAGATTTTTATGTTCCAGTTGAGTAAGGTCGTTACGAATGGTTACTTCGCTAACATCAAATTGTTCACTTAATTCATGAACATTAACCTGTCCTTTCTCATCTAATATTTTAAGTATCAGCCCGCGTCGGCCAACTGTTGTATTTGGATCAAAGTCACTCATGTCGATTCCGGTTCTTCCAATAAAATTATTTACACAAATTAACTAAAAAATTCGGTAATCAAATCGGTCATTCTAAAGATTCAACATGTGATGTGGTATGGAAGGTAAATTGCTTTAAAAAAGAATACTTTTATAGCAGAATAAAATACCATAGTTGTTTTGAGTAATAAGAAACAAATATATCTGGCCCCCTTACAAGGTTATACCAATGTATTTTACCGAAAAGCCTTAAATGAGGTTTATTCTGGTGTAGCCAAATATTTTACTCCTTTTTTTGAAGAAGGTAAAGGTTGTTTTTCTGATCCTGAATTGAATCCTGAATTGGATATGAATTTGAATGCAGGATGTTATTTGGTACCTCAAATTGCAACCAATAATATTCGGTTCTTGATTGCTTTTTCAAAAAAGATTAAAGAGCTAGGATATGAGGAATTGAATTTAAATATGGGGTGTCCTTTTCCAATGTTAGTTAAGCGAAGTAAAGGAGGAGGTATGTTGTCTGATACACATTTAGTTGAGCAATTGTTAGCTGAATTTTTTCAACAGGATATTGGCTTAAGACTTTCAGTAAAGATGCGATCTGGTTTAACAGAAGTAAATCAAGGATTACGTATGCTTGGTGTTCTCAATCAATTTCCTTTACACGAGATTATTGTACATCCCAGATTGGTGATTCAGAAATATAATGGCCATCCTAATTGGGATGATTTTGAAATGATGTTAAAAGCTACTTCCATTCCAATGGTTGCAAATGGCGATATCGTTTGTAGGAATGATGTGGAAGTAATTCAAAAAAATTTCCTGGAAGTTAAGTCAATTATGATAGGCAGGGGAATATTAAGTAATCCGGGAAGTATCTTGCTTGAAAAGGAAGAAAATACAGTTGAACGATTCTTGCAATTTCACAAGTTATATTATGATTTGGTGCAATCTAATACGCTTAACTGGAATCAGGCGTTTAATTATCTATCTGATTTTTGGTTTTATCCTTTAACAAACACTACGGAAGGGAAACGTTATTTTCGGAAATTAAAAAAGCATAACCATCTTGATTTGTATCAAGACTGGCTATATGGAGTAAAAGACCATATTCATTTAAAATAAGGATAGCTTTAGACATGTTTAATTGCAATGGAAAATAATACCTTTGTATTGAAAAAATTCAGACTATGATTTTAAATGAGGTAAAAGCATTGTTACTGCACGAAGCGCAGGCAATACAAAATATTCCGGCTACAGATGATTTCGAGAAAGCCGTTAATTTATTGCATCAGCAAATCCATGAAAGAAGAGGAAAGCTAATTACCACAGGAATGGGGAAGGCTGGGCAAATTGCCATTAACATGGCTACCACTTTTAGTTCTACAGGCACACCTTCTGTTTTTTTACATCCAAGCGAGGCACAGCATGGCGACTTGGGTGTGGTTCAGGAGAATGATGTGATGCTAATGATTTCTAACTCAGGAAAAACCCGAGAGATTATTGAATTAATTGACCTGGTGCGAGGTTTACATCCAAATATCCCGATTATAGTTATCACCAGTAATACTGAATCTGTTTTGGCGGAGGAATCGGATGTTTGTATTAGTACCGGAAACCCTAAAGAAGTATGTGCTTTGGGCCTTACACCAACAACTTCAACCACTACCATGACTGTTATTGGTGATGTATTGGTGGTGTTGCTTATGAAGAAAATCAATTTTACCAATGCCGATTACGCCAAACGTCATCATGGAGGATATTTGGGCGATAAATCAAGAAAGGCAGCTGGTTTAAAATAATAAAGCTATGGCATTCAATTGGAAAAGTCTACAAAACGGTTCTGACATCAGAGGGGTGGCTCTTGAAGGGATCCCCAATGAAAACGTTAATCTCAATGAAGAAGTAGTTGCTCAACTGGCAAAGGCTTTTGTTTTATGGTTGAGGAAAAGAAGCAGTTCAACACAATTAAAAGTGGCAGTTGGTATGGACTCTCGTTTGTCAGGACCATCCTTGAAAAAATCTTTTATTGAGAGTTTAGCTAAACAGGGAGCAGATGTTTTGGATTGTGGTCTGGCATCAACTCCGGCTATGTTTATGACTACTGTAACTGAGCCGTATTTGGCTGATGGAGGAGTGATGCTAACAGCCAGTCATTTGCCATTTAATCGTAATGGATTAAAATTTTTCACTTCTAAAGGAGGATTGGAAAAAGCTGATATTGCTGAAATTTTATCGTATGCCGATGCGGGTGAATTTGAAATATCTTCTCAAACTGGTTCTGTGGAGGAAGTGGCTTTTATAGATGTGTATTCAAATATTTTAGCTGATAAAATTAAGACAGAGGTAGATGATACAGCTAATTTTGATCAGCCACTAGCCGGTTTTAAAATTGTATTGGATGCTGGTAATGGAGCTGGTGGTTTTTATGCTTATAAAGTACTTGAAAAGTTAGGTGCAGATATTACCGGAAGTCAGTTTTTAGATCCAGATGGTAATTTTCCTAACCATATACCCAATCCTGAAGATGAAGAAGCTATGGCATCAATTTGTCAGGCTGTAAAAGCAAATAAAGCTGATCTGGGAATTATATTTGACACAGATGTTGATAGAGCTGCTATTGTTGATGACGAAGCCAATCCTGTTAATCGTAATGAGTTAATCGCTCTTTCTGCCGCTATTATCAATGAAGAGCATCCGGGATCGGTGGTTGTTACTGATTCAATAACTTCTGATGGTTTGGGCTGGTTTATTAATGATCATTTAAAGGCTGAACATCATCGCTTTAAACGAGGTTATAAAAACGTTATAAACGAGTCGATAAGGTTAAATGAAGATGGAAAAGAGTCCTGGTTGGCCATTGAAACATCGGGACATGCGGCATTGAAAGAAAATTATTTTCTTGACGATGGGGCTTATCTGGTTACAAAAATCTTAATCAAGATGGCGAAATTGAAAAAAGCTGGTCAACGACTTACCTCTTTAATTGAAGCTCTTCCGCAGCCGGTAGAGAGTAGGGAATTTAGGATTAAGATTGAAACTGATGATTTTAAAACCTATGGAGAACAAGTGATTGCCGATTTAGAGAGTTTTTCTGCATCAAATAAAGGATGGAAAATTCTTCCGAATAATTACGAAGGTATACGTGTTTCATGTGAAGAGGGAAATGAGAAGGGTTGGTTTCTTCTTCGTTTATCGTTGCACGATCCGGTTATCCCTTTAAACATCGAATCAGATGTTGAGGGGGGCGTTAATGCTATAGCAGATAAGTTAATTGAATTCTTTGATATATATAAACACCTTAATTTTAGTGTTTTAAAAAATAGATAGTTTATGAGAGTGTTGAAGGACAATGCAGTTGCTATGATTGTAGATATTCAGGAGCGTTTATTTCCTCATATTTATGAGCATGAGCAACTAGCTAAGAATGTTGAGATTCTGATAAAAGGATTGCAGGCCTTGGAGGTTCCTGTTGTAGTTAGTGAGCAATATAAAAAAGGCTTGGGAGAAACCATTGAGTCAATTGAGAGTTTAATTTCAGCTGATGCTCATGTTGAGAAAATGGCTTTTAGTTGTTGTGATGAGCCTAAGTTGATGGAAAAGATGGAATTGACAGGAAAAAGGTTTGTGATTTTGGCTGGTATGGAAACCCATATCTGTGTATTGCAAACTGCCATCGATTTGCTTGAAAGAGGATATCATCCTGTTGTGGTTGAAGACTGTGTTAGTTCACGAACTTTAGCTAATAAGCAAAATGCAATTGCTCGTCTGCGTCAGGAAGGTGCAATTGTTACATCCTACGAGTCGCTATTATTTGAGCTATGTAGATTTGCTGGTTCTGAAACATTTAAAACAATCAGTAAGTTGGTGAAATAAAATTAATTGCTTTATTTTGAAGCCATTCCTATAATAGGGATGGCTTTTTTAATAAGAGGATCAATAATGCGGAGAGTATTTGGATTGGGAGAGACTGTAATGGACATGATTTTTAAAGATAATCAACCCGTTGCAGCAAAAGCTGGAGGAAGTGCTTTAAATACAATGGTTTCATTGGCTCGTACAAATGTTTCGTCCTATTTTATTAGTGAAGTAGGAACGGATCGATTGGGGCAGATGATAATGGATTTCTTAGAAGAAAATCAACTACATACCGATTATATTTGTCGTTTTAATAAGGGTAAATCAGCTTTGGCTCTTGCCTTCTTAAATGATGATAATGATGCCGAGTATGAGTTTTTTAAAGATTATCCAAAGCAACGATTAGTTGGTGAAATTCCGGAATTTACACCAGGAGATATTTTAATCTTCGGATCTTATTTTGGCTTGAATCCGGTTATCAGACCACGCTTATTAGAATACCTTCAAAAAGCTAAATCGGCAGGTGCAATTATTATTTATGACCCTAATTTCAGAAGTCATCACCTGGAAAATCGTGAATTGTTAATTCCAATAATTGAAGAGAATCTGCAAATTGCAGACTTAGTTAGAGGAAGTGATGAGGATTTTGAAAATATTTATGGCACAACAAATCCTAAAGAAGTATACGCAAAAGTAGCACAGCATTGTACTAATCTAATAATTACAGCCAATAAGAATGGCGTATATGCCTTTGGTGAGAATCATTACCGCCACTATATGGTTCCGGTAATTGAACCAATAAGTACTATTGGAGCCGGGGATAATTTTAATGCAGGAATGATAAAAGCCTTTCTTGACTTTAATATTATCAAGTCAAAAGATCTTTATCTATCAAAAGAAGATTGGATGCATATGGCAGCTTATGGAATTGAGTTTTCTGCTGAAGTCTGTATGCGCATTGATAATTACATTCATAGCGACTTCAGCAAAAAACTACATGATAAGGTTCAAAAAAGAATTGAAACTATTAATTAGTTATACACCTCTTGTTTGGTGTAAACACCTGTTTTAATCAGTTCTTTATCAATGTTATCTTTGGTAATTGGTATAGATGGAATTTTAATGGTAGGAATATCTGCAGTACCATTGTTGGTCAAGCTAAGTAATTCCTCATCTATTTTCTTTCCTTCTAACATTTGAATAGTTTGTTCGGCGGCAGTATATGCATTCTTCTTCAATGGATGATAAGCTGTCATCAACTGTTTTCCGGCAACAATATTTTTTATACCGGTTATTTCAGCATCCTGCCCAGTTATTAGTACTCCATCAAGCATATTGTTTTCTTCTAATATCTTAATAACTGCATCTGACATTCCGTCAAATCCGGAGAAAACAATATCTGGTTTTTCATGTCGTAACGACATAAACTGCCTCATTTCATACTCCGTATTTTTATCACTCCATTCTTCAATATAGGTTTTATATAATATTTTAAAGGCACCAGATTCTACATATGGTTTTATTTCTTCATCAATAGAATTCATTAGGCCAATAGCATTGCGGTCATATTTATCACCACCTAAAATAATTACTTTCCCTTCTTTTCTCTTTTTGAGCACTTCGTTCACCATCAACTGTCCAAGTTGTTTGGTGTCTCCTGAAATAAATAAATCAGGTTCGCAGTTAAAAATAATACGGTTGTAGGCAATCACCTTCACACCACGACTTTGTCCTTCTCTTACAATGGCGGCAGCAGAATTGGCATTGATAGCGATTAAAACTAAAGCGTCAATACCAGAGTCAAACATTTCAATGGCTTTATCATATTGTAAAGCTTCATTTCCATTTCCATTATCTATTTGTACTTCAGCTCCTAATTCAGTGGCTCTTTCTTTAAAATAGTTACCTTCAATTACAAATCGTTTAGTTACCTCAGAGGAATATAGAAAGCCTATTTTATAATTGTCATTTTTAGAACAACTACTTAGTAGTATTACAAGAGCTGCTAGCAGTGTGTGGATTTTCATAACGTGCGAATATTAATGTTGTATCGAATTATTAGGTGATAAAAGTAATATTTTGTCGATAAATTATTTCATTAAAGAAACAATTTTTCCCATATTTGAACCAAGGAAGCTATCTATTAAAATAATCTGTATGAGATGGAAAGATCTAAAAATTCGTGCCAAAATTGGTAGCGGGTTTGCGGTTATTATGGCCGTTGTTTTATTGCTTGGCGTGGTTATTCTATATAATCTACAGAAAGTGGATAAGGGTACAACATCACTCACCAATATGTATATACCTATCGTCCGTGAATCAGTAAAACTTGACAAATATTGGAAAGAAACGCGTGAATATTCGCGTAGTTTTGAATTTACCGGAGATGACTATTTTAGTGAACGAGCCAAAGTAAGTTTTGAGAGAATGTACTCAGCACTTGATAACTTAGTAGCCGTGATTCAGGGTAAAGAAGGTATTATGCTCGACAAGGGCATAAATATGGTTGTACTGGAAAACCATATTGTTGATTACAAAAAAGTTTCTAGCCAGTTCTTCGAAAAGCAAACAAAATCAAATGAAGCTAAAGAACTTTTTATCGATGCCGCTCAGGCTTTAAAGGAAAAATCCAGAGGTATTGGTTCAACTAGTTATAAAGCTTCAGTTAAAGTGAATGATTTAGTTAATCAGCTAATTCAGGATGACAAAAAGCAAGACTTCCGATCTGTGGAAGAGCAGTTGGAAACTCTTAATTCCATTAAAAAGCAAATTGGTAGTGTTAACTATGGTTCAGATTTTACAGCTGATTTGCAGGTTGCTTTAAACTCACTAACAACGTATTTAAGCGGTTTAAGAGAAGTAAAGACACTGGAGTTAAAAAGGTTTGAAATTGCAAAAAATATCATGTGGGATGTAGGAGCTACTTCAGATGTGGGGCTGGATTTAATGATGAAAATGGGTGACGACAACTCAACTATTGTGTCATTACAGAAGCAATTCATGATCTATGCTTTAATAGTTGTATTTGTACTGTTTGCATTTCTTGTTTATACATTGTCAAGAGCTATTTCAAAGCCTATTGAGGAAGGAATTGAGAAAGCTGAAAAATTAGCCAATGGGGATTTATCAGTTGAATTTATTGCCGATAGTAATGATGAGGTTGGAGCTTTATCAAAAGCATTGAATACGATGGTTGATAATCTTAAGAATGTAATTTACGAGGTTACTAAGTCATCAGAAGAGATTATTAAGGCAAGCCAGAAGCTAAATAGTGGTGCTGTTGAATTAGCCGAGGGAGCCACAGAACAGGCTTCATCAGCTGAGGAAGTGTCATCATCAATGGAAGAAATGTATGCTAATATTCAACAGAATACAGATAACTCCAAACAGACAGAGGAAATAGCAAGTAAAGCTTCAGTTGGAATTCAGGAAAGTAACGAAGCTTCTAAGGTTGCAGCTGTTAATATTAATGAAATTACCGATAAAATTAATGTAATTAGTGATATTGCCTTTCAAACCAATATATTGGCATTGAATGCCGCTGTTGAAGCCGCCAGAGCAGGACAGGAAGGAAGAGGTTTTGCTGTAGTAGCAGCAGAGGTTCGTAAATTAGCTGAAAGAAGTCAGGCTGCTGCTGTTGAGATTACAAAGTCATCATCCGATACTTTAGAATCTTCTAATGCGGCTACTCAAAAGTTAGATGTAATTACACCTGAAATTCAAAGAACAGCTGATTTGGTAAAAGAAATTACCTTAGCATCGATGGAACAGGTGACTGGTGTAGAGCAAATAAATAACGCTATCCAACAACTGAATAATGTTACTCAGCGAAATGCGGCCAATGCGGAACAAATAAGGGAAGCAGCAACAGCATTAGATGGATTGTCTGATCAGTTGAGTAAGTCAATTGCTTTATTCAGCGGTGATGATAAGAAAGAAAGCGCATCGGTTGGAAGTAGAATTAGTGGTAAAGCTAAGAAAAGTTTTAACGTTCAGAAAGAAGAATCAAGAGAACCGAAGAAGGAGAAAGTAAAAGGGGAGGTTGGTTATAATATTGAGTTAGGAAAGAATTACGATGATTATGAGAAATTCTAATTATAAATAAAAACTAAACAAAAAAGGAGCTTATAGCTCCTTTTTTTGTTTCTTCTTTTTAATCTTGGGATATTCTATACGAGCATGATAAATATTCTTCAGTTTAGTTTTAAAAACCTCCTTGGCTTCGGTAATTTCAGCAAAAGTGATCGGTGCATTAATAAACTGATCTTCTTCAATTTGTTTATCTATAATCTTTTCAACTAATTTATCAATTTCGTCATCCGTATATTTCTTTAAACTTCTGGAAGCTGCTTCAATAGAATCAGCCATCATTAGAATTGCTGTTTCTTTTGTAAAAGGTGTTGGACCTGGGTAGGTAAAGATGCTAACGTCAGCTTCTTTATCCGGATTGTCATTTATAAATGAATTGTAGAAATACCATGTTTTTGTCGTTCCCTGATGAGTAGTAATAAAGTCGATAATTTGTTTAGGTAGCTTTTGCTTCAGAGCCATTTTAACACCATTCTCAATGTGATTAACAACTACTCTTGCACTTTCTTCATACGTTAGCTCGCTATGTGGATTCAGACCTTCAGCCTGATTTTCGGTAAAATACATTGGCGATGCCATTTTACCAATATCATGATACATAGCTCCGGCTCTCACCAATGCCGGATTTGCATTTAATCGGTATGCAACTTCCTGAGCCAAATTACCCACCTGAATACTGTGCTGAAAAGTACCAGGACAGGCTTCAGCCATTTTTCTTAAGATAGGGTGATTGGTGTCTGAAAGCTCAACCAATGTAACATCAGAAAGAAAACCAAAGAGTCTTTCAAAAATCCAAATAAGCGGATAAACCATTAAAAGCATAATGCCATTAATTCCAAAATAGATAAACATCTTGACATTGATGGATGTGAAATCGCCTTCTCTCCATAATGATAGTGCTATGTAAAATAATGAATATGTTATAGTTATAAGTATGGCCGCTCTAACTATATGACTTCTTCTAACCATTCTGAACAGGCTGAATAATGCAACTAAACCGGCAGGTATTTGAATGAATACAAACTCAAAGCTGTTTTCTGTAAAAAAGGCACTTATTAAAATGGTAACAACATACATAAAAAATGCCAGTCGACTATCGAAGAAAGTTCGGATAATAATTGGTAGTATGGCAAATGGGATAATGTAGAACGGAAAATCTTCAAATACTTTTTCAAGACTTGCCAACCCCACCATTATGAGTGTAATAAGCAATATAAATCCAATGGAGTTAATCGACTTAAAAACATCGTTTCTGAAATAATATAAGAACAACAGGATGGTTATAAATATGAGCGTCACCATTAATAGTTGTCCGGCTAATATAAAATAGTAGTTGGAAGAGGTTGAGAGCTTTGATTCATAACTTTTTCGTAATGAATCCAGCACTTTTACCGTATTGTCTTTCACAATCTCTCCTTGGTCAATAATTCGTTGTCCGGCCAATACCCTTCCTGATGTTAATGAAATATTTTCTTGCAGGTTGGCAATCTCTTTTGGATTTCGTTCTTCATCGTATATGATGTTTGGTTCTATATAATTATTTAATTCCAGGTCGGTAATAAACTGAGTTAGTTGCTGGTCGATAACTCCTGCGTCACCAACAATGGCTCTAATGGCTGTTGTGGATACATTTTGATAGGCTTGTGTTTGTAAATACATTTCCGACAAGGCATAGGGTTCAGCATAGCCTCCTGTTACCAACATTAGTTCAAAATCGTCTTCAACGCCTATGTATTGATCAGGAAGCAGTATAATCCCACTGTTGTAAATCGACCCAAGCCCTTCCTTAATAGCCTTTTTAATAAACCCAAAGTAACTGGTGTCTTTGTTATAAGATTTTGATAGGTTGGGGTATTTTGATTTTTGTGAACTGACTGTTTTGTTAAAGTCCTTCTCGAAACGAGCCAATACTTCCCTTTTTTTTGTGGTATCCTTATAAAAGTATGGACGGTAATGAGTTATTAAACTATCGTTCTCTATTTTGAGTTCGGCATTGGTTTTATATATCGGAAAGTCAAAAGGTGCTATTAATGTTTGATGTTTCCACGGCAATCCGCTAATGTATTCATATCCAAACTTACCCGTTTTAGGCAGTAAATAAGTGACTATTCCAATAGCAATCATGAAAAAGATAACCCTCACTAGTGGGTGAAAATATTTAGATTTAAAATGAGGAAAGCGCTCAAGCATATGATTTAATTTATGAAATATTGGATATTAATAGATCAAATGTAAGTAAAACCTTAGATTTTTTAATAATTTGGCTACTTATAAATAGCACTATTATCCCGCTGTAAATGGAAAAGTCAATTTGTACCTTTGGATATATTCCGGTAAGAAAAGATCCGGAAGAGCAGGCTGAAATGGTAACTCAAGTATTGTTTGGTGAGTCTTATGATATAACTGAACGGATTGAAAAATGGTGTCGGATCAAACTCCATACCGATGGTTATGAAGGGTGGATTGATGCCAAGTTGGTTGAAAAACTATCTGATAAAGCAGTGGAATTGTGGAAGAACTCGCCCAAATGGTTTGTGCCCGGCCCCTTTATAAAAGTCGTATCAGAGCCTGAAAAGTCAACTCACTTCATATCAGGAGGAAGTCAGATAGTAATGAATACTGCTGATAGAAACTGTTTTACGATAGGGACTAAGGATTTTTGTATATCAAGTAATTATAGTATTAGTAAGCCGGTTGGGGAAATTACTGATGTTGCCTATTCGTTTATTAATGTGCCCTATTTGTGGGGGGGCAGGAATTTTTTTGGTTTAGACTGTTCCGGTTTTGTGCAAATAGTATATGCTATTAAAGAAATTCAAATACCACGCGATGCTTCCCAACAAGTTAAATTAGGTACAATGGTATCGTTTGTAGAAGAAGCAGTGGCTGGTGATTTAGCATTTTTTGATGATGAGGAAGGAAATATAGTGCATGTAGGCATGTGCTTAGGGAAAGGAGAAATAATTCACGCTTCAGGACGCGTTCGGATTGATAAATTTGATCATCAGGGAATATTTGACAACACTACCAATAAGTATACTCATAAATTAAGAGTGATTAAAAGAATTATAGAATGAGTTTTACCTATGAATATCCGCGTCCTGCGGTAACCACAGATGTATTATTAGTAACCCGGAATAACCCCCAAAAGATATTATTGATCGAAAGAGGCAACAATCCGTTTAAAGGAAAATGGGCATTGCCAGGTGGTTTTGTTGATATGGATGAAGACCTTAAAGATGCTGCATTGCGTGAGTTGGAAGAGGAGACAGGTATTTCTGGTGTGAAGGTGAAGCAATTCAGAACCTATGGAGGAGTTAATCGTGATCCAAGACACAGAACTATATCGGTTGTGTACAATGGATTTGTTTCTGGTGAATTAGAATGTGCTGGACAAGATGATGCCGCCGATGCTCGTTGGTTTGATTTAAATGATTTACCCGATTTAGCTTTCGATCATTCATTGATTATAAAGGAGGCAATTGAGAATTTAAACCTTTAAAGAATTGGCAAGTACTATATTGGATTCCGGACCCATGTTAAAAATTAGGTCAAGAATACTCATATTAGGAATAAATCCATGTTTCTGCGCAAATACCTGCCAATACTTAATTGTCTTATAATTTCTATCGTAGTCTGGATTCTGTTTAGGGCTTATGAGGTACCTTAAATCGTCCATTCCTTCTTCCGGATGTACATATTCATTACTAAGACTAAAAGTTATATTTAACTCCAAAGCGTCTAAAATTGTTTGAAATAAGTTGATGTTATAATCAACTAAAGAATCATATTTCTTTTGATAGAAAGGTAGAAAATCATCCGCATAGTATTCAAAAAAAGGAGAGGAGTTATACGCTGAAGAAATAGACCGCCAGTGTTGTTTTTGCCAGTCGGTATCATAACTTATTTTAGCATCTTGTGTTTTTATCTTCACATTTTTTTTATTTACAACCGGAACAGATAGAGCTAACGGTCCGTTGGCAGCAACAATGTTACATCTATTGCGGTATGACTTTCGTTCATACGAACAATTTTGTTCTATTATTATATGATTGCCATCTTGCAGATGAGCAAAAAGCTGAATGGGTCCCAGATATGTAAGAGGAATTATTTTATTCGGTTGTTTCATTTTCGGTTGTTTGCTCTTTTGGGGTCTCTATCTTTTGCTTCTTTTTATCCTTTACTTTTAAGAAGAAGAAATACGATGCTCCCGTTACGGCACCAAAGATAAACACACAGATTAACAATACCGCTAATGAAATAGATACATCTTTAAAAAAGAATTTAACTGTTACATCTTTTGCGTTTTGAACTGAAAAAACTACCAGAATAATGGCAAATACTGTGGCAATCCAAAAGGTCTTTTTCATAGTTGAAGTTTTGAGTGTTAGAAATTTTCAACTAATGTAAGAATTGCATTTTATTTTGTAAACGGTAATTTATTGATAACTCCTATAATATGACTTTCGGGCACAAATCCCCAGTATCGGCTATCAAAAGAATGAGGGCGGTTATCACCAGCTACCCAGTAGTAATTCATCTTAAAAGTATATTGAGTACTTAACTTCTTGTTGATGTATATTTTTCCGTTATTCAACTCAATGTTATTCTCTTCATAAGCTTCAATAATTCGCCAATACAAAGAAATATTGTTTTCATTAATATTAACCGATAATCCTTTGGATGGAATAACTGCCGGTCCCCAATATGAGGCATTCCATAATGTTAAAGTGTTAAAAGGAAAAACATATGGATCGGGCATATTTAATGGTCTTTCTTCTCTTTCAAGATAATCTTCCCAATGATTGTCATACACCACTTTTTCCTGTATTTCAATAATCTGCTTCATTTCTTCGGTATAAGCTGAATTGGCAGAATTAAGAATAGAAGTTTGAATATTTTTAGGTGTGTTGTTGAGTAAGGTGTATTTATTGATAAAAATAGAATTGAATTCAGAAGGCTTTCCATTGATATAATTATCTCCATTAATAATTTTAAGAGTATCACCTGGTAAGGCAATAATTCGTTTGATAAAACGGGGACGTTTATTTACGGGAGAGTACGCAATTGGAGTGTGAGCCATTTTATTAGGCTTACCACTTATTTTAGTTTCTCTTTTCTTGAAATGATAATTTACTTTAGGGTTATCTATAAAAATGGTATCCGCTTCAGGAAAATAAAAAACAATCACATTCCCATAAATCAGCTCTTTAAAACCGCGAACTCTGTGATAATTATTTGGATTATTAATGGATTTACCTTGTCCTATTTCAACCTTATTCATTAAAAAAATATTTCCCGAATGAAAGGTGGGTTCCATTGAGGAGGATTGAAGCGTGTAGATACCAAAAAGATAGGTGTTGATAAATAGTAAAACAATAATGGCATAAACCGAAGCCATCAGCCAACCAATTAAGTTTTTCTTTTTAGATCCAGCTTTATCTAAAAATAGGTTGAGTTTATTATTAGTTGGTTTGTGCCATAAAACAAAAAGATGAATCAATAGAACCATCACTAATAACCAGCTTTGAGCCCATATACTAAGTAGTAAAAAAGCAATGGTCAGTATGTAGCGAATGATTACTTTTTTATTCATTCAATTTTATTTTGAGGTGATAAAAAAGAAACAGCAAGGCTTTTGGGGACCTTGCTGTTGTTATGTTTTAGTTTTTATGAACTATTTTAAAGAAACGGTCCCAGCGGATGTTGGCAGGGAATGATTTATCCGGATCTAATGATAACCAAACCAGGATTGGTTTTCCAACAATATGATCTTCAGGAACAAATCCCCACGATCTGGAATCGGCCGATTTATGCCTGTTGTCTCCCAGCATAAAATAGTAATCCATTTCAAAAGTATACTTCGTTGCAGGTTGATCATTAATGTAAATCTGACCATCTTTTACCATCAGCTTATTGCCTTCGTAAGCAGTAATTATTCTCTCGTAAATAGGTAAATTCTTAATGGTTATATCAATGGTTTCACCTTTTTTAGGCATTGCAAGAGGGCCGAAATTATCACGGCTCCAATTGTAATCAGAACTGTAAGGAAAAACCTGAAATCCTGTGTTGTTAGGGATTTCTTCATCAATGGTTATTGATTCAATAAATGGCATATCCTCAACTAACTTTGCTTTATCTTTAGTTAAAGGAATATAGTAAGAATTTCCCATTCCCTGACGATCAATTTTTGCAACTTCTAATCTTTCGTAAAAACGATCGTTGAGTGCTGTACCATCAGTTTTTATGAGATAGTTGTGTTGCAATCCTTCCGGATTATCAACAGCTTCGCCATTGATGTAAACCTGATTATGTCTGATCTCAAGTACATCACCTGGAAGAGCAATACATCTTTTTACATAGTTATCGCGTTTATCAACCGGACGAGAGATGACAGTGCCAAATCTTTCAGGGTGACTATGAATAAACTTCCTGCCAATATTCATAAAATAATGATTGCGCTCCCAGTCTGAATTGAATGGTTGCTTTGGCATTAAATTATTATTTTTTTGAGCTTCCTGAAGTCCGGTAATTAACATCTGATTGTAATAATCAGGGTTGTTAGATAAAAACGGAACGGTATCACCTGCCGGGAAGTTAAAAACCACAATATCGTTGTTTTTTACGTTGGTAATACCTGCTAACCTTTTGTAATCCCAATGAGGCCAGTCGAGGTATGACTTTATATGTGTGGTAGATGAAAATGTATTTTGCACTAATGGAAAGGCAATAGGGGTGTTTGGCATACGCGGACCATAACTTGCTTTACTTACAAATAAATGATCGCCCACTAATAGTGACTTTTCCAATGAACTGGTTGGAATTTTGTAGTTCTGAAACAAAAAGATATTGATAATATATACCGCAACCAGTGCAAAAACAATCGCATCTATCCATTCAACAATGGGGCTTGGCTTTTTGCCATCTTTCCTTTTTTTCCAGAATCCCCAAGGAATTTTTTTAGTAATATAATTATCAAATAAGAGAGGGTAGCCTAGTAAAAACCAATAGTTTTCAATCCAAACAACCCAAAGGATAAAGATGATGCTTGCAATAACAAGCTTTATCCACTTGAAATATGGTGTGTTGCGCATTATTTCAAATTTTTATTAAAAGTTAAGTAGGTCTTTCATGTTAAGCATGCCTTTTTTACCTTGTGTAAATTCAGCTGCTAATACGGCTCCTAAAGCAAAGCCTTGTCGTGATTTGGCACTGTGATGAATAACTATTTCATCAACCGGTGAGTCGTATTTTATGGTGTGAATACCCGGAACCTGACCTTCGCGAATTGCTTTGATGTTAATTTCATCTTCTTTTGCGGTATCAAGGGTCCAGTTGTTTTTTCTTTCTAAGTTGTTGATAATACCTTCTGCTAAAGTAATAGCTGTACCACTAGGTTCATCCAGCTTTTGCGTATGATGTACTTCTTCCATCGATACATCATATTCTTTTACTTTATTCATAATCTTAGCCAGTTGCTTATTAATCTCGAAAAAGATATTAACACCCAGGCTGAAGTTAGAAGCATAGAAGAAAGTTTGTCCATCTTCCTTACATGCTTTTTCAATTGCAGGAAGCTGATCAAGCCATCCGGTTGTTCCGGAAACTACAGGAACATTATTTTTAAAACAATTCTGATAATTGTTAAATGCTGCTTCGGGACGGGTAAATTCTATGGCTACATCGGCCGATTTAAAAGAATCGTCATCAAATGAGTCGGAGCTGGTGACGTCAATCTTACTAACTATTTCGTGTCCTCTGTCCAGGGCAATTTTTTCAATCTCTTTGCCCATCTTACCATATCCTACTAATGCTATTTTCATTTCGTTTATTTCTTTTCCTATCTGAGCAAAGATAAAAAAAGCATGTAAGTAATTGCCGTAAAAATTAGTTTAGTTTGAGATTAATAAAAGTAGGTGAGGGGAAAATAAAAAAGGAGGTCGATATGACCTCCTTCATTAGATATTTTGTGAAGCTTAATTAAGCTGCTTTCATCGCTTTTTTCACAACTGCTTTAAAAGCTTCTGGATGATTCACTGCTAAATCGGCAAGAACCTTACGGTTGATTTCAATGTTTTGTGCATGTAAAGCACCCATCAACTTACTGTAAGATACACCTTCGATACGAGCTGCAGCATTGATACGCTGAATCCACAATGCACGGAAATTGCTCTTTTTCTTCTTTCTGTCGCGATATGCATACGACATACCTTTTTCGTATGCGTTTTTAGCTACCGTCCAAACATTTTTTCTACGACCAAAGTATCCTTTGGTTTGCTTTAAAAGCTTTCTGCGTCTCTCTCTTGACGCTGCATGATTTACTGATCTTGGCATTTTAAAATCATTTTCGAATGGTTAGCGTCCCAGTCTCTGTCGGGATCTTTCGGCTAATTCACTCAGTTTAAAAATTAATTTTCTCTCTCTTCTTGAAATTTGTTCTTACTTCATGTTCAATAATAGCTTGATGTTTGTTTCATCAGCTTTATGAACAGTGCCAGCATAGGTCAAATTTCTCTTCTGCTTTGTAGTCTTCTTAGTTAAAATGTGACTTTTAAAAGCATGCTTCCTTTTAATTTTTCCGCTTCCAGTGATGGTAAAACGTTTCTTAGCACTGGAATTTGTCTTCATTTTCGGCATTATTCCTATATATTTAGTTAAAAAATATCCGTTATTTTTTCTTTGCCGCTTTTGGAGCGATAAACATGATCATACGTTTACCTTCCAATTTTGGTAGTTGTTCCACTTTACCCAGTTCTTCAACATCTTGTGCAAAGCGTAACAATAAGATCTCACCTTGTTCTTTAAATAGAATTGATCGTCCTTTAAAGAATACATAGGCTTTTACTTTTGCACCTTCCTGTAGAAACTTCTCGGCATGCCTTAATTTAAACTGATAGTCATGATCGTCGGTATTTGGTCCGAAACGAATCTCTTTAACTACCACTTTAACAGCCTTCGCCTTCATTTCCTTTTGCTTCTTTTTCTGTTGATAAAGAAACTTTTGGTAATCAGTTATTTTACAAACTGGTGGATCGGCTTTAGGTGAAATTTCAACCAAATCTAGATCTAACTCATCCGCCATCTTTAAGGCGTCTGATGTAGAAAATACACCTGGATTATCAATATTATCACCCACCAGTCTTACCTGTGGTACTCTAATGTGCCTGTTTATTCTGTGTGCAGGTTCTTCTTTTATAGGTCTTACCTGCCTTCTGTTCGGTCTAGCTATAGTTAAACCCTCCTTCTTTAGTTAATATTATTGTCAATCGCAGAAAGCATTTTTTCAACTTCCTGATTAATAAAACTTACAAATTCTTCGAGTTTCATGACCCCATTATCACCTTCACCTTGCTTACGAACGGCAACTTTTTGTTCTTCAGCCTCTTTTTCTCCTACAATTAGTAGATATGGAATTCGCTTTAACTCGTTGTCTCTGATCTTTTTACCTATTTTCTCATTGCGGTCGTCTAAGACGGCACGAATATCGGAATTATTTAGGAAATTCAAAACTTTTTTTGCGTATTCATTATGCTTTTCACTAATAGGGCAAATTACCACTTGTTCAGGGGTTAACCACAATGGAAATTTACCTGCAGTGTGCTCTATCAATACCGCAACAAAACGTTCCATACTGCCAAAAGGTGCACGGTGAATCATAACCGGACGATGCTTTTGGTTGTCGCTTCCAATGTACTCTAATTCAAATCGTTCCGGTAGGTTGTAGTCCACCTGTATAGTACCCAACTGCCACTTACGGCCTAAAGCATCTTTCACCATAAAGTCAAGCTTTGGTCCGTAAAAAGCTGCTTCACCGTATTCAACAATGGTGTCCATGCCGCGTTCTTCACAAGCTTCAATAATTGCTTGTTCAGCTTTATTCCAGTTGTCTTCGCTTCCAATATATTTAGAGTGATCTTCAGGATCGCGCAAAGAAACCTGTGTAATGTATTCTTTAAAATCTAATGCTTTAAAGATGTATAATATAATGTCGATAACTTTTTTGAACTCATCTTTTATCTGATCTGGTCGGCAGAATAGGTGAGCATCATCCTGAGTAAATCCTCTTACTCTTGTCAAACCATGCAACTCACCACTTTGTTCATAACGATATACGGTTCCGAATTCAGCAAAACGAATAGGAAGATCTTTGTATGAACGAGGTTTTGTCTTGTAAATCTCACAGTGGTGAGGACAGTTCATTGGTTTTAGCAAAAACTCTTCTCCTTCAGCAGGTGTGTTGATAGGTTGGAAGGAATCTTTACCGTATTTAGCATAGTGACCGGAAGTCACGTACAATTCTTTATTACCAATGTGCGGTGTGATTACTGGCTCGTAACCATACTGCACTTGTACTTTTTTCAAGAAGTTCTCTAATCGTTCGCGCAAGCGAGCTCCTTTAGGTAACCATAAAGGTAAACCCTGACCAACCTTTTGTGAAAAAGCAAATAATTCAAGTTCTTTTCCAATTTTACGGTGATCACGTTTTTGAGCTTCCTCTAAAAGAACAAGGTATTCCTCAAGCATTTTAGCTTTAGGAAATGAAATAGCATAAATACGAGTTAATTGTTTGCGAGTTTCATCACCTCTCCAGTAAGCACCTGCAACACTTAATAATTTAACAGCTTTAATAGGAGCTGTTGAAGGTAAGTGTGGCCCGCGACATAAATCGGTGAAGTTACCTTGCTTATAAAACGAAATGGTTCCGTCTTCCAAATCGTTGATTAACTCCAGCTTATATTCATCATCTTTTTTAGTGAAGTAATCTAAAGCATCATTTTTAGATACTTCACTTCTGACGTATTGTAGTTTCTGGCTTGCCAGTTCTTTGAACTTCTTTTCAATTTTTGGCAAATCACCATCCTTTATTACAACATCATCGCCCGGATCGATATCGTAATAAAAACCATTTTCGATGGTTGGTCCGATACCAAACTTAGTTCCCGGATAAAGAGCTTCAATGGCTTCGGCCATTAAGTGAGCTGATGAATGCCAAAATGCATGTTTACCTTCTTCGTCCTCCCATTTGTGCAGCTTAACGGCAGCGTCGGTGGTGATAGGGCGCGTTAAATCCATCAGGGTGTCGTTTACCGTAATAGATAATACTTCTTTAGCCAAGCGAGGGCTAATACTCTGCGCAATATCAAGGCCTGTTACGCCTGATTCGTACTCTCTGACACTTTGGTCTGGAAAGGTAATTTTTATCATTCTCTTTTCAGTTTTATAGAAAAATCACGCAAAGATAAATAAAACAGAGCAAACAATCGTTTAATTCTATTTTGATTTATAACTTTTTCACTCACAAAAACTGAGGAGAACGATTGGGTTGAGTTTAAAGGCGATTCTCGTAATCAAACGTAACAGGAAAAGGATCTTAAGGTTGATTCCGAGAATTCGCGTGATTATGCTTTATGAAATCTTTTACCACGTTTAAAAACAAGACGTTTTTCCAGTTCTGTTTTTTCTTTGGGCGGCGCCAGTAGATAGGTTTGACAATCGTCACCGCAACATCCGTCGTGCTTGGTTTTACAATCGTCGCATTGGATAAACAAAAGATTACACTTTTTATTGGCGCAATTGGTATGACTGTCGCAAGGTTTGCCGCATTGATGACAATGACTGATGGTATCATCAGAAATGCGTTCTCCTAAACGATTATCAAAAACGAAATTTTTTCCCTTAAATGTGTTTTCCAATCCTTGAGTTGACACTTGGCGCGAATAATCGATGATTCCACCCAAAAGTTGGTTAACATCAGAAAAACCATGGTGTTTCAGATAAGCACTGGTTTTTTCGCACCGAACACCACCTGTGCAGTAAAGAAGAATTTTGTCATTTTCTTTTCCTTTTAATTTATCTAAAATTTCAGGAAGCTCTTCCTTAAATGTTTCAGCATCGGGTAAGAGGGCACCTTCAAAATGTCCTATTTCACTTTCGTAATGATTTCGCATATCTACAACAGTGGCACCTTTATTCAAAGCCTCGTTCCATTCTTTAGCTGATAGGTGCTGTCCCACATTGGTTACATCATATTCTGTGGGCTGCAGCCCGTCAGCTACAATTTGTTTTCGGACTTTAACCTGCAGTTTTAAAAATGATTTACCATCATCTTCCACTGCTATTTTAAAGGGAACATCTTTAAATAAGCTAATTGATCTCAGGTGCTTCTCAAAATCGTCCCACCTATGGTCGGGAACGCTCATTTGTGCATTGATGCCTTCGTTGGCGATGTATATTCTGCCGAGGCAATTCAATTGATCCCATTTTTCGTATAGCAGGTTTCGCATTGCCCAGGGATCGTCAATTATTACATATTTATAAAACGAAACGGTTGTGCGCTTAAAAGTTTCGCGGGCAAGGCGCTGCTTTAATTCTTCGGGGCCAAGTTTATTGTATAGTCCTTTGTTTTTACTATTTGGATCCATTATTACCTTTTTGACTGCAAAAATATAAATCAAAAAAGAAAAAGAGATAAAAAACTCTGTAAATAAATTTAAAAGAACGGGGAATTGCTGAAGTTCCCCGCTTAACTTGGATTCTCTAGTATTAAAGTCCACTAAAATCAATGTCGTTAAACACCATTGTTGGACTTAATATGCTGGAATAAGGATAAGGGTCGTTGCCTAATTCGGTAAGTTTTTGCCAGAATTTTTTAGCATTACCTGAGATATTCATTTCATTAACAGGTTGAACTAATTTTCCGTTTTCAATTAAAAATCCTGAAACACCAAAAGAAAAGTCACCTGTAGTAGAGTTTGAGTTGCCTCCATTGAAAGAGGTAACAAAAATACCTTTTTTTATATCATTCGCAATGGAGTCGAAATCTCTTTTCCCTAATTCAAAACGAATGTTAGATGGTTGACCTCCATTGGGTGTCATATTTAATTTTTTTCCGTAATAATTATCAATGTAATATTGATTCAATATTCCGTTTTCAATCATTACCCTTGGTTGTGCTGCAATGCCGTCTCCATCATATAATCTTGATCCAAAACCTCCTTCGATAAACGGATCGTCTATTAAGGTGAGTTTAGATGAAGCGATGGATTTACCCTGCATTCCTTCAAGATACGAACTTTTTTGTTGTAATGCACGGGCTTGCATTGGTCCAACAAACATATACAGTAATCGTGCAACGGCTCTGTTTTCAATAATCATTTCGTATTTACCGGAAGCTATTTTGGTTTGCCCCATTTTGCGAATTGCGTTTTGGGCTGCTTTTTTACCCAATTCATCAGGCGTGGGCATGGTTTTAAAAAATCGGCTACCTCCCCAATGGTATCCTTCGGGGCGGGCATCGTCATCTTTAACGGTTACTTCACCTCCGGCCCAGAATGAGGTAGAGATGCGCTCGCCAACAAATCCGTTACTGTGTACTTTTACACTTTCAGAATAGTCGTCACTGTAACCTCCGGTTGCCGATATAATTTTATCACTTTGAGCACGAGCTACCCTTTCAATTTCTTTGGCAATATTTACTTTATCTTCGGGAGTTACGCTTAAATAACTGCGATCCTCAATTTTTAAATCTTTTTCAAGATTCTCGGGATAAAGAGATGGATCAGGTAATTCGCGAAAATCATCGGCACTTAAGTATTTGGTTGCTTCAACTGCCTCTTTTATAAAAGTCTGGAGATCTTTTTTGTTAAGATTGTTAGTTGAATGACCTGAATATTTATGATCACGATAGATATTGAGCGATAAGCCGTTGGTAGTTGATTCTTTTATCTTTTCAATTTTTTGTTCGCGGACTTCGATTTCTACTGATCGGGAATTATATACAGAAGCTGCAACTTCAGTAGCTCCTTGTTTTTTTGCATAGTCAACGGCCCAAATGGCCAGATCTTTACGTTCTTTAGTATTCATTTTAATTGAGTTTTGAGTTAGACAAGGTTAGGCATTTACACCGCCAACAGTAATTTTTGAAACTTTAACGGTAGGCAGCCCCATAGAAACAGGAACTCCTTGTCCGTTTTTACCACATGTCCAACCTCCTTCTGCCATTTTAAAATCATCGGCCACCATTTCAATATCAGAAAGAACTTTTGGCCCATTACCAATAATATTGATATCCTTGATGGGTTGAGTTAATTTTCCATTTTCGATAAGATAACCTGATTTTACGTAGAATGTAAAGTCACCAGCACCAATCATTACCTGTCCGTTGGTAAATGTTTCGGCAAAAATTCCATATTTAACAGACTCAATAATTTCACCTTTTTTATGCGGACCATTTTCCATATAAGTGTTGCGCATACGAGGCATTGGCATATGACGGAATGACTCGCGGCGACCGCTACCAGTTGTTTTTACACCATAATGCTTTGCGCTGATTCTGTCGTGAAGGTAAGAGGTCATAGTTCCGTTTTCAACCAGGTAGGTTTTCTCGGTGTCGTTCCCTTCGTCATCAACATTAATGGAGCCTCTTACATTTGGGTTGGTTCCATCATCAACAATGGTTACAAAGTCGTTAGCAACTTTCTTTCCAATCTTATCGCTAAAAATAGAAACTTCTTTACGGTTGAAATCAGCTTCCATACCGTGACCGATGGCTTCGTGTAATAAAATACCTGAACTTCCTGCTGCTAATACAACCGGTAATTCGCCAGCCTTTGGTTTAACCGCCTCAAATAAATCGGTAGTGCGTTTAACTGCTTCGGAAGCCAATAGATCTATATTTTCGGGAGTGAAAAATTCAATTCCTCTTCTGCCCGAAAGATTATATCCGTTTTGTTCCTTTTGTCCGTTTTGTTCGGCCGAACAACTTACAGAAATTTGCCCCATGGGTTGATAGTCGTATGTCATTCTTCCTTCTGAATTGGCAAACAATACATAGGAAGTTTCATCCATAAACCACACATTGGATTTGATGATACGATTATCAAGGGCAAATACCTTATCGTTGATTTGTTGCAGGTAAGGGATTTTTTCATTGATTGAAACTTCCTCCCATGGAGTTTTAATTAAATAATAATTAGGAAGTTTCGGAGATTCAAAGGCTACTGGTTCTACTTTTGTTGTGCTGTTTGCAATGTTAGCTGCAGTTCGTGCTGCAGATTTCATGGCATCCATGCTTATTTCTTCACTAAACGAATATCCTGTCTGATCGCCTTTTAAAACTCTGATGCCAACCCCCAGGCTCACATCAGAATAAGCCCGGTTTACTGATTTATCTTCCAAACCAATGTAATTTCCGATCATATGTTGAAAATATACATCGCAATAATCTCCTCCTTTAGATAATCCTTCTCTAATTATGTCTTGAATCATATTTTTGGTAACACCAAAGTGTTCAAGGTAGTCGTGTAATGTCATGTTGTGTCCTGTTGCTGACGGGCCGCTTGTGCACCCCGTTAATAAATGTGGCAAAATAGCTGTTCCTGCGGCAGTAACAGCGCCAGCCCGTAAAAAATCTCTTCGGTTGATTGTTGCTTTCATTAAGTTAAGTTTAGATTGTTGTTGTACGCAAAAAGCAGATTGAAGAAGCTTTTTGAAGCGTTGTTTGTGGAATAATGCAAATTGTCAGAAAGTAAAAGTATGTTTTTTTGTTATGTATTGCAAGGTTGAAAAGTTAAAGTTTTGAATGTATCTATATAAATATCTTTAGTTTATGGTTGATAGGATGAGGTGGTTTGTTGGGAGATAAGCAACATAAAAAAAGGCGACTAAACTAGCCGCCTTTAGGTGTTATAAAGATTCTTAATTACCAAAGTTTTTCAGGGTAAATGCCATTGGCAATAAGTTCATCAATTTTCTTTTGAACCAATGGTTTGTCTTCTTTGTAGGTTACTCCAAACCATTTTGAATCGGTTCGGATTACTTTTGTTGAAGCAACTCCTTTCTTAATCAATTGATCAACTACAGCATTGAAATAAAATTCCGACTTCATTTCTTGTCCTTTTTCTTTTAGGAAATCAAGAAATGCATCTTCCAGCTTTTTGAAATAATTAGGTTTGAATGCCCAAAAATTCATCGAAACAGCTTCTGATCCGGTTAATTCGGTTTTGGATTCTTCTTCATAGAAAAAGATTTTCTCACCTTCGTAACCAATTTTAGTTCGTTCCACAATGTTAACGAGATTGCCATCCGCATTGGTTTCGCATACACCTCGTGATACTGTTCCATGCTCCGACAAAGTATTGTCTAATCTGTAACCAACCATGGCATACTCATTCTCATCTTTGCTTTCGCCAACAAAATCAAAAACTTGCTGATAAGCTTCGCGGCCGTAAAAATCATCTGCATTAATAATGGCAAAAGGTTCGTTAATAACATCTTTAGCCATCAATATTGCATGACCTGTTCCCCAGGGTTTTTCGCGTCCTTCAGGTACAGAATATCCTTCGGGTAAGTCTTTTAAGTCTTGATAGACATATTCTGTTTTAATTTTGCCAGCTAAACGAGGTTCGAAGCGTTCTTTAAAAACATCCGCAAAGTCTTCGCGAATGACAAAAACAACTTTGTCAAATCCCGATTGAATTGCATCATAGACAGAGTAGTCGATAATGGATTCTCCATTAGGACCTAATTCGTCCATTTGTTTCAGTCCTCCATAGCGGCTTCCCATGCCGGCAGCAAGAATCAGTAATGTTGGTTTCATATCAGAATGGTTTATTTTAAGTTCTTATTTATTATTGTCGAAATCTTTCTTCAGTCCAAGGTACAACCAATTTGCCAAAGCCTGACGGTTATCGGCAATAACAAATCGCTGTTGATCGCGGTAGTTTTGAATGTTACCCAATTCTACAAACACCGAAACGGGTGTTGTATTGCGTAGAATGTATAAATTTCTGTCGCTTACTGTGCCTTCAAATCCTCTGGAAGGCTGATGTTCACCGTATTTTTCGTTAAAGATGTCGCGCAGTGTAGTGGCAAGTATTTTTCCGTTTTTACTTTTTTTGTAGTGATAGAAAAATACATCTATTTGCTTACGTTTACTTCGACTGTCGAGATGTAAGACCAGAGCACGACGATATTTCTCTGTATCCTTTTTAAAACACTCGTTTACTTTATTGGTACGCTGTTTTAAGCGATCTATCTGATTTAAAGGTATGGTTTCTCCCATGCAGGTTTCATGATTATCATACTTCAGGATTTGTTCATCTCTGATTCCATCATCCGGGTCCTGAATAATAATGTGAACTTTAGCTCCGTTTTCCTTTAGCTTTTTTGCTAAACGGAGTGTTATGTCATAAGCGTATTCATCTTCATGTAATTCGTGTGAACCATATTTGCCAATGGCTCCCGGGTCAGGTCCTCCATGACCGGACACAAGATAAAAGACAGATCCCTTCATTTCGTCCGATTCAATCGGAAATGTTTCACGTTCTTTACCAAAAAGGGATTCGAATAAATTAGTTTGCTTAACCGGAATTAAATAGCTTTCGTGTAGTAAAAGACTGTTCTTAGAACCAAATTTACCTTTATTTAGTTGTAAGAATTCTTCCATATCCTCTTTGGGGGACAGATGATTTCTTATCATAAACGAATGCAGTCCTTCACCGTTTTTAGGTTTACTACTTATTGGTTTTGATGTTTGTGCTGATAGTATAGCAGGTAACAACAATAATAGATAAAGTATATAGAAGTGTTTTACTTTCATTTTCATAAAGCACAAAAATATAGTTTTTAAGTAATTCGGAATAATATTGAGCTAAGCTGACAAAACTATTTTATTAATAGGCATTGAACATGTATTAAATCAGTTATTTATAAGATGAATTTGATGGATGTCAATTGTGAATGCTTAGATGTGCTAATTAATTTTCTATAGCTTATTGTGATTATTGGTCTACAGTCTAACGATCTAAAAGTCTAATATTTGAACAAAAGATGTTGTAAATGGGTAATATTTCAGATATTGCAATAAAATCAAAACCTTAATCTATGAATAATTCACTGCATACTGTACTGGGGGCTTCCGGAGGTGTTGGTCAATCGGTTATAAAAGTTTTAAAAGAAAAAGAAATACCTGCAAGAGCTGTGTCTCGATCCAAGAAAATGGAAGGTGTTGAATCTGTTAGTGCTGATGTATTGAAAAAGGATGACGTTGATAGGGTAGTAGCTGGATCGTCAGTGGTTTATTTATGTGTTGGTCTGGAGTATAAAACAGAAGTGTGGCAGCGCGATTGGCCTGTTTTGATGGATAATGTGATTGAGGCTTGCAGTAAGCATAATGCAGTATTGATTTTTCTCGATAATGTGCATATGTACGGTCCGGCTCCTTTGCAAGGGCATTTTGATGAAGGTTATACCGAAGAACCTACTACCGAAAAAGGTAAAGTAAGAAAAGAGATAGATGATAAACTTAAGGCAGCTTTTTTACATGGTAAGTTAAAAGGAGTTATTGCCCGTGCAGCCGATTTTATAGGCCCAAATGCCAAAAATAGCGGATTTTACTTTTCTTTTTTAGAGCGGATGCTAAAGGGTAAAGCACCTCAATCTGTATTGCCTCGGGGGCCTAAACATACATATGCGAATACTATAGATTTGGGTAGGGCTTTGGTAGAGCTGGCTCTAGAACCTGAAACATACAATACGGTTTGGCATCTGCCTGTGGGTGATCCTGTTTCGGTAGATGAAATGATGGCTGTTTTTAATGATGCTATGGGTACTTCCTACAAAGTATCGTATATTCCTAAGTTTGTGAGAAAGTTAATAGCTGCTTTTGTGCCGGTTGTAAAGGAGTTTGATGAAATGTTGTATCAGTTCGAATATGACTATATTATGTCTTTTGAAAAATTTAAAAAGCAATTCCCCGATTTTAAAATTACCCCATATAAAGAAGCTGTTAAGCAAATGGTGGATTCTTTTCAATAATTAAATCATTCTGTAAGTAGCATTAAATAAGGAGTAATGGGTGTGAACTAAAAAAATAGTTTAAAAACTAAATAATTAGTTGGATAAACGAATTAAATAGTTACATTTGTTTTGTCAATAGAATTCATGGGTAATAAAAATAACTGAAATGACAGCGAAACGATTAACAAAGCGTGAAGAAGATGTAATGAAGATATTATGGGAAGCGGGCAAAGGATTCGTGAAAGACCTGTTGCAAAAACACCCCGAACCCAAACCTCATTATAATACGTTTAGTACTATAGTAAGAGGGCTGGAAGAAAAGGGTTTTGTTTCTCATAATGCTTATGGCAATTCTCACGAGTATTTTCCTGCGATAAGCAAAGAAGACTATCGCAAGCTGTATATCAAAAATATGGTATCTGACTATTTTGAATCATCTTACAAGAATGTGGTTTCCTTTTTTGTAAAAGAAGAAAAACTGAATGTGGATGATTTAAAAGAACTGATTGAATTAATTGAGAAAAAAGAAGAGTGATGGCATATTTGATAGAGTGGCAGGTTAAAGCTGCTATAATGGTGGCATTAATGGTAATAGTTTTTGCACTTTTCTTATCGAAAGATGCGCTGTTTAACCGGAATAGAATATGGCTTTTAAGTACCTTATTTGTGCCGTGGATAATTCCGTTGTTAGCTATGCCTTTAAGTGTAAAATCAATACTGTTTGCTCCGGAAGCAGAACTTGATCTGACAACTTTATCAATACCAGTAACCGTTCAAGCTAATACAACAGTTAAGGCGGCATCGGTATTTGATTGGTCGTATTTATTAATGGCTGTTTATATCTTGATTAGTTTAGTGTTTGTGGTACGTCTGTTATGGGGTTATGCTTTTCTTCTTAAGCTAAAAGGCAAAAGTAAAAAGTTAAAAGAAAATGGATTTAATCTTTATCTGTTGGAAGATAGAGAGATTAATCCTTTCTCATTCTTTCAATCGGTGTTTGTTCCTCAATCGGTGATGGAACAAAATGACCGAGACCATATTTTAAATCACGAACAAACCCATTGCCGCCAATGGCATTCTGTTGACATTACCCTGGCAGAATGGATGTTGATATTACAATGGTGGAATCCGTTTGCATGGTGGCTACGGAAATTAATAGCCCAAAACCATGAATTCTGTGTTGACAAAGCCAT
>NZ_JAGUCO010000080.1 GCF_018271995.1 Carboxylicivirga linearis
AAAACAAAAGGTAAAAAGTGAACCTGAAGTCAATGGTATAAATAATTTTGAAAGCATTTAAAATTTTTATACAACGAAGAGTTTGATCCTGGCTCAGGATGAACGCTAGCGACAGGCCTAACACATGCAAGTCGAGGGGTAACAGTGCTGCTTGCAGCAGCTGACGACCGGCGCACGGGTGCGTAACGCGTATGAAACCTACCTTTTACTGGGGGATAGCCCGGAGAAATCCGGATTAATACCCCATAATGATATTGAATGGCATCATTTAATATTTAAAACTCCGGTGGTAAAAGATGGTCATGCGTGACATTAGGTAGTTGGTGAGGTAACGGCTCACCAAGCCGACGATGTCTAGGGGTTCTGAGAGGAAGGTCCCCCACACTGGTACTGAGACACGGACCAGACTCCTACGGGAGGCAGCAGTGAGGAATATTGGTCAATGGACGCAAGTCTGAACCAGCCATGTCGCGTGTAGGAAGACTGCCCTATGGGTTGTAAACTACTTTTATACGGGAAGAATGTTACCCTCGTGAGGGTATTTGCCGGTACCGTATGAATAAGCATCGGCTAACTCCGTGCCAGCAGCCGCGGTAATACGGAGGATGCAAGCGTTATCCGGATTCATTGGGTTTAAAGGGTGCGTAGGCGGAATAGTAAGTCAGGGGTGAAAGTTTGCGGCTCAACCGTAAAATTGCCTTTGATACTGTTATTCTTGAGTACATACGAGGTAGGCGGAATGTGACATGTAGCGGTGAAATGCTTAGATATGTCACAGAACACCGATTGCGAAGGCAGCTTACTAGACTGTAACTGACGCTGATGCACGAAAGCGTGGGGATCGAACAGGATTAGATACCCTGGTAGTCCACGCCGTAAACGATGATAACTAGCTGTTTGCGATACACAGTAAGCGGCAAAGCGAAAGCATTAAGTTATCCACCTGGGGAGTACGTTGGCAACAATGAAACTCAAAGGAATTGACGGGGGCCCGCACAAGCGGAGGAACATGTGGTTTAATTCGATGATACGCGAGGAACCTTACCTGGACTTAAATGTAGGCTGCATAGAGTAGAGATATTCTTTTCTTCGGACTGCTTACAAGGTGCTGCATGGTTGTCGTCAGCTCGTGCCGTGAGGTGTCGGGTTAAGTCCCATAACGAGCGCAACCCACGTTGTTAGTTACCAGCACATAATGGTGGGCACTCTAACAAGACTGCCGGTGTAAACCGCGAGGAAGGTGTGGATGACGTCAAATCAGCACGGCCCTTACGTCCAGGGCTACACACGTGTTACAATGGTCGGTACAGAGGGCAGCTACTATGTGAATAGATGCGAATCTCAAAAACCGGTCTCAGTTCGGATCGAAGTCTGCAACCCGACTTCGTGAAGCTGGATTCGCTAGTAATCGCGCATCAGCCATGGCGCGGTGAATACGTTCCCGGGCCTTGTACACACCGCCCGTCAAACCATGGAAGCCGGGGGTACCTGAAGTCTGTCACCGAAAGGAGCGGCCTAGGGTAAATCTGGTAACTAGGGTTAAGTCGTAACAAGGTAGCCGTACCGGAAGGTGTGGCTGGAACACCTCCTTTCTGGAGAAATTTTTTATGCCATTCAGGCGCACTTTACCTTTTGGGTATTATTCAAAACTTATTAAGTAGAAGTAGTAAGGAAAGAAAGAAAGTAGCAAGAGATACATAAAGTAAATCACTACAGACTACTGCCTAACAAACTACTGCCTATTTAAAACAGCGTCAAGCAATCCTGTTAGAAACGGGGTAAGACGACACTGCAACAGTCCCGTAGCTCAGTTGGTTAGAGCACTACACTGATAATGTAGGGGTCGGCAGTTCAAGTCTGCCCGGGACTAC
>NZ_JAGUCO010000081.1 GCF_018271995.1 Carboxylicivirga linearis
AAAATATTTTTAAAACCTAAGAATTATGAAGTTGGAGAGGTAACCGTTAATTCAGAATCACTTGAAAAGCAAAGGGCTAAAAATATGCGATTATTCAAAAAGCATTTTATTGGAACCACAAAAAATGCCAGAAAATGTCGGATTTTGAACGAAGACGATATTACATTTAATTATAACTCAGAGTCAGATACTTTAAAAGCTTATGCTCTGAAACCTATTGAAATTGAAAATAATGGATTAGGATATCGAATTACTTATTATCTAGATAATTTTGAATATTCCACTAATGATAACTTGGTGCGATATAGTGGAAATATTATCTACAATGAAGACTTAAGTAAAACTGGAGTAAGCTATGAAAAGAATAGAGAACGGGCCTATTTGGGATCGCGCATGCATTTTGTGAGATCTTTGTTTATAGATGATTTATATTCTGAAGGTTTTGAGGTTAGAGGATTGTTTAATCATATACTGGATATGAAAGAGCTTGTTCGCGTTGAAGAAAAGGAACAAGGTTATTTAAAAAAAGCCAGGTATAATACAGTTTTGTATAAAGGCAGTCGTAAAAGTTCCATGATATTTAACTGTGATTCTGTATTTATTGATAAAACTGGATATTATTCAACCGGAATAACCTGGACTGGTGATATGAGCAGAAATAGAATTGGAGATTTGCTTCCGTATAATTATGAAACAGAACCCCAATCGCCAATCATTAGTGAAATAAGTGACGAAACAGAGATCATAAAAAAGGTTTATCAGGCCAGATTTAAAAACAGAAATACCAACAATGTTTATTTCCAGGGAGCCTTTCGCGAATATCTGTTGGAAGGAGATTATTTACATTGTATTAACGATTATGGTTTTATACAGCAATGGCCAAGTATAAAAGAGAAAAAATTACCAATCATCAGTGAGATAAGTGGCGGAAGAGAGTATCATTCAACTGAATTTGATCAGAAAATAAAATTTACATCTCTCAAATCGAATGGACCTATTCCTTTTACCGATCCGGTTTATAACCTGGAATCTTTTCTGGATCTGAATTTTCAGAAACAATACCAATATGTTGTATTGGGACAAACAGAATTTCAGGGCAGAAAAATGTATCGGATTCATTTCGATCAGATTGATGACTTACCTTATGCATATTTTGAAGGTGAATTATTAATAGATATTGAAACATACGGTGTGGCATGGGCTTCATGGAAACGTAGTAAGAAGGGCCAAAAATACATTATGCCTGAAATGTATATAACAAGTGACTATGCTATTGGTGATTTTGAAATGGTTACCGAAAATCGCGAAATGACATGGAAATTCAACGGAGAAACATGGCAACCTGATTTTGCAGTTCTTAATGTTTCTTTTTATCAGAATGGAGACTTGAAAAAGATAAATCAGGAAATAAAATGGGAATCTATTTCGCAAGATGAATACAAAAGTCAACGAAAGAGTATGCCCAAAGAATGGAATAAGAAAACCACTACAAAGAGAGATATAGAATACAATCCATCCGAATGGCGAGATAGCTGGCTGTTGCCACCGGATAAGATTATTAATGAGCAAATCAAATATTTAAATGAGATGATTAGTTATGAGTAATTAATTTAAAAGATGAAATGATTGTTCATTTTAACCAAACCTAGAATTTTATGAAATTAATCAATTACAAATCACCTTTAATTATCAGAGTCATTCTGATAATTATTTTTCTTTCTTCGATATCTCCAGTATCAGCCCAAAGCTGGCAAGAAGAAATTATTAAAAAGCTCCAGCTTCATCAAACCATTCATCATAACGAAAAGGTATTTGTACAAACCGATCGGCCCAT
>NZ_JAGUCO010000082.1 GCF_018271995.1 Carboxylicivirga linearis
CATACCCAAATAAGCGTACTGGCCATCCGAAGCCCATTCGCCTTTTTTCAATAACGGTGGGGTTGTTCCCCTAAACATTTTTATCGTTCCCATATCTAAGTCTTTTAATTGCTAAATCATTGCGTAGGCTTGCTCAAACAATTGGTTGGAGATGTAATTGCCACCTGTCTCAACCTTTGTCATTGAAAGCACCAATAAGCGGAGTGTGTTTTTTGTAGGCAGGAGTTTTGCACTCTTGCTGACCTTTAAATCCTTGCAAACCGTTTGGATATAATGGTCGGTGTTGTTTTCAAATCGGGGTGCATATTCTTCGACCAATAACGGCACGGTATTCTTGCCCTTCTCAATGTCGTGCTTGAGGTCTTTAATCATGGCACGAACACCATAAACCGGAGCAATAAACATTTCAAAACGCCTGTCTTTGTTTTGCTCTTTGGGTAGTTTGCCGTTCCATTTGATATTGGTAAAAATCAGGTTTCCCGGATTGTTGTTACGTATTCCCCTGGGTGCATTGGATAGATAGGTATTGCCACCGTTCCAATTCTGAAAGTTTGAGGGCAATTCGTTATTGTTGGTGGTCAAAACGTTTGAACCACGAGGAGGCAATAGTCCACGCTTGCGTTTGTTTCGTCTGCGAATCATTACAATTGTGGTTACTATTGCCCCTGTGGTTAACACCCCTCCCGAAATAAATAATATCTTTTTCTTCTTGTCCATAGCTGTAATTTTGTTTGAGATTAGAGAGGGATTCCCCAACTATCGAACTTGGGTTTGATTTTGGAAATTTCACTTTCGCTTAGTTCCTGTCTGAACCAGCCAATCAGGTTGAAGTCCTGACCTAAAAACGCTGCCCTGGTTCCCCACAAATACTGTTTCATGCCAAAGGCTTTAATCACTAATAGCATATCATCCTTGCTCTGTATCTTATCAATGGTGGAGTAAATGACCTTTTCATCTGTACCAAAGTCGAGCATTGCACCGTACAGCGTATTGGCATACAAAGCAGCATCAGAAGCAGAAATAGTCAGGTTTTGCCTGTCGATAACCGTATCTTTTATTGATGGAGCAACCCTTGATGAAGTGCCATCAGTATTCTTCTTAAACAATAGCTTTTTAACAGCGTAAATACCGATTCCAACGCCCATAATGGGCAATCCGTATTTAATGCCATTGGCTATTAATGTTGCTTTATTTACAGGTGGTAACTGTTGCACGTTGCTGAGTTTTTTAGATGTATCGTAATGCGGTCTTTACAATCTTTGGGTTCTTGGCAACCTTGGTCAAAAGCTTAATCATGTCCTGTTGCTCAACCTTGTTGACTGCATTTTGCAAAAGGTTTCCTACTTGCTGAACTACCTCGGTACTGTCAGCTTCAATGGTGATTCCTACTTTAAACTTTCTCATAATCGTATATTTTAATCGTTGTCTAAATCTTCGTTATCAAACTCTGCGTTTCCCGGTTCCTGTTCTGATATGCCATTCACGGCTTGGTTCAGGAACAGAAGGGTTTTATTTATCAGTTCGGCTTTGTCAAGGCATAAGCCAACGATATTTGCAATCTTGGCTACATCTTGTAGTTCCCATGTCATAAGGGCATCGGATAGCTTTTTGATAATCTCTGCTTTCTTGCGGTCTTCGGGTGTATTGGCTGTGCCTATGTCAGTAATCTCAACATTGGTTTCTGGTAGCTGTGCCGATTCTTCCTCGGTATCATCAAGCATTCCCAAAGCACCTTTGAGTTCCTCTGCTGATAACCCTAATAACTCTGCTGTTTTCGGACTGTT
>NZ_JAGUCO010000083.1 GCF_018271995.1 Carboxylicivirga linearis
GCTTTGCAGGAGAAGCAAAAGAACCGGGAATTTAAAGATGCAGGGAAGCGTGTTCATGGTTCCAGGAAAGAACAAGCCATGTACAACAAACTTATTAGTAGTAGCGATTTAAACAGCATCGAACAGGACGAAGCTACCGCCATCGAGCTGATTAAAAAGGATAAGGTATTTCCAAAGGTTGACCCACAGGCAGAAAAAGAAAATGGCACAGATGCAGGGTGTGCATTCCTGAAAGTAAAGATTCGTCAGGCATTCCCTGCAAAACCACATGCCAACACCAAAGAAGCCAGGGAGCAATATGTAAAAATGGCGGAGGCTTTTGTAAAAGTTTTGAATGATGCGATTTCAATTACGGATTTACAACAACTCGATACCATTGCCAATAGTGGTGAGATTGTGGGCAAGCATGATTTTGGAATGATATTCGGCAAGGCACTTCGCAATATTGTCTTTACCATCAAGGGCTACCACACAACCAATGCGGTTAAGGAAACCTACATGAAAGCCCATCAATATTCAGGCATCACAAAAGAACAGGCAGCTCCACATGCAAAAAGGTTGAAAGAATACACTGATAAGCGAATAAAACGCCAACAGGACTGTATTGATTCGGCAAAGCAAATTCTTTCTCCTGCCGATATGAAACGCCACAAGCAAAACGACCTGACTTTTCAGGGAGGTATGTTGAGCAGCGTTCGGACTGTGGAAGACTATGTAAGGTATGTTACTCAGGTTTGCACAAGGTTTATCAATGATGCAAAAAGAGAATATGATGAGCAAAAAGAAGGATTCCCATACAAGGAATTTAAACCCGATTGGAGCTGGGCTGAAACGAAGAAAACAAGCAAATCTCAAAGTAGTAGCAAGCCAAAGATAGAAGCCGTACCGCTATCGTACATCAAACGCACAGGTGGCTTGTTGATTGAGGAAGCGGACGAAAATACGGTTATCAAGAAGCTTCATTTCAAGTCGCTCACATTAGGAAACTATGTGAAGGATGATGAAGCCAGGGAACACATTCGTCACTTTGTTGCAGCCATAGTTGATTTATGCGAGGTGCTTGACATCAACCTATCCATAAACGAAGCCTTGGCTATTGCATTTGGGGCTTTTGGTCGTGGTGGCAAGGCAATGGCTACTTACTACCCAACACGGCAGCTCATCAACCTGACTAAACGAAACGGTGACGGCTCGGTAGCCCATGAATGGGGACATTTCTTTGACCACTATCTGAATGGCTTGGAATTATCAACCAAACCGCTACGTTCAGAAAGCTATCTGAATACTATCATTGAAAGTTTAGGCTACCGAAAGAAGTATTTCATCGGTGGTAATTCATCACCAACAAAAGATTGGTTCAAGGATATTTTAAAGACCTCCTTAAAGAAGGTTGTACCGACATTTCAGGAGAGGCAATCGGTGGTGCATACAAGTATCGTTTCGCTTATTCTAATGCTTCGCTTTGGGTATTATGCTTTGGACGATAAAGCGGTTAGCTACAATGATTTTGATGAGACAAAGAAGCGCAGAACCGACAGCTACCTGTATCACTACTCCAAACTCCAAGGAGCTTATTGGAAAGACATTGCAGAGATGTTTGCCCGAAGCTTTGAATGTTATGTGTACGACAAGCTAAAAGAAAAGGACCGGGTAAATAACTATCTGGTATCAGGTGGTATGTTTTCTCATCCTGTTTATCCGCAAGGTCAGGAACGCATTTACATCAACAAGTGCTTTGATAACCTGATTTATGCCATCAA
>NZ_JAGUCO010000084.1 GCF_018271995.1 Carboxylicivirga linearis
AAATTAAATTCAGATTTAAAAGATTTAGAAACCAAATACTTAGAACTACAAGCGGGGATTATCTCCGAAAAGGGGTATCAGAAAATCCCCGTTTTTGATAAAGCAGCCCAAAGAGATTATATCGCTGAAAGAACCGAAGAAATTGAAGAAGGAAAACAAGCCGAAATTACCAAGACCAAAACACAAAGCGAGAACCGTAAACGCTACCTGAACAACTTTTTCAAGTTCTTCAAAGTCGGTCATGGTTATTTCTATCCGGCAGTCAGTTTTGAAACCGATAGCAGTTCCAATTCATACTGCGTTTTTCTTGGTTTTGATATTAATCCTAAACGCAAAAATCCTTATGCTCCGTCATCGGTGAAGCTACGCTTTGCCATTTCAGACAGTCGTAAATACATCGTTCTCCCGGCTTCGGGCGATACCGCCAAAGAAATTGAGCGAGTAATGAGCCGTAGTATGCAGCTCACCACAGGGCAAAAGGAAAGTTTGATTGAGCGTTGGGATGAAGCAATTAAAGACTTCACGGCAGACCGACAAATCCGCTATATCATTACAGGAAATATACTACAAGGCTCTGCGGATTTTTCAGGCAAATTGGTAAGCTTCACCACCAAAGGTAGAGGTGTTCAGAAAGGCATTTTAATGAGCGAGGCATGGTCGCCTGACAACAACGATAATAAGGCGGACAACTATGTTGTAGCTCCAATCGCCAAACTGCAAAGGCATATTATGAGCCTTCGCAATGGGTCTACCATTGCCACCGAAAACAGGATTACAATAGCCAGGCATTATGATGGCACTTTTAAGGTCATCATGCCTAAAACCAAAACACATATTCCCATTTACACCGATAAAGAAGTCGTAAAACTCTTAGTTAATAATCGGGATGGTTTTGAAATGGTATCAGGCAATATGAAGGCTTCGGTAGAAGAAAGCAAAATGCCTAAACTTCTTAATCTGCTTGGTGAACGGTTTAGTCTATCGGTTAAAATTCCACGCCATTATTACGATGAGTTTTTGGATAAAGGAACAAAGCGAAGCAACACAACAGACAGCCTTACCAATGAGGCAATGAAGATGTTTGAGCAAGACAAAAAGGAATTTCCCAAACGACTGGCCAAACAAAAGCAATCCGCACCTAAAGGTAAAAAGGTAAGCATTGACACAGGCAAGCAATTGAAGCTTGTGAAGCTCCGTGCAAAGGCAATCCTGATTAAGCAGAAACAGCTTCGGACAGTTGCCGGGCTTGGTACTCACCCTAAAATCAAGACCATACTATGACCGAAAAGGAGTTTTATAAAAAGTACAAAGCCATTCATAAGGATATTCGCACCAAAGGAAAATCAAAGGCTTCCATTTTAGCCAATGGTTTTAAAGAGGGCGTTAATGTCAATGCTTTACCTATCTATAAGGGTTTTGAGAAAGCAACCGATATTATTGCTACCCGATACAAACCGAGAAAGGGTGACTTCGTTTGGATTCTACCCAAACAAGGATTCGTTGAAGGACGCAATGGCTACAAAACAAAGCAAGGTTACAAGCCAGATTCTAATGATGGTTTCTTCATTATCAGCGATGATTGGTCTTTATACGAAAACTACTGCACCAACTTAGCAACGCCCAATGATGACCTTGGGGATATTGATACGGAAGTTGAAAAGGCTTTGCAGGAGAAGCAAAAGAACCGGGAATTTAAAGATGCAGGGAAGCGTGTTCATGGTTCCAGGAAAGAACAAGCCATGTACAACAA
>NZ_JAGUCO010000085.1 GCF_018271995.1 Carboxylicivirga linearis
CCTTGGTCTTTCGGCGAGGGGGTTTCTCACCCCCTTTATCGTTACTTATGCCTACATTTGCTTTTCTAAACAGTCCACTGTGACTCACGTCTTCAGCTTCAACCCAGTTTAGAATGCTCCCCTACCACAGTACAATGTACTATCCATAGCTTCGGTAGTATGTTTATGCCCGATTATTATCCATGCACCGCCGCTCGACTAGTGAGCTGTTACGCACTCTTTAAATGAATGGCTGCTTCCAAGCCAACATCCTAGCTGTCTAAGCAGCAGCACCGCGTTTGGTCAACTTAACATACATTTGGGGACCTTAGCTGATGGTCCGGGTTCTTTCCCTTTCGGACATGGACCTTAGCACCCATGCCCTCACTCCTATAAATCATTTTGCAGCATTCGGAGTTTGTCAGGAGTTGATAGGCGGTGAAACCCTCGCGTCCTATCAGTAGCTCTACCTCTGCAAAACTAATATAAGGCTGCACCTAAATGCATTTCGGGGAGTACGAGCTATTTCCGAGTTTGATTGGCCTTTCACCCCTACCCACAATTCATCCAAAGACTTTTCAACGTCAACTGGTTCGGTCCTCCACTGTGTGTTACCACAGCTTCAACCTGATCATGGGTAGATCACACGGTTTCGCGTCTACTCCCACTGACTATAGCGCCCTATTCAGACTCGCTTTCGCTTCGGCTCCGACCCTTAAAGTCTTAACCTTGCCAGTGAGAAGTAACTCGTAGGCTCATTATGCAAAAGGCACGCTGTCACAGAATAAATCTGCTCCAACCGCTTGTAGGCGTACGGTTTCAGGTACTTTTTCACTCCCCTGTTCGGGGTGCTTTTCACCTTTCCCTCACGGTACTGGTTCACTATCGGTCTCTCAGGAGTATTTAGCCTTAGCGGATGGTCCCGCCAGATTCACACAGGATTTCTCGTGTCCCGCGCTACTCAGGATACTCGCCTCGCCTAAAACATTACGTATACCGGACTATCACCGTCTCTGGTTATTCTTTCCAAAATATTCTACTTCTGTTTTAATTGATTATGCAAGTCCTACAACCCCAACAATGCCTGAACATCACTGGTTTGGGCTAATCCGCGTTCGCTCGCCACTACTTGCGGAATCACTATTGTTTTCTTCTCCTCCGGGTACTTAGATGTTTCAGTTCCCCGGGTTTGCCCCATGCAAGCATGGTACTAGGTCTTCAACCTAGTGGGTTGTCCCATTCGGAAATCTGCGGATTAATAGTTATTTGCACTTCCCCGCAGCTTATCGCAGCTTATCACGTCCTTCATCGCCTCTGAGAGCCTAGGCATTCCCCGTACGCCCTTGTCTACTTTCTTTTACACACACCATAGTTGGTGTATATGGTTTTGGTTGTTGCCAATATGTCAATGATCGTTTTGCTGTATATTGTACAGCTTGTGATACTTCCAGAATCGAACTGAAATTTACTTTAGATCCAATCGTATCTTTTTTTCAGCTGCTAGCTCTTAGCTGATTTTCATTATGTTTAATTTTTAGTAAAACCTTTGTTTTACTTTTTTCTAGCTTCTAGTTGCTAATAACTAAGTGCTAAGTGGTGGAGAATATCGGAGTCGAACCGATGACCTCCTGCGTGCAAGGCAGGCGCTCTAGCCAGCTGAGCTAATCCCCCATGGTT
>NZ_JAGUCO010000086.1 GCF_018271995.1 Carboxylicivirga linearis
GACTGATCTCTTAGCTGAAGGATTTAACCCAAAATATTTCACACATTATTGGAAAGCTAAGAATGGTAATTTATATTTATTCTGCTACGAATATGAATTTATGGGAACTAGTTATAATGGACATAATAAATATGTTTTAATAAAGTGGCAGGATTATATGAACCGAAGTTAAATATGTACACAACTCATTAGGTTGATACCTTATTAGGGTTCCTAAAAAATTATAATACAATTTATTTTATTCAATGTTTCAACATGCATTTCCAGATGCTGATTTTTGATAAATACCCTCGCAAAACCAATTTTCATAACTGTCTCTTTTAATGTTAAACCATGAGATACATTAATAAAACGGGTTTTTGAGTCTATCAAAACCAACATGGTTTGTACAAAGGTAAATTGTCTCAGTAAAGAGTGGTTTGAAGATATAATTATAAAACTATCAGCATTTAACTCTACTGAAAGCCATCGCTTTTAATTCCTGTTCAGCTCTGGATATACCATATTTATTGGCAATTTCACGCCATTTACAAACTGATGATTTTACCTCTTTGATAATTTCATTTGCTCGTGATTCTGAAAGACGGAAGAATTCAGCTACTTCCAGTGCTAAATCCAGATCCAAAGCATTATCATCATCTGAAATATTCAATTTCAGTCCGGTTCCTGTTTCCACCGGATTAATGTCATATGCTGGTGACAACACCCACCCCTTTTCAGTTAGAACAAAGCCATGATTACGAAGATGATCATCCGTATTAGATACGCAAATACTAAAAACAATACGTCGCCATAACTCCTCCAAATCTTCATTAACGTTAGCTCCGTTGTTTTGCAAAAACTCCACTAACTCAAGATAGCTGGCTCCATCAGCGTGATCCTGACCATCTGTATATCCCAACATGGTCATAGCAGAAGCAAAATGCAGCCTCTCTCCTGTTGCTGTCCTGTCAAATCTCTTTGTCAGAAAGGTATAATGATCGGAAGAGAATTTTCTTGCCATGGACTCTGCCATTTTTATACCTGCATTGATTGCCATTTCATAGGTTACTATTTCCCATCCACCAACATCTCCCTGATCATTACGACTTGGAAATTTAGCAATCCACAGGTTACCTGTTTCATCAAGAACCCCGGCTTTTGGTCTTGCCCCTCCCAAAGATGCTCCCGGAGCAACAAGCATACTTAACCATTTCAGGTAATCAGGATCATCAATCGCATCATCTTCTTCCAAACGAAGACTTATCTGTTCCAGTTCTCTTAGTGAGGTCCACGGAGGGCTTGCCATTTCTCTGTTATCATTCAGAAACGGACCATCCAGCTCAACCTTATAACGCATTGCTCCCATTCGATGCTCATCATAAACACCCAATAAATAATCTGTTTCATAAAGAGTGCCGGCATTTCTACCTTCTTTTCTAGCCAGTGCCGCTTCTCTTCTTCTCATGAGAATTCTTCCCCAACGATCAGGTGATGAATCCAAAAATAAACCAAAATTTCCCTGATCCTCATCAGCATAATGCAATCCCGAATAAAACTGAAGATTGGGATCCAGGAGATGATTAAAACCTCTTTGTAACCAATCTTTATCATA
>NZ_JAGUCO010000087.1 GCF_018271995.1 Carboxylicivirga linearis
TTATAGGCAAGTTGGATTATGTGCATTATAGCCATCAATACAAATGCTATTATATTCGGAATAAAACAGAGTATAAGCAGAAATTATTCCAGGATTTAAAACAAGTAGTGCAAATATCTACAAGGTATCTTAAGCCCGAAACAACTAATTCTAAACAAAATCATCTGAAAAATTATGGTGACGATGAACCGACAGTTAATCAGCCTCTGGTATCAATAATTTTAATGTATGATAAAGGATATTTGAAGTTACCTGTTCCATATAAGCAAGAATGGAGTAGATTTTTGCGCGAATTAGGGTGTTTCTTTGAATCGAGACGACAATTTTGGATTGTACCTAATTATTTGAGCAGAAAGGAATCGATTCAAAATTATTTCAAACAACAAGGTTGCTATCTGCAGGTTAGTGTGAAACATGATGAAAAAGTACAATCTCATTTAAAAAGGCAGTATTACAAAGACGATAAAGAGATTCAGGATTTTATTAAGGTTATGACTTTGCAGGGGGCAAGTAAGAGGACAATAGAGAATTATGGCAGTCAGCTTAAGAAGTTAAAGAATTATTATGGAGGCAAAACTATTAAGGAGATAAGTGATGAAGAGATTCGAGATTATCTGTTCTTTATACGACAAGAACTGAACTATTCTCCGTCAGCTCAAAATATTGCGGTGAGTGCAGTAAAGCGCTTTATTCTATCAATGACTGACCGGGATTTCAACTCCAATCATATACCTCGCCCTTCAAAAGTAAAAGGTTTGCCAAAGGTGTTAGAGAAAAAAGAAATAGAAGCTCTATTAAGATTAAACATCTATATAAAGCATAGGTGTTTGCTTTATTTATTATATGCAACCGGGATTCGGTGTGGAGAGTTGGTAAATCTTAAAGTTGAAGATGTTAATTTTGATGATAACATAATCGTTATAAATCAAGGTAAAGGCAATAAAAGCAGGATTGTTAGTTTGTCAGAAAAACTGAAAGATCTGTTAATACAATATTTAAGAATGGATAGACCTAATTTTTATTTTTTTGAAGGACAAAATGGAGGGAAATATAGTACAAGCAGTGTACAAAGAGTAATAAAACGAGCTGCCCTCAAAGCAGGTTTAGAAAAGCGTGTTACACCTCATATGTTACGACATTCTTTTGCTACCCATTTACATGATTCAGGAATGGATATAAGAAATATTCAGAAATTACTTGGTCATACCAGTACAAAGACTACCGAAATCTATACTTATATATCAAAAAGAGATATTAGTAAACTAAAAAGTCCTTTAGACGACTTGGATGTTTAGAAAAAAATGATTTTTTTTATGATGAGTAAAGGTTTTGTGTCAAGATAACTTTAAAATAGATAAGTTTTTTATTAATGTATTTCTAGACAGTAGATTAGTGCTAATGATAGGGTGTGGTATGTGGATATTTGGAGGATATATAAAGATGGAGGATGATGCATAATATTTATTGTGACTGAGGAAGCGAAGCTGTATAAGTGCTAAAAAAAATAGACTATATATTAAAATAGTAGTAACAAAAAAAACAAGACTGGCTATATGTGGGATAGAGAGCATACTCCGTCTATTACATAGTT
>NZ_JAGUCO010000088.1 GCF_018271995.1 Carboxylicivirga linearis
TTTATCCGCAAGGTCAGGAACGCATTTACATCAACAAGTGCTTTGATAACCTGATTTATGCCATCAAGGAGCATTTATCCATTAAATCATTTGAGCCATTTACCGATAAACGAGCCGATGAATACATCGACCTGACCGAAAAAGGCAGCGTGAACAAAGGTGTGATAGTTGGCAAAGAACGCAAACTGAAACTTGCCAAAATCAGGGCTAAAGCAATTCGCATTAAACAGAAACAAGCCCTTGCGAAGGGCAGCGAATAATAAATAGTGTACTAAAAACTTAATATCAGATAGTATGAAATTAACAATCAAAAATTACAAGGAAGCCACCAAAAATATTGAATTCAAAAAGTTGCCGGAAGCAGCACAGGAAGCACATAAAGAGTTTGATTCATTTGCCGATTTCTACAATGAGGATAAAGACATTAAAGAGATGTTGGATAATCATTTCAAAATCGTTGAACCTTACCTAAAAGATTCGGAAAAGAAAAGCCCTACACCTAAGAAAACACCAGCGAAGAAGAAGACTACCTCGTCACAAAAATCGACAAAAAATGTGACCAAGAAAGCAGCACCAAAACGGACTGCCACAAAGAAAACGGCAGCACCCAAAAAAGCACAACGAAAACCCATCGAGGTTGATTTGATGCCATTGGAGATTAAGGTAATCAGGCGTTATCTGAACTTCCATTATAAGAAAGTAACCGAACGTCAGGTATCGCTTTTATATAAGGTGATTCAAAAGGCTGCTACCGAAAAGACTATTCGTAAAACAAGTAAGTACGCCTCTGAAATTAAAAGCATAAGCAATGACCTTATCAAGACTTACAAGGATATGAATGGTACTTGCAAGTTTGAAGTTCCGGATTCGTTATACACGAAGCTGAAAAAGATAGTGGATGACTACGGTGTTACTCCGGCAGTTGCATTGATTAAGCGTTTCATCAATCTGTATGGCAATATCACAAAGGCAAAAGCCCAACGCTTACTTACCACAGTTACCAACTCATTGAAAAATGGTAAGGTTGATAAATCCGACAAGGAATTTGAACAGGTGAAAAACGTCCAAAAGCATTTGCATGATTATCTGGAGAGTGACAAACTGCTTGTTACTAATGTTCAGTTAAAAGGATTACAAGGCATTACCGGATTGGGAAAGTAAATGCCACTACTTCCATGCCCAAAAGTAGTGGCTTTCAAAACAGGGCATTCAATCCCGACACCACAAGAACCGCTGTCATCGCATCCGACCAGATTGTTTTGGCAAACGACCTTGCCAAGATGAATTTTAAGACCATCTCCATCAGGGGAAAGTTCGGCAAGCTATTAGGCAAGCTGTATATCCCATTCTATATAATGATTTACGGCTCACGCTTTCATGGCAAAAGTACGGTTGCCCTGATGTTTGCAGATGAATTGGTAAAGCAACACGGATATAAAGTCCTGTATGTAGCCAATGAAGAAGGTGCTAAAGGAACAATGCAGGAGAAAGTG
>NZ_JAGUCO010000008.1 GCF_018271995.1 Carboxylicivirga linearis
CTCCATTTGCATTTGCTACTGTTATACTAACCTCTGTTACAATTGGACTATAATAGGTAATTGCTACTATATCTTCTGTCGGATTAGGTGAATAATCCAATATACTTATTGGAAGTCTATCATTCTTCATTACAATACAGCTATCACTACTATTTTCTTCACTTAATATAATAGCATAATTACCTGCTTCATAACTACCCAAACTAACATCTATACGATTGGCATCTCCTTCAACGGCGGCTTCGGTATATTCATCCAGAATAATACCATTTGCATTTTTTATAACTATATCCACATTCGTTACTTTTGGACAATAATAGGAGATAGAGACTATATCTTCTGTTGGATTTGGCGAATAAGCCAATATACGTATAGGTTCAGTTTTAAGCTTTATAACCTTACAGGAGTCCTCTGTATCTTTTTCCTGAAATACAACCGTATAAATTCCTTCATCATAACTTCCTAAACTAATATCTACTCTATTTTCTTCACCTATAACCGATGCATCAGTAAATGTTCCTTCCACTAATCCATCAGCATCCTTAACTATTATATCAACATTTCCTACACTTGGACTATAATAAGTTATGCCAACAATATCTTCTGTTTCTTCAGGAGTGAACTCTATTATTTCCAGTGGACGTAATTTACTAACTAGGCACTCATCGGATGTAATTCTATCTGTAAGAATTAAACGATATTGATTTGGATCAAAACCAGTTAAATTTCCTTCATAAGTAATTGTTTCTCCTATTGCCCCTCTTAAGACCTCTGTATACAAAGTATCACTCCCTTGTTCATTCACAATGCTTAACTCAACTTCTACCTTTTGAGGTGACACGTAGGTTAACTCATAAAAATTATAGGTCTCTTCTGGAGTACAATTGATAATTTCCAATTCCAAAGGTGCTTCAATCTTTTCAATGGTATCGCTTGTAATTCTTTCACCGTATTGTAAAATAAGCTCATAAAGCCCAACTTCCAATCCTCTTATATCTATACTGTCTGTATTCTCTTCTTTTTTAGCCTGTAGCAAAGAATCCATAACAACTTGTCCATCCGCCTTTGTTTTTAACTGCAACTTTATTTCATCCTCTACTGGCGAATAATAGTGTACAGCAAATTTATCGGTTGTTGGTACAGGATCACAATCCCTGATTGAAAGGGGCTTATACACGAAAGATTCTGAAGCCTGAGCTCCATCTGACTCCAACCTCACCTGGTAATTACCTTCTTCACATTCCAAACATAACTGTGGCACATTAATAGCAGCTCCACTTTGGTAATTACCAACCGAAATTACCTCCATGTTTTCTTCATTCAGAATAACTGCTCTTACATCTTCGTTACATTCTCCTTCCAATGTATAATTAACCCGTAATTCTTCATAACAAGATTCGGGCTCAACCGAGTCAATACTTATATTACACATACCATCTACGGGTACATTTACTTCACGACCAATCAATAAAAAGGCTCCAAAATCATCACCTGAGTGAGCTGCCTCAGTATAAACTTCTGTACCAATTACTGGAAATACTGTTGATTGATTGGTTGCAATCTGAAGAGAACCTCCGGTATAAGTGCCCTGCTGAATAGGCTGACGCATATCTTCAACATCATATAACCAGTAAGGGTCACCGTTAGATAAAATATTCGACACATCGACTGCTACCGTTGATAACAATTGATGGTTATAGATAACAATATGTGCTCTTTTAGCTTCGTATCTATTAGGAATTACCTTTACCTTATTAGGCACTGATTTAAAATCAGTTACACTTGTGTATATTCCATTATTATCAACTTTTTTAAGCTCCTGCCACTTTGAGAAATCACCAATTCCTTCAAAGTGTGCTCCATCAGAGTAATACGTACTATAATCAATATCGTAGTTACCAGTAGGTAAAGATACAGGATCATTAAGGGCTGCAATAGAATAACCATAACCTGTGGTCATTCTATTGGGCATTACAACAGTATTATTTCGGGCTTTAATATTTTGAAAACGGTTATAAAACATCCCTTTGTTTCCGTTCATTAAATAATTCCCATTAATTTCAACCGAAATACCGTCAGAATTGTAACCCACAAAAAAATGAGTACCTACATCTTTATGATATGAATGGTTATTTTCCAAAACTGTTTCACGATCTGAATCAATCAGAAAATTATATTTTCCATTAATGCCATCTTCATTTGTTAAAGTTCCACTCATAAAAATGATATTCTCTAAAATGTCACTTCCTTCAGTAGCCGACCCTCCAGCACTATAGAACTGTACACCATAACCATATGTTTTGAATAGAATATTGCTTTCAATTAGTTTTCTACTGCCCGATGCATTCTGAAAATACAAACTATGTCCATGACCAAAGTATCGTGTTCCTTCATTAGATATCTCTTGCCAACCATTGTTAAAAGCAATATTACCATAATATTCGGCATTTACAGCTGTAGTTGGAGAATTTAGTGCCGTTGAGGATGCATTGTGTATGATACAATTTATCATCTTTCCTCCTTCATCAGTAATTACTGTTCCAGCTATAGTTGGTATATCGGTAGGTGAGGAGGCTTGCTCTCTACTAATTCTAACTTGTGGTGCACAAGTGATAATTAAGTCATAAACATGAACAAACTTCCCATTATTTCTAAAAACAGCAAGTCCAGATTTTTCATCTGATGGAACTCCTTTGATTATAACTTTTTCATTATTATATGGCTTTACAACGCAAACTTTTTGCTCCGTTCCATTAAACTCCACACCAAAATTGACACCTTCATATACTCCACCACGTATAAACAGGGTATCACCTGCTTTCATTGGAGTTGATCCTGAAGCCAATGCTGAAACTAAGTCTATTGGGTCATTAATTTTACCGGTTCCCGAAGATTTCCCTTCCACTGCTACAAACCATGACTCCTGTCCTAATACTCTATGACTTAATGTGAGATAAATAAGCCCTAATACTAATAATCCAAATCTTCTCATAAATACCGTCCTAATTTGAAGATAAATACGCTAGTATTCAAAAACGGTTACATTATCAATTAATTTTATTCATTCGTCACTTTTTTTAAAATATTTTTAAATTACAAAGTGATCCGAATTACTTTTTCGACTCCTCTTTAAGTATAAAACCTTGATACCAATATAGATAAAACAAACTTCCACTAAAAAAACAGGCGCACTTAATAAATTATAAGTTACTTAAATTATTGAATTTAAATATTCTCATCCGAATCCATTAAGGTGTAGTAAAAGTAATTTAATGATTCAAAGTTACTCACTTGGTCTTGCTTCATTACAATTTCTGTCCGCGTACCCATGCGAATAACAAAGTATTTTTTTAAATCTTTAAATTCCTTTTCGGTATTGACCATTAACTTTAAATAATCCAGCTTTTTACTTCTAGCCTTATATGCTGCGAAATAAACAATTTCTTCCAATTCTTTTAGTGTTTCATAAAATAAATCAACCACATATAAACAAGATGATGCTTCATAGAACATGATAAACGACCGATTCGACTGACTCTTATAGAACTGTATCCCCTGATAATAAGTCCCAAAAGAGCCGCATCGCCAGGAAACAAATTCCGAATCATGAATCACAAAATTATCTTGGTTCAAAGCATTCATTTTTACTAATAAATGATTGGCTATCTCCTCACTAGAGCTAACATTCATAAATGCTTTAACACTACTCCTTCTTTTTATACCTAACCAATAGTAAACGGGATTTATAATAAATTTAAAAGCCTTAAAAAAATCTTGTTTGATGGATAAAGTGCCTCCAATCGAGATTGGGAATAAGAAAACATGCGGACCGGTCACAAAACAATACCCATTCTTATTTAACGACTTACGTGCTGCCGGAGATGGGTCGCTCCCCAAAATGATTCTTCCATTTGACTCCACATGGTTATAAAGTAGTTGCGCAACATTACTACCTCGCATGGCCTTGTCGACCATTAAATCACAAATCCACTGGGCTTCAATCACTTTACCTCTGATACTAATATTACATGGAATCATTCCAATTTGACCAACTACCTTATCATTGTGAATAGCCAGTATAAATCCTTGCAACTCTTGTTCCGGCTGTCCTCTGAATTTCCAATAAATATACTCTGGGCTGAACCTTCTTTTCTTTGTCCAATATTGCCGGGCAAATTCAATATGTTCCTTCTCCCAGCTTGGTGAGTATTGAACTATTTTAACTTCTTCCATAATTAAAAAAGTAAATGGTGCCTACTATACACCGGTTAACGTAATTGCGCGAAATACATAATTCAGCACTTTGAGACATTGCACTCCTAACTATATCGACTATTTACCGGGACGACATCAATTAAATCACTTTTAGCAGATAAAAACTCTACAAATGTATCGAAATGACGAATCGCCTCTTCCCCATTTCTTGAGAGACCTGAAGGATGACCGCAAATAAAAACATCTTTCTTTAATTGAACACCTTGCTCGATAACCTTAATTGCCTTAGCATCAAATCCATTATAATGCAAGGGTACAATACTAAAGCCCCGAACAGACTCAACACCCCGCTTTAAAGAGGTATACACATCCTGCTTAAATACACGTTCGACAGGTTTTGTATACACAAAACGCCCCCAACTGTAACCACTATCCTTAAGTACAGAAACAAGGTAGTCAATGTTACCTCCTTTAAAAAAGGGATACAGCCCTCTGTCACCCAAACTATAGGCTCCTTTCTGAACCCATGTCATTGGTCGGTTATGCGGTGGAACAAAACCAACAACTACCCCAGGAACACCAATACAATCTTCGAGAATAAACTTACTTCGTTGAATGGATTTAATGATTTGTTGTGGCATCATAATAGGCATCCACTCATGTCGCCATGAATGTGAAGCTATTTCGTGCCCTTTAGAGTAGATATCTTTGATTATATCTTTAATTTCAAATGGATAAACGGTTGATTCTGCTGAAAATCCTGTAACAGCAAAGCTAAAACGAAAATTAAATTCATCAGCTTTATCCAATATATATTGAACATTCTTCAATTCATCACGAATGGGTTGAAAACTAAATCGATAAGGATAAGTTGCATTAACCTGACCTATTGCCGCATCAAAATCCCAAATAAGATGTACCTTTATTTTTGACATATAATTAATTGTGAATTTAACTCATTCCGTTTTCTGTTTCATTTATTCAAAATCATTATAAATCACTTTGGACAATCGTTCAGAAAATTGTATTGCCCCTTCCTTATTTAAATGTAAATAATCGCTAAATAATGATCTATCTCGAATTTCAAATTGAAAATGCTGCCATTGACCTGAATTTTGCGCATTCAACTTATTCAACTGATTGTCGAATGCGCTCTTATATAGCTCTGGAATAGCTAGATTAAATGTATCTACAATTGGAAAACCTAACGTAACTAAACTCAATTGATGATCATTAATTAAATTTTGAATAGAATCTATATAACTATTCATTTTTCCGACTACCGGCTGATAAGTAATAGCAGGCAATGGAAAATGGTTTCGAAGAAATTTTTCATAGACTACCGTATCTTTCCTAAAATAGCTATCAGCCGGAAGATAAGATCCAATATATCCCGGATGCTTATTCTTTGACCAGTAAACACTCCAATCACTTAGATTTGGAAACACCCGATACCGTAAATAAGTCTCGGAAGCTATAAACCAATCCAAAGGAAATATTGACCCTAATTCCAAAGGTCCCGGTCCGTTTTCAAGACTAAAGATACGTTTTAGCATTTCGCCGCTGACTTTTTTACTCTGGATAAAAACATTATCCCAATCGTAACTAATATCAGGTAAAGAATAAGAAACAACAACTGTATTTAAACCTTCATGTTCACGGTTTAATATATCCTTTAGCTTAAAGTAGCTTAAACACAAGGGCTCTGCTGCCAAAGCTATATTTACAGAATTTGGAATATATTGAGGGTCGACACCATTGGCCACCAATGAACTTCCTGTAATTAAGGTTTTGGTTGATGTTGGTATGTTGTAAGCTTTAATCTTGTAGTAATATGCATTTATATAGAAGGATCCCATTAATAATACGAGTAGTATACAGGTAAAATAAATGAGTCGTTTGTTTATGTTTTTCATTATTTAACAGTCAGCTATTAAGTAAATTGTGTAAAAATGAAAATTGTAAAGTACGTACCTGAAAACGATTGATTTAATAGTTGTATCACAACAAATAAAAGAGCCATATTATTATGGTTTCCAAAGTACTATAAACCAATTAAGACTTGAGTTTAGAAATCTGCATAAATAAAAAACAAGGCATTTTTAGCAAAATGAAATGTCACAAATATGCTTAAATAATAAACACTCCATCGCAATGCTACCGGCCATCTAAAAAACCAAGCACTTACATCTTTACCCTTCTCGGTCAGGTACTCATAGCTTAAAACGAAAACAATGGTTAATAAAGCCAATGCAAAATCAAAGTGTGGAATGTTTAATCCCCAGGATAAGCTAATCTGACTAAAATTAAATAGTCCTGAAATAAATGCTAAAGCATCACTTAAATTATTGGAATAAAAAAAGATGTGAAAGAATGCTGAGAATAGGTAGACCAAAGCATAACTCACAATATTTCCTACCTCCGTTGGTATCCGGTTAAACAAGTGCATTCGCCATTTTTTAGAATAAAACTCGTAGGTTAATGCCAGTACTTGAAGAAAACCAATTATAACAAACGTCCATTTGGCGCCATGCCAGATACCTATTATCATAAAAGTGACAAAAAGAGCATACAGAATAGCTACATTGCCTCTTCGACGATACTTTAACATCAGCCTATTATATATAAAATCGTTACACCATGAGGATAATGAGATATGCCATCTTTTCCAATATTGCCCAACTGACTTGGCAAAAAACGGTCTGTTGAAGTTGGGAGACAACTGAATACCAAGCAGCTTAGCCAACCCAATTGCCATATCGGTATAGCCTGAGAAATCACCATATATCTGCATGGGTTGTATCAAAAACGTCAACCATAATGGTAATGCTGAAAAGCCTTCTACATCAGCGTAAACCTTATTGATTACAATACCTAATGTATCACCAAGCATTACCTTTTTGAATGCCCCCCACAAAATCAGACGCAATCCTTCTTTAACCTCTCGCCCCTTACTCAGATTATTAGTCTTGAGCTGTGGTAAGAACTTTCGATGACGCTCAATTGGACCAGCCAGAAACTTTGGAAAAAACAGCATGTAAAGAATAAATTCTGAAAAGACCTTTTCAGATTTATCGCCGGCTTTCCAGACTAAATAAAGGTAACTGATACTTTGAAATGTATAGTAAGATATACCAAGAGGTACAGCCAAAGTGAAGAAATCATCCGGCACATTAAATTTGAAGATAAGATTAACATTATCAAAAATAAATCCCAAGTACTTGTATATGATCAGTCCACCAATGTTTAAAATTTGTCCTGCATAATAGACTGTTGTTACTTTTTCTCCTTTGCGATTTCTTTCAATCCTCTGAGCTAAGCCAAAATTTATAGTGCTGATTAATAAAGCATACACCATAAATTTGATGGATATTAAACCGATAAACACTACACTAGCAAAAGCCAGAAAACGCTTCTGCCAAACACCCTTTAATACAAGAAATATAATTAAAACAGGAATAAAAAAGAGAACAAACTCAATACTTATAAAGGACATTTATTAATGAGATAAGAATATAAACTTAAAAACACATACATGTATAATGTGAAAAAGTATCTATTTGATAATATTAACCCGTCAACTTTGAAAAATAATCGGCTTTAGGTATTTAACACTTATGAATTATATTATATCAGCAACTAAATACTAACTATCTTTAGCACCTAAACCGACTTTAGACTTTATAAGGTCTAATTTTGTTGCCCGACTGAATTTCTCAAGACGATAAAGCAGGCAAAATTCATTGGTATTTTGATATTTCCAACGATAAGCACCGGAGCCATAATCATACTTTTCAAATTGACCAGATTCAATAAAATAGCGAACAACATGTTTATTTAAAATCCGAAGAACTCCATAATTTGCATAGCCAGGATCGTAACCAATATTCCAGCAATAAAGAATACCTTTATACGTATATAATAATTCATAGGCTATTATCTTTTGATCTGATTTGCGACGTAAAGCAGCGATGCTTAAACGTTCTGATTGGCTGAGCAAATTCAAATGAAATTGCTTTCTCCTGCTGTTCACAAAAGGACTCGTTCGTACCTCATCATCTTCTTTAGCATTAAGCTGATTTCTTTCAGCAATATGTAAATCCATTACTTCATTTAATTCAATTGAATTTACATCTTCCAACCAAACAAAAATAAAAGGATCACTTTTCAATAACCTCTTTTCATTGGCAATTATTCGTTTATCCTTAAAAACTTGCAGGTAATCATCAAACGTTTGATAATTCCTTTTCGTGATAAAGGGTGCCTCATTATATGATCTTAAGTTTGCATGATAAGGCGTTTTTTTTAGAAAATAGGTCAGATAGCTATCCTGTCTCAGGTTTTTTAGTACCAGCTTATCCCATTCATCCGACATGGCTTCAATGGCCTGAAAAAAGGTTTTAAAAATAGCTGAGATATTGGGTAATGACTGATCATACAAAAATGATTTATAATCACCCCATCCCAAAAACATCAATTCTCTATATTTCAATAATTTATACCTCTTTTTATTTTGAATACAAAGCGGAGCAATGCCAACTATTTTAGTATTATGAGATACAGTTATAATTCTAGGTTCACTTTCCGGTTCAACAGAACAATACCATTGGTATATAAACTCAAAAGTTTGGTAAATACCTATTTCCTCACATTTTTCAAGTAATTGTTTCCAATCTTCTCTTAGACTTATAAACTGATCAGGTGTTTTAATAATCTCGTAAATCATATAAAATGAGGTAATCTTTTAATTTGTATTCTATTTTATAGCACACACCATGAAAATTAATCATAACATTTTATCATAGAATATTTTTACAATCTCCTTACAACGAAATATTTCCATAAACATAATTCTTTAGTTTTTTCGTCACATATGAAACATCCTCTTTAGTCATATCTGGAAAAAGTGGTAAAGTTATAGTTCCTTTCCATATCTTTTCTGCCACCGGATAATCCTCAGCATCTAGTTGATACTTCTCTTTATAGTAAGTCATATGATGTAGCGGTTTATAATGTACCGAAGTTCCAATGCCATCAGCAGCCAACGCTTCAATTAATTCGTTTCTTCCAATTGAGGATGATTCATTAAGTACAACTGGAAATAAATGCCAGGAATGATCTTCAAATGGAACTTTAGAAATTGGCAGATCAAGACCTTCAACATCACTTAAATGGTTATAATAATACTTCACAGCCTGAAGTCTTGATTCACGAAATTCTTCCGCTTTTTCCAACTGAGCCAAACCAATGGCCGCATTTAAGTCAGGCATATTATATTTAAATCCAGGCGCTACCACATCATACTCCCACGATGGCTTGTTGGAAGTAAATCTATCCCAAACATCTCGGTTAATTCCGTGCAAACGCATCGTTTTTACACGTTTATACAAGTCTTCATTATCCGTCACCAACATACCACCTTCACCTGTTGTAATAGTTTTATTGGCGTAAAAACTGAAGCAGGTAATATCGCCAAAACTACCAATCATTTTACCTTTATATCTGGTTGGAAAAGCATGCGCAGCATCCTCCAGTATCTTTATTCCATTCTTTTTACAAATATCTATAATCCCTTCTCCTTCATCATTTGTCATTTCAGCCGGATGTCCACCAAAATGAACCAATATCAGGTATTTTATTTCAGGATTGTTTGCAATAGCTTCTTTAAGAATCTCAGGTGTAAGCAAGGCTGTGCCATATTCCACATCCAAAAAGACAGGATCGGCACCCAAATACCTAACCACCTCAGCACTTGCTGTAAATGTCATATCAGGCACAAATACTTTGTCCCCTTCCTTTACACCCAAAGCTTCTAAGCCCAGATGCAGAGCTGCAGTACAACTGTTAACCGCACAGGCATATTTTGCGCCTACTTTATCAGCTATTAATTGCTCAAATTGTAAAGTTTTTCCCGCGGTTGTTAACCAGCCACTTTCTAAAACTTCACTTATGTATTTTAGCTCGTTGCCATTACACGAGACTTTTGCAAACGGTACTTTCATAAATGCCAATGTATTAAAATCAAAATGCTATCAATGTACTTATTAGACTAAAATAAAAACTGCTGTAATTATCTAAACGGTTAGGTGTAATACACTCTACCTGGTTTTAAATTCGTATAACCAAAAAGAAATAACCATCCCCTATTGCTAATCAATACCTTAACCCTCACCAACATTGCAGGCTTGACGTTTTTTTTGCGGTCACTGTAAGGAAAATGGAACATCACTCAACTCTTATTTAACCACGGCCAGAATGGTCGAAATCACAATTTTCACATCTCCCCAAAAACTTCTTGAATCGACATACTCTTCATAAATACCTAATTTAACCGGCAATATCTCGTTCCTATAACACGCAATTGGATCAACTGCCTGATTTAATATAGCTTCTTCATCTCTGAATTTAATGGAAGCATTATCTGTAATACCCGGGCGCACTGATAAAATTTTCGCCCAACGCTCAGGATAAACTTGTGTCCATTTTTCAACCTCAGGACGTGGCCCCACAACTGACATATCTCCTTTCAGTACATTTATTAATTGTGGTAGTTCATCCAGTTTTGTTTTTCGCAGAATTCGACCGATTGAAGTAACCCGTGAGGAATTACCGGCATCAAAAGAACCTTTTTCAGCAGATTTTAAAACTGTCATTGACCTGAACTTATAAAGCATAAAAAGTTTATTCCCCTTACCAACCCGTTGTTGTTTGAAAAAAATGGGCCAACCATCACTCAGCACTATAATCAGGGAAATCACTAGTAGAATGGGAAATGTCAGTAACAGACCTGTTAAGGCACTCAATAAATCAAAAATTCGCTTCATGTTTTATCTGCTAATGGTAAACTCAACACTTTTCTTACAGCCTGTAAGTAACTTCCTTAATCCAACTATGTACCCCCAGCCATATGAATAATGCATTGAAGGATAGCTTAAAAACAAATAAAACCACATACTAAGAATTTTTGAATGCTTTAAAGCCTGCACCAAGCTAACCATTAACAATGCAATCAGATAAAACATTAAACCTATTGTATATAGCACAGCTATAAGAGGATGTATAAAACTCAAAACAAATCCTAATACGGTATAAATGATTAGTAACAAAGGCACCAGTTGACGAAGTGTTGACACCTCCTTTAACTTATAATTGACCAAAGGTTTAAACAAACCATACTGAAAAAGCATGCGTCGTAATTGCTTAAGGTTTTTTCGAGCGGTGTACTGACATTTGAGATCCGGAATCAGAAGGATCTTTTTTCCATTCTTTCGCATGCGGGCATTAAACTCATCATCCTGATTACGAACGAGGTCTTCATCAAATAATCCCACCTGATCAAACACATCGCGCCGAAAGCAACCAAAAGGTACGGTATCCACTTCAACAGGCTTCTCAACACCCACACGAAACGAGGAATTTCCCACCCCAAAGGGTGATGACAGTGCAATGGCTATGGCTTTTGATAATGATGTATTATTGTATGGGATCGTTTCTATCACACAGCCAACATTATCTGCCTGATATTCGTCCAAGGCTTCCACTAATCGCGAAATATAGTTTTGAGGGTAGACAGAATGGGCATCCACACGAATAATAACTTCCCCATTACTAATATTAATAGCCTTATTTAATCCGGTTGGGACTATTCGTTGCTCGTTGTTAATTAATTTAATTAATGGATACTGACTGGCAAAAGCTTTAACAATTTCAATAGTGCCATCGTCAGATTGCCCATCAGCAATTATAATTTCCATCCTATTCTGAGGATAGTCCTGTTCTAGTAAAGTTTTTAATGTATGTTCAATTCCTTCAGCCTCGTTTCTGATAGGCATTATGACTGAAACAAAATATTTACTTTTCATCCTAAATTTCGGAAATAAAATGCTTAAACTTACCCTTGGCAGTTCTTTCAATAGACTTAACTTGCTTCACTTCTATTTTCAACCCCTCTTCAAGGTAAAGATTAAATGCTGACTTAATGGCTTTTATCTGATTTGAGGACAAGTCACCATTTAAACATACATTGACTTGAAAAGAAAGGGTATCCTTTTGTACAACTTGATGTTCCTTTATTCGTATATCTTTACCAATAGCCTCATGAACTGCATAATAAAACGTCAAGCCAGGCACACGCTTACCTGATGGTAAAAGACCTGTATCATTCATTCGTCCTTGCAAGGAGGTAATGATTGTATGCTCCCCCTCTCTCTTAATAGTGGCCAGGTCGCCTATTTCGTACCTGATAATCGGAGTCGCATTATTATGCAACAGGGTAACCAATAGGCGTCCGGCTTCCCCGTCCTGCAAGACTGCTCCATTGTCGTCAACTACTTCAAGATAGACCATCTCATCAGCCACCTTCCATACATTTTTGTCGCGAAAACCGATGACACAGACCTCGGAGGCTCCGTATTCGTTATAAACAGGTACACCAAATGTGGCATGTAGTTGTGCTTGTTCTTCACCTGAACACATTTCAGAAGTGACGACGCATGCCTTTAAACTGGGGCAAAAAGTAGATAAAACCAGTCCTTTTTCCTTTAAATAATTACTAAACTGAAGTATTGAATTAGTATAACCATAAATTACTTCAAATCGCTTTCTATTGAATACGTCCACCCATTTCTTCAGTACCTTATCACCTAAATCATACACCACAAAACGATAGCGTTTAGCCATCAAGTCTTTCAACTTTTCACGATAAAAGTTGAAACCACTTAAAGGTATGCCATAAAAACGGGCCTGATAACTATTAACATCAAACCCAAACTGACTGTAAAGACGATTTGCAGCTAACCAAACCATGACATGAAAATGGTTTTGACGGGCAAATAACATGGGCGTACCGGTTGATCCAGAGGTTCTACTTACATACAGCCCATTTCTAATTATTTCAGGGCTAATCTTATCCTGATAAGCTCCCATCAAATGGCTTTTCTGTATGATTGGTATCCTTTCCCAGTTACCTTGAATATCCACTCCAACAAAATCCCTGTAAAATGGATTTATTCTAATCTGATCATTAAAAATCTGCCACTTTTGTTTATTCTGATAGCCTTCAGACTGTGCATTCAGTATTTCCTGATACCTCTTAATCGCTTCTGAAACAGGGTATCCCGATAATTTTAAGACTGTAAAAAAATCCATTAGCTATCCAAAATATTCATCCATTGTACTTTCACTTCTTCCCAGTCAAAAGATTCAGCCTTCCTTCTGGCATTTAATGACATACTATGGGCTAAAGTATCTGATTCTATAATATCAATGATTGCATCAACCATTTGTTGAGGTTGATTCTTTTCTACCAATATTCCATCGCTTTTATCAGCTATTAAAAATGGTAATCCTCCAGCATTTGTCGACACAACAGGCAGCCCCAATGCCATTGCCTCAATAACGCTAACCGGCAGATTATCAATATTTGTGGTGTTTATAAATATTGAATATTCTTGCGACAAACTATGCCATTCCTGTTTACTTAAGCGTCCGGTTATTTTTAGCGCATTATGTACATTTAATTTTTTGGCTAATTCTTCACACGTTTTTTGACTCCCATCCTTATCAGGCCCTACCATACAAAGCTGAACTTCAGGATACTTATCTAGAAGTCCGGCCAGAACTTTGATAGCCATTATAGGATTGTAAATCTGATCGAAACTGCGAACATATAAAAGCTTTGGTACGCATGTCTTGCGTTCTGTAAATGGATAATCGGCTATACAAATATTGTTTGGTATAAAGCAAGTTTTAAACCCTTCGGCCTCAAAAGCTTGCATATTATAATGTGATGGAGATATATTAATGAAACTATTGGCAAATAACTGTTTGGACGCCCAGAGGTGTTCTTTAATCCAAATTGGCAATCGTCCTCCGTGAAGTATTGGCATGTATGACAGTTTAACCGACCTGCAAACTAAGGCCACAAAATAGGCATACCAGAAAGCATTATTGCTATAGGTATCAATCAATACTTTAGATACTTGTTTTCGATTACGCACTACCGCCCACATCATACTTAACAAGCGCCAATGCATCTGTTTTTTGTCAGACGAATAGGTCAACTTGTATCCCAAAGATTCTAACTGAGGCCCAAGAGTTTCAATGGTTGTAACAGAAAAACCATGCTTCGAGAGAACATTTCCAATATAAAGTACTCTTTTATTACTGCTCATAATATCAGATTTGATCCGGTTTTATTCTAATAACCGACATGCCCATCAAAAGTGGTGTTGTAAAAGTTCTCATACCTGCATGGAAAGTAGTTAAAACTGCGATGGTAAAAAATGCCAGTAAAAAGGCACTTTCAACTCTATTATGTTTTACAAGGATCCGCCAAGGAATATAAAAATTTATGACAATCAGCAGAACCAGCCCCCATAATCCTTGTTCTGCTAATACTCTTGAATATTCGGTATGAGCCGCTATTTCATGAACTCCATAATGGACTCTATACGATGCCGAAACACCACCACCAACACCCCAGATGGGATGATCCAACCACATTTCAATATCCGACACCATTATTTCAAATCGACCGGTTGTTAAGGTATTTAAGGTGACCTCTTTATCTCCGCTTAACGAACCTGAGGTTTCTCCCTGATAACGCAATAACAAGGCTCCTCTTGTCACATAATCACCAATAAAAAAGACGATGGTGACACCAATAATAAATAAACCTAGGTTCTTTAAGGATATCTTCCGTATTCGCAATCCATATTCTTTGACTTCTTTGGCCCTTGAAACCAATAGAAAGAAGACTACAAAGGCCAACATGGCAGACAGTACACCTCCTCTGGAAAAACTAAGCAAACCTCTGAACAAAAAATAAATAATAAAGAAGATGTCTATCCATTGAAAAACAAATAATCGTTTACCACTAAAAAATACCATGGCAATAATACCAGCTCCTATTCCCAATATTGTGGAAACCTGGTTGGATCCAAATCCTCCGGTCGTATCAAAATTAGCACCTAACTGAAATTCGATATCCGAAAACGAAGGCGTATCAAGAGTAATATAAATCAGTACGCTGATTAAAGGATATAATAGAAAACGCAGGCTTTGAAGAAATTGACTAAAAGTCAGTATCCGGTTCATAAAGTAGATTATCAAAAACCCGGTGCTCAGCATACCAAACATGGAGAAGACAATTCTCTCAAACTCCCTATCACTCAGTAGTATAGCAGGGAGACAAAGTAAAATAATTAGAACACCTGTAAACGGCTGACTTTTTCGGAAACCTTCCAGAACCAGTCCCACCAAAACTAAGGGCCCCGTTATATACTTACATAACTCCCAAGGCACAAACGGATATAAATCTACCATTCTACCAATAACCTCAATACCGAGACCATATATTATCAACAATACTAAATAAAAGGTCTGACGACGAAAAAGTACCTGGTAAAAAGTATATGCAATAAAACACCAATACCAGACTGCCAATAGCATTGGAAAGTAAACCATGGCTATACCAAATATTATATGGCTCACTAAAAGATATAAGACATTTCTATTATCTCTACTTAACTTATTCCCTCTCAATTTAATATTCTTATTTTACAGCTTCGTTGATAATTCGTTGATTATAATAATGAAAAGTAAAGCGATCACTCTGGGATTGCGCTAAACTGGCTATTCTTAATAATTCGTTTCCATTTAATGACAGAACTTTGTTAATTGATCCTGAAAGTGCATTCGCTACTTTTAGGTCAACCAAGAAACCACTTTCTTCGTTTTTTACGTAATCGGGTAAACACGAAATTTTTGAGACAATTGGAAGACATCCAAAATTAATAGCTTCTGCCAACACTTTAGGAAATCCTTCTGAATCGGATGGTAGTAGAAAGACATGTGCCTTTTGTAACAACTCAAAAATTTTATCCCGCGACATAAATCCATAAAAATTAAAGTCATATGGTAATTTATCAGCTTCTGATTCAAATTTAGTTCTTTCCTCACCATCTCCAATCATATGAACTACACCAATTCTATCAGATTCAATCGATCCGAATGCTTCAAGAATTCTTCCAACACCTTTTGCCATCTCCAGTCTTCCAACAAATATAAAATCCAGCTTTTCATCGAATGATTTGGTCTTCAAGGCTTCTTGCCCGGCTTTTATGTCCGCTTCTTCCAAACACGGATTCTCGAATGATAAACAGTGCGATGGCTGATCATGCCAAGCCCCATTGATTGTTACTTTATGCTTCGAAAAATGAGTCAGGAAATATTTCTGAACACGATAGCCTAATGGTGCATTTGGTTGTTTCCAGTTACCCGCATACTTAAACCACCCTTTTTTACCTGCGCACAACCTTAAAAAAGGAATCATATATAAGCCCATACCAGTAGGAGCCCTGAATTGAAATACATCTGCCTTCTTTAATGTAAGCCACACCTTTAAAAGATTATAAGGGGCAGTGGTAAGGACGCTAAACTTCTTAAACCATCTATCTCCACCATATGGCTTTAATGGGATATATCTGATACGATCTTCATTTTGATAGGCCATCGAGCTATCCGGAGCTATGATATTTTTATAAAATGGAGCACAATGAATAACTTCTTCAAACACATCCAGTAAATGATTAATCTCATTTACTGTTGATCCCCAACCAACAATTCGCCCAACATCATTAATATAATGCTCCGTATGTGATATAATTACCAACTTCATACCTATATATCCTGAGCCTTTAACTGATTAATCACTTCAATGTAGCTGTTTACTATTTTCTTCCAATCATGTTGCTGAGCCCATTCTACGGACCCTTTCTCATATTTTTGAGGCTCTTCCAAAACCTTCGATAAAGCTATAGAAATCAACTCCGGCTGATTACCATCAACCAAATGACCATTAAAACCTTCATTGATGGCATCGGCAATGCCACAACCTTCGGCTCCAATGGCTGGCAATGCAAAATAATTGGCCTCCAGAATCACAATTCCAAACCCCTCAACATCTCCATCATCCTGATTTTCACTTAAAATCATAAAACAGTCTGCCCTTCTGTAGGCTAAAGCTAAATCAGCTCTCCCGGGAAGTCTACCATGAAAAGTGACATGGCTATCAACACCAAGTTCTCTGGCTAAAGTCTCAAACTCCTCTTTGTGCGATGGCAAGCCAACTATATGATAATGGGCGTTCGGATATTTCTCAAGAATGACAGGAAGAGCCTTTATGACCCTATGCTGGCCTTTACGTGGGGTAACATTGCCAACGGTGAGCAAGCAGGGTTCGCCAATCCACTTCAAGGTTCCATTTGACGCTTCTTTCAACTGATTAAATTCATCCAGATCAATCCCATTTGGAATAATCCTGTACCTCTTGCTTTGCAAACTTTTATTCAGCAGAGAATAGGTGAATTCTGAGACAGGAATAAGCACATCGGCCTGTGCAATGGACAGGCTTGCAATTTTATAAGGAATATAGCTGCTTATCTGAACCTCTGAACCATGTAATACTGCAATTGTTGGAATTTGATATCCAAACAAACGGATTATTGCTCCTAACCACAGCGAAAATTTGCCTGATACAATCATTGCCTGATAATCACCTGCCTTAACTAATTTTATCAAGCGACGTATCCTGTTAAGGTATGTCATGTAACCTTGTCTGTCAATTCGGAATACCTTTAAGAATTCAGGCATTGTATCATCAAATGCTGTTATGTCTTCCTTCGACACATAATCTGCCTCTGTTAATACATCTACCGAATACCCGGAATCAACCAAAGATTTCGATAAACTATAGGCATGATTACCAATACCACCCGGACCAGGTGGAAATTCACTTACAACAATTAGTATCTTATTTCTCAAGTAATTTTATTAAAAAAGTTTGTTATTCTACACCTCTGACTCCCCTATAGAAGAGAACTATTCTAAGATATACAATTGGATCGTTTAACAATTTACAACAGGCATTGAACCTACTTCTAGGTTCTTTTAATGGTAAACTAATAAACATGGTATGTACAACCCATCCTAGTTGCGTTGAATATTGATTTATAGCCTATTCCATCACTTGATTGACATCAATTATGTAACTTTCAATTTTGGCACCTTCCTGAAGCATCAAGCTCGCCATTCGCCAGCTAATGATAACCTGCAGTAAAATAAATGGCAATATCAGGGGCAAAAATACAAATCCCATTAGCATTAACAATTTACTCCCTTTCCACTTATATGGAATAATGGATGGTGGCACAGTAATTAGCAGCCACAATATACTATTAAAACGTCCAAAATATTTATTTGCATAATATAGAACACTTGGGATCGGTCGTGGCGACAACAGCTTTTTAGGCCTGAATGCATCCCAACTACCCATTTGTCTGAGACCTCCGGAAGACACCTTAAGGTGCAAGCGACAGGCATCCGGATTATTAATATTTACGAATCCTGATAGATAACACCTCATCCCAAACTCACCATCTCCCATTCGCTGCTTCTCAAACTGACGATCAAACAGACCTGTCTTTTCAAAAACAGTTTTATAAAGCATTGCATTACCCGTATCCAGCTGATCGGACCATCGATAGCAGTTGTAATTGGACGGAACCTTTGCGCCTACTGTTGAAATAGAAATACCAGCACTTATGTCAGCTTTGAAATAATCCAGACAACGAATATGCATCTCAATCCAGTCCGAATCTACTCGTGAATCATCATCAAACAACAAAATTAATTCACCTTTACTTTCCTTTATACAACGGTTACGCGCTAGCCATAAGGCTTTTTCCTGTTGAGGAAATAAGCGGATATTTAAATTAAAGGCTTCATAATAGGATTCCTGACAAGGTTCAGATTGGTCACAAACCAACACTTCAAAATTGGAGTATGTTTGCATCTCCAAGTCCTTCATTACATCTTCAAGGTATTTATAGCGATTCAGCGTGGGAATCACAACAGAGACCAAAAGATTCTTCTTTAGCAGCTCGCTGTCAAAACTTTTTACATCACTCTTATCCGGCGTTTGTTGTGATGGATTGATTCTTTTAATTTCTAAGGCTCTTATGAAAGAGCTAATTTCATAGATGGGATTTTTCAAACCCACCAAGCGAACTAACAGTATATAAAACAACCATATGCGATTAAAATAGCGAGCAACAAAACGATACTCATCCTGAACCCTGATAGATCCTAATTGCAGACCTTTCTCTCCTTCACTCACCTTTTTCAAAAAACCCTTCTGCCAGGCCTGCCAAGCAATATCTGCCTGCCTAGCTTCATCACTTGAGTATACTTCTTCAGTATTAATTAATGCTTTTTCTTCTGAGGCTAATTGTTCTTCAGAAATCCAGGTAACTAGTGGGAAATCGGACTTTAGGTTGAAATACCAGGTAGGTTTGATATACCTTAGAAAAGAAAATAAATAGGCTTTTTTATATGGAGTCTGCATTTTCAAAAAAACGGGTAAATAGTGTTACTTGATCAGCCAAGTTAAAATTGGTCTCAACATGCTGACGTGCCTGTTGACGAATAATTTCTTTTTGCATATCAGATAAGGCATTCACTTCAACTATTTTACGGAACAATGCTTCAGGAACCCGTGCGGGAACCAGCCAACCGGTTTTATTATCAATAATATTTTCTTTTAGTCCACCTGTATCGGACACTATGCATAAACAGCCACAGGCCTGCGCTTCTATTACGGCATTACAAAAACCTTCATCTAAACTGGGCTGAAGGTAAATATCCGAAGATTGATAATATTTTACGGTCTCTTCCGGTGTTTTTTTACCAACCAGCTCCACTTGATCATCCAGTTCATACTGATATATGGCAAACTTTAGTCGTTCATAAAGGTCTCCATCACCCACAATCGTATACTTGAAGCGGATACCCTCATTTTTTAATAAAGCTAAAGCAGCCAAGCCATATTCCAAACCTTTAATCCACGCCAAACGTCCAACCGTTAGCAATTGTATGACATCTGTATTGGAATCTTTTCTTTGAGCTCTTTGAAAAAAAATATAATCAATGGCCGGTGTAATTAACGTCCACTTTACAGTTTCAGGAAGTCCTTGCTGAATAGCAGACTTATACAAGGCGGTCGATATAGAATGAACTTTATTTATTTGTCTCCAGGCCAACTTGTAACATGCCTTATGTTTTAAGGGATACACATTAATATCATAGCCCCTTAAACTCACACCCATTTTTGCACTCATAGCTTTGGCTGTAAATTCTTTCTCCAACATTAAAGTAGCAAAACCAAAATGCAGCCAATCCAAATAATAGGGTAATATATGCGCATTTATCAGTAATAGTCTGTTTCGCTCCGACAATGAATAACCTTCACCAGCCAGTATGCGGTGAAAAGCTAACATCCTACCCGGTCTCCGAATCAATATCATTAAAACCTTCAGGTTATGAAGATTACCTCTGACTCCCGTTCCTTTCTGAATGGACGAGACTACCTTTGCTCCGGCAAATACCCTACTATTACCCTTGGCATTACTAAATAGTAAAACTGAATGTCCTGCCTCTTGCAGACCTTTTATTTTATTTACTAAAAAGGTCTCACTATATCCTGGTACTTTTGAAAGAATTAATCCAATTTTCATTTGCTTTGGCCCTTCTTCACAAGAGGTTGGATGATATCACTCACTAAATGTTTATGAAACCCTTTTCCTGACAGGTATTCATCCCATAATTCACGGTTATTAATCTGCAATTGCATAAAATCATCCGGATGAAGATTTGCATGAAAATCAGCCAATATTTGATCAACACGATTCATATCAGGTTCATCAACCCACACTACATGCTCCTTCCAGTTGATAACACGATCGAAAGGCAAAACACAGTCGGTATTCACAAACAAAGGAATACGCCCCATGGCAAGTGTTTCATAAATTCGCACCGAAAAGTTCCCACCTCCTCTGACACAAAGTATATAATCCGAATCGACAATGTTATTATAGAATTCCAATGTCGTTTGATACCGCTCTTCAGGTGTATTTGCACCTGCCCGGTATTTATCACGTATAATAAAATTATCTTCCACTAAATCAGATGTCCTTAACCTTTCCAATAAATGGCTACGTCTTCGGGTTGATGACCTAATCACCTGGGGTTCGTAAACACTAAGACCGGCATAATATAAACTGTTACGAACTATTGTACGAAAACTATCCTTTGCACCTCTGATTAAACCTGAAGCGGCTTGTCCACAAAAACCAACTTTTGCCTTGTCTCCTTTTTGCCTGTATTCAATATTTCCGTTAAAAAAACCCTGAACAGGATCAGAAATAAACACCGTGGAAGCGTGTTGGTTAGGCAATCTATGTGACTCGTAGCCACTTTGCCTTATTATAATATTTTCAGGATCAACTGACTTAACACCAAAATCTCCTTCATTTGTTATTAATAAAGGAATTTTCAGCTCTTTACTCTTATCCGACAGTTGACGAACACTTGTGATTTGATGGTTTTTATAATACCAGTTTAATCCAATTGGCAATACGGCAAAATCAGCCTCTTCAATCTGCTGTACAGGAACCAAATCTCTATAAAAAAAGCCATATTTAAGCTCCAGTTCATCTTCATTCAGATTTCTTAAGTTTAGTAATGGCCTTACAAAATTGACCAAAAGCCGCTCTTCTTGCAAACTTAAAAAATTACGGGTTCCAATAAATACCTTCATCTTACTTTAAAAATGATGTATAAAACTGTTTGAACTCTTCAATTTGTCGTTCCACAGAAAATTTTTGTAAGACAGTCTTTCGTCCTTGCTCTGCAATCCATAAGCGATCTTTATCTTCCATTTCTATAAAATACCGAAAGGCAGACGTAATAGCTTTAGAATCCCTTATCGGCACCAAAAAACCGTTTTCACCATTAACTATGACCTCGCCCATTCCACCACAATCTGTACATACAACAGGTAACCCCTGACTCATGGCTTCCAATACAACGTTGGCTATACCTTCATCAAGACTTGGCAATAACAGTAGTTTTGCACTCCGATAATAGTTATTCATTTCATGATGCGGAACTGTGTCGATAAGCTTTACAAAGTCTTGCAATCCTAGATTACTCACATTGTATATTAACTCTTCGTCACGTGGATCGGCGCCAACTATACAGTATTCAACAAATTTGTAATCGCTCACAATATCTGCTATACTTTCTAATGCATATTGATAACCTTTGATCCAATGTGAGCGGCCAACTGATAGTATCCGAAATTTAGTATCACTTGCACTTATTGCAGGTGAAGTCACTTCAGAATTTAAAACACTCGTATAAATAACCTTTATATTTTCTATCGGAGCATTATATTCCTGAGCACGTTGAGCAATTCGCTGTGAGACTGCATGAAAACCATCATATAGTGGAAATGTTTGCCTATATTTATCAGCTAAAGCTAAATCGGCAACCGGCGAATAATTAATGTGCGACCCCCGGAAACTGGCCGCCACTTTTACGTTAAAATCCTTTAATATTAGCCACTTATGACCTTCCTTAATCCACTGTAAATGGAAAACATCCGGTTTATTATTTATCACCAATAACAATTGATAATAAAAGGCCCAATTCCCTTCTTTTCTGGCGAAGCAGTGTAGCTGCTTTAATTTTTGAACAGAAAATGGCCCCAATAAGTATTTAATAAGTTCACTGATTAGAGCCAATACGATAATAACACGATTTTGACGAAAGAATATTTGCTTTACATTGTTATTATAGTTGACTTTCTTTTTCCGTTTACCAAAAAGATAGATTTGAAAATCTTTATTAGATAAATCATGTATTAATCTTTCGATAAAAGCAGAGCTCGGAATATCTCCGGAAAAAATGGCGATAATCATTAAAACAATCTATTCAATATTTTTTTACCTAAAAACCTTAATTTAAATGCCAGTTTCCACTTAGAATTATTCAAAAAACCAAATTGATTAAATCCAGTTAAAAACTCATTTAATACATCATTTTCTCCTGATTCAAATGTCTTTTGGGATTGTTCCCAATTCATAAGAGCAAACAAAAAAACCTTATTAACATCGTTATCCTCAGTTGATTTTAAATCAATTCCGAATAAATAATCGGCATAATACGTTAAATATTGCTCTAGATACCGATAGGATGGGTTCATCTTCTGATTCAATACGCTTACTGTCGAATCAGGGTGACGCATATATTCATAATAAACCTCGGACTGATAAACGAAAGCTCCATGCATGGCCGCTTTAACCAGAAAGAAAGCATCTTCGCCACTAAGCAAAGCTTCACCGTATCCTTCAATTTTGCGAACAAAATCTGTCTTGTATAAACCAGAACAATGGTGAGGTAACTGACCAAAATTAGCCATCCATTGGAAGGCTACCTTGCGTCCTTCAATTAAACATCCCTCTGGTAAACTTTGCTTTATCACATAGTTATGAGTACTATCGGCATACATTTTCAAGGTATCTCCAATTATAAAGTTAGCGTCCTTAAATGTCTGTAATAAATCAATTTGTTTCAGAAATTTATCAGGAACTAAATCATCATCACAATCAAGGAAACAGATAAACTCACCTCTGGCACTCTTAATCCCAGTATTTCGTGCAGCTCCGGCGCCTTTCTTAGATTCAAAAAATAACCGTACCCGTTGATCACTTTCAATCAGTTTCTCAACCGTTTCACTCGTAAGATCCTCAGAATTATTATCAACAAAAATTATTTCCAGATTTGAATAATTCTGTTGCAGAATATTATTGTATGTTTTTTCGATGTAGTACTCTCCATTAAACACAGGCACTACAACAGACAACAAAGGTATATCGCTCATAAATTTCCGTTTACAAAAGCACTAAAAGTTAATAGGGTTGAAATCGGATGTGCATTCCCCACACATTTACCCTTTTTAAAAGCTTGGAAGTACTTGTTTGTAAGCTCCTTCGGAATAAATTTATTGAGCTTTTTATTATTATCAAGCCAATAGGCTAATTGTTGTTGATTTGAAGTTCCTAAAAACTGGATTTCCCAGTTACGTGTTACAAAGCCTTTGGGCTTAACCAGTCGATTATAATCATAGCGCAAACGGGTCATAATTCTATTAGGCAGATTACTGATATGATTGTAACGCTTATAAGTATACAAATTAAGTGGGGCAAACGTTTGCCATGGGATACGGGCCAACTCCGGAGCCTCCTTTTTCAGGTATTCGATCTGAACCTGTCGTCCGGCCAAATGCTTCTCTGGAATTGTACAAATAAATTTACACATACGGTCATCATAGTATGGCAGCTTGATTTCCATGTTTTTAGCAAAGATAGGCATGGCCATGCTTGTCCAACGCGGAGCCCAATAAAGCGACTTAAACGCACGTATCTTGGCATTTGGATCAGTGATATTGATATCTGCCAGACGTTCACCAACCTGCTCATTAAAATAAGCCATAAATGACCCTGACAAACCGAAGGCCTGCCATAAATCGTTAGCCAGCTCCACACCTCCCCGTTTACTAAGTTTGTGGATCATTATATCTATATAATCCTCATCACTATAGTTACGATTTGAATCAAGGCCCATATCGTCAAATAATACATCACCCCAGTGACCAAGGAACAGGGTATCTCCCATAAGTGGAAAATCATCCATAAAGGCGGCTTGCCTGCTCGCTGTGCTGTCGCCACCATATTGCATCAATGATGTAATCTCATCAAGCTTCTCCCATAAATAGCCTTCAGGAGTCACCATGCGAGTAAAATCATATCCACAGGCTGAAGCTATTTTCTGTCCGAATGAGGCTTCCTTTATCCCATTTGGATATTCATACGAATAACATGAAACATTTGGGTGCCCTTTTAAAACAGCTGCCTGTGTGCGACTATCCAGTCCTCCCGATAATGGCAAAACTACCCTTCTACCCTGAGTTTGTTCTTCTGTTATAGTCTTAAATAAATGACTAAACTCGTCAACTACCTCGTCCAATCGAATATCTCTGGGAGAATAATGCCAATCGAACCACCTTTTCTGTTCAAGCACTTCGTTATTGTCCGAAAGTGTATACTCCGTACCCGGCAATAAGCATTTCAATTTCTTATAATAAGTATTTTCACCGAGGAAGAAGTTGGTGGCAGCAAAAAAACAAATCGATTTATAATCTAATTCATCTTTAATGCCGACAAATTGTGGTATATCCGGAATTATGGCTGTACGTTTTGTTATCATCACTTTTTATTGAAATGTCCCGCTGGTTGTTTCTTTTCCCTTGTTTTCTTAATGAACTGAACTAACATCAATGACTGTTATACTTTCACCAGTCCTAACCTTTATAGTATCACACAGCATCGGTTCTTTATAAACCATTGAGTATTCAACATTTTTTCCCTGATAATGCACCCCCCCAAGATCTGCCAATGTCTCAAAAATATAATCAAAAGAATAAGGCTGGCTACTATTATTATTTATATTCTCATACTGCCCTTTGAATTGCTTAATATAGTAATTGTTGAACCAAAAATAAGAGAAACAATGAACCTGTTCCAAGGGTAAAGTTGAAGTTCCATGTCCAAAAAAATAATGGGGCGGTTCAAACATACTTTCTCCATGATCAGAACTAAAAAACAAAGAAGTTGGCCCATTTATCTCACTTATGATACTATGAATTGAATCAAGTATAGATAATTGAAAGGCTGTATTATTGTTATAGCTATTACGGAAATATAGCTCATTACTTTTATCAAACGCATAAACGTTTTCAGATTCTAAGTTTGGCTGATACAGCTCAAACACTTCCGGATACTCATATCGATAATGATTACCTTTGAGATTTATTAAAAGAAACTTCAAAGAAGCGGTGTCTTTAACAATTTCCTTTAATGGTTCCCAAACTACTGTATCAAGTCCTCCTTGCTTCCACAAAGGCTTAAACACATCCACTTCTTCTTTGTAACTTTTCCCCTCAGGCCCTTTGAAGAGATTCTGATTGGCCAGCCAAAATGTCTTATAACCAGCTTCGGAAAACAATTTAGCTATTGAAGGTTCATTAAAACTAAGTTCAGGATTACTCGCTGTCGCTCTTGTTACCATTAATGGAAACGAATAAGCGGTTGAATTAGCTGTTGAATAGAAATTGGGAAGCGGCACAAAATTAAATTGATCGAAATGTTGCAGTTGATCAGTATGTTTAGCTAATTCCTGATGATAAAGATCTGCTCGTTGGGTTTCTCCAATAATAAAAACAACCGTATTATTCCTTACTACCGAGTCCTGAACCGAAGCATCAAAACTAAAACTCTTAACATTAGCCAGATATTGATTCTTTTTCTGATCGTACCTTACTTTCTCATACAAACGATAGTAGAAATTAACCGGATAATGCTTGAGAACGTTTAATTTGACGCTTGACTTTAAACCTAACTCTAAAGGGTTATTAAAATACGTGAATGCACTCTGTGTGCCCAACAAAATGAGAAGCACACCTACTAACTTGATCAACTTATAACTATACGAACTTTTGACCAATGAAAAATTCAGTTTCAAAGCGAGATACCCAAAAACAAACAACACAACTAAAACCACAAAGTACAATACCCAATTTAGAGTTATATATTGCAGTGCCTCCGTTTTTGTGGTATTAAAAAGGGCCAGCATACTTGATGTGCTGTGAAAACCCTTATATGCATATAAGAACGTGACATCAGCGAAAAAACTTATGAAAAACAGTATTAAAACCAATGCTCTATGAGACTTTCGTTTTATTAAAACAAAAAACTCGAGAAATAGAACCGATAATAGCAAACGAATTATTGAATGTACAATTTTCCCGGAAGTTGTTATCCATTCATCATACATATACAACCATACACTTGGTATCCACATGAGAAGTACCAGTATACAGTACCCTGCTATTTCCTTATATGATTTACTCCTGGAATTGATAATTATGCGTTTAAAAATGAATGGTTAAATTTATCTAAGATATCTTCTCGTACAGCGCTTCATGACGCTGTACCTCAAGCTCGATCAAAAGTTGAGCTTTCACATATTCAACCAACTGCTGTTTTAAATGCTCTTTATCTGCTTCATTAAGTTCAAATAAAGCTTGCATGCGTTCTTTCAATTGCTCTGAATTCCCTGCCTCAAAAAGTAAATTCGGAAATTCCTTTAATTGATCCTTAACCCCAGCGATAGCAGATCCCAATACCAAACATCCACTGGCCATTGACTCTAATAAGGCAACCGGGGAGCCTTCACGGCGACCTTCATTTAATGTTGGTAATACAAATACATCACACAGATGCAACAGATCCTTTACATCGGAACGCTTGCCTGTAAATACAACATTCTCTAGCTTATACTCTTCTTTAACCTTTCGCTGAAGTTGTTGACCATAGTCATTCTGATCATCCCCCACTATAATTAGTTTCAAATCTTTGTCCTTATCATTCAAACTGGCAAAAGCCTCAATCAACACTTCAATTCCCTTTACAGGAACCAGATTGGCTACACACATAAATACAAATTCACGCCCACTCAATGAAAACTCATCTCTTATGCTTGCTTTGGGTTGGCCAGGACTAAACTCCTCCATATCAACCCCACGTGGCACATATGATACCTTTGTTGAATCCGGGAAAAACTCAGTCTTCATATCATGATTCTGATACGCGATATGATTGGCTAACCAGGTCCTTAACTTCCATCCATTGGCAGAAGCCCCACCCCAATTCATATTTTTTTTAGTATAAACCCATTTACACCCGGCTAACTGTGCAGCTAATGCTTCCGAGTAATCCGCACTGTAATTATATGAATGAATGATATCCGGTTTTATTTTACGAAACTGCCTTGCCACCTTTATACAGTGCCTTAAACCCGAAATGCGATTTGACATAGGATGTAAGTAATTTATTATGTGAATCGGAAAACCGGAATCTTCAACCATTTTGAAAAATTTACCTCTTTTGTGTATACAGGCTATTTGAACATCAAAACGATAAGGATTTAGCCTTGATGCCACTTTTAACAATGCCTTACCACTGCCGGCAGTATCAAAATTTGGAATTGTAAAGAGAACTCTTAACCGTTTTGTTTTTCCTGCCATTTAAATAATGATAATAAAGTAAATAAAGGCCATTTCTTATCCAATCCCTTATTGATATGTTGACTTAAAAGATGCTCTATACCAGCACTATTCAATCCAAAACTATCCAGATAACTTTTGGAAAGCAGGTGATCGTACATGTAGTCTTTGAGATCCTCACGCATCCATTGCCCTAAGGGCACTGTAAACCCTCTTTTGCTGGTATTAAAATTATACTTGGGCATATTCTTTTTAAGCACTGTTTTTAGTATGTGCTTTCGCTTACCATTCCCATAGCTTAAGACTGAATTCACCTTTAAGCTGGCCTCAATAAAAACTTTTGATAAGAATGGAACTCTGACTTCAAGACCAACTCCCATACTGGCCCGATCTACCTTTAAAAGTGTTTTTTGCATCATTCCGTAAAACTCAGCTTTACGCATATTATTCAACAGGTCATCCAGTTTGGTTGAATTGGAATAAGTATAAACACCAAAACCATTTTTAAAATGCGTATCCTTAAATTCCGGAAAAGTTCCATAAAGTTGCTCATCTTCAAACCGGGCATGCAAGTTCATATGTGCTATAGCTTGTTTATTTACCACAACACCACTATTTAAATATTTCCCACCTAACAGTAGTTTATCCCCACCATAAGCCATATATCGCATTAAGTATGGCCAATTGGCTAAAGACCTGTTTTTTGAAATGGATTCAAAACGCTCGTAACCATAAAACAGTTCATCACCACCATCACCTGACAATGCCACTGTTAAACCTGATCGCGCATGCTTTGAAACCAAATAAGTTGGTATAATTGAGAAATCAGCAAAGGGTTCACTTAACACTCCAAATACCTCTTCCATTAAATTGGATGCTGAGCTTGCATTCATCCGGTCATAATGCCCTTTGGTATTTAACATTTGGGCTACAGTCTTCGCATCCTCCGTTTCATCATGCCTTGCACTATCACTACCGATTGTATATGTCGACAATTGATCATTTAAATTCTTACTAGCATTATAACATACCAGAGCAGAGTCGATACCCCCTGACAAAAAAGCCCCCAATGGAACATCAGCCATTAATTGAGACCTAACAGTAGATTCCAACTGTTCATTTACAAATTCAACTGCCTCATTCCAGTGCTGTATAGAGTTGTCAACCTTGTCAGGTAATTCCCAATAGCGCCATTTATTCAACTCCCCCTTTGAATTAATACTAATACATTCACCGGGTAACACTTGCCCTGTGTTTTTTTTAAGGCCTAAAGGAGCTGGTACATACTGCATCTTCAGATATAAACTCAGCACTTCCTGATCAATTTCTTCATTTATAAACCATGGGTGCTTACTTACCTGATCATACTGACTTGCGAACACTAGACCCTTCCTGTTATAGCCATAAAATATGGGCTTAATTCCTGCAAAATCCCTTACCAAATACAGGCAATCCTCCAATGTATCGTAAATGGCCAAACCAAACATACCATCCAACAGTTCAACGGTTTTACGTAGCCCCCATTTTTCAAGAGCGCTTAATATGGTCTCTGTATCGCTACTTCCTCTGAATTGGTAATCAGGAGTCTTTGCCCTCAAATCCAAATGGTTATACACTTCACCATTAAAAACAATAATATATCTGCCACTATTGCTGCACATTGGTTGCCGGCCTGCAACCGACAAATCCAGAATAGCCAAACGGTTAAAGCCCAACTGTACCCGCTCGTTCCTGTAAAAATCAGTATCGTCAGGCCCTCCATTTTTACTCAATTGAGTTAACTCTTCAAAGCGGCTTTGCTCAGTTAAATTTTCGGCGAGTCTGTATTCTCCTATAATTCTACACATAGTTTGTTGCCCATCTTTACACTACCAATTATCCAAAAATGGTAAGTGCTTCGGATAATGAATTGAGGATAATAAATCGTATATATTTTCTTTAAATGATCTCTTAAAGTTGATGATTCGATAAACTGCTCCTTTACCCCCTCTGCCATCAAACACCATATAGTCCTTATCCCGGAAGTTAAAATAATCCATATGGTGAATACCTGAATTAAATACAGTTCCATCTATGGCCTTCAGCATTGCTTTACCTTTCCTGAATTTCAACTCTGTTGCCGATAGTTTATGTAAAATCAATTGATAAACGGCCGTTCCATATCCTTTTCTTCGACATTGAACCGGTATAATCACTTCTTGATCAGTAACAATTGGGCGACCTCCCGGACGGAAGCGATTACCTATACCCAATGGTGATTTGGGGTGCTCTTGCCATTTGGCATTCTCAAATTCGGAAGATACAAACAAGTGACAAACAGAATTGCGGTCTACATTAATCAGATAATGATTTCCCTTGAATTCAAAATATGTGGTATCCAGGTACTCTCCTTCCAGCCAGGTCTCACTTTGTTCCCATCCCAATGGCCAGTTTGTACTCTTATACAATATTACTTTTTCAGCTTTTGCTGTTTCGGGTAGTAGGTAGTAGGTATTGTTCTTTTCAATGACCTGTGGGTATGATAAGTGAAATTCCTCATTTATAGGCTCTCCAAGCAGAGTCCAATCAAGAAGGTTATTCGATTTGAACACTCTTAATTCACCCTTAAACACTTTCAGAACCTCAACAAAAAGGTAAAGACCATCTTCAGCAGATATCATCCATGGATCAGCAATGCCATCAAAACCATACTTTTGCTTTAAGGTCTCGCTGTCCAGTGTTGAAACAATATGACCTAGTGTATTTTCATCACTCCTACTGATTCCCACTGACCATTTTTGTTTGCCTCTATGCTTATAAATAAATGGATAACGAAAATGAAAAATGCCCAGGATAATTAAGAAAACAAGAACTGAACTTACTATTAACATTCTATAATTAATACTATAAACTATTAAAAAATTGAGTCAAGCCATTTAAATTATTTGAATCGAAATTATTTAAACCAACTAAATGACCTTCATCCCTGATATGTTCAATCATAATATCTCCGTCTACCACTTTCTGTATCAATTCTCCATATACCTTCGCATCATACTTATCCGCAAGCAAAGCACTTTCTCCATTTTTGAAATAAAAACCTACTTCACCAACATTATTCGAAATAATAATGCTTTTACTAGCGCTATACTCTGAAATTTTATGGGGGAAACGAGCTATATCTCTAACAATATTTCTTAATGGAATTAAAAGTCCTAAAGCTCCTTTATAATATGCCAATAAGTCATTATATTCAAGCTTTCTGTGTATTTCAATTCGCTCTGGATTTGTATCCTCCAATTCTCTTTTTAAATCATCAATTAAAGAATCTTGCCCATTTAAAATCAATATAAGTCTGACATTGCTATCAGATTGGACGCTTTTAAATGCTTCAATTACAAACTTAACAACAGATATATAATCTGTTGTACCGCAATACAGCAGGTAATTATAATTAAACATTTTTGCTTGTATATTTTCAATTAGTTTGAAATCGAAAATAGCAGGTATTTTAAAAAGTTTTATTTCTTTATCATTGCGAGAAAGCTCATTCTTCAAGAATTCACTGATTACAAAAACCCCGTCAGACTTTCTTATCAAGTACTTCTCAAATAGCTTAGCATAATTTAATCTTTGTCTTGAATGACCCGTATCATTAAACTCACTCACTTTTTCTACATAATCATATACAAGTTTCGCATTTAAGAGTTTCGCAAATAAAAGGTATCTCAAAAAACGTGCAGGAGACGAAGTATACACAATAAAAACCTTTGGAACTTTTCTGCTGATTAATGCCAATAATCTAAAAAATTCAAAAAGCCCAACAAGCTTTCTAAGGTATTTATGAACCGTATAACTTTTTACATCTAAATTGCTGGCATTATATATTTTAACATCAGAACCATCTGAAACGACCGTATTGCGAACTTCTCTATTTATAACAAAAACTTGATTTCCTTCACTTGCAACATTCTGAGTTATTGCTTTATATCGACTAATTTTGGCAGTATAGGCATTGGGATATCCAGCTATACCTAATATAAATACCTGATTCACTATTGATTATATAGGTTGGGTTAATTTTTCCTGGTAAAAGGGTTGACCGACGCTATTAATTTTCGGATAACATTACCCACATGATAAGTTTTTGAATCGTACACAAAATGTTTTCCATTATAAAATCCTTCCTGATAACTTAAAAAGTTATGCTTTTTAATAATGGTTCTATCACAATAACGTTCTTTAAACGTCAAATAAACCGATGTAGGAACAAGATATAAGCCATCACCTTCCAAACCATGAATATAATTACAAATTAAAGGCTGCAAGGTTGTATCGTATTTTTCTCTATATTGGTTCGTTTTGTATGTAGTAAGAACAAATTCCTTGTCCATTAGCATGTCATCCTTAAGGCAATATGTATCGACCACAAAATTCACCTTTAATCCTTTTGATAACGTACTTATGCCTTCTGGCATAATTTCATAAAAGGCATCGTAAATTATAGAATTAGACTCAAGTGTCGTAAGTTTTAACACATTATCACCACACGATAACTGAACATTGTACAATTGCGTTGGGAATTTTATATGACTGCCTAAATCACCAAAATTGGTACTTCTTGAAACATATGGATAAACAAACAGTAGATCCTTCGTCACCATATAATCATAATAATACTTTTTCCACGACTGCCTTGACCAGTTTGTTACCCTTTGAGGCATATGAGTTGTCGAACTGATCGTTTCACTGGTTTCATTAAGATAAAGTTTAAAATTCAACCACGACTCTCGACTCCAAAACTGCCCCAAGGAGCTCGGTACCTGCATAAAGTAAACATCCGAGTTACCTTTTAAAGGAATAAATGGCATTTCAACAAATTCATTTATTGAATATGAATAGAGGGAAATTCCACATATTCTTTTCTCGGCCTTATAAAATTCATACGTCTGAACGACATAACTGTAAAAGTCCTGACTTACGAAACAATCATCCTCAAGGACTATGATTCCGTCCTTTCCCTCTGACATATCTCCGCATGAAAGAACATGCTTTTTTAACCCCAGATTTTGATCGTGTTGTATAATGCGATATTTGCCAAATTCCCATTTAAAACTGTTGGCAACTTCCGAACAATCTGTATTATCCGAATAATCAATACTTACTATTAGCTCTACATTAACTCCTTCAGGATAGCTAGCTGTGCTTAACGAATGTAACACTCTTTTTAATGCATGCGGGCGATTATAGGCTATTACAACGATAGGAATCAAAGACATAAGTTATGATATTTTGTTTTGTTCTTGCTGAAACAAGACATATCCATGAAGTTTTGAATTAGGCAAAGCTGTTGATCCAAGAATATTGGATTCTACCACCTCAATTTCCATTACATCATCTATAACATCCATTACTCCATACTGATCCTTCATCCAGATTCTAAAATAATAGATATCAGGCAAAAGACTTAGATTAAAGACCTTATATTCAAACTCATTTACGCCCTTTTCAAGAATCAGCTCCTTTTTAGTAAATTCATTACTAACGCAAGTCACCCTCACTCCATACCTATCGGTTATGATGATTGAAAAATCAAATTTCCGAACCTCGGCACTGATATTATCAATTTTTGACCTGATTATTAAGTTCGAACCTATTGGTATTTTCTTGGAATCCAGAACAACCTTATTCTGATACTCGTATCCAACACTCAGATCAATAAGTTTACCTTTTAAATGTCCCTTTCTATCGGTATAAGTACTTAGATCACTACCATTCAATCCCTTATTACCATCATTCAGATAAATTTCAATCCCTTCTTTCACATCCCCATCAAACTTCACACCTCCTGCATCAAGTATTACAGATCGACTACATAAAGACTGAATAGCCCCCATACTATGACTTACAAACAAGACTGTTCGTCCATCATTTCGTGATACATCCTGCATTTTACCAATGGCTTTTTTCTGAAATTCAGCATCTCCTACTGCCAACACCTCATCAACAACCAAAATTTCCGGTTCTAAATGTGCAGCCACTGCAAAACCCAGTCGTACCTTCATTCCACTTGAGTACCTTTTTACCGGAGTATCGATATAGCGCTCACAACCTGAGAAATCTACAATCTCATCCAGTTTCGAACGTATTTCTGATTTGCTCATTCCTAAAATTGCACCATTCAGGAAAATATTCTCACGACCTGTTAACTCAGGATGAAAGCCTGTACCAACTTCTAACAAAGAACCGATCCTGCCATCATATTGAATACTACCAGTTGTTGGTCCAGTTACCTTTGATAATATCTTTAATAATGTTGATTTACCGGCCCCATTCTTGCCAATGATACCAACAACTTCCCCGGGCATCACTTCAAAATTAATATTCCGAAGGGCCCATACATATTCTGAGTTACCCTTATTTGCTCTGTCATTTATTTCACCAATCTTAAGAATAGGATCACCCTTACCTCTCATTTTTGACCACCAACGATTTAGATCATGAGAAAGGGTGCCTGTTCCTATTGTACCCAATCGATATTGCTTAGAGACATTTTCTATTTTTATTATTGGTTTCATCTAAACTTATAATTTTCACGCATAATATTAAACAACACACTGCCCCACATGCCAATACATACAAGAAGCAAACTCCATATTTTATAATACGTTTCAGAAATATTTACATTAATAACAACTAAAAGAATAATTACAGATAAGACGAAGAAGAGTACCAGTTTGAACTTAAGGATACGAATAACAACAATACCGCTTAGAATTCCTGCAAATAACATTAATAAATACCACGAAAGGAATTTCAGAAAGATTGAAGTACGATAAATCTTCCATTCCATTAGTAAAGAAGTATTCTCAATATTGTAAAAGGATGGTAGCTTTTTATTCAACTTTTTACGCCATATATGACTTTTGGAAAATGAACTATTATCTGATATAGTTTCATATACTTCATTAAAAGTAGTAAACGAAACTCCTTCTAAATTGTGTAAATGCTTTAACAACTTATCTAAGGTTTCTATCTGAATTACGGATCTGCATGAATCATTACTTTGGAAATCGTAAGAGTGGAACAATACCACTATGTATTTTTGAGTGTTAGCTTGTAAGCTTTCTGCATTAACTAAATAGGAATCAACTTCATCAATATCTGATTGGTAGGGCATAAATAGAATGCTATCGTCATTAAAACTGAAATCGTGATTAATATTTGAAGAGACTATTTTAAAATCAAGCTCTTTTAAAACTTTCACAGTTGTACTGTCGTAACTATTCCAGGGAGGAATAAAAGTTCTGCAATCAATATTAAAAACGCTATCCAAATAGGTTTTCCCGGAAGAAATTAGTTGGTGTTGCTTCGAATAATGCAGTCCTTTAAATTCTGATTTATTATTGATATCAATGCTATTATTAAAATGAGAAAATCCATGTAAACCTACCTCAACAATACCATACTTTATGTACCTATCTAACAACTCTGTTTTATCATCACTCAATCCCTTACTAGAATCCGCCTCCATAAAATCTTCCTCTGATTTATGAAAAGGTATAACTCCAACAACTAAAGGTATATCATTTTCTTTGAACAACTTAAATAGTTGCTCTTCCAATTTAGTGTCGCTATCCGAAGAGTAGTCGTCGTATCTGAAGATTATTTTCACTTTACATTCCGATGCTTTTAAGGAAAATAACGCTATAGACAATAAACTAACAATCAGTATATGAACCTTCAATCTCATGTTTAACCCTTAAACAGTATCCATAAAGTTCTTCTCAGTCTTATTAAAAATAGCCAGACCAATGACGAATATAAGAACAGAAAATACCAGACTGTAGAATAACAATCCCCAAGAGAAAGTTCCTACAGAGAAGAACATATATTTAAAAGTCTCGATGATACCAACCATTGGGTTGATCATTACCCATATTTTATATTGCTCTGGAATCTCTGAAAGTGGGTAGATCACAGATGACCCATACATCGCCAATTGTATACCAAATTTGATAAGGAACTTAAGATCTCGGTATTTGGTGGTCATAGACGAAATAGTCATTCCCAGCCCCAAGCTTAATAAGGCCATCATTATGACTAATAGTGGAAATAATGCCAATGTTGGGCTTATCGAAACAGGTACTCCAATGATTACATAATAGACATATATAAGCAGGAAAAGCAATAGTTGCAGGCCAAACTGAATTAAGTTTGAAAATACTATTGACAAAGGTGTGACTGCCCTTGGAAAATAGACTTTACCAAACAAACTAGAGTTACTAACAAATGTATCAGAAATTGTTGTCAGACTCGTTGCAAAATAGTTCCAGGCTGTAATACCTGCCAGGTAAAACAAACTATGCGGGATGCCATCAGCCGGTAAATCGGCTATATTTCCGAATATAAATGTATAGATAAATGTAGTAAAAAGTGGTTGAATAAAAAACCAGGCGGGACCTAATATCGTTTGCTTATACACCGAAACAAAATCCCTTCGTACAAAAAGCACCAGCAGATCCCTGTAACTCCATATTTCTTTAAGCCTTAAATCAAAAACTTTGTCCTTTGGCTTAATGACATTGGCATATTCCATTACTTTCAAATAAATTTTATTGTTTGAACAGATTGATTTTGAATAATCTCATAATTACAATCTGTACCCGTTTCAATACTGAAATCATTAATACTTTGGTTTCCTATAAAACTAAACTTTTTGTTTTGCAGATCTTCACCATTCAGTTTTGCAAAACGTATCCCATCCGGCGTAAATCGAATGACCTTGTTTTGATTGTCGATTTGAATGTGATCACGAATGACACAATAATCAAGCAAAGTACTTACGGGCGAAAGCATTATCTCTTGCTTCTCGTAGCTATCTCTAAGAAGATTCAAAGCATTGATAGTGGCGTCAGGAATAATATATTGTTCACCATTAGCCAGTCGCTTTTGCATTTTACCCAAATGAGTGTACAGAATACAGGTTCCTTGCTTTTTAATTAATTGATTCAATGTGGCTTTATTCACTAACTTTGGTAAACCATCAATATCCGCATATTTCCATAACCCATAGCGTCTGAACACATAAAAAGTGTGCCCGTCAGGAAAAGTAAGAGGTTTGTAGGTTAAATCATTCAAATCTTCATGAGGATCAATTGAATAACTGTACTCTGCAAATAGTTTTGAAATAATCTTGCTGACAAACCTGATCATTTTCTGGCGCAATACCCAGTTATGATGTGATCCACCCTGCCCGATTACTGAACTAAGTTTACCATCCCATATATAGCGGATACCAAGGTCATAAGCATAGTCCATGGAGTATCGTTGATTTTCATATCTATAGCCAGAGGCATCCACAGTATATCGAACAGCTCCCATTTCGCTGTTATGCATGAAGTTCCCGGTAAAGTTACTATGATCGGTCCATACTCTGGGCTCTAAACCGTAGGCTTTTAGTAGCTCAATTGCTTTAATAGCATCCTCTCTGTCAAAGGCTCTTTTTCCGGCATGTCGGAAATCGCCCCATGAATGAAGAATATCATAAGGATGCTGTAAAATAGCCTGACCATGATCTGCAAGGTTTACCTGGTCATTCAGATACTGATTATGAGAACTTACAAACAAGGCGTCACCAAAAGGCAGCCCCAGTTCTTGCCAAACCAAACGATGAATAATTTTCCAACGTTCTGGTGTGGTATGATCCGGATCATTGCATAGGGTAAACCAGGCTTTGTATGGGTAAGGAAATTTTAAAACTTTCAAGGTTGCTATATTATGTAGGACTAATCCAATTTAAACTCCTCCTGCCACTTGTCCTTCTGATCCCACTCTTTTTGTTTTGTCTTCTCGAACAGATAGTTGCCTATTACTAAATAATCCATTTCTGTTCGCATAAAACAACGATAGGCATCATCAGCATCACAGACAATAGGTTCCCCCCTCACGTTAAAACTAGTATTAACAATCACCCCATAATCTGTCAATTCTTTAAAGGTATTAATCAACTCCCAATAACGGGAATTGGTATCCTTATTCACTGATTGAAGTCTGGCTGAATAATCAACATGTGTTACTGCAGGAATATCTGATCTCTGAAAATACAAGCGTTGCATCAATTCTTGTTCATTATAATCTTCCGGCAAGGTATTCAACCGTTCAGGCTGAACCGGAACTACCATCAACATATAAGGAGAAGGCACTTTAATATCAAAATAGTTTTGAATATCCTCTTCCAGTACACTTGGAGCAAAAGGTCTGAATCCTTCCCGGTATTTAATCTTCAAATTCATTTTCTTTTGCATTTCCGGATTTCTGGCATCACCAAGGATGGATCTGTTACCAAGTGCACGCGGACCATACTCCATACGTCCCTGAACCCAGCCAACCACATTGCCCTCATCCAATTTTTCGGCAACTATCTTACAAAGATCCTTAAAATCAGAATAGTGACTATAAACCGCTTCGTATTTAACCAGTGCTTTTTGAATATCTTTATCAGTTATATCAGGTCCCAGATATGCTCCTTTCATCCCATCCGGTGCACCATTCAACACACGGTTATGCCCTTTCCATAAATGCCAGCCACATAAAGCTGCACCTACAGCCCCACCGGCATCGCCGGCTGCCGGCTGAATCCAGATGTCCTCGAACAATCCACTTTGTAACAATTTACCATTGGCAACACTATTTAGTGCTACACCTCCGGCCATCACTAATTTAGTGGCTCCTGTTAATGACTTTGCAGACTCGGCCATAGCTATTACAGCCTCCTCAGTTACCTGTTGGATGGCCAGCGCCATATTCATATAAGACTGGGTAAGTGTTTCACTTGGTTTTCGAGCCTTAAAACCAAAGAGTTTTTCCCAACGCTTTTCATTTACCATCTTCAATCCTGTGGCATATGAAAAGTACTTCATATTAAGTATTAATGACCCATCCGGTCTTAAGTCGACCAGTTCATCCAGAATCAGTTTTTTTATACGTCTGGTTTCATCAGAATCAGGATTACCATAGGGAGCTAATCCCATCAACTTGTATTCTCCACTATTAACTACAAAACCAGTATAATAGGTAAATGCAGAGTAGAGCAGCCCCAGTGAATGGGGAAAATGCAACTCTTTAATAATTGTAATATCCTTTCCTTTACCATGACAAATAGTAGTTGTAGCCCACTCACCAACACCATCAACCGTTAAAATGGCCGCTTCATCAAATGGAGAAGGGTAAAATGCACTGGCTGCATGAGACAAATGATGCTCAGGAAATAAGAGCTGCGGCTTTTTAAACCCCAGCTCTTTAAGCTCTTTCCGAATATTTTGCTTAAGGAATAATTTTTCCTTGATCCACACTGGAATGGCCGTTGCAAAGCTACTTAAACCTTTAGGTGCAAAAGCATGATAGGTTTCCAATAAACGCTCAAACTTTACAAAGGGCTTGTCATAAAACACAACTGCTTCGATCTGTTCAGCAACAATATTGGCTTCGTCCATTACATACTGACAAGCCTTTGAAGGAAAACCGGGATCATGTTTCTTCCTTGTAAAACGTTCTTCATGAGCCGCTGCTATTATTTCACCATTATGAATGATGGCCGCCGCACTATCGTGATAATAAGCTGAAATACCAAGAATATATGTACCCATACTAGAACAGTGTGTAGATAAAAGGAGCAATAGCTGATCCGGAAGACAGCACAATGAGAACACCAAAAAGCAAAAGCACCCCAATTAAAGGTATTAACCAAAACTTCTTTCGTTGCTTAATAAAAGCCCATAATTCTGTTAAAAATTCCATGGTCTGACAAAAATTAAGTTAAAATGGATTCTTTAAATCATCAGCTAAATACTGATGGTTACGTGTTATAAACACAGATTTGTCAGTCTGTTTAAATTGTCGGAGTTGTAAAGTATCTTTTTGAAGAAGACGTCGAATGAATGAAATTGGTAATACCAGCATAAAGTATACTACCGATAATAATACCTTGGACACCAGCCAGCCCAGTATATTTGATAAACTCAACCACAAATAAGCAAAGGGTGATAATAGTTTTGGTAGTGACATGTTTATAACCAGTACAACAGTAGCTGCAATAACCAAAACCGAGGACTTTGTTATAAAACTTAGGATTAACAATAAAAGCACTAATGCCATTCCTGAATCCACCATTTGTTTGGCTGAAACCTTTTTAACCAGAAGTCCTTTGCTATTTTCCATTGTTTGTTGAATTAATCAGTTTTTCTTCCATTAACACCCTTGCTATTTCGGCCTTAATTAAAGGATAGGCAGCATCAGTATAATGCACTTCATCAGTAAAGTATTCCAATGTCTTTGGTACAACAGACTCCAAATCAACCAGAACAACCTTTTGTTCATTCGCCAGGGTTCGAACCAATTGATTATACTTTTCCATACCTGTAATACCACTTTCGTAAGTCCATTTTTTGCCACTCCCAACTGCCTCTGAATTGATCATCTGACACTTACTTTTGATTTCATCGGATAAATCAGCGTGAAGAATGTTTGGCTGGGACATTAATACAACCTTAACACCTTTAAGATTGGCTACTTCAATGAGGCTAATAAGATTTCTCTCAAAAGATTCAAGTCCCGGGTATTCTTTCTGATCTACAAAAACCGTTGGCTCAGCATACCAGTACTGACCAAATGAACCAGCTATAGATCTAACCAGCGATCCTGGCTTTTTAAATGCATTTTTCACCGGGCCATAAAAATGTCCATAATCCTCACGAAAAGCACCTTTACTAAAAGAGCTAAAATCAGCGTTATGCAATAAATCGTTGATTGCATGCATTACTATTAACACATCATGTCTGTAATGCTTAATGTTCACTTCATAATTTATCAAAGAATGCTGGGTTGTATACCACTGCATTCCCAGATTATAAACATCTATTGAATCAGTTTTAAGACCTACCCTTAAACTTTGCTCTAACATGGCAGGCCACCCCATACCTTCACTGTTTGTGTATTGGGTAGTAGAACCACCCAGGCAAAATATATTGTAATTCGACGACTGGTAATTTTGAGCATCCACTTGTGGAGGCATTAATTGAAGGTAAGGATGAAAGCGTTTGGCATATTTATCTTCTTTCACCCCAAATGTATTCTTAACCAACTCGTAAACCGGAAATAATACCATCAATATCAAAACAAGGACAATACCTGTAAAAAGTGTGGACTTAATAAACTCTTTTGAGGCAAACAGAAAAGCATAGATCAAAAAGGCATATATGATGGGCAGGGCAATCAAGGGCCCATAGATAAACATAAGTTTATAAATGAACCTAGTTTGGTTCATAACAACATCATCCTGTTGCAGAAAACCGGCAAAAACATACCCAATCCCTATACCTAATAGAACCAATAAAATTACCTTAAAAAGTCGTATAAGTATTGTCTTTTCCAATTTAGAATCTTTTGGATGGTTAAATCATTCTGTTAATTGAAATAAATTGAACTCTTTTATGAGGAACAGCTGCATCTTAGATATTTAACCTATTTGCAAAGCTTCGCATCCTCAGTCACAGGAAGGATGAGTAGATTTAGTTAATAAGAAGCATAAACTTCTATGTTAGGCAATCTAAAAGTAATACACTATTTGAATCATGGTTTTAATTTATGACAAAGAGGTCTTTTTTATTGCTCAATAACATTTTTGCCTTGATAAGAAGAATTCAAAGAATAACAAGCGTAATTTCATTCATTCCTAACCCCAAATCATATCCAAACTTATAAATTAAAACGATACAACTTTAAAAACATCCCATTTATCAAATCTTTAATAATTAGCAGAAAGTTCTTTTAAGAGCTTAGAGATTTTAGTTTATATTTGAGCTTTACATCAATACTGCCAATGATAAAATTTAAGACCTTACTAAGACTAGAAGGACTACCCATTAAGAAGGCTCAATCTTTATTAAGTTCCATTCAAACATCAACTGATTTGATTAACTGGCAGAATAAACAAAAATGGAAGATTCTAAAGTATTCATATAAAACACATCCGATATACAAATCGTTTATTGGAACTATTCCTGAGGAATGGGAATCAATTCCAATAATAAGTAAGGAAAAGTTAAATACAATAAAACATCCCAGATTCCGATCCAAATTTAAAAAACACCTAATTCGTCAAACATCAGGATCCACTGGAAAGACACTCACATATGCTGTTAATTCTTTTTGCCATGCCATAACCTGGTCCATTATAAATGATCGTTACACTTCTATTGGTATCTCATTGAATCATAAGCAGGCACGCTTCTACGGACAATCGAATAATTTCACCAACCGACTGTTTGAGCAATTAAAAGACAGAACTGCATCCAGATATCGTATACCGATCCTTAATTTAAGTGAAACTTCAATTAAAAAATGGATCGGAACAATAGAAAAAAAACAAGTGAAATACCTTTATGGGTATAGTTATCCAATAATTAGCCTGGCTAAATACCTTATTTACAATGGAATTACATTAAAAGATTTTAATCCTAGTTTATCAGCCTGTATTGTTACTTCAGAAATGTGCACCCCTGAAGAAGAAAATTTGATTGAAAGAGCTTTTGGAGTGCCTTGTTACAATGAATATGGTGCTTCCGAATTAGGTATTATTGGATTTGGCAAAGCCAATAGCTGGTTAATATCCGATGAGCAAATATTGGTTGAGATAGTCGATGAGAATGATAATATTGTCCCTGATGGAGAAGTTGGTAGAATTATATGCACCAATTTATTTAATAAAGCAACTCCTTTTATTCGCTATGAGGTGGGAGATATGGGTAGTATAGAAATAAGAAATGGGAGAAGGTATCTAAAACAGTTACAAGGAAGACAAGAAGAAACTATTTACCTCCCCGAAGGAGAGAATGCACCCGGAGATACCGTATTCTTTTATGTAATTCAGGACTTCTCCAATAAATTCCCTGAAGTCATTTCTGAATATCGTGTAATCCAAAAGAAACTGAACCATTTTCAATTTTTATTGGTTACACACCACCCCCTCAGCGACAGTCAGCAAAAATATTTAATAAAACTCACTAAAAGATCTTTGATTGAAGATATTACAATAACTATTAAAGAAGTTACTGAAATTGATCGTACCCCACTTGGCAAATATCGGCGTTTTATATCTGAAATAGAGCAATAATAATGAACATCAAAAGCTACAATACCTATAAGGAGTGGAATGTCAACTTTGATGAGTTTAATTCAAGTATTTTTTTGCATCCCGACTGGATAGAAAGTCTTACATCAGATACCATTCATCCCATATATTTCGATTTTATTGACAATGATAAGACAATCGGAAAATTATCGGGCATAACCAACAAAAACAGATTTGGAAAAATCCTGTACTGTTTTGCCGGGATTGGTGTTAATGACATTCAACACAATTTAAACAGAATGTACGCTTCACTTTATCATTTCTGTCAAAAGAATCTGTTTAATCGAATAATTATAAGTTCATATGACCAAAAGACCAATCATAAGCTAAAAGTAAAATGGTTTTATAGAACGGAAAGAAGAGAATTTATCATACCATTACGAGAAACATTAAACTACAGCAATCAGATTAAAAGAAACGTAAAAAAATGCCAAAAACACAATCCTAAGTTTTTACGTTTAAAGAATTACAACAATACATCCGAATTATTTGAACTCATAAATCATACGCATCGTTATCGATTAAAAAAACAGAAAACAGATTACAATCCCTATTATCTTCCATATCTCACTAAAGATTCGATAAAAAAGCTGCTTAAATCCAGAATCATCGATGTTTTTATAACTGAATACAATGGCAATACCAATTGCATTGAGTTGAACCTAAGACATCATAACGGTGTATTTAATTTATTAAGAGGTGCTGATAAATCTGCATACCACAGGGGCTTCCCCTCAGGTATTAATCAATATATGATTCAACATTACAAGAAAATGAACATTGATACTATTAACTTAGGAGGAATTCCAACGGGTATCGATGGACTATCTCTTGCTCGTTTTAAAAAAGGTTTGGGAGCCAAAGAAGTAATACAAAACGGTTTTACCACCAACTTTATTCAATTTCCATATACGTTACTTAATCCTATCCTCAACCTGGGTAGAAAACTAAAAGGAATTCCTTTTATTTACAGACTTAAAGACAAGTTTTTATAAAAAATATTCCAAAAGAATAAAGGCAAAAGGCAAAATCATTATTTTGTCTATTGTTGAAGTTTTATTGTAACTATATAAAAGTCCCAAATCCGCAGTCCTAAGTCCGATATTAGATCCTGAATATACTCTAGCTTTTATGCCAGTCTTTTTGATTCACAACAAACCCCAGCATTCTTGAATAATAGCTATTGGCAATAGCTTACTATTACTCTAATAAACTACTCATAATACTCCAACACCTTCGGTCAATAAAATTTTCTGTTCGATGGTCATCCGCAGATCCTTCGTACTTCCTTCAATTCTTTTTCGATTGATGTTCGATCAACATTCGATCGATCTTCGATCATATAGGAACGAATAATTATCGAATAAGCATTGTAAAATTGATGAGAATGGATTAAGGAGGGTCAAACTATAGGTATGTCGCTCTTTCGACAGGCTCAAGAAGCTCCCGTCAAAACCCAGCTCATTCACCTTACTTATTGAAGTTTACGCAGACTACTAGCAATGGTATTTTATTTTCCATTAACCTTCAGCATTATTCTTTCATCACTAATCATTAACCATTATTTCTTTCTTGCAATCACCTAAAAACAGATACATACCGAAAAAACATTTAATAATCTCATTGTAATAAAATAACTACCAGCTGGATTATAGCTCATAGTTTTAAACAGGTCAACAATTTCTATACTTTTTCGGACTTCGGACTTTACTTCACACCTTAATTCCAAAATATGGCAATTCAACAACTAAACACCTCAACAATTATACTTTAATCCTCTCCCGGACTTCGAACCTATAACCACGGATTACTTCAAACATTCTATCAATTCATCATTAACCATTCATCATTAATCCTTACTTTCTAATCATTACCCATCCTTACGGTAATATTACTGTTATATTTTTTCAGAAAATACCCATTTACCTTGCTGTTGTCTTTTTGGCCAAAGAAGAAAACAAATAATCATTTATGCATCAGGTCGACATGTTGCAATCATTCTTAAAAGTTAAATGATGGAAACATTAAGATTATTTACGTTGGCTGTTATAGGCTCACTGGGTTTTATGGAGTTGACTGATTATTCCGTTTCAGAATTGGTTCCGGAGGAATCTCTGGAACCATTGATAAAATCGATCCTCAGCCTGCTGGCTGGCATTTTAACAGCATTGATAAGTCGATTATTCAGAAAGAAAGTCAATGTTAAGCGTAACAAAAAATCACAAACTAAAAATTAGTAATCATGGGAAAATATGATAAAGGCATTTTAGGTGCCATCTCCGGTAAAGTAGGCACAGTAGTAGGCAGTCGCTGGAAAGGAATCCGTTATTTACGTTCTTTGGCCGGCCCCAGAAAAGGAGTCCCCAGTATAGCTCAGCTGAAACAGCAAGCCCGGTTTGCATTGGGAGTGCAGTTTCTTCAGCCCATTCATCCTTTAATAAAAGTTGGATACAGAACTCAGATCAGAAAACAAAGTCCTTACAATGCTGCTCTTTCTGATTTACTAACTACTATTATTGAGGGTGAATATCCTGATTACCGAATCAATTTTGAGCGTTTCAGAATGTCAAAAGGCACCATGGAACCACCATTGAATCCGGTTGTAAATTATGAGAATAATCAGCTTGCTTTCACCTGGGACAATAATAGCGATACAGGTGATGCATCAGCGGATGATCAGGTACTTCTCTTGGTACTGGCAGAAAATATGTGGCCCGTTTTTGATATCCACTCATTCACCAGAGATAATGCTTCGGGAACAATCAACCTGCCTGATGTTGCCTCCGGTCAACAACTATTTTGTTTTATGGCCTTTGTAGGAAGCGGTGATAAAAAAAGTGTTAGTAAAAGTACTTTGGTTGGAACGATAATAGTTCCATAGTCTTACCTCCCCTTCGTTTCCGAACGAAGGGGTATTTCTCTGGCAATTCCTATTGCCATATAACACGAAGAATTAATTAGATAAATTTTAAGAGTATGCACATTGCAATATTGGTTAGAAAGTATTTCTCCATAATCAATACTTCATTTAAGAGAATTAGGGACAAAGTATTTACCTATAGATATTTCGTTCAACCCACTTAGGGTTGGTGATACAATGTTTATATACCGCAGGTTTCACCTGCGGCTATTATTGTTTATGTCCTTCAGACATTTTTATAAACTCAATCTTTCGCTTACGACTAGCAGGTTTGATCCCTTCCAAGTCAGAGAGAACGTTTTTACTCATAATGTCACCTTCTCCTGGGAGGAGAAGGTCGGGATGAGGTGTTTGATTATAAACATTTTACCTGAAGGTACATTCTTCTATAACACATAGAAAGCACTTCAAGTACAAGTTTTTAGAAGTAAATAATTTTAACATACTTTCTTTCATCAGCTACCAAAAGCACCAAAGATCCAGATACTTCGGGACCAAATGGTACTTGCCATGTTAATGAATTGCTTAAACTTTAACATCAGCATACTATTATTTCCTGTTAAAACACAAAAGTACCAAGATTCGCCTTCAGGAAAATGCGTTAAGAAAATCAATGAAATGAGTGTTAAAAAAGAAAAGCTGCTTGAGCGTAGCGAGTTCTTTTCTTTTAGCGAAACTGATTTGATTTTTAGCAATTTTCATGTCAGCGCGGCACTTCTTGTTTACTTCTTCTTGCTGCAGAGAAGAAGTAAAAGCCTGCGCGGATTGAGCGCTATAGAAAATAAATTTGTTTATCCATCCTTTCTGTCATCAGCTACAGAAAGGATCAAAGTAAGCCGCCATGGCCCCTCGATGACCCGCTTAGAATTCGTTGCGGGAGAAATTTAATGATTATCAGCTCCAAACCAAATTTCTCTTTTCCTCCACTCATACTGCGGGTACCCCATCTGCGGAACCCAATGGTACTTGCCTGGTTAATGAATTTCTTAAACTTGAACATTAGCATACTATTAATTCCCTTAATCCACAAAAGCAACAAGATTCGCCTTCAGGAAAATGCGTTAAGAAAATCAATGATTTGAGTGTTAAAAAAGAAAAGCTGCTGGAGCGCTAAAGAAAATAAATTTGTTTATTCATCCTTTCTGTCATCAGCTACAGAAAGGATCAAAGAAAGCCGCCATGGCTCCTCGATGACCCGCTTAGAATTCGTTGCGGGAGAAATTTAATGATTTACAGCTCCAAACCAAATTTCTCTTTTCCTCCACTCATACTGCGGGTACCCCATCTGCGGAATCCAATGGGGTGAGGCCTGGTTAATGAATTTCTTAAACTTTTACATCAGCATACTATTATTTCCTGTTAATCCACAAAAGCAACAAGATTCGCCTTCAGGAAAATGCGTTAAGAAAATCAATGATTTGAGTGTTAAAAAGAAAAGCTACTGGAGCGCTAAAGAAAATAAATTTATTTATTCATCCTTTCTGTCATCAGCTACAGAAAGGATCAAAGAAAGCCGCCATGGCTCCTCGATGACCCGCAAAGAATTCATTCCGGGAGAAATTTAATGATTGACAGCCCACAACCAAATTTCTCTTTTCCTCCACTCATTCTGCGGGTACTCCATCTACGGAATCCAATGGGGTGAGGCCTGTTTCTTTCGTGATATACTTTCTTATCATTTAAAACTGAAATTCACCTATTGCAGGTGCGGTGGGTGTCCACGAATGGCGCGGGCTTTGGGAAATAGGGCCCTTGTTCAGGACAGCCTGTGGGGAAACTATTTCAGAAAGGCAGCATTCGTGGTGAATTTTCTTTGTTTGGCAGACAAAGAAAGTCTTCCAGAATTTATTTCTCATTAAAAAGCACTTTTATTAGAGGATTTGAATTAAATATTTTATCAATAAAATGTCGTTCAACCCACTTCGGGCTTGGTGATACATTGTTTATATACCGCAGGTTTCACCTGCGGCTATTATTGTTTATGTCCTTCGGACATTCTTATTAACCGAACCCATCGCCTGAAACTAAATAAAAACGTCTATCTTGTTTTTTTGGGATTTTAGCATCTTAATGTAACTAAACAAAAGACTATAGTAACTTTTTAGAACAAGATTTAGTATCCATAAATACGAACCTTTTATTTACTAATTTGCTTAAGCCGCTTGGGCTTCAACTTTTTGTTCATAAATATTTATAATAAAAAAGGTATTCACGATTTTCGCTTCACATCAATTACCTCCAGCTCAAAAAGTTGACAAAAAAGCCTCCGACTGCAGCACTCACTTACCCCCTACACAACGCTTCGGGAAAAATTTAAAGATTCACATTGTTTTTAACAAATTTTTCTACCCTTCGCTTTTGCTAGTGAGTCTCAAGCTGCGTTGCTGAGGTCGATTTAACCAAATACACCGTTAATCATTCAAGCTAAAAACGCAGAAACTCCTTAATCGAAACACAGTTTCGAACTCAGGCTCGTTAGGGATAGTTGTGAGCGTGACAGAACTGCTTTCTTTGAGGTACGAGAAAAAAAGGCATGTAGTCACAAGCGAATCAACGGTACGCAGTAATCTCCTTGAGCCGGAAGATTTTTGGTTCCTTTTTCTAAAAAAGGAATAAGAAAAAACAAAACTTATTTCTTTTGTCATTACCACAAAAGAAACAAAAAGTCTAGTCGGAAAGAATTACCCTACGCACTCGGTCAAATTGTTGAAAATAATTTAGAAGTAAAATGTTTTTTCAAAACATAAAGGCAAGCCCCTTCTAGTTATTTTCTAGCAATTCGCCCTTCACCCAACCCACTCCCCCACTTTCCGACAGGCCATCACACTATACATGGAAACCAAAAGTTGTCCTATTCTGGGTTGTCTATTCAATATCATTTTACCGTAGGTTAACCTGCGGCTATTATTATTTATGTCCTTCAGACATCCTTATTAACCTACTTCCTTATCAACTAACAGGTATGGTTCCCTCTCATTATAGGCTACTCTTTACACATATTATTGTTAACTAAATTTTCCGATATATTTACTGAGCAATAATAGATCATTCACTTCTTGTCCCTACACTCTTTTTCGGCCTCATTAGGGATGATTATTAGATAGCAGTAGTTCTTTAGTAAGACCGGGAAGCTCAGAGCTTGCCTCCGAGATCACCCGGCCGCACTTAAGAGCTACAATAGCAAATGATCAGCGCTAATGCAGTCGCGGCCTTTTTTGTTTACTTTTTTTGACTGTTGAAAAAAAGTAAAAGCCATGCCGGCTTGAGGCAAAAAAATCAGAAGAAGAGCTAAACAGTATGATGGCACTTAATGCAATACTTAAAAGAAAAATGAAGGTTATGTACTAGCAATGTATATATTGAACAATAAAGTATTAAAAGAGTAGCTTTCTTGGAGAGGGATACGGGAGTTATTACCTTACTAAAGTACGCTAAAAATGCCATGGCAATTCATATAAATATAATTTCATAACGGATCATATCTGATTATCAATTCTTCTTATAATAGAGACGACACTATTAATTGATTATAAACCATTGTTATACATTACAGTTTGAAACTTATTAGATAAAATAACTTAATATTTGACATTTTCATTTAATTATTCTATTTTAATTAAAGCCAAACATTAATCAAATGTATTGTTATCTACGCCAAATCACACAGGAAATTCTTAAGAGAAAGAATTTAGCCTGGGATGGAAGTATTATCCCCCAAGAACTTCCACCTGTTGATGATGATCTTACTATGATTGAAATGTTTGGTGTAATGCTTAACCATTATTTCACACAGATAGATGAGAACAAAAGTCCATTCTCAGTGATAAATAATCATTTGGATATAATTTCTCATTTTAAAAATATACTTAATGATCCCTGGCCTGAGATAGAAAAGATACAAACAGAATCAACGCCATGGTATATACACGATATCCTGTTTTTTATAAGTTTATGTGGACATCTGCAAGAATCACTTGATTTTTGTAACCATCACTTCGACTCTTTAAAACTACCTTCTGAACACGCTTGTTCAATTTATTCTTCAGTATTACCGATTAAAGCCATTCTTCATAAACAAGGTTACCTTAATAAATTTCCATATTTAAAAATAGCCTTAACTAAACCTTCAAGAATATCTGTAGCAGGAGAAACAATCAACCAACATATTGATAAAGATAGTTTCTTACTTAAAACTTCTGTAAACAGGCTCATCAGGTGTTCCACCTTTACAATGGCTGAAGAAAATTATTATCTACATATCCTGTCAAATTACTTGTCACCCATCAATAATAGTAATATACGCCCAAATAACTATCAGTTATTATCTACATCCTTATCATTAGGAATGTTAAACGTATCTGAATCAAAAGCGATAATAGAGAAATATTTTTTAGGCTTACATAATCTGGAAACACAAGTTGCATGGTCTTCAGAACATCTCTATTGGAAACTATTCCTTAGCTATATTAAAACCATTATGCCATCAAATCTAAAATCCGGAAATGAAACATACTCCTTGATAAAACTCATAATGAACCAAATAAAGCAACACACAAACCATTGTTCACCATATTCAGAACCTGTATTTAACTGGCATGGAAGTACCAGTGAATTTGTGAAGTATTTTCACAATTTAATTGCCAGCAAAAAATTATCTATAGGTGGAAACTATGATATGGACCCCTATGTAAAGAAATTACACCAAACGATTTCCATAGAGAAAGACAAAGGAGCTGGTTATTTAAGTTGCGGATCATTACTCACCTACTTCAAGCAATTAAATGCTGAAATCAGATGAGTGCATATACAATATTTATCTCTCGCCCCCACACTTTCACCCTAACTAAATACTATCCAGTTAATTATAATGGTATTTTCCACTTTTAATAAATATAAAAACGTATTAGGAAATGCTCAAAAAAACACCTCGTTACGAAACGAGGTGTAGCAATCTTATCTATATTTTAGATTAACAACCTATAACACTTCAATACCTTTGCTATTTATCTATTAAAATTTTCTTTGTTACTATTCCTGTATTGGTTTTAACCTGTACTATATACAATCCCTTTGGAAAAAGCGAGCAATTAATACTCATCTGAGAAGATTCTGACTTTTGTTTCTTTACTAAAGAACCTGCCATATTATAGATACCAACCTCAATCTCATCTGTTTGAGGAATAATAATCTCAATATGATCAGCTAATTTCATAATCTTAATACGTTCGGCTATTGGAGTACTTATTTTCGTGGCTGTCTCCTCAAATGTTAAAGACCAGTTATAAGTTCCAAAAGTACTACCAACTTCCCATTTTATTAGATACTCCTGATCCTTCGTCACATCAAACTGGCTATAAGATTGAGAATCTCCACATCCATCATCACCCCATACCTGGGTATCACAATCTGTAAATATACGAACACTGGTATTTTCAGTCGTTAGATCACAAGTAGATATGGTAACCGTTCCATCTCCAGCAGGTGTATATGTAAACCATTGATCAGTAGCATTAGAATGATCCGAAAAATTTGTACTTGCTTCCACTGCATCAAGAGGCATACTGCAGTCTTCACCCTGCTCCCATGCAGTTTCTTCAATATTCCAGGTAAAATCCCAATTGGATTCTTGTGAATCAGATTTATTTTGCCAGACAATAAAGTAAACCTTATCCTTCTCAGCTGAAATTACGATCTTCGATTGTGTTCCGCAAAAGTCATCATTCGATGCAATAGGATAATCAAATCCACAAATACCGTTGGTATCGTACAATCTCACATCTGTATCAGACGCTGTCTGATCACACGAGGATATAATCACCTTACCATTTTGGTTAGCCGTAAAAGAAAACCATTGATCTGTATTTTGTGTTCCGGTAAAGGTATTCGTTCCTGTATAGGCAGTAAAAGCATTATCACACGATGCTCCATCCTGAGCCAAACTATTAAGGGCAATCAATAACAGAATAAAAGGCAGGTATAAATTTTTCATATTTCCAGTTTTAGTTGCGAAGGCTAAAATACTTTTTTCACTATAAATAATAGTATACAAGATTAATTATTTAATGTTTCGTTTTTTAAGGCAAAAAAAATCCCCGCCATATGGCAGGGATTAACCTTTATTCATTGTCTATATTATTCTCCATATTCGGGATAATACTTTAACGGGTCTATTGTACCATTGATTAAGTCAGCAGGAAGATCTTCTTGATTTAAAGAAGGAATAGACTCTATAAACTCAATTTGACTTTCAGATAATCCATCACCATTGGTCATTGACCATACTGCATCCTGAAGTCCTTCAGTAACTTCCTCATATGTTAAACTATTCTGTTTCAAAACAGCAGCTGTTGAAGTCCCATTATAATAATGTTCCCAATTAACCATCTTCCAACCTATCCTATTAATAAGCTTCCACATCACATTAGAATTGGTTATACCCAAAATACTATATTTTGATGTGGCATCAGAACCATGTTTACCTTTATTGATACAATACAGATGCAAAACAAATTCGCGACTCGCATTAGGAGCTACACTTACCCAGGCCCATTGAAGTAAAACACCACTTTGATAATCTTCAAGGTTCACTTTACAAATTAGTCCTCGCGGAAAGAAAACAGTTCTTCTTTGATTGGTAGTATTTCTTAAATGACATTTCAATTTTACAAATTGTCCACCACTACCAAAGTTATCAGATGATTGCACTGCCTCATTAGTAAAAGTGGTTTTTAAACTTAAATCATTCTTATCAACAGCTATTGCGGTTGTTTCAACCACCCCTGTCATTGAACCAACTAACTCAATACCTTCAGGCAAATCAAAGGCATCAACACTTAAAGCAGATTCATTATCACCCATACCAGGAATATTACCTGGTTCCTCTATTTGTTCCTTTTCACATGCTGTAAACACAACTATTGCAAGCACAGCAAAAACAGATAATATTTTCCTCATTTCTCTACAATTTAGCAGGTTAGTTTTCTTCAAAAATACAATTTATACGTATAGCATTCAAACCATTCAAAATACGCCCAAAACCAATATGTAACTAATATTCAAACCATTACCGCCATATATGGTTTATCAGAAGAAAGTTTTATTTGACAAACGTCAACAAAATCAAGATTTAATTATCAAACTAATTGATTAAAAATTCTAATGAGATTATCTATTTTCTGATTTTTATAACCTGACTTTCAATCCCATCATATAGTCGTACAAAATACAAACCTGAATGTACATGGGATAAGGATAATCTATTCGTGAATGTTCCTTGATCAATCTTTCTACCAGACAAATTAAACAATTCAAAGAATAAACTACCACTGAAGGAATTTCTCACTAACAATTCATTTGTAAGAGAATTAAAGTAAGCCCAATCTGATACGTACTTTTCCTTAATAAACGTGATCTCACCCTCCCATCCAACCAACCTTGAATACAACCACCATGCAGCTCTCCCCTTATATTCACAATTTAGTCCTTCGGAATGAGCACAGGAACCGGTAAGTAAATAACTATCAGGATTAGCATTACACCATTCAATTGCCCAGTTTCCATTCCTGCTCCCATCATTATTGGTATCATATCTACATTCATCATCAGCTCTTCTATCAAGGAAATAATTCCCATCAGGATCATAACTTTCAATGTCGGCGAAATCGTATAGTATCTTATTATTTTCCACACAGTACGAGCGAATAATCTCATTATTAACATTTAGAGTTCCGTCAACTCCAGATCCATCAAGATGACCTGTCATATAAATAAACTGAACATTAGGATAATCATTCTCTAACTGAGTCATAGGAGTTAGATAATGATCCCATACCTCTTGTTCAGACAACGAGCTTAATTGCCCACACCACGACCACATAATCACATTAAAACGACTGTTAGTTTCATCCTCAAGAAATACCGTTGTATTATTAACCCATTGCGGATAATACCCCACATCTCCCCCCAACGATTCATTTATTTCCAGCTTATCATTTATCAAACCTGATGAAAATGCAAAGTCATCACCCCAAGAGGACTCAATGGCATTCATACCTGTTATTAACTGACTACCATGTGATGTATGTCCATACGCAATATGTAAATTATTTCTTACCTGATGTAAATAGTCCTGTGGTATTTGTTCTGGTTTGGTACAATTATGATCCACAATAATTGCCTGAGAAAATACGTTTAAAGAAAGAAGAAAATAAAACTGAATTAGAAGTAGCTTTTTCATAGTTCCAAGGATTAAAATTAAAGCTAATGTAGAATACAATACTTTTAATGTCAATTTATTATCATTCAGGAATCTTAACCTTTCATTAAATAATTGGGTATGATGATTGATAAAATAAGAGTCATGAATAAATATACTTTATTTCTTATAAGTCTGATTTTGTTGTCATGCTCAAAAAATGAACAAAGCACACCTATACCTCCTCATTTTAATGATGGTTTAGAAGAAGGTATTAATTATGGTATAGCGGCGAATTATCCCAACGATAAAGGTATTGAAGACAATGAATTTGTTCTTGAATACGATGGGTTTGAAAATGGACAGGTTAACATTTATACGGAAGAGGACCGATATAAGAATAATGTTAATTTAACTGCCGAAGCTGCTTTTGAAAGTAATTTTGGAGCCCTCCACACTTGGAATCAGGGAGAATATGGTCCTACCTGCAGATACCCCATACCTGAGGAAGCTCATGTTGAAGGCAGGAAAGCCTATTTCGTAAGAATGTATTTAAATTATGATCAAAGTTTTCATCCGGGTGAAGAAATGGAAGCCGTTGGAGTAAAAGGTTTTGGAATATACAATGAGAGTGGGCCTTCAGGCGCGAACACCCCTTGTGATGGAACCAACTGGTATTGTGCTTCCTGTCAGTTTGTTGGTTGGGGCCCCTCCCAGAAACCGGAAGCTAATGATGGCTACCTCTGGTTTGGACATCTGTATAGTTACAATCCGGCTCCTAACAGTGCTAATGCAGATGTTGGTACAATAAAAATAAGCAATCCGGGAGCAGGCGATAAACCCTACCGTTTCTCAATCTATGCCGATCCGTATCAGTATATTAAATTCGATCAATGGTATTGCTATGAAGTAGGCTTATATTTGAATACTCCGGGTAAAAATGATGGTGAAATACGGTTCTGGATTGACGGTATTCTTCAATCAAGGGCTACCCATATGCGCTTCAGAGATATTGAAGATTTATTGCCTGAGTACGTCCAGTTAAATCTCCACCGTACAACACCTAATTTTCCTCAAACTATGAAACGATACGCTGATAATATAGTTATAGCTACTAGGTATATTGGCCCAATGATAAAGAATTAAGGACTATTGATTATGGATTAAGGGTTATTGATGAAAGAATAACAGAGCTACAATAATGCCTGATAAACATCGCTATATAACTTAGCAATGTTACTCCATTGAAAATTAAACATCAGCTTATGATATGCATTATCAGCTTTTTCATTCGAAGGAAGAGAATCTGTTAAAAACGTTTCAATTTTTATGGCTAAATCCTGATAGTCTCCAACCTTAAAATAAGTTACCTCGTCATTTGTAAAGACAGCTTTATTTTCTTCAATATCACTGCATATCAAAGGAGTTTTCACTAATGCAACTTCCAACAGCATCATTGACATGGCTTCATAGAAGGAAGGAAAAACAAAAAGTTTTGCGTTCTTAACATAGCCCAACAATTCAGATTTATTTCGTAACATTCCCAAAAAGGTAATATTCAAATCCTTTTGATAAGCTTCTAACTGCTTTCTGTAATCATCTAGCTGATGATGGTCTCCGGCAATCAAAACTTTTCCTTTGTATTCAATGAATTTTAATGCTTCCAAAAAAATATGACACCCTTTATGCGGAATGATTCTTCCGGCTGCAAACATTATATAATCATCATCTGTTTTTATATCATCAATCTTTTGTTTTGGGTCAATTCCATTATTGATAGTTATAAACTGTTTTCCGAATTTACTTGCAGCAACCTGCCTCTCTGTTTCTGCCACAAAAGTTGACACATTTGCACATTTAAGCATCAAAAGTTCTGTACATTTAAAAAAATACTTCATTACTCTGCCCCACTTACTCATATTGTAGGTTCTTCCGTGATGTGTTGAAACAACCTTATATCGTAACCGAAGTATAGGAACAATAAAACCCGTATCGATCTGGTGTGTATGTATCAAATCGTAATTACAAAAGAGCAAAGCATGCAAGGCCCCCATTAAATTGTAATAAAACACATTTAGTTTATGTGGCAGAAATTTTCTAAAAATAAACATCCGAACATTGGTATATGGATTTTTATCAGAACAATGCGAAGATGTTGCATAAACAGTAAATCGAAAATCGCTATTTAGTTGCTGTACCAGGTTTTCGCCAACAGAGGATGTACCTCCAATAGCAGGAAATCCTTTTAAACCTAAAACAGCAATATGTGGTAGATCTTTACTCATGCACTTTTCTTATCGCTAATTTATTTAATAACCGCCAAAACTTGTCATATAATATCGCCATTTTAGGATTTGATTGAATAATTGATTCGAGATACGCCAGCTCCTTTGCCCTCAAGGCATGACAATTTATAATAAACAACAGATAAATAATAGAAAAAAGTATTGATCCAGTTACTAACAGACTCCACCTGGATAATATTAAATGCAAGGGATAAATAAATACAATTAAGGTTAATATCAGGAATAAGTTAGAGATAAAAACCCGTCGGTCGTAATGAATTTTAACATACGATCTGAACAAGAAGAACATCAAAATATTCTTAATCAATTCGCCGAATATGGTTGCGATTGCAACACCAGATATACCATAACTCTTCATCATATAAATACCGGCAAACAAGCTAAAAACAACAACCAATCGAGAAAACAGTAAAATATGCATCTTCTCTTTAAGGTGAATAAAAATACTCAAGGGATAAAACAAACCATTTGTAATAAATCCACCTAAAATAATAACTGTTGGCCAATAAGCATCTAAATATTTTGCGCCAAACAATAGCAATATCACTTCTTCACCAAAACAAAGAAAATAAGCGAATGGTAAAATAAATACAGGTAACAGAACCTTTATACTAAAATTATAAAAGCTATTTAATTGATGATGATCAGTAGTTGAGTTAAACCGATCGAACACAAGAGGTTTTAATACAGATTCGAACTCTTTAAGCGGCAAAACCTTATAAAACAACTCATAAATTTTAACCGCAAAACCATATAATCCAATAAAATAAGGACTTGAAAAAGCTGCTACAATATAATAATCACTGGTTCTGCCAATCAACCCTGCTCCTAATTCGGTAAATAATGAATACAACCAAAAGCGTTGCATGCGATGCTTATCCCTTGAAGTAACCAACTCTTTACCATTATCTTCTTTTTTAACTCCATTAAGAAAAACAAAAAGTGCGGGTAGAGAATAAATCAGTGAAACGCATCCTTCAATCAGTAAGAGTAAATTTACATTTAGTCTTTCCAATAAAATAATGTATGCTAAAGCCCTGCACAAAGCTAAAACCATATTAAGAATAGCAATTCTTCGGTGCAACAACAAAGCCGACAACAGAACCTCCAGCAAAATTTTGATTGAATAGGAAAAAACAAAAAAGAGAAACGCTTTAAAATGAGCATCTAATGTATCAATATTAAAAAGCTGAGATAAAGAATCTTTAAAAGCAACTCCTAAACCAGTTAATACAATTACCATTACCAGGGCAATAACTACATACATCATCACTAACTTCAATAAAGATGACGGCGCTACTTTATTCCTTAACTCAGGTACAAACCGAGTTAAAACATGTTTTAAAGGACTGGTTATTAACAATTGATAGGCAGTAAATAAACCAAACAAAAAAACATAGGTGCCATATACATCAACGTCTAATTGGCGTAAGACCAAAACAGAGGCAATCAGGCTTATTAGTTGCATAACTATCTTTGCCAGATACACCCACAGTGTATTTTCAACCAGTATTTGTTTTCTGTTTATCATTAATCGTTAGCTCTTTTAAATATTGATTTCCCAACAAGTTTTTTGATGATATACCGGCAATATTCATACTTTAAAACCTGAGATGCTGATTTTCCAGTCGATTCCACCTCAATCCTATGAAAATGTGTTGTATATTCATCGGATAGCAATCCTTGAACTCCTAAAGTCAGATCTACCTCCTCTTTAATGGATTCAAAAACCTCACGACTAATAATGTTATCGTTGGATGGAAAAGCAAAATAACGATATGGTAGTTGAAATTGCTTTATAACCCATTCAATACTATCCTTTATCTGCTTTACTTGCTCCGATAAAGTTAATTCTTTAAATGGAGGATGATCCATACTATGGGCACCAATAAGAAAACCATCCTTAAGCATTATTTCTAGTTCAGCTTTAGTCATGTAAACCGGATTATTCTCATTGATCAGGTTATTCTGTAGACGGAGTATTAATATTAACACATCTAAAATATATCTATCTTCATAGCTTATTTGTTCTAACAAGCTAATTAACTGCTTGATAGAAATTTCCTTTTTACTCAACCAGCCCTGCAATTCTGTATTTGCAATTTCATCAATCGAGTTTATGGATTTCAGAATCAGATTTCGTTTACGCAAAAAATGAATATCCTTATTATCCGCAAAGTCAGGATTGATAAAGATAGCCGCCGGAATACCAACCATATTAAAAACCGGATACATCAAATCATACACAGATTTCAGACCATCATCAATTGTAAAAGCAAGCGAATTTTGAGCTAACTTATTTTTATGATGTAAATCAGCTATTGAAACAATTGAGAAGTGCTTCTTAAAAAATCTAAGATCATCCTCTAATTGTTTTACAGATCTATAGGTATTTCGATTAATTATTGGATCCGGATCCCACCCTTTAATGCTATGATAATTGATAATTACCGGATTTTTGGATGCCAATCTTTGAAGAAGAGAAAAAGGCAAAATTCCCGAAATTGAAATGAGAACTGACTTTATTTTTCTTTTAAACCTCTTCATACTCTATATTTTTTTTATCTGAAGGATAAAAGAAAAGGAATGCTCCAACATTCAGAAAATCTCTCAAAATATGTATCGCAACGCGCTGCAAGAAATCTACTTTTAATTGCTCCTTGTTTTTATACATTACAGCTGCAATTGTTATAATCAGATAGGATAATATTATCCAATAATTGTGAATCAACAACGAAGTTGTTATTGAGAGAACAAGAACTAATAAGGTTGGATCACTTGTTAACATACGCTTCAAAACATATTTATTTAATATGTTTGAACGATACAGAACAGATCGAGGATAAACAGCAGCGCCCGTCTTGAACGAATGCCATAATCTTTTTACATCTTGATAATTAATGGTATGATGTAATGCCATCACTTCCTTTTTTCTCAATAACAAATACCCCCTTTTAGCTAGTCGATACCCTAAATCCAGATCCTGTCCCTTTGTAAAACGATTTCGCATACCTCCAACCTCATTCCATATTTTTCGCCTGATGGCAAACAAACCACCTGTTGTTGGTTGATACATATCCTGCGGGCTATATATCCTTTTATAATAATCCTGATAAAGAAACTCACCTTCAGCCGAATAATAATTATTTATGAAATTACCAGAGACAAAATCAAATTTTAAATCACCACACTCATCTAGAATTATTGGAAGAAATGAGCTTTTCAAGTCCATATCTCCATCTAGAAAAACTAAATTCTCAGCATTGGATTCTTTAACACCAATGTTACGCGCAATGGCCGAATTATAGATTCCGGTAATTCTGAACACTTTACATTTTAAGATTGACTTTGCCAGTTCAACACTATTGTCAGAAGATTGCGAATCGACATATATTATTTCTGCATCCAGACTCATTTGATTGATTGCATTTTCAATACTTTTCAAACAATCCAACAGTCGTTTGCCTTCATTTCTTCCTATAACAATGAACGATACCTTCATCGAATACCCTCCATTTGTTTTCGTTTCTTAAAAAATGAATAGCCTAGCTTTATAAATTGAAATGGCAATCCGCTTATTATCATCCATCCGGCATGTTTATAATAATAATTCAACCACATTCGCCAGCTGGTAGCTGAATATCGATTAGTAAATGATTGTAAAAACTTCTTCCAGGATTGCCTGATGAACGTTCGTCCTTGACCTGTTGATTCAAGTATTGATTGTATTTTAATATCCCAGGAAATCATCACCGAAATACCTTTTTTCCGGGCTCGTAATGTGAAATCATAATCAGCTGCATACTGAGGAAAGCGGACCTCATCAAAAAACCCAACCGATTTAAAAACATTTGCAGGGATTAATGTCCCTCTCCCATTTAAACAATAAGTTAGATGCAACCCATTCAAATCTGATTGATAACTGCTAAAAGGTTGATGGTATTTTTCTTCTTTGGCTTTCCACCACTTAATAGCTTTTATACCTGAAAAAAAAATGTATTCCTTCTCTTTAAGAACAGTATTTAAACATCCTAAAATTGCATCGGGTTGATGACTATGAAGCTGCACCAGATTATCGATTAAAGAGCTATTAAAAAGTACATCATTATTTAGTGTAATAAGAATATCAGCCTTATTATTCAATGCATATTTAAACCCCTCATTCATTGATCGTGCCCACCACCAATTGCCATCTCCTTTTATGATGTGGATTTGTGGATATAAATCTTTTACAATCTCCTCTGTTCCATCAGACGAGCCATCATCCACTAATACGATTTCAAGATTTTTAAAGGTCTGTTCTGATAAAAGCTTAAGACATTTTAATGTCTGCTCTTTACGATTATGTACGGCTATTATTACAAAAACCCTCATACTTCAGCCTCCTCTTCCTTAATTTCGGGTTCATATAAAACCGGAAGCATGGTTAAAGCAAGAAAGAAGACCTTGGTAAAATACACTTCTGAGAAGCCAATCAGCCAGATACCTCCAAGTGCAAAAATGGCAAAAGTGGAATTAAATTCTCTTTGTAAACTGTAATCTCGCCAACCTTTCCACATCAACAAAAAATACAGAATAAAAGTTACCAATCCGTACATAGCCAAAAGGTTTGTTACACCATTATTGCGATGTATCTTTCTTTTATTTTGTTCTTCATCAAATCGTGTCTTATCTGATCGCCCCAAACCTACCCAGGGACTCGTTGCAAAATCAATTAAATCGGTTTGTGCACTCTTAAAGCGGGTATTATAAGTCTGGTCTGTAAATGATAGTTTTCTAACGATTTTATTACCAATAAAGTCAACCGAAACAAATAAGTAAATAACTCCCACTACTAATACGGGCACAAGAACAATACGTCGTTTTATATTCTGATGAATCAGATAATAAGATATAATTACATAAAATAATGCTATCAATCCGGTTGTTGAAAAAGTACTTACCAAGCCCAAAATCAAGACTATATTACCCTTGTTCCATAAGTACCTTTTTCGGATGATATTTAATAGTAGAGCTACAATTAGGAATCCTGAAAACGCACCGGGTTCCCAGAATGGTCCGGAGTTTCGCTTAAGGAATAAAAGTCCTTCTCCCTTTGTATTGATAGTATATAAAAGTACATTATCAAAATATTTGTAGTTTGATTCCTTTAAAAAGGGATGCTCGAAATAAGGCGCTAAACTGTGCCGGAGAAAATATTCAAATGATGAATTATATGATGGTAAGTAAAACAACCAGCTAATAATGGTTGACACTACTAAAACATGAACGTAATAATCCACAAATCTCTTATCTACAGACTTTAGAACAAGATACGCAAATACAATTCGCACATGTAAACCAATAAAGGTTGTTATGGGTAAATAGTAAAATTTTAATACTTGTCCGGCCTGAATGAGAAAGACAAAAGCTATATAATAAATAATGAGTTTATCCACTTTTCGCTTACGATAAACAAAGACCAGTAAAGGAAAAAGTAAAAACACAATCATCACCTCTATTCGTGCACGATAGAAGAATGGAATGCCCGAAAAAGCAACCAGAAAATACACCAGTAGGTAGTCTATTATCTTCGTTTTATTAATCATTCTGTTCTTCTATTATTCTTGAATAGCATTCGATATGTCGTTTACTCACATCACCTATCCTGAAATTCAATTCCACTTGTTGTCTTGCATTTTGGCTTAATCGTATAGTTCTCTCTTCGCTTTCAACACTCCATTCTATGCCCTTAGCCAGATCTTTGGTATCAAATGGCACGGCTAAATATCCATTCTCCTTATGACGTATCATATCACCATTACCTCCGATACCAAAAGCAACAACGGGCTTTGAACATGACAAACCTTCCATTATTAAATTAGATAAATTTTCTTGTTTGGAAGGAACCACAATAACATCTGCTGCTGACAAATAATCAATCAACAAAGCATCATCACCAACATAGCCAATATTGTGAATGTTTATGGTTTTACCCGGAAACTGATCCTCTTTACTCCCGCCAATCACAATTAACTCAAATCTATTCTCGTCCAATTGATCAATGGCCTGAGAAAGCAAATCAAAACCTTTATTTTCGTCTGAGGTAGCATCAACAGCTGCAAACAACACCAGATTCTTTTCCATTGGCAGACCTAACCTTCTTCGAGCACTTTTATTATACGAAAACACAGAAATGTCAATACCATTGGAAAGGTGATGTACTTTTTGATTCTTCAGAAGATGACTTTGCAGCGCTTCGGTCTGCATCCACCTGCTGGGAGCAATAAAATCAATTGCTTTCTTTTTATAAATTTCTTGTTTTAACGTTTGAATATAAGTACACACATCCGTTGGATCTTTAGACCCAATTTGCACACAATTTCCACATTCCCTGGTATACGATTGACAATTCTTAGCATAATGACAAATTCCTGTAAAATACCACACATCGTGCATAGTAACAACCACCGGAGCTTCAAATTTCAGAATATCGCTCAGCTTCATATACCCCCTATTGATCCAATGAAGGTGGATAATATCCGGATGATACGAATTCACAGTTTTGGCGATGGAAAAACCATGTATACCGGTTGATAACATGCCATTCAAATTATTACAGCCTCTTTTAATAAAGCGCTTTTCAAGTTTAATCAGAATCTTCTTTCTTATCTTATTGAAAAAACCACTTTGCACATTTATAACAGAAGGATCATCAGAGTGCTTATCTCCGACCAACATCAAAGAATCTACACCGGCACGCTGTAATCCTTTATGTAATCGGTAAGCAGCTCTGCCTGCCCCAAAATAATCTTTACCTGTTAAATGTACTACTCTCACTAATTTTGAATTAATGTTATTAGTTTATCAACATTACGTCTTACATCAAAAGTTTCTGAGGCATAGCTATAAGCTTTGTCCAATATTTCAGCTATGTCCATATCATAAGCTATCAACCTATTCAAAAAGTCAACCAAGGCATCAATTTCATTATTAAATACATAACCTAATTGTTTCTCTCTCAGCAAAAAATTGGGATCAACCTTTAAACTTAGCACCAATACTTTATTAAACCATGCCTGAATAAAGGTATTAGGCATTCCTTCGGCTGAGCTGGTATTAATAAAGATCTTTGCTTTTTTAAACCACTCCAGCGTATCTGAATAACTCAATTCTCCTTTAATCTCAACTATGCTATTTTCGTTTCGAACTAATTCTTTGCTTTTCTTGCCTACCATAACAAAACGCCACCCTTTGGTAGTTTGTAACTTATTAACTACTTGATAAAACAACTCAGGTTGCTTATCTGATGTCATGTTTGCCACCCATAAAACAATATTCTCTTTTTCAATTGAATCAGATATATTGTTCTGATATGAACTTGGGATGATTGTAGGAGTTCTATAAAAAGAATCTTCAAATTGTTCTTTTTGATATATGTTTTGTGCCAAAATAAAATTTGCTTTTCTCTTTCCCCATTCAACCATTCTATCTACCAAAAGGAAATCCAGTTTTCTTAGAATCTGTTTAAATTTAGATTGATAGGTAAACTGTTTAAATTCCCTAATATATTTTCCCTTTTCAGCGTCTTTATCGTGAGCCATTGCATACACCATCTTCCTTTTTCTCAGTCTGCAATAATACGCGCAGGCTGCGGTTAAAGCAAAATCGGTACGTTGATAATATATATCTGACTGTGTTTTAAATAACAAGAATAAAGCAGAAAAGAACTCCAGAAATCGAAAAGTTTTGTATGAATAATAGTGATAATGTATTCTGGCATCAAAGTAAGGACTATTTTTTATCTCTTCTTCCTTCCCTTTCCCGGCACACAGTACTTCAACCTTCCATCCTCTTCTTAAAAACTCATTGACTAAATAGTATACCTGAATTTCTGCTCCTCCAGTACTAAATGTTACATACCGGGGAATAACAAAACAAATAGAAGACTGTGGAGCATTACCCATATAGTTCTATTTCAAATCAGATTCTTCAGAATTGTATTTATTGTAGTACTCGTATCGATACTTTCTATCCTCTAATCGACTGGCATTCAATAATACACCAATATTTTTCACCTCTTTTTGTTGCATATCAGCGAATACCGACTCTACAATAGTTTTCTTACTGAAGTTTTCGCGTACAACAAATACATTTATATCAGAATACTGCATCAAAAAGTAAGCATCACTCACAACACCAATTGGTGATGAATCCACAACTATATACTCATACTGCTTTTTTAAACTTCGAAAAATATCTTTGGTTGTTTCACCTGCTATCAACTCAAGTGGATTAGGAGGAATCACACCAGGTGTAATCACTTCCAGTCCTTTATATTGGGTGGTTTGTATAATATCAGATAACACTTTACTACCCACATAATAGGAAGCTAATCCAACCTTGTGATCATCCACCAAATTCGCATATTGTTTGCTTTTTCTTAGATCATATCCTACTAAAACCACTTTCTTACCCATACTGGCTAATGAAAGGGCCAGGTTTAACGAAACAAAACTCTTTCCCTCACCAGCAACACTTGAAGTAACCAGCACGGTCTTATGCGTTTCTCTTTTGATGAAAAAGAACAGGTTAGTACGTATGGTTCTGAACGTTTCTGCAATTGCCGTATTCGGATTTTTAGCAACAACCACTTCTTCCTTATCTGTATTTTTAAGAACTGAACCCAAGAAGGGTAAATCACTAAACTCATCCAACGCTTGCTCTCCTTTTATTCTATCATCAAAAAAGCGTAACAGCATAATTAGCATTGATGGAACCAAAATACCTAATAAAACAGCCAGACTATAGTTAATTTGAGGATTGGGAAATACTTGCCTGATCAATTGAGCAGGTTCAACTATTTCATGCTCGGGTAAATTAGATGCTTTTGCTATTTGAGCTTCAGCTCTTCGTTGCAATAAAAAGGTATAAATAGCATCATTTAATTGAAACTTACGTTCGAAGCCAACTAACTGCCTCTCTGTTCGCGGCAGGGCTTCCAGGCTTCTTTTAGTCTCATTGATCTTACTATTTAAATCATTCATTGTGCGATCAAGCGTTCTGAGTGAGAATTCGATATTCTCAATAATTGGTTTTTTCAAACTCTCAATCTGAATCTCAATATTTCTCAGGTAAGGACTTTTCTCTTGCTTTTTACCAATTAACTCGCTTCGCTGATTAACTAAAATAATTAAATCTCTCATCAAATCATTTAAGGTCTGATCCGTAATTCCCATTGATGAAGGTACAACCAGGTCTGATAGATCATCATTTTCCTCAAAAAACTCATCTAAGTACTGATAATACTGATATTGCCTGTCGGTTGTTGATTTTTCCAGTTCCAGCTGATGTAAACGTTCAAATATACGCGTTGCTTTACTTGAAATATCAATCACCTGGTTACCTGAACGAAAACTTTCCAATCGATGTTCAGCTACTGTTAGTGAGTCTGAAATCTCTTCTAACTGCGAGTTGATGTAAGCAATGGTATTTTGTGCTAAATGGTTTTTTCTGTTAAGATTCTTTTTTAGATAAATATCTGTCAGCGTTGTAACAAAATCGATGGCTTTTTCTTTCGAATGGTCCTTTAACCTTATTTCAACAATACTAACTTCGGGATTTTCAGGTGCCACCTTCAAATTATCCTTTATTCCTTTTACAACTGAGTTTTTATCTTTAAAAACAAAGCAATACCGGTTTCCAACAATATCTTGAAGTTGAGAAGCATCCTTTAAAAACACCCTGAAACTAAACAAGTCATCCATAACCAAATCTGACTGAAAATAAGATCCTTCTACAGCAAGATTACCAATGCTTTTCTTTATCTGACCCGAGCTATAATCAATTGTTGTTACCTCATCCTCTTCGGCCTCAATATAAAATTTACCATCTGCTAAGAATTCAATGCAAAAGCTTACATTAATTGCCTGTACATGACTTGAATCATACAAAACCACAAAAGGAGCAGCATGATAAATTTCTTTTTCTATAAGATTGGATGTTTGATAGTATTCTACTTCCAGATTAAGCTGTTCAACCGTTTCAGTGATTAATGGAGTTGATTTTAATATCAGCATCTCATTTTGAAAAGCTCTGTTCTGATCGAACAGCTGAAAACTTTGCAGAAATTCCGTTGCTTTCTGACTTTGTAAACTACTATTTTCTTTAATATAAATGCTTGATGACACTTCATAGGTTGGAGCAATAATTTTGCCCAGAACAAAAGCTATTAGTATAAAATCAACAATGGCAATTACATAAAAATACCATTTCTTTAATACTATACTAACTACCTTTTTAAGGTCGAGATATTGATCTTTATTTTGTTTTTGCGAAGTGTCGTTCATCAATCATTATTTATGTAGTTAGCAACTAAAATAAAGGTAGTTATACCTGATAAGATAAGCGCCCAAGGAAATGTATCAATCCCCCATTTCCGTTTATTCATTGGTTCAACATAAACCACATCATTAGGTTTTAGGTAAAAAGTGTTTTTACCCAATAGATCAACATCTGTCAGGTCTATTCTTTGCTTAGTCACCGTATTATTTTCTTCTCTAACGACCACTGCATATTTTCTGTTGCCATATACGTTTACATCACCAGCCATTCCTAAAGCCTGAAAAATATTTATATGCTCTGTTGCATAAAAATACCTGCCTGGATTTTCAACATAACCCAACACTGTAATATTCTTATTTACAAATGATACCTTTACTGTTGGCTCGTTCAAATACATTTCCAGTTCTTTCTGTATTTTATTTGCTGCCTCATCCGTATTTAAACCCAGCACATAAAACTGTCCGATAATAGGAAGCTGAATATTCCCCTTATCATCAACCACATACGAAACCATTGCCAGATCATTCTCAGAACGACCTCCACCATAACGATTTGCATCATTACTCATGAAATTTATTCTTCCATCATCTAAAGAAGTAACTTGAAGATATAATTGATCAAAGGCTTTAATCTTTATCTTTTCGTTTTCATTCGTATACTTCACAAGAGTATCAACCATTGCTTCATCCTGCAGATAAATGATATCCTTTTGAGGTACACAACCAAGAACAACAAGCAATATAATAAGTGATGTAATCGTTTTCATGTAGGTTTAAGTTCAATAAGCATTAATAACTAAAAATATAGATATTTAGCCGCCATCCCGCTTTTTTTTTACGAATTAACTCTTTTACCCTATTAAAGCTTTTAAATAAATGATTACAAAAACATAATTTTCTATTACTTTGTTTTCTCCAATCCCGAACAAATGAATCGAAACAATAAGTCTGCTCTTGGTTTATTCTCAATTATCCTGAATATCAATTTCATCTTTATAATTCTTGCGATAATATGGGGAATTGCTAAAAAAGAACCATCAATGAAATTTCAGGAATATGGATTCATCACAAAGTTTTCGGCCTTACAGCTTTTTATTATTGGAATAGTTTGCTTTCGTTCATTCCAAAATACGAAGAAGATTATATGGTTGCTAATCGCTTTAGGATTTTCATTTCTTGCCCTTGATGAATTGTTTCTCATTCATGAAAACCTGGACCAATGGATTCACAACATATTCAATTTAGAAAAGACAAAATGGACTGATAAAATTGATGATTTTATTATTCTTTTCTATGGTATAATCGGTGCCATTTTCATGACCGGGAATTACAGAGTTTTTATAAAAAACAAACCCGGTTTACTTATAACAGCAACCGGATTTTTACTTATGGTTCTGAGTGTTATTATTGATACAACTACCAACGATACACTTGTTTTTTCTACTAAATTAATTGATGGCGATATACAATATCACATAGCTGCTATCATTGAAGAATCCTTCAAGATCATTTCTGAAGGAACTCTTCTTACCGGCTTTATTACTTACTTAAAAAGTTAGTTATTTAGCCGTTTTTATACGATAGCTTACCTTTACGTCTCCTTTTGATATTTTAGTAAGCTTACCCTTTAGTAATCTTTTCTTTAAAGGATTCAGGTAGTCGACAAACAGAGTACCTTCAATATGGTCATACTCATGCTGAATAACTCGGGCAGCAAAACCTTCGTACACCTCGTCTTTCAACTCAAAATTTTCATCAACGTATTTAATACGAATTTTTGAAGGACGTTTCACCTCTTCTCTGATTGTTGGCAAACTCAGACATCCTTCTGATTCTGTCACCTCTTTGCTTTCTAAAAGCTCAATTTGAGCATTAATAAAGACCTTTTTCATTCCTTCCAATTCAGGAAACTCGTCTTTTAAAGGATCTGCATCAATTACAAATAAACGAATAGATTTACCTATTTGAGGAGCAGCAAGTCCAATGCCATCAGAATGATACATGGTTTCCCACATATTGGCAATTATCTCATTCAAATTTTCATAGTCTTGCTTAATTTCATCTGCCACTTTTCGTAATACCGGATGGCCATACACCACAACAGGATAAATCATAATCTATTTTGTTCCAAATATGTTTGTAAAATAATAGTTGCACTCACCTTATCTACCAGCTCTTTATCTCTGCGAGCCTTCTTTTTTAGCCCTCCATCAATCATTGCCTGAAAAGCAATCTTTGATGTAAAACGTTCATCCACCCACACAACAGGTATTTGAGGCAACTTGTTTTTTAATCGATTCACAAAGGGCTGAATATATTTCATCGACTCGGAATCTTCACCTGAATTTTGAGTAGGATGACCAATAACAATCGTTTCTACCTCTTCCTCTTTCATATAATTTACGATAAAATCAAAAAGTTCATGTGAAGCAACTGTTGTTAGTCCATTTGCAATTATTTGCATGGGATCTGTTACAGCTATTCCGCTTTTTTTTCTACCATAATCGATAGCCAATACTCTGCCCATAATCCATTTTTGTGCAAAGATAACAGAATATGCCGAAGCAATGGCTGTTGTTATATCTGCAATTTAAATGAGCTTTCAAGAATGGTATCAAAACATTGTCTTTTTGACAGTAAAACCATCACACACAAGTCATTATGACACCTCCATATAATCCCATACTGACATTTTTTCACATAGCTTTTTATCCCAAATTTATTATCATTTTCTATCTATTTGAATTATTGTTAATTACAAAACGGCATTATTAAAATGATTGATTTCTGGCATTTAATTTGAAATTTATAAAGCGAAATTAATTGATGTTTAACTAAAATTTTGGAGGAACAAGCCATGACACTTGCTAGATTATCAAACAATTGGTTACCATCAATGCCTTCAATCTTTGATCGATTTTTTGATGGCGAATTGATGGATTGGAATAACAGCAATTATTCTAGTACTAATACTACAATGCCTGCTGTTAACGTAAAAGAAAACGACAATGAGTTTCTGATTGATGTTGCAGCTCCCGGAATGAAGAAGGATGATTTTAAGGTTAGCTACGACAATGGTAGATTAACAATATCATCGGAATTGAAAAACGAAAAGGAAGAAAAAGATGGAGAAAAAGTCACTCGTCGTGAATTTAGTTATCAATCCTTCCAACGTTCATTCACTGTTTCGGAAAGCATGGTAGAGTCAGAAAACATTGCTGCCTCGTATGAAAATGGAATACTTCACATTACCTTACCTAAAAGGGAAGAAGTGAAGCCCAAACCTTCGAGACAAATTGACATTAAGTAAACTAACGGGGCAGATTAACTGCCCCCTTTATTTAAATACTAATGTCAAAATAAAAACATTGATTTAACGCTCAATAAGTATTTAACCTTTAAAATTGTGAGCCATGAAAACTACAATAATATATAGTAATCCGCTTAGTTTTTTTAATCCTTGGGTCGAGACTTGTTTAAGTGAACCAATAGATCAGTTTATCAGTCCAAATATTCAAGTAACAAATCACACATCAACACATTATAGATGGGAATTTAACCTTCCTGAATACTCAAAAAAGGACTTAAAAATTGAGTTAATCAACAATTTATTGACACTGAGCGCAAACAAGAAACAATCATCATATTTTAATCGTAAGCTTAAAAGTCATTCGAGATTTACAACTCAAATTGTGATTACGGACGATATGGATGTTGAAAAAATTAATTCAAAATTTAAAAAAGGCATTTTAAAATTAGAGATCCCAAAGAAAAAGGAATCTGTAAGTTACCGTGAAATTCCTGTTTTAGGAAAGAACTCTTTTGAAAGATTTAACCAAGCATCAGACAATAAAAAAAGATGGTTTGATGTTTTAAAAGAGAAAGTTTTGACAACTTTTAAACCCGCTGTATAAGCAGAATTAACTGTTTTGAAGCATACTAATCTAACTATAAAAACCTTAAAGAATTTACCATGTTGGAGCATCAAATAAAAGTATTGAAAAGCGTAAGTGGAAATCCGGAATTATTGAAAAAAGAACTGGAAAAATCAATGCAGTGGTTAAACAACAAAGAACAAGAACAATTAATAGAATGGTTTAAAGAAAACCTGATGGAAACTCATTCTGATATACTTAATGAGTTTTTAAGTTCAAAGTTTGATTTTGCATCATAATTGTCAGAACAAGAGTTTTATGAAAGGTAACTTTAATAGTATTATACAATCTGATACGCCTGTATTGGTCGATTTTTTTGCTGAATGGTGTGGTCCATGCAAAACACAAGCTCCTATTTTAGTTGAGCTATCACGAGAAATGGAGAACAAAGTCAAAATCATTAAGATTGACGTAGATAAGAATCCAGAAATTGCTCAGCGATTTCAAATAAGAGGAGTACCAACTCTTGCTATCTTCAAGAATGGTTCAAGTGTTTGGAGGCAGTCGGGTGTTGTTGATAAAAACAGCCTGAAGAATATCATCCTTAATCATCAATGATATTAGACTGTTAGTTTTTAGGCAGTAGTCAGTAGTTTATTTGCAAAACTTTTAAACTCATTCCACTGAAATAATTTCAATAAAAAATTATTAGACTGTCAGAAGCTAGATATTAGATGATTTACGATGCTTTCTATCATCCTTGCAAATACCAATATTAGGAGATATCTTCAAAAAAACAAAAGGTCGCCCAAACGAGCGACCTTTCTTTATTTCAATTAATTTATTTGCTTATCGTAGACTTGCCTGCGCTGCTGCCAATCGTGCAATAGGCACACGGAAAGGAGAACAACTTACATAGTTCATACCAGCTTTAACACAGAACTCAACGGATGAAGGCTCACCACCATGCTCACCACAAATACCCACTTTTAAAATTGGGTTTGTTTTTCGGCCTCTTTCAATTCCCGTATGAACCAATTGTCCAACACCTTCCTGATCCAACACCTGGAAAGGATCATTTTTCAGAATACCTTGTTTCAGATACACAGGTAAGAATTTACCGGCATCGTCACGAGAATATCCAAACGTCATTTGCGTAAGGTCATTAGTTCCAAATGAGAAAAACTGTGCCACCTCTGCAATTTCATCAGCTGTAAGAGCTGCACGAGGGATCTCAATCATGGTACCTACCATATAATCAACCTTATCTCCTTTTTCTTTGAAAACCTGATCTGCTATATCCCGAACAATTTTTTCCTGCATCTTCAGCTCCTTAACTGTTCCCACCAATGGAATCATAATCTCAGGGAATGTTGGCTTACCTTCCGCCTTTAATTCAAGAGCAGCTTCTAAAATTGCTCTTGCCTGCATCTCAGTAATTTCAGGATAAGTGTTACCCAAACGACAACCACGATGCCCCAGCATTGGGTTGAATTCATGCAGATCTTCTACTTTCTTTTTAATTACATCAACTGAAACTCCCATTTCTTTGGCCATCGACTCCTGATTTTCCTTTTCATGAGGAACAAACTCATGTAATGGAGGATCCAGAAGGCGAATGGTAACCGGGAAGCCAATCATAGTATTCAATACATCTTTAAAGTCCTGACGTTGTATAGGTAATAATTTATCCAAAGCTATACGTCGGCCTGCTTCATCATCTGACAGAATCATTTCACGCATTCGAACCAAACGTTCACCTTCAAAGAACATATGCTCGGTACGACATAAACCAATCCCCTGTGCACCAAATTCACGAGCAACTTTAGCATCCCTTTCGGTTTCTGCATTGGTACGAACATCAATCTTTCTGAACTTATCAGCCAATTCCATTATCTCACCAAAATCTCCACTTAACTCTGGGTCTTTTGTGGCAATCTTACCTTCATAAATATCACCAGTAGATCCGTTTAACGAAATCCAATCTCCTTCTTTAAAAGTCATACCGCCGGCAGCTAACGTACGAGCTTTAGCATCTATTTTACACTCTCCTGCTCCTGACACACAGCACTTACCCATACCACGGGCTACTACAGCTGCATGCGAAGTCATACCTCCCCGAGCGGTTAAAATACCACGTGCAATGTCCATACCTTCCAAATCCTCTGGAGAAGTTTCAATACGAGCTAATATGGTAACCGGGAATTTTCCTGCCTCATCGGCATGAAATACCAACTGACCGGTAGCCGCACCTGGAGATGCAGGAAGCCCTGTAGCTAATACATTTGCTTTAACCATAGCATCCATATCAAACACAGGGTGCAACAACTCATCTAATTTATTTGGTTCCTGACGAAGAACAGCTGTTTTTTCGTCAATCATACCTTCGCGAAGCATATCCATTGCAATTTTTACCATTGCAGCAGCTGTTCGCTTACCATTACGGGTTTGTAGCATCCATAATTTACCATCCTGGATAGTAAACTCAAGATCCTGCATATCTTTAAAATAATTTTCCAGCTTTTCCTGAACATCAAATAACTCAGCGTAGGCCAATGGCATAGCTTCCTCTAAAGATGGAAATTTAGTAGCTCTGTCTTCTTCCGATACTTTTGCTAGTTTTGCCCAACGAAGCGAACCTTCTTTTGTAATTTGTTGCGGTGTGCGAACCCCAGCTACCACATCTTCACCCTGTGCATTAATAAGATATTCACCATTGAAAATATTCTCACCTGTAGCTGCATCACGGGTAAAGGCCACTCCTGTGCCTGAGTTATCGCCCATATTACCAAATACCATTGCCTGAACATTAACCGCAGTACCCCATTCTGCAGGTATCTGATTAATTTGACGATAATAAATAGCCCTAGGATTCATCCAGCTATCAAATACTGCCGCCACAGCACCCCATAATTGCTCCCATGGATCAACCGGGAAATCATGTCCTGTTACTTTTTTAACGGCTGCTTTAAATTTAACAACCAAATCTTTTAAATCATCAACATCAAGATCTGTATCATTCTCCACTCCTTTGGCTTCCTTTACCTCATCCATTATCTGTTCAAATGGATCGATATCTTCTTTTGATTCGGGTTTCATTCCTAAAACCACATCACCATACATTTGCACAAACCGACGATATGAATCCCAGGCAAACCGATCGTTACCTGCTTTTTTAGCAATCGCCAAAACCGATTCATCATTCATTCCGAGGTTTAATACCGTATCCATCATACCAGGCATAGACACTCTTGCTCCGGAACGTACAGATACTAAAAGGGGATTATCTTTAGAGCCGAATTCCATATTCATGGTAGCTTCGACTTTTTTCATAGCTTCTTTTACCTCACTACGTAACAAACCGACCATCTTCTCACGGCCCATTTCATTATATTCAGTACAAGTATCAGTTGTAATAGTAAAACCTGCTGGAACAGGCACTCCAATTAAATTCATTTCGGCCAGGTTAGCTCCTTTACCGCCAAGTAGATTTTTCATATCAGATCTTCCTTCGGCTTTACCATTACCGAAGGTGTAAACTCGTTTGTTGCTCATACTTAGATTTATTTAGTTATATAAAATGTAGATTTAATCGAATCAACGGATTACTTTATGCCCATTTTCGTTAAAACATCGCAATATTTCCTAATTATTGTAAAAGCTTTCGCTAGTTTTTTAACTTAGGAAAGAGGAATACACACTTGTTCGAAACACACTCTATCACCTCATTGTCAACGCCCGACACCAACACCCTCAAGGTTTCCTCAAGAAATCTTTCATAATATTAATAAATAATTAGCAGGACAAAGCACAGAAAACCAAAAAATATCAATTTTTTAATGTGAATATTTTTTATATGATCTTTTTTAAAATTTTAATCACTTGGAATTGTTTGAGCATAAAAAAAGTGTCAGCTCAATAAAACTAACACTTTACAAAAGGTTTATTTTCAATGTTTTTTATTTAATGCACAGGATATTTTTTCATATACTCTTTCGATTTCATTAAATAATCAACATATTGAGCACGTTTATAGGCATGTGGATCTTTCACATTTTTCTTACATAACTTACCTTTAAAATCCTCAATCTTATCATATCCTTTTTTCTTCATCCAAATTGTGAGATCTTCCAACATTCGGCTTATTTGAACAACACCATTTTTATAAACTGTACTTACAACCTGAACAGTATCAGAACCTGCCAGAATCATTGAAATCAGATCGTCGCCATCCATAATACCAGTATTACTACAGATACTGCCATCAATATTACATGATAATAAACCAGCAAAACGTAAAGCCAAACGATTATCGCCTTTATTACTTAAGTTATAAGGCATCTTCAGATCTTCTTTTTCAACATCTATATCGGGTTGAAATAAACGATTAAACAGCACAAATGCATCTGCACCATTATTATCCATCCGATATACTACATTCATTAAATTAGTGTAGAAAGGACTTAACTTTACACTAACCGGTATACTTATAGCTTCTTTAACTTTTCTCAGAATTTCAATTCTTTCATCCTCTACTTGTCCGGCCGACTTATCAACATCTGATATAGTCGAATAGAAGTTTAACTCAATTCCATCCACTCCTGTTTGTTCCAAATTTTTAGCATATTCAACCCAGCTTACATCATATACGCAATTTAAACTTGCTATAACAGGAATAGAAACCGTTTCCTTCAATTTTTTAAGTGCTAACAAATGCGCTCTTGGCCCTGAATGTTCAACCTGAGGGAACAAAGAAATCATCTCAGCATTACGTTCATCATACTCATGCAGTTCTTCTTCTAATTCGGCAGCTTCAAGGTGCAATTGTTCTTCGAAAAGCGATTTATAAACAATTGCTGCAGCACCAGCATCTTCTAATTTCTTAGCCATTTCAAGGTCTAAAACCAGGTTACTGGCTCCAATAATAATGGGATTCTTCAATTCAATCCCCATGTAAGTGGTCTTTAAATCCATAATTAAGGTGATATTAAAGGGTTTTATACTATTCTAACTATAAAACAAATTGTCTGTTCAAATGGTTCTGAAGCACTTACAAATGCCTTTAATCAAGTTCGGTAAAAACAAATACTATTTCAAGTAATAGCACAAAAAAAGCCGCTCCAACGGAACGGCTTTTCTAATAAAATATGTTGCAATTATTCAATTACTTCATAATCAATTTCAGACAAGCGCTTATAAGCACTATAGCGCCATTTAGCATTTGTCTCTGCTGCGTTAAATAAAACTTTCGCATCTTCAGGGAAAGCTTTCATTAAGGCAGTATAACGAACCTCGTTACTCAAGAAACTTTGGAATTTATCCCATTGTGGTGGTTTCGAATCAAGCATAAACGGATTCTTACCTTCCTCTTCGTTCATTGGATTGTAACGATACAAGTGCCAGTATCCACATTCAACAGCTTTCTTACCTTCTTCCTGCGTTTTACCCATACCGGTACGGATACCGTGAGCGATACAAGGAGCGTAAGCTATAATTAATGATGGTCCTGGGTAAGCTTCTGCTTCTTTCAATGCTTTGAAGTACTGAGCCTGATTAGCACCTATTGCCACCTGAGCAACATATACATAACCATAGGTAGTAGCCATCAAACCAAGATCTTTTTTACGGATACGTTTACCTGAAGCAGCAAACTTAGCCACCGCACCTACAGGAGTTGACTTAGACGATTGTCCACCTGTATTTGAGTAAACCTCAGTATCCATTACTAAAATATTCACATCCTGACCTGAAGCAATAACATGGTCTAATCCACCATAACCGATGTCATAAGCCCATCCGTCACCACCAAAGATCCATACTGATTTCTTAATCAGATAATCTTTAATAGCCAGAATATCTTTAGCAATAGCATGTTTTTCATCAGCCAATGCAGCTAAAACAGCTTTTGATGCAGCTTCTGATTTAGCACCATCATTCTTAGTTTCTAACCAACCTTCGAATGCAGTTTTGGTAGCTGGGCTAACTTCATCAATTGATTCATTCATGAAACGCTCTATACGATCACGAATCTTATCAACTGCAGTTGCCATACCTAAACCATACTCAGCATTATCTTCGAATAAAGAGTTTGCCCAAGCAGGACCTTTACCTTCTTTATTAGTACAATAAGGAGTTGCCGGAGCTGATCCACCATAGATTGAAGAACAACCTGTAGCATTGGCAATCATCATGCGCTCTCCGAACAACTGAGTGATTAACTTGATATATGGAGTCTCACCACAACCGGCACAAGCACCAGAGAACTCAAATAATGGTTGAGCAAACTGAGAAGCTTTTACGTTCATGTTTTTATCCATAACGGTATCCTTGATCGCAACTTTTTCAGCCATATATGCCCAACGCTCAGCCTCAGCCATTTGACTATCCAAAGGCTTCATCTCAAGAGCTTTTGTCTTAGCCGGACAAACATCAGCACAGTTACCGCAACCAGTACAGTCTAATGCACTTACCTGAATACGATATTGCAAGCCATCAAATCCTTTACCGTTTGCTTTCTTAGCCTCTGTTCCTTCAGGAGCACCTGCTAATTCAGCCTCATCTAATAAGAAAGGACGAATGGCAGCATGAGGACAAACATAAGCACATTGGTTACACTGAATACAGTTATCCATTTTCCACTCAGGAATATCAACTGCGATACCACGTTTTTCAAAAGCAGTTGTTCCCGGAGGCAAAGTACCATCTTCGCGACCTTTGAAAATACTTACAGGTAAATCATCACCTTTTTGAGCATTTACAGGGAATACAAAGTCCTGAATAAACTGCGGTGCATTAGGATTATTTGGTGCTACAAATGAATCTTTTAATTTAGCCCATTCAGCTGGAACGGTAATTTCAGCAACCTGACCACCTTGCTCTACAGCTTGGTAGTTCATGTTTACAATACCTTCTCCTTTTTTACCGAAAGACTTAACAATTGCTTTCTTCATTTCTTCAACTGCCTGATCGTAAGGAATTACGTTAGCAATTTTAAAGAATGCAGACTGCATGATAGTATTGGTACGGTTACCCAAACCAATTTCTACAGCAATTTTAGTAGCATCAATTGTATAGAATTTAATTTCGTTTTCAGCTAAGAAACTTTTTACGTGATTTGGTAAACGAGTTTCCAACTCAGCTTCGCTCCAAGAACAGTTCAATAAGAATGTTCCACCTTTTTTCAAGCCTTTCAACATATCATACATATTTAAATATGCTGGTACGTGACAAGCCACAAAGTCTGGAGTATTTACCAAATAAGGTGAACGAATTGGTGTATCACCAAAACGTAAGTGAGAAATAGTGATACCACCCGATTTTTTTGAATCGTATGCAAAATATGCCTGAGCGTATTTATCTGTGTTATCACCAATAATTTTAATTGAGTTCTTATTAGCACCTACAGTACCATCTGAACCTAAACCATAGAATTTACCTTCGAAAGTACCATCAGCAGCTAAACTGAATTCAGGTAATAATGGTAATGAAGTGAATGTTACATCATCAACAATACCTACTGTGAAGTTATTCTTAGGCTCGTCTTTTTTCAAATTTTCGTACACACTCAACATCATAGCTGGTGTAGTATCTTTTGAAGATAAACCATAACGACCACCTACAACAACAGGTGCATCTTTTTTTCCGTAGAATAAATCACGAATATCTAAATACAAAGGCTCTCCGTTAGCTCCCGGCTCTTTAGTACGATCTAAAACAGCAATTTTCTTAACTGTTTTAGGGAATGCTTCGAAGAAATATTTTGCTGAGAAAGGACGATACAAATGAACGGCGATCAAACCAATTTTCTCACCTTTCGCTACCTCTGCATCAATTACTTCTTTAATTGTATCACAAATAGATCCCATTGCAACCACAATATGCTCAGCATCCTCAGCACCGTAATAATCAAACGGACGATACTTACGACCTGTAATTTTACTGATTTCATCCATGTAATCAGCAACAACATCTGGCAATGCATCATAGAATGAATTTTGCGCCTCACGAGCCTGGAAATATACATCAGGGTTTTGAGCTGTACCTCTGGTAACAGGGTGCTCTGGATTCAATGCATTATCGCGGAACGACTGAAGACCTTTCTGATCAACCAAACCAGCCAAATCATCCTGTTCCATCAACTCAACTTTTTGAATTTCGTGAGATGTACGGAATCCATCAAAGAAATGCATGAAAGGAACACGTGTTTTAATAGATGCTAAGTGAGCAACACCAGCCAAATCCATTACTTCCTGCACGCTACCTGTTGCCAACATAGCAAATCCGGTTTGACGAGCAGACATAACATCAGCATGGTCACCAAAGATTGATAAGGCCTGAGCAGCCAAACTACGAGCACTAACATGGAAAACACCCGGTAATAACTCACCTGATATCTTATACATATTAGGGATCATCAACAATAATCCTTGAGATGCAGTAAATGTTGAAGTTAAAGCACCAGCTTGCAATGAACCATGCACTGCTCCTGCAGCTCCGGCTTCTGATTGCATTTCTTCTACTTTAACGGTTTCTCCAAAAATGTTCTTTCTTCCGGCTGCAGCCCATTCGTCTACATTTTCTGCCATATTGGAAGAAGGTGTGATGGGGTAAATAGCAGCCACTTCACTAAACATGTATGCAACATGAGCAGCAGCATGGTTACCATCACAGGTAATAAACTTTTTTTCTTTAGCCATTTTATATACTCCTAATAATTAATTGGTTATATCAATATATAATTCAAAAGAATTAATTCTAATATAAAAATCCGAACAACCACAAAGGCACCTCATTCGCCGATCCCACTTCTAACATATCATGGCTATACCAACCATCATATGTTTTATCCTTCACTTGTCCTTCTTCAATAATGGTAAAATCGAATTGCTTATTCACAAGAAAGTCTCCTTTCTTTCCCAGGTCAATACTGTTTTCAACACCAACCTGATTTAAAAAGAATGTGCGATTTAACTTTATCTGATCCACATCTCCATGCATCACTGAAGATAGTAGATTAGAATTGTGCAAATAAACCATTGCCGGCTTTTTTGCCACCTCTCCATCTTCAAAAAGTAAATTGATTAATCGACCATTTTTCAGGTAGTTCAAGTAATTCATCACTGTTGCTCTTGAGGTTTCAATCTCCTGACTTAAACGGCTCACATTTGGCTGAAAAGGAGCAACTTTTGCAATTGAATACAGCAATTTACGTAATTTGGGCAAATACTTCAATTCTATTTGCTCAAGATAACTGATATCAATCTCTAAAATCAGGTTAATATTTTTAACCACATTTTCGAGATAATTTCTCTTTTCGAGGAAAAAAGGATAATAACCGTGCTCAAGATAGTTGGAAAAATAAGCTAAGGGCTTAACCTTACTTATAACATCTTCACATATTTCAACATGATTATTTATGATATCATCAAGGGATATAGGTTGAAAATCTGTCCCCGCTTCCATGTTTAAATATTCACGAAATGAAAAGCCTTCCAGATTGTATACTTTTACGCAATCTTTTAAGTCAGATTTTCGCAGGCGCATTACAGCTGATCCACTGAACACAATCTTCAAATCGGTGAAATGATCGTAGCAGTATTTTAATTCTTTCGACCACTCGGGATATTTGTAGACCTGATCCAGAATTAAGATTTTTCCCCCTTTTTTCTGAAACTCGTCTGCAAATGAAATAATCGATCTTTCGGTGAAGTAAAGATTGTTTAAATTGACATACAAACAGCTTTTATCAAACCCAAACCTTCTTTTTGCTATATCTAAAAGAAATGTCGTTTTACCAACTCCTCTTGCACCTTTTATACCGATTAACCTGTGATTCCAATCAATCCGATCCATCAGCTCCCTTTTAACCGGCACTCCAAGATGTTTAAGCAGGTACTTATGTGTTTCAAAAAATGATTGCATAGTCATTTATTAACTATACAAATGTAAAATCATTTGCCATTTAATTGCAATGTCAACATTACAATTTCAATAAAACAGTGCTATTTATAATTATTAAAAATAAAAAAATGGCCGTTTGTTATTCACAAACGGCCACCTGTTCTATTATTGGTGAAATATCCTAATTATCATTCATTGAGATAAGGAACTCTTCATTTGAATTGGTCTTCTTCATTCTATCGTGTAAAAATTCCATTGCCTCTACCGGAGTCATATCCGAAAGATAATTACGCAATATCCATATACGATTCATAAATTCCGGATCCATCAATAAGTCTTCGCGACGTGTACTTGACAAGTTGACATCCACAGCAGGGAAAATACGCTTGTTCGACAAACGACGATCCAACTGCAGTTCCATATTACCCGTACCTTTAAATTCTTCAAAGATTACCTCATCCATCTTCGAACCAGTTTCTGTTAATGCTGTTGCAATAATGGTTAAAGAACCACCATTTTCAATATTACGCGCTGCACCAAAGAATCGTTTTGGACGGTGTAAAGCATTTGCATCCACACCACCCGACAATACTTTACCTGATGCTGGCGAAACAGTATTATAAGCACGAGCCAAACGAGTAATCGAATCTAAAAGAATAACCACATCGTGTCCGCACTCAACCATTCTCTTAGCTTTTTCAAGCACAATGTTAGCCACTTTCACATGACGTTCTGCTGGTTCATCAAATGTAGACGACACTACCTCTGCATTTACACTTCTGGCCATGTCGGTTACTTCCTCAGGACGTTCATCAATTAACAGAATAATCATATATACTTCAGGATGATTAGAAGCAATTGCATTTGCCACATCCTTAAGCAATACGGTTTTACCTGTTTTTGGCTGAGCAACAATCAAACCACGCTGCCCTTTACCAATTGGTGAGAACATATCAACTACACGAGATGAAAGGTTTGATTTTGGTCCATCTGTCAAATTAAATTTCTCATCTGGAAAGATTGGCGTTAGGTGATCGAACTGAACACGGTCGCGCACAATAGCAGGAGTTCTGCCATTGATAAGCTCAACCTTTATTAAAGGAAAATACTTCTCTCCTTCTTTTGGAGGTCGAATAGATCCCAACACAGTATCACCCGTCTTTAAACCAAATAATTTAATTTGTGATTGAGACACATATATATCATCTGGAGAATTCAGGTAATTATAGTCTGAAGAACGAAGGAATCCATAACCATCAGGCATAATTTCTAAAACACCCGACGCAGAAATAATACCCTCAAACTCATAAGGTTTTTCATCCTTACGATCAAACTGTCTGCGGTCTTTATTTTTATCCTGCCATTTTCTTCCGCCTTTGTCATCCTGGTTGCGATGATCTCTTTCAGGACGTTCACTTCTATCTGAACGCTCTTTTCGATCATCACGCTTTTTCAACTCTTTTACAGGAGCTTCAGAAGATGGAGATTCTATCTTAGTAACTCCTTCGTCTTTTTTATCTTCAGCTTTCGCTTCAACCTTTTCCTCAGGAACTGGCTCTTCAACTTTTGGCTCCTTAGCAGGTTTTACCTTCTCTGCTTTAGGCTTTTCTGATTTTACCTTCTCAGCCTTCTTAACTGGCGTCTTTTCAGCCTTTGGTTTTTCTTCCTGCGGCTTCTCAGCCTGAGGTTCATCAGTCATAGAACTGGCAGCTTCAGCCACCTTAGAAGAAACAGAAGATGCTACCAATCCACCATCACGCTGAGTACGTGGTCTTTTAGATCGTGGTTTTTTATCTGCTTGATTATCTTTTTTAGCTGGCTTCTTTTTTTCAGTAACCTGAATAGCCTGCTCATCAAGAATCTTGTAAATAAGATCCTGTTTTTTAAACGACTCAACTCGCTTTATATTAAGATCTTTAGCGATTTGTCGCAAATCGGCAAGTAGCTTTTTGTTAAGCTCTAAAATATCGTACATAATCTATAGAATAAGGAAAGTCCTTAGAACTAAATAAAATTCTTATTTAAATTGAAAGTTAATTAAAGAATTGAATACCTGACAGGCATCAACTTTTTACTTGTCTGGACAAATGTATGTAATCTTTGTATCTGATCAAAATAATTTAATAACATTAAACAGTTAATTCATAAAATAAAACAGCATTTACCTTTGTGTTTTCTTTTTTTTTCTGCAATTTTAAAAACAACACACGAACCAAATGATTAAAAACATGTTATAGAATGAAGAAGCCCCTAAACTACACAATAACTGTTAAAAATGAGACAACTTAAAATTACAAAACAGGTAACCAACCGAGAAACCCCCTCTCTTGATAAATACCTCCACGAAATTGGTAAAGTACGGCTTCTAACTGCAGAAGAGGAGGTTAGTCTTGCAAAAAAAATTAAAACTGGTGATAATAAAGCACTGGAACAACTCATAAACTCCAACTTAAGGTTTGTTGTATCCGTTTCGAAACAATATCAAAATCAAGGCTTAAGCCTGCCCGACCTAATAAATGAAGGCAATCTGGGCCTGATAAAAGCAGCCCAAAGATTTGACGAAACACGCGGCTTTAAATTTATTAGTTATGCTGTTTGGTGGATACGTCAATCGATATTGCAAGCTTTAGCTGAACAAGCGCGTATTGTGCGCCTGCCGTTAAATAAAATAGGATCAATAAATAAAGTAAACAATGCCTTTTCGAGGTTAGAGCAAGATTTTCAAAGAGAGCCTACCGCTGAAGAAATAGCTAAAGTACTAGAAATTGCACCTAAAGAAGTTGGTGAAGCACTTAAAGTATCATCTCGACACTTATCAATGGATGCACCATTAAAGAAAGACGAAGACAATACTTTATATGATGTACTATTATCATCAGACACCATTAGTCCTGACACTCATTTATTAGACGATTCGCTACGAAAAGAGATAGAAAGATCATTAGCAACCCTTTCCACCAGAGAGTCTGATATTATTAAGTTATATTACGGATTAAATGGAGAACCTCCCTATTCACTTGAAGAAATTGGGAAACTATTTAATTTAACTAGAGAGAGAGTTCGACAAATAAAAGAAAAAGCCATTAAAAGGCTGAAGAATACCTATCGTAGTAAAATTCTACGTTCATTTTTGGGGTAATTCCTACCTGGTCCCCAAATTATAGAGTGAGTAAAAATTCATTAGATTTCAAGTTTATCTTAAAAAGTGATTTTTTTGATATTGTATTCTATTGTATTTTTGCGGCAAATTAAAATTAATACCCCGATGAAACATTTGATTGCTCCGTCTTTATTAGCAGCTGATTTCAGCAATTTGTCATCTGAAGTAGACATGATCAATAAAAGTGAAGCTGATTGGTTTCACCTTGATATTATGGACGGTGTGTTTGTTCCTAATATTTCATTCGGCATTCCAGTTTTAGAATCTATTAAAGATAAATGCAAAAAACCAATGGATGTTCATCTTATGATTGTAGATCCTGATCGTTACATTAAAGCATTTAAAAATGCAGGAGCAGACATTTACAATGTTCATTACGAAGCATGTACTCACCTCCACCGCACTGTTCAATCAATTCATAAAGAAGGTATGAAGGCCGGGGTAACATTAAATCCTCACACCCCCGTTGCTCAACTTGAAGAGATTATTACTGATTTAGATTTGGTATTACTCATGTCAGTTAATCCAGGTTTTGGAGGTCAGAAATTTATTGAAAATACTTATCCAAAAATTGAACGATTAAAAGAACTTATACTTAAGAAAAATAGTAGTGCTTTGATAGAAGTTGATGGAGGGGTAGATAATACCAATGCCAGAAAATTATTAGATTGTGGTGCAGATGTTTTGGTTGCAGGTAGTTATGTTTTCAAATCCAAAAATCCTGTTCAGACCATATCTCTGTTGAAAGAAATTTAAATTTTTATTGGAGTAATTTTATTATCTTTGCACCATATTTCACTTGGGGCTGACGTGGATTTGACAGCATGGCAAAGTGGTATGTAAGCATGTCGAGCGTCGTGATGCTGGCTCGTTAATCTCGGATCTCAACCATTTTAATTGGCGAAAATAATTACGCTCTTGCAGCTTAATCGAAGTATAGTAGATAAGCATAATTCCGGCATTAGATGCCGGAACAAGACATCTCTCGAATGCTAAGTTTTGAGGCGGTTCGGTTCAGAGATGCTGGTAAATCAGAACTAGGAAAAGGTAAGCTTCGGGCTTTTTCCGAAATTTAAGAAGATAAGGTAATAGTCGGTAGCTTTGATCCAGCTGTTATTCGAAAATTAAGTCAAAGCTAAACATGTAGAAAGCATATGGCTTCCTTGTATGGACCAGGGTTCGATTCCCTGCAGCTCCACTAATTAGATTTCAAAACTCTTCAGAATACTTCAAATCCCTTTGCCACAAAGGGATTTTGTTTTTTATTCGTTTTTATTTTTTCAGCTTTTTCCTATTTTTGTTTCACCTATTCTTCACCAAAGAGTAGAAATTTAAATTAGGTGAAACATTTTAACTAACCCTTTCATATGGCAGATTCATTCTCTTTAAAATTTTATCTGAATAAAAATAAGTCTAGAGGTAAAGACGAATACAAAATCTATGGTCGCTTAATAATCGATAGAAGAAAAAGTGAATTTGCAACCAACTATTACATTAATGAAAATGGATGGGACGTTGCAAAAGGACGAGCAAAGAAAAATATGGCGATCAATGATGAGTTAACTGAAGCAGAATCAGAAGTAAACCGTATTAGAAGAAAGCTACTTGATGATGGAAAACCAGTATCAGCCAAGATTATTATACAAATTTTAAAAGGTGACCGAAAAGAAAAACGCTTTCTGCTTGAATATATGGCAGAACATATCGAAGACATGAGGAAAAAAGGTGAAAATGCAGAAAACACTTGTGACCATTACCAATCATCTTACAATATCTACGAACAATTCATTAATAATATCTACAAGAATAAAGACTATCCATTTAATCAAATCAACCTTGAATTTATTGAGCAATACGACATGTATATGCTTACAATGTATCGAGATCCTAATGGAAAAAAAGTTAAACGTAACACAATTAATAAGCACCATTCTCGCCTACGAACTATGCTTCACAAAGCAGTACGCGAAGAAATCATTTCTAAAAATCCATACATCCACTTTCCTTTAAAAAACACTCCCACAACCAGAAGTTTCTTGACAGAAGAAGAAATAAATGCAATCAGAAAAATTGACTTCTCCAATAACAAAACTCTTGATCAAGTTCGAGACTTTTTCTTATTTTCTTGTTTTACTAGTCTTAGATACACAGATGCATACAACTTAACGACCAACAATATCATTAAGACAGACAAAGGAAAAACTGCTTTATACGTAGAAGAGTCCGACAAAACAAAAGCTCCTCTTCATATTCCAATTATATCTCAGACACAAGAAATAATTGATAAATACAATACACATCCAGACCGAGAAGTTGGAGGATTTATTTTACCTAGATACTCAAATCAGAAAGTGAATGATTATCTAAAAAACATCGCGGTATTAGCAAATATAAAAAAAGAACTTACCCATCATGTGGCAAGACACACATTTGCAACGATAGCATTAAATAAAGGTATACCCTTACCTGTTGTACAAAAAATTCTTGCCCACAAATCAATCAGGACTACTCAAATTTATGCAAAGATGTTAGTTAGCACTGTAGAAAAAGAAATGGAGAAATTTGATTTATAATGAAACTATCATCATCAATAATAAATAAATTAGAAAATGCCCATAATGACTACTCACAAACCGACTATTCATTAATGGATCGATTATTTGGAGAAGACAATTACAATATTTCAGAAATAATAAATCAAATCGAAGACCTTATTGAAAATAAGTGTAAAAGGTTAGTACACGAAAATAAAATCTCATTATACATTCTCTTTCATCTAAAGTTATATTTCGACAATACAAACTATCAAATATATGAAAATAGAGATATTTTAGCAAAGAACCATAAAGTAATAAATCTTCTTTTTGATAATCCTATTGTATCGAATAAGGATGTAACATTAGTTATGAAATCAAACCTTCAACTAATCGCTTATGTTTTTGGCATTGATATCATTAAATATATTTACTCAGAAAAAAATAAATTAATAAACAGTTATATTAGTCAATTACGAAAAGAAGCCAAAGTAAAATACCAATTTATCGAATCAATTAATTATTTGAAGCTTGGTAACATATTTAAATCAATTGATACTACAGGATACATACCAAACTTCTTAAATCACTTTTACAACCAAAAACAAAACATTAATGCTGTAAAAGAATATAAAACAAAAAAATCATCAAATCTAAATGCACCAGGTATATCAAAGGCCATGAAAACACTCTCTGAAGAGTATTTAGATGAAGTCAAAATGGATATATTAAATTTTAATGAACTAGAGTATATTGACTTACAAGACTATGCATTAACCTCCATCTGCAGTGTTTCAATTAATGATATTGATATCACATCACTAAAAGAATGCTTTCGGTTTCAAAAGAGTTCAAAAAAAGGAATTAGTAAACTACTATATCCACTTTGCACAATCAGCTTTAATACGGAAGATTTTCCAACAAAAGAAGAATGGATAAAAAACAGACAAGAATTAGGTTACATGGATGACAATAAGGCTTGGGATACTCATGTTAAACAAAAAGTAAATAAATACATGAAATTTGACATTCTATTCGGTTAATAAAATCATCTTTAACAAAGGGGTTAGCTTTTCTCAGAACTAAAAAAAGCTAACCCCTTTTTGTTTTTAGGATTCATATTTCTTCGCAGCATGCTTTAAAAAAATAAAACGCAAAGAAACATGAAAGACAATTTCAAAACAGGAAACTACCAGAAGCAAAGTATGGTATTCCTTCCAGCACAAGATTATGAGTTTATAAAGAATTCAGTTATAGAACTGCGAAGTATGCTTGAAGATGGCAACTCCAAATCTTCAACATGTCTTGATGAATATATCTCTGAAAAAGATGCAAAAATTGAGTTCAACAGAAAAACTACCTGGTTTTGGAACCAGCGCAACAATGGAAAACTGAGTTATAAAAAACTAGGAAGTACCGTATATTATTTGAAGCAAGATTTGTTAAACCTTTTAAGCGATAAATAATGGGAGTAGATAATTATCCTAATTGTAATCCAGTATATGGATTAAGTGAATTAATCGACCAGAAAATGCGTAAACTTGATACTATTGACAAAAACAAGTATGCAAGATTCTATAAAGAAACGTGTGAAGAAGTTCGAGAATTAGAATATCACGCAGATGGTTTAAGTTCGCTTACAGACTTTGATGCCTTTGTCACAATACAAAAAGCTATTCATTCCCAACGGAGTGAAGGCAGTAGTGTGTTAGTTGTGAAAATACCATTAACCCACACTCCTATCAACAATCAGATTGCTTTACTTGATTTAACAGAAGGGAGGCAACATGATTAATCCAATATTTGAAGCCTTTCCCAAGCCAATACAGGACTATACTATGGAAGCAAAAATGGGACTTAACTTCCCAATTGAATACGTTCTTAGTTCAGTTCTTTATACATCTAGTGTTGCAATTGGAAATACACATGAGGTCAGAGTTAAAAACAGTTGGCATGAAGGAGCTAGCTTATTTATGGCAATTGTTGGCGAAACCGGAGTCGCAAAAAGCCATACTATATCATTGGCATTAAAACCTTTATTTGAGAAAAACCAGATATTTTTTAATATCTACCAAGAGCAGTTGAAAGAATATCAGAAGTACAATAAAGGTAAAAAAGGTGAAGGTTCTGAATCCATAATTGAACCACACCTGCAACAAGTTCTTGCAGATGATGCCACTCTTGAAGCCATGTACCGCATCCATTATCATAACCAACGTGGTATTGGTGTTTACTTTGATGAGTTGAGAGGATGGTTTAATAATATGGGAAAGTACAATAAAGGCAGTGACCAGGAAGTATGGCTAAAAATATGGTCACGCAAGCCAATACTAGTGAATCGAGTGGGAAGCCAACCCATTTCAATTATGTCTCCTCACATTAGTGTCATTGGTGGTATTCAGACCGAGTTACTTCCTAGCTTATTTAAAGATGATCGTGATAAAAATGGTTTTATTGAAAGAATTCTGTTTGTTAATGCACCTAATGCAAAAAAAGAAAACTTCTCAGAAGATGATATGCCAAAGTCTGTATTGGTAAATTACTCACAATTAATTAACAACTTATTGAACCTGCCTTTACAAAGAAACCAAAATGGTATACTATCTCCTACACTACTTGAATTATCACCGATTGCCAAGGCAATGTATATTGATTACTACAACAACAATGCAGCCTTAGTGAATAGCAGTAACGTTTGTCCAAGAATCAAAGGCTTTTACGCCAAGTTTGACACATACAGCATTCGTTTTGCGCTAATACTACAAATGTTATATTGGACTTGTGGCGAAGATTCCAAAGAATCTATTAGCGAACGAGCTATGGAGGGTGCCATTGCATTGAGTAACTTCTTTTTGAATAACGCTAAATCTGCTATTGAAAAGACAAAAAGCCCGACAAAGTTAACTAATGTCCATCGCAAGTTATTTGCGCTTGAATTGCTTGAACGTGGGAATATGTCATATAGAGAAATAGGCAGCATTGTTAATGCCAGTCACGAAACGGTACGTAAGTGGCACAAAGCTCAACTTGACAGTTGACAGTTGACAACTCTTGATGCCCGTCATAAACCTTATATTTTCTATTAGTTATGTAACATTAAAAAATAATGCGCTGTCAACAAACTAAAAATCACGACAAATGCGAATTGACACAGCTTTTTTTATCACAACACTGTAACTCATTCGTTTTATACACATTAACTCCCAAAACAACAATAGTCAACTGTCAACCGTCAACTAAACTATTATGAAGAAACAATGCATTCTTTGCTCTGCTGAATTTGAAGCTAAACGCGCAGATGCCAATTACTGCTCCGAAAAATGCAGAGCTAAGGCTAACTATGAAATACGAAAGAAGAAAGCTTCCGGTGAGTTTTCACCAGATAATTTACCGGTTAGCTTACCGCTTAATTCACCAATTGAACGGTCAAAAAATACCAAAATTGAGGTTAATGGCATCTTAAATACTGATGAAATACGCCAAATGATTGTCAATACAGATAGTACAATCGCTAACTTTTGCGCAGAAAACACAGCTTTAAAAGCACAAATAACAGAGCTTTCTGCGCAAAAATCACACTTTTGCTTGCAGATTATCGAAATAAAGGAGATAAAAATAAAAAAACTTGAGGCTGCATTGCTGTTATCAGATACAGATCTGTACAACACTTATCTAAACGGTGAATATCAGAAAGCGGTTAAAACAAATAACATACTGGCAGATTTTAAACTAATCACGCCTCATAAACTGTCATTAGATTCATCAGCCAATCTACTTTTTAAAATCAACCAGTATCGTTTAAAAGTTAAAAACTTGATAATTGCGCATAATTCAGAAGTTTCAAAACTGAATCTGCAAATTCAAGATATTGATACTAGCATAAAGAATCTGAATAAAGCCATTGATGAAAATAATTCTTCTGTGCGGTTTAATCAAACAAGGATTATGCGCTTGGAACAATTGTTAAGTGGGTAATATATTTTCTTATAAAGTAGCTAAAGTCAAGCATACTTTGAAAAGCGACCTCTTAATTTAAGAGGTCAAGAGTTATTCTAAGTCACTTTCCGTAAGAAAACATATAACCAACAGTCATATAACTATTATAATCAGCCAAAATGACCTATCTTAGTAAAGAGACATGAAAATAGTACATTTAAAGTAGGTTTATAGGCGACCCGCCTGTTAGGGTAAAATTAACAGATATGATAACAGCAATAAAGCCTGGGCCAAAACCCAAAAAGCAAGATGGTACATTGGATAGAAGAAGAAGAGATAATAAGGAGACTCCTTCAAATCATCCATCTTTAAAACCAAGTAAAAAGAAATAAACTTCTTAGCAATACGCTTGGTGGATTTAGAGAGCATCACTCAAGCTGCGTGAGTAGGAAAATATCGGGGTAATTAACTTCGATATTTTTTTTATTAGTCACATCTGACTATTTAACACGGCATTAAACGCCCAAATAACCGAGCTTTCTGCACAAAAAACACATTATTGCTCGCAGATTATCGAGATTAAAGGTAAGATTTACAATCCTTTAAATATGCAAGTTTAATCTGCATTCCAAAAATATTAGAATTGGATATCTCTAGACTACTACCACCACTAATGGAAAATGCCTGGGAAAAGGAATTAACCTGTTCTTCTTCCAATATTACAATGCGGGATAATTTAATTAGTTCAAATTGATTCAATTTTTTTGGTAAAATATCGGTTATTTCTCTAAGAGCCTTCCCTTTATTTTGCAACATCCATTCTGACGATAAAATTAAGTCCCACTTATCATTAGAGTCTTCTCTTAAAAAAACACCACAAAAATTAAATTCGCCATGCTTTTGGGCGAATATTTCTAATGCCTTATATATCTTTTCAAATGTCGATTTCATATGAATGCTATTAATGAATGAACTGCATCTATTCGTTCTTGAGAATCTTCCCTACTAACACTACTAACCGGTGAATACCTTGCTTCGGGATCCCATTCTTGAATTATTGACCACTCTGCCAAAAGCCGACTCTTTAACTCGGCTTCCTTTCCACTTAAAGATAATAGTATGTCAAGATTATGAGTTTTAAAGCTAGACAGTCCTTTAAACTCTGCATTTGTACTGGGAAACCCACTCCAATTTAAGTTTTTACAGATTCTTGCCTTTAACTTAACTTCAACTGCATACCCACAAAGATATGATGCTCCATTATATCTCCCTTGAGAGTGCAATGTTTTTGCATCTTTGAATCTAGCAAAAGCAATTTTCCGAAGCTCATTATACTCTATCATTGTAATATAGTATTTATTTGACTACAGTACTTTCTCGAAGAAATCACCCATAATCAATAGTATTCTTTAAGTATTAACTAGTACACTCTCCTCCTCAACAATATTACAAATCTCTTTAAATATAGCTGTAGTATTACCATGTTGATTCGGTGAATCTTCAAAAAAACCATTAAATTTCAAATAACATCCCGTTCTTTGTACTCTTGAATGTAATGAGTCAACATCATCTGGGTGTATGTCAATGTGATGAAATAAAGATTTTACGTATACATCCCAATAAGACTGAGTCATTTGCGCTTCATTCTTATCATTATCCATAATTCCATATGAATGTTCAAATTCCTTTTTAATTACTAACATTGCAAACTCCCTATCTGTTATTTCATCCAGTATTTTACTGTACTCCTCATGGTTTTCTATAGACAAGTCATGTGAGTATAAACTTTTTAATAGTTTAGCAAAATGTATTATTCTTTTATCAGTTCGAGTGTTAACTACATAATTAAGTGTAGAGAAGTATGCATGAAGAAAATCATTATTATAAATTACATCTTCATTTAAGATTATATCACCTGAATTTAATTCTTTAAAAAATATTCGCATTTTTTGAGACAGATAATTATTATAGGCAGTGACCACACTTGCACTAATCGCAGGACCAAAAGGAATACCTCCTACAGAAACAAGCTGAATAAGTCCTTGAATATATTTGTTTTCACCAAACTCTTTGGCTAAATCTTCTACTATTTGTTTTAAACTCATTTTAATATCCATAACCTAAAAATAATAACTTAAATACAACTACCAATTTATTTGTGTATTATGATTACTTTTAAGCTTGAGGATATGACAAATTATCAGACGATACTATGACTAAAGTTAAACAACTAGCTCTTTCAATATTAATAGGTATAGAAAAACTTCTGAAAATTGCTATTAATAAAGTAGAGAGTACATTTCTAAAAAAAGACGAAATCTTATCTCTTCTACCAAAAGATAATATACCAAAGAATGATGAATATATTAACACCCTAAAATGTATTCTTAATAAAAGGGATAGGATAAAAAACATTGCAATCAGTGGTCCATATGGTTCTGGTAAAACTAGTATTATACAATCATTCAAAAAACATTATCCTGAATTTAATTACCTAGATATTTCATTGGCATATTTCACAGATGAACAGATTGATGAAAATGGTAAGATAAAAAAGAAAATACTTACAACAGAGCAGTTAGAAGATAGCATCCTTAAACAAATCATACATCGTGTTGATAAGAGAAAATTACCAGATTCAAAATTTGATAGAATTAGACACCTCCCTGGTCAAAGTATAACACTTTTTATTACTGGAATCATCCTTTGGTCATGGTCCTTTTTAGGATTATTTTATCCCAATTTGCTTTCAAAAATAAACCTAATACACGAAGAGTCGTGGTTTAGATTCATACATAGTAATGAACCATTAATAAATTTATTTAGAATAATTGTATTTATTATAGGTAATTCTATTTTTCTATGGAAAAGCATAAGGTTTCTGAATCGTATAAATATAAAAAAGCTCAACCTAAAAAATGGAAACGGTTCAATTGAGATTGATAATGGAAGTGAAAGCTCAATTCTGAACCAATATTTAGACGAGATTATTTACTTCTTTCAAAAGACTAAATTTAATGTTGTCATATTTGAAGATCTGGACAGATTTATGAACATTTCAATTTTTTCAAAACTCAGAGAAATCAACTTCCTTATCAACCAATCTTCGTCTATTAAACATGATGTTGTATTCATTTATGCCTTAAAAGATGACTTATTTACTAATGGAGAACGCACTAAATTTTTCGATTATATAATTCCAATTATTCCGATCATAAATTCGTCAAACTCAGAAAGTAAATTCTGTAATTACCTTGAAACAATTGAAGATGTTGAATTTGATGATGAATTTAAAGAATTAGTTTCTGATCTTTCCCTATATGTTAAGGAAATGAGAGTTTTAATAAACATTTTGAATGAATTTGATATCATAAGAAAAAAGTTAAAACGTGAGGAACTCAAACTATGCAAATTATTTGCATTTGTTGTATATAAAAATGTTTATCCTTCTGACTTTGCAAATCTTTACAGTGATCAGAGTATAATTAATAAAATATTAGCAAGTAAAAAACAATGGGCTAAATCATTAAGTCAAAATAAACTTGAAAAAATAGAAAAACTTCGAGATCAAATACAACGAAAAAAAGACCAAACCCAAAAAAGCACCAATGAGCTAAGAATGATATATTTATGTAAATTCTACGAGTTATTACATATACAAAATAGACCCATTTTCAACTTTAATATCGAGGGAGAAACTATTAGCAAATCAGAAATAATCCAAAGTAAAAATTTTAATCGCTTTAAAGACCAAACAAACATACAATTTGGCTATAACCCACATGATAATAACTACAAGCAAAATTCAGGAATATCTTTCAAGCAAATAGAAGATAATATTGATCCAGAACAGTCATATGCAGATAAAGAAGACTTAATTAAATTAAACGTTGATGCACTAACAGATGAAATAAATAAATTGAACGGACAAATTGAAGAAATTGAACAATGGAATATATATGAATTCATGGTTGAAGATTCAATTAAAGGCGAATTTAAGAAATTAGAAATTCCGCCATTGCTAACGTATCTATTAAAAAATGGTTATATAGATGAAAGTTATACGTCATATATTAGCTTCTTCATTGAAGGAGGAATAACAAAAGGAGACAATGACTTTATCCACTCTGTCAAAGAACAAAACCCACTACCATTTAATTATAAACTTACATCTCCGGAAGCAATTCTCAAAAAAATTTGGCCTCGTGACTTTAAAGAATATAGTTCACTTAATATTAATCTAATAGATTACTTAATTGAATTTGATTCAAATAGTAATCGTAAAAGGTTTAACATTTTATTGAATCAGTTATCTGACGGAGAGAGTTTACACCTTTCATTCATCAACACATATATTGAAGCAGGCAAATACTCTGGATTATTTATTAGGTACCTAACTCCAGTATTTAATGATCTTTGGAATATGATCTTCATTCGCAATGAATTTCCAAATAAAAATAAAAATTTAGTCTTCGAATTAATGCTTGAACATTGTAGCACAATAGATATTGTAAATCAAAATGCAAATGATAGGGTGAGGCAATATATTATAGGTAAAACTGACTTTTTAAACTACTATGAGAAATCTAACCTTATAGATGAAGTTAAGAACCTTATCAAATTACTTAAGATAAAATTTAAAAAATTAGATCCACACAAAACTAATGAACACTCACTTTTCGATTTCATTGATAAATTTAATTACTATGAGATCAATTTAAGCATGATTAAATACATCTTAGAAGGATACAATGCACCATTAGACAACTTTGAGCTTGCTAATTACTCCTGTATAAAAAATTCAAATACTGAAAATTTAATCAATTATATTGACAATAATCTCAATACATATATTGAAAATGTACATTTCCGACTTGATGACAGTACTAATGAAGAACTTGAGTTTATTGAATTCTTACTTAATAATGAAAGTTTAATTAATGAACACAAGTTTTACTTAATAAAAAAATGTCATTCCAAATGTAATTTACAACAAATGCCAAAAACCTTTTGGAGCGCATTAATGGAAGATAACAAAGTTAATGCGACATGGAAAAATCTCTTATTAGTTACACAAGAACATAAAATTTATCACAAGCCAATTATAAAATTCTTAAACAATTTAAAAAACATGGATTGTTTACTTAATAGTATTCCTGAAGTCCCTAATGATGACTACATTGGATTATTCAAAAGCATTCTTACTTCGAATAATTTAGAAGATAATATACATAAAGCTTATTCAGAAAAACTTAATGTTAAAATCACTGAAGAGGAAAAAGAAACAATCAGTAAGGAAAAAGCCTACAATTTAATAAAGAATCATAGGCTGGTTTATTCATTTGAAATGTATGAAGGGTTTAAGAAAGGCTACGATAATGATGTTCACCTTAAATTCATAGTTGAATACATTGAGGATTATATTAATAATTATGAAGATGATATACTTGAAGTGGAAGACTATACTAACTTGATTGACATGCTTCCTAATACAACTCACAAAGAATCCTTTATAAATAAAATACCTAATGAAATAATTCAAACCTCAATTGGACTTTCAGATTCAATAAGGAATTATTACATTTTGAAGAAGGTTAATGCCTTATCATATGACCGATTTTTCACTCTTGCTGATAAGAATACAGATAATAACAAATTACTCGAACTATTCAATTTAGTAATTGAAGGATATAATCTTCGACAAACTAACTTATTGCTAAATATACTTCCTAGACCATGGAATACTATCTTAATGAGACGACAAATAAAAGTTGAGAACACTGCAATTAATTTAAAGACCTTTGAATCTTTAGTAAGAAAGGGTATCATATCATCTTTCAAACCAAAAGGCGAGCATTACATTGGTTATATCAAAACAAGTAATATCTTCAATAATAACAACTAGTAAATTAAGGCTATATCTACCATGCAAAACCTGATTAATGAATCTCTTCCTTTGTTGAGAGCAATTAGTACAAAACTTGAAAGTTCATTTAATCCGAATGGCCAACAGGTTAATTTACATGAGAAAATCATTCTTGACTTAATATTAAAATATAGAAAGAACCTGGCCATAATTATTTTAGGGCTTGAACATCATGTAAATGATTCATTTATTACAATTGGATTATCTAACAATTTCAGAGTAATTGCAGCAGATACTCTTACATTAGCTTATATGCTTTCATTTCTATCTCCAAATATTGAGGATGAGCAAATTGCCTTTAGAAATGAAGTAAATGCACTTAATAACGAATTTATCCACCAAAAACTAGAGATTTTTAGAGTTGAGCTTGGCAAGGAATTAGCTGATAAAAGAATGCAAAAATTACACCCAGGCAGCTATAAACAAAAAAACAAGAATACAATCCTGAAAAATCGTGATGATTTTCATTTACATGGTCCGAAAGAGCGATATAAAAGACTTCCAAATTATCCTAAAGAGAAAAGTCCAGATAGCATAATAAGTAACTGTTTAGCTTCTGGAGCCTTCTTGACAGAGAGAAGTAAGTTCAAAAGGCTTAAAGAAGTTACTAATTTTAGTAGTTCACAAAATGTTTATATAAATTATAAATATTTCAGTATGTTTTATCACTACACTCCTGTTGCGGGTGACATGGCAAGAAAATATCACGAAATATTTTACAAGCAATCAACTTTTTGCATTTTAAATACAGTAAACATTATACTAACATGTAAGCCCATTTTAAGTGTTATTAATGATGAGGCTTTTAACGATTTAGGCAAGTTGCATATTACTTTTGCTCAACTGGCAGCGAAATATTTTCCAGACTAAGGTTCAATCCCCTGTGACACAAAAAAACGCTTCACAATTGAGACTAATAAACAAATATGAAGTATCAAGTATAGTCGACTGCTTAAGATTTATCGCATACCAATTCTACCATTTGTTTTTTGTTTTTTCAACGATAGCGATTGGCATAGATGTTCCGTTGATACTGCCCCATCCTCCGGTGATGCTGAGTAATTCTAATTGTCTGCTAGAAGTTATTACCATTGTTTCTGATTATGACCGAAACAAGAGTGGACATAATAAAACGTTTAAGTGAAGTGATAATAATTTAAACGTGACACTCTACTTACTAACAACCTGACTTAAATATTTTCACATAAACTTAATCCCTTCCCCCCTTGCTAATAAACTGCAGAATTGATGTAGCATAAAACCACATACCATCCAAAATTTCAACCCTGACTGCAAAAGCCATATGTTTTTAAGAGTAAATTAAGTGGTAAAAGTTTTAGCCTTCTATATTTGACAATATTATATATTTATAATAATTTGCTTATTATAAAACGCTTTTAAAGTTATTATTAGGCTAGACTTCAATACATAAATTAAGTATCTCATTACCTGCTATTAATCGGTTGATTGTGTTATAACTAATATTACACGACATACAGTCATAGAGTGTAATATCGATTACGAATCAAAACAATAAGTATTAATATGGCTTTTGAAGATTTAACAGATGAGCAGCAATTAGCGCTACTAGAGGAACTACAAGCTGCTAAAGAAGATGATTGGAAAAAAACATTCTCGAACTATAGCGGCAATGTGGGTATTGGACTAAAAAGACGAGGTCGCCAAAAAGACGCCAGTCAAGGAGAACCTTTGTGCCTGGTGTTTCAGGTTCGCACAAAAAAGAGTAACTTAAAACAGCCTATCCCCCCACACATCAACTACAAGGGTTACCAAATTCCTACAGATGTTGTGATAGAGAAAGCAGTAAAGCCTTTTGGTTATCGCTATGGCGATAGAATATGTAGACAGGGCTATAGCTCTACATATGGTTCAGCCGGGGCCCTAGTTAGCATGGACTTTGGCAGTGAAGGTGGCGTACAGGTATTTCTGATGTCTTGTTTTCATGTTCTGTTTTCGAACTACTTTAAACTCGAGAACCGGAATAAACCGGATTTTAGGGTTAAGTATTATGGCAACAACGAAGCTAAAATAATTAATTTAGACCAACAAGGGTTGCAACTCTCTCAGAAGGGCTTTGGTGAGTTAAGCCAACAAGTAGACATTGCGTTTGCTAAAGTGTTACAGAACGACTATAGCCTATACCAAAATATTATTTTCTCAAGGGAACGGCGTTTGAATGCCGAAGATCTCAGGTCCGAAAAACTATTGTACACATATGGGGCCAAATCGAAAGAATTGCGTTATGGAAAAGTATGTGTGCTTAACAACAGCCGGAACATTGGCTATTATTTTGAGGGCAGCCGCAAACAAATATTAATACGTCACCTTATTTACACCACTCCCATCTCATCACCCGGCGACTCTGGTACAGCTGTGTATACCGCTGAAGGCGACTTAGTGGGTATTATTATTGCCGGTGGAGCATCATACTCCTATGTTCTGCCTCTGCATATGATTAAATCAAGATTTAACCTAAATATAAATGTAATATGAAGCACTTATTAACATTACTGTTTGTTGCCAATGGCCTGTTACTTTACGGACAACAAATTTACATTTCACAAGTCGAAGACGAGAAGTACTTTGTTGAGTTTTACAGCGTGGAAGACCTCCAAAAGGAGATGGTTATAGTATATGGTAAAACTGTAAAAACAGAATTAAAAGGTAGAGTAGGTAAACTAATTTATAAAGATGAAAATAAAGAAGAGAAAGAGGCTGAATTTAAGATTACAGAAGATGATAAGTTAAAAATATCCCTTGAGCCTAATGAGCTTAAGGCAATAGACGATTTTACATTACAACTAAACGATGTAAAGTTAGAAGTAATATCCAGCCCACCCAAAGTCACTTTTATAGCCAAGCCTTTAACACTACAATTAGATAAGGAATTCGAGCCTAAGAGTGGTAAAGAGGTTGTATTTGAAATACAAAAAGACCTTAAGAACCCCACAGATATAGAATGGACAAAATATAAGGTTGAATTTAAAAAAGGAGGTGACATAATAAGTACTCCAATCTATCAGAGGGCATGTCCGCATTTTATATACTTGGAAAAAAGTGAGACCATTAAGGATATTACATCGTATGAGCTTTTTATAAATGACAAAAAGGTTAAAGGACAGAAGGAAGATACTGCAGCGGAAACTATAATTCTTGAATCCTTAAACTTAAAATATCCTGAAGTCAAAGTAAAAACCAGATTTGATACAACCCTATTGGCAGATACAAGTAATAATTTTCGCATTAAAAAATTGAAAGATGATGAGGTGATTCTTGTTTATGACTTTTATAAAAAAATGCAGGGCTGGTATATTGTACAATGTAAGAATAGTGAGGATGATATTGATATCAAACCACTTAATAGCAATACAGAAAAACTATTATCAAAGAAGAACCTGTCTATACGTGTTGTTAATGTAAATCGCCATGTCTTTAATGTTGATTTATTAAGCGAAGGCCATACCAATACGACCCCGATGCCCCTCTTGTTTAAAAACTTCGCTTACCCAGATTCCAACAGTACATGGATAAGTAACCTTAGTAGTAAGATTAGCTTTTTAAAAACTGTGAAAGAGCAACAGACTGAGGAGGCTACTGCTCAAGCGAGTAAAACAACATACTATGATGAATATTATCAACAGCTCTACGATTTTTACATCTACCTTACTTATATTCAAGCTGAGTTAATTAAAAGTCAAGATCCTTATGGAGCTACAATTTACAATCCGAAGGTTACTGAAATCGTTTTTCAGGAAGCATCTGAAGCAGCCTTAATCATACGACACAATGGAGGCCTATTGCAAAATGACTTGATAAAAAAAGCAACGATAAAAGCGACTATTGAAGCCCAACTAAATGAAAATAAATTATTAAAAAAATACTTAGCAGATAAAAACAAGTATGAAGAGGAGAAAAAATCAATAGAAGCAAAAAAAGGTGAAACTAAAGTAGTTAAGACTAAAATAGAAGAGATAGAAAAGCTGATTAACAAATTAAAAGTAAAAACAGTATTGGGCAACGATGAGCAAAAAAAATTACAGAATAAACTTGATAGTTTAAATAATGACCTGAAACATCAGGAAGCCCTAGCAACCTTAATAGGCTCGTTGCCAACACAGGAAGAATTGTTGAATTATCAGATGGCCCTTAATCTGCAAGGGAATAACGAGTACCGACGCACGAACATTCAGTTACGCAATATTGATTTTCTGGAACTTAAAGTAGGTATTGAAGCCAGGGATGAATTCCCCCAGCATGCTCAATTTAATATTGAAGAAAACAGCAGAAAGCTCATCGTCAAAAATTCCAATCGGTTCTCATTTAGTCAAGGGTTTTTTGCAGGGGGGCTCAGCCAACCTAACTTCACCTACAAATGGCATGCAGTAACAGATGGCGGGAACACGAAATTCCAGCTGTTTCAATCGGGGTACGAGCCAAGTCCGTTCGGAGTAGTTGCTTTGGCCAACTATAGTTTTTTTGACTGGCTATCGTTTTCATCGGGGCCGGCCGTTAGTGTGGAAGAGGAACCACAATTTCATTTTATCTTAGGATTGAGCCTGACACTTTCGGACAATAAATCGCGCTTAATACACCTGAGCTGTGGCGCAAACATCTACCAGTCTCAACAAATATCACCCTATTGGAAGGGCATTTACGACAATAACACTTTGTTTGATACAGCCCCTATAGATAACATTTATTACGATGAAATAAGAGCCAGCTTATCCTTTGCATTAACATATACTTTCTTTAAAAAACAACGAACAAAATGAGTAAGAAAAGCACTTATACAGCACTGATCCTTCTTCTGGTAATCATTTCTATTCTATGGGGATGTAAAGAAGGTTTTGACACACCGGACTACGCTTATGAAGCGAATGCTTATGCCACATTTAGTTTTTCCAAATCCAGCCTATTTATTGATAGTACTGATTTTGTAGTTGTGACGCTCTCGCTGCCAAGTTCGCTTTTTGGAGATACCTTGGTATTAGAAGCCGGCAATTGGGGTCTGTTTACTGATAAAAAGCGCAGTAAAAAATTGATTGTGAATGCCAATGAAATGCAATATATTTTGTTTGCGAATGCAGCGGGCGATGGTATTGTAAGCTTAAAACATGATGGTTTTCTTTTTCAAAAGGGTCTTCAACTAAAAACTGTTGGTCAATCGTTGTATTACAACATTACCACCAATTCTACGTTTATTGCTGATAACCATAGCTATGGGCAAATTAAACTAAGTAATGAACATGGCGACTTTATGGGTGATGAAATTATTATTGAATGCAATAATGCTATGTTTTTAAATGGATTAAGTAAAGATACAGCAATGGTACGCCCCGATGGTACCTGCGAGTTTTATATAAAAGCCAGGGAATTTGGCAAAAAAGAACTTAGCATTTCCAACACTACGAGCTATAGCTATTCTCAATATATTGAATTTACACCGGCCTATCCTGAATATATTCGTATTGAATTAGACACCAATCTAATTCAGTATCCTCAAACTATACATGTAAAAGCGATGTGTACACGGTCCTTGGGTGAAGTGTCAGAAGGTATATATATTAACTTTAGCGACAGTAGTGATCTACCCAATGGCATGTCAATTGGCAGTTTCAATAATATCACTCGTGTGAATAATGAAGGTATTGCCTCCAGCATATATGAGCTAACTTATACCGACACCTTCACCTATGTGACTATTGAGGCATCAGTCACCCCGCTTGAACAAAGTGCTACAAGAGTAGCAGGCTACAAAACAATTTACCACAACAGTGATTAAGGTTCTATAATCATGCGTACACTTCATATTTAATGAATGACCTTGGAGCAACCTCTAAGGTATTGATTTACATATGTTGCGCAAATATTTTCATTTCCGACCCTTGGGTCGGGAAATAAAATCACAATTGATTTAATTATACAAGATAATAACAACCAGTAATCCATTAAAACTCACTAACGACCACCGCAAGCTATTTGCCATTGATTTAATAAAGCGGGATGATATGTCATTAAGAGAAATTGCAGGAATTATTAGTGTCAGTCATGAAACAATTCGCAAATGGTCCAAAGATGCAATTTGACAATTGACAGTTGCCACTTCGTTACAATAGATATAATACACACATAACATGCAACTTAGATCAGCTCTTGCAATTTCATTTTATCAACCTGAAATAACAAGAACAAAATACGACTTGACATAGCCACCCCTCAATATTAATTACCAATAAGCTAATAACGTGAACATTACCCCAAAAATCACTCCAAACCAACCGTCAACTGTCAACCCACAATCAATACTATCATGAAGAAACAATGTATGCTATGCTCCACTGAAGTTGACACTAAACGAACAGATGCTAATTATTGCTCTGAAAAGTGCCGAAGCAAAGCCAATTATCTAATACGCATGAAAAAAGCAAACGGTGAATATTCACCAGTTAATTTACCAGATAATTCATCGCATAACGAACCAATTAAAGGCGTTAAAAACAAGAAAATTGAGGTGAATGGTACCCTACAAATTGATGAAATATGCCAAATGATTACCAATACAGAACGAACAATTGCTAATAATTGCGCAGAAAACACAGCTTTAAAAGCCCAAATAACTGAACTTTCTGCGCAAAAATCGCGCTTTTGCTCGAAGATTTTCGAAATAAAGGAGATAAAAACAAAAAAACTTGAGGCAATATTACAGTTATCCGATGCCGACCTATATAACACCTACCTAAACGGTGAATATAAGAAAGCGGTTAAAATAAATAATACGCTGGCAGATTTTAAACTAATCACACCTCACAAACTGTCGTTGGAATCATCCAGCAATTTAGTTTTTAAAATCAACCAGTACCGATTAAAAGTTAAAAACTTGATAATTGCGCATAATTCAGAAGTTTCAAAACTGAATCAGCAAATTTTGGACACTGAGAGCTCTATAAAAAACCTTAATAAAAGTATAGATGAAAACAATGCTTCTATCCGTTTTAATCAAACCAGGATTATGCGCTTAGAACAACTATTAAGTGGGTAATGATTGCAGAAACAAAAAACATAATGGTAAAAAATATAAGTTAGAAAAGGGGGTTTCCTATGGATTCCCTCTTTTTTCTTGATATTAATTACAATTGAAATCATATATTTGAGTATGAACATAAGACATAAATAAAAGACAGTCCATGATAGTTGCAGAGCTATCTCAGGATTATAAAGACACCTTATTTCGTATATCCATGTCATGAATAATGCCGTGTCAATGGCTCTAGCGAACTTAAACAAGTATGAAAATAAATGCAACTACCCTCTACATACACAACACAAGAAAAGCTGAAATCTTTAAGTGAAAGATTAGGTTACTTAGCGAGAGATAAAAAAAACGCCTACATCAACTACGTTGATACTAACATAAAATCAGAAAACCTTCGTTACAACATTTCGCTTACTTTATCTCACATCATACTTAAATTAAAGTTTATAGACCGTAGTAAAAGTGTATTTGAACAAATTATTAATGAATACAACAAAAACAATAAAACGACATTAACTTTTGATGATTTTGAAAAGATTGGATGGGTAAGAATAGTTTCTGAAGACGTTGTTTTACCTAGACTGATTAGCAGTTTTTTATGGCAAGTTGGCTATTACGAAAAAGAAGGAAAACCAATAGAAATTCCTGAAGACAAAACAGACTTTGTTCGGTGTCTAAAGATATATTACGAACGCTGTTTTAAAGATGCAAAATTAACAATTGCACAATCAGAATTAGAGAATGTATTAAATGAATTTGCTTCTAAAGATGTTACTATAGAATTTTTAAAAGAACGAAGAATAGTAAGCTTTGATGAAGAAAACAATATTTATAACTGGAACTCTGGAAGCGATTACACTAAACATTTAAGAAATGAAATAGCTGCTACTCTTTGGTTATTGATAAGTGGAGATAATCCTGCCCTAAAAGAATTTAAAAGGTATTTTAAACTAACAGATAGTACTGGAATTTGGATTGATAATTTAAATGGTTACCTAAGCCTCAGTAATACAACGAAAATTAATGAACTTGCTGTTGAATTTCTAAATTCAGAAAGTGATTTGTTGCAGTCCGATGATGAGTTTAGAAAGATATGGCTTGATTCAGAGAGTTTCCGCCACGTTCAGATTACAGATGAAATTCCTGTTGTTCAATTTAATTACGACAACACTTACGATTTTATTGAAAGCGTAAATTATTATAAGTTTAAATACCAAGATGCTTTTGACTATCAAAAAACACGTAGTTTTTGTTATTCCTTACTTAGAATTATTGTTAATAATGAGTCGAAGCACCAGCAACCATTTAAAAACTCTCTATGGATTCTTAAAGACACGAGAATGCCATATTTAGTTTGGACTTTATATAGTGAAATTCCAAAACATTACCCTTTCCTTATTCCTTATCTACTCACTGATTCAGAATTAATCCCTATTGCTTTTAAATTAATTGATAAGATTGAAATTGATGATGATTTTTTAAAAGAAATATCAAGTAACAACGAAAGAAAGGAGGAGGAACATTTTGAATTTGTAAATCAAATATGGCTTGAATTATTTGATTATACATTAGAGCAATTTTCGTCTTTTCACTCTAATGACGATGAAAAGGGGAAAGTAATTGCAAAAGTTCTAATTGATTTGGTAAGTAATGTATTTAAGCACAACGCTTATAATCGCAATAACAATATAAGGCACAACGCATTAAGAAAACGATATAATGATGCGCTGAAATTATTACGCAACAAAAGAATAAAACAATTCAATGTTTATCCAAGGCCATTATTCAATCCGAGAATAATAGTTTCTCTATTGCCACACATTTTTGATTATCTCAAAACCAAATTGTTATCAAATTACCCACAACACACGGGAACTTTAAATTTAAAATCAGGTCTTCTTGATTTGTCAATTGAGATTTTGAGACTTGGAAAAATGAGTTTTGCAGAAGGCGAAATTTCTAATGAACAAAACGAAAAACTAACAGAAACAACAATAGAGTTATCCACTTCTATCGAGGAGTATTTAAAAATGTTTTACTTCCAAAAGGAAGTTGAAATTCTAGACTTTAATGGAAAAACAGAAAAAAAGAAAGCTCATAGAGGGATAGGTGAATTTGGTTTTGAGATAATTGATTGGGGGTTTTTATTTCTTCTTTTTGAAAAAAATGGAAGCTTTGAAAGTTTCAATAATAAATTATTGGCATCGCTTGAGTTCAAAACGGATGCAGATAAATATGATGACCAAAACAAAGAGCAGTATGAAAAAATCAAACTCTACTTAAAATCATTGATGCTTGGCTTTATATCTATCAATCAAACGAAGAGTCTGTATCAATTTAATGGAATGCCAGTTAAAGATGTGGTCGACAAACTTGAAAAATGGATACGTGAACTTTCTTTGCTTTACTCTATTGATGATTTACCCAACAAGAGAATTGACGCATTTAATGAGGTGTTGAGTGTATTTGGATATGACATGTATTATCAACATTTGACTTCTTTGTTATACAAAAGCATAAACTATTTTCGAGGTACAACTGCAAACGAGTTTGTAAAAACCTATTGTGAATCAAATAATGACATTAGGCAAATGCTTACAGCAATCAATATTTTAGACTCAATAGAGCAACGAAAAATTATTTCTGAAAGAATTGACAACTTAAAAGTTGAAGAATACATTTTAAAGGTATTTTCTGTTACAGAACTTCAAGATGCACTTATTGAAGCTATAAACTCTGAAAGCCATTGGGAAAGATTCACAAAACCACTATTAGATAAAATACAAGCCCATTTTAAAAGAGTCAAACATCATGATGATAATAGTGAAAAACTTCTGTTTGAAGTAAATCTACTTTTGGCATTCAAAGAAAAAGATTTCACTAAACTTAATGCTATTAACGTTCCTCAAAAACCTTATGTATATCAAGAGAGAGACAATGAAATGCAACGAGTAAAACAATTTTATATAGCGTTGTTCAAATTATATAATGACCAAAACTATGATGATGCAATCAAATTGCTTAATTCCCTTCGGACAGAATCCCCAAAAAACATCAGATATGCATTCCATTTATATCAAGCAAAAACTTTAAAAGCAATTAATGTAGAATGAATACAGAGTTATTAAATATAGCATATCAAGATTGGGAAACCTTTGTTGAAAGCCTTTCTGATGATGAAAAGAAAGGATTAGTTGGATTGAATGATGCAATTGAACGAAATAAACTATACTATTTTGCAACAATAGGAGATGCGAAAAGATTTGACCAAATTATAAATACGCTTTCGAAAAACTTTCTATATGATATTGAAACAATTCCATTCGTATATAGATTCTATATTGAAAGAGATTTGCACGGAATTGCCATTGATTACATACAAAAATCAAAAGAGTATTTAACACAATCCAAAGTTTCAATTCCAAGCGAAATTCAAAGAATAATTGACGAATCAATTACAGTTGAAGCTTTAAATAGTATTCAAAAAAGTTTAATAGCAATTAAAAGTATCAGAGCAAAAGATATTCCGCATACAACCCCTATTGATATAAACGATAAAAGAAATTTGAATGAGTTTGTGTTGCACGAGATTGTTCTAGCATCCAAAGTTTTGATTGATAAAATTCAAAGTGTAAAACAAATTACACATGAAAATAGATTTAACGATTTATTTCTTGCAGCTCTTCGGCTTAGATTTGAAATTTGGAATTGGAGCATTAGTGATCAACCAAGAAAAGGGAGTTCATCAACTGGTAAAGATGCTGGAGAATTAGACCTAGTAATAGAAAAAGGTAACACTGCATTTGCCTTATTAGAGGCTTTAAATTTATCAGGAAAAGACCAAACTAAAACGGAAGAGCATGTATTGAAATCGTTTGGCTACGCCAAAAACCTTGAGAGGTACTATATGATTATTTACTTCAGAGGGACATCATCCACATTTGATAGAACTTGGAGTTCATACAAGGAAGATGTAGCTGCTTGTCCATTTCCCGAAAATTTCACATTTAATACAACAAAAAAATTTGAAGATATGGCAAATAAGTTTGACGATATAAATCATCTTAGAATTGCAAAAACAATTCACGGAACAAATGTGGAGATGTTTCATATAATGATTGACTTGTCAGAGGATGCAACTTAAACAATGACACAAACAAAAGTGATATAATAAAAGCAGTACAATCAATAATCCACATAGGTAATAGCATGATACAATGAGAGGCAACCCAATATTTACAGATAATTTTCTATCGCATTACATTTCAGAATTTAGATTTTCTTCTGTTTCTGATATAAGAGGAATATCGATTATTATTAAAAATCTTGTTCAAGAATTAGAATCTGGGAAACTTGAAGCACTTAAAGAGGAAGAAATAAAATCACGGTTCATTACTCAATTTTTCGGAGACGTATTGGGATTTAATTATGGCAATTCGAATGAATGGCTATTGCGAGAAGAAAAGAAATCAATCATTGATGGGAAAAAATCTGATGGTGCTTTAGGATACTTTTATAAAGAAGGTAATAATGACGATGTCAGAGCAGTTATTGAATTTAAAGATGCGAAAACAGAGATTGATTCAAAACAAAACAGAAGAGGTGAGCAGACGCCTGTAGAGCAGGGTTTTTCTTATGCTCCAACAATGGGAGGAAATTGTAAATGGGTTATTGTATCAAACATTAAGGAAACTAGATTTTATGTTTCAACTGACAGCTCAAAATATCAATCTTTTTTTCTTAAAGATTTAGTTAATGAAGGTAAATTAAAAGAGTTGCTGTTTCTATTTCACAAAGATAGGTTTATTAAGAAAGATGGTAATTCACAGACTGATCTTTTACTAGAAAAAACAAAATTACTTTCTGAGAAACAAGATTTGCCAATTCATATTATCGATAGGTTATATAATTGCATTCATAAATTTGAAGGTTTAGGTTTTGTTGACCCCAACTACATAGCAACTCTTTTTCCTTTCAATATTTTAGATGAGCATGTTTGGCAATATTATAACCGTAACTTGTTTACGATAAATCCAGACATTTATAATCTTTTAATGGAAATTGAAATTGAAGATAGTGAACTGGTAATTTCTGAATCCTTAAAAGATGATATTTCAACTTTAAATGTAATTGATGCAATAAATAAACTTGAATCTATATTTAGATTCCTTAATCATTGTATGATTTATGAAATAAGTGCTGTAAAGGATTATAAACAAATTGAAGCACAAAATTCAAGAACAATTGGCTTTAGTAAAAGGCATAGGTTTCATTTTAAAGAAAGAGAGGAAGGAATAACAAAAAGAATTAGCCTAATAGAAACCAAACAATGTGATTGCTTAAGTTGTAACTATAGAAGCTTAAATTTTAATAAGTTACTTAAAAAACTAAAAGCTGGTTTAGGCAACGAAAATTTCAACACGCCAGAATATGCATTTGGAAATTATTTAGTTGCCTCAAATAATTACAAGGATGCTTATAACGTTTTAAAAGTCATAGAAAAAGAAACAAAAGGAAGGGAATCTAAAGAAATTGAGTTCTTTCTCTGCAAGCTAAATATCAAATACTTGCACAATCTTATAAATGATTATCAATATTCTGATAGTGCGGAGATTTTAAATAATATAAAATCAATTGACTTAGATAGAGTCATTTATAATGAAATTGAATTCAGTGTTGATACGGAAGTTAAAAACTACTTAATTAGAATAAAAGAGGACAAGTTAATTTATAAACTACAAGATGAAATTGAGGAGGTTGTATTTCAAATAGAAAAACTTAAAAGCCTTTATGACAATGGAGGCATGCAACACTCCGGGCCAAACTTACCCCTTAATTTATCACTGGCATATTTCTCTCTTTATTTTCATGTAAATAGAAACTTTATCTTTTATGATGTTTTTAATAGGTATAAATCCCTAACAGAAAAAGTTTTTAAAGGACTTGTCATTAGTTATAATACAAAAGAAGTAGGGATAACTGAATTCAATGAGTTTTTTCTAACAGAAGCAATACTTCATATTAGCCCCAAAGACTTACAGAGTGTTTTAAAAGATAATAAAGAATTAAAATCTAGCAATGATTGTATAAATAGCCTAATACAAAAGCTAAATAATTTTACGACATCATATTTGAATGATGGTATATTTAATGACACTTTTAAAAGTTCGTTGATTGAAGAATATTTAACTAATTATGGATTTAGAGATAATTATACAAATATCTTCTCAAATCTATTCACCATTCTAAGAAGGTTAGATATTGATAAGGAGCAATTCGGTAATTCAATACAACCACTAATTAAGTTCATAAAAATTGAAACAGAATTAGCATGGTTTGATTTAAAACAATTCTCGATTTTTCTTACTGTTAAAGGTTATTTATTTGCATATGAAGAACTGATGGCTATTTTAAAGATTGCCATTGACAGAGATGATTTTAATAATACTAAATACACGGATTTGATAGAAACTACTTCAATTGTGATAGGAGAGTTTTATCCTAATGATAAAATCGAGAATACAAAACTAGTTCAAACTGCAATTTTAAAAAGTAGCTCTGATGATGGTAAACGGGCAAATTACTCTCACCTATTACATTTAATCAAGATATGTAATAAAAAATGCAAATCAATATTAATTGAAGCGATAGAAAATGAGCTAAATAACAATTTTAATAGTGATTTTTATTTTGACTTACTTCTTAAGTCAGATTATAAATACAATTCAAAAGGATACTTCCAAAAATATTGTGATTATATAAATCAACACAAAGGAAATGGCGTATACAAATATGGGACTCTAAAGCTTACTGATGTCCTATTCATCAGGTTAGCAAGTTTAATCTATAAATTCAACATTGACTTTGAAATTGACGAATTAAAAGGATTTACTAATCTTAATGACTTCGAGAAGTGGCTTTTAAATCCTAATACATTCAATTATAAAAACTTTAACGCGGAATGGCTTTTAGACTGCAATAACCCTATGTTTCTAAATAGATTGAAAGGAAATAAAAATATTTCTAATGCACTTGATATAAAACTGAAGAATTCATTTAATTCTGAATTAGCAATTATCAAATACAAATATTTTGAGAATTAATCTGGTTAATTTACTAAAACACATCTATTAGCCTTAAACTTTCTGCCAAATTTGGCATACCTGTAAAGTTTACTCACAGACAAAAAATACTGAAATAGCCTGCATTTAACAAATGATAAAAATTAATGCAAGCTTTTATGTCTTCTCAAATCATTATTTAATTTTTTTCTTAATTCTAAAATTCTTTTATATTTATGAACTTCGAAAGGTAGTTTAGAATAAAATGCAAATACCAAAAGCCCCATACTACTAACTATTGATACTAAAAAAATCAAAACATTAAGTAATAGAATTGATTTTACATACGGTGTTTCTTGAATCACATATATCATAGAAAGCGTTGTAATAGAAACAGTAATCGACAAAAAACAAAGAAATATTATAACCATAGACATCAATGAAAATCGCTTTTTAAATCTATTTGTTAAAGAGAAAAGACTATAAATGTGATTTGCATAACTAAATCTCTCACTTCTATTGTTTTCTACCTCTTCAATCGTTTTTATTAAAAGTTCCTTTTCAATTCCATAGACATTTTTTCTATGAATGGCATCTTGCAATCTCATTGAAATACTTTCTATTAAAGTTGGATTTATACCTAACTTTTTTTTATTATACCAACTTGCAACATCTTCTTTATGTCCTTCCATAGAAGCGATTCCTTGACCTATTTGTATATCTGTAATTTTTTGTTGTTTATAAAAAATAAAAACTCCAAGCACAGCTAATAAAGCGACCTCAACTTGGGCAATAGTGCTTAATGTATAATATAAGGTATTCTCCATTTTATTTTCGACTTCTTATTTTATATATATTTTAAATCATTGTTTTTTGATTCGTTCTTATCTTCTTTTAATTAGTTAAGATTTTTCTATTATTTTTCATTTCCTTTTGATTTGTATTCATAATATTCTTAACATCAGTTAGATATTTTTTGGATTCTTTCAAAAATTCATAACACTCTCGATCATTATTTCTATTTCTTTTTTCTGGATTCATTTCCATTAAAACTAATCTTAATGTCCAACTACTTCCTATTTCACCATTTCCGATCATTGATTTAATAAATTCATAAGAAAGTTTGTTTTTTACTGATTGAATATATATTGGTGTTAATTGTCTAAACATTGTGCTGAATCCTAGATGACTTTTCTCAATAAAAGATATTATTTCCATATCATCTGTTTTAGTTTTTAATTCATCAGTAGTAATTCTATATGGAGAGAAACTTCTTGATAAATCCCACAAACTCCTAATATTTTGATTGTAGATCTCTTTTGATTTTATATTTGATCTCCATTGAACAATCCCAAATCCAAAACTCATTAGAGTTATTATTAATCCAATAATTCCTAACGTAACTTCCATAATTATCAATATTATTTTAATATATAAAACATTGGTTTATTACATTTAATGTGCAAAAAACAAAAAAGTATTGATAGGTCTTAATACACAATTTTGTTTATTATTATAAATAATTTTAGTAACATTCTTTCATTAAAAGTATTTGAATTAAATAAAATTAAACATTAAAATTTCCTCTTAATATCAAACTATTTGCATAGTAATTTATACTAAACAAAATATAAACACTATACTATTTATAATTTTTATCTTCTAATATTTAAATCTACCCTTCCCATTAATACAATACTACTGTTTCGGCCTGTTGACCGGGAATAATATTGACCAGTTTGGTTACTTTCTGATCCATAATATCACCAATCCTGAGGTTTACGATAAACAGGTCTACTGAGTAAATGAATTTATGTGCCTTGCTATAAAAAATAAGGAATGCTTTTTAATACACTGCTCCCTCCTCTCTTAAAAGAATGTTTATTTAAGCATCTACTTAGTGGAGAGTAATACAGCTATTTCATACCTTTTAATAAAAGAATTGCTGTGATAACATCTAGCTCGGCTCAAGTAATGACATCAGTTAAAAATTGCTGCAAGTTACCATTTAACCCAGAAAGATTGACCGCTTGCGGTAATTCCTTAATTAAACATATCGAAATCTCCTAACATATCCCAACCTCTTGTTATAGCAGATTTAAATAAATATTTCTCTGCTTCTGAATAGAGTCTAGATAAAAAATCCCATCCTTTACTTCTTGCTTTTGCAAATACTTTACTTAACCTTCTAACAACTTCATTCTTTGTCATAGAAGTGTGTTTTTCCTTCAATGTTGTTAGATCTTTTTTTATTTCTTCTACATCTTCCACTTCTGTGAATTCATCAACTACTTTTATTAAAGAAGTTATGGTTTTATCAATAATTAACTGACGTTTCAAGTCAAAAGGTGAATTATCCGCATCTTCATCAACCAATTTCCATGAATCATAAAACTCTTGTTCATATCTTGCTATAAACGGATCTTTGAAGGAGACATTAATTTCATTAAAAGCTCTTATTGTCCTACCCCAACCTTCAAAAACCTTAATTAAATTTTCTGTATCCATATTACCATCCTTTTGCTTCAAGTCATTTCCAGAAGCTGGAAACATTTCAAAATAAACTAAAGACAATTGCCTAGGAGTAAATGAACTTCTATTAATATCAACAAAAAATTTATAATTAGAATTACTCTCTAAATCTCTAAATTCAATAGTTGAATCTGTCTTTGACGAAATATATATGGAGTCTTGAAAGTTTTGATGTAGAAGTAAGAGGTCATCAACAAATTTTTTCAATTTTCTAAGATGAGCCAAAGGCAATTCTTTTTTGTTCATTTTTTATTTAAAAATATGAACAAAATGTTTTAATTGCCAAACCTGGCACTCACAAAACTAAAAAAACCCCTTGTTAATAGATTACCGTACTTTGTCCATATACGATAGTCTACCCCCCCTATGTGACTGACCTCCTCCAGAAACACACTTTTCTTAAGATCACTACTCTTATCTTGAACAAACATACCATTCTCTTCAACTACTCTGGCATTAATTCATCTATATAAGTGTGAACTTAAAATTCTGAACATTAAAACCCATGTTTAGAAAAAAACTATAATCTGCAAGTTTCTTAAATATATTGGCCAATAATAAAGGTTTATCATGCTGTAGAGGCTCCATACCCTTGCGATGCTTGCTAAAAGCTATTAAACCATTTTATTGTTAACTTCAAGGCTCTTGTTATACTTTTATAAACAATAACCTTTACATTTCATAAAAATATCTATACTTTTATGTTGGATATCGCTTGTTAAATTACTGCATTTTTAAGTACTTTTGACTTAACCTTAATTACTGTTCGAGGTAATTGAAGGTTCGGGTAATTAATACCAGAGTCCCTGAATTTAAAAAATTACTCCCCCTTTGCTACGTTTACTGTAGTTCATGAGGCTATAGTTGTAGAAAGGGGGAGATTTCTTTTTAACAAAGGTTCAGTCTTCCTAGTACTCAAAAAAACGCTTCACCTCTGTTTCACCCATCCTACTAAATAAATCTCATACACTTATATTTCATTACATTACAGACTTACTAGTAATTCCCTGCAGCTCCACTTTCAACAAAAAAACAACCACTTCATTATTGAGGTGGTTTTCTACTTTTATCACCTTTATAAAATTAAAATTTTATCTTACTGTTCAATTACATTACTTCTTTAAAAACTACCGGATGTAAGCAATAAATACTAAATTCTGAGTTAAAATATCATTAAGTGATTCGGCTATCTCTATTTCTTGAAAGTATGTCTGAAGCTGACTCTGCACTTTAGTATTTGTATCACATACTTTAATCGAATTAAATTTAACATTCTTATATTAAGCTTTAATTAAAAGCACTTTGATTGAAGGATTTAGAAAACTTCTATATAATAATTTCGTCATCACCCCCTATTTATTCCTTTTAAGGAACAAAACTTTCGATTCCACAAAAAAATACTTATAATTAGATAGTAGCTATTTTAAATACTCTAAAATCACTCTTCACAATCCTTAAAAAACCCATACAAAATGAAAAGCAAACTCTTATTAGTATTCCTATTCAGTTTAAGTATTCACTGCTTTGCTCAGGATTGGCCACAATTTTTAGGTCCAACCCGCGATAGTAAATCACCACAAAAAGGACTTTTAAAAGAATGGCCAGCTGAAGGTCCTCAAATCTTATGGACTGATAGTGTTGGAATAGGATATGGCGGACCGGTTGTACAAAAAGGAAAAGTTTATTTACTCGACCGCAATGATGAAACAGGAGATATCATGCGTTGCTTTGACCTATCCAACGGAGAAGAACTTTGGCGTTATGAATATTCAGCTCCCGGATCAGTGATGTTTCCGGGTTCAAGAAGTGTTCCAGCCGTTGATGGAAACTTCGTTTATTCATGTGGATTTTACGGCGATTTATATTGCTTTAATACAAAAACACATAAACCTGTTTGGAATAATAATATATGGAAAGATTTTGGCGGCGAAAAGATTCCAACCTGGGCTATTACTCAATGTCCTTTAATATACGGTAACCTTGTAATAGTTGCATCGCAAGCTCCTGAGGCCGGTGTTGTTGCCTATAATAAAAAAACAGGCGAGGTAGAATGGAAAACTCCTTCATTAGGCTTAACTGGCTATGCGAGTCCTGCAATAGTAAAAATAGATGGGAAAGATAATGTGGTGATGATAACAGCCTCTTCGCGCAATGGTGATGAAATGGGTAATGTAGTTGGATTGAATCCTAAATCAGGCGAACAATTGTGGAAATACAACAATTGGAAATGTCGAAATCCTATTCCAAGTGCTGTTGATGCCGGAGATAATAAAATACTTATTGCTGGAGGGTACGAACTGGGTGCTACTCTGATTCAAATAGTAAAAGCCGAAGATGGAAGTTATACAACCAAAGAATTATTTGTAACCGAAGAATTTGGAAATCAACTAACGGCACCATTATTAATTGATGGTTATTTTTACACTCAATATGCTACCAATAGACGCAGAGACGGTATGGTATGCATGAATATGGATGGTGAAATCTTATGGAGAACCAAAAAAGATCCTGACTTTAATAAAGGAAGTATGATATATGCCGATGGCCATATATTGGCTACTGATGGTGTTCAATCTTTATATTTGATAAAACCCGATCCTTCGGAATATAAACCTATTTCTTCGGCACAAATATTGGCACCTGAAGGAACCAAGGTTGAAGGAGCTGCTTTACAAGTTGGAGGTTCAACTCAAAACTGGGCCCCTATCGCCTTAGCAGATGGTAAACTTATTATTCGTGACCAAAACCGGATTATGTGCGTTAAGGTTGCGGAATAAAGAATCATTAAAATAATCATATTAGATAAGGTTGTCTTTAATAATAAGTCAGCCTTTTTTTTTACCGTTTCAATAATTACAATTCAAATACTTCATTCCAGAATTGACTTCTATTAATTAACAATATATTCATTTATAAATCACACTTTTCTCTTAAAATTATCATCTAAATCAGATAAAACAGTCCTGTATTTTTGTTATTCGCCTTTATTATGCATTTTTTCTTTTTTACGACTTCCAACCATATTTTAAAACAAGTTCTGACTATCTTCAAGCATTGATATCAAAAAACACCTGTTATGAGCAATAAAAAAATTACCATTTGTGCTTGTTCATCCCGATCTTTTGTAAAAAAATATAAGGTAGCTCAACTAGCTACTGAACTTCAAAAAAATGGTAATGATGTAACCATAATAGCTGACCTTTGCGAACTAGTACAGAAGCAATCGCCAAAAGTTGAAAATATTGCTAAAACTGCTATTATAGCCTGTTATTCTCGTGCCATTCAATCACAAATGAATTGGTTAAATCTACAAGCTGACAATATTTATGATATCCGAAACAAAGAGGTAGCAGATATCTTAACTGAATTCAATATTTCTTCTGATATTGAAGATCAACCAATCGATTCTGACATACTAAATGATGTCAATCATTTAGCTGATAATAATGGAACGGATGCCTGGTATCCGGTGCTTGATAAAACCAGATGTACCAACTGCGGAAAGTGTCACGACTTTTGTCTTTTTGGTGTTTATACTATAGAAAATAAAGAAGTAAAAGTTATTCATCCCGAAAATTGCAAGAACAATTGTCCGGCCTGTGCCCGTATTTGTCCATCCAGCGCAATTATTTTTCCGAAATACGAAAAATCACCCATCAACGGAGGAACAGAATTGGAAGAAGTGTTTTCGAAAGATGATATGGAAGAAGCTTATCAAAAACGATTAGAATATAGATTAAAGCAAAATAGAAGTCGTTTTTCATTGCTTAAAAAAGATAATTCAAAATCTACTACTCCCATCAATCTGGGGTTAGACCTTAAAAAAGAATAAACAGCCTCAAAAGATCAACAAAAGAAATGAAGTTTACAGATTATACAGCCACCTTAAAAACCTTTATGCGAATTCCATTGGAATGCTCGCCCCGTATTCTGTGGAAGTTGGCATACAATTTTGGATGGAGAAATCTGGTGAACATGAGCCGTTTTGAAAAACGACAAGCCAAAGGAAAACCATTTTTCCCGGCATTTGTAATGATTTCTGTTACCGAAACTTGCAATCTGTCGTGCAGTGGTTGTTGGGTGACTCCAGGTGGAAAGAAATCTCTTTCATTGGAACAATTAGACGGTATCATCACCGAAAGCAAGAAAAAAGGTTCCTATTTCTTCGGGATTTTGGGAGGTGAACCTCTGTTATACAAAGGCTTGTTTTCGATTTTCGAAAAACATTCCGATTGCTATTTCCAGCTCTTTACCAATGGCATGATACTTACCGAAGAAGTAGCTTTTAAAATGAAGAAACTGGGAAACATCACTCCATTAATCAGTATTGAAGGCCTTGAAGACGAAAGTGAACAACGTCGTGGTAAATCAGATGTATTCAACAAATCACTAGCCGGGGTCAGAGCTTGTAAAAAGGCTAAATTGTTCTTTGGGGCAGCAGCTAGTATTTGTAAAGGCAATTTCAACGATTTGGTTAATCGCGCGTACATCGATCGATTAGCAAAAGAAGGCGTACATTACCTTTGGTACTACATCTACCGACCGGTAGGTAATAATCCCAATCCCCTCAATGCCTTAAACGAAGAAGAAATAAAAAACTTGCGCAGGTTTATTGTTGAGCAACGCAAAAATGCACCCCTTTTGGTTATTGAAACTTATTGGGATGATAAGGGGAAAGCCCTTTGTCCTGCAGCTACCGGAATGAGCCATCATATCTCTCCCGGAGGAGCGGTTGAATTTTGTCCTCCTCTTCAAATGGCAAAAGAGTTTATCAATGAAGATGCATCGAATCTGACCGAACTTTTTGAACAGTCAGCCTTTCTGGCTGATTTACGTAAAATGACTGCTTCAGCATCTCGAGGATGTATTCTATTGGAAGATCCGGCTAAATTGGTTGAGTTCCTTGAAAAACAGGAAGCTTTGGATACCACAACCCGTAACACTGTTTTGCAGGAGTATAAAAATATGAGTCAGGTGGCAGGCCATGACATGAAAGAGAATGCAATACCTGAGGAAAATGTTTTTTATAAAACGATGAAAAAGAAATATTTTTTTGGATTTGGCGCTTATGGGTAAAATCACAAAAAACATAGAATCGAAAAAGACAAGATACGAGGTTCCTGAAACTGCAGAGCATCGTACTGAATTAAGAGATGGCATTGGTAGTTTTGTCAAAAGCAAAGCTCTGCAGCCTCCTTTATCTATGAATCGATTATCGGAACTGGCAGCTGAATTTGTCCAAAACAATCATCTCAATGAAGAGCTGAGTGAATGGATTATGGTGGAAATCAACAATCAACTTTGGTTCGATACAGTAGCCAGCATTCCATACGAAAAACGCATTCTGTTGCTGCCTGTTTGTCTTCGTAATTCAGGAAAATGTAAGGCTGATATTGATGAACTGGGATTGCTTTGCAACCTATGTAACACATGTAATATTCCGAATATTCAAACACGCGCCGAAGAATTAGGTATGATGAGTTTGGTGGCAGAAGGATTTACTTCGGTTATTGGTCTGGTTAAAAGTGGTGTTGCCGAAGCTGTTATTGGCATAAGTTGTTTAGATTCTCTGGAAAAAGCATTTCCTCTGCTAATTAATAATGCTGTTCCGGGCTTGGCTATTCCATTAAATAAAGCCGGTTGTAAAGACACTACCGTTGATTTAGATTACGTAGAAAGATTGATGAGTCTGAAATCGGAAAAAGAAAGTCATCTTTTGGATTACGATCAATTGAAAAGCACCCTTCAACAATGGTTCTCCAAAGAAAATCTAGCCCGACTTTTATCTCCGTTACATGATCCTACCTCACTTATTATGCGGGAATGGATGTCGAACGATGGGAAACGCTGGCGACCTTATTTACTGGCTTCAAGCTATCTGGCTATAACAGGTAAGACAGATATTCCTGAAGAACTTCAGTTGTCTGCCATCGCCATTGAATGCTTTCATAAAGCCTCGTTGGTTCACGATGATATTCAGGACGAAGACGATCTGAGATATAATAAAGAAACGGTGAATGCGGCTCACGGTGTTCCCATGGCTATCAATGTGGGCGACATGTACCTGGGCGAAGGCTATCGTTTGCTCACTCAATGTGGAAAAATTGAGTTATTGAAAGTTGCCAGTGAAGCTCATATTGCCTTATGTAAAGGTCAAGGTATGGAACTGGAATGGTGTAAACAACCACATCGAATCTCCATGGAGTTTGTGTTGGATATTTTTATGCATAAAACAGTTCCTGCGTTTGATGTATCACTAGCTATGGGTGTGATCTGTGCCAATGATGACGCACGATTACGCAAGCAATTGAACGATTACTCTAAAGCCTTGGGTATTGCCTATCAGTTACAGGATGATATCGAAGATTTTGAAACAGATACGCCTTTAAGTACTCGACCATCAGCAATTTTAGCTGCCATATGTGAGGCTCAACCCGATGATGAATTCATCAACACGATGCTGTATTCAACCGATTTAAAATCATTCCTTAATCAGGCTGAAAATAAAGCTTTTCTAAACCAAGCCATCAAAACAGTTAATGGTATGGTGGAAGAATATAGAGGACAAGCCTTACAGGCTGTGGAAGAAATCAAAAATGTGGAATTGAAACGATTACTTTTCAGAGTAACGAAAAAGATCTTAAAGTAAGGATGAAGGAAACCATCTCCATAAAAATGCTTAATACACTGCAAAAAGCAAAAACTCAACTGTCAGATGAAGCCATTCGACACATCATTGATTTTGTTCTTTCGCAGATGAATGACGAGCATTGTTTCAAAAACAAAGGTGGTCAACCCGATCTTTACTACACTGCATTTGGCTGGATGTTATGCTTTATTCTCGGCATTAAAACAGATGTGAATAAAATGAGGAAATACCTCGATTCACTTGATATAGAAAAACTGGATTTGATTCATTATGCAGCATTTGTAAGATGCAGCATTTTAGCCGATTTATCTAAAAACGGAAAAATTATAACCTGGCTAGGTTCACTGAAATCAAAAAAAGTAAAAAAATTAACTGATTTTTCCGGAATACCCCATGATAACCCACAATCGCCCTATTCCAAATTCATCTGGCTATCACTGCTTGAAGATACAGGTAACAAGTTGAAGGATAAATCAAGTTTTATAACTGAAGTGGAAGAATATCGCCTACCAAATGGCGGATATCGAAATTTATCAAAGGGCTTAGGTGCTACCACTAACGCAACAGTTGCCGCCTTATCGGTTCTCGGCCAGTTAAAAGGATATGAAACCAACAGGAATGTTGATTTTCTTAGAAATCTGCAGCAAGCAAACGGAGGATTTCAGGGAGCTTCGGCCTCTCCTGTACCCGATATACTGTCAACAGCCACAGCGCTTTTTATGCTTCAATGCTATGGTCAGAAACCAAAATACGATCCTGAAGATTTTTTGGAAGCTCATTGGTTGGATTCGGGCGGCTTCTGCCCCACTTTGATTGATGAAACAAGTGATGTAGAATATACTTTTTACGGACTACTAGCTTTAGGAACTTTATAAACCAACAAACACAGAATGACAAACGACAAACAGATACAAGTAATGATAGAAACCTTGCAGCAGAAGTTGGCTGCAAACCGCGTTTCGAATGATGGAAACTGGAGAAGCACGCTTTCTTCCAGTGCCATTTCCACGTCAGTATCTGTTTTTGCATTATATATGGCTGATGCTGAAAAGCACAAAGCCACCATTGAAAAAGGTCAGGAATGGTTGTATCAAACTATGCTGCCAGACGGAACCTGGGGCGATAGTCCTGAGAGTCCGGCCAACATGACAGCAACATTATTGTCGTATGCGGCCTTATTTGCAACCGGTAAACCATCATCCAAAACCAAAGACTATATCGATCAAACTCTTGGCGGATCAAGCGATGATGAAATTATTAACGGAGTTTTAAAATACTACGGAAAAGATTTGACCTTTTCTGCTCCAATTCTGATTATGTGTGCCTTAGCCGGTGTGATTCAGGAATGGAATAAAATACCTCAACTGCCATTTGAATTGGCTATACTGCCACAAAGCGTTTTTCGCTTTTTGCAACTTCCAGTGGTGAGTTATGCCATTCCGGCTTTGATTGCCGTTGGTATCCTTCGTCATAAAATGGGCCGAAAGAATGTTCTTTCGCCGCTTCGCGATTTGTTTATCCCAAAATCAATGAAGGTGCTTCAGAGTCATCAACCCGAGAATGGCGGATATTTGGAGGCTGCACCATTGACGGCCTTTGTAACCATGTGTTTGTGCGGAGCCGGATTCAAAGAGCATTCTTCTACACAAAAGGCAGTTGAATTTTTGGTTGATACGGTTCGTAAAGATGGCTCATGGCCCATTGACACGAATCTCGATTCCTGGGCAACGGCTTTAAGTGTGCGAGCATTGGGTAGCGATCAACCCTATAAAGAAAAAGTAGCTGAGCAGATCAAAAAACTGGCTTTTCAATATAAACATCCATTCACAGGTGCGGAACCTGGAGGCTGGGGATGGACCAATCGCCCCGGAGCAGTGCCCGATGCCGATGACACAGCGGGAGCTTTGGTTGCCTTGCATATTCTACTGGATGGAAAACCTTGTAAGGAAATTGAGAATGGAATCAATTGGCTGCTTAAATTGCAAAACCGCGATGGCGGTATTCCTACCTTCTGTAAAGGTTGGGGAAAACTGCCGTTTGATGCGAGCAGCCCCGATATTACAGCTCATTCCATCCAGGCAATGCACTTATGGTACGATGTTCTTCCTGCTGAACTTCAGCAAAAATGCAACAAGAGTATTGATAGAATGCTAAAGTGGATGCAATCCATACAATCTAAGGAGGGTGAATTAGTTCCACTTTGGTTTGGTGATCAGAATTCACCTGATGAATCAGCGCCGGTTTATGGAACTGCATTAGCCGTTGAATACCTTGCCGAAATTGATAATAAAGTTGCTAAAGCAGTAGTTGAGAAAGGAAGAAACTACCTCATTTCTGCTCAAAACAAAGATGGCGGATGGGGAGGTGCAAAAAACGTTCCTTCAAAAGTAACTATGACAGCGCGCGCGTTAAGTGCACTAGCTTCACTTGGCTACTATAATCATGAAAAAACACAAGCTGGAATTACGTATCTTGTAAATAAACACAATGCCGGAGATTTGTTTCAAAAAGAGCCGATTGGCCTTTATTTCTCACGACTCTGGTATTCCGAAGAAATGTACAATATCACTTTTGTATTAAATGCAATGAACAAACTAAAACTTATCAGATGATAACCATGAAACGCATTCTAATTTTTATCGCAGCATTGGCACCGGTATTAGTATCGGCTCAAACCAACATCCAATGGAGAGGAACTGATCGATCAGGTATTTACCACGAAAAAGGTTTACTAAAACAATGGCCTGAAAATGGTCCTGAATTGAAATGGAGTTACGAAGGCCTTGGTGAAGGTCACTCTTCAGTTGCTATAGCTGATGACAAAATTTACCTGACCGGACTCCAGGGTGAAGCCGGATTCTTGTATGTATTCGACCTTAACGGAAAACTTCTTCAACAAAAAGAATACGGCAAAGAATGGTCGCAAAGCTACAATGGACCGCGAGGAACCGTAACCATCGACGATTCTAAAATCTATTTAATTTCTGGATTCGGAGTTATTTATTGTTTAGATCAAAAATCACTGGATCTTATCTGGAAGAAAGATTTTCTAAATGAATTTGGAGCTAGCAATATAACCTGGGGAATCAACGAAGCTCCTTTGGTAGTTGATAATATGGTATTTGTTACACCTGGTGGATCTGAAAATAATCTGGTTGCTTTGAATAAAAAAACAGGTAAATTAATCTGGTCTTGTGCAGGCGAAGGGGATGTTTCTGCTTATTGTTCTCCTTTGTATATCGAAGATCAAGACATTCCTCAAGTTGTAACGATCACTGCCAGTCATGTTATTAGTGCCGATGCCAAAACAGGTAAAAAACTTTGGTCTGTTGAAAAAACAAATCGCTGGTCGGTACATGCCAATACTCCTGTTTATTCTGATGGTATGCTTCTTTGTACTAGTGGTTACGGAGGCGGTTCTTTCATGTTAAAATTGAAAAATGGAGGCCGTGAAGTTGAGAAAGTTTGGGAATCAACACTACTTGACAACAGAATTGGTGCGATGGTAAAAGTGGGCAACTATGTTTATGGATCGGGTGATAAGAATCGCTACTGGTTCTGTGCCGATTGGAATACAGGTGAAATCAAATTTCAGGAAAAAGGTTATGCTATGGGTAACATCATCGCTAACGATAATCAGTTGATTTGCTATACCGATCGCGGAAACATGCTTTTGGCCAATGCCACTCCTGAGAAGTTTGATGTTGTTAGTAAGTTCGCAATTACCATGGGAACAGCTCAGCACTGGGCTCATCCTGTTTTATACAAAGGAATCATTTATGTTCGCCATGGCAATGCATTAATGGCATATCAGGCAAAATAAATAATAACTTTATTACAAGACTCTGTGAACGAGAAACAGATAATTAAAAGCATTACTACTTTAACAATTCTTGTTTTTACATCAGCAATTGTTGGCTGGCATTTGTACAGCCCTCGACAAGATTTTGAAATCCAGGCACCCGGGGCGGACAACCGCCCTAAGGGTTTGGAACGAAAAGCCGACGATGTAAAAATTGGCGAATTCTTTATGCATTATGCCGATGTGAATTCAACACTCACCGGCAAATGGACAGCCTTTCGAGGAGCTGCTTCAAGCAACATTGTTGAAACCAAAGAAAAGCTCAACATCAAATCCGAAGATTTTCAAGAGTTGTGGAGCATCGAAACTGGAGAAGGTCATGCTGCGCCGGTTATTTACAACGGGAAAGTCTATTTTCTAGATTACAACGAACAACTAAGTTCCGATGCTTTACGTTGCTTCTCACTCGAAACCGGAGAAGAACTTTGGCGTCGTTGGTACCGAGTTCCCATCAAACGAAACCATGGCTTTTCAAGAACAATACCAGCCATTGGTGATAACTATATAATTTCCATTGGTCCCAACGGACATGTGATGTGTTGTGATCCGCATAACGGAGACCTGAAATGGACGCTTGACATGCAAAAAGAATATCACTCTGAAATTCCTTTTTGGTATACCGGACAATGTCCTTTGGTTGATGATGAAACTCTGGTTCTGGTTCCTGCAGGCGACAAAGTTTTAATGACCGGATTAAATGTTCAGACTGGTGAAGCATTATGGACAACGCCCAATACACTCAATTATAAAATGTCGCATTCATCAGTGATGAAGATGAACATCAACAAAGTAGCCACCTATGTATACGCCGGTATTGGAGGTATTTGTGGTATATCAGCAAATAAAACCACCCCCGGACAATTGCTTTGGGAAACCAACGAATGGCAACCTTCAGTAATTGCTCCTTCCCCCGTGCAGGTATCAACCAATCGTTTTTTTATGGTGGCCGGATATGGTTCAGGTGGAGCTTTGTTTCAGGTGAATAATTCAGGTAACGTTAAAGTCTTGGACAGTTACAAGCCTAACAAAGGAATTGCCAGCGAACAGCAAACACCTATCTTTTACAACAACATGCTTCTTTGCGTGATTCCTAAAGATGGCGGAAGTCTGCGTAATAAAATGGTTGCCTTTTCACCTAATGATTTGCACAATCCACTTTGGAGTTCTGCCGCTGACGAACGATTTGGATTGGGGCCTTATATCGTCATTGATAACAAGCTTTTCGCATTAAAAGACGATGGTGAATTGTATGTTTATGAAATCCAGAATCAGAATCTCACCCTTATAAAAAAACAACGGGTTATGGATGGTATAGATGCCTGGGGACCGATGGCCTATGCCGATGGAATGCTTGTTTTGAGAGATGCACATACTGTGAAATGTTTTAAAATCAATTAGACATGGAAAAAACAGTTAAAATTATTGTCAACATCATCATTTTTATTGTTGTAATAGGCTTCATCGCGTACATGGTTAGTTCTGTGAATAAAGATGAACAAACGGTTAGCACAATAGCAGTTAGCAAGCCTTTTACCAGTCCTTTAAATAAGGTACAAACACTCGAATTTCCTTTTGAGATAGGACATTTTGAATTGTATAATGAACGAATAATTTTAGCTGATAAACAATCCATTCATATTTTTAATAAGAGCGGAGAGAGACAAAATTCATTCACCATAAAATCAGGTTTGCAAGATATAGCGATAATGAATAATGAGATTTTCGTACTCTACCCTACTGCAATAAACGTTTATTCAATGCAAGGCGATTCAATCAATCATTGGGAAGCATGCAGCGATAATTCAGCCTATTGCGCTATGGCACTTACCAACGATTTTGTTTTTGTGACCGATGCGCAAAACAAAAACATCTGTAAATATACCCGAGGTGGTAATTTCAAGACATTTATTTTTAGCCCTCACGATTTTATCATCCCAAGCTACACATTCGATATTTTCAACTATAACGATACTATTTATGCTGTTAATTCAGGTCGTCATCTGATAGAAAGATATACGACTGACGGAGATTTTATTTCTTCATTCGGAGGCTCAGGAACTGAATCTGGATTCTTTGCAGGTTGCTGCAATCCGGCATATATAGACATTACTGATGAAGGTCGTATTTATACTTCAGAAAAAGGAAATCCACGCATCAGCATATTCAATAACAATGGGCAATTCGATGAAGTACTGTTGGATAACAAATTATTAGGAGGAGGCAATAAGGCATATGAACTTAAAGTATTGGATGATCATCTTTTTGTAGCCAATAAAAACCGATTGGATATCTACGCCTTCAAAAACAAATCAAACGAAAACAACTGAAAATGAAACCGGATAAAAAGAAACAGAAGATGTCGCGTAAAGAATTTCTCCAAATGGGAGGTTCGATACTTGCAGGAGGAACGATTTTAGGTATTTCAGGAGTAACGTTATGGAATAACTATACGCACAAAAGTACTACAGATGGGAATTCAATTGCTCCGGATATAGCCAATGTAGCTTTTCAATCGCCATACAAACTGGTTTCATCATTTAGTACAGGCAATAATATTGAGGCCTTTGAAATTTTGGGTGATAATATTATTGTTTCAACAGCCGATCAGGTTCAGATTTATCAGGCAAACGGAACGCTAAAATCAAGTTTTAAGATTGATAGTAATCTACGTGATTTGGCCGTTACAGGCAACGAAATTCTGTTGTTATATCCGTCGCATATCAAAGTTTTCGATACGCTGGGAAATCAAATACGAAATTGGAAAGCTGCTAATGAAAACTCAGATTATTGCTCAATGGCATTTGGAGGAGGCTCGGTATACATAACCGATGCCGGCAACAAAAACATCTGCCAGTACTCCATCGATGGTAATTTTCAACGTATTATTGATAGCCCTAACCGTTTTATTATTCCAAGCTACACATTTGGAATAACCTATAATAATGGAACTATCTTTTGTTCCAATCCGGGACGTCATCAGGTGGAAAAATATTCAGCCGATGGAAAATACATTGGCTCTTTTGGTGAGGCAGGCGGTGCTACAGGTAAATTCTGCGGATGCTGTAATCCGGTTCATCTTTCCTATACTGAAACCGGAGATCTTATCACCTCTGAGAAAGGAAATCCTCGCATCAGCTGTTACAGCCAGGATGGACAATTTCAGAGTTTACTGCTCGATAGCCAAATGCTTGGCGGTGGCAATAAAGCCTATAGAATAAAAGCCATTGGCGATCAACTAATCGCAGCGGGTAACAACATGGTTACCACCTTTAAATACGATAAAGCCTTAGCAGCTAATTCAGCTTGTTCATCATGTAAAAAGAATTGCCCTCTACGCAAGGGTATTAATATTTGAGAAAGAGATGAAGGAAGATAACAATAAAAAAAGTCCGATAGAGAGACGGAAATTTCTACAAATGCTGGGCAAAGTGGCTGCAGGAGGATCTATTCTTTTTGTTGCCGGCAAATTAACAACTAGGCTTAATCAGCAAGAAGCAGGTTATTATTGGCAAATCGATCCTGAAAAATGTACACAGTGTGGTCGTTGCGAAACACATTGTGTTTTGAATGTTTCGGCAGTAAAATGCTTTCATGCCAATAAAGTGTGCGGGTATTGCGATTTATGCGGTGGTTACTATCGATCGAATGTGAAGGAGTTGAACACAGCTGCAGAGAACTTGATGTGCCCTACCGGAGCCATTAAGCGTAAGTTTGTTGAAGATCCATACTTCGAATATTCCATTGACGAGAGCTTATGTAACGGATGTGGAAAGTGCGTAAAAGGCTGTACCTCATTTGGCAACGGTTCTCTTTACCTTCAAATTAAAAGAGACTTGTGCGTTGACTGTAACGAGTGTCAAATTGCCAAAGTTTGTCCGTCGAAGGCAATTACCAGAGTACCAATCGCAATGGCCTATAACCTGAAAGATGAATAATTAATAATGAAACGAGTCTTAAGAAACACATTCCCTCAAATGAATATAGCAAGCTTGACGAGTTCCATGTGGCCATTAAAAACAAATTCAGACACATGAAAAAGATACTTCTCATAATTAGTGCCCTATTAATGCAAATGGCAGCCTTTGCACAAAACAGGTTTCCCAAACCCGATTTTGAGTCAGGCTATCAATATCCCGATATAAACTACGCTGTGCCCAATGAATCATTATGGCTGTTTGTAGATATCGCCCTTTTAGTATTGCTCATGAGCTTTGTATCGTGGGCAGTAATTAAAAAACAAACCCGCAAACCCATTATTTGGGTGTCGGTCATTTCAGTTGCCTACTTTGGCTTTTTCCGAAGCGGTTGCGTATGCAGCATCGGATCCATTCAAAATGTAGCCTTGTCGCTGGCTGATTCAAGTTACATATTACCAGTATCAGTCCTGCTCTTTTTCATCCTGCCTATCATCTTTGCTTTTTTGTTTGGACGAGTATTTTGTGCCGGGGTATGTCCTTTCGGAGCTTTACAGGAATTGGTAAACATCAAAAACTACAGACTCTCAAAAGCATTAACAACGGCATTAAGTGTCATCCCATGGATTTACCTCATCTTTGCCATATTATATGCCGTAACCCGCAGTTCTTTTATCATCTGTAAGTTCGATCCGTTTATTGGCATATTCCGTTTTGGCGGCGATTTTGGCTTAATTTTGTTTGGCGTTTTGCTTCTGATCACATCCATTTTTACCGGCCGACCATTCTGCCGTTTTATTTGCCCTTACGGAGCACTTTTAAGCTTATTTTCGCGTATTTCCATCTTTAAAGTGCAAATCACCAAGCAACAATGTATCAATTGTGAATTATGCCATAATGCTTGTCCGGTTGATGCAATCAAACCACCCTACGATAATAAGGTGAAAGAAAAACGCTTATCTGGTGTAAAAAGAATATTGAACTACTTCATTATACTTCCACTTTTAATCGTTGCAGGTTCTGTTTTGATGCGCTATTTCAGTGATGATCTAAGTCGTGCGCATTACGATGTTAGATTATACGATATGATTCAGCAACAGGAAGAAAATCCTCAAAACATTATGCCTCTTGAAGTAGAAGCTTTTTATGGTGAAGGAAAAACGGTGGATGAGTTACATACCAATGTAGAAAAGATAAAAGCTGATTTCAAGTTCTACTCGACCATTGCAGGTGGCTTTATTGGGTTGGTAATCGGCATCCTGTTAATCAGTTTATCGACCAAAAGAACTCGTAAGCTTTATGAGATTGAACATGCCGACTGTGTGGCTTGCGGAAAATGCTTCGACTACTGTCCGCAAAACAAATTTGATGTAAAAACCGCAAAACTATCAATATAACCGATGAAGAAAGTCATTTTCAGAAATATAACTCTGGTATCAGCCATATTCATTGTTACTTTTTCAATAATGCTGATTACCAATTATTTTCAGGTGAGGCAATCGTCGCCTTTGCAAACAGAAATTATTGAATCACTAAAGGAACTGAATATTCAGAATTCAGGGAATACTGAATTACAAGCTCAGATTCGTCAGTTGGATTTGATGGCGCGAAAAGCCTATTTCGTAAGTATGGATCATCTTATTACAGGTGTTTATATTCTTATCGGAATGTTGCTGGTATTCATTGTTTCCATTCGTTTGTATTTCTCAAATTATAAAGATATCCCTGAAAAGGAATTAGATCCGATTGATGAATGGGTAATCAAAACACAGGCTCGTAAATATGTTGGATTTACAGCTACCGGAATGGCTGCCATCGCCTTGCTTTTTGTTGTGTTAAGTACTCCTTTCTTGAAAGACAATACAGACAAACCCAAGGAAGAGCCTTTGCAAGCTTCGTTAGTAGCGCAGGAAACAACTACCGCCGAACCTCAACAGGAAGCGGTTGTAGAAACAATTGACCAATCTGAACCGGAGGAAGAAACTATCGAGACTCCGGAGCCTGCTGTTGTTGAAACAGAAGAGCCAACTATCTCAGAGAAACCGGAAGTCAAGGAAGATGTTAAACAAGAAACAGTTCCTGAAAAAGTTGAAGAAGTTGTTTCAGAGCCTGCCAAAGAAGAACCTAAAGCAGTGGTTGCACCGGTTAATACTAGCAATTTTAATGCTTTCAGAGGAAATAATTCCAATGGATTATCGGATGCAAAAAATGTTCCTACAAAATGGGACTTAGTAGCAGGCACTAATATCGCCTGGAAAACTGCTATCCCACTCAAAGGACATAATTCACCGGTAGTGAATGGTGACAAAGTGTTTTTTACCGGAGCCGATCAGGATAATCGCATTCTTTTCTGCTATAGCCTAAATGATGGTAAAAGCTTATGGCAGTTAAAGGCTGAAAACATTCCTGGTTCACCGGCTGCTGCACCCAAAACAACTGATGACACAGGCTTGGCAGCACCAACCGTTGCTACCAATGGCAAACAAGTGTGTGCCATTTTCGGAACTGGTGATTTGATATGCGCGGATATGAATGGAAATAAGCTTTGGGCTAAAAATATAGGAGTACCCGATAATCATTACGGATATGCTTCTTCTCTCCTAACCTATAATAACTTGTTAATCATCCAATACGATAATTCCAATGAATCGAAAGTTATTGCTTTGGACATGGCTAGAGGAGATGAAAAATGGTCAACAGCCCGCCAAGAAAAGATTACCTGGAGTTCTCCTGTTTTGGCTAAGGTTGGAGCAAAAGAACAATTAGTGTTAATGGGTAACCCGGCTATGGCGGCATATGATCCCGACAATGGAAAACAACTCTGGAGAGAGGAATTTCTTTCGGGTGAAGTGGGTGCCAGCGCCTGTAGTGTCAATGGCATCATATACGGAGCCAGCGAATATGCTTCTCTGACAGCCATCAACGGAGCTGACGGAAGCGTGCTTTGGAATGCCAGCGACTATCTGCCTGAAGTAGCCAGCCCTGTGGCAACCGCCAGCAATGTGTATGTAGCTACCAGTTATGGCATTGTAGTTTCTTATGATGCCAAAACAGGCGAATTGAAAAAAGAACAGGAGTTTGACGGTGAGTTTTACTCTTCTCCCATTATAGCTGAAGGAAAGATTTTCCTTTTCAGCACCGATGGAATCATGCATATTTTCTCAGCTGATGATGAATTTAACTTGCTGGATTCATTTGAAACGGGTGAAAAAGTATTTGCTACTCCAGCTTTTATCAATGATAAAATTGTGGTTCGAACCGAAGAAAGTATTTACTGTGTAACAACGAAATAAGATGGCCTGTAATTGCGAAAATAACGATAAAGAAACCCTTGAGTTGACAATTAGCAAGGTAGATGCAATTATCGAACGGATCGGTACTCAACGTAGTACTATCATTCCTCTTTTGCAGGCTTTGCAGGAGGAATTCAGCTACCTTCCGGCCGATGCCATCAACCGGGTTTATGAAAAAACGGAGATCGACCGTGCTCAGCTCATTAGTGTGTCTACGTTTTATTCTCAGTTTCGACATATCCCTTATGGCAAGCATCTGATAAAAGTGTGTGCCGGAACCGCCTGCCACGTTAAGGGTGCAAATAATGTATACGATTCCTTTCGCAGGGAACTGAAGATAGAAGATAAAAGTGTCACCACTGAAGATCAGAATTTCTCAATAGAGAAAGTAGCCTGCTTGGGTTGTTGTACACTAGCTCCGGTAGTTCAGATTGATGATAAAATATATGGTCATGTGCTTCCCGGAAAAGTAAATGAGGTGATTGATGATTTTCTGGAACAGGAAAACCAGGAAGAAAAAGAGGAAGCTAAAAAATCGAAGACGCGTGTTCCCGGAGAAATTCGCCTGGGAATGGGATCATGTTGTCAGGCTAGCGGATCAACTGATATATACAAACAATTGCAACAAACTTCGGATGAATTGGGAATTGACGTCACTATCAAATCAGTTGGATGTGTGGGCGTTTGTAATAAGGTTCCTTTGATTGATGTGGTGGATGAAAATTCCGTTATCACCCGCTATCCTAATGTAAAACCGGAAGAAATAAAGGAGATTCTTCATCATCATTTTAAACCCGGAAGCTTCTTTAAGAGAGTTAAAAACAAACTTTTCAACGAAATAGATACCTATCACACCGACCAAACCTGGGACAATGTGATATGGAAGCCTGAAAATGAGCGCACCGGTGTAATCAACACCTTTCTTTCGGAACAAAAACACATTGCAACTGAAGGATATGGTTATCTGGCTCCCTTGAATCTGGACGAATATATCGGTTTTGGTGGATTTGAAGCTTTGAAAAAATCACTTTCAGAATATGAACCCAACCAGGTAGTTCAAACCATTTTGGAAAGTGGATTACGCGGACGTGGCGGTGGTGGATTCCCTACAGGTAAGAAATGGGAGTTGGTAGCAGCTTCTGACCAAACAGATAAATACATTATTTGTAATGGTGATGAAGGTGATCCGGGTGCTTTTATGGATCGTATGATTCTGGAATCCTATCCTTTCCGCGTGATTGAAGGAATGATCATTGCCGGTTATGCAACGGGTGCTAACAAAGGAGTTTTCTACATTCGTGCGGAATATCCCCTGGCTGTAAAACGAATCAGAACAGCGCTTCTGCTTTGCAAAGAAAGAAATCTGCTGGGTGAGAATATCAACGGCAGTAGTTTCTCTTTCGATATCGAAATATTTGAAGGTGCCGGCGCCTTTGTATGTGGCGAAGAAACAGCTCTGATCGGTTCCATCGAAGGAGAGCGTGGTTTTCCAAAGCAGCGTCCTCCCTATCCGGCTGTGGCAGGATTGAATGGTAAGCCTACACTGGTGAATAATGTAGAGTCATTGAGCCAGATTTCATTTATCATCAACAAAGGACAACAGAAATATCAAAACATTGGAACCCAAAACAGTAAAGGAACCAAGGTGTTTGCCCTTGCCGGAAAAATCAGAAACGGAGGTTTGATTGAAGTACCCATGGGAATCACCCTAAACCAGATCATTGAAGATATTGGTGGCGGTGTTGAAGGTGGTCAGAAACTAAAAGCAGTTCAGATTGGAGGCCCTTCAGGCGGATGTATCCCGGCCAGTTTATGCGATGTAAAGGTTGACTTTGACGCTTTCAATCAAATGGGCGCCATGATGGGATCCGGTGGTTTGGTAGTATTGAGCGATAACGACTGCATGGTTGATATGGCTCGTTACTTCCTGAGTTTTACCTGCGAAGAATCATGCGGCAAATGTACTTTCTGCCGTGTGGGAATACGTCGTATGCTGGATATCCTCGATCGTCTTTGTACAGGAAAAGCTGTAATGGAAGACATCGACAAATTAGAAGAACTGGCTAACAATGTAAAGAAATCATCCCTTTGCGGATTAGGAAAAACCGCCCCTAACCCGGTTCTGACTACCTTAAAATATTTCAGACATGAGTACGAGGAACATGTAAACGGACTTTGTAAAACAGGAACCTGCAAAGATCTGATTACATACACTGTTACCAATGATTGCATTGGGTGTACCAAATGTGCAAAGGCCTGTCCGGTTGATGCTATACCTTATACTCCTTATGAGCTTCATACCATCGATACAGACTTATGTGTGAAATGCGGTTTATGCATCGATGAATGTAGTTATGATGCCATTAAAAAGGTGCCGTTGAAAGATTCGGTTCTTACGGAATAAGTATTCAGGCGAAAGAAGAAACAGAATGAAGATAATATTAAACGATAAAGAGATAACAGTTCAAGACGGTGAAACCATTCTGCAGGTTGCAAAACAGAATGGCTATACCATCCCTTCACTGTGTTATGCCGATAATGCCAAACATAAATCATCGTGCATGGTTTGTGCGGTTAAGAACCAGCAAAACGGGCAGATTATTCCGTCGTGTTCCACTGTGGTAACCGAAGGAATGCAGATTGATACCGAAAGCGATGATGTCAAAAATATTCGCACCTTATCTCTTGAATTGTTGCTTAGCGATCATAGGGCTGATTGTGAAGCTCCTTGTTCAATTGTTTGTCCGCACGGACTGGATGTTGAGCAAATGCTATTTTATTACGATGAAGAGGATTACCCTTCTGCCTATGCACAAATCGATAAAGCCTTTAAGCTTCCTGATATAGCTTGCGATAATTGCAAAGCACCGTGTGAAAAGGCTTGCCGAAGAAGCACAGTTGATACAGCTGTTGCTATTCGTGAGATTATTCATGAAGTTGTTAACCACAACAACACTAAAGAAACTACCGTTTCAATTGACAATAAAGGCATTAACAAAAAGCTCTTTCAATCGAAACTTGGTAAATTCTCAAACGAAGAAAAAGAACGTTTACAAAAAACAGTTCATACAAAATCAAGATGCCTGCATTGTGCCTGTTCAGGTAAAGCTGACTGTAAGCTGAGGGAATATTCCACTGAAGCAGGAATTAAAAGATCACGCTATGGAGTTTCTTCATCGCTACCGGTTATGCAAAAAGAGCATGTCAAAGGCGATTTGTGGTTTGAGCAATCCAAATGTATTCGGTGCGGATTATGCGTTTACAACTCAACCAATGGCTTTACTTTTAAAGATAGAGGTTTTGGAATGGAAGTGGTAATACCAGAAGAAAACAAAGCCAATGCCACTGAAAAGCTGGCGGATTTATGTCCGACCGGAGCATTGTATTTAAAGCACAAGAAAGGTTAATGAAAGAATGAATATTCACTTAAAAGCGAAGAGTATGAAATTCAAACTACATCTGTTTTATTTAGCGGCCATCACAGCAGCATTGATGTCAGCCTGTAATTTAACTTCCTCTTCGCGCATGGAAGACGGTGAATTAGACTGGCGCCTCTATCGTGGCAATCCTTCATTAAGCGGCTATTCATCAAAAAAATTACCCGACAATCCGGTGCTATTATGGACTTACAAAACCGGTGTCAGAACGGTTTCATCACCCACCATCGAAAATGGTACAACCTATTGGTGTAACAAGCGCGGTAAGATTTACGGCGTCAATCTAAAAGGGGAACTAAGCTTCGAATATGATCTAAAAACCGCAGTTGAGGCCACTCCTATGATCTTTGATTCAACCCTATACATTGGTCGCATTGACGGTGTTATGACAGCCATATCACTTTCGAAAAAAGATACACTCTGGAATTATGCAACCATGGGACAAATTTCAGCATCCCCCAATCTGGGAATGATTCAAAATCAGGAAGCCATTGTCTTTGGTAGCTACGACAACTTTTTCTATTGTATTGATCTGCTTACAGGCAAAGAAATCAATCGCTTTGAATCGGGCTACTACATTAACGGAGCAGGAGCTATCTGTAAAAACAGTGTTTTGTTTGGTGGTTGCGACGCCTACTTAAGAGTGATTGATTGTGATACCGGTACTCCGACTGATTCTCTTCTGTTGGATGCATATATTCCTTCATCGCCTGCGATAATGGGCAATTTCTGTTACGTGGCAGATTATTCAGGAACCATTTATGAAGTTCAGCTTGAAAAAGGAAAGATTATTCGGTCCAGAAAACTAATAGAACCAGATGATAAGAACGGAGCCATGATTTCGGTGCCTGCCTTAGATTCTGATTTGATGTATTACCTGACTGATGACCAATATTTATGCGCCATCGATCGTAAAAACGGAAATCAAAAATGGAAGTTTCTGCTCAAAGGAAATGTGGGAGAAAGTTCGCCACTAGTTTGTAACGATCAATTGATTGTATGTACCAAAACAGGTATCGTTACCATCCATGATGCGGCAACAGGAAAACAACTTTGGGAATACGACACCGGAGAACAAATTGTAGGCTCGCCTGCAATTATCGATGATCATTTTATGATTCTAACGGCAAAAGGAACTCTCTTTTGTTTTGGCAAAACTAAATAAGACCACTTAACTTTTTAATAATGACAATTCTTAAATTATCAAATATACAGAAGAGTTTCAAAGACGGTGAGAACCGTATAAACCATGTTCTTCAAGGAATAGACTTAACCGTTAATCAAGGTGAATTTGTATCCATCACAGGAGCTTCGGGCTCAGGCAAAACCACTTTATTATCCATTTTGGGAACCTTACTTCCACCCGACGAAGGCAGCTATATCTTAAATGATCAGGAAATAACAACCTCTTCTGCTGACATTGCTTCTATCCGTAACAAGCAAATCGGATTTGTTTTTCAGAATCATCGATTGATGCCTCAATACACAGCATTGGAGAATATTTTAATGCCTGTTTTAGCATCAAAAAACAGCACAAGTGCAGAAGATGAAGCGTATGCGAAACAATTGATGGAATTGACGCAAATATCTAAAATAGCCAATCAGTATCCGGGCACTTTATCCGGTGGAGAAGCCAGCAGAGTTACGGTATGCAGAGGTTTGATAATGAAACCGCATTTATTATTGGCAGATGAACCAACGGGTCAGCTGGACAGAGAAAACGCAAAAAACATTGCATCCTTGCTTTCCGAGGTAAATAAAAGTTTGGGTACAACTATTTTAATGGTCACTCATTCCGATGAAATAGCACAAACAGCAAACAAAACACTCACCCTTCAAGACGGCAAATTACAGTGAAATTTCAAGCATTAGCATATAAAAGCAGCCGATACTACACTCGCTATTACAAGCTGGTAGCCATTGCCATTATCATTGCCATAATGGTAATTACCGGAAGTATGTTGACCGGAAATTCGGTTCGCACCACACTGGTTAATCGAGTGAGTGAAAGATTGGGCAACACGGAAACGATTCTTTTTCCGGGTCAGGGTTTTATGGCGGAACAATTTGCCGAAATCTCAGATTTTGGATCGTCAGCCAGAGGTATTTTGTTCTCCAAGGGTTTTATTTCGGTTTATGGCCGATTAATTCCTGTTTCTGTTTGGGGAGTTAACGATATGGATATTCCTGAAGGCGGAGCTAAGATCAATCCTTCTTTACAAAACGAAATCGGAGTCAATATTACGGATGGTTTGGCACTTCGTCTGCCTGCGAACGGATTAATTCCCCAAGGATCTTTGTTTGTCACCGAAAGCTATTCAACAGGTATCAGACTTTCTTTCGAAGGAATTGTATCTAAAGAAGATGGCGGCAATATCAGCCTAAAAAACGAACAAATCATACCCTATAATATTTTTGTCAATCGTTCTGAGTTGGCCGATTTGATGGATGTAAAAGGGAAAATCAACCTTATTTTATCTGATAAAATTGTTACGAATGATGATCTGAATCAAAACTGGAATTATTCTACTTCGGGATTGCATATCAATCATAACAAAGAATTTACAGAAATAACATCTGATCAGATATTTATTCCGAAAGATGTAGTCGAAAATATTTGTCAAAACAATTCACTAGCCAACAGGATGTTTTCCTATCTGGGCAATGCCATTCGTACCGAAAAAGAATCCATCCCCTACTCTTTTGTAACAGCAGCCGATAAATATGAAAATCAATTGTTAAAAAAAGATGAAGTCATCCTTTCTGATTATTCCGCAAAACGATTGCAAGTCAAAACAGGAGATTCTATTTGGATCAGTTTTTTTACATCGTCAGAAATTAAAAAACTTCAGGAAGATTCATTGCTATTGATGGTCAGTAAAATAGTTCCTATTTCTCAATTGCAGGCTGATACTTCGCTCAGTGCTGATTTTCCGGGCTTATCCAATGTCGACAGATGTACTGATTGGGACAGTGATTTGCCCATTGACATGGATTTGATCACCAAGGAAGATGAAGATTACTGGGACGAATATAAAAGCACGCCCAAAGCCATTATTTCGTATGAAGCCATTACCGATAAATGGAGTAATGCCTATGGTGATGCTACTGCCATCAGAGTAAATGATGTCAATCCTGATTTATCTGAATTAACCGCCAGTCAATTTGGAATCCAATTGATTCATCCAAAAGAAGCCGGCTTGAATGCCGCTAAAAATGGAGTTGATTTTTCCGGTTTATTTCTATCTCTGGGATTCTTCATCATCATCTCAGCCCTGTTATTGTTGGTAATCCCTTTCTCTGAAATGATCTATCAGCGAACCAAGGAAATGGAATTATTAAAATCCATCGGCTATTCTCGTAAAAGAATTATCAGAATGATGTGGCACGAATCGGCTCCCGTTGTACTCATTGCATCTCTAGCCGGTGTTGTTGCAGGCTTTTTATACACTGCCATCGTTATGTGGCTGCTTGGATCAGTTTGGAAAGGTGCGACGCACACCGAAGGTTTTGCCGTTCATGTTGATTTACCAACCATTTTAACCGGTTTGTTCAGTGGTTTGATTCTTTCCTTTGGCCTTATCCATTGGATAATTGTACGAAGCCTGAAAGAGAAAAAACAGAAAAAAGCTAACTCATCTTCCAGTAAGCTAAAGATCGCAGCCATTGCCTCCTCCATTGTTTCCATTGGTTTAATTGCTGTGAATATTCTTTTTATTCAATCGGTACCTGTATTTATGATCACAGGCATCGTATTTATTGCTACGTTTTCGTTGTGGGGACTGTTTTTGATTACATCGAAAGGCAAAGCTGATCAAAATGGAATCAGACAACAAAACCTGAAATGGAAAAACATCAGAGCCAATAAAAAACAATCTATTCTGGCATTCTTTTCATTATCCATTGGTGTTTATATTGTTTTCTCAGTTGGCTTGAACCGTCAGGATTTCTCAGATCATTCGAAGTTGGTTAACGGAACGGGCGGATATACCTTTTGGGCTGAGAGTACAGTACCTGTTTATTACGATATGAACTCTCAACAGGGACGAAGCAAACTGAATCTGAAGGATCTTCCTGCCAACACTAGCATTCTGCAATGCCTGCGTTATGAGGCTGACGAAGCCAGTTGTTTAAATTTGAATAAAGTAAGTACTCCAACTGTTTTAGGTTTAGATATCAATCAATTGAATGATAGTGAATTTAAGATTCAAAACAGTTTGAACGATTGGAACAGACGAGAAGTAATGGCTCAAATGCAGTCGAAGCAAAATGAGGCATATCCTGCTTTGGTAGATGCTACGGTGCTTCAATGGAGTCTGGTAAAAAGCATTGGTGATACCCTTCGTTATCATGGCGTAGACGGCAAAGAAATATTAATCCAGATTATCGGCACCCTTTCCAATTCAGTATTTCAGGGAAATATTTTGATGGATAAAAACCTTTTTACTGAGATTTGGCCAGAAAAGAAAGGTATTGAAATATTCATGGTTCAGACCGATGAAAAAGACATTCAACCAACCAAGCAATTGTTGCAACAGGCCCTGAATAATTACGGCGTTTTGGTGACAACTACCAACGATCGCTTACGCCAGTTCAATACAGTCACAGATACCTACTTGAGCATTTTCTTAACCTTGGGAGGTCTGGGGCTTCTGCTTGGAATTTTTGCCTTTATCATCGTTATCAGAAAGAATCTGGCAACTCGCGAAGCTGAAATAAAGATGTATTTCATGTTAGGTTTTCCTTCTAATCGAATACGAAGTTTATTATACAACGAAAACCTGTTGGTACCTATTTATGCATTATTAAGTGGAATAATTGCATCGCTTATTGGTGTTAGTCCCAACCTTATGAATATTGGGATGGCTGTTTGGAGTACAGCACTGATTCTCACTCTCTTCTTTATTTTTTGTGTGGTATTTTATGTGAAAAAAGTGGTTTTTAAAGAAGTGGATACCGTTAAAAAACAACACTATCAGTTTGATGATTACAATTAATTGAGAAAAGTAAGTTATGAAGGTTCTATTTATCATACCCGGTGCAGGCGATCAGTTTTATTGCGGAAATTGCTTTCGTGATAATTTGTATGCTTCAGCATTGCGTGAGGCTGGTCACGAAGTGATTATTTCGCCTTTATACCTGCCCATTAAACACGAATCGTTTCAGATTAACAGCCCTTTATTTTTTCCGGCAACGACTTATTACATGGCTCACAAGTTTTTCAAAAAAGGCAATATGCCCAAATGGATTGAAAAACTGACTGGCTCTGAAATGATGCTCAATGTGGCAGCTTCCAAATCGGGCACTACATCGCCCAAAGGTTTGGAGGCAATGACCTTATCCATGATAAATGGTGAAGATGCTACTTTTCATGCAGAAATAAACAAGTTGACTGAATGGATTAAAAACCAGGAAAAACCAGATATCATTCATATATCCAGCTCATTGTTGATTGGTATTGCGAAGCATCTGCATAATCATCTTCAAATACCTATTGTTTGTTCGTTACAAGACGAAGAAGTATGGATTGATAATATGGATGAAACCTACGCCAAAATTGCCTGGCAGCAGATTTCAGAAAATACCCGTTTCGTAAATAAATTAATAACCACCAGCGCATATTATAAAACCATCGCTCATCAGAAAATCGGAACAGATCATAATATAGAAGTGGTCTATCCGGGTTTCGACCAAAACAAATACGAGAAAGCAATCCCTCCAAATGATCCTGTTATTGGTTTCTTTTACAGAATGAATGAAATCAATGGCTTACATATTCTGGTGGATGCTTTTATCAAATTGAAAGAACAGAATTCCATTCCAAATCTTAAACTAAAGATGGGAGGTGGATATAACGATCAGGATCGTCACTTTATAAGGTCATTGAAGAATCAATTGGCACCTTATATTAACGATGTTGAATTCTGCGAAAACTATAGTCTGGATGAACACAAAGGCTTTTACGAATCTATTTCTATCATCTCTGTTCCCATTACATTTGATGAAGGAATCGGTCTCTACCTTTGCGAAGCATTCTCCGCTGGGGTTCCAGTTGTTGAACCATCAACCGGTTCATTCCCCGAAGTAGTGGATAATGCGGGTGTTTTATATCAACCCAACACCGCTGATGCTTTAGCCGAAGCCATCAGTAAAGCATTATCAGACAAAGAATATTACAATCAATTAAGAGATAACGCAAAAAAACTGGCCTCAACCCGCTACAATTCAACGGTAATGGCTGGCAAGTTACTTGAAGTATACAATCAATGTTATAACCAATAATACATAAAGGAAAGAAAACTATGAAACTACCAGACACAAACAAACTCAAATTTATGGCGCTGTTATTAATTAGTGCAGCTACTATGACAGCGATGGCGCAGGATCAGCATGGATGGCGAGGTCCAAACCGTGATGGCATTTATCCAGAAACCGGTTTATTAAAAGAATGGCCTGCTGAAGGTCCTGAACAACTTTGGGAAACACTGGATGCAGGCAAAGGTTATTCCTCTCCGGTTATTGTAAACGACCATGTTTACATAACAGGTATGAATGAGGATGAAGACCAGGAAATATTCTCAGCCTACTCAATGGACGGCAAAAAAGAGTACGAATTGGTTTACGGAACACCATGGCTAAAATCTTACCCTGAAACACGCACCACTCCAACTATTGTTGGAAACAGAGCCTATGTTATCAGCGGAATTGGCGAGGTGGTTTGTATCGATATCAAAAAAGGTGATATCGCATGGAAAGTAGATGGTAAAGCAGAATTTGGAGTAAAAACAGGTATTTGGGGCGTATCTGAATCACCTCTTGTATTTGATAATAAAGTAATTTTCTCTCCCGGAGGCGATACTACAACTGTTGTTGCACTTAATGCTAAAAACGGTAAAACCATTTGGCAGAGTAAATCATTGGGACAAAAATGTAACTATGCTTCTCCCCTTTTGATTGAGCATAATGGAAAATCGCAAATAATTGCTACCACCGGTCTTAGTGTTATTGGTGTTGATCCGGATAATGGTGAAATTAAGTGGAAGTTCGATGGTTTTGGTGAAGAAGCGACTAAGAATGGCTGGGAAAAAATTGCTCCTAACACTCCGCTCTATAAAGATGGTAAAATATTCGTTTGTAATGGTTACGACATGAACTCATTTATGCTTCAATTGAGCGATGATCTTACATCGGTTGAATTATTGTGGCGCAACGATGATATGGATACCCATGTTGGTGGTTTTGTTTTGGTTGATGGAACTATTTTTGGTTCAAACTGGATTGGTAACAGCAAAGGAAACTGGCTGGCAGTAGACTGGAATACAGGCGAAACAAAATACGAAACTCCCTGGGGAAGTGGAAAAAGTAAAGGATCGATCATCAGTGCTGATGATATGCTTTATTGCTACGATGAAAAACGAGGTTATGTTGGTTTAGTAAAAGCTACTCCCGAAGCCTTTGAATTGGTGAGCGACTTCCCAATCAAAAAAGGTGAAGGTCCACATTGGGCTCATCCAGTCATCGATAATGGAGTATTATATATCCGTCATGGAAGTGCTTTAATGGCATTTAAAATTAAGTAATACATTAATGGTGGCACTTACTTCATTGTATTGTTGGTGCCGCCATTGAGATACTTATTTTCGTGTTCTTGTGTGAATTAATCGTGTTGCTACATTAACTGCATCAATGTGATAGAAAGAACCGTATTTTACAATTGAAAACTGGGAATATTAAATGAAGTTTCTTTATCAATACAATACCAAAACAATTATACTAATCAGCTTAGTTAGTGCCATTATAATTGTCTACCCCAATATCTCATACCTTCCTTGGGAATTAAGCTATTTAGATGATTCAATGAAGTGGGGTCATATTACTTTCTTTATATACAGGTATCTTTTTTTCAGCCTTGTTGCAATGGTATTGTTAATCATCAACCTAAGAAAAACAGACACATTAGTATTCTCGAAGCGCTTTTTATACAATTTAATCACTGGAGCGATCGCATACGGTTTATACGTATCAATTTCAATTTCCACCTGTACAAAATCAGATTGTTTTGGAAGCATCTTACTCTTCCAGTTTTTTATTACCTGTTTGTTATTTTCCTTCTTTGGTCATGTTTACCATATGTATAATGTGCAACGAAAAAAAGATCAGGAAATAGAAGACTTAAAATTCGAAAACTTGCAGAGTAAATGTGATGCACTAACCAATCAGATTAATCCTCACTTCTTCTTTAATTCGTTAAACAGTATTACTGCATTGGTGAGAAAAAAGAATGATGAAGTAACCCTCGCTTTTGTGAATAAATTATCTGATGTATTTCGTTATATACTTCAAAGTGAAAAGAAAGGATTGGTTCCTTTGAGTGAAGAACTTGAATTTATCGAAGCTTTTAAATTCCTGATGGAAGTTCGATTTGCCAATAAGCTGGTTTTTAATATTCAGATTCCTGAAGAGAAAATGCCATTAAAACTTCCGGCTTTATCGTTATTGCCTTTAATTGATAATATTGTAGTTCATAATGTGATTGATAGCGAAAATAAAATGGTGGTTGATATTACAATGACAGAAAATGATGAAGTAAAAATTACCAATCCTATCTATCCAAAATTATCGAAACCTCAAACCAACGGAACAGGCATACGTAATGTGAATAAACGATTTAAAATTCTTATGAATACCAAGATACATGTGAAAAGATCGAACGATATTTTTACTGTATTGTTACCTTTACAAAAAAAGAAATGAGAGTTTTAATCATAGAAGATGAAACGGCGGCATACGAGAACCTGCTAACCATTACCCAGGAAATAGACCCAACGGTTGAAGTAGTTGGCAATACCGAAAGTATCAGACAAACGGTTAAATGGATTAACGAAAACCCTAATCCTGATCTTATTTTTATGGATATTCATCTCTCTGATGGATCAGCCTTTGAAATCTTCAACCTGATTGAAATTGAAACTCCTATTATATTCACCACAGCTTACGATGAGCATGCTATTGAGGCATTTAAAGTGAATAGCATCGACTATTTATTAAAGCCCATTAAACCCGATGAATTAGAAAGAGCATTGACCAAATTCAAAAAACTAAATAACAACGATGTTAATCAATATTTGAAACAACTGCTCGAATTAAAATCATCAAATAATTACGCTGAAAAAATTCTGGTTCCGTATAAAGACCAACTATTACCCATTAATGTTAGTGAAATTGCGTGCTTCTATACCAGTGATAAAAACACCTTTATCTATTTAACAAACGGTCAGAAGTATTCCTACTCCAAATCGTTGGAGCAGATCATAACCACTCTTGCCCCTGATAAATTCATCAGAGCCAATAAGCAGTTTATTGTATCAAGGGAGAGTGTAAAAAATATTACTATTTGGTTTGATAACCGATTACTGATCACCCTTAATACTGAAGTTCCAGAACGTATTTTTATTAGTAAAAATAAGGCTTCGGAATTTAAGAATTGGATTGTAAAGAAAAACTAATTTAGAATGTATTTTCCAAATTAGTTTTGTTTAGCCATTATTTACTGATACAATATTTTCTTTATTAAATGCAATTACATTCCTGTATTTAAAATTGTATAAACCTCATCAGGATCAGCACTTACAGTGTATTGCTCATAGGGACTATAATAACTTTCATAATCATAGTAAACCATTACATAATAAGATGTATTAATTTCTAAATGCTCCAAAACTGCAATACCATATTCATCTGTATTTCCTGTAACAATAGCACTACTCAATGCACTGGCAACATTACTTTCATGATATTTTGTAAGTATTACATAGGCATTTCTCACAGGTGTACTAGAGTTGGTGCTTCCGGAATAAAACTGTAAAGTCATATCATTATACAAAATCATTACCTGATCTGCATCGAAAACTGGTTCTACAACTGTTGTTTGGTCTTCTTCAATTTTTACCTTAAAATAAGCACGTTGCGCATGACTATCATCTGTATAGGCCCATAAAAAATACTCTCCTACCGGAACATTGTTAATTACAGCATGACCAACCGAATCCGTTTTCGTATTATACAACTTTGAAACACTTGAAAAATATGTACTACTTGAGGTAGTTAGAGTTATATTAATATTACTTAAGCTAATAGTATCAATTGAAGTACCTGTTTCATTTTTTGCCCACCCCTTCATTTCGAATGAACCGTAAATTTTAAAAAAGGTTTCTTTATCAACTTCCAATTCAGTTGTATTAGTTAAATTATTTGAAATACTATATTGTCCAAGACGCTGATAGGTGTTCATATCGGTATAAACCCAAAGGTAATAGCTATAATAATCATCTAGTTGTGATTTATTTACCTTTGCAATTCCGCTTGAATCGGTACTTGCTACATATGTCCTGTATGAATATGCACTATTAAAGTTACTGGAACTTGTGTTAGAAAATAATACATTCGCGTTGGAAAGATAGGTAGTATCTATATCTCCTGAAGTGGCATTATAGTCTGTATAGAAAACTTTAAACTGATATTCTGAAGAATTTGAATTAGATGTTACACCTAATTTATCACTTTCAGCATACATGACACCTTTAAAAGTTTCGTCCTTATTTATATAAATATAATATTCAGAATAATAGGTATCCATTGATAAAATATCATATCGATTACTGTTATAATAACCTAAGACAAAATATTGTCCCAAAGGAATTTGACTAGCAGATATTGAACCATCACTGTCTGTTTTTCCAATAGGAATTGCATTATTCATATATTGTTCAAATGAATAATAGGAAGAATAATCATCTACAGGAATAAGTGCAATGTTTAATGTATCAGCCGCATAATAATCATTAAAATCATCAAAGGCATATATTTCTAAATCTAATGACCCTACATATTTAGATAAATCAACTGTACGCGTCTCCACTTCACCAATCACAACCTGAACGAAATTAAATATGGTATAATCTTCATTGTCTTTTGTAGTAATTTCGCAATAAACCAGGTATAAACCGCTATTGATTTTTCCGAACTCAGCCTTCCCATTTTTATCTGTATAAACAGTCTTAATGGCATAATCTTCCGATGGCCCAAAAGAAATACCATAACTAAATAATTCAGAATCTATCAAATACAACTTAGCACTATCAATTGGCTCCCCAAGTGGGTCAATAATACTATATTCCAACGATCCTGTTTCTTCAATTACAACATTAATATCATCAATTGAATTATCACATGAAACAAAAAACAAAGTTACTAATACAAAAACAGTAAAATTTAGAATAGTTTTCATTTGAGCTTGATTTAAAAAAATGGTTAATTCAAATAGAATCCTCTAGTAAATATCAATCCTATTTGCAGATAAATATATAAAGAAAATTCAATATAATATAATTAAAATTACAAGTTACTATTGTTAAAAATTAATATTAAACTTGAGACCTGAACGATTCTTATATTTAAGGTGAATAGCATATTTATTAAAACCTATCAAGCCGGATGAATTAGAAAGAGCATTAGCCAAATTCAAAAAACTAAATAACAGCGATGTTAATCAATATCTGAAGCAACTACTTGAATTAAAGTCATCGAACAATTATGCTGTGAAAATTTTGGTTCCATTTAAAGATCAACTATTACTCATTAACATTAGTGATATTTCTTGCTTTTACACCAGCGATAAAAACACATTTATCTATTTAACTAACGGACAAAAATATTCTTATTCAAAATCATTGGAACAGATTGCAACCACTCTTAATCCAGACCAATTCAATAGAGCCAACAAGCAATTTATCGTATCGCGAGAAAGAGTGAAGAATATTACTATCTGGTTCGATAATCGTTTACTCATCACCCTGGATACAAAAGTTCCTGAACGTATTTTTATCAGTAAGAATAAAGCCTCAGAATTTAAGAATTGGATTGTGAAGAAGTAAATTTCCTATAACAATATAAAATTCAGAATCTATCACTTTGATTTTGCAAAAGTATAAGCAATTCCAATCCCTATTCTGAGACCACTCCAATCCGGAGTAATCGGATTTCCATTTATTGGATTGGTTAATTCAATACCACCTGAAGAATCGGTTAATACATTATCACCCATTGAAAGGGAATAGCCTACATGTGATTCAAGTAAGAGTGATTTTAGAGGATAGGTAAAATAAAGTGAAGGCTCCACAAAATAATTAGTGGATTTGAGAATTAAATCATCTTCAATAATTACACTTTCATTTACACTATAATACTCATCAATTTTTAAATGAGAAAAACTGAAACCAGATGACAAACGCAGATAAGCTTCCATTTTACTCATTTTTAATAACAGTGCATCCACATGCAAAGCCGGCATATGAGTATCTGGCCTCATATCTAAGCTGTACTCTATACCTTCTTCTTTTGTTGATATGCGCGATTCTGCTCTTAAATAGGAATAGTTTATCCCAAAGGAAACTTTCGAAAATTGATAGGATAAGCCAGGTCTGTAATAAAAAGCTGCCGGAAATTTCTTTACTTGCCTTCCATTATAAGGAAGATCTTCCAAAACCATTTCATTTAAAGATTTTAATCCATCCAGCTTATAAAGCCCAACTCCTACTTCCATAGACATTTTAAAGTTTTGAGAGCTAACTTCTAAAGCCGATATAAAAAGTACAAAAACACATAAGTAATATTTCATATTGATCTGTACTTAAAATAAATAGAGCTCTAAAATATTAAGCTTTTGTATAACAATTGAATAATACATTATGTATAGATATCCTGTTGTAAATGTGTAAAAAGCACATAAATATCTAAAAAATATTGTTACTAACAATATGAAGCAAAAAAGGGCTGCCCATTCAGACAGCCCCTTCCATAACTATTTAACCCTAATTACTCAATTATTATCTTTCTTGAGATATTTACTTTTTCATTTGTAATTTGAACTATATAAACACCTGAAGAAACATTTATTGATATCTTATTTCTTCCTGCAACCAATTGGCCTTCATAAACAACACCACCTTTTAAGTTACTGATGGTAAGGCCAGAAGGATTCTCAACTTCCATGGTAAAATTACCATCGTTAGGTATCGGATATATACTTATTTGCTCATTGTTTTCAGTGGCATCAATTCCGGTAGTTAGCGTACTGATTACATTTGAGAAAGCAGCTTCCGAATTACCTGACTCATATACTGCCTTAACAGCATATAAATATTCACCATCTACCAATGTGCTCCACTCGTTATCTGTGTATGATGTTTCAGTAATGGCATCAACAGTTAATAAAGTCCAGGCCGATTCATTACTTTCATCGCCTTGAGCTAAACGCCAAACCTGATAACCATTAACGTAGCGTAAGTCATCATTTTCCAGTTTTACATCTGAGTGAGTTGATACCCCATTTTCAATTGGTTGACTAGCCAATGACGGAGTAAAATCAGACGATTTCATTTTTGTTTCCTGAAGTTCAACTACCCCTAATGGACGGCTACTAGTACCAGATACTTCTTCACAATATGCATGAATACTCCAGTTGGCATTAACATTTGAAATATCGTAAAGATTATACCATTCTCCCTCGTGGAAAATTAAAGCACCTTTGTTTGCAACTGCAGGACCGGCATCTACACCAGCCGGATATCCTGTTCTATCATCACATTCATAACCAACCCACACTTCTTCGGTTCCATCAATAAATACCGGAGCATCTAATATTACTTCATTCCAGGCATTTTCTACAGGATCAACAACATCCTGATAATATACTAATTCTGGTTGTTCACCAACCCAAATACGAATTTGGAAATCAGCATCAGATGGAGCTGCGTCAACACTTCTAAAATAGAAAGAAACTTTTGTAATGCTCAGATCTTTTGATTTGAAATTAACCAAATCATCAGTAGTAAAACGCTGTGCAGCGCTAAACACAATCCCCGATTCACTGCCAATTGAGTTAGTGGCTTCACCATTATCCCAATACATCCAACCTTCTTCAGGCATGTACGAACCTGGTTTTAGCCAATTAACAGTTGCACTAACATCACTATTGGTTGCTTCCACTTTTAAAGGAATGGTAACTGCTTCGCTTAATACTACTTCATTAATCTGTTCAAAGTCATCATCCACCTTATAATTAGTTAATTCAAAAGGTTCAAAACCTTCGAGCTGAACACTTATATTAAATAAACCTTTTGGCACTTCTATCTGCTCAGCTTCGCCATTGGCATCGGCAGAGAGAGAGTAATCAATACCAGTATTATCCGAAGTACCTGTCATTACAATTGCTGCATTTTCGGCCGATAAACCATTGTTGGTTGAAATAGCAAACGTAACTGTTGAAACAGCTCCTTTTGTAATTACACGCGAAAACTCAGGTACTGAATAATTCTCGTTGTGGTATTTAGCTATTACTGCATAGTAATAATTTCCTTCAGCCACATCACCCCAGGTATTATCAGTAAAACTGTTTGCTGCAATTGGAGTATCGGTTAACAATGTCCAGTTAGCAGGAGTTTCTTTATCGGCTTCAGCCAAACGATATACATTATAGGTAATTGCAAATGGAACTTCATCAACTTTTAAACTTGACGTTTGATAATTTGAACCAGCAGCAAACACATCTCTGTAATCAACATTTGGTAATACAGGTTTTGTGTTTGTATTGTTGTTATACAATGTTGATTTCTTTAACTGCACTTCAGGAGCTGTGGCAGAACCATTATACGCGCAGTAGGCCTGAATATTCCAGTTTAAATTAAAACCGCCATCAGTAAATTCATAAAATGAAAACCAGTTACCACCATATTTTAGAATATCACCACCGTAAACCGAAGGACCGATATCTGCTCCTACAGGATAGTTTCCCGCAACATGATTAACCGCATATCCAATAATGTAGCTCTTACTATTATCAATAGATACAGAAGTAGTTAGATAAAACTCATTCCATTCACCAGGAGTTACATTTATTGCTTCACTATAAATTTCCTCCTCGTACATTAATGAACCCGACCATACTTTTAATTCATATTCGCCATCCGTAGCAGGGAAAATGCGGATTCGGCTAATTGCAAAACCTTCTCCCAAACTCATTTCCTGTAACTCTTCCGAAGTGTAACGAACACCTACTTCCATAACACCTCCACTGGTAAGACCTATGCCATTATCGAAGGCTCCATTATCTTTATGGATCCAGCTATTGGCAAAATCACTTGGTGCTTCCCATCTTACTTCAGCAGAGCTGATATAATCTGTTAATGCAACATTACGAGGAGCACGGGCATCTTCCAATATTTCAAAAGAACCTAAATCTTCGGTGTTTTCATCAATGATAATATCAGACTGTTCATAGTCCACATATCCTTTTTTAGATATCCGCACATTATAAGTGCCAAAATACACATCCGGAATTTGAACCGTACCATCAGCATTTACTTCTCCTGAGTAGCTAAACTGATTATTTTCGAGATAAACAATCGCTCCTTCAGCGCTTCCTCCATTGGTGGTAACAGCAGCCGAAACAACTGCATATTTACCTTTATCAACACCATTTGAAAAGGTTGGCAATGAAATAATATCGTTGGCATAAACACTTTTAACCGCAAAACGATAAATATCATTTTCTAATGGTTGCCAGTTAGTATCAACAAAGAAGGTATCAGTAATTAACTCAGTATTTAGTTGTACCCATGAAGATTCATCAGCTTCCTGACCATTTAATAAACGATACACATTATATCCTAATGGTTGTTTTTCGTTCTCTAATGCTGCTTCGGTTGCAAAAACATTTGCAGATTCAGTATTGATGGCTTTAGCAAAATAACTTACATCAACTGAATCATTAGCAGCTTCTGTTGCAACTGTTTCCTCCAAGGTATTAGCCTTACTTGAAGATAGTTTAGCCGCATTTAACACAACCGGATTATCGTTGGCATTGGCACCACAAATAGCTTCAATATTCCAGTTACCATTTAAGGCACCACCCGTAATTTCACGACCTGTGGTCCACTGATTTCCATCGTAGAATGCATCACCATTCACCACATTTGGACCATTATCATATGTAATAGGTGCAATACCCGAATTTTGTACAATATCTAAACCTACCAATAAGTTCTTTGAAAGATCAATTACATAAGGGATATCCAACTCAACTTCATTCCAGGCATCTAATTCCGGAACAACCTCTTGCGAATAAACCTCTAATTCAGCTCCATTATCACCTTGCCAGATTTTAATTGTAAAACGAGCAATTGAATGAGCATAGAAACGAACTTTATCAATAACCATACCTTGCTTAATGCCATAGGCTTCATATTCGTCGGTTGTATAGCGATGAGCAACTTTATAATTTGCCGAACCATTACTTCCGAATATACCATATGCATATCGGGTTGACTTTGTAAGGTTAAATGAATAAACGGCTTTATCCCATCTTACAAGTGCATCGGTGTTTCTATCCGCACCAAGTACTTTTAGTGCCTGCGCCGCTTCCTGTACAAGGCTGATTAAATGAGCATCTATTGAAGCATCACTAACAGTTAACTCTTCTGAATAAGTTTCGTAATAAGGTGCTTCTACCTCCACTTCGTAGGTATTTCCACCATACACATTCTCAAAGGTATAATTCCCCTCGGCATCAGTTACGGTAGTGTAATACTCATATCCTCGAAGTTTAACCTCAGCATTGGCAATTCCAACTCCAGGTAAATCATTTCCTTCCACTTTACCTGAAACAGTTACAACAGGTAATAATGTCAATGAAAAATCAGACTCAGTAAGATTACTGTTTGTTACTTCCACTGAATTTGTTTGATCAGCATATCCTAATAAAGATGAAGTAAGTGAATAAGCGCCTGGTTTTACATGAGCAAACTCATAATATCCATCAGCATCGGTTGTTACTGTGGCATTTAACTCATCAATATGTACTGATGCACTTTCTAACGGTGTAGTTCCGTCAGCTGCTAATACTTGTCCGGATAATGATCCTGTATTTTCAACATCAATATAAAACATTGTATTTGGTACCTGACTTAAAAACTGTCCGTCGGTACTAATTGGATTATATGGATCGAGCTTAAAATATGTATTGACGTAACGCGAAGATGCACTTGGAGCATCCGACGCTAAAAAGGTTAAACCAAAAGCACCTAATTCATTATTAGCTCCTGAGTTACGCACTAAAATAACCAGGTTACCCCCTTTATATTCGTAAGGCTGATCAAATTCGAGTTTCCAGTCAAATTCACCCCATGGAATCTCAACACGGCGATCAACCACCAATTGCATTTCGGTAGCTGGAACCCAACCATTTTTAAGTGAGGTTTGATCTGTTTCTCCAATAAAAATTTGAAGCGCCTCATTATTCAAGTTCTCTACTCCATTTATAACTTTATAACCAATAGCATTTATATTACCCATAAAGCCATTAAATAATTCGGCTTGATAAACAGACTCGGAGAAAGTATAGTTATAGGGATAAATAGGAATAAAGTTCTGAACCACTTTTCCTTCACCAATGGTAATAACGTTCATATTATCTGGTTGCACTTCCAGATCCAACAGCTTAGATTGATTATTTCCGGTTGCTTCATCTGATTCGCAAATTACTCTTGCTTTAACCGGGAAATAACCTTCAGTTTCAGGAGTCCAGGTAAATTCAAAATCTCTTTTGATGCCAATACCCAGCGATCTGCTATTATAGCTTTCAGCTAATACATTATTATCAGCATCAACCAATTGAACGGTGTAATTTCGGATTAAATCAGTTCCGTTATTTACAATGGTTACCTTATTAGTAGTAGCTTGCCCAACGGTTGGTGCCGTGTTACCTTTTACTGAAAGTACAGCAATATCTTGTGCAAATACCTTTTCCAGCAGAATATTATCGAAATAAGTAAAGTCACCTTGCCAAGATGAAAGGTGGAAACCTAAATTAAAGTTACCACTATATGGTGCTGAAAAAGTTAAAGAGTCTTTGTAAAACATTCCTCCTGTTGAAACATTATCGTAGCTGGCCAGAGTAATTACTTGTGCTGCCGGAACATTGGTTTTACCAATTGTAACATTCCATGTTTCCCCTGCATAAATATTGGTTTTTACATCATAACATAAACGATAAAGTGTACCTTCTTCTAAATTAAACGAAGGAGATATAAACCAATCATCCTGAGTAGGGCCAGTAAAAAATGTTTCCATTCCAATACAAGAAGGTAATCCTTTACCACGTATCAGGTTTCTTTTCCAGGCATACTCATCTTCATTGGCGTTTATGATAGTCCATAGATCCATTGTACTACCGTCTTCAAAATCCTCGGAGAATGGTAAACTCACCTGTTTTCCTACTTGCAAGTATTTAGATGATGTAGTGCCTCCTGTACCATCTGCATTTTTTGAAGTAATTTCGTACTTATAGTTAGCTAATGAGGAAATGGAAGTATCATCATAACTATTTCCACTATAATTAGTTTCTAAAACTAAATTACCAGGCTGACGAACAATACGATAAGTAATATTACTATTATCGAACCAACCTTCTTTCATACCTAAAGCTGGTGGATTCGACCAATTTAAACTGATAGTTCCACTATTATCAACAGCTTCTACTGTTTCGGGTCCTTTCGGCAAATCAACACCCACAAAAGCGTTGATATCAACCGGTAAACTAGCACCTTCAGCACTATTTACAACAACCTTATAGGTATGCTCACCACTTGTAATATCAGCATCATTCCATACAATAGCAGCACCCGGTGTTAAATTACTGGTAAAAACAATTGGCTCGGTAGCACCATCTTTGTAAATATCAACAGAAGTGATTTCGGTTAAAGCATCACCACCATAGGTAACAGATGGATTTTCCCATGATAAATCCATAGAAACAGCTCCATTGGCACCCGGAACCGGAGTTAAATCAACAACGGCAGCAGGAGCATCAATTAAAGCTGCAACACTCACTCGGATATTATCAATATAAAGATATGAATAAGGGTTATGTTGGCTATAACAATAAAATCCAAGATTATAAGTACCATCAGCAGGCACAGTAAACATTACATCTACATATTTATCGCCAAGTACTTGTGGTATATCAATAATTTCAATGGTTTGATCAGCTACATCAGTACTGGCACCCACATAAACTTTAAAGCTTTGTAACTCATACAGAAAATCGGTAAAGAACTCCAGCTTATAATGTTTATTGGCTTCCAGTTGTAATGTTGGCGAAAAAAGCCAGTCATCGCCTTTGTTTGAACCAAAAGAATAGGCAACACTAGGACTTTCATCCCAACCACCATATGGCTGATGAATCCATGTAATGGCATCGGTATTGACGTCATTTACAGTCCATGCATTAAAATTTTCAGCATCGTTAAAATCCTCAAAAAATGGAATTGTCAGAGGTTCCGCTGTAGTTACTTTTACATCTTCAATAAAAAACTGACTGAGGTTATCTGTTATTTTGTCACTAATACCATCGGATATTTTCGGGGAGGCTGCCAGATACAGCCCATAACAAATCCCCGTAATGGTAAGAATTAAACTTGCTATTTTCTTCATAGTAGTATTGTTATTGTTTTATTACCTTAATTGTAACAGCATCGGTAGCACCGGAGAATTGTACAAAATACATTCCTGATTCCCAGTTAGATGTAGCTAATTGCAATGAATTAGTAGCCATTAGATTATTTGAATAATAAACCTGACGGCCAGCTACATCTACAATTTTAACGGTGCTAAATGAAGCTTCCCATTTTAGCGAAAGCTCATTTTTAAATGGATTGACTACCTCAACACCACTTAATTCCGATTTTTCGATTCCGGTTGAAATACCGGAGATCTCAACCATTACATCGGTTGATGTACTTTTGGCAGTTATTATATTATCAACATCAGAGGTATTTGCAGCATCATATTTTATATAAATCGAACCACCCGTTACAGGAAGTTCTATACTGCTAGACCATTCAACTTTATCGATTGATAACATAAATGGTGTACCGCAATTGATTGATATTTCTTCGGCCAGATCATAACCTGAGTACTGAAGCGTAGCAATCCATTCTTCATTTTCGTTTACAAAATCGTTGATTGATAATGCAGATGGTGTCACTTCCAATACAGGAGAGGCCACAATAATATCATCTAACACAACACCATATCCAAAATTAGAAATTGCTTTAAATCCAATAAAATATTCACTTCCGCCTTCTGGCAGGTTAATATGATCCATTGTCCAGTCTGAAATATCATCGGTATACGACGAAAGCAATGTCCAATCGCTTAATGCTGATGTTTTGTAATATATCTCCAGTATATCCTGATCAACCATCCAAACAGGCTGAGCATGAGCAAACGACAATACCGGATTACTCAATCCACTGATATCCAATTGCGGAGTTACCAACATGGTTGAATTCCCATCGTAACTCTGACTATTAAAACACACATTAAAATCTCCTGCAAAAGCCCCGGCTGGAAATTCTTCACCATCTCCTCCACCTGTTTGTAAGTTCCAATTTTCAGCACCTACTGAGTAATATTGTTCCCAGCAAGAAGGATAACCAAATTCGAAATCTTCTATAAATGGAAATTCAGTTGTGATGTTACAAACCACATATATTTCATAATCGAAAGATGCAAAACAACCATTACCATCCGTAACCATTAATGAGAAATCAAATATACCTGATTGCGTTGGCGTTCCGGAAATAACACCTGTTGATGCACCCAAAACTAAACCGTTGGGTAATACACCTTCGGTAACCACATAATTCAACACATCACTTCTGTTATTACTAATTTCGATGGCAACCGAATAAGCTTCATCAATACTTGCATTAGGCATGCTTTGTGTATCAAATGTTATATCAGGGCAACTTGTTGACTTAAGATTTAGATAAATACTTGTCGCCAACACATTTGACACAGTAATTCTACCTGTAAAATGTCCTGTTTCAGTTGGCATAAAACGTACATACAAATCGCCACCATCTTTTGTAAGAATAGTTTCGGTTGACCAGCTTGCGCTATCTGCCGAAACCTCATAAGGTCCTTCTACACTTATTGATATTTCCTCTTCAAGATTATACCCATTAACAACCACTTTTTGAGCTGCACTGGCAACATTCAAAACAGTTGAACTTTCAAGTTCCAGCTCTTTTTTATCACATTCGATACGAGGTGTTGTTGGGTCAATAGCTGTTCCTTCCAGGCTCATTACCCCTAATCCAAGAGGATCTAACCATGATTGCATTTGGGTAGAAGGATCATCTCCATAGTGATCCCAGTGATACCAAAGCTTTCCGTAGAAGTTATCTCCGTTAACATTGGTACACGTTGAGTTACCACCTGTTAAAGTACCAATAACCAAATGATTACTTGCAAACAATGGTGATCCGGAAGATCCTCCTTCGGTTACAGAATGTCCATTTTCTGTAGCCACATATTTAAATCGCCAGTGAGCATCGGTTGCACCCACATCTTCACCTGGCCAGGTACTTTCGGCATATGTTTTAAACGTTGATATCTTTTTAATGTCTCCAGCTGGATGATGAATACCTACACCATCGCCTTCAATCACTTCGTTTCTGCGATCCCAACCGTTGTAATATACATCCCAGTCAAGAGGCACTTGTTCGTCTAACTCCAAAAGTAAACCATCAGATCCACCGGTAATAGGAACCGCCACTCTTAAATAACTACCTACAATAGTATGTGTTTCAACAGGCATTTCGTCCTCGCAACCGGGTGATTCATATCCAAAAGTAAACTGCCAGCGAGTTAAATCCTGTTCGTTTGAACCATGATAACAGTGAAAAGCAGTTAAGATATAAGGTGTTAGATCTTGTGCCGTATTATTTACTAATGTTCCTGAACAAACATACCACCCAGCTCCAGAAGGACCATTTGAAACATACATTGTCATCTGACAAACACCTTTTTTCTCAGTTTGCCAATCAGCACCCTCGCTACAATTAATATTAATCATACAAGATGCTGACTCGCCTATTTCAGTACCAACAGCTGCTTCCTTAGGGAAACGCTTTACTACTACATTATCAAATACATACCCAACGTTATCAATAGAAATAACTGGCATGCTGTTTAAATCTTGCGAGTTCAGAATCTCTTGCCTGTTTTTAGTTGAAATATATTCCAAAATAATGTCATCACCCGCTACCATCTCGGTAGAAAATTATAAGGGGTAGTACGAATGATGCAAATAATAATGTTCAGACAAAAATGGTTTAAAGCCTTGATGAGTAAAGGATATAGCACAAATAGAGCCTATATTTAAGCCTTTCGAATGATGAGGATTGATTGAATAATGATTGAATTTGGTTATAATTTTAAGCCTTATTTGTTTTACCATTTAAGATGTATTTAAAGCTTTGATATAATTAGGATAGCGAATAAATTATTAAACGGCATTTCAGTTAAATCTGATGTGCCGTTTTTTATTACAAAATGCTCAAAATACATCGAAAGGTTACAAAATAGGTTACAAAATAGGTTACAATATTTCTTTTTAAAAATATGTTAACTGTACCTATTTTTGTGATAGACCTATTTCACACATGCGCAAAACTGAACTTAAAAAGAAAAGAGATAAGAAAATGGTAGAGAAATTCTACGAGCTATATGACATTAAGCGTAAGCGTATGGATGATGTGTTACAGGAATTATCTGAGGATTACTTCTTTTTAGATACCAATTATATATACAGCAGGATCTTTTATTGTAAAGAAAATAGTGCCTATTACAATGAACTACTGGAAGGATCATGTAATAAAAAATAACCATTGAAAGTATGAAACAGGAAAATATAGTGAGGCAAAAAATGTGGGATGCTAAAATAAATAATAAAGATGCAGTATTCCCAACAGAGTTTTATAGTAGTAAAGATGTATTAAAAGGCATTGGTTCATTTGACTTACGAAATGTTAATGTAAATATTAGATTCGGTAAAACAGACAAAGGCTTTGATGCTTATGTAGTTTCATTTCCTTAATCCATTAAACATGCAAAATAAAAATAGGCTCATCATCCGTTGTGGATGGTCGCTCAATGGGTTCGTCTGAGATAGTGATATCGTTAACTTCGTTTTGATTGAACTCAGCTTGAGCGCTTGCATCTTCTACATTACAATTAAAAGATATACGATACAAATTACCTGAACCTCCAGACTCTTCCCTATGCATATCAACCCGGCGCATGGTTTGAAAATGTTCTCCACTTACACCATGAAAAGCTGCATGTAACTTACTTAATAACCTTAAATAGTCGATTGCGTTGCCCTGGTTATATGCTCCATGGTAAGTATCTCCAAACGATTCAAAGAATAGATACATGTCAACCTGAAGGTCGCACTCCTGGATTAACTGGCTTAAATCGTTGCATCCATTTGTATTAAAACCTATAAAGACTGCCGGTGTTGGGAAAGGTATTTCCTCTGTTAAGTATGAAACCTGTTCGTGCCATAAATCTACCCAGGATACTTCCGGGAGTTTATCATTGATTCGTTGTGCAATCTCATTATAAAGGTCTGTCCATGCTTCCATAATTCAAGTGTTTAAATAGTGTTTAAACGTTTCGTAATTCTATTTTGACTGATGAGTCGTTAAAGTGAGGTTCTATTTGGTTTTTAATTACCTCACCAAACCATTGATCGAAGTTGTTCATTAGCGTTTGACTATTGCCCATGAATTGGTGTTGTGGTATTTTTATTTTGGATCCAACAGGCTTTAATGCCATGGCTTTGCAATACTCAGCCTTTGTTCCTGTTTTATCAAACTCATAATACTTTGCCCAAAAGAACTTTTTCATTTGTGCTGTTACCACAATAAAACCTCCTTTATTGTGAATATCGGCATACTCAGAATCAGCTATAACAACCACTTTACTCATGGTTGCAGATTGCTTTTTAATAGATCGCATCAGGTTTCCACGCTTGTAAAGTGTACGCTTTCCGGCTAGTGGATTACTCGTTTTTTGCCAGGCTTTAAAAGAAGAATCGGTAAAACCTTCTTTAACAAATGACTCTTTAAAGAACTTTACTGACTCACTGGCAGCATAACGCGAAGCATTCTTTTTTAATTCTTTAGCCATTTGCATAAATTCAGGAACCTTGTTTTTTCGTGCCATAGGTTGTATATTTGTATCGGTTCGAGGTTGCGACCGAGAACCTCCCAAAAAGGCAATGGTTTCCGGCTATTGCCTTTTTAATTAATATCCTGTAAGAACTGTTTATAATCCTCTTTGTATATCTGTTTGCGTGAAAGCTTCGCTACTTTGCTACCTCGGATCACTACTATCTGTTCAATCGTCTCTTTTCGTCCAGGAACAATGACTCCATGAATCTTTTGTAAGAAATCCTTTTTAAACATCTTTTCAGAACATTCACTTAAATCAAATATTACATACTTACACCTCTGTTTTGATGCACTAGAAGCCCTATTATCTATATGACTTGTAAGCTTTACATCCTTACCATTAACCACCGGTTTAAACGTTTTTAAATCGCCTAATGTATTTGGGGATCCAATACCTAACTCGGGATTTTTAACATGTAATAATCCGCTGTTTTCGACATGAGATAAAACATATACATCCTTGTTTAATTGTTTAGCAATTTTGCTTGCTGCATTAATGGATGCTTCACCGTCGGACATATCGTGAAAATCATTCACAAATACTTTATTGTCACCTGCTTTTATTGCTGTATTGAAGGGCATGTACCTTTTCATCCGTTCGGTATTGTCGCGAACTATAGGCCTGGCTTTATCCGTAATATTTTGAAAATAGCTCTGTTCATCGTTGAATACCTCACCTGATTTATGAGGATTGTTATGAAACTTAGCACCTTTAATATTACGCCCGTCTGTTGGAGGCTCTACAGTTTGCTCTAACCAACAACGGCAACCATGATCATAAGGTGGTAAACTGGTCCACTCTTTAACAGGTTTAACAATGCCTTCGTTGGCTGCATGGCTGTCACGAACCTCACCGTCTTTCATTGTGCGGTATTTGAGGTTTGGATAAATATCCTCATCATCCAGATAGGTTTGAAAGTCTTGGACAGAATGTACTGCAGAATTACAAAAGCGTAGCTCTGTAGTTAAGTAAGCTGAATTATGCCGTTGAACCAATCCTTTTGCCTGATTGATAAATTCATCCTTTGAAAGCTTATCGGCTTTTAATTCGTCCAGCTGCTTCATAAGATCGTGAGACTTATGCCCTGCGAACTTCAAAAAGTTTTCACGGAAGCGACGGGTTAAACTCTCATCGTAGTAACCTTTACCCCATGCTTTTTCAGCTTCATTGTTGAATGCTGCATAGTTTTTTAACACCAAGTCATTATCCAAGTCAGTAGGTTTTACCTCTCCATTATAGATCTGATTGGCTAAACGTTCTATGGCAGCATCCCACGTGGCAGCAAATACAATAAACCCGGGTGTTGTATGAGCAAAAGGAACTAATCCTTTGTAGTTCGCGTCAGGCTTTTTTTTTTGAGGAACCGAATCATTAGCATCTGTTCCGGTACTTTGAGTATTTGTTCCAGAATTTTGGATTTTCATTCCAATGATTGGTAATCCTGTACGGTTTTTAACTTCTTCGGTATCGAATTCAAAAGCTGAAGATAGTTTTTGAATAGCATCAATATAACCGTTAATATCCAAAGTCTCCTGATTATCCCAAACTAACGTGTGCGTTGCGAAATCAGCATAAACACTACTTAACTTTGCTAAGCGTTGACGTATGTGAGTATTAAAATAGTATTTAAACAGTAGCTTATCTGCTTCGTGCCTGTCTTGTGCCACACGCTCCTGTACCTCTGCTGATCCTACAAAGCTTTTCTCATCCACCATTGCAGTTCCACCAAGTACCCGTTTACTCATCTCCTGATTACAAACATCATTGATCAACGATTTAAACGATTGATAAGCATCAACATTGTAATTGTTTGGAACTTCAATTTTTTCACTACCCTGTAATACTGCAAAGTGATTCATTCGGAAGCTTTGAAGCATCTCAAAAAGTTCATCTCTTCGGCCTGTATCCATACGTTCTGTAATGGCAAACAAGGGAGGAACTCCAAACTTTTCGATGTAACTCATCCAGGATCCTAAACCCAACTTTTTAGCCAGGACAATCATGGCTAACTGATTGAGCATACCAAGATCCCAATCACTACCAATCTGTACATAATAATCCCTGTAGGTTCCTTCGCGGTAACTTGTACCAACATCGTCCCATTCCTCATTTACAATAAGACCTGTTTGCGCGATAAAATTGGATTGAGGTATTTCATTAACGCGAATCAACTCTCCAAGCTCATCTACATCGAATAACTCGATTAGTGTGGTTCCCTGGAATGTTTTACCAACTATTAAACGAACTAAATCATCGTACCATGGACGTTCCAATAAAGCTTTTAACTCTTCGTTTTCTTCACCTTTCTCGTTTACTAACTTGAATGATGAACGTTGCACCCGAAGGATGCGAGTGTCTATGACTGAAGAAAGGTGCAGATCTAATAATAACGACTGGTAGAAACGCATCAATTCACCCCGGCGCGGATTATCCGGATCGGTAGCAATCATGACCGCATTGGTCCAGTCTTTAATTTCTTTGCGCTTATAGGTAGTTGCCTCACGTTCCCATTTGGCCTTTTCTCCACGTTTGTAATATTCAGCAAATATTGAGCTGTTTTTTACCCGGCTTAAAATGGCTTTTTCTGCCGCATCGCCAATACGTTGTATAAATGTTTGCTTACTCATTTAAATGCTGTTTAAATAAAATTATCATCGTTGGTATTATTGCCATATACAGGACTTATGGCTGTGCCATCATCGCTGGTTAGTTTGGGGCAATTAACCAGATTCATGACTCCGCTTTGGATGCGTTCCAGATCTTTAATGGCATCGCTATATAATTTTGAGTAATCCTCCGGAACTTTTCGGGCTGCATTTCGGCGAACACTTCGGTAAACAACTATACTGGCAATAATTTGAACCAATACACCATTGCGAACAGGTACATCTGTAAATATTTGTTCGTGATTGTAGGTGCCGGAAATGTAAGATATAGCCAGATCGATGGCTTTTTCTTCGATATCATCCAATATTGAATTATCATCGAGGTTAATGCCGCTTGCTAAAGCAACGCTTTCACCCATTAAACGCTCTTGTATAATGGAAATTAAATCATCTTTGTTAACGTACTTCATGGCATTTCAAATTTTAACTTCATTTTACCTACTCTAAATGACTTCTCACCTTTCTTCTTCCTTCCTCCAGGAGAGGAATACAATTCCAGTTTTTCAATGGCCTGTTGATCTGCATCCGGGCTGTCATCATGCTCGCGGCTTCCTTCCTCCACTGCGCATAATTGCATAATACCTACTTGTGTATCGGAATGGCTTTTTAATTGCTCGTTGTAATAGATGCGGCTATTTTGATAATACGGTTGCATGGTGATCATGCGCATGAGTTTATTTGAGCGAGGATTATCAACCTTCATCAGGTTAAGATCAATGTCATATTCTTCCTCCACTTCATCAATGGCACGTTGCACTTCACCATTCCAGAATTGGGCCTCGTATTGATTTAAAAAATTGACATCCCGGGGTAGTTGCCTTTTAAAATCACACATCCAGGTCACTGCCTTTTTCATTTTACTTTGTTTTACATAGCAATCAATTAACCAGAAGTTTCGGCCATGTAAACCCCAAACCCTGACTGCATTGTAATCGCTTGTTTCATTATCAGTGTAGGCTATATCCCAATGCGAGATGATCATTTTAAACTCAGATAGCGGTGGAAGTTTAGCCCATTGTATTTGCTCTTCGCTAAATACTGATCCTTCCAGTTTACTTTCGTTCAGGTATTCGGCATAAGCTGCCACAATTCCCATATTCTTCTCCTGCTCACGGTAATAGTCGGCAGTATAATAGTTCCATACAGGTTGATATGTGACCTTGTTATAAGCATTAATTCGTCTCACTCTCCAGTCGGGATGCCGTTCCTGAAGAATGGTTTGAGTCATTACCCTAGCAAAACGGTTATTGGCATAAAGTAAGCGTCTTGTTTTACCTGTCATGGTTGGCAACACATCGCGTTCAATAATATCTGCCTGGCGGCGCATTCGTTTGGGGTTGGCAATGGTATCCGGAGTTTCTAAATCATCAATGATCCATAGATTAGGACGGCGGTGTTTAATACGAACACCACGAACCTTCTTTTTAATACCAAATGATTTACCAATAAAACGCTGATCGATGGTTGCAAAGTCTCCAAATTCCCATGTTCCGTTTGCTTTCTGATAACCAAAATCATGTATTAACAATTGGTTTCCTTCCAACTCAGCTTGAACATCGGCCATTAGTTCTTCAGCCCGTTCTTTACTGTCACTCATTAAACAGGCAAATATTTCTTCACCTCGAACCCACAACCAAAGAGGTTCGAGGATGTCGCAATGAACAGATTTAGCCAAACCGCGCCCCCATTCTTCAAACTCAATAATCAAAGGATCATTGGCAACATCATTGGCAAACTCAATATGAAACGGTCCGGGTTCCGCAATGGCATAATGTGGAAGGTATGTTTTTACAAAGAACTCAAAATCCTCTTTTGCCCTGGCAATACGTATCCTTTGTTCCTCTTTTGTTTCAAAAGGATTTACCTCGTTTGCTTTCTGAGCAATCTCAAGTTTCTTCAGGTATTCATCAGCTTTTTGCCGGTCTGTTTTACGCTTTGATGCCATTATGCCAATTCGTTAGTTTTACGCTTCACCATTACCGACTGGAAATCAATTGTTTTTTCCCAAAGGCCTTCATCGTATTGGCGCATGTAGTTAAAGATTTCATCCATTACGTCGATGAATACACCTAGAGTGTAGCTTGTTTTATCCAGGGAAAGCAATGTTTTATTTTGTTTGCTCATTTCATCCGACAAGGCACGGGCTTCTTTGCGCAAGCGTATTTCTTCCTGTGTATCTCCGGCCTTTTGAGCATCCAGTATTTGTTCTTCCAGTTCGAGCCGTTGCTGACTCATTACTCGAAGAAGCTTTTTAAGATTATCGGCATCGGTGCTGATGCATTGCTGACGGTCTTGTCGCAGATCTTTCCACTTACCTTCAATCGACCATTTGCTTAATGTTGCTTCAGTAATATCTAAAAGAGCTGCTGTTTCCTTTTGACTCATGCCTTGTACAACAATGTATTCGTAAGCTGTACGCTTTAATTTGTCGTAAACAGCCTTTGATAATTGTTTCCTGCGTTTTTTGCTTGCCATGTGCGGTTTATTTTTTACAAAGGTTGTTTGATTTACGCGCACGTAAAAAGCAGGCTTTTTTATACACTAAAAATCTCCTCTTTAACTCACTATTTTTCTGTACAACATGAAATTTTTATAGTACAAAAACGCTCCATTTTATACCCTCACAAAATCACTGAATCTTTGGGCTTGGATTTACAAAATGTGAACTAAAAAACATGAGTAAAAATTTACTTATTAAGGTCTATGCTGAAGAAACAACCGGAAGGGTTGATATTATCGGTAATATCTCGGAATGGAATCAGAACAATGCCATTGAGATGCGTAGTAAGTGCGAGGAGCTTAAAGCTGCCGGTACTACTAAGTGTCATGTGTATTTAATGACAGGCGGTGGAGACTGTTTCCAGGCTAATGAGATTGTGAATATCCTTATTGACGTATTTGGTAGCTATACCGGAGAAGGAGGCGCGCTTGTTGCCAGTGCCGGAACTTACATTGGTGTAAGAGCAAGCAGCTTTATTATGGCAAAGAATGGTCAGTATATGATTCATAAGCCGATGGGGGGTGCTCATGGTAACGAAACTGAGGTAGAAAACTATCTGGAGCTTCTCAAAAACATGACTGTTACCTATTACGAAGCCTATAAGGACAAATTAAAGAAACCGGAAGCTGATTTTAAGGCAAAATGGGATGCCGGTGATTTTTGGATGACTGCTGAAAAAGCAAAGGAATGGGGCTTTGTAACAGAAGTAAAAGGTGACACTAAGATAGACCAAACAACCGCGAGTATGATCAAAGAAAGCGGTTCGCCCATTGAGGCAAAAGTAAATGATACTCCCAAAAACACAACAGACATGGATGTAAAAGCAATGGCCACCCTGCTTGGTATGGATGCCAGTTCAACCGAAGATCAGGTAAACGCGCGCATTCAGGCAAATGCGCAAAAAGCTGCCGGTTATGATGCCTTAAAAGCTCAACAAGAGCAAAAGGATAAAGATGACAAGGAAGCTAAGATTAAAGCTGCCCTGGATGAGGCAGAAAAGGACAAGCGAATCAAAGCTGATGCCCGTGCCAACTGGCAAGGATTATTAGAAAAGGACTTTGATGGTACTAAAGCTGTATTAGACAGTTTGCAACCTGTAGTTAAGCCGTTGTCAGCTGAGATTAAACCTTCTGCTGATGGAACCGGTGCCACTTACCAGGGTAAAACATTTGAACAATTGCAGGATGAGAATCCTGAAGCATTGGCCGAATTAGAGGATAAGAATCCTGAAGCTTACAAAACCTTGTTTGCTGACTGGAAAAAACGTAACAGAATCTCTTAAGGATACTTTTTATGGCAACAATAGCAGATGGAAACTGGCTAAACCAGTTCGTAGCTCCACAATTGTTGGTGGAGTTTAAAAATTACAACGATGACTTTTTAGCTGCTTTAAAATCAGCTCCAAGACAAGCATTAACGGCCGATGGTATCCGCTTTAATAAGCTGATTAACAATGTTGGTTTCCTTGTTGACAATACAGCTGAATTTACAGCTAAGCCAATGTCGGGTAAAAAGGTATTTGTTCCCTGGGAAAAATACGATACTGAACCAACATCGGTGGATGATTCAGAAATCCGCTACTTAAACTACGATAAGCGTTCTGCTGTTCGTGTGAAGCATACAGAAGCCTTTAAAATGGGTTTTCGCGACCACGTAATGTGGAAACTTGCACCGGATGATGATACCAGTAGCGATATGCCAGTGATGCGTACTACCGGAGCCGATGATGGAACCGGACGTAAACGTTTAACTTTTGCTGATTTAGTTAAATACCTTGAATTGGTTAAGAATTTGAACTTACCCAATGCAAAAGAGTTTTATATGGTTCTTTGTCCGGAACATTCAACTGATTTGATTTTAGACCGTGACAGTGCCGCTTATTTTGCTGATAAGAAGATCTTCTTCGATCCAATTACCGGTAAAGTTAACTCTGTAATGGGCTTTAAGTTCTACGAGAACAATGCTGCATTAGCTTATGATGCAACTGGTAACAAACTGGCAAAAGGAGCTGCTTTAACAGCTACCGACCGCCGTGCATCCCTTTTCTTTTATGGTGATAACACTGTTAAGCACATTGAAAAGGTAAAGATCCTTTACAAACCAGAAGTACAGGATACAACCAGTGCTGATCCAACATCAGAATTCAGAACTCAAACTTATGGTTTGATTGACAGAATTGAAGACTATGGTGTAGGTGCTATCGTTAGCGGCATTGTAGCATAATATTAGCCCCGCCCCGATTACTATCGGGGTTAGGGTATTCTTTCACTATTTAAACAAAGTATTGTGAAGACTAAAAGCAAAGAAGAAAAAAAGGCAATAGCAGCTGATATTTTTAAGCGTTATCCAAAGGCTAAAAAGGTTGCAGTTACATCGGATGGCATGGCATTTATTACCGATGAAAATGAAATTGCCGTTAAAAATCATGCCGTTAAAAACCGCTATGGTAAGGAGCTTTCTATTGAAAGTTTCAGACGTGATGAGATGGGATCAGAAAAGCCAGGAAAGTCTCAAACAGCCAAAGAACTAATTGCGGCTATTGAAGCTGCCGGTGAGCTTGAAGCTGTTGAAGCTATACTGAATACTGAGAATGAGGGTGAAAAGCGTAAAACAGTTATTGAAGCTGCCGAAAAACGCATTAACGAACTTAAAGAAGCTGAGTAATGAGCTTTAAGGGTGCAACAATAAATAAACTTAACGGCGGTCTCGGACGAACATCCGAGACCGACCGTGTTATCTGTCTTATCGGCGGTATGACTCTGGTTGGTGATTTGGCTTATAATACAGCTGAAGAGTTACTGGATATCAGTACTGTTGAAGACTTAGGTATAACAGCTTCAACAGATGATACCAATGCTGAATTGATGCATTATCATTTGTCGGAGATGTTCAGACTTGCTCCGGAAAGCACTTTTTACCTTATCCCTGTGGATAAAACAAAGTCCATCGCTGATTTGGTTGCAGATGATGCATTAAAGGCTGCTATCCGATCTATTGATGGTATTAATGTTCTTGGTATCTCCGGATTATCCACTCTGGTTGCTGACGGTTTAACTGAAGCCATAGCCTTACAAGGTTTAGTGAGTGCATTTGAGAGTGAACACCTGTTGATTGATGGAATTTTTGTGGAAGGTGTTGGTGGAGCTTTACCAATAGCCGTTGCCGATTATCCTGATTTACGTTCCATAACGGCTCCAAATATCAGCTATGTAATTGCCCAGGATCCGGCAGTAGCTGCTTTAAATGCAGCTTATGCCAAACGTGCTGCCATTGGTACCGTGTTAGGATCAGTAGCTGTGCGAAAAGTGCATGAGGATATTGGATCGGTGGATATTGAAGTAAAACCACGAACCCGACGAGGCGAAGAAAACTACTCATTAAGTAGTGAATTATTGGGCTATTGGCTTTCGGCTGCTTTGAGCGATGGTACAGGATTTAAAACGCTGTCGGAAGCTGAACAAACCAGCCTGACATCTAAAGGCTGGATGTATGTTGGTTCGTTTGCTGAATATCCTGGCTTCTATTTGAATGGTTGTCCAACCGCAGTAGATAAGTCAAGCGATTACGCTTACTTCAATAATAACTGTATTTGGAATAAAGCAGCTCGCATCATTCGTAAAACACTGATTCCTCGTGTTCGATCCAAAGTACCAACAGATCCAACAACCGGACAGTTAAAAAGTACATGGGTATCAGGTGCAGAGCAATCGGTTATGAATGCCCTGGATCCAATGGAGTCAGCCGGTAATATTGATGGTAAAGATGTTTATATCAATCCTGTTCAGGCAATCAGTGAAACCACTCCTTTGCGTGTAAAAGCGCAGGTTGTTGTGGGTAAGATTGTACATGAGTTTGATGTAGACCTTGGTTTAACCGATAAAATTTAAGACATGGCTACAGCTAGTACATTAATAAACAAATTCGGCAAAATGGCCGGATGGAACTCCATTACTGTTAACATGCTTGCCCGTGATATTGAAGGTATCACTGAGTTAGAGTATGATGATAATATGGATATGGAGGTAGCCCGGGGACAGGGAGCTTATCCGGTTGGTTATGGTGAAGGAAACTACGAGGCTAAAGGAGCTATCACTCTTTACCTGGAAGAATGGAACGGACTACAAAAATCATTGCCTCCTGGTTACGGTATGCATCAAATAGCTCCATTCCCTATTGTTGTGGAATACGAGTATGAAGGCTTTAAGATGAGAGACACCTTTGTTGCTAAAATTAAAGGCCGTGGTGTTGCGGTTAAGCAAGGTGATAAAACCATTGCCTACAAAGCCGATTTGATGATTTTAGGTAAGATTCTCTGGAATGTTTAACCACTGTTTAAATAATTGTTTCGATGAAAAATACTTATAGAATACTAGTGAGCCTGGCGGCTCTAATTATTATTACAATTTCCGCTCATGCGGTTACTCATATTGAGTTTGAAACTGCCATTCAGTTTGTAAAAGAGAATGGCGCAATTATGGCTGCTGCACCAGTTTTGGTAAGCCCTAATATTACAAAGGAGTTGATTGATCAGCTTAAAGTTAAACATGGCAAGCTTAAGATTATAACTGTAGTGGTGGAAGCTCCAGTGTATGATATTGACCAATTAACATCCGTTCAAACGGCAAACTTGAGAATATTGGGAATTGATCCTGAAATAGTGAGTAATAGTGAGCTTCCAATCGAGGATCGTTTAAAACAATTGGAAAGGCTAAAAGAATTTAGAGATGATTCAAGTAAACTGGAATTGCTTCAAACGCTCACTTGCTTAGAAGGCAAAATACTGGAAGATGGGGAACAATATCAATTCCTTGTTAAACGTCCGGATCGTGGATTAATTAAGATGCTGTTACCACTAGCTCAAAGTGGAAAGATTGATGATTTCGCTGAAAAAGGAGTCAAGAACCTTGTTGTTGGTGGTGATATGGAAGCGCTGGACGATGGCATCGTATTCATGGGCGTTGTTTCGCAGCTTAAACAAATGATAGCTCCGGCACAAGCTTTTTTATCCAAAGCGTAGAGAATTACAAGATTGACAAAGAGGACTTCATTAGTCAGGCTGATGCCGTAATCAGGTATGAATACGGCATTGATCCTGACACCTTGGATGATGAAGCCTTTTGTAAACTCTACGCAGAATATCTGTACATCAACGAACTCAAACATTTAAACATCAAGACGGCCATTTTAGCCGCAGTAGCAACCGTATTGGGAGATGGGAACAACGACTCAGTGGATACTTGAATTGGTGGATAAAATCACCTCACCGATGAAAGGCATCATCAATGCAAGCGATGAGGCTGCTTCTGCTGTGGAGGGAGTTGGTACCAAAGCCGATAAAAGTGGTGATAAGCTAAAAGGAATGTCGGCTATTGACCTGTATGCCATCAGTGATGCAGTCAATAACATTGCCGATGAGTTTAATAAGATCAATGAGCCGGGTGCTGCTTTCAATGCCCAAATGAAAGAACTGGAGGCTATTTCTGGTGTAACAGGTGATGCGCTGGAGGCAATGGGCGATAAAGGACGTGCTACTGCAAAAGACTTTGGTGGAGATGCATCTGCTATGCTGGAGAGTTATAAAGGCATCCTTGGAAAGTTAGGGCCTGATATTGCACAAAACAGTGACGCGCTTGACTTGATGGGGCGAAACGTAGCCACTTTGAGTAAAACGATGAAGGGTGATGCCGTTGGAGCCATGAATGCTTTAACCGGTTCGATGCTTCAGTTTAATTCGGACATACAGGATCCAATGGAAATGGCAACCAAGATGACCGAACAAATGAACATCATGGCGGCTGCATCGAAAGAAGGATCAGCGGAGGTTCCTTTTATTACGCAAAGTATAAAACAAGCCGGTACAGCGGCCAAAAATGCCAATGTTACGTTTGCTGAAACAAATGCTGTTATCCAGGCATTGGGCAAAGGTGCTATTTATGGTTCTGAGGCAGGTGTCGGACTACGCAACATGTTGGGTAAAATGTCGGGTATTGATGTAATACCAAAGAATGCCGTTGCCAAAATGGAAGCGTTGGGTATTAATTACGATATCGTTAGCGATAAAACACGCCCATTTGTTGAACGCCTGAAGGAACTGCAGAAAGCACAGTCTGATGCCACTTTGATAGCCCAGATATTTGGAGTTGAGAACCAAAATGCGGCCAATGTTATCCTGAATAATATTGGATTTATTGAGGATCTACAGGGAAAGATAGTAGGCACTAATACAGCTACTGAACAGGCTAATATTATAATGAGTGGCTATACCGAAACGATGAGTCGTGTCGGTGCCTGGTTCACTGATTTAAAGATTAGCATGTTCGATGTCACTTCAAAGATGACACCTTTTGTAGATGGTTTAGCCGGTGCAGTTACTGTATTTGCTAATATGGCCAATGCCGGTAAAGGTGTGCAATTGCTTTTTAATACACTGAAAACAATGCCTGTTATAGGTAAGCTGGTAACATTGGGTAGTACCATTGCTTCCAGTGGATTTACCATGATGAGTACAGCGGCTAAAGGTTTGGGAGTTGCCATTATGAACATACCTATCATTGGTTGGATAGCTGCTATTGTTGCAGGATTAATTGCATTAGGCGCTTATTTCTGGAAAACATCAGAGACATTCAGAAAGGTTTTAATGGGCGTATGGGAATTTATTAAAACGGCCTTCCTGGGATACTATAAATTCATCTGGAATATTCTCCAGTCTATTTGGGATCTGATCAAGAAAGTATTCAATCCAAAGAATTGGTTTGATAGTGATTTCAGTTTTGCGGATGCCTTTAAGGATGCAGTAAGCAGTATTAAAGATGCGGCTGTTGAATATGGAACCGAAATGGGTGAGTCTTATGCCAAAGGAGCGGCGAAAGGCGCTGAAAGCTGGAAAAAGGATAACCCGGTAGTCGATCCGGAACTGAATCCGGATAATAATCCTAAACCAGTTGGAGCTATTCCGATAAACAAGGTTAGTCCTGTTTTGACTCCAGGAAAACTAACAGCTAATGGTTCGACAACTGCAAAAGGACTTAGTGGATCCGGAGGAAGTGGGTCTATTAAAAACGTGAATCAACGGATTGACGTTAAAAACTACTTTACCATTGCTCCAGGTGCAGACAAAAGTGAATTTGAAAGCATTGCTGAGAAAATAGTAAGGGCTATTAATGATAAACTAAGCGACAGTATGGTCGCTGCCAGTATGTAAGTATGACAGATTTCAAAGCAAATATATCAAGCAATCGCGGAGCCATTGACATTGGCTATGTAGGCAATCTATTAAGCGAGGTTTACCACGTTGAAACTCCTGTCTACTTACCCTGGTTCTTTGACTATAAAAAGAAGCTGTCTGTTTATGCTGGTGTTGAAGTTGAAGAGGAACTGGAGTATGAAAATGCTCCTGTGCGATATGGTCAAAAGTCGTATGGTGCCTTTTGGTTAAAAGGTGGCAAATATAATATTTGGGATTATACGGGAAAGTTAATACCGAATGAGTTTAATGATTTATTAATGCCATTGGCTACTATGGTTGATTTTGACAGGCCAAAGGTTGTGAGTAAAACAACAACTAATAGCGGAACTGTTAAAGAGATTTATGGTTTAGGTGACTGGACTATATCTATCAATGGTATTATTCTACCTGACAAATACAACCCATACACTCAGCAAACTGTGGCTGAACAAATGGAAGCTATCCAAAAGTTCCATGAGATTGCCGGAAGTATTGAAGTGGAAGGCCAGTTGTTTGCTCAACGCAAAATAAGCCGAATTGTAACAGAAAGCTTATCGTTTAAGCCGGTGCAAGGCCGTCCGAATATGATGCAATACAGTATTGAGGCTGTTAGTGATGAAGATTTACTGTTAACTGATATCCTATGAGTACTTACGCACAATATGGTGAAATAGTATTTCCGGCAAACGAAGGACGTCAAGGTTTCAGAATTCGGCGCTTTAGTGAATGTACCATTGAAAGCAGCTGGCAATCATTAACCGATACCGCTGAAATTATCACACCGCGAAAAGTGAAGGACTTTAACCGGATGAAAGTAAGCGAGTGGTTTCGCGAAGGTGATCCGGTGGAAATATGGTTGGGTTACGACGGTAATCTTGAGCTTGAGTTCTCCGGTTATGTCAGTAAGGTTCCTGCAGGTATTCCATTAGTGATAAGCTGCGAGGATGAGATGTATAAACTGAAGCGTCAGACAGTGAGTGTTAGCAAACAGAATTGCACTTTAAAAGAGTTGCTGACCGCAATTGCTCCAGGTTATATAGTTGTGTGTGATGATAGTCAATTATTAGGTAATGTTCGTTTTTCAAATATGGCCTCCAGTCAGATACTGGATGAGTTAAAAAAGCAAGGTATTCACAGTTGGTTTGAGGGTAAAGAGCTTCATGCCTTCAGTAAAAGTAAAAACGAATTGGATCCGGTGGATATTCAACTGGAGAGAACAGCCAGTGAAAGCCTGAAACAAAAAGCTATTGAGGACACGATGGTTATTATTAGCCTGATTCGAAAGAAAGGCAAAAAGCTGAAGGTAGAGTATGGAGATAAAGGAGCCGGCAAACGACTAACCAAGGAATTGAGTGGTATAGAAATCAGTGAGGATGAAATGCGGCGCGAGGCTAAAAAGATTTACGATGAAGCCAAACAACCCGGATTAGACGGTGATGTCACTTTGTTTGGTGTACCTCGTGTGCAACATGGCATGAAAATGAACTTAAATAGTGTTCTCTATCCTGAAAAAGATGGGATATACTACATCGATGCAGTAACAAAAACATACTTGCCTGGAGAGTATAGGCAAGCATGTAAATTGGGAGATAAGGCTGTATGACTTTAAAAAGTGAATTAGACCAATTTGGGCAGCTGTTTAAACAACATTTAAACGGTAATATGAAAGCCTCCTTGCGATGGGTAACAGCTACGGCTGTTAATTGGGACGAACAAACTATGACGGCCACAGACAGTGACGAACTGGAATATTTTGATGTGTTGTTGGGAGTTGGAACGATGGCTGTTAAACCAGTTTTAAATACCGATTGCCTGATAGCAATAATTGAAGGTGATGAGGCAACGGCCTTTTTGCTACATGCAGATGAAGCGGAGTTAATTCAATTCAATGGTGGATCGAATGGAGGTTTAACCATTACACCCACTTTGAAAGATAACCTGGAGAAAAACAACGCCATACTGAAGGCAATGCTTGATGTGATTACAGGCCCTGAATTAACACAGGCTGCTAATACTCCAAGTGTGTTGCAGGTAGCTTTAAAAACAGCGGTAACAGGAAAAGAAATGGGAGACTTTGCTGAGATTGAAAATACTAAAATAATGCATTGATGGAAGGTGTTTTGCTTGATAAGGATTATGAGTTGATGATACGTCCGAAGCTGGATAGTAGTGGAAAAATCCTAAGCGGCTTAGTGGTTGGTGATAGTACTGATCAGTGTGCAGCGCTTGTTCTGGAGATGAGTCAGGGCGAATTGAAGGAAGATCCTTTATTAGGACCAGGCTTAACAAAATTCATTCGGAGCAAATACACACCATCGCAAATTGATCAGCGTATACGGTCTCATTTTACCCGTGCCGGCATCAACTATGAAGAGTATAAGGATCGCATTAATAAAACTATAAAAACGGTTGAGTAATGATATTTGAAAATCTTATAAAAGAAAACAAGACAGCCTTTATTGCGAAGGTTAAAGAAGTGGCTATGTATTTAGGAGTAAAGCCTGAACATTTAATGTTTTTAATGTGGTTTGAAACGGCTCACACATTGGATCATCGTATTACCAACCGAATTGGTGCAACCGGATTGATTCAGTTTATGCCTGCTACTGCCAAAGGACTAGGAACCACAACAGATGCTTTACGCCAAATGAGCAATGTTGAGCAAATGGAATATGTAAAGAAACATCTATCGTTTGCCCGTGGCAGATATAAAGATTTTGTGGATCTGTATTGTGGCATCTTTTGGCCGGCTGCTGTTGGTAAGCCTGATACCTACCGGATCACATCGGATAAAGTAGCCATGCAAAACCCTCTTTTCGATATCAACCGCGACAGGGATATTGAGAAAAAGGAAATACGGACTGCTCTATTAAAGCAGATTCCTCGCGAATACAAATACCTTTTTGAATAATTAAAATGTTAAAAATGGAACTCGTAAGTCTGATACTTAACCTTGTTTTAGGAGGTGGCCTAATTGGTACCCTGGTTACGTTGCGCGCCACTAAAAAGAAAGCCAATGCCGATGCCAAAGCCTCGGAGCTTGACAATGTGCAGGAGGCAATTACAATCTGGCGCGAAATGGCCGAAAATCTTCGCAAAGAACTGGAAGCATCCAGGAAAGAAAATGAGTTAGTGAACGAGCAAATGCGCAAGGAAGTTGAAAGCTTAAGACGTGCGGTTTCCAGATTGACAACGGTTAATAATAAAATGGTGAAGCTCCTGGATAAAATTACTCCGGAGAATCTTGACTCAATGGTTGAACAAATAAAAAAGATTCATAATGAGAATTAGTAAAAGAGACAGTAGTAATAAGCTTTCTGTAGGTGTTTTTATATTTCTCCTGGTTGCATTAACCGGATGCAAAACGGTAAAAAAAACGGTGGATGTACAATCGGATTTTGAAACGATTAAAAATAACGATGTGCAGGTATCTACCGATAGTGTTAGCCTGGTTAAAGTCGATACTCAATTTGAAGATAAATCAGTGCTGAGTGATAGCGTTGTTGTAAACGAAGTGACAGTTGTTTTAAGTAAGCCCGATTCAAGCGGCCAACAATATCCGGAACAAATAACCTACCGGGAAACAACCAAGGTTAACAATGCTAAAAAGGACATCAAACAAGTAAAGGACTCTGTACTTACAACAGACTTTAATCAATTGCTTATTGACAAGACGGACTCAAAATCCGGTGTGTCGGTTGCAATCGACTCTAAAGTGAAAGAAAAGAAACCTAAAACACTTCTATGGATCCTTCTTTTATTAGGTTCAGGAGTGTTGATTTTTGGATATTTCATTTTAAAGCGTTTTGGCTTGATAAAATAGCAAAGTGGAATATTGACACAAGTAAACTAATGTCATTTCAATTTAAACGGTATTTAAACGGCAATTATGGCAAGTTATAAAGTAAGCGAGCAACAAAGTTTATTTGATGTAGCTGTTCAGAAGCTGGGTTCACCCGAAGCAGCTTTTGTATTGGCTATGGAAAATGGCTTGTCATTGACCGATGAGTTGTCTCCAGGTTATTCACTTGAATTGCCTGAAGAATGGAATAGCAAGGTAGTTGATTACTTCAGAAAAGCAAATATGGTTCCGGCAACTTTTGCCGAAAATGCCAGTTTACAAAACGAAAACATCGAAGTCATCTACTGGAGTAATGAACTGAAGCGACAAACAGGTGTGCATGTAAGCGAGAAACAAAGCCTGTTTGATGTGGCTATTCAAAAGGGAGGAAGCTTTGAATCAGTAATGGAACTGGCATCGCTTAACGGCCTTTCAATAACCGACAGCTTAACACCTGGTCAACAACTTGAATTACCTACCGTGATTGATAATGATATAGTGAGTTATTACTCCAGTAAAGGAATTGTACCGGAAACTGCCAGTAGCGAGACTGAAGATTCAATACCTGTGCTTGAAGGTATCGACTACTGGGCTATTGAAGTGGATTTTATTGTGAGTTAGGCAGTAGTCAGTAGATAACAGTCAGTAGCTATTAACCACTGACTAATAACTAAGAACTAAAACAAATGGCAAGAACAGTAACAGAAATAAAAGCAGGAATAACTACCGACTTTATGGCTAATGAATCCATGGCCACGTATTATGGCTTTGCAATGGGTGATAGCTTCGATAGTGTGTTTGCAAAGGTGAGCTTCGAAAGTATTATTTTTTACATCGTTGCTTCAGCCATATTTGTACTGGAGTCGCTTTACGATACCTTAAAAGCTTATGTTGATGCTGCTCTTGCAGCTCGTTTAACTCATAACCGACAATGGTATGTAGATCTTTCCAAAGCTTTTCAATATGGTGATGCCATTAATCCGCTTACAGGCACCTATGACATAATTGATGAAAGTAAACAGGTAATTGATTACGCTGCTGTTGATGAAATAAATGGTACGTTATTTATAAAAGTAGCGCGCCTGGTGAATGGTGAATTAGCTCCTTTAAGTGCTGAGCAAATAACGGCTTTTACTTCATATATACAAGCTGCTAAAGATGCTGGTGTTGTTGTGCAAACCATCAGTGATGAAGGGGACGATGCCCGATTAGTAATTGATATATGGTATGATGCACAGGTATTGAATGCCGATGGATCTGCCATTGATGGAAGTGGAGAGCCTGCTAAAGATACAGTTCAATCATACCTGAAGAATCTGCCTTTCAATGGTGAATTTACTATCCTGGCTTTAGAAGATACTCTTCAGATTACTAAAGGAGTGGTAATACCTAATACTCTATCAGCTGAAAGTAAATATGCTAATAATGAATGGGATGTGATTGATGGTAAAGTGAAACCTCACGCCGGCTATATGGTGGTTAAAGATGAAAACCTGACACTTAACTATCGTGCTTATGATGGAAATTAACTGGAATAGGTTTGTGGTGCTGCTATTACCTTTACGTATGCGTGTAGCTACTGTGTTTAGCTTTATTCGTTCAGTGCTGGCTCCTATTGTGTACTTGTTCAATTTGCTGCGTACCTATGAATCTGATATACGTTACAAGTTGGCTCATACTTCTCAGGTTTGGTCAATTGAGGCAGTATTGAACGATGCCTTCGACATTGAGCTTCGACGGATCTATATAAGTGATGCCGGTGGCGACACCATTACATTAATTCATCGTGACAGCGATAATGATCCATTAGTATTAGATGCCGATGAATATGGAGCCTTTATCATGCAAAATGACAGTGCATACTTTGGTGGATCATACGATTTTATTGTGAATATACCTTATCAATTCAGCGATGCAAGTTTATACCGGTTACGTGCATTGGTTGATTATTATAAACTAGCCGGTAAACGATATGATGTTGTAGTAAACTAAGATATTATGGACGTATTAACACTCGA
>NZ_JAGUCO010000090.1 GCF_018271995.1 Carboxylicivirga linearis
GAGCTTGATATGTCATAATCGTTCGGGGGCGGTCAGCGGTTGTTAACCGCCCCTTTTTTCTTCTTAATCATTTGAAAAATGGAAGTACAAGACAATAACATACGCAAATTACAGGTCGTAAAATTCGAGGTTAAAAAAGGTCAGACCTTCGAGTTTAACGGCAATACCAAAACGGAACACGACCGTATCAAAGGCATTTTCTTACGCCTATCCAATCAACAGGCATTACCCGGTGCCACACTTAGGGTTTGGATTGATGATACAGAGATAATCCCTGATGATACCGAAGTGGCATTACTTCACCACAACGATGACATGAGCATTAAGGATGTGGCTTTTCCTGTGGATGAAAAAGCCAAAAACAGCCCTGTGCGTGTCATTTACAAAGACGACAGCGAGAACCTGGCTGTTAATGAAAGCTACAATGTTCGTGTGTATCTGCTTGCCGAGGTAGAGAAAAAGAAATAACCCTAAAATCTCCCGACAATGAAAAGATATTTTGTAATTACAAAAACCTCAGTTGGCAATAAACACATCAACGAACAGGACTTGCTCCCTGCTTCCTGTAAACTGATTACAGGCATTGCAATAAACGCACTGGTTAAAAAGGAATCGGAATTGGAAGATGTAACACAGGATTTAGCATTTCCACAGGCTTTAATATCCGATTTGTTATTGACCGATGGTATTACCAACCTGTTCTATTCTTACCTACGCACAAGGGCAAGCGAAGCGGAAAGCAAGGACTTTTTTGAGACTGATATTCTTCCGGCAATCGTTGATATTTTGAGCAACAACATCAAATTTACTTGCCTCGATGCAGACCAGCAAAGCAATCTGAATAACAGCATTGCAGAGCTTTTCAATACACAGTTTGCCGATTATCTCTACAACGAAGTGGGTTTATTTGAAAAAGGTCAAATCATTACAAGCCTTGAATTTGCCGACTTGATAGCACAGGAAACATTAACCTTTGCCTATCTGCATAAATCCGATGTTTTTCTTCGTTCTGTTAAGGCTTACAAACAGCCTGAACCTTATGAATGTGGCAACATCAGCCTATTGGTAAACGGCAATAGTTTTCTATTGCGTGATTACATGCTTACTGCCAACCGAAAGGTCAAGCATTTGAGCAAAGAGGTTATCCCATTCCATGAGCCTTTAGAGGTAAACAGCAATATCCATACGGTTTTTAAGAGCAATAAAAACAGCGGAGACAATACGCTAACCATTAGAATCTACATTGAATATGAACACGAGTGAGTTATTACATACCATCGCAAAAGACCGTGTTTCAGGGATGCGAACCATCGACAGCT
>NZ_JAGUCO010000091.1 GCF_018271995.1 Carboxylicivirga linearis
TTCAGGCTTTCTTCATGTTTGAATTTGGCTTCATCCCAATTGGTGCTTTTCTTCCATTCAAAATTGAGGTTCAAAAGCTTTGCACCAATTTCAACAGCTTCTTTAAATTCAACATTTTCATGCTCCTTAATAAACTCAATGGCATTACCGCCTTTATCACAACCAAAACATTTGAAGATTCCTTTTGCCGGATTAACACTGAACGAAGCCGTTTTCTCATTATGAAACGGACAACAAGCTTTGTAATTAATCCCTGCTTTTTTTAGTGTGACAAAATTGGAGACAACCTCGTAAACTTCATCATTGATTTGCTCTATGACCCTTTTTACATCCATCGGCTACCAATCTTTTCCTGTCAATAACTCACGGTTACTGCTATCAAGGCTCATAAAGAACTCATACACGTTACCCCTGAAATCGTAAAACTTATCTAACAGGTGGTAGCCCATATCTGAACCCCAAATCTTGTAAAAGAGAGCATTTAGCTCCAACTGTGAATCTTCAATCATTTTCTGAATTTTATTGCCATCAAACGGAACGTTGGAGTAGCCGTTTTTTTCATAGAAACTCTTTATGCGGTTATCGAAATAATATAACTTAGATACCGTATTCGGTGCTAATACTGTCATGTGTTTTAGTTTGGAAAGTCCAGAGATAATTGTCTTTTATTCATTTGCCATTCTTCAAAAGTCAGCTCCTTAATATCGTTAAGTGTTTTTCTTGCATCATTGAGCAGCTTCTTTTGGTCGCTATAATCATTTCGTATTCGTTCCACTTCTTCTAATTGCTTTTCCAAAGCCTTTTGTTTTTGCTCTAAAAACTCTCCCTGGTCGGTGAAATAATTAAAAAGGGCATTGTAGCATTCCAGCCTATACTTAATGATTTGTTCTTTAGCCTCAGCCTTGACATTCTTGGGGTTAATTGTAAATAGCCAACCAAATACAAGCTTAAAAGGAATACAAGCCATTTCTCGTTCTTTTCCATCGGCAGCAACTATACCCCTGAGCGGTACAGTTGAACCCAATATTTCATCACTCTTAATCTTTTCTAACTGGCTTGAGTAATTAACTTCTAAAGCTTGACATATTGGTTTAATGGGGACTAACTTTTCTGCATCATCAATAAGCATGATGCTAAC
>NZ_JAGUCO010000092.1 GCF_018271995.1 Carboxylicivirga linearis
CTTGCCGAGGTAGAGAAAAAGAAATAACGCTAAAATCTCCCGACAATGAAACGATATTTTGTAATTACAAAAACCTCAGTTGGCAACAAACACATTAACGAACAGGATTTGCTCCCTGCTTCCTGTAAACTGATTACAGGCATTGCAATAAACGCCCTGGTTAAAAAGGAATCAGAATTGGAAGATGTAACACAGGATTTAGCTTTTCCTCAAGCTTTAATATCCGATTTGTTACTGACCGATGGTATTACCAACCTGTTCTATTCTTACCTACGCACAAGGGCAAGCGAAGCGGAAAGCAAAGACTTTTTTGAAAGTGACATTCTTCCGGCAATCGTTGATATTTTGAGTAATAATATCAAATTCACTTGCCTAGATGCAGACCAGCAAAGCAACCTGAATAACAGCATTGCAGAGCTTTTCAATACAAAGTTAGCCGATTATCTCTACAACAAAGTGGGTTTGTTTGAAAAAGGTCAAACCATTACAAGCCTTGAATTTGCCGACTTGATAGCACAGGAAACACTGACCTTTGCCTTTCTGCATAAATCCGATGTTTTTCTTCGCCCTGTTAAGGCTTACAAACAGCCTGAACCTTATGAATGTGGCAACATCAGCCTATTGGTAAACGGCAACAGCTTTCTATTGCGTGATTACATGCTTACCGCCAACAGAAAGGTAAAACATTTAAGCAAAGAGGTTATCCCATTCCATGAGCCTTTGGAGGTAAACAGCAATATCCATACAGTTTTCAAGAGCAATAAGAACAGCGGAGACAATACGCTAACCATTAGAATCTACATTGAATATGAACACGAGTGAGTTATTACATACCATCGCAAAAGACCGTGTTTCAGGAATGCGCACCATCGACAGCTACCAATTAAAACCAACGGTGATAATGGTAACAGGTTCGGATATTTCGCTGGACCTGAAAAACGATATGTGGATTTTGAACACCAAAGGTCTGCCAAGCTCCATTGATGAAATGGAACTTATAAGCAGCGATAATGTGTTTACCGCTACACCCGAAGAATACGACTTTATGGATGAGTACCGCTACCAGGTATTCACCGATTACATAGACATCAAAACCCAAGC
>NZ_JAGUCO010000093.1 GCF_018271995.1 Carboxylicivirga linearis
GCCCAATTCGCCCAATGCTAATCCGTTCATATTTTCGTCCTCTGATAATGATTGCGTGGTAGTAAGAGTTTCGCCATTAACGCTGATGGTCATGGCGAAAGTCATATCAGCTTTAAGTTGCTGAGTATTGGAAAGCACGGAAAGAGTAAGACCTTTACCCATAAGGTTCATGTATGGCACTTGAAAAACGATTTCAGGCTCTTGTGTTTTGCCTGCACCAATGGTAAGTCCTTTAATATCGGGAGTAGAGTAAGCGACTGCCGAACCTTTGTAATTTGCAACAACCTGGTTAACGGCTAATGTGATGGGTGCTTTAGTGGGATTGTAGCAACGAAGCTTTACGGCAAACTGAACTTCCTGTAAGTTCATCTTGTGGATACGGAATCCTAAAAGAGCAAAGTTCATTTTTGCTCCGGCAAGAAGCTTTTTGCCTTTTTTAATGAGGTAGAAACCACCTCCAACGGCTGCTACAACTGCTAATGTGCCTAATATTTTCTTTGTGCTTGCTTCCATAATAGAAACAAACATATAGTAGGCTTATGGTGGGGCTGTTGGGGTTTAACGGTACTTGAAAGAGTTTGTAAGTTTTTGAAGAAATTTGTCAAAAAATGAGAAAAAAAAGTCGGTGGTGTGCCGACTTATCAAACCATTCTTACAAAAGAATAAAACAAGTCCCATTTATAATTCATTCAAAATATCAACTACGTGACTAATCAATGTTTTCTTTAAGGTTGATTTCGTTTTATACATTTTCTGCTGTAAGTAATTCTGAGGCACTTGTTTTTTAATCAGAATTTTGGCAAGCTTACTCAATTCGTTTATCAATTCATTTTCTGCCGATATACCTTTAGATGAGGCATTAATGACCTTTGGGTTTTGCTGTAACCTTAAAAGAAATTCTTTGTATTCGGCATGCATTTCCTGAAAGTCAACTGAAGTTCCTCCGCCATCAGGGTGAAGTTGCTTTGCTAATTTTCTGTAACGTAGTTTGGCTTGTTCAATATCGGTTATACCTAAGAAATACTTCATAGCTGTTCAAATTCTTCAAGTGTAATACAAAAATGTTCCAAGATTAAGAGAAG
>NZ_JAGUCO010000094.1 GCF_018271995.1 Carboxylicivirga linearis
CATATTTTCGTCCTCTGATAATGATTGCGTGGTAGTAAGAGTTTCGCCATTAACGCTGATGGTCATGGTGAAAGTCATATCAGCTTTAAGCTGCTCGGTATTGGAAAGCACGGAAAGAGTAAGACCTTTACCCATAAGGTTTAGGTATGGCACTTGAAAAACGATTTCAGGCTCTTGTGTTTTGCCAGCACCAATGGTAAGTCCTTTAATATCGGGAGTAGAATAAGCGACCGCCGAACCTTTGTAATTTGCAACTACCTGGTTAACGGCTAATGTGATGGGTGCTTTTGTGGGGTTGTAGCAACGGAGCTTTACGGCAAATTGAACTTCCTGTAAGTTCATCTTGTGGATGCGGAATCCTAAAAGAGCAAAATTCATTTTTGCCCCGGCAAGAAGCTTTTTGCCTTTTTTAATCAGGTAGAAACCACCGCCAACGGCTGCAACTGCTGCTAAAGTGCCTAATATTTTCTTTGTGCTTGCTTCCATAATGGAAACAAACATATAGTAGGCTAATGGTGGGGGTGTTGGAGTTTAATGGTATTTGAAGGATTTTGTAAGTGTTTGAAGAAATTTGTTAGAATTTGAGCATAAAAAAAAGTCGGTGGTCTGCCGACTTATCAAACCATTCTTACAAAAGAATAAAACAAGTCCCATTTATAGTTCATTCAAAATGTCAACTACGTGACTAATCAATGTTTTCTTTAAGGTTGATTTCGTTTTATACATTTTCTCCTGTAAGTAATGCTGAGGCACTTGCTTTTTTATCAGGACTTTGGCAAGCCTTCCTAATTCGTTTATTAATTCATTTTCTGCGGAATTAGTTTTTACTGAAGATGTAACGACCTTTTGCTTTTGTTGTAAGTTTATAAGCAAATCCTTGTATTCAGTTTGCATCTTCTGAAACTCAATAGCAGTTCCGCCTTTATCAGGGTGTAATTGCTTTGCTAATTTTCGGTAATGTAATTTGGCTTGTTCAATATCGGTTATACCTAAGAAATACTTCATAGCTGTTCAAATTCTTCAAGTGTAATACAAAAATGTTCCAAGATTAAGAGAAG
>NZ_JAGUCO010000095.1 GCF_018271995.1 Carboxylicivirga linearis
TTTGTAACCAATCTTTATCATATTCAAAAGAAAATATTTCTTTCCCTCTCAGGCGATTGGAATGCAAGATGCCCATTAACATGGGTTCTTTCATTTCCTTCCAATCTGCAAATACATAAATATCTCTGTGATTGTCCTTAGCCATAAATTACTTTTTAGGTGCCCTTTCTTTTGTTATGATCTCTGCATCCTGCAGTTTTCTACCCAACTCATCATCTCGTGCAATCGAAAGAAAATCTTTTTCCAAGCCCAATACCTGCAAAACCAACAGATAGGAACCAATACTAACCGTGGGAGCTCCTTTCTCAATGGCAAAGAGTGTGGGTCTGCTGATACCGGCTCTTTCTGCCACCTGTTCCGTGCTCAGCTTACGCCTCAGTCGTGCCAGCTTAATATTTGCTCCCAAGTCATTAAGTATCCTTTTTGTTTTGGGTAATATTACAATCTTCTTTTTAGCCATAGAGTAAAATATATTTTACAAATATAGCATTTTTAGTCAATCTTATTTTACTATATCACTAAAACCTCCTTTTCCTGTGTTTCTTCCTTTTTTGATCATTCTTAAGTTTATTTTTTGGATCAACTTCTCTTTTACCTATTTCATTCAGCAACTCCCAAATAAATTGATTTTTCACTCTTGCAAAATAGTTTCTTTTAGAAACATAAAACTCCGATGAATTTTGATGTAATACCTTCTCCTCTGCCTTATCCAGTAAAAAGTTTAAATGAGCTTTTACCGCTTTCTCAATAACTGATGCCTGATCTTTACTCGGATTTATATTTTTTTCTTCAAAGCTGTTAATCTGATGGAGATCTAATTCGTTTACTGCCATTTTAAGCTCGCTTATAGTGAATTTATTACTACCAATCGTTTTTATGATTTGATTCAAATTTTCAGCATTATTCGATAAAAAAATGTGCTGTCCACAATCTTTTAAGAGGCTGTAAAAATCATCAGACGTCAATACAAAATCCTTCAATCTGGATCGATATTTTTTAAGCAGATATTGCGAATCAATTACAGCCTTATCTTTCATTG
>NZ_JAGUCO010000096.1 GCF_018271995.1 Carboxylicivirga linearis
CAATGAAAGATAAGGCTGTAATTGATTCGCAATATCTGCTTAAAAAATATCGATCCAGATTGAAGGATTTTGTATTGACGTCTGATGATTTTTACGACCTCTTAAGAGATTGTGGACAGCGAATTTTTCCGCTGAATAATGCTGAAAATTTGAATCAAATGACAAAAGCGATTGATGGTAATAAATCCAAAATAAAAGAGCTTAAAAGGGCAGTAAACGAGTTGGAGCTTTATCAACTTAAAAGCTTTAATGAAAAGATCATAAACCTGAATAAAGATCTGGCATCAACTATAGAGAAAGCGGTAAAATCTCATTTAAACTTTTTGCTGGATATGGCAGAGGAGAAGTCCTTAGATCAGAACTCATCGGAATTCCATGTTACCCAAAAGAGCTATATCGAAAGAGTGAAGAATCAGTTTACATGGGAGTTGCTTAATGAAATGGGGAAAAGAGAGTGGAGTGTTAAAAATAAATATAAGAATGATCAAAAAAGGAAGAAGCACAGGAAGAGGAAGTTTTAGTAATAGAGTAAAATAAAATTGACTAAAAATGCTATATTTGTAAAATATATTTTACTATATGGCTAAAAAGAAGATTGTAATTTTACCTAAAACAAAAAGGATACTTAATGAATTGGGAGCAAATATTAAGCTGGCACGACTGAGGCGTAAGCTGAGTGCTGAACAGGTGGCGGAAAGAGCCGGTATCAGCAGACCCACACTGTTTGCCATTGAGAAAGGAGCTCCCACGGTTAGTATTGGTTCCTATCTGTTGGTTTTGCAGGTATTGGGCTTGGAAAAGGATTTTCTTTTGATTGCACGGGATGATGAGTTGGGTAGAAAACTGCAGGATGCACAGATCATTACAAAAGAAAGGGCACCTAAAAAGTAAATTATGGCTAAGGACAATCACAGAGATATTTTTGTATATGCAGATTGGAAAGTAATGAAAGAACCCATGTTAATGGGCATCTTGCATTCCAATCGCCTGAGAGGGAAAGAAATATTTTCTTTTGAATATGATAAAGATTGGTTACAAA
>NZ_JAGUCO010000097.1 GCF_018271995.1 Carboxylicivirga linearis
CCTGACGATTTCTGCTTCTGATGCTGCTTTATATGCCAATACGCTGTACGGTGCAATGCTCGACTTTGGTACAGATGAAAAGGTCATTTACTCCACCATTGATAAGATACAGAGCAAAGATGATATGCTTTTGGTCATTAAAGCCTTTGGCATGAAACAGTATTTGTGGGGAACCAGGGCAGCCTTTTTAGGTCAGGACTTCAACCTGATTGGCTGGTTCAGACAGGAACTAGGTGAAAAGGAAATTTCCAAAATCAAACCCAAGTTCGACAGTTGGGGAATCCCTCTCTAAACTCTAACAATAAAGCTATGGACAAGAAGAAAAAGATATTATTTATTTCGGGAGGGGTGTTAACCACAGGGGCAATAGTTACCACAATTGTAATGATTCGCAGACGAAACAAACGCAAGCGTGGACTATTGCCTCCTCGTGGTTCAAACGTTCTAACTACCAACAATAACGAACTGCCCTCAAACTTTCAGAATTGGAACGGTGGCAATACCTATCTCTCAAATGCACCCAGAGGCATCCGAAACAACAATCCGGGAAACCTGATTTTCACCAACATTAAATGGAACGGTAAACTGCCCAAAGAGCAAAATAAGGACAGGCGTTTTGAAATGTTTATTGCTCCGGTTTATGGCGTTCGTGCCATGATTAAAGACCTCAAGCACGACATCGAAAAGGGCAAGAATACCGTGCCGTTATTGGTTGAAGAATACGCACCCCGATTTGAAAACAATACAGACCATTACATCCAGACGGTTTGTAAGGATTTAAAGGTCAGCAAGAGTGCAAAGCTCCTGCCTACAAAAAATACACTCCGCTTATTGGTGCTTTCAATGACAAAGGTTGAGACAGGTGGTAATTACGTCTCCAACCAATTGTTTGAGCAAGCCTACGCAATGATTTAGCAATAAAAAGACTTTATATATGGGAACGATAAAAATGTTTAGGGGAACAACCCCACCGTTATTGAAAAAAGGCGAATGGGCTTCGGATGGCCAGTACGCTTATTTGGGTATG
>NZ_JAGUCO010000098.1 GCF_018271995.1 Carboxylicivirga linearis
ACGTTGGCTGGATGAAGTCGTGGCGCATTAGTCGTGGTGTCGTGTCACCCGATAGGGGGACTAAGACGGTAGACTAAAGTGTCAGGACGAGCAACGCGCGCCATGCTTTATTTCCAGCGTGTTAGGCAAAGTTATTTTTGTTCGAATATGCTTATTAGTTCAATATTTTTCTTTTCGATGTCTGTTAAATAACTGTCAACATTACTTACGTTGCCATGATACCAATCCTTACTTAAAAAATGCTTTTGTAAGTCAATTGATTTAAATTTATAACCATACCGTGCAAATATTTCGTTTCGCATAAGCCGAAGTTCACTTTTAGCTAAGGCTTTTAAGTCGTTATTATTTAGTAGTCTGCATGAGGCAACCTTAAAATCACCTTTTATAAGATATTTTTCGATGTCAATTTTAATTAGACTGGCCTTACTTGTATCTAAGGAAGTTTCAAAATTCATTAGAGATTCAGGATCAAAGGTTTTTGTGTTGGACACCCATTCTTCATATGGAACATATTCCTCGTAAATAAAATAATCATCTGGATTATCGGCAAAACTAACATTGGGATTAGTTGGTTCTCCAACTGGTCGAATTCCAAAATTTTTATAAATATCAATCATTATAAGATTGCCTTCTTTTCGCCAAATTCCAATTTCATAATGCTCCTGTGATTTTTCAATACCACCTAATCTAAATATAAATGTTCGGTCTGGGTAGAATATCAGACTATCAGGAGTTTCGCAGCTTGGGCAATATTCTTCAACAATATAGTTCGAAGGAAAGTCTGGTGGAATTACATTTTTGTTGTCTTTTGTTACTTGAGATAGTCCCGAAGCAATGTTCATGATTACCGATAATATTGCAAAAGCAAATCTTTCTTTCATAATGAATGCTTTACTGTTTGTTGATGGATAATTTTGCCTAACGTTGGCTGGATGAAGTCGTGGCGCGTTAGTCGTGGTGTCGTGTCACCCGATAGGGGGACTAAGACGGTAGACTAAAGTGTCAGGACGAGCCGACCGAGC
>NZ_JAGUCO010000099.1 GCF_018271995.1 Carboxylicivirga linearis
GCAGCCGAGGAAAGTTTACAGTTTACCAATATTACATGTTCCGTTTTTGATTTTCGGTATTTGGTTGAAGAACATTACTCAAAAGAGGAACCGGGGGTAAGTTCAGAGGTTATGGATGAACTGACTAGGGAGTATGGCAACGTTGACCGAAGAACGGTACTCAATATCTCATCAGTACTGACACCAATGAAAATTCTAATGGAGCATTCTGATTTGGAGTTTCCGTTTGATTATCATACCGCAAAACAGGCTTTAATCCGCTCCGCAAAACTTACCATATCAGTACAGCATCAAAGCGATGAAGTGGAGCAATACTTTCATGTACTGCAATCTTTGGTTAACCTATACAAACTTACCGAAGATGTACATTACAAGATTGTGGTTGGTGAAAACAATAGCAAACAACTTTACCTAAGAGTTGGCTCAATACACGGACTGTACAGGGAACAGGCACGAAAAGAAGGATTAACCACACTTGACCAGGCGGTTGTTGGTGAGTACCTGAAGAAACACCGCTCATTTATAGAACACCGCAGGAAAAATGTATTGTTTGGCAAAAGCCGGACAAGTGCCTACATACTGAATTATGATATGCTCAAAGACCAGGGCATCGAATTGGAAAGGATAACCTTATAAAATACAAAACTATGCAGTTTTACTTTAGCTATGTGTATTAAAGCAAAAACCGTCCTCATTTCCTCAATCTCTATGAGGATAGATATTAATAGATTGATATTTAATACTATATACTTTTTTACTCTAAAAATATGTGAGGACGGCTGAGGGATGAATGAGGGATAAATGAGGGACGAGTGAGGGAAAAGCGGCTCTCGTCCCTCACCTGTCCTCATTGTCCTCATTTTATTCTATTGATAATAAGACACATAACTAAAACATGAGGGATGAGGACGGTTTTATAAAATTACCATAGCCCACAGAAAAGCATTAGCTTATTTCTTATTCACATTAATTTAACCTTAAAACAATCAGATATTTAATCTGAATTTTATATTTTTAT
>NZ_JAGUCO010000009.1 GCF_018271995.1 Carboxylicivirga linearis
GAAGCCATAGCGGCTTGAGCTAATAATGAAACAAATTGTAAGTTGCATAGATATTTATTTTAGTTCCAGAAGATATACCATATAAATAGCATAGAGGAAAAATGCCCTTTAACTGAATTTTTGCAACTGATGACAGAAAGTACGTAAAAGAAAATACTATTCCTTTTGGGAAAAGCTTACCTGGCAATTCATTTAATAATAATGTCTGAAGGACATAAACAATAATAGCCGCGGGTGAAACCCGTGGTAATATGGTATTGGTAATGCAACCCGAATAGGGTTGAACTTTTATCGTTTTCCTTGCTGCAGTAATATCATTTTATCATCAAGCACCTCTCCTTGAGGAGAGGACCGAGGTGAAGAGAATAACCCCTAATTTAAAATAATTCTATATTATCATAGTATAATTACTGAAATCATTTACCGGTAAGGAATACAAGCGATTTTTAAAATTAAAATACGTACAACGGTTGTGTGTACTAGTAAAGGAGGTGATTAGTAAAGTGCTAATTTATTGGATAAATGTTTGTATGGTAATTAACAATATAGTATTTTAAGAAGCAAATATTGACGGAAAACCCTCCCCGGCTGGTCATCAACCTACCTGTTTTAAGCGACCGGAATGGAAGAAGAGGCCGGAGAGGTGACCGCAATATATCATTAAATTTTTTTAAATATGGCTGTAAAATATAAAGTCATTCAACGAGGTCAACCGGGTGTAGCAGGCGGTGGAGAAAAAAAGTACTATGCCAACGCAGTTACAAACGGAGAACTAACTTTAGAGAAGTTAACCACACGAATTGAAAAAAACAGTACTGTGGGTGGCGCAGATATTAGGGCTGTTTTGTATGCAATGGTTGATCTAATGCGCGAAGAACTTGAAGATGGTGCAATTGTTCGCTTGGGCGATCTGGGAAGTTTGCGAATTAGCATTAGCAGTAAAGGTGAAGCCGAAGAAAAGGATGTAACTGCCAATTCGATTAAAGGGGCAAAATGCATTTTTACACCTGGTAGTTCGCTTAAGAAAATGCTGAATAATTTAACGTATGAAAAGACCGTTTAAAAAACACTTTAGCATTGATCTTAAAAAACGTGCTTATGTTTTAGCCAAAACATAACTACGTTTTACTAAAAACATGCTTACGTTTTTTAAAAACATAAGCATGTTTTTTTTATTCCTTAATTGCATTTGATTATCAATTACTTACAAAGCCTGAAAAATGACTATAGAAATCACCTCAAAAATCTTTAAAAACTCATTGAATAAAGCAACTAAAAAACCGAAATATTACCCTTCTGTTGCGCATGCTAAAAAGATAGAATTTGAAAAGCTTTGCGATGATATTAGCTCCCAATCAAGTTTAAATGCTGTTCATATCCAGCATGTATTATTGGCCTTGAGATTTCAAATTGAAAATTATCTCGAAAATGGATATCGGGTAGAGTTACCCGGAATTGGGATTTTCTTTCCATCTGTAACCGGAGATCCTTCAAATACACCGGAAGAGGTAAATAAAAAAAAGATAAAAAACATAAAACTTCATTTCAGACCTGCCAACAACCTGAAAAAGGCATTACAGAGAGCTCCCTGTAAAATGGTTAGAAAAAAATAAGTTATTGAGAAATGTAAGCTTGTTGCACCCGAATGGCTTCGGTTGTTTACAAGCTTATTACCTGTAAAGATGTGTATAACTTATTATTTACATGATAAATGCCTCTAATCCCAAACCACCTATATAACAATAAAAGACACATAAGTATGTATTTATAATATGTTTGTTATTGAAATACAAAATTATACCATTTATCTTCTGTTTTACTTCGTTAAACTAAAAACGCAATGGTTTATTAGCATAATACCCGTATTGTGCTATTTTTGTAAACGCTAATTTTTAACCAAATACTATGAATCAGTATTTCTCACCTATCTGCTTATTTCCTTCAACCATGTGGGTCAATTGCTTAATCGTTTATAAACGTATTTTTTTAAATAAACGACTATAAGTAATTAAAACGATTTTATAGCATATATACAGGTGTTTACAAAAGAATAGGAAGTAATGGTAGATATATAGTAGTTGTAAACAATTGCAAGAAACACCCTGCATATGAGAAACAAGATTATAATTTTAGGAATGATTTTTTCAAATTTGATTACAAGCTGTTCAACTGGACAGAAAAAAGTACCAGGCGGAAAATTAAACGATGAACAAATACTATTTGAATATGGGATTTATTACACTCCTGATTCCCACAAGACAAAATCAGATGTAATAGAATTATTACAAAAGAATTATCCCGATTTTGAAATAATTGATTCTGTTCCAAATCCTGAGAATGTAAAAGGTTCTCAAATTGTAATTAAGGAAATTATAAATGTAAAGGAAGAGTTTGCTGCTCCCGACATTGATTTTCTTAGACATTGCAGTCGTGGATTAAGCGATGAGCAAAAGGAGATTTTACAAACATCTGATTTCGTAATACTTCTTGACTTTTTATGTATTGAGGATAGATTGATTTCAACCATGAAAAATGCAAATGAGTTAATTACGGAACTGACTATAAACGATAATGATATAATTTGGGATTCCGAAACAAGAGAATGTTTCACGAAGGACTTCTGGATTGAAAATAGAATGATTCAGGATAATTCGATAAATGTGAGCAAGCAAATTACAATACATCTTTATCCGAAGAATGATTATTGTAGAGCAATCACTTTAGGAATGTTAAAATTCGGTTTACCTGACATTTGTATTGAAAATTTATCGTGTCATAGTAATCAAAGTGTTGCAAGCTTGATAAATCTAACAGCACAGACTCTTCTTGACAAAAAAACTATTGCTAAAAAAGGAAAGTTATTAATTGACATTGAAGCACTTTCAAATCAAGAATTAAAGACCGATTTGCTTAATTCACTTGAAGAGAAAGCAGAGAAAAAAGCGGAAATTAATTTAAAACAAGGAATTTGGGAGGAAGGTGACCCACAAAATAGAATAATGGAAATTGGATTTCCAAAGAATAATCCACAGATTAAACAAGACGAATTAATAGCAAAGGTTTTTGGTTCAAAAGACGAAGTAACATATTTAAGCCATGATGATGAATTAATTGCAGCAAGTGAAAAAGCAAAGGAAAAAATTCCAGAACTATATGATAAATTTTCAAAGGGGTTGCCTGTTGGCACTCATTTGTTAATTAAGTTCCCATTTGAAAATGTTGCAGGTGAAAGAGAATGGATGTGGGTTGAAATTGTGAAGTGGACTGATAAAGAAATAAAAGGACTTCTTCAAAATGACCCACAAATAGTGAAGTCTTTAAAAGCTGGACAAGAAGTGACAAAAAATATAGATGATATGTTTGATTATATTTTATATTTTCCTGATGGAATACAAGAAGGGAATGAAACTGGAAAGATTATATCAAGACAGTATGAATAAGCAACAGTTTACAACACGCAATATACGTAAGCTGGGCGATGTAGCCAATTTAAGCCTTTGTGCATTTATTCAAAATCTCATCGGTTTGATAAGTTTGAGCTCCGAAATCACAGCCTCCGCATATTGCCACCGTTGTGCTTCATACTAAAAGAGACCGAATATAATCCAAATTGACAGGAAATAAAAATGAGAAGTAGAATTAAAGTAAGACAAACTGAAATAAAAGAAAAAGCCCTCGCTTCGCATTTTTTAAAATTTCTCTGCCAACCCACATTTGGCACATTTACAAAGTCACACAGGCTACCACACACCCTAAACTTAGTAAAAGAGCCAAGTTTTGCCAACACCCTAAAACGGGAATATCAAATGAAATAGCTGTATGATTGAAACAAGTATAAATAGTAATTTTTTGGATTTGTTCCATCTAATAATTGAGGATTATGAATTAGATAATTCCAATAGGCTGAACGTATTTACTCTTAAAATGCAAAATAATAGATTTGCATACAATGACTTGGTGGATTTGCTTGGAAACAATTTATACTACTTTGCTCTTTCAAGGACTGAAATACAAAAACTTATAGATAATAACCAGTTTGATACTCTGATTAAGAGAACAAAAAATAAATTCAGAGATTACACATCTAACGAAGGGGAACTTGGTGAAGTAATGCTGTACTGCCTTCTTGAAGCACATTTGAATGCTCCAAAAATTTTGACAAAATTAGAATTAAAAACAGCAAACAATGATTATGTAAAAGGTGCCGACGGTGTTCATTTATTAAAACTCGATGATGAAAATTATCAGCTAATATTTGGAGAAGCCAAATTAGATTCAGACTTAAAACAAGGTGTATATGATGCCTTTGGGTCAATATCAAAACTATTGAAAGACGACAATAAGAAACTTGACTTCGAATTTGATTTGGTCAATAGCCAGCTAATAAAAGAGGTTTATGATGAAAAGCAATATGAAAAATTGAAAAGTATTTTGTTGCCTAGTGCGAAAACAGATGAAACTTATTTAGATTATTCATTTGGTATTTTCTTGGGCTTTGAAGCAAAAATAACGGATGAAGAAATGAAGCTTTCTAATCCTGAATTTAGAAAACAAATTAAAGAGCGAATAAAAAAAGAGGTTTTGGATATTATTAGTTCTTTTAATTTTCAAATAAGAAAGGAAGAATTTACAGGATATCAATTTTACATTTATATCATCCCCTTTTCCGACTTAGCTAAAAAGCGTAAGGAAATTATAAAAGACCTGACGGTATGACAATTATTGAAAAACTCACAGAGGACATTTTAAATGATGAGTATTTCAACCAGCTTTTTAGAAAAAGCTCTTTGTTGTCCGCGTACAATCAGTTCAATATTTTAAATATTGATACTCTCTCCGAGAAAGAGTTGAAAGATATTTTAAGATATGCTGATATACTTTCAAACTCAACCAATTCGATAGCGAGAAATAAAGCGTATCAAATTATCACGTTTTTAAATACAAATTATTCTAATGACCCAATATATATGACTGTTTCTAAAGCAGTATATTCAAAACTTGGGAATTTTCCTGCAATTAAATACCTTGAGGAATATAATGAAAACAACTCCGAACTTCCTCTAAATCGCTTAATAGAAGTTGAGGCAAAGACACTAATACAGCAAGTACCAGGCAGTGACAAATTTACATTTACAGATGCTCAATTTGAATTGTTTTCAAGTTTAAGTAACTCAATTGAATACAGTTTTTCAGCGCCAACATCAATGGGCAAATCATTTATTATAAAGGCTTTCATTAAGAAAGTTATTAAAAATGTACCCCCTGAGAATCTAGTTGTTATTGTTCCTACTCGTGCCTTAATAAACCAGTTTGCAATTGACCTGAAAAGAGAATTGACAGAAGCGTTAGAAACGTATAAATACAGAGTTGTTACAAACTCAAGTGTAAGTGACCTGATTACTGAAGAACAGCATAACTATATTTTCGTCCTTACACCAGAACGGTTGATTAGTTATCTATCTCAAGAGAATAATCCTTCAATAGGATTTTTATTTGTTGATGAAGCACACAAAATTGCAAGCAATAAGGATAGTCGAAGCGTAACATCTTATGCAGCAATTGAAAAGGCACTAAAAAAATATGGCAACATTAAATTATATTTTGCCTCACCAAACGTGTCTAATCCTGAAATATTTTTAAAATTATTTAATAGAAACAGCAATGGCAATTCGTATAAGACTAGTGAGTCTCCAGTTTCGCAGAATTTGTTTTTTGTAGATTTATTAAATAATAAAATTGACTACATCGCTGGAAATGATAATGTAGAAATGGAATCTGAAGAGTTCTTTTCTATTAATAATTCTATTGATGATTTAATAAAGAATATTGGTCGAGAAAAGAACAATTTGATTTACTGTAATAGTAAGAACAGAACAATAAACTACGCTTTTAACTATTCAAAATCATTAAACAAGATACCACCTAATGAACAAAGCAGTGATATAAAAAAAGCAATTAATCAAATCAAGGAATACATACATCCTGACTATTATCTTGCAAATTTATTAGAGTATAAAATAGCGTACCATTACGGAAAATTGCCACAACTGATAAGAAATTCCGTTGAAGAACTTTACCAAAACGGTGATGTAACAAATGTCTTTTGCACTTCGACCCTACTTGAAGGTGTAAATATGCCAACCCAAAATATTTTCATTCTCAACAACAAAAATGGTTCATCCAAATTAGAACCAATTGATTTTTGGAATTTGTCAGGGAGAGCAGGAAGGTTGTCAAAAGAGCTTTATGGTAATATTTACTGCGTTCAGCATTCAGATTGTGAATGGGAAAATAAAGAAATATTGCATAGAAATGCTATTGAGTTAAAACCTACAGTTTTAAATAGGATTGATAGAAATATTCAAAGAATTGAAAAATTACTTAGAGAACAAGAAATTTCAACTCCAAAAACTGAAAAAGAAATTTTACAGTATATCGCCAACATTATTAGCGTTGACACAATGGAACTTCAAGGCAATAGAGAGCCGAGTCCATTACTAAAAAAACTAATTGAAAAAAATAAAGAAACCATAATTGAATTGGCGAAATCAAAAGTTCAAGATTTTACAATTCCAGTTTCAATTCTTAATTCAAACCAATCAATCAATCTCTCAGTGCAGAATAAGGTTTTCAATGAATTATTGAAGAGACATAAGCGGGGTGTAAACATAAAACTTCCATCGATAAATCAACCAAAATTTTATAAAGTTTGTAAAAGAGTTTTAGATTATATGTTCGATTTGTATGAATGGAAAAATGCGGAAAAGAAATTAAATAACCCAAATAGCCTATCTTATTATGCTACAATAATGACCCAGTGGGTCAAAGGATTTAGTTTAAACCAGATTATTCAACAATCTATCGAATACCATAATAATACAAACAAAGAAATTATTCTGGACTATGATTATAACAATCCAATTGTTTTTAATCCTAGAGACAAAAGGCATATAAACTACGTGATTGAAAATGTGATTGAGGATATTGAATATATTTTACGCTTTTTGTTTGAGAAGTATTTTAATCATTATCATAGCATTGTTGTAAACCTACTTGGAGAAGAGAATGCTGGTGAAAATTGGGCTACTCTACTTGAATATGGTACTCAAAATAGAATTGTGATTGCTTTGCAAAATACTGGGATTTCAAGGCATACAGCAATAAAAGTATATGAAAAATGTAGAAACAGTGGATTAATCATTAGAGATAATAAACTTGAAAGAATTGACAAACAACTTGTTTTGCAAAAATTCAGAAAGACCTCAATGGAATATGATGAATTGATAAAAATATTATAGCCAACACACACTTGTAAGCACATTTGCAAGTCACACAATGCCACCGCGAGTCCAAAACCTGCAAAAGAGCTTCCAAGTCCCTGCCCTAGAAAAAGAGAAATTAAAAAAATGCCACACCGCACGAGTGGAAGATGAAATGAATGAATAAAGAAAATAAAGTACGAAAGCACAACAATATGTATAGTGCATAGCGGGCTTAGAGGATTATATTAATCATACCGACAAGGTATTAGAGTTTACTTTAAATCTGATAAATGATAAAAAATAAATGCCATATATACCGAGTACCTTTACTCACCGTAGTCACAAAAATAAAGCTTGGCGAAGTTTGTAACTTCGTCACTTATTAAAAGTAGTTTGCAACTGCTAAACAAAGCAATATAAGCAGGTAATAATAGTCAGAGACTACTTTGTATATCAATCGAAGTCACAGACTTTGCTTAGCAATGGCAACAAATTAATCCAGCAAAACGCAATCGCTTATTAAAAACGACATTACCTAAATGAAAGCAATAGTAAAAGATTATGGAGGCTCGTTGTTTCTGATTGTTTTAGGAATAGCAATGATTATTATAACGCGCAATCCTGAATCCTATTCACCTGAGAACACTGATTTTATTGATGGAGTACTTTCAGAAGATCCTAAAGAAGGAGTTCATGATGAAAGTGAAGATTATATAGGAGTCTGGGTAAAGGGATATGATAATTTTTACGAGTTTTCAAGCTGTTCTTATAATGATAGAATTGCTGCGGATGTTAAACAATTGAGAGCTGGTGACCAGATTTCATTTTACGCCAAAAAAGACAATTCATCAATTACCTTTCCATGGAAAGGAAAAAAGTACAAAACATATGGCATTTGTGATGCTTCGTCACCCAAAGTTGGTAAGATTATAAAATTCGAGCAATTTAATCGTTGCAATGATTTTCAGTCTAATGTAGTTATTCCCATATTAAGTGGTATTCTGATGTTGATGGGAGTATTTCAATTTATTCGACAGCAAAAAGACAGAGTGAATAAAAATGAAATTAGCTCTTTACAGATGGGGCGATTAAAAAATACAGATGAAATAATAAAACTACGGCCCGACAGACTAACATTTGTTTTAAGAAACAGCTATTTCTCATTTTTCCTTATTGGTTTCGGATTGTTTTTTAATTATCCATTTGATTTAAATGACATACATACAATTGGAGCAATAATGATTTTATGTGGACTTTATATGTTATTCCACTATAGATTGATACATGATAAGATCAATTATATGATTGATTCGTCTGGCATCCATATTACAAAGATTTCGGTATTATTTCAAAGCGAGATGAATGTAATTAGATACAACTCAATTAAAGAGGTTATATATAGACAAGCATTTTATGAATCCGGAAAGAATGTTGGAACTATTCTAATAGATAACGGAGATACCAATAGTGATGGAGAAAAAGTTTATAGTAGAATTATTGGAGTTGAGAACTATAAAGAAATAGCCAGATTAATTTTAGAGAGAGCAGATTTGAACCAATAATAGCGACCAATATGCTGAAAATAAAGCTAGGCTTGACGCAAGTGCAATACGAGTTACTTTTTTTAGCCAAGGTGGTAGAGAGGCATTAGCAAACCCGTTACAAACAAAAGGAGATAATGTTATGAATATGAATAAATTAATTATTGCAATTTTAGTTATAGCCACAACTTCTTGCTCTAACGGCAAACTAACCAAACTTTCGATTAACTGTTTATGCAGTGTTTCAGAACACTTTGTTGCAAGTACTGACGAAGAGGATAATCATACAAAAGAATTTTCCTTCACTAATAGTAAGCTGTTTGACTATGGTGTTGCCAAGGAAGACTTTGCATTAAGTTCTGCCATATTAATAAAAAATGAATTTGAAATAGATTCAGCTTCGGTTATAAAAATTAGTCTTGTTACAGAAAATGGAAACAAGAAGAAAACCAAATCCTTTACCTATGAGCAAGAGCGTATTGAACAACTCTCTCTTAAATATTATGAAATAGAGACTTTAATTAATGAATTCGTTAGAAACATTTATGCGAATAATTTTTCAGAATGTAGAAAACTAACTGATATTCAAATTGAAGAAGAAGAATTTAATTCAATTATGAGTCAAGTATTAGAGTGGCTTGAAAAAGAATATATTGACACCAGAATTGTTGGTTATTCTATAAGTGAATTAGGATATGAAATAAATGGAGGTGTTTGGACAACAAATGAAATACTTAATCTTTTTACAATGACCCTTAAAGAAGCTGATGACGGATTGAAGATAATTGCTTTCAATTTCTAAAAATTTACAACTGCCCATTATTCACCGCAGTCACAAAAATAAAGTTTGGCGAAGTTTGTAACTTCGTCACTTATTAAAAGTAGTTTGCAACTACTAAACAAAGCAATATAAGCAGTTAATGATAGTCAGAGACCACTTTGTATCAATCGAAAACACAAATTCGTTTAGCAATGAGGTACGGCTCATTAATATAAAGTTAACCAACATCAACCTTTAACCCGATAAATGCAATGAACCAACTTAAAACCTTATTTAGTTCCAATATCCCGATGGATTGCCATATTCTAAAAGGAAGATTAGAATGTGAGAGCATTGATTGTTTTGTTTTTGATGAAAACATCGTTTGGCTGAATCCTTTTAGAGCCGTTGCCATTGGAGGAGTAAAACTAAAGGTTCCCTCTGATCAACTGGAGCTTGCACGTAAAATATTACTACACATAAAAAAAGGCTTTTTGTTCGACGAAGAAGGAGGGTACCCAATTACAGAAGCCTTGCAATCGGAATATGATAAACAGCAAGATGTATTGCGAATCAAATCAGAAATTCGTTCTCAACCCTCATTGCTTGATGCACCGGACGAAATTAAATCAACTATTCTTAGTCGTGATGAAATAGATTTATTGCTGGTTGCAGAAAAAGAATTTCAAACCTTGTCAAAGCAAAAATTCCAATTTGTCTGGAAAGATTTCCTTTCGGAATTATTAGATTTTGACGGGAATGTATTTGAATACCTGAGGCCTAAGCCTGTTGAATATTTTCAGGATAAGGAGTTGGTAGAAAACTACCAATCATACGATGCTTCGGGTGTAGATATACCTTGCCCCAATTGTCAATCGCATAATACAAGTAAGGGATATGCCATTGATTATAAATGGGATTTCTTGTATTTATTTTTATCTCTGTTGTTAGTCATACCATTTCCCCTGATACGAAAAAAAACACATTGTTTTAATTGTGGTTATGATTTTAAAAACTAAAGAACTTTCTTTATTAAAATTAGTTGTAATACAGAATAGTGAGATGAAAAATGCTTTGGAGGTGAAAATGCAAATTGGCACTGTCGATCTTTGCTAAAAAGAAAACAGCATGAGCTGGATTATAATTCTTTTATTAATGCCCAATATTTTGAAGACGATTTATACCCTCAACTAACCTTTAAAGTGGAAGACAAGGAGAAAGGATAAAATCCAATATGCTTGATATTTTAATTCAAGATTCAAACGAACCGATTTATTCTAAAATGGTTATAAGAACAGAATGGGTAAAAAGGAAGTAGAGACATATTATCCCAAAAGCAAAACAGATTGGCGAAACTGGCTAGAGAAAAATCATCAGTTGAAAAAAGCTGTATGCCTTATTTTTTATAAAACATCAACAAATGCTCCATCCATTAGCTGGAGTGAAGCGGTTGATGAGGCGCTTTGCTTTGGATGGATAGATAGCACGAAAAAGACTCTTGATAAAGAGAGGTATATGCAATATTTTACAAGAAGAAAGCCAAACAGTAATTGGTCAAAAGTAAACAAAGAAAAAGTAACCAAACTCATTCAAAACAACCAAATGTCAAAGGCCGGATATGATAGTATAGAAACGGCTAAACAAAATCGGTCATGGACAATATTAGATGAAGTAGAAGCGCTTAAAATTCCGGATGATTTAATTGAGCAATTGAAAAAATATAACAATGCTATCGAATACTTTGATAGTTTAAGTAAGTCTAATAAAAAGATATTGTTGCATTGGATAGTTTCTGCCAAGAGACCTGAAACCAGAAAAAGTAGGATTAACGAAATTGCTAAATCGGCCAGTCAAAGTCTAAAACCAAAACAATTTCGATAAAAACTAAGGGTGGCTTACAATATCTTGTATTTCTGCTAAAAATTATAATTAAAAAAGGCACTTATCAAATGGAATACTTGGGTTCTTGTTTATGCAAAGGAATTAAATTTAAAGTTGCAGGTGATTTTGAGAGTTTTTATTTATGCCATTGCAGATATTGCAGGAAAGATACCGGTGCTGCTCATGCTGCAAATTTATTTTTCACAACAGCTAAGCTTGAATGGATAAAAACGGAAACTGAAATGAAAATATTTCAACCACATAAAAGCAATCATGTGAAAGCCTTTTGTACTAATTGTGGTTCAGCTCTGCCCAATTTACAAATGGACGGTAAACTGTTAGTAGTTCCGGCAGGATGTTTAGATACAACATTAGCAATACGACCTAATGCACATATTTTTATCTCAAACAAAGCAAGTTGGGATGATTCGTTGGAAGAAATAAATACATTTGAACGTTTCCCGGAATAAGAAAAATTTGCTGCGGTTGTATAAAAAACATGGCGCATGCTAGTAATATAAAGGGTATAGAATGCTCAAACCGGATAGCGACTCGCTAAGTTTAAAGTCCTTATTCGCATTTGGCAAATCCACAATCAGTTAATTACAATTAAAAATGAAACTATATACTATTTGCAAAGATTGTAAGAAAGAAATTGGAATATGGACTTGGGCTACGGATCGTGTAGAATTAAAAATGAACCATGGACAAGACATGCAGCTTCATTGTAATCATTGTAAAAAGACTAACGATTATTTAATAGAAGACTTAAAAGCCAAAGACAACCAAATTGCAATATTGATTGGTATAACGGTATTTATTATTGGGACACCAACCCTTTTAATTTTTTTGTGGGATTACATATGGCAATCCGGATTATATGCTGTATTTGGACTAGTTGCGATTATAGGAATTCCAAGTCTTATTTATTCCGTAATTAGCAAAAATGACCTTGACAGAGTTAGAAATTTTAACAGAAGCTAATCGACTTTGAATAAAGTAGGAATGAATAATTAAATAGAAAAAACTAACTACAACGTAAGAAGAAAATACCTGCCAGGGCGCTGACGCTATAGAGAAAAAGCATTCTGCATAAAATTAACAAATGAGAATTTTGATTTTAAAATATGTATTTAGACATTTGTCTAAATATAGAAATGAATTAAATGAATATTGTTTTTAAAGCATTAAATGATCAGACTCGTAGAAGCATTCTTGATATGCTTAAAGAAAAAGATATGTCAGCTGGAGAGATTGCAGACCAATTTGAATTTTCCCGCGCGACAATATCTCATCATTTAGAACTTTTGTATCATGCCGATTTAGTATCAAGTGTCAAGAAAGGACAATTCATTATTTATTCTATTAATACAACAGTTCTCAATGAGATTTCAAAATGGATTGTCGAATTAATTGATAATAAAAATGAAAACAAAAAGTAATTTTAAGAAAGAAATACCAATTTTAGTAGTCGTCCTGCTTCCTTTATTATTCATCCTGTTAGGAAACGATTATTTAAATAAGGTAGTTGAAATTAATTGGATTCAACCTAAACTGATTCCAATAAGGACATTGATCTCAATATTTATTGGAGTAAGTATATTGATATATGGACTTATGCTATTTGTTCAAAGGATAGACCCTAAAAAAAAGAATTACGAAGCTTTTGAATCTTCATTTTATAAGATCCGATTCATAGTTTCATTATTTATGACAGCTATAACTGGACTATTTGTTGCTTCAAATATTGGAATTGTTATTGATGAGCTTAAAATTTTACGAATCTCAACCTTCGTGTTATTAGCAGTAATTGGAAACTATTTATATAGTGTTAAACCAAACTGGTTTATTGGATTTAGAACTCCATGGACACTTGATAATGAGAATGTATGGAGAAAGACGCATCATTTTGGAGCAAAAATTATTGTTGGATTCAGTATAATTGGGCTAATTGTATCTATGATTCCGCAAAAAGAGGGTATCAGTTTGATTGTTTTTTTTAGTATCATTATGATAATGGTAATGATACCGATAATCTATTCATATTTTTTGCATAAAATATTGACAAATAAATAGCTACAGTCTACCGGAAATGCATGACTAAGTTTGCTCGTCCTGACACCTTTGTCAAGCACAATATTTAAAACGAACTGAAAGCTGTATATGATTGCTTAAATATTTTGGAAATATTACAATTAAAGAGAAGGTTCCATGCAGAACAAATTAGTAGACTATTTTTCAAGAATATCACCACTTTCAAAAGAAGAGGCGGACGCCATTGCTGAAAGTATGCAAACGAAGAAATTCAAGAAGGGTGACTTCCTGATTGAAGAAGGTCAGATCTCAACCAAAACCTATTTTATTCTGGAAGGTTGTGTCAGAGAATATATTCTTACTGATGGAGAAGAAAAAACGACTAATTTCTTTACCGAAGAACAATGGGCTATTTCATTAAACAGCTTTACCCCACAAAATGCATCAAAGCACAATTGGATTTGTGCAGAAAATACCTTGGTGGTGGAAGGAGACGAGCAGCAAGGGCAGGCCCTTTTCAAGCGCTTTCCCCGGTTTGAAACAATTTCCAGAACCATAATGGAAGCTGCCTTTGCCGAACAAAAAGAAGCATTGACCTCTTATTATACCGATTCGCCTGAGCAACGTTACTTGAAACTTATGAAATCGAGGCCCGACTTATTCCAGCGAATCCCCCAATATCATCTGGCAAGTTATATTGGCGTGACTCCCGAATCACTAAGTAGAATAAGAAGACGTATTGCCTCGGCATTGGACTAATATTATGATGCCGTTGCATCCAAATTTTTAAGCATCTCCAGGAATTTTGTTTTCCCAATCTTTCCAACAGCGTAATCAATTACATTTCCTTCGGGATCAGTAAAAATGGTTACAGGTGTTCCACCAACTTTATAGAGTTTAACAAGCTCTTTTGCATAGGGGGCATCAACATTAATCATTACCGGTATAATTTGTGAGTTGATGGCTTTCATCACTTCCTTATCCGCAAAAACTTCTCGCTTCATAATGCGGCAAGGTACGCACCACTCGCCGGTAAAAAAGAGTAGCATGTTTTTACCGGAATCGTTGGAAAGTTCCCGAGCCGAGTCAATATTATCGGCCCAGTGCACATCATTGGAAGGTACATAAAATGAATACCCTGCATAAGTCAGAGAAAGCACAAGGAAAGAAAGCCAGAACCATCGCCAGAATGGATGCGACTTCGTTTTTTTACTCTTGGGAGAGTTGTTTGATGGATTCGAGTATCTTTTCATAGTGTAGGTTAATCTTTATTGCTTCTTCAGAATTTTAACAATTCTATTGTTGATGATTTCTGATAAGTTCCAATTGTATAATTTAGGATCAGTTGTACTATAAAACTCAACAATTACAGCATCAATATCTTTGTGGTATTTTGCAAAACTTTGGTATCCCGGAACCCAACCTGCATGTTCATACTTATAAACAGAAGAATATATTTCCTGTTCCCCCGGTGCAAACAATGATCCCTGCCTACCGGGCAGGCTGGCTTCATTTAATGCCCGCACAAAAGTGCCCACGTCTTCAGCAGTTGCTAACATGCCATGTTCGTCAGCCTTTAAATCAAAGGGGTGCCCAACATGATAGCCACTCATCACATCGTCAATATTCACTTCGCTAATCGAACCGAAGGTGTGATTAAGATGTAATGGATTTAGAATTTCTTCCTGAATGAATTGAAAGTTGCTATAACCTAATGCATCATCCATTATCTTATTAATTAAAAGATAATTGGTATTACAATATTCGTAGTCTTCGCCAGGTTCAAAATTGGCCGGTTGATCCAGTATCAATGCAAGGCTTTCTTCATAGGTTTGGGTTGGGTTTGCCCAAAAATTAGTAGCATCAGTAAAATTGGGTATACCACTTCTATGCTGTATCATCAACCGTAAAGTAATTTCTTCAGCATAAGCAATTCTTCCCACCAGTTCCGGTAAATAATCAGCTATGGTTTTATCCAGCGAAAGTCGCCCGTCACTTACTAATTTGGTGACAGCCACAGCATCATATAGCTTACTAATGCTGGCAATTTTAAATAATGCGTGCGGATTGGCAGGTATCTGGGATTCCCGATTATGCCAGCCGGAAGCAAAGTACTGAGGTGGTTTGCCGGCCTGATCTATATAAACAATCATTCCATCAAAGCCATGATCAATGGCTTCGTCTAACTGCTCCTGAACAGTATCAGGCAGCGGAAGTATCCAGGCTTTTACCAATAACCATGGAACAAAAAATAAGGAGGATATTGATGCAACTATAAAAGCTATTCTCAGAATTCGTTTTATATTTTTCTTTGTCATAATTCAATACTTTAATCAAAAGTGATCTTTACAATTTTTCTTTTAGTGCTTTTCGCCAAAAGTAAATGCCAAAAACAGAAGTCACTATTGCAAACATAACTCCGTATTCGCCCAACCAATATTCAGTTCCTTCGCTTTTAATGGTTAATTCAGGCAGTATTTTTTGAATATACACATTGCTTACGGCATGAAATAGTACAGCCGGCCATAAACTATTGGATTTAAAAGTGTAGTAGGTCATCATAAATGACATAGATATAATCACAACATAAAACGAAGCTAGTTCCACGAACACATTTTCGCCATAATATACAATTACCGGCCAGTGCCAGGTAGCCCAAATAACTCCACTGAAAACAGAAACACCGGTAAAGGAAAGTACTTTTCTTAATTCATAAATAAAAAATCCCCGCCATCCGATTTCTTCACCTAAAGTTGTTGCTGCTGACCGAATTACTTCAACGGTTCCAAGTAAGATAACAGCAATGATTACTATCGATGTTGAGTTTAAGGTTCCTATTCCAATCAAACCAATATCTTTAGCCCATACTGTAATTGTTTCTTTATTGGCTAATTCTCCTAAACCAAATATCCAGATTAGCACATAAGTGATGATACCATACAAGGCAGGAACAAAATAAGAGAGTCGGATATATTTCCATTTTCCCCAATTCCAATGCAGGGATGATATGGGGCGTTTTTTTATCCTCAATGTAATTATTGCAGCTATGGCCGGACACCACATCAAAGCTCCAATGTATATCCGTGAAGGGTACAAATTCACTATTGCATAATGAAAAAGCGAACTTAATACCGTGACAATGGCAAGGAAAATTATAATTGTTTTCCAGGCTTCTTTACGTTCTGATAGAGTTTCAAGTGTCATGTTTTATTGTTTGTTTCTTTTTAGAAGCTTACTTAGGCAAAATTGGTTATAGAGAATTCCAACTTCATTGACTTGGGTTAAGAAATGAAAACCATGAATATGAATTTATTTAATTGATAAGCGATGAAGAAACAAGCTGAAATGACTAGTGTATGAATTAATGCCCGCACCATCCATGATAATTTTGAATAATTAATTTTTGCATATTCTCCTATAATTACACAAAGTGCCATGAATAGAAACCATTGAGTCAGGAGCAGACTAAATTTCCATTTTAGTACCATCACCGCCAGATCGTGAATAAATCCGCATGCAATAAAAGTTATTATTAGCGATAATGAGGAGGGAAGGATCTGTTTAAGAGGTTTGAAAATATACTTCCCCAGGTAATATCCCCATATGGGATTCCAGTATTGCCAAAATTTCGCAAAGGTTTCTGCACCTAACGATCGATATAGCATATTTCGAAGGGAATCACTGGCCCCCAGAGGCATACCATTTCTTTTTTCTACGTACTCAGATAAATTCATATTTTAGGTTTGTGGCTCAATTTTATATGGTAATTATCACATTACCTCTTTTGTGGCCTCTCTCCACATATTTATGTGCTTCGGTCATTTCTTCTAAAGGATATATGCTATCAATAACAGGCTTAATCTTCTCTTGTTCAGCTAACGTTTTTAAATTAAGAAAAGCATCTTTGGGAGTTAAAGGAGTTCCATGATCAATGGAAATGTATTTACCATTTTGTGTAAGTGCTTTCTTGCTTTTCTTTTTCAAGTCTGAGGATTTAGAATTTCCAACAGCATCGATTACATATTTATAGGATTTCAGTTTCGAAGCAGCATTTTTTGCAGTGTAATCGATTATCTCATCACTACCTAAAGACTTTACTAATTCAAAGTTTCGACTACTGCAAACACTCGTAACATGGGCCCCGGCAAGCTTTGCCAATTGTATTGCCATGGTGCCAATACTTCCCGACGCTCCATAAATTAAAACTTTGTCGCCGCTGTTTATGCTTGTCTTTTTTAATAAATGCGAAGCAAGTAAACCGCCGTACGGAATAGCTGCTACTTCCTCAAAACTTTTATTTGTTGGTTTAATGGCAATATTCCAATCTTCGGGCAGGCAAATATATTCGGCATAAGAACCAAAATGGCGTTTGGTTGGTGAAACAGAGCCATAAGCAAATACTTCATCACCAATGTTAAAAGAGGAGACATCTTTTCCGATACTTTCAATAACACCTGAGGTAACCATTCCTAAAATTGGATTTCTAGGTTTATTAAAGCCAAATATTAATTGCACTATAAATCGGGCAACAGGGCCTGCCTTTAATCCACGTATAAGAACATCGCTGGTAGTTACTGAAGTAGCTTTTATCTTAATTAGCACTTCATTGTTTTTGGGAGTTGGCTTTTTTACTTCTGTCAATACCAGATTTTCAGCATCACCGTATTTTAAACATTTAATTGCTTTCATTATTTTTCATTTTAATGATGGTATCAAAATTACCAAAGGTGTATTCTGGTTTCATTGACTTGAGATAAGAAATGAAGGTGTTCTTTAATTTGAAAGTCAAGTTATATCGGGTGAAATAATGTCAACCTATCTGCAACATTCCATATCTTAAATCTGTTAGCCTTCTGTAACAAACCTGTATATAACAGTTAAATACATCGTGTATGGAATCAGCAATAACACAAAAGAAAGCTCCTGTTTGGTTTTGGATTTTAGCAGTATTATTACTGTTATGGAATATTATGGGAGTAGTATCGTTTTTTATGCATGCATTTATTTCCGATGAAGCCTTGGCTAAACTACCCGAAAACGAAAGAGCCTTGTATGCAGAGTATCCATTCTGGAGCACTATCCTTTTTGCCATAGCTGTGTTGGGTGGTTTATTAGGATCAATAGCAATGGTGGCACGAAAGAAAGCGGCTGTGTTCTTATTCATTATTTCTTTTTTGGTTGTTGTTCCGCAAATGATTCATAACGTGTTTTTCACCCAATCCATAGCGGTGTATGGTCTTCTTCAGGCTACATTAATGCCCATTCTGGTAGTGCTTATTGGGGCTTTTCTGATATGGTTTTCCATTTTTTCTAAAAATAAAAACTGGTTGAAGTAATGAAATATAAAGCTACAACACCAGAGGAGTATATTAGTCAGGTACCCGAAGATCGAAAAAGCGTATTGCAGAAGTTACGGGCTGTTATTAAAGAGAATCTTTCTGAAGGATTTGAAGAAGGAATCAATTACGGCATGATAGGTTATTATGTTCCGCATAGTATTTATCCCAATGGTTATCATTGTGCCCCGGAACTGCCTTTGCCCTTTATGAGTATTGCCTCGCAAAAGAGTTCCATCAACCTTTATCACAGTGGAATTTATGCTGATAAAGAGCTGTACGAATGGTTCGTTGCTGAATATCCGAAATACACATCGCGTAAGTTAGATATGGGAAAAAGCTGTATCCGTTTTAAAAAAATGGATGAAATACCCTATGAGTTAATTGGGGAGCTTTGCTCAAAAATGTCAGCTAAAGAATGGATTGATTTATATGAGAGAAGTATCAAAAAATAAGTCTTTAACAGGCATTAATTTTTATAGCAAAGTAAAATTGTATTATTGCATTAAAATAGCAGATTAGATTTGTGTAAGCTGCATCTTGTTTGTAAAAACCATAACCCTTAAACAATGAAGAAGAATAGAAGTAAACTGGTTGTTAGAATTTTATTGGCTGTTGGAACACTTACCTCATTTTACTTTGTACCATGGCCTATTGTAACGGCATGGATAAAGCCCTTGCCGGATACCATTCAGCAACAGGTTAATGCAGCTACCGATATGGGTTTCGATGGTATAATTGTATATGTTGATGAAGCTGGGAAGGAGCCGGGCTTTTACGCTGCCGGATATAAAAACCGGGAAAACAAAACTCCTGCCGATCCTCATTCCTTATTTAAAATTGCGAGTGTTAGTAAACTTTATACGGCTGTTTCTATCGCCAAGCTCGTGAACAGCGGACATCTAACTTTAGACAGTACGCTGGCTTTTTACTTTCCTGAATTAAATGGCCGAATAGAAAATGCAGATAGAATAACCGTGAGAATGATGGTTCAACACCGTAGCGGAATTCCTAATTATACAGATACCAAAAATTATTGGGTTCATCCAAAACAAAACGACAAAGAACGATTGGATTTGGTACTTGATTTACCTGCAAACTTTGAGCCCAATACCGATTTTGAGTATAGTAATACCAATTATTTATTACTCTCCATGTTAATCGAAAAAGTATCGGGAGTAAGTAAATTTCAGTATGTCAAAGAAAATATCTTAGAACCTCTCGGGCTTAAGAATACTTATGGCTCCATTAAAGACGTTGATTTAGATGATGTGATGAGTGGCTATTATGTTGGCTATGAAAACGATCTGAAAACAGATGATAATGGTGTTATGTTGGCAACCGCCCAGGACTTGGGTACATTCTTAAGAGCTTTAAATGATGGTTCGGTATTTAAAGACCAAAAAGAGCAAGAGATTTATTCGTCTATTTACCGATATGATCATACGGGATTAATACCCGGTTATCAAACCATTGCCAGATATTATAAAGATATTGATACAGTAGTCATTCAGTTTACGAATACAGTAAATTTTAATGGTTACAACTGGAGTCTCTCTGAAATTAATTTTAATCGTATTGTTAAAATACTAAGGGAAAAATAAACTGGTGTAGAGTAGGGAATAGTAATCAGCTTAACCGAATTATAAAGATCACTTTTACCGATTGCTTAAAGAAAGGAAGATATTGTTGTAACGTTTACTTTGAAATGAGGATAATTTCATATATCAGTAATTAAATATAAATGTTTATATTGTGGTGTAAATCTGTTAGATTTTAGATGTATGAAACCATTTACCTTACTAACCTTTTTATTACTTATGGGCGTTGAGCATGTAGTTGCGCAAAGTAATTATTCCTTTCAATTGGATAGTATCTCCATAGCCAATAGTTTTCAGAAACCCTCAGGTTTAGACTGTAGAATTGAATACAATAGCAATTTACCTGAATTGCTAAGTCAGCTTAAAGAAAGTACTATAGAAAAGCAAAAACAGGTACTATCACTCGAAAAAGATAGAAGCAATGGAGTTGAACACTCTATGCCTTGCTACCAGCCTGAAGGAGATTATCCTGCTTTGATATTTCAGCCTGATACAACCATTAAATATTCCTTATTGATTAAGGATAAGTAAGATCGTTTCAATTAAATGCCAGATTAACAATAGCAAGGATCCAATTTAATTGTGATCATCCCAAATAACATAAACCCAAATCAGTTATGACCAGACAAGAGCAACTTGAGTTTTGCAAAAAATGCAAAAACCGAAAGAGTGACATTAATCAAGGTATTATTTGTAGTTTAACCGGTGCTAAAGCCGATTTTGAAGAATCGTGTAAGGATTTTGAAGGAGATCCGTATTTATCTACCACAGCAACCTATGAAAATACCGATATGTCGATCCAACCCGAATTCCAACATTTGGATGATGCGGCATTAAATACACTTAAATCACATCAGGATTTTTATTATGCCATCATAGGTGGCTTGCTGGCCAGTATTATCAGTGGGGTTTTATGGGCAATGTTTACCGTTGCTACCCAGCATCAGATTGGATACATGGCTATTGGAGTAGGACTGTTGGTAGGATTTGCTGTCCGGTTTTTTGGCGCCGGTATTGATATGAAATTTGGTATTTTGGGTGCAAGCTTATCATTATTGGGCTGTTTAATGGGTAATTTATTTACTCAAGTAGGTTTTTATGCCCAGGAGGTTTCCATTCCTTATTTCGAGGTGCTTACTTACTTAACACCAAGATTGATTGTTGATGTTTTGGTAGAGGCTTTTTCGCCAATTGATATTTTGTTTTACGGTATTGCTTTGGTGGAAGGATACAAATTGTCATTCCGCAAAGTATCACCCCTTACATTAAAAGAATTGAAAGAGGGAGTTGTTGATGCAGTTCCTCCAATGGCAAAATTACGTATGCCTTTAGTCGTTATATCGGTGTTGGTTATTGGATTTACTGTTTTTAAGCTGAGAAAGGGAGTTAGTGGATTCAGAACTTATTATTACGAGTCGGGGCAAAAGATGTCGGAAGGTACACTTAATAATAGTAAGGAGGAAGGTAAATGGACTTACTGGTATGAGAATGGCAACAAACAATTGGTTGGTCATTTTACTAAGGGAAATCCGGATAGTCTTTGGCAGTGGTATAACGAGTCGGGTAAGCTGATAAAAGAAGGAACTTATAAGAATGGTTTAGAAGATGGTATTTGGATGAATTACTATGAAAATGGAGTTAAAACTGATTCGGGCTTGTATGTAAATGGTCGAATGGAAGGGATATGGAAAAACTGGAATGAGTCAGGACAACTGGTGCAAGTGGGTAATTTTACCAGAGACAAGCAGGATGGCATCTGGAAGGTGTATCATGATAATGGTAATTTACTTAGCGAAGGCATGATGAAAGAAGGAATCGCTTCGGGCTTGTGGACTACTTATTTTGAAGATGGAAAGGTTGAAAGCAAGATTGTTTATGAATCAGAGAATAAGATGATTGTACAGGATGTTTGGGATGCTTCAGGTAATCAGTTGGTGAAAGAGGGGAATGGTACCTACCAGACATACTCAAACAGGGGTGTATTACTGGGCCAAGGAAAAGTGAAAGATGGCTTACGCACAGGAGAGTGGAATATCTTTTACGAAAATGGGGCAAAAAAGGAAAAAGGTATATATGAAGGAGAAATACTTCGCCTTGATCAGGCCTGGTATCCTGATGGAAAAGTAATGATTCAGGGTGGTAATGGTAACTATGAATCGTTTTATGCTGATGGTAAAAAGTTGATGGAGTCGGGTAAAATGGTTAATGGTTTGCGACAAGGAATCTGGCTAACTTACTATGAAACCAATCAAGCCATTTTCCAGGAGAGTTCCTATGTCAATGGGCATCTGACTGGCGAAGTAAAATTTTACTATGAATCGGGCCAATTGTTTTCAAGCGGCAGAATGAATAATGACTTACGTGAAGGTGAATGGATCTGGTTCTATGAGGACGGTGAAAAGCAATCGGAGGTTAGTTATGTAAATGATAAAAAAGAAGGAAAACAAATTATGTGGAGTGAAGTAGGAGAAAAAGCCAAAGAAGAATATTATGAGAATGGAGAGTTAATTGAAGAGAAAATTTTATAGAACAATAGAATGAAACAAACCATATTGTTAACACTGATTTTTGCATCACAAATAGGAATATCACAAATAAAAGAATTGTTCCCTGAATATGTTCATGTACTTGATTTCTCGGAAGAAGCCAAAGCTGAATGGATCTTAAGAGATACCGTCATGCAGCAAATATCAGAAGGTCGAAAAGAATGGGAAGACTTATCAAAGGACGAACAGGCTATCTTTCAAAAATATGGTGAAGTATACGAAGATATTTGGGATATTGTAGGAGGAGGTTGCAGCTGGTATTGTGGTGGTGGTCCTAAAAAAGTGTCGGCTTCCAGTTATTTGTCATCACAAGGGAACATTGATTACAAACCCAAAAATGCTCACGACTTAAGCTATAAAAATGCATGGGTTGAGGGTGTTTCCGGATATGGTATTGGTGAATATTTGACTTATACATTTGAGCATAACTCACCTCGTATTACCGATATTATTGTTGTAAATGGGTACGTTAAGAGCACTTCATCATGGATTAATAATTCAAGGGTGAAAAAGCTAAAAGTATTTATTGATGATGAACCATATGCTATATTAAATTTAAAGGATGAGATAGCTGCTCAGTATTTTAAAGTGGATACTTTGGGTTATGGATGGAGTGAGGGGCAGAAACAACCAGACTGGACTTTAAGATTTGAAATACTTGAGGTTTATAAAGGCAATAAATATGATGATACCGTTATTTCAGAAATTTATTTCGACGGTATTGATGTTCATTGTTTTGCTAAAGGAACTAAAGTATTAATGGCTAATGGCTTATTAAAAAATATTGAAAACATACAAGTTGGAGATGAAGTAATTAGTTTTGATGAGGTATTAGGAAAGAAGTTTAAGGCAACCGTTGAAAAAACAGAAAGGGCGAAACATGGTGGCCTGGTGACTTATATCTTCGAGAGTGGTAAAGAAATAACAACCACTAAAGATCATCCATTTAAATTACAGGATAAAAGCTGGGCATCATTAGCCCCACATCAATCAAAACAATATAAAGGATTTGAACACATCGAAACCATAGTGGTGGGAGATTTTTTTCTGACTATTGCAGGCGAAGATCAATTAATTGCCATAGAAGAGTCAAAGGAAACACAAATGACCTATACAATATCAGCATTGAATAAAGGAATGAGTTTTATTGCCAATGGTTTTGTTGTGGCAGTTGAAAGAGTTGAATAATACTTAAGTTTTTGGTAGTTGAATAATAAACTCAGCCCCTTTACCAGATTGGCTGTTTACTTTAACCTTACCGCCTAATTTATTGGTGAGCGCCTGTACAATAGATAATCCAAGGCCGTTTGATCTTTCTCCGTTGGTTGGGCGGGCCGAAAGCTTTTGAAATAACTTAAACATCTTTTCCTGGTCTTCCGGACTGATACCCGGTCCTTCATCTTTAACTGCAAAACTAAAGTCATTAGCAGTTTCTGTCACATGGATATCAATATTTTTCTCCTTATCGGAGAATTTAATAGCATTGGATAAGAGATTATTAAGGATACGGGTTAACAGAAAAGGATCGGTAGTAAATTCAGAATTTGTGATACCAAAGGTAAGTTGAGCTGTTTGATTCTTCTTATTTAATTCTTTATCAAACTTTTTTAGCCAGCTATTCATGTATTCTTCAATATTAATTAACTCTAACCTGGCTTTTGCGTTTCCGGAATTGAAAGAGTGAAGATCCAATAAATCATCAATCAAATACATGCCGTCCTGCACCACATGATCAATAACGCGAAGGTGCTCTTTCTGTGCATCGCTATTGGGGGCCTCATGCTCAATTAATTCAACAAAATTAATGATAGTACTTAAAGGAGATCTTAAGTCATGAGCCACCACGTGCATTAAACCATCTTTCTCTCTGTTTAAATCAATAAGCTGTTCGTTAGTTGCCAATAACTCTTCATTTATCTCTTTTAATTGTTTGGTTCGTTCAGCTACTTCTTTTTCCAGTTCTAAATTCTGATTTTGGATGATCTTTTTATTTTCCAGTGTTTTTTCAATTACTTTTTGCTGGGCTTCAAATTTTTCTGTTTCTATTTCTTTCCTTTCCCACCTGAAGCGTCTTGAAAGCAAAAAGGATAGAATAAATGCCTCAAATAATGTAGCATAGGCAACAAAACTTAATCCACCAATGTATTCGGGCCTTCCGGTGTTAATATATATTGCCTGCATAACAACCAATAGGAAATATATAAAATAAGCAATGGCAAAATAGTAGCCCATCTTATTACCTTTCTTTCCCACCATAATACCCACCATACTCATGATAAAAAACGATAGAAGGGCATTGATGGTGTTTACAATCAGAACAAGAGGTAATGGAAGAAAGAACTTAATCAGCATCCATATGGCAAAATAGATAACTATACCAATAACTATTTTATTGACTTTTGGTACATATGATTTGGCTTTTAAAAATACCAGGCAATAGGATGTTTGCATAACAATGCCGATGGCCGGAATGGTTGTGTAAAAGAAGAGCAGGTTAACATGTGGAATAAAATATACGATAAAACCATCAATTACAGCCGCCGAATAACTTATATATATTAATACCAGTAAAGAGTAAAATAAAAAGAGCTTTCTGCGTAAGGATATAAATAGAAAGAAGTTATTAAGAACAACAAAAATCATTAATCCCAGGTAGATTCCATATCCCATCACTTTAGCAGTTGATGCTTTCTCAAATGCTTTTTCACTGTATAAATTCACGGGAATGGGTTCTGAATTAGAAACAAGCCGAATATAGCATTCTGTTTTTCCGGGCGGCAAAGCAAAGGCCTGGTAAGAACTGTGGTACGACTTGTTATGAACTGGTATTTGATAACCCGCCTTAACCAGTTCTGCAATACTATCGTTAAGAGTGTAATACAAATTAGCCAATGGTAAGCCCGCCTGAGCTAACTCAAGTATGGTATTATGGTTGGTTACATTATTGATGGCAACGTGCAACCAGAAATGAGATTCTGTATATCCAAGACTGAGAATGTTTTGAGATGAGGTTTTAAATTGCCTTTTTACCTCCTCAGAAGTAACTTGCTCAAGACTTAATGATTGCGATGGATCTTCTAATATTTCAACCATACTACCAATAGGTAATTGATCGATTGATCCATCCCAAACTATCTCCTGACCATGGGCGATCAAGGGAATAATAAAAAGAAATAATAACAACTTTTTCATGGTTGTTGACTTAGGTGTATTTGTAGCTTATTTCTTTAAACAAAAGTGTTATGGCGTGAGATAAAACAGTTTTTAAGTACTTTATATTAAGTGACATTAAAAACTCAATTTACATTGTTTCCCTTACTTTCCCCGTTTGATTTTACACTTTAATTCAAAAACAAAGTATAAGCTAGTTGTATTTTGGCTTAATAATTACAAAATAAGCAGATATAAATCATTTTCCAACACGACAGCTTTAGAAAAACAAATATTTAAGAGTTGTATGTCATTCAGATGATACCCTGAAAGAATGAATAAAAATAAATACATTTGATTGGTAAGTAAAATGTTAACTTTAACAGAAACCTGATTGATGAAGAAGAAAGAACTATTTATACTTACAGCCTTTATTATTCTAAAGTTTGTTCTGCAGTATGTGCTAATTGATCCTGTCTATGATTTGCATCGTGATGAATATTTGCATTTAGATCAGGCTAATCACCTGGCATGGGGGTATCGTTCGGTCCCTCCTTTTACATCCTGGATATCATATATCATTCAATGGTTAGGAAACTCTGTCTTCTGGGTTAAGTTTATTCCGGCTCTGTTTGGTGCTATAACCATTGGCCTTGTTTGGTTGATTGTCGATACATTTAAAGGCAATTTATGGGCAAAAATGCTTGCTGCTTCAGGGGTGTTATTCTCTGTACTCCTTAGATTAAATACACTTTATCAACCCAATTCGTTTGATGTTTTAAGCTGGTCACTGGTATTTTATTTCTTCATTAAATACTTAAAGAGTTCGCAAGCTAAATGGATTTACTTATGTGCGGTAAGTTTTGCCTTGGGCTTCTTAAATAAGTACAATATTACTTTTTTGGCCATAGGCTTACTACCTGCACTACTTTTTAGTTCTCATCGAATCATATTTTTGCGAAAAGAATTATGGATAGCTCTTGCCATTGTGTTTTTAATGGTCTTGCCCAACCTGGTATGGCAATGGAATAATCAGTTTCCTGTAGTTCAGCATTTAAATGAGTTAAGTACGACGCAGCTGGTTAATGTTAGCAGAATGCAATTTCTTTCTACTCAGCCTTTGTTTTATTCAGGTTCTCTTCTGTTGATAGTGGTGTCGTTGTTTGCTTTGATGTTTTACAAACCATTTAAAGAAATTCGTTTCTTGTTGGTTGTCTTTGGTGTAATATTGGTAGTTTACACTTATTTAAGAGCCAAGGATTATTATGCTATTGGATTGTATCCGTTATATATTGCACTTGGGGCAATATATGTTACCAATGTTTTGAATAAAAAGTGGAGAATTCCTGTTTTTGTGCTATTACTGATGGCTCCTGTTGCTTCTTTTGCATATATGGTTGGATTTTTATTTCCTAACAAAACACCAGAATATATAATGAGTCATCAGGAAAAATACAAATCCATGGGTATGTTACGTTGGGAAGATGGTAAGGATCACGATTTGCCACAAGATTATGCCGATATGTTGGGATGGCGGGAGTTAGCTGAGATAACAGACAAGGCTTATTCTGCAGTCAGGCAAACTGGTGAAACATTGGTTTTATGTGATAATTACGGACAGGCTGGTGCTGTTAATTTTTACTCCCAAAAGGGTATTCGAGCTGTGTCTTTTAGTGCCGATTATATCGATTGGTTTGATTTAGATAGAACGTATGTCAACTTAATAAGGGTGATTAATCGCTTTGAAAAAGATTCGGAATTTCCAGAAACAGCAGTTTATTTTAATGAAGCTTTTGAGGTGGATTCCATTTCAAATAGATTTGCCCGAGAGAAGGGAACAGCTGTTTATGTTTTTAAAGGAGCCAGAGATGGAGTTGATATTTCAGCCATTCTTGGCCAGGAGATCAAAGAACTACTGAAACAATAAGTACTGAATGATTTTAATGAATGGACATGGAGTATAAAATCAGAACAATAAAAATTTCAGATTATAGCAATCTAATTGAAATGTTTAAAGAGTTCGCTGCTTTTCAGAAGATGCCTGATGCAATGCTGAATTCAACAGAGTTAATGGAGCGGGAATCGGAATTGATAAATGGCTTTGTTATTGAAAATAAGTCAGGAGAGTTACTTGGTTATGCAACTTGTTTTTATGCCTATTACACATGGATAGGTAAATCGATGTATATGGATGATTTGTATGTAAAACCCAAATTTAGGGGAAAAGGATTGGGACAGAAGTTGATACAAGCAGTTATTCAAAAAGCAAAAGAAGAAAACTGTAAAAAAGTGCACTGGCAGGTTTCGGGATGGAATACTAACGCTATTGAGTTTTATAAAAAACTGGGTGCTAAAGTTGATGATGTGGAATCGAATTGTGATTATTTGTTATAGAGTTTTGTGAGCATAATAGAAGAATCTTGATGTTTGGTTTGAATTAAAAGGGCTAACGTTAATAAATCTGAAATTCAGTATTTATTGGCCAATAGTTTATATTTTCGTTTTTCTAACTTATAAGCCTAATAAAACTCATGATTCAGGATATTTTTCCACATACTTTCAAAAATGAGTTTTTGCCCAATCAGCAAATTCAGGAAGAAGATTACGTCTTTTGTTTTCATCAGAATAACGTTTTATTAAAGAAAAACGGTGATGAGTTTGAAATTCCACTTAAAAAAGATATTGGTACTGTCGACTCAACCGTGTTTTTGTTTATTTTAAATGAGAAGCCTTGTTTCTGGATTATTGATGAAATAGCACTGCCTTCGAATGAGTTCGTATATCATGATGTTACTTCTTATCAGTCGTTTCAACAGAAAGAGCTGGATTGGTCAACCATGGTGGCCATGCAATTGAAGAATTGGTACGAACGCAACCGATATTGTGGAAAGTGTGGTACCCCCACAACAATGCGAGAGGAAGAACGTGCCTTAGTTTGTTCTTCTTGCAAGCACACTGTTTATCCACAAATAGCACCTGCTATAATTGTCGCTATCTTTTGCAACGATAAATTGTTGCTGGCTCATAATACAAACTTCCCTGAGGGCTTTTATTCATTGGTAGCTGGTTACGTTGATGTGGGAGAATCGATAGAAGATGCAGTTCGAAGAGAAGTGAGGGAAGAAGTGGGTATTCAAATTAAAAATATTCGTTACTATAAAAGTCAGCCCTGGCCTTATTCGGGTTCAATGATGATTGGTTTTTTGGCTGATGCTGATGAAGGACAAATCATAAAAGTGGATAACAAGGAAATTGAGCATGCTGATTGGTATAGCAGAGATAATCTGCCTAATCATCCTCATACCCGAAGTATTGCCGGTGAGATTATTGAGAAATTTGTAAACAGGGAATTGTAGACTGTAAAGGCAAAGGTTAAAAGTATAAAGGCAAAATCTGGTAGCTAATGACTACTTCGGTCCTCGGTCTTTCGTCTTTTTAATAAACAAAACGATAGCCGATACCGTGCACTGTTATTAATATTTCAGGATGATTAGGATCTGTTTCTATTTTCTGGCGAAGTTTTAGTATAAAATTATCCACTGTGCGCGCTGTAGGCTGATAATCATAGCCCCAAATGCTGTCTAATATACTGTCTCGGCTTATGGTGGAGTTTTTATGATCGAGCAGATAGCGAAGTATTTCAAATTCCTTAGCAGTTAGTTTAACCGGTTGACCATCTGAAACAGCCAGGTAATTATCAAAGTTAACTTCCAGCTTTCCAATAGTAACTAAAGTTTCTACTTCTGGTTGATTGGAATTACCAGTACGACGAAGTACGGCTTTAATTCTGGCCATCAATTCGCGTAAGCTGAATGGTTTGGTCATATAGTCATCACCTCCCGATTCCAGTCCGATTACCTTATCAATTTCTTCACCTTTGGCAGTAAGAAAAATAATGGGTGTTTCAATTCCCCGGTGGCGAATTTGTTTGCACACATCAAAACCACTTATTTTGGGTATCATTACATCCAATAGAATAAGGTCAAATTCACCATTGGTAATTTTTTTTAGAGCCATCTCTCCATCATCAGCAACATCAACAGTATAACCTTCAAATTCAAGATTATCTTTTATGCCTTGTTGCATATCGGGTTCGTCTTCAACTATTAATAAGTGTTTGTTTAGCATTGTTAGATGTTTTTAGAGATAGGGAATTTAAGGGTGAAAGTACTTCCTTTGTTTTCTTCACTTTCAACAGATACCGAACCGTTGTGAGCTTGCATAATATGCAGTACAATACTCAAACCTAAACCAGAGCCTTTGGCATGATGAGCCAAAGCCCCCTTGGTAACACGGTAAAATTTATCAAATATATGTTTTTGTTCCTTTGGAGGAATACCAATTCCAAAATCACTGACTGTTATTTCAACTTGTCCGTCATAAAGCGATGAGGTAATTTCAATCTGTCTGATTTCCTTACTGTATTTAATTGCATTGTCCAGTAGATTGGTAAGGGCTTCGCTAATAGCCTCGGAATCGCCATCAATTAACGGAATATCATCGTTTAACTTAACCTGAGCTTCAAAGCCTTTAGTTTCCATTCGATAGGCGTAGTTTTTCATTACCTCGCTTATCAAATCATTAATATCAACCAGTGAGAAAGTAAACTGCCTTTTACCATTATCAATTCTTGAAAAATTTAGGATGTTATTGACAATCGATGAAAGTCGTTGTGTTTCTTTATAGATGATGTTGTAATATTTGCTTCTCTTTGATTCGTCATTCACCCGGTTGAGGCTGAGTGTTTCGGCATACATGCTGATAAGTGCCAGTGGGGTTCTTATTTCGTGCGAAACATTAGAGACAAAATCTGATTTGATTTTAGCCAGCTTAATCTCGCGGCGTATATTACGATAGAAAAACCATGCACTAATAATTAACAGAATGTCAACCAGGGCTAGAAATAAAATATTATTAGTCGCGCGTTGCTGTGCCACTTCACTAATGGTTAGGCCTTGAGGTTGAATTCCAATACTGTAATCAGGTAGTAGCCAAATAACCATTTCATCGGTAATGGAAGAAGGTACTGTATTCAAAAGGGTGCTATACACCATTTGATCTGAGCTGGTTTGTTTAACACTTAAAACGAAGTTATCACCGGCTATACGTTGCATTCGGGGTGATAGAACATCGGAAATAAATTGCCGGGCATCTAACAGAAAAACTCCTAGCTTATGAGTTCCGTTCAATTGAGCAATAAAAGTGATCAATGAATAATGATCTTGCTTGAGATCTATCCCTACAAGTTTTCTGTAACCCTCTTTATAATAGCTGAATTGTCGTTTAAGATTGTTCGAATGATTAAGCAAGGTGTCTTTTATTTCTTGCTTCAGCTGAAGGTCGTTAATTTGAATAGTAGAGAAATCAATGGAATCATTCTTTAGTGAAAAGAGGAATAGATTCTGACACTGTGGATTTTTTTGAATGTAACTGTCGATATTGGTATTCGTATTGGCCTCTGTCCAGTTCATTTTTTCCAATTCATTAATCCATGTGTTTACATGGTCATCAGAGAATTGATTGATGGAAAAGATAACTGCTTCCAGCTGATTCTTGTATATCCCTTCAATTAATTCTTCCTGATCGTCCATCGACGTTAGTTCCAGCACAGTAAATAAAGTGGTTGGTATAATTAACAGAATCAGAACAAAGATTAGCGGGCTTATTTTAAAGGTATAGTTTTTCATTTTTTATAATCAGGAGTACAAAATAAAAATATTTAATGTAAATGCCTAGCAGAAAAAAAGATGAAAACCAGGAGAGAAAATAGCTGTGTTCTTTTTTGATTCAGACTGTGCAAATAAGAGGTGCGAATTGTGTATTATTTTATTTGATTAACTGCTGAATAAATAGGATAAGATTTTACAATGTGGTAATTTTGCAGCCTTAAAAACAGAAATTTGTGAATTACTTATCGGTTAAACATCCTATTATAAAATATAGGGTTTCTATATTGGTTACCATAGCTGTTATCACCATTTTTATGGGATTTCAGGCCAAAAAGGTTGCGCTGGATTACGAATTAGCTCAAATGCTTCCGGAGAAAGATACAGCCTTTATCGAATACAATCACTTTAAAAGTATATTTGGTGAAGATGCCAAATTAATTTTGCTGGGATTTAAGGATGATGAAATTCTTAAACTTGAGAATTTTAAAGCGCTACAGCAATTAAGTACCGATATTGCCAATATTAGAGTAAAGGAAGATACCAATGAAAATCCCGAGTCAACAGTTCTTTCACTGGGTAATATTCATGTACTTACCAAAAATGATGAGACAAAGACTTTAGAGCTGCAGGATATTTTTAAACAAATACCTGAAACACAAACAGAGCTGGATAGTTTGTTGCAGATTGCTAAGGATCAGATTTTTTATAAAGACTTATTGTTTAAAGAATCAGATGATTCGTTTGTAACCATTCTTACTATTACCTTACGAAATGATTTGGTCAACTCAAAAAGCCGTATTGCTTTTGTGCATGAGGTATACGAGTTGGGCGAAAAGTTTCATAATCAAACGGGTATTGATGTGCATTATTCGGGATTGCCATTTATTCGAACCCATGTAATGGCAACGGTAAGAGGCGAATTAAGTCTGTTTATTGCCTTGGCAGCATTAGTATTGGCCGTTATTTTATTCCTGTTCTTTCGTTCGTTCAGGGTGGTGATGATTTCACTTCTTATTGTTGGTATTTCGGTAATTTGGGTGTTTGGAAGTATTGCGTTATTTGGATATAAAATCACCATTTTAACCGGGTTAATCCCGCCACTTATTATAGTTATTGGTATTCCCAATTCTATATTCCTTATAAATAAATATCATCAGGAGTGTCATAAAAAGGGTAATCAGTGGAAGGCCTTAAAGCAAATGATCAGTAAGATTGGTTGGGTTATATTTTTATCGAACCTGACAACAGCTGCGGGTTTTGCAACCTTTATTTTAACCAGTTCAGCTATATTGGTTGAATTTGGAATGATTGCAGCCATCAATATTTTTGGCTTGTTTTTTCTTTCCATCACCATTTTTCCCATTTTGCTGAGCTTTCAGAAAATGCCGTCGGAGCGACACCTAAATCACTTAAAAAATAAGCCACTAAAGAAAGTGATAAAGTGGTTGGTTTTAAGTTCAATCAAGAACCGAAGGTGGGTTTATGGAGGTGCTATTCTTTTGGTTGTTATTAGTGGAATAGGTATTTCACAGATAAAAACCGAAGGAACTGTGGTGGATGATATTCCGCAGGATGATGATGTTTACCAGGATCTGATGTTTTTTGAAGAGCAATTCAATGGTGTGTTGCCTTTTGAAATAGTGATAGATACCAAAACAGAAGATGGTGTGTTTAAAGATGGTGCGAAAGCTCTTTATAAAATGCGAAGACTTGAAAAAGTGCTGATGCGCGATTCTTTGTTTAGCCCATATTTTTCAAAGCCTGTATCAATTCTGGACGGAGTGCGTTATTTGTATCAAGCCCATCGGGGAGGTAATCCTAAGTATAACCAAATGCCTGCACCGCGATATCTCAATCAACTTAAAAAGTATGCTAATCAGGAGGATGGTGAAAATTCGGCCGTATTTAATTCATTTGTGGATTCAACCAAACAGGTAGCCCGAATGACTTTAAAAATGGCAAATATTACTACCGATCAGATTGAGGTGATTCAGGATTCACTTCGTGTTGAGGTGAATGAAATTTTTGAGCCGGAAGATTATCGGGTAAGCTTCACAGGTACCAGTGTGGTATTTTTGAAAGGAACCTATTTCTTAATTCGTAACCTTTTTGTGAGTTTAGCTATTGCTATTGTATTGATATCGCTATTTATAGCCAGCATGTTTAAATCATTCCGAATGGTGTTTATATCACTTATTCCTAATTTAATTCCCTTGTTATTTACAGCTGGCATAATGGGATATTTTGGAATACCTATTAAGCCATCAACTATCCTTGTTTTTAGTATTGCTTTTGGTATTTCGGTAGATGACAGTATACACTTTCTGGCCAAATACAAACAAGAATTAAAACATCATAAAGGAAGAATAAAGCACTCTGTTGTATGGGCCATTAAAGAGTCTGGGGTAAGTATGATTTATACATCAATTGTGCTGTTTTTCGGATTTGCTATATTTACAGCCTCAAGTTTTGGAGGAACGGTGGCATTAGGTTTATTGGTCTCACTAACATTATTGGTTGCCATGATAACGAACCTGGTATTATTACCGGCACTTCTTTTATCGCTTGAGAAAATGAAACGTAAAGAGTTAAAGAGAAAGAGGGGAAAATAGAAGCAAATGAATTATTATGTACTTCGCTACTCAATGCCTGTAGCATTGAGGCTTTTTTTTAAGAAGATATTCATCAACAACAAGCAAAATATACCTAAGAAAGGGCCTGTTATTTTAGCTTCGATGCACCCCAATTCGTTTATTGATGATTTTACTTTAGGAGTCTTCTCTGGAAGGAGGCTGCGTTTTTTGGCACGAGGTGATGTTTTTAAAACAAAGGTGGCTCGGTTTTTTCTGAATCAGATGCGTGTATCGCCGGTATACCGGGCAATGGATAATGCCAAGGACGTTAAAAAGAATCTGGAAGCGTTTAATGTCTATACTCAAACTCTTGAGAAAGGAGGCACTCTTCTGATTCATTCCGAGGGTATTTGTGTTCATGAAAAGAAAGTGAGGCCACTTAAAAAAGGAACCGCTAAAATTGCTTTTGGTGCGGAGGAAGCTCATAATTTTAAATTAGGTATTCAAATTGTACCTATTTCATTAAACTATACCAATGCTCCTAAAACAAGGGAGAATTTAATGATTGAATGTGCCGAACCTATTTTGGTAAACGATTATAAAGATCTCTATTTGGAGAATCCGGCAAAAGCAATTAATACAATAAATAAAGACATATATGCTGCGCTGGAGAAGGGAGCTGTAGTGCAAAAGGAAGGAACTGAGTTGGTTTCGGAGCAATGTTTGGAATTAGCCAGGAATAATCATCCGGTATCGGCATTACCCATTGCCGTTAAAAACAATAATCGTTCTGAGTTGGAGAAAAAGGTGTGTGATACAGTTAATACTATTCATGCCGAGTCGCCCGATAAATTTGCCCAATTGAAGTCTTCAACAGGTAATTATTTTACTCAACTGGAAAAGTACAAGATAAAAGACCGTGAGGTTGCACGCTCCAAAACAGGTTTATTCATGCATTGGTTAGGTTTGCTTTTGCTCGCTCCGATATTTGTAATTGGATATGCTTTAAATATTGGACCGATAATCATAAGTAGAAAATTGGCGCAAAAGGTATGCAAAACCATAGAATTTTATGCTTCTGTATTTCTTGGGGCTGCATGGCTGTTATTTATTATTCAGTACTTCATTTTATTTCTTGTATTTAGTCTTATTTTTGGCAAAATTGGTTTCTTTGCCATTGTTGGAGTAGCATTGGCAGGCTTTTGGTCGGTGTTAATTCGTGACCAGTTTGTAATTGGGATTAGTAAATTTCGTTTTAGCAGATTTAAAGCTAAATACCCAAAATTAGTAGATGAGTTAAATGAGAAAAGAAAAGAAATTCTACAATTAATTCAGATCAAGTAGGTTTTTGTCAATAAAAAGAAGAATATAATTGAAAAATATATCAAATAAAATAGTTTGGATTACGGGAGCTTCGTCGGGTATTGGGGCAGCTTTAGCTGAATCTTTTGCCAGAGAAGGAGCCCGCTTAATACTAACAGCGCGAAACCTTGAGAAGCTAAAAGGAGTAAGAGAAAAATGCTTAAATTACACTAACGAGTGTGATGTTTATGCAGCTGATTTATCGTTGAGTTCTGATATAGAGCAAGTGGTGAAGAAGGTACAAGAAAGGCATAAAGTAATTGATGTATTAGTTAATAATGCCGGAATGAGTCAGCGATCGCTGGCAAAAGATACATCCATTGATATTGATCGTAAATTGATGGAACTCAATTTTTTTGGAGCTGTTTATCTTACCAAATTAGTGTTGCCTGGTATGCTGAATAATCAATCAGGACATATTGTAGCAGTTAGCAGTATTGTAGGTAAGTTTGGGTTTCCGTTACGTTCGGCTTATTCGGCATCAAAACATGCAATTCAAGGTTTTTATGAATCGCTTAGAGCGGAGTTGGCATTTGATAATATTAATGTTACTATTGTCTCTCCGGGTAGAATTAAAACAGAAATTTCGAAAAATGCGCTCACTGAAAGAGGAGTAAAGCATGGTGAGATGGACCCGGGACAGGCAAATGGCATGGATGCTGATGCATGTGCTCGAAAAATTATCAAAGCAATAAAAGCGGATAAAAAAGATGTGCTGGTTGGAGGAAAAGAGTTGATGATGGTGCATATCTATAAATATTTACCGGCTTTGTATAATAAAATGGTTAATAAGATTAATAGTAAATAATATACAGGGTGTTATGAGCAAAAAACTTTGCGGGATACAACAGATAGGTGTCGGAGTAAAAGATGCTAAAGAAGCATGGAAGTGGTATCGAACACAATTCGGAATGGATATTAATGTGTTTGAGGATACTGCCGTTGCAGAGCTCATGCTGCCTCATACCGACGGTAAAACACGTGAAAGGTATGCCGCCTTGGCTATGAACCTGGAAGGCGGCGGTGGTTTTGAAATTTGGCAACATAATGGAATAACACCTAAAGCTCCTGATTTTGAATTGCAATTGGGTGATTTAGGGATTTTTATTACAAAAATGAAGTGCCGGGATGTTCAAAAAGCCTATGAAACGCATAAAGAAAGAGGTTTAAATATTATTGGTGAATTATCGGAGGATCCGGCAGGTACAAAGCATTATTTTGTAAAAGATCCATACGATAATATTTTTCAGGTAATTGAAGATGATAGTTGTTTTAAAAAGCAAAAGTCATTAACCGGTGGAGTATTCGGATGTGTGATAGGAGTTACAGATATTGATGCTTCATTAAAAGTGTATAGCGATATATTGCAATATGACGAGGTCATTTATGATGAGAAAGGAACCTTTTCTGATTTAGCCGCTTTGCCGGGTGGAGAATTGAAATGCCGTAGAATACTTTTAAAGCATTCAGAGACCAGAACAGGAAGTTTTAGTTCAATTTACGGACCAACAGAAATAGAATTGGTGCAAATTGAAGGTCGCACACCAAAAAAGATTTTTGAAAACAGAATTTGGGGAGAGTTGGGCTTTATTCATTTATGCTTTGATATTATTGGTATGGATGATTTAAGAGAAGAGTGTAAAAGCAAAGGTTTTCCGTTTACTGTAGATAGTGCCGATAGCTTTGATATGGGGGTTGCAGCCGGTCATTTTTCATATATCGAAGATCCGGACGGAACCTTAATAGAGTTTGTTGAAACACATAAATTGCCAATTATTGAAAAACTTGGTTGGTACATGAATCTTAAAGACAGAGATCCGAATAAAGGTATTCCTAAATGGATGATTAGTACTTTGGCTTTTAGTCGAATTAAAGATTAATCATAGCCATTCGGTTTTGATTGAATAAAATAGTATAGGCTCCGGTGATTTAATCATTGGAGCTTCTTAATATCTGCCACCTCCGGCAAAATATCTTTTGTAGTAGGTTTCATTTAAACTACTTATTACAACACCCCTTTTGGTAGAGGCATGAATAAATTCATCATTACCCAGGTAGATACCTACATGACTGACTCTACCTGAATTTATTTTGAAGAATACCAGATCGCCGGGTTTTAATCCTGACTTTGATACCTTTTTAGCTTGTCTATATTGATCTGCAGACGTTCGAGGTAAGGTAATGTTATATACTTGTCTATAAATCTGACCACTTAAACCAGAGCAGTCAACGCCACTTTTTGAGGTGCCCCCATAACGATAGCGAGTTCCCAGCCAATTTCGGGCTTCTTTTTTTAATGATGAAGGTTTTGTTTCCGGAATAGGAGCAGTGCGTGTAGAATTACCTGATTTATTATAAACAACCATTGTTTCGCCCGATAGGTAGGCAATTCGATTATTTATTTTATTGATTTCTGTTTGTTTGTCTTTTATATTTGTCCTGACATCCGATAACTCACTTCTTTTAGCCGTTAGTTTACTCAAAAGCTTTTGTTCCCGATTGCGGATTTTGGTTTTATTACGTCGTTTTTTACGCTTACCAGCTTCTGCCCAGGCCTTCTTTTTCAACAACTCTTCTTCATCGGCCAGCTTTTGCTCAACTGATTTTATCTTGCTGAGTTCTTTTTCTAATCGGTTAATTTCTTTCCGTAATTGACGGATTTCTTTCTTGACACCGGTTAAAACTACTTCTGTTGTACTTTTTTCTGATGCATAAGAAGAAAATGAAAAAAACAGTAGGCAAAGGCAAAATTGGAGTGTTGCAAAATGGTACACCTTCATTTTATTCTATCTTGATTTTATGGATTCGAATATAAATAAATGTGTTGGATAGTAACAAAAGGTTAGAACAATTCTTGCAATTTCAAGAAGGTAAAATTACTATAATATTAATCAATAATAATTAAAACATTATTTGATGATTATAAATTGTACGTTGTTAAAGTGTTTTATTATCAGTGATTAAAATCTTTTAGATGAACAGTATAATTTAAAGTGTGAAATATTAATCAGATTATTTATTGAAAAAATATAACCAAATAGTCAGTTTTTCGTATTTAACTTGCTGATAATTCAAATACGTTATTAAGATATAAAGATTCATTGATTAATTTATTGATAATATAATTAAAGAATTGAAAAAGAGATTAATAGCATATTAAAATATTAAAGTGTAATATTGTAAGTTACTTATATATAGTAATATAAGTAAGTATATGATAGGTGGTAAAGAGTAGTTTTAAGTCCTAATTATTTGAATGTAAATACATAATGAAATTAAAATTTGTTACTCTTGGTGAAAAATCTACGTTAAGTAGAAATTTTCTAATAGATGGTTTGTTTAGTGCTCTAATTGTTGTAGTATCATTTGTTTTATTGTTTTGGTGTTTGTTGTCATATAATAATTATATTTATCAGACTCACATTATCAGTGGTTTAGATGAGTATGTTGCCGACTATACTTTAGTAGTTGAGAAGGTAGTTCTTGACGAAAGTGAAAACAACAAGACTAAGGTTGTATCTTCAAATAAACATTTTGCTGATTTTATCCATGCTAACGATGAGAAATTCAAAGAATTAGAACTTGTTGATTTGAGTAGAGAAATTGAAAAAAAATTAAAAGAATCTATTCAACTTGTTGATAACGAAGAGATACAGAAGAGTAAATTAATTGATATACCTGTTTCGTTAAGTCATACATTAAATGCCCAAAAAGAAGCTCTTTATGAATCTTTTAATCTTAAAAAATCCATTTTAATACTGGTAACAATACTGGTTGTGCTAGGTGGAACTATTTGGATCTTTTACAGGCGATATAAACTGGTTAAAATACACTTGTTAGATGGAATGGAGCACTTGCGTCAGTTTGCCACAGATATTTCAGAGGGGAAATTAATTCAAAAAGAATGTCCGGTAACCATAGATAATGAAATATCGCAATTGCATACTAAGCTAAATTTAATATGTAAAAAATATAAAGAGTTATTATCAGAGGTGATATATAGTGCCGATAATATTGCTGTGGCAACTTCACAGTTAAGTTCCACATCGCAACAATTATCACAAAGTACAAATGAACAATCAGCTTCTGTGGAAGAAATCAGTTCAACTGTAGAAGAAATGGCTGTTAGTATTGAACAGAGTAAAGAAAATGCCTATTTAACAGAGCAGATATCAACAGAAGCTTTGCAAGGCATATTTGAAGTAGGTGATGAGTCAATGAAAAGTGTTGATGCTAATGAAAGTATTGCAAAAGAAGTGGGAGCGTTAAATTATATTTCTTTTCAAACTAATATTTTAGCATTAAACGCCGCAGTTGAAGCTGCACGTATTGGAGAACTTGGAAAAGGCTTTGGAGTTGTTGCCTCCGAAGTACGTAAACTGGCAGAGAATAGTAAAATCGCTTCGGCACAAATTTCAACTCTTTCAAACGATGGATTAAATATTTCCAAATCATCTTACGACAGGTTGATGAATATTTTACCTGAAGTACAAAAAACATCTGCCTTACTGCAGGAAATAGCCAGCACCAGTAATGAGCAAGCCACAGGGGCAACTCAGATTAATTCTGCCATTCAACAATTGAATTATTTAACTCAGCAAAATGCTGCAGCTAGTGAAGAATTAGCTGCTAATGCCGAAGAGATGTCATCTCAAGCAGAACTACTACGCAAGGCAATGGAGTTTTTTGAATTTGATGAGAAATAGTGAATAAGGAAAGGCACTTATGTGCATAACTATATTTATTAATAAAAAGTTAAATAATGGAAGTTATTAAGGATTACGATCAATCAACAAGCGGACTTAAAGTCGTTAAAGAAGGGAATATTATTAAAAGTTATAATAGAATGGGAAAAGAATTTCATTTTATTGATACAAGCTATTTGTCAAAAGGTATTTTGTTTCATGGATGGATTGGTTTCAGAACAGGTGATCAAATTAAAGAAGTGTTAAGTGGTCATCTATATGAAATGTTTGAGCAAAATAAATGTACCAATATGATTATTGATAACAGAAAAATGGAAGGAAGTTTTTCCTCTGTTAATGATTGGTTGGCAAATGATTATATGCCAAGTTTGATTAAACTAGGTTTGAGTAATAATGGGGTTGTTCTTCCAGCCAATGTGTTTGCAAAATTAGCTGTTGATGATTGGGATAAAAAAGTTAGCGGATTTGCAACGCGTAATTTCGATAATACTGAAGCAGCCATCAGCTGGGTGCAGTCGAACTAGAATTAGCAGGCTTTAGGCCTGTTTTTTTATTTTATAAAGCAGGTATCCACTGTATTTAGTGATACCTGCTACACCTTTTGTATATCAATTAATCAATCTTAACCATTGTAGTGACACCCAAATTACATTTAAAATATAAGCATTTAAAATGAATAGCACTATGAGGTTGTAATTCTTTTACTTAAAATGAATTGTACCTGTTTTCTATTAAATCATGTACCTATGTGAGTATAATAAAAGCACTACATATTTAATAAAAGACTGTTTAAAGATTGGATGGTTGAACGCAATGATATTGTCAGTAACTAAAATTCAGGATTAAATCTATTTAATGTTTAATTCAATTAATTCTGCCTTATTGAAATGGTAAGGATTAATAACAGTTTTTATCTAAGCTATGAAGCAACCTGTTCAAAAAAATGCCATTGCTGTGATTGGCATGTCGTGTCGGTTCTCGCAAATCGACAACCTTGAAGACTTTTGGAATGTATTAAGCGAAGGAAAGTCTGTAATAAGTAAAATTCCCAATGACAGATGGAATCATGATGAGTACTTCGATCCAAACCCCGATACGCCATTAAAAACCAATCAAAATTCAGGGGCATTACTAAAGGATATTAATCACTTTGATCCATATTTCTTTCATGTGTCGCCCAAAGAGGCCATTGAGATGAGTCCGTCTCAAAAGTTAATGATGGAGTTAGCATGGGAATCGTATGAAAATTCTTCTTTAACCAAAAATGAGTTTTACGGCTCTAAAACAGGGGTGTATATTGGAAATATATGGGCTGATTTTGAACATTTACGAAAGATTCGTAAATCAGAGATTAATAATTTTTCAGCTCTAGGTCAATCATCTAATATTATAGCCAATCGTATTTCGTATTACTTTGGTTTAACTGGGCCAAGTCTGGTATTAGATACCGGATGTTCTTCATCGCTGGTAGCCCTTATGTTGGCTTTACAAAGCTTGCGTGATGGTTCGTCGAATATGTGTATCGCCGGAGGGGTTAATCATTTGATCGATCCAGATGAGTATGTTTATCTTTCGAAATTTGGCGGTTTGTCTTCCAAAGGTCAGTGTAGCGCTTTTGACGCCGATGCTGATGGTTTTGTAAGAGGAGAAGGTGCCGGATTGGTTCTGTTAAAACGTTTGGAAGATGCCGAAAAAGATGGAGATAAAATTTTGGGTGTTATTCGTGGTGGAGCAGTAACCAATAATGGTTTTAATGTGAATATGCCTGCTACCAGTAAAAGCGGGCAGGTGGAAGTGTTAAAGCATGCGTATGAAGATGCAGGGGTTGAACCATCTGAAGTTGATTACATTGAAGCTCATGGAACCGGAACAAAACAAGGAGATCCGACTGAGACAAGCGCTCTGGGAGAGTTTTTTGGAGCGAACAGAAACGAAGATGCTGCATTATGGGTTGGTTCGGTAAAAACAAACCTGGGACATTGTGAGTCTTCATCGGGTATTGCAGGTGTAATTAAAACGCTGCTTGCCTTACAGAATAATACCATACCACGTAACTTAAATTTTAAGAATCCGAATCCAAAAATAGATTTTAAAACGCTTAAGCTAAGAGTACCTACTGAAAATGTTGCTATTAAAAAGGCAGAGAATAAAACCATTAAAGCCGGAGTGAGTTCATATGGTTGGGGTGGAACCAATGTACATATTGTTTTTGAGGAATATAAAAAGAAAGAGTCAATTGATTCTAAGGCTTTAGCGCCTGATTCAGCTTATTTCTTACCTATTTCAGCTCATTCGCCCAAAGCATTGGTAGATTATTCTCAAAAATTCAAAGCCCTGCTTGAAAAGCCTAGTTCATCAGAAATAGTGGCTGATATTTGCGCATCTGCAGCATTTCATAAAACTGATTTTGAATATAAAAAAATGTTTTGGGGTAAAACTATCAATGATTTAACAAATCAGTTATCAGGATTTAAGGCTATAGATCAAAAGGCTATTAAACCAGGCAAGAATACAAACGAAAAAGTTGTATTTGTATTTCCCGGGCAAGGAGCGCAATGGTTTGGTATGGGTAAGGAATTATATGAGAGAGAACCTGTATTTAAACAATCAATTGATAAGTGTGATAAAGCATTTTCAAAATATGCAGATTGGTCGTTAATTGATGAAATTTATGCGACTGAAGAAAACAGTAAGCTGAAAAATATCAATGTTATTCAGCCTTATTTGTTTGCAATGCAGGTATCGCTGTCAGAGTTATGGATATCTAAAGGAGTTGAGCCATCGGCTGTAGTGGGGCATAGTATGGGCGAAGTTGGTGCTGCTTATATTGCCGGCGCTCTTTCTATAGAGGATGCAGCTATGATTATTTGTACCCGTAGTATTTTAATGAATACTTTAAGTGGTCAGGGAGGTGCAATGGCAGTAACCGAATTAAGTGCCGATGATGCCCAGGCTCTGGTTAGTCAGTATAGTGGAAAAATTTCATTGGCTGTGCAAAATAGTCCTAAGTCAACTGTGTTAGCTGGTGATGATGAGATCATTCAAAAAATACTTGAAGATTTAACGGCAAAGAATTTATTCTGTCGTCAGGTAAAAGTTGATGTAGCTTCTCACAGTCCTCAAATGGATTTGATCAAAGATGAGCTATTTGATCGAATTCAGTCGGTGAATCCCAAAGACCATCAAATGACTATTTATTCAACCGTTAAAAACAAAGTGGTTGAAGGAACAGATTTAGATGCTGACTATTGGCGCTCAAATCTAAGAGGCACTGTTCAGTTTGCTTCGGTAACTGAAAAGTTATTGGGTGATGGATATACAGTATTTGTGGAGGTTAGCCCTCACTCCGTATTAAGTACAGCTATAAACGAGTGCGCTGAGCATTTTAAATACAACAATATTTCTGTGATTGGTTCCTTGCATCGCGATAATCCTTCGATGGAAGAATTTGCCACAAATGTAGGGTTACTATATGAAGCGGGATATCCTTTTAAATGGGAAAAGTTTTACGGTAAGCAATACAATAAGAATATTGAATTGCCGGCATATCCTTTTCAGCGCGAGAACTACGAAATAGAAGACTTGTCAAGCCATTTTGAGTCTGGAGCCGATACGGTAAGTAGTCATCCTTTTCTGGGCTCACCTATTAAATTGGCCGAATCGGATGTTCATTACTGGGAGTCGAAATTAAGTTTATATAGCACTCCTTATTTGGCGCATCACCAGGTGAATGAAACGGCTGTTTTTCCGGGTGGATTTTATATCGAGATGATATTATCGGCCATCAGACAGATTGATGCAAAAACTACTTATTCTATTGAACAACTTAGGTTTGTGCAGTCAATTGAGATATTTAACAACGAGCCGGTGAGTATTCAGTTGAAGGTTGAGTCTGATCAAGGTATTTGCACTCAATTTAAAGTGTTTAAAAAAGTGGGTGAAAATCAAGATTGGGAATTAACTTGTTTTGGTGCTTTAAAAGTAAATACTCATTCGTCTCAAAAAGAATATACTGAGCTGGCAAATGTTGAAACGACTCTTGATAAACCATCTGTTTATAATTCGTTTAACAATTTGGGTGTAACTTTCAAAGAGTATTTCCAAAATGTAGAAGAATTGGTGATTAATGGTGATCAGGTTAGGGCTAAACTACAACTATCTGATACCAGTTTTTATCGAAAAGAATTGTTTGAGGCATCGCCCATTCTATTTGATAATTGCTTTCATTCATTGTTTGCTAAAGCCTTTTCATCGGTAAGTGATAATACCATTAAAACCACTTTTGTTGAAGGTTTGGATAGTATTTGTTTTTATAACAATTTTGCTTTTGAAGGGATGTTTTATGTTGCTGCAGACTTAGCTCCAATTTCAACTGAAGGAAACGATAATGTATACCTTATAAAAGGTGATATTGAAGTGTTTGACGAAAGCAAGAAACTGCTATTTGAGTTAAAAGGAGTCCGGGCAAAAGTAATTGATACGGGCATTGAAAAAGCTGATGATGATGAGTCGGATGGTGATATTAGAATGAAGGTATTGAATGAACCGGATGCTCAAAAACGTGTAGCTCTTATTAATGAATACATGTTGAATTTGGTGGCTGATGCTGCCAAAGCTTCACCTGATCAATTGGAGTTATCGATGACGTTTAAGAATATGGGAATTGATTCATTAACTATTGTTCAGTTACGAAATGTCATTGAAAAACAGTTTGATATCAAAATTTCTATCAAAATGTTTTACGAATTTCCTTCTATTGATGTGTTCTCAGAACTTTTAAATGAGTTGGTTATTTCGGAAGATAGTATCCCAATGTTGGGCGCTGAAACAAGTAACAATGGATGGTTGATCAGGCAACCTCTGAGTGGTGAAGTAAAACAGCAACTGTTTGTCTTTCATGATGCGGGAGGAAGTATTCGTTTGTTTGAGCCATGGGCATCTGTGTTAAATGATTCAACAGAGTTGATAATGGTGCAATTGCCCGGAAGAGATAATCGAGCAGATGAAAAAATGCTAAATGATATTGATGTTTTAATGGAACAATTAGTTCCAATAATGAACGATGTAATTGATAAACCTTTTAGTATTTATGGACATAGTATGGGGGGATTGCTGGCATTTGAAGCAGCTCGGCGATTACAAATTCAGTTTGGACAAACAGCTCAGGAGTTAATTGTATCAGGTACGCCTTGCCTGAAAGGTTTTACAAATAAGTTTGTGAACACTATTTTCGAAGATGGATATACCGATGAGCAATGGTTTTCTCTGTTAACATCAGGTAATAATACCGGACTATCATTGCAAGATGAATTGGTTCAGCAAATGTTGACTACCTTACGTAACGATTTTGAATTGATTCATAGGTATCAGTACCAAAATGGAGATAAACTGAAGTGTTCGGTTGTTGCTCTTCATGCTATGGCCGACGATCGTGTAAATATGGAAGATGTTAAAAAATGGCCATCTGAAACGGAAAAATCATTTGAGCTTTACGAGGTGACAGGAGGACATAACTTTGTGTATGAACAACCCGAAGTTGCTCCGCAGATTGTAAGTGAAAGATTAGCTCGCTGTTTGGTTGAGTCAGAGGCTTAATTAAAAATAAAGAGAAAGCTTCCAATTTAGGGAGCTTTCTTTGTTATACTATTGAATATGACAAACGAAAATAATGTGTATTTGCCGATAGTTGGTACATGGGTCCTATCATCTATTTATTACCTTTTTGATGACGGTACCAAACAAGATATGTATGGCTCCAATCCATTGGGGATTTTAATGTACGATGAAAATGGTTTAATGAATGCTCAGTTGGGCAGTAAAGAACACAAAAGTTACGATTTTGAATCACAATCCTGTTCCGGGCTTTTTTCTAATTATATGGCTTATTATGGTGATTATTATGAAGAATCTCCCGGAAAACTAATACATAAGGTAACAGGATGTGTTCATCCGCATTGGATAGGTGAAAAAGAGGTGCGTTATTACGAGTTGAAAGAGGATGTGTTAAGAATATGGACTCCAAAAATGAACATTAATGGCAAAGATGCCATCATAGAAGTATATTGGAAGAGGGCTTAAAACATAGCTGTTAATCTTTTAAAGGTTAACAGCTTCTTCTTTTTTCAACCACCCGACTTCTTCACTTTGTAACCATCATTTTTAAGCAAATCAACCACTTTGTCTCTAAAATCACCTTGAATAATAATTTCTCCATCCTTGGCGGTACCGCCCACTCCACATTTACTTTTGAGCATTTTACCTAGATCTTTAAGGTCATCATTAGTGCCAATAAAGCCAGTTACTAAGGTTACTTTTTTGCCACCTCGCTGCTTTTTATCAAGCATCACTCTTAAATCCTGCTCCGATGGATTAAGGGTTTCCTGTTCTTCACTTTCGTTGTATTGATAGTCAAAATCCTGGTTGGTTGAGAAAACAACTCCATCCAGATTTTTCCATTTTTTCTTTTTTGCCATCATTAATATTTTGCGGTAAAAATACGATTAATCCTTAATTTGTAGAAGAATTAGAAAGTCTTTGGTATCTTACTATTTATTTCAGTTATTCTAATCTTTTTAACCCTAACATTATGAAAAAGTTAATCTTATTATTAGTGGTGGTAGTAGGTACAACCACTTTTGCGCAAGACTCACTTAATTTTATTAAGCTCGATCAGTTTTTTGATTTGCTCGAAAAGAACAATAAGTTTATGGGTGCCGTTGCGGCCTATAAAGGTGATCAACTGTTGTACGAACGATATTGTGGATTTTCTGATGTAGATATTAAGCAATCAATAGACTCCTTAACAACTTTTAGAATTGGTTCTATAACAAAAATGTTTACCTCGGTTCTCATCTTCAGAGAGATTGAGAAAGGCAATCTATCACTAGAAACCAAACTGAGTAATTACTTTCCTCAAATAACTAATGCTGATAAAATTTCTGTTGGTCAGTTACTAAGTCATCGAAGCGGGATTCATAATTTTACTGATGATATCGATTATCAAGGATATATGACGATGGATAAAACACGGAATGATTTATTGGAAATAATTCAATCAAAGGGATCTGATTTTAAGCCCGGCGAAAAAATGCAATACAGTAACAGTAATTACGTGTTACTGACTTTTATACTGGAGGATATTACCCATAAATCGTATAGCCAATTAGTTAACGGGTTATGTGATAATATTGAGCTGAAAAACACCAGGTTGGGAGGAACGATTGAACCATCTCAAAACGAAGCTTTGTCTTATGTGTATAATGAGAAATGGGTGCTGGCTCCCGAAACCAGCATGTCCATTCCATTGGGTGCAGGTTCTATTATTTCAACTCCCCGGGACCTTAACATTTTCATCCAAAAATTATTTAATGGTGAAGTTATTTCTAATGAAAGTTTTACAGACATGACCAGCCTGACGGGTGGTGTTGGATACGGTATTTTCTCGTTTCCGTTTTATGAAAAAACAATGTTGGGACATAATGGGGGGATTGATGGTTTTAGAAGTAATTTATCTATTAATGAAGATATCAGTTTAGCTGTATTGGGAAATGCTTACAGTTTCGACTTGAATGGAATATTAATTGCTTGCTTAAGCGAAATTTATGGCAAAGACTATGAATTACCTGATTTTTCAGGAAAAGCAATTGAGTTGGATGCTGAAGTTTTAAAAAGTCTTGAAGGTGAATATGTGTCAGCACAAATGCCTTTGAAAATATGGATTGTTTACGACGGTGAGAAACTAACTGCTCAGGCTACCGGTCAGTCGCCTTTCCCATTAACAGCTTGTGAAAACGGAATTTTTAAGTTTGATCCGGCAGGTGTTCAAATCGTATATTCAGTTGAGAATAATGTCATTGTGCCGGATAAATTTCAATTAAAGCAAAATGGTATGACATTCGATTATCAGAAGGAGTAATTCTTTTCTACTTTTGCAGGTATGGATTTGAGGTCAATAAAAGTAATAGGGTTTGATGCAGATGATACTCTTTGGGAAAATGAGACATTTTTCAGGGAGGCTGAGCATCAGTTTGCCAATGTTTTGTCCGATTTTATGCCGGAGGAAGATATTATGCGTGAGTTGTATCAGATTGAATTGGCAAATATGCCCATTTACGGATACGGAATAAAGGCTTTCATTCTCTCGTTGATAGAAACGAGTTGTTTAATTACCCATAATCAGTTAACAGCTGAGCACACAACTCAAATTCTGGCAATTGGAAAAGAAATGCTGAATAAACCGGTTGAGTTGCTGGATGATGTACCTGAGGTTTTGCAAATCCTTTCACAGAAATATAAATTGATTGTCGCCACCAAAGGTGATTTGCTCGATCAGGAACGCAAACTGGCTAAGTCTGGATTATTGACTTACTTTCATCATATTGAAGTAATGAGCGATAAACATCCGGAAGCATATTTGAAATTAATCAATCATTTGGAGGTTGAACCTGCTGAGTTTTTAATGATAGGTAATTCTATGAAATCAGATATTCTGCCGGTTGAGGAGATAGGAGGATACGGTATTCACGTTCCGTTTCATACAACCTGGCATCATGAAGTGGTTGAACATCATGTGGTTTCTGATCGAGTGCATGAAGTGGGAAAATTAAGTGAGGTGTTAACTCTTTTTAATAGCTGATTATGATTGTGACAATGATGGGTACTATTGCTGCTGTGCTCACTACTTCTGCCATGTTTCCTCAGGCCATACGTATTATTAAAACCCGTGATGTGCACAGTATATCCTTGTTAATGTATCTGGCTAATACTTTTGGAATTGTATTTTGGTTGATTTATGGAGTGTTACTTCAGGAATTACCTATTATAGTTGCAAATTCAATTGCTATAATACCCGCATCTGTTATACTTATTTTAAAGATTGTGCTTGGAAGGAATGTTAAGAAGTAAAAATAACCATCTCACATTGTTCAAATTGTCTGAAACAAAACTCAATTCAAGAGCAACAAGCGAGATGGTTTACCAATTACAGATTTTGCGGTCTAGTAATTAGTTTTATTAATTTCAAAATAAGATTGAGGATGTAAGCAAGCTGGGCATGTTTTAGGTGCTTTTGCACTTTCATGGATAAATCCACAATTACGACACATCCAGGTTACTTTTCCGTCTCTCTCAAAAACTTTTCCCTCCATTAAATTGTCGTATAGCTTTCTGTATCTTGCTTCGTGATGAGCTTCTACTTTAGCAATCATCTTAAAGGCAACTGCTACTTCTTTAAACCCTTCTTCTTCGGCAACTTTTGCAAATTCAGGATATAATTCAGTCCACTCTTCATTTTCACCATCTGCAGCTGCTTGCAGGTTTTCCTTAGTATCACCAATTACACCAGCAGGATATGAAGCAGTAATTTCAACCATGCCACCTTCCAGGAATTTAAAGAAGCGTTTAGCATGTTCTTTTTCTTGCTCAGCTGTTTCCATAAAAATAGAAGATATTTGCTCTAAACCTTCTTTTTTAGCTTGCTTAGCAAAGTAGTTGTATCGCATGCGAGCCTGTGACTCACCTGCAAAAGCTTTTAATAAGTTTTGTTCGGTTTTTGTTCCTTTTAAACTAGTCATAATTTGTTCATTTGTGTTTTTAAGATCTGGGTTGATCAACAATATTACTTTATATTTTTTATTTTTTTATATCTCAAGTAAGTAGAACCTCTTATTTAGATTTCTTCCAAACACATATAAAGTGCAGGATGCAGACCATTATTACTTTCTTTTTAAATGAATATAATGGAATTAAAGCTTCTTTTAAACAGGTTCAAACATAGATTTGGGTGATCCGCAAGTCGGACAAGTCCAATCGTCGGGTAAATCATCAAATGAAGTGCCCGGAGCAATGTCATTTTCTTCATCACCAACGGCCGGATCATAGATATATCCACAGGCCAGACACTTGTATTTTTGATTAGTAGATGCCTGTTCTGTTTTTGGCTTTGAGGTTATTTTTGATTTATCAATATAGGTTGGTGCATTTTTAGGAGCAGCACCTTTTTTAACATCTCGGTAGAAGGCGTATGTTAAAGGTTCTCCTGCTTCATCCAGTAATTCATTTTCTATTATTTCACCAATAAATAAAATGTGAGTATCAACAATTATGGTTTGTTTTACTTTACAGTCAAACCATGCAATGCTGTCTTGTGTAACAACCGGAGTACCGCTTTTACTGGTTTTGTATTCTATATTCTCAAACTTATCAACATCTTTTCCCGTTTTGTATCCAAAAAGTCCAATGGTGTCGGCTGAGGTATCTTGTTTTAGTATTGAAATAGAAAAATATCCTGACTCTTCTATTAGTTTAGAAGTAAGGTTATCTTTATTACAGCTAATAGCTATTTGAGGTGGCTCAGCAGTAACCTGGAATGCCGTATTGGCAACATATCCGTTTTGTTTATCATTGGCTTTGGCTGAAATAATATATAATCCGTAGGTGATTTTAAAAAATGCTTCTATGTTCATAGTTGTCTGTTTAGTTCTCGATTCTATAAAATTAAAATAAATTAAACGTTATAAGAAGTGTATCGTAGACTGGTTGTGATCTTTTTCTGCTTTTGGAATCTATTTAGATTGATTGTAAATTGTGATTTCTTCGTGTTTGTCATTCAAAATCTAAATCTCAAGGTTTACTTTTGACAGAGGAATGTGACACTAAGTAGTATAATTAATATTAACTGCAATAATTCTATCATCATTGCTTAATGCAATAAATTGATTAATTGTTCGATATGAATAAAATCGTTGATAAGGAGTTTTTTTCTGAGAATGTTGTTCGGTTGGAAATAGAAGCTCCCAGAATTGCAAAAGCCCGAAGAGCTGGTCATTTTGTAATTGTTAAGGTAGGGAAAAATGGAGAGAGAATACCATTAACTATCGCATCTGCAAATCCGGAAAAGGGAACCATTACTTTGGTTGTGCAACGTGTTGGTGTTTCATCACGCCGCTTAGCTGAACTTAACATAGGTGATGAAATTACCGATTTGGTAGGACCACTCGGACAAGCAACCCATATTGAGAATTTTGGAACCGTTTTGGCTTGTGGAGGAGGCGTTGGTGTAGCTCCGTTATTGCCTATTGTTGAGGCAATGAAAAAAGCGGGTAATAAAGTTATAACGGTAATTGCAGCTCGTACCAAAGATTTAATTATTCTGGAGGATCAAATAAAGCAATATTCCGATGAGCTGATTGTAATGACCGATGATGGAACTTATGGTGAAAAAGGTTTGGTAACCGATGCCATGGAGAAAGTTCTGCAACGCGAAAAAGTTGATCTGTCAGTTGTTATTGGGCCAGCTATTATGATGAAGTTTGCATCTTTAACTACTGAAAAATACGAAGTACCTACCTATGCCAGTTTAAATACTATAATGGTTGATGGTACCGGTATGTGTGGCGCATGCAGGATAACAGTAGGGGGTAAAACTAAGTTTGTTTGTGTTGATGGTCCTGAGTTTGATGCGCACAAGGTTGATTTCGATGAAATGTTGCTTCGCTTAAACGGATATAAAGAGATAGAAAAAGAAGCAGAACAAAATTACCTTCATTCAAAAGACAAGAAATAAAATGACTGTTAGCAAAGAATATTTAAAAGCAGAAAGAGAGCAGTCCTGGAGGGTTGATATACGCGGTTTAATGAAAAATAAGGATAGAACCGCATTGGTTAGGGTGCATATGGGGGAAGTAGATCCCAAAGAACGAATTCTCTCTAATATTGAAGTTAATAAAGGATTAACGCAGGAAGAGGCAGTAAATGAGGCACGTCGGTGTTTGGATTGTCCTGATCCGACATGTATTACCGGTTGTCCTGTTGAGATTAATATACCAAAGTTTGTAAAGCGCATTGAACAAGGTGAGTTTGTAGAAGCTGCCAAAGTGTTGAAACAAACAAGTACGCTACCTGCTGTTTGTGGTCGTGTTTGCCCGCAGGAGAAACAATGCGAAGCAAAATGCTTTTATAAACTTAAGCTAAAAAAAGATCCGGTTGCCATTGGTTATCTGGAGCGTTTTGCGGCCGATTATGAGCGCGAATCAAATCAGATGTCGGTGCCTGACATAGCCGCCAATAACGGAATTAAAGTGGCTGTGATTGGCAGTGGGCCTGCAGGCTTAACTTTTGCAGGTGATATGGCTAAACAAGGCTATGATGTTACTGTTTTTGAAGCTTTGCACGAAATAGGCGGTGTACTTAAATATGGTATTCCTGAGTTTCGTCTACCCAACAATATTGTGGATGTTGAAATAGATATTCTCAGTAAGATGGGGGTGAAGTTTGAGAATAATTTCATTGTAGGTCGAACAGCAACTATTGAAGATTTAAAAGAAGAAGGATTTGAAGCTTTCTTTACAGGTAGTGGAGCTGGTTTGCCTCGTTTTATGAATATTCCGGGTGAGAATTACATAGGAGTGTTAAGTTCCAATGAATATCTGACTCGTATCAACCTGATGCATGCAGCCAGTCCTGAAACGGATACTCCTATTGTGAGTGGTAAAAATGTTGCTGTTATCGGTGGTGGAAATACAGCTATGGATTCGGTTAGAACAGCTAAACGTTTAGGAGCCGAACGGGCCATGATTATTTATCGTCGTTCGCTGGAAGAGATGCCAGCACGTGTAGAAGAAATAAAACATGCTCAGGAGGAAGGGATTGAATTTATGACATTAACCAATCCGGTTGAATATTTTGCCGATTCAACAGGCAGGGTAAATAAGGTAAGAGTGCAAAAAATGGAGTTGGGCGAACCGGATGCATCGGGCCGTCGCAGACCTATACCTGTAGAAGGATCGGAATATGAAATAGAGGTTGATACAGTGGTAGTAAGTGTAGGGGTGTCACCCAATCCGCTTATCCCAAGTTCTTTGCCTCAGCTTGAAACAACCCGTTGGGGAACAATTGTAGTAGATGAAGAAAAATTACAGTCATCTATACCAGAGATGTTTGCCGGAGGTGACATTGTAAGAGGAGGGGCAACGGTTATTCTGGCTATGGGTGACGGCAGAAATGCAGCGGCAGCCATGCATAATTATCTTCAGGAAAAACATAACTCTTAAAATATGAAGAATCTTTCAACTACATATTTGGGTATTCCCATTAAAAACCCAATCGTTATTGGTAGTTCGGGATTGGCGGCTACCATTGGCGGAATTAAAAAACTTGCTGATGCCGGTGCTGCTGCCATTGTTTTGAAATCAATCTTTGAAGAGGAGATTGTGGCAGAAGCCGAGCAAACCATTGGTCAGCAATTAGGTATGGACGATAATAATCTGGAGTTTTTTGATTATTACGATTATCAGGTGAAGCATGAAGCGCTTCAAAACTATGTTGCTTTAATTAAAGAAGCCAAAGAAGCGGTAGATATTCCTATCATAGCAAGTATTAATTGTACTTCGTATAGCGAGTGGGTATCATATGCTAAAAAGTTTGAAGCTGCTGGAGTAGATGGTATTGAGTTGAATATTTTTAAGCTTCCGTACGATGAATCAGCAACTGCAGAATCAATTGAAAAGATTTATTTTGATATTGTTGATAAGGTGAAGCAATATGTACAAGTTCCGGTTGGATTAAAACTGGGATCGTATTTTACCAATATGGGCAGTGTGTTAACTCGTTTGAGCGAACAGGCTGGTGGTTTAATACTATTTAATCGTTTTACATCATTGGATTTTGATATTGAGAACGATCAGGTTGTATCGGGTAAGGTTTACTCTAATCCCGAAGATTTTTCGATGTCGTTACGTTGGATTTCTATTTTATCACCCAAGGCTAAATGTGATTTAGTTGCTTCAACCGGTATTCATGATTATTCATCTATTATTAAAATGTTGATGGCAGGAGCATCCTCTGTAGAGATGGTGTCAGCTGTTTATAAAGAAGGTCCGGAAGTAATCAGGTGGATGTTGGGCGAAGTGGAGAAATGGATGGAACGTAGGGGATATGAATCAATAAATGATTTTAAAGGACGATTAAGCCAGGGGCAATCATCCAATCCAGAGGTTTTTGAACGTGTTCAGTTTATGCGGTATTTTTCTGGTTACAACAAATAGAAAAATAAAGAATATAAAGGCAGAAGGCGGAAGTGTTCACGAATACTTCTGCCTTCTGCCTTCTGCCTTTATACAACCGACTTCTTTGTTTCTTAGTAATTTATTCCTATCTTTGCGCCCTGTAAAAATAAAACCTTCTAAAAATTAAGAAGATATGTTGAATCATTATGAAACCGTTTTCATTTTAACTCCCGTTTTGTCTGATGTTCAGATGAAGGAAGCGGTAGAAAAATTCAAAGGTTTGATAACCGAGAATGGAGGTAAAATTGTAAACGAAGAAAATTGGGGCCTACGTAAATTGGCTTACCCAATTCAAAAGAAATCGACTGGTTTCTATCAGTTGTTTGAGTTCGATGCTGAACCAGATTTCGTTGCTAAATTGGAAACAGCTTTCCGTCGAGATGAGCGTATTATCCGCTTTTTGACATTCAAGCTTGACAAGTACTCTAAAGCGTACGCCGAAAAAAGAAGAGCTAACAAAAAAGAAAAAAAGGAGAACTAGACCATGGCACAGAATCAATCAGAAATCAGATATCTTACTCCTCCATCAGTAGAGATTAAGAAGAAAAAGTACTGTCGTTTTAAGAAAAACAAGATCAAGTACATCGATTACAAAGATCCTGAGTTTTTGAAGAAGTTCTTAAACGAGCAAGGTAAAATTTTACCTCGTCGTCTAACAGGTACTTCTTTGAAATATCAAAGAAAAGTAGCTCAGGCAGTTAAGAGAGCACGTCACTTGGCCTTGTTGCCATACGTAACCGATTTGATGAAATAAGAAAAAGGAGGATTTACGATGGAAATTATTCTTAAAGAAGATATTCAGAATCTTGGCCACAAAAACGATATCGTTAGTGTGAAAAATGGTTACGGACGTAACTATTTAATTCCGCGTGGATTAGCTATTTTGGCTACTACGTCTGCCAAGAAAGTACACGAAGAAAATATGAGACAACGTGCTCATAAAGAAGAGAAAATTAAAAACGAAGCCCTTGAGGTAGCTAAAACATTAGAAGGTAAGTCATTTACTATTGGTGCTAAAGCTAGTTCAACTGGTAAGATTTTCGGTTCAGTAAATACTATTCAAATTGCTGAAGCATTAACTAAGGAAGGTTTTAACGTAGAGCGTAAAAACATTGCTATGAAAGATGATGCTAAAGAATTAGGTACTTACACAGTAACCGTAAAATTGCATCGTGAAGTTAAGGTTGACATCTCTATTGAGGTTGTTGCCGAGTAACATTTTTTATTAATCTCGGATAGATTAAAAAACATTTTTCAAACAGACATAAACCACCATGGGGACATGGTGGTTTTTTATTTGTATTAACTGAAGGATTTTAGCTGCCTTCGCAGATCTTTCTGTACGAGGCTGAAGATATCTCTGAGCGAGACTACAGATTATTCTGAGAAGATTATTCTGTCCTTCACTTTAGGATAACCTTCAGACATAAAAAAACTGCTCCTCTATACGAAAAGCAGTTTATAAAATATTGTAAGGTCGAATTATTTAACGGCTATTGTTTCAATTTCAACTAATACGCCCAATGGTAATTCTTTTACAGCAAAGGCGGCTCGTGCTGGTGGGTTTTCTGTATAGCGCGATCCATAAACTTCATTCATGGCTTTAAAGTTGGCCATGTCGCTTAATAAGCAAGTCGATTTTACAACATCAGCAAAAGTGTAACCTGCTTCATTAAGTATGGCTTCGATATTCTTCATTACCTGCTCTGTTTGCTCAGTAATTCCTCCCTCAATAACTTTACCTGTTACAGGAACAACTGGTACCTGACCCGATATGTATAATGTGCCGTTTACTTCTACTGCCTGACTGTATGGTCCAATTGCTCCCGGAGCGTTGTTTGTTGATATTATCTTTTTCATTGCGAATTGTTTTAATTTGATATTGAAACCAACTGTTTAGTTGAATGTTTTTAGATATCTATAATCTAAATTTCTAATCATCTAATTATAGAAATTAGGATTGTCACGAGCACTGCTTCGTTTGTCGTATTTTAAGTCTTGTAGCATACTTGAATTCACTCTTATGGTGAAAAAGTATGATTTATATCGGCCAACGGGTACTAAACTAAAATTCATGCTCCAGCAATGAAGGTCGCGACTGATACCCATACTGGTATGTGCCAATTCTTTTCTATCGAAACTATATCCAGATGAAAAATTGATTTTCCATTTAGGGGTTAAGGAGACGTTACCATTAAAGTTAACATCGGAAGTAACAGCATATACATAATCCTTTTCATCTCTATCAAATCGACCGGATACTCGTAATGAATAATTAAAGGATAAATTCCAGGGGATAGAGAAATCGGCGTAGCCATCATCACCAGCCATAAGGTTGCGATTTTCATCATCACCAAACTGAGGTAAGCCCGAAGTAGGATCGTTAGGGTCTATAGCATCACTATTTGGTGGTTCTTGATCCTGGTTTTGGTTATCTGTACTATTGTCGGTTTTCTTTTTAAAGGTATCGGAGCCAATGCTGTATCCAAAGCTTAAGTTGGCACTTTCTAAACGAAGAAGTTGTTTGTTTGACTCCCATAAAAAGGTGTTAGTGACGGCTCCTACAGAGTCGAGTGCGTATGCGTTAAAACGAGCGCCAAAATTAATATTGGTACCAGCAATTTTAGTACGACCTGTCATATTAATAGGAGCTAATTTAACCGAGTCTCTTAAGAAGTTGTAACTAGAGCTGAAGTTTAAGCTCTCAAGAATTTTAATTTTCTTAAATCCGGTAGTGTCTTTTTCGCTTTTTACTTTCATCTCCAGGGTGTTACCTAAGCTAAAGCCCATTGAGCCCGATTTTCCTGCTCCCGGAGTTCCATATAAGTAACCTTCGTAGTATGAATATTCTTTTCTTACTACTTCATCTCTGTTTTCGTCGTAGTATTCAAACCAATCATAGAATCCATATTTTGGATCACTAAAATCGGGGCTATATGAAAATGATACTGATGGAGTTGCAACATGGCGAATTTTTTCAATTTTGTTTCCAAAGAGTTTTCTCCATGGAGTAAAGAAGGTGTATATTTTAGTTGATGTACCAGCGCTCAAACTGTAATCATACGCGCGGTTAAATCCTGATATTGGGTCGCTTTTAACTATCGATTGTTGTTCTTCGTCCCAATATTGCTCGGTTTTGGATAGGTACCAACGCTCTCTGTAATTAAATGATGGATTTAATGTGAAGTGCTTAAGGAATTTAAAATTCATGGCAACAGGTATGGAGTGTTGTGCTCCATTTTTCCATTGGTTGGTAAAGTGGTCAGGAGAAAAACCCAATTCATATTCTTTTGCACTTACATAGTTTTTAGCATTACCTGTATAAGAGAGGCTAATTTTTTCTAAAAAGTTTTCGTTGGAACCAACCTTGTTTTTTTTCTTAAATGGATAAAAACGATTTACTGTAAAGGTTACGTCCGGAATGGTTAAGTCAATGGTTGTATCTCTACTGTTTTGCGAGTGAAGAAGGTTTAAAGAAAGGTTGAATGGTTTTCCAGGCCATCTTTTGCTGTAAGAAATACTTGATCGTTTAGTGTTTCTTGAGATATCACTTCCGTTTACTGTTCCAATGGAGTTGATATTGTTTTGATCGTATGAGCTGGTAGAATAATTTACACTGGCTGAAAAGGTTTGAAAAGGATTAGCTTTTGCATCCTGACGATGGCTCCAGGTGATTGACATATCCTTGGTTTTTCTGTAGTCAGGAAGGTCTTTTTCGCTGTAAACGTTTTCCATGTACTGAAAATTAAAACTACCGCTAAACTTATACCTTAATTTATAGTTGGATGAAGTTCGCGATGCCCAAGAACCATTGGTGAATATATCAGCCTTCTGTGTAAGATCGAAATAATCATTCGCTGCCCAGTAGTAACCTCCATCCGTTAGACCAAAGCCTCTTATTGTTTCATCGCGGTATGATGGAAATATAAAGCCTGAGCTATAGGAAGATGTACTTGGTATCATAGCGAAGGGAATTGCAATAGGTAATTTTACATCTTCTACCACCAGATAGGCCGGACCTGTAATTGTTTTTTTACCCGGAACTACTTTTGCTTTGGTTAAATTGAGGTAAAAATGCGGATGGTCGTGATTATCACAAGTAGTATATCGGGCGTCTTTCATGCAGTATGCATTGTCTTCAATTTTTTTAGCCCGTTCACCTACAACAAAACCTTCTCCTTGTTCGGTTACAATGTGCTTAATAATAGCTTTTTCTGTTTTGAAATTGTATTTCATCCTGCGCATCTCGTATTCGCCGCTGGGGTCTGTAAAAACAGGTAAGCCAATTTCATTATTGAGCGAATCTTTCATTCCGTAGGCAACAGCAGTACTGCTGTCCATATCCAAAATAATAGTATGAGCAGTTAATAATATATCCTGATAACTTACTTCCGCTTCTCCATATAGATAGGTTTTTTTCGTAACCATATCTGTATAAATTGAATCTTTTGCCTTGTACTGCACCTCAGAGTCAATCAGAAAGCTACCGGAGCCTGAGTTATCTTTAATAGAATCGTTAGGTGTATTTAACGAGTCTTGTTGGACAATTAAAGTCTGTGGCTGATTAAATTCCAGGCTGTCTCTTTGTGGCAATCTGTTATTTAGTGTATCATCCTTTATTGTTGTAGGTGGAAACATCTGCGGCATAATCTCAGGAGTTTGTGCCAACGTCGGAATTTCATGAAAGAAGATGACTGTCCAAAAAGCTGATAATAAAATAGTTTTTAGCAGTCTGCTATATTGTGTGTTTTGAAGTGTCAAAGTGGTTATTTTTTCAAGCGTCCACAAAAATAATTAAAAAAAGCGCACATCGCGGTTTCCTTAAAAAAAATAGGGATAGTAAGTGTCTTTTTTATCTCATCATTATTTTCCTATTTTTGAACAGTAATTTATAAATGTATGACAATTTTTCCACTAAATACACGCATTGTTTTTTCAGTATTTATTGTCTTTGGGGTGTTTCTGTCTGAAAAAGAGCTTGTAGCTCAGGAGGACTTAACTTTAAATACGATTGTAATAGATGCGGGACATGGGGGCAAAGATCCAGGGGCCATTGGTAAAAAGTCTAAAGAAAAAGACATTGTTTTAGATGTTGCTTTAAAATTAGGAGATTATCTAAACGAATATCTACCGGAAGTAGAGGTTGTATATACCCGAAATAAGGATGTGTTTGTACCATTAAATAAAAGAGCAGAGATTGCGAACAAAAGCAAAGCGGATTTATTTGTTTCTATTCATGCCAATTCAATAAGTGTTCCATCAATAGCTGGTGCAGAAACATTTGTTTTAGGTTTACATCGAACAGAGGAAAACCTGGAAGTGGCAAAGAAGGAGAACTCTGTAATTGTGTTGGAGGAAGATTATAGTACGACCTATGAAGGATTTGATCCAAATTCGCCCGAGTCATATATTATATTTGAGTTGATGCAAAATGTGCATTTAGATCAGAGTATTCATATAGCTTCAATGGTACAGCAACAGTTTCATAGTCGGGTTGGAAGAAAGGACAGGGGAGTGAAACAAGCCGGTTTTTTGGTTCTTCGGGAGGTTGCTATGCCCAGCGTTTTAGTAGAACTTGGTTTTTTAAGTAATATTAAAGAAGAAAAATTCATTGCATCAGAAGAAGGCAAGACTTATTTGGCTTCGGCACTTTTCAGAGCCATCAGAGATTATAAGAAAGAACATGATGCAAAAAGTAATATGCAGGATTTAGCCTTGTTACAATCTAATTTAATTAAGAGCAAAGTGCTATATCGAATACAGGTGGCGTCTTCGAAAAATAAGATAAAAGAGGGAACTCGGATATATAAGAAATTTAATGACCTTTATGAGTTTCAAGAAGGAGGTTATTTTAAATATTCTACAGGGTGCACGTCGGATTATAACGAAATTGTAAAGTTACTACAAACTGTAAAGTCCGATGTGAATGATGCTTTTGTTATAGCTTTCCAAAGTGATAAAAAAATTAGAGTTAGTGAAGCAAGAAAGCTAACTGGTAATAAAGAATAAATTCTCTATTAATACAATATCTTAAACCTATATAGATGAAGAAAGAGATAAAAATAGGATTAACGGTTATAGTGGCTTTCGCAATTCTGATTTGGGGATTCAATTTTTTAAAAGGACGTGATATTTTAAAGGTAGGCGACTTTTACTATGGATCATATGCAAGAATTGATGGTTTAACTAATGCCAGTCCTCTTTATTATAAAGGCTTTAAAGTGGGATATGTAAGAGATATTGATTTTCATCCTACAATACCCAATCGCTTTTTGGTAACCTTTGAATTGAAGAAAAATGTTCCATTACCCATTGATTCAAAAGCACAGATTTATAGCTTAGATCTAATGGGCACTAAAGGTGTTCAACTTATACCAGGTAAATCAGATGAACTCTTAGCGTATGGAGATACCTTACAGACCTCGGTAATGGGTGATTTAAAGGATCAGGTTAGTATGGAGGTGTTGCCTTTAAAGGATAAGGCCGAACGTTTAATTGTACAGCTCGATTCGGTGTTTACAAATTTGGGCGATATTGTTGATGAAGAGAATAGAACAAATATCAAAGAAACGATGAAGTCCTTTCGAAAATCGATGAAATCGTTTCAGACCATATCATCCAGACTTTCTGAGGAGCTTTCCGAAGGTGGCGAAATGTCAAATGTAATTAAACGCACCGACTCAGTTATGATGATGTTAACAGCCCAAGGGCCCTATATAGATACTGTTTTTCAGAGTATGGCTGGTTTTAGTCAACAATTAGAAAATGCTCAAATTGATGAGTCTCTTCAAGAATTAAAGAAAACTTTAGGTAATACATCTGAATTGCTTGCTACTATTAATGAAGGCGATGGTAGTTTAGGGTTGTTATTAACAGATAAGGAGCTTTATTATTCGTTAACCGAAGTTTCTGCTAGTTTAAATCGTTTATTGATTGATGTAAGGCATAATCCTAAAAGATATGTGAGCTTCTCAGCAATCGATTTAGGTAAGAATGTAACTGTTTCTGATGGTTCGTACGGAATAACCGGTATTGTATTTCAGGTTCAACTTAAAGAATCGAAAAAACCTCTTCAAATGGATTCGGTAATTTTGGATGGAAAATATAATGTATTTGAAGATTATCGAAAATCTAAATATTACTACTCAGTTGGTCAATCTCGCTCATTTGATGAAATAGAAAAAGTATATGACGAAGTGAAGGACTTTTATGATGAGGCAAAGATCGTCGCTTTTGAAAATGGGGAGTCTTTAAGTTTGAGAAAAGCTAAAAAAAGATCTAAATAATAAATATATATTATAATCAATAGGTGTGTATTAATTTTTTTTTACCGTCGTATTAAATTTTTTTTTAGAATATTCTAAAATGCCTGATAATTCAATAGGTTGCAAGTAGTGTTGTAATAGTGTTTAAATGCTATATGTCAGAATTTCAGTATCTTAACCTTAAAATCATTAAATGGCTGATTTATAGTGTAAGAACGACAATAATGAGAAAATCAAGAAAATTAATATTTTTTTTTCCATTTTTTTTTCACAAATTTTGTTTTCGGAAAAGGGATAGTGTTGAACATAAAGCTTAAAAAAGGAAACGAAAAGAATGAATGTCGATTACTCTAATGTTTGGGATAATTGCCTACAGGTGATAAAGGACAATATACCTCAAACAAGTTACCAAACCTGGTTCGAACCAATTAGGCCTGTGAAATTGGAAAAGGACATCTTAACCATTCAGGTACCCAGTTTATTCTTTTATGAATATCTGGAAGAACATTATATTGATTTGCTAAGCAAAACGCTTAGAAAAAGTTTGGGATCCACCGCTAAGCTGGAATATAATGTTGTTATGGACAACAGTCATATTGATAACAGAAAGCCATATACTTTAAATTTCCCAACAACTAACAAAACAGATTTACGTAATCGACCTGTTTCAGTTAGTTCAAATCAGGAACGTCCTGATATAAGAAACCCTTTTGTTATACCGGGGATAAAAAAGTTAAATGTTGATCCTCAGTTAAATAATGATTATAGTTTTGAGAATTATATTGAGGGTGATTGTAATCGACTTGCTCGTAATGCGGCAATGGCTGTAGCAAAGAATCCAGGTAAAACGGCATTTAACCCATTATTCTTACATGGTAACTCTGGTTTGGGTAAAACTCACCTGGCGCAATCAATTGGTATTGAAGTGAAGCGTCAAATGCCGGAAAAAACAGTTTTGTATGTAAATGCAAACAAATTTCAAACTCAGTTTACAGACTCGGTTAGAAATAATTCACAAAATGACTTTTTGAATTTCTATCAAATGATCGATGTCTTAATTATCGATGATGTTCATGAGTTTGCCGGAAAAACAAAAACACAAAATACATTCTTCCATATTTTTAATCATTTACATCAAACAGGTAAGCAGTTGATTATCACTAGTGATAAAGCTCCTGTTGAGTTGGCTGGAATGGAAGATCGATTGTTGTCGAGGTTTAAGTGGGGTTTATCAGCTGATTTGCAGATTCCTGATTTTGAAACTCGTGTAGAAATATTAAATCGTAAAATATATACCGATGGGTTAACTGTACCTGAGGATGTTGTTTATTACATTGCCAGCAATGTTTTGAATAATGTTCGTGAGTTGGAAGGTGCTTTGATCTCATTACTGGCTCAGGCTACTTTAAATAAAAAAGAAATCAACTTCGAAACTGCTAAAAGTATTATAGATAAGTTGGTTAAGAAAACTTCTCGCGAAGTGTCTATCGAATCTATTTCACAAACAGTTTGTGATTATTTCGGATTAGATTTGGATTTGCTCCAATCTAAGACTCGAAAGCGTGAAATTGTGCAGGCTCGCCAGGTGGCTATGTATTTTAGTAAAGGTTTAACCAATTCTTCTTTATCTACTATTGGAGCTAAGATTGGAAAAAAAGATCATGCAACGGTTTTGCATGCTTGCAAGGCTGTTAATAACTTAATTGAAACTGATAAAGATTTCAAAGGTCAAATTAAAGAAATTGAGGCTCAGTTGAAGTCGTAACTTGATAACGCTATTTTTGAAAAAAGACATCCAATTTTTTGGGTGTCTTTTTTTGTGTCCAAGTATTTGAATTAACATTTTCATTATTTTTGCCTTCATATAATTTATACTAAATGAGAGAGTTTCCAGCAGAGTGGCACAAGCAAAGTGCTGTTCAGTTAACATGGCCTGATTCTACAACCGATTGGAAAGATGATCTGAACGAAGTCATTCCTGTTTATAAAACAATTGTTGATGAAATCAGTCAGGATCAAAAAGTGATCATAGTGGCTCAGGATATAGATGATGTGAGTCTGATGTTTTCAGAAAAGGAGAATGTAAAAGTGGTTAAGAGTCAGATTGATGATACATGGGCGCGTGACCATGGAGGAATCTCTGTCTTTAAAGATGGAAAACCTGTACTTCTCGATTTTGGTTTTAATGCGTGGGGAGAGAAGTTTAGCTATCAAAAAGACAATGCTATTACTCAACATATGTTTCATTCAAATATTTTTAATGAAGATGTTGAGTATTCAAATAACCTTGATTTTATTTTGGAAGGCGGAAGTGTTGAGTCAGATGGGAAAGGAACGGTTTTAACAACAGCAGAGTGTTTACTATCGCCCCAGCGTAATCCTGAACGTGATAAGGAGCAGATTGAAGAAGAGCTGAAACAGCGATTGGGGGCCGACAGAATACTTTGGCTTGAACATGGCTACCTGGCTGGAGATGATACAGATAGTCATATTGATACATTGGCAAGGTTTGTTGATGAAGAAACAATTGCTTACGTTGTTTGTGATGATGCAGAAGATGAGCATTTTAATAGTCTGAAGGCAATGGAAGATCAATTGATGAAATTCAGACAAAAAGATGGAAAACCATATCGCTTAGTAAAATTACCAATGGCGGATAAGGTTTATGAAGATGAAGACCGTCTTCCGGCAACCTATGCTAACTTTTTAATTGTCAATAAAAAAGTATTGTTACCCTTTTATAATTCTCCTAAAGATGAGGAAGTAAAGTCGATGTTTCAACAATTGTATCCCCAACATCAAATTATTGGAATCAATTGTTTGCCTTTGATTAAACAACATGGTTCACTGCATTGTATTACCATGCAATATCCCATTGGATTTGTAAAATAACAAAACATGAAAAAAGAGAAGTTAATTGTAGGTGTTGTTCAGCAATCAAATATAGATTCAGTTAATGATAATTGTAAATTATTGGAGCGAAATATAAGGGATTGTGCAGATAAAGGGGCGGAGTTAGTTGTTTTGCAGGAGTTGCACAATAGTTTGTATTTCTGTCAGCACGAAACGGTTGACTATTTTGATTTAGCTGAAACCATTCCTGGACCATCTACAGAATTTTATGGAGCTATTGCAAAAGAGCTGGGGATAGTATTGGTTACATCACTATTTGAAAAACGTGCTCCAGGCTTGTATCATAATACAGCGGTTGTATTTGAGAAAGATGGAAGTCTAGCTGGTAAATACCGCAAAATGCATATTCCTGATGACCCCGGTTTTTACGAAAAATTCTATTTTACTCCAGGTGATATGGGGTTTGAACCCATAGTAACTTCAGTTGGTAAGTTAGGTGTTTTAGTTTGTTGGGATCAATGGTACCCTGAAGGAGCCAGGCTGATGGCTTTGAAGGGAGCAGAGGTTTTGATTTATCCTACAGCAATAGGTTGGGATATCAATGATACATCTGATGAACAGGAACGTCAACTTGGTGCCTGGACGATTTCGCAACGAGCTCATGCTGTTTCAAATGGATTACCTGTTATAGTGGCAAACCGAACAGGTCATGAATCAGATCCTACAGGTAATTCAGATGGAATTAAATTCTGGGGAAATAGTTTTATTGCTGGTCCGCAAGGGGAAATATTGGCAAGTGCTCCTTCAAATGAACATTGCAATATTATACAGGAGATCGATCTGAAGAGAAGTGAAGATGTTCGTCGTATTTGGCCTTTTCTAAGGGACAGGCGCATAGATGCATACGGAAATATTGTTAAACGGTATATTGATTAAAAATTGAAAACCACCATATTTATTTAAAGAATCTATGAAAAGAATGAAACACTTATGTTTTTTATTAATTGCATTAACGATAATGATTAATTCTTGTCAGAATAAAACGGTAGAGGAGCAAAATCCTTTTTTTGTGGATTATGATACTGAATTTAAGGCACCTCCTTTTGATTTAATTAAAGAGTCGCATTATTTACCTGCCTTTAAAAAGGGGGTTGAAGAGCAGAATAAAGAAATAGAGGCTATTGTGAAAAATATGCAAGCTCCTGATTTTAAAAACACTATTGTTGCTTTTGATAAATCTGGTGAACTGCTAACAAAAGTAGGAAGCGTATTTTACAATATTAAAGAAACGGACAATAATGATGAGTTACAATCTATTGCCCGTGAGGTAGCTCCTTTAATGACTAAACATCGTGACAATATCTCAATGAATATGGAGTTGTTTAAACGTGTTAAGTCGGTTTATGATCAAAGAGAGACTTTGGATCTAAACCTCTCTCAAATAAGGGTGGTTGAAAAGTATTATAACGATTTTGTGAGAAATGGTGCTGAATTAAGTACTGAGGATCAGGAAAAGTTAAAGAAACTGAATGCGAAACTGGCTTTATTGCAATTAAAGTTTGGTGAAAACCAGCTGGCTGAAACAAACGAAAACTTTCAGTTGATAATTGACAAAGAGGAAGACTTGGCGGGCTTGCCTGAAGGAGTGATTGAAGCAGCTGCTTTAACAGCCAGGCAAAATGGTGAAGAAGGAAAATGGATGTTCACTCTTCAAAAACCAAGCTTAATTCCATTTTTGCAGTATGCTGATAATAGAGCACTAAGAGAAAAGATCTACCGTGGTTATTTTATGCGAGGTAATAACAACGATGAATTTGATAATAAAGAAATCGCTATTCAGATGGCGAGTATTCGAGCTGATAGGGCAAAACTGTTGGGGTATGATACTCATGCCGGGTATGTGATTGATGAGAATATGGCAAAGACTCCTGACAAAGTGTATGATTTTCTTAATCAGCTTTGGGTGCCGGCTTTAGATAAATCAAAAACTGAGTTAAAAGAAATGCAAGCCATAATTAATGCAGAAGGCGGCGATTTTGAGCTCAAAAGTTGGGATTGGTGGTATTATTCCGAAAAGTTAAGAAAAGCTAAATATGACCTTGATGAGGCGCAAATAATCCCATATTTCCAGTTGAGTAATGTTCGTGATGGAATGTTTTGGGTAGCTAATCAATTATATGGAGTTACTTTTTCTTCAACTGATAATGTGCCTTTATATAATGATGAAGTTGAGGTATTTGAGGTGAAAGAAGCGGATGGAGCACACTTAGGATTGTTGTATTTAGATTATCATCCGAGAAATAGTAAAGGACCGGGTGCCTGGTGTACTGGATTTCGTGAATCTATTACCTGTGATGGGGTGAAAACAGCCCCTTTGGTATCTATTGTTTGTAATTTTACGAAACCTACGGGTGATGCGCCGGCCTTATTAAATTTCGACGAAGTAAGTACTTTATTCCATGAATTCGGACATGCTTTGCATGGTTTGTTTACTACCGGCGAATATAAAAGAACAGCGGGAGTAGTGCCTCAGGATTATGTAGAGTTACCATCTCAGATAATGGAAAATTGGGCTGCCGAACCAGAAGTATTGAAGCATTTTGCCAAGCATTACAAAACAGGTGAGATAATTCCGGATGAGCTGATTCAGAAAATTCAAAGCAGTGGCCATTTTAACCAGGGATTTGCAACCGTTGAATATTTGGCAGCATCTATATTGGACATGGATTGGCATAGTTTATCTGCCGCACAGGAGGTGGATGATGCATTACTATTTGAAAAAGAGTCGATGGATCGAATTGGTTTGATCGATGAAATTATACCTCGATACAGAACAACATACTTTGGTCATATTTTCGATGGCGGATACGCAGCTGGTTACTATGTGTATATTTGGGCAGAAGTATTAGATGCTGATGCTTTTGATGCTTTTAAGCAATCAGGTGATATTTTTAATCCGGAATTGGCTGCTAAGTTCCGCAAACATTGTTTATCGGAATGTGGTGAAGATGAAGGAATGGTGCAGTATATGAAATTCAGAGGACAAGAACCAACTGTTGATGCTTTACTATCAAAACGAGGTTTAAACTAACCTAAGTTCAGAATTTTATATGGACTCAGGTTATTAGTCTAAAATAAAAAAAACGAAGCGAATTGATACTAAGAAGTCAATTCGCTTCGTTTTTTTTAGTAAAAGTTGTCAACCTAATAAATGAATGCATTGGGATAGTGTCGCATATCTTAGGAGGGTGACAACTTTTAGTTTGTAATCCAATCAATTATTTCCTGGTCGTATGGTTTGGTTTTTGGTGAAATAACCTTAGCAATGGTTCCGTCAGTATTAATCAGGTATTTTTGAAAATTCCATTTTACTTTACTGTCTTCAAATCCATTAAGTGTTTTGGTGGTTAGCCATTGGTATAAAGGATGTATATCATCACCTTTAACCGATATTTTTGACATCATAGGAAACGTTACACCATAGTTTTCGGTACAAAAAGTCTTAATCTCACTCTCGGTACCTGGTTCCTGGCTCAAAAAATTATTTGCCGGAAAACCGATGATCATAAAATCGTCGCCTCCATATTGTTCATATAGTTGTTGTAATTGTTCATATTGAGGAGTAAGTCCGCATTTGCTGGCAACATTCACAATCATTACTTTCTTTCCTTTCAATTCACTAAGATCGAATAATTTTCCATCAATGTCTTTAACGGTAAAGTCATAGAAAGATTTATCGGCCTGGGCACTATTGTAAACCGGTAAAGCTAAAATTAAAGTCAGCGTTAAAATAATTCTATACATAATCTTATTATAAGGTTTGTAATTCAGTATTATAACAAAATATTGCTAGAAAGGTTGTGTCTGTTCAAGGTCAAAACTACAGATCGCTGTTTCTCATAAAAGGTACAAACCTAACCGTTAACAGGTTCTTCTGTTTTATTTTCCCTCTTTCTTTCTTATATATCTTCAGGTGCTGAATGTCATGAGTAGGGCCTACGGGTATTATCAGTCGTCCTCCTTCCGCTAATTGGTCGAGCAAAGGTTGTGGAACTTGATCGGGTGCAGCAGTTACTATAATGGCGTTAAAGGGAGCGTGTTCGGGCCAGCCATTATAACCATCGCCTGCTTTGCAATAAATATTTGCATAACCTGCAGTTTTTAATTTTTGATGACTGATGGTAGCTAATTGATTGATTATTTCAATGGTGAAAACACTGTCAACTATCTGTGATAGTATGGCTGCCTGGTATCCGCTGCCCGTTCCAATTTCCAACACTTTATCATCAGGGGATAATTTCAGTTTTTCTGTCATGAAAGCTACAATATAGGGTTGAGAAATAGTTTGATTGTAGCCAATGGGTAAGGGGCAATCGTAATATGCTTTGGATTTATGTATTTGTGGTACAAAATAATGACGGGGAACAGTTAACATGGCGTCAATAACATTTTCATCAGTAATACCTCTGTTAATAATTTGTTCTTGTACCATTTTCTGCCTCATGCTATCTTCCTCTTGTTGCAAAGGGAATAAGTTTAATATGGTGATCAATAATAGAATCATAAAATAAAATCCGGGCATTATAACCCGGATTTGTTTATGTATTAAGATTTTATTGATTCAAAGTGATCTTTCACTTTTGCTATTAATTGTTTTTGAGTTAATTTATCTGAGTTCTCAGTTTGTATAAATTTATCCTGAAATTGATGATGTTTTTTTAACTCCTTTTCCAGTAAATTTTTTGTTTTTGACGGTCCGAAAATAAACAGGTCCGAAGCGTCTTCAATGTTATTAATTATTTCATCAAAGTAATGATGAAGCTGATGCTTCTTGCGATTAGTCAGCTTCTTACTCGGATTTACCTGCATAGCTCCTAATCGTGAATAGTTTTTACCCTCTCCGGGAAAACGGGTTCTGCTTTCGATGTCTGATTCAATGGTTTTAACGGTTTGGTTACCATTGTTAATATCCACCAAAATGGCTTTGGTAGAATTTAACCAAATTCCAATTTCTCGTTTCATAAAAATGAAAGTTTTTTAAGTAATTAATCTAGCGGGTTTTCCTGGGCGTTGTTGTAAGGTGCCGAAATATGACTTTGTACAATTACCCATTTTTTGTTTCTTTTTTCCATTACACCTGTGTGTCTGAAACCTTCCAGATTAAATGGTTCCCCTTTGGTTTCGAAGCAGGTGTCAAGTAATTGAGAATACCATGCTACATCACCCGATTGGCTTAATTTAACATGAGTGTCTTTTTCTGTTATAGTGTAGCCTTTTCTATCAATAATGGCCGATTCCATCCAGGTATAGAAACTGCTCCAGTTATGCCAGATTTCGTCCAGATCGGTTCCGATGTTGATCATATCATTGTCGTGAGCGAAAGAGGATGCAAAAGTGGTAAGATCACCTTCTTCCTGTGCCCGCAACATCATGCTTAAGGTATCTTTTATCTTAGCTACCTTTTCCGAATCTCTGATTGATACATCCAGTGTATTCATGGTGTCGGTTTTTAATAGGTTAGTAAATCTTTATTCTGCCTTTTCGTCTTCTGCAATCTTAACTGATGATTGAATAAGTTACTAAAAAGCCATAGGGCTGTCAAGTGAAAACAAGAGTTCTTCAGGTGCGTGTTTTTTTGTTTCTTTGTACAAATTTTTCAATTGGTATGCCAAGATATTTTATGGAGATGGCCTATAATGGTCAAAACTATCATGGGTGGCAAATTCAGCCCAATGCAATAAGTGTGCAGGAAGTAATTAATGATGCTTTAAAAAAAGCTATTCGTGAAGAGGTGAATGTGGTTGGCGCCGGAAGAACTGATACAGGGGTACATGCTTCCTATTTTGTGGCTCACTTCGATTGTGAACAAGCTATTGAGGATACTCAGTTTATTCTTCATCGATTAAATCGTATTTTACGAAATGATGTAGTTGTGTACTCCTTGTTTTTGGTTGATGATGAGGCTCATAGTCGTTTTGGTGCAGTTTCAAGAACCTATCATTATTATATTAAGCCTTTTAAAACTCCTTTTTTTAATGACATATCATATCGTCCTTCATTTCACATTGATGTTGGAAAAATGAATGAAGCTGCCTACACGTTATTTGAATACACCGATTTCACCAGTTTTAGTAAGTTGCATACAGATACCAAAACAAATAATTGTAAAATAATGCAGGCTCAATGGGTGGATAAAGATGATATGTTGGTGTTTGTAATTAAGGCTGATCGTTTTTTGCGTAACATGGTTCGGGCAGTTGTAGGCACTTTATTGGAAGTGGGAAGAGGTAAAATGACGATTGAGCAATTTAAAGAAGTGATTGAGGCAAAAAATCGTTCGCAGGCAGGAACATCAGTTCCGCCACAAGCACTTTTTTTAGTTGATGTTGAATATTCTAATGAATTATTTCAGCCTATTGAAAAGAAACCACCAGTACAGGTTGATTTATAAATCATTCCAGATTGACCATGATGCCTCTGCCTGAAGATGCAACATCTCCAAACCATTTTTAGTTGTAGCTCCGTTTTTTGCCCCCAACTGCATAAACTTGGTATTCTCTGGATTGTATGTCAGATCAAAAAGTAAATGCTTGTCCGATAAACAATCATAGTTAATGTCAGGGCACTTATCAATATTAGGATACATGCCCAGTGGAGTTGAGTTGGCTATGACAGTATATTCATTGAGAATGTCTTCTGATAATGAGGCGTAGTTGATTAAATTGTCAGAATCAGCTTTACGGCTTACATATTTAAATTCAAGACCAAGCATCTCTAATGCGTGTGCAACTGCTTTTGCTGCGCCACCTGTTCCTAAAACTAAGGCTTTTTTATGATGATCTTTTAATAAAGGCTGAATGGAATTCTTAAACCCAATCAAATCAGTATTGTATCCTTTGAGATAAGGTTTCTTATCCTTCCAGGTTATTTTAATTGAATTAACAGCCCCAACTTTTTCAGCGGTTATATCCAATTCATTCAGGTATTTTATCACCTTTTCTTTGTATGGAATAGTAACTGAAAGACCTGCAATGTAGGGGTGGTGATCAATTAAGCTGGGAAGTTCCTCAATAGTAGGAATTTCAAAATTCAAAAAGCGGGCGTTAATATTTTCGTCTTTGAATTTTTGAGTAAAGTATTTGTATGAAAATGATTGAGCAAGAGGATAACCTATTAAACCAAAAGTTTTCATGACTATGCGTTTTGATGTTTTTTATTGGCTGTTAATTCGGTGGCAACAATGCTAGCTATCCCTAAAATAATAAAAAACAAGGCCAAATAAAACCCGCCGTCTAAGTTTGGTAAATAATAATTGTAGTCAACCGTTTTAATTTTTTCGCCAAACTGTTTTGTAACGGCTTCTTTCCAAGGCCATAATATACCCAATGATCCGGCAATAAATCCCGATAATAATGCGATGGTTTGGTTATGATATTTTTTTAATAGCCAAGACAGGAAGTGAGAGAAAGCTACCAGTCCAACTCCGGCACCTATTGCTACAGGTAATAATACTTTAACATTTAACTCGCTAACAGCATTAATCATTACCAATTGGTAATTTCCCAAAAGAATGAGAACAAATGAGCCTGATAAACCAGGTAGTATCATACTACATATGGCTACCACACCACAAAATAGTAAATAGATAAATGAATTGTTTTCTGAAGCTGGCGTCAATACAGATATTGATACAGCCACTGCGGTTCCGATTATTAGGCTTACGATGGAAGAAGCATTCCATTTCTTTACTGTTTTACCCACAAAAAATACAGAAGCAATTACTAGTCCAAAGAAAAAAGCCCAAATATAAATGGGATGATTTTCGAACAAAAATTTAAAAAGTTTTGCCAGCGAAATAATGGCAATTCCAACACCCGCAAATAAAGAAACCAAGAAAGCTAAATCGATGTGATCAGCAAACTCTTTGAATTTACCAGTTAATAAGAGTTTAAGAGCTTTTACATCAAAAGATTTAATGGCATTAATTAATCGTTCAAATATTCCGGTAATTAAAGCAATAGTTCCACCTGAAACGCCAGGTATAACATTGGCAGCACCCATGGCTGCTCCTTTGATAGCAGTTTTTAAATAAAACGAAAAATTTTGCTTACTCATAAGTAGCTGTAAGTTGTATGTTAAGTGTTTGGAAGAATTGATTTGAATTCTGGAATTTTTTGAATTTCAGGAATTTCATCCAATAAATAAGATAATAGCGATGAGTCGGTATTCAATGCTTTTTTTAACTCAGAAAAAGCTGAGATGTTATCATTCAAATACTTGTAATTAATTATTACCGAAAGATAATGAATGGCTGCTACATCGGAGTATTGCTCTTGTAACTCTTTTAAAAACTCTTGTAGTACAAACGATTTATCCAGTCCCATCTTCAGTTTAAGTAATTCAATCCATCCGCTTAGTTCTTCCGGATCGATGTTTAAACCATTTTCAAGACTTCGAGTGGCATCATCAGCTTGGTCTAATTCAAATAATCCACGTGCATGAGCAAACCAATAGTCAGCATTCATTGGGTTTATCGAAATGGCTTGATCAATGGCCTGGAGACCGTTTTTAAAATCTTCCTTTTCCATCAAAGCTGTTCCAATTCCATACCATGCATCTCCACTTTCGGGGAGTTCTTTGGTTACCAGCTTGTAAAAACGAATAGCCATATCAAAATTGCCGAGTTGTTCCCAGCAATCAGCTATGTACTGATAGGTTAAAACAACATCGCGGCTTAAGCTAACATGATAAATATAAGCTTCTAGAGCTTCAGCAAAGCATCCTTTATGTGCCAGGCTATTTCCTTTGTTGAAATAGGCCTCGGTGTGGTATGGATTGATGGCAATGGTAAAGTCATATGCCTGACTGGCTTCAATAAAACGATCTTCTTTGTTATAAAGAATTCCAACATTATACCATGCATTTTCTGAGAAAGGATCTAATTCAAGAACTCTTTCATAAATGTTAATACTTCTTTGTCTTTCGCCTATTTTCTCCAGTGCAAAAGCAAATTCAAACAAAGCATTGGTATTATTGGGGTATTTATTAGAAAGTATTTCAAGAAACTTTACCGCCTCAATATATACTTCTGACTGGTTGAGGTTATAAGCTATTTCTAAAAGAATATCCTCTTCATCATCAAAAGCAAGGTCTACCGCCCGGTTAAAATATCTTACTGCCGAATGAATTTCATCCTTTTGCAACATAACCCATCCTAATGTGATAAATACTTCAGGATTGGTGTTTTCAATGGGGGCCACTTTTAGTAAAATACCAAGGGCATCATCCAGTTGATTTGAATCAGCCAAGAAGCCTGCTTTTTTTACAAGAAGAGAAGTGGATTGTGGATGTTGTCGCAATCCTATTTGTAGAATCTGTTCAGCCTGTTTTAATAGGCTTTTCTCCAGATAGAAATCAAAAATATTTTCAACTTGATGTACGTCAAAAAAGACTTCTTTGTCTTTGCTGATCATCCTCTCAAATCGTTTAACAGCCTCTACTACATCATCATGGTTGGCGTGCAAGAAATCCTGCATATACTTCATCGTTATTTATGCAACAAAAATATCAAATTAATCAATACTTCCAATCGCATTACAAGCAATTATATCAACACTTTATTAACGATTTATAAGGTGGTAAATGGGTGTAAAAAACAAAAGCCTCTGAAAGAGGCTAATGCATTAGGGTATTTAAACATTAAGGAGTTGACTAAAAAAAAGAGGCTGTCCTAGGGTTCGGTATCAGCCTCTTGCCTGAAGAGAAATTGCACCTTTATCGCCAAAACACTAGAATTGTGCACTTTAATCTTACAAGCTGTGCCTGGTTTAAATGATTAAAACAGAATAAAATCGCCATTTTAAACTGTTCAGTTAGTGTTAAGAAATCGCCATTTTCTTTTGTGGGGTCACTCTTCATTTTACCTTGGCAAAAAAAATAGGGTTATGAAGACTTAAGTCTTCGGTTCGGTCAAAGCTTAGTTGTGTACTATTTGCATTTTTCCGTTGTTTGCCTTTGCAAATCAGGAATTAATTCTTCAATTGCTGTGCCAGTGTTTGTAATATTAACTTAATTAGGCTTTTATGTGAGAAAATTGAATTGTTTGGCTTTAAAAATTTGTTCGGTTTTGATACAGGGGGTTGTACGAAAACGTGCACTGATATTTGCACACTTTATGACTAAAGGGCGCTAATTAACAAAGATAAACATTGCTAAACCTTATTTTGGCCAATGTGAATTAGTAATCAAATTTACTCACTGGCGGATGACTGATTTTAGTTCTTACATTGAGCCTAGAAGAAGCAGAAGAATACCTGTTAGGATACCTGCCAGATAAATAGCTTTTCGCTTGATGTTTTTTTCTTTGAATAGTAAAGCTCCGAAAACAAAAGCAATTATTACACTACCCCGACGTAAGGCTGAAATAACTGAAATTAAGGCTTCTGGATTGCTCAGTGCATAAAAGTATGCAAAGTCGGCAATAACCAGCATAATGCCAACCATTGGAATGCTCCATCGAAATGTAAAAGAACCGTGTTTTTTTCGTTGGGGGTACCAAATAAGGTAAACAATAGGAACCATTAACATTGCTTGATAAACAGAAAACCAACTTTGTACAGCCATTCTGTCTAAATTGGTCATCAAGTATTTATCGTATAATCCGCTGGCTGCTCCAGTTAATGTTGCCAAAATAATAAACCAGAACCAACGGTTGTTTTTTAATGAAATTCCTTCGAGTTTACCGATAGTTGAGAAAAGGTAGAAAAAAAGCAATGTTATTATCAATCCTAACCATTGTGTAATATTTAGTTGCTCACCAAAAATTAAAATGGCTCCAATTAATGTCCATAATGGACCTGTAGCTCGGATTGGACTAACAACGGTAATAGGTAGATGTTTGAGGGCAAAAAATGAAAAGATCCATGAGGTAAGAACTAATACTGCTTTGGCAAAAATAAATAAATGTGTTTGTAAATCGGCTCTGGGTATAAAAAGCAAGTCTCCTTCAATTAGGTAACCATTTCGCGATAAAATAAATATGGGTAGAAATAACAGGGCTGAAGACAGGGTGCTGACAAGTAATACCGGAAAAACAGCATTGTTATTTACAGATACCTTCTTTAAAACATCGTAAATACCTAAAAAAAGAGCTGACACTAGAGCGTATAAAAACCACATGAAGTAAAAATTTTCGCAAAACTAATGCTTTTCAAAAGAGTGCAAAAGGTTCTACACTTTTCTTTAAGCCTTAATAGTATGCTAAGATGTATTGATTTTGCAAACCTTCTATGTTTTATTTATATTGGTATAAAACACCTTATTATGGATTATGTACTAATTAAAAATGGCCAGGTAGTAGGTGATGATGAGGTGGTGGAGGCTGATTTACTAATAGGCAGTAATAAAATTGTTGCAATTGGAAATGGTTTGGAAAGACCTGAACCTGAGACTCCGGTAATTGATGCCGGAGGTAAATTTTTATTGCCCGGAGCTATTGATACAAGCATTGCTTTTGGTGAGTTATGCACAGTCGAAAGTGACATTCAAAAGAGGTTTAATCAAGCCGAAATAATGGGAGGTACAACAGCTTTGATCGAAACGATGATGCCTGGCTATTCGTTGGACGCAACCAGTGAATTAATAAACAGAAGAAATAAAAAGTTTTTTGTCGTTCCTGATTATAGCTTTCATTTGGCCTTGCAAGGATGGGAGGGAATTACTGCTAAGGATATTGATTATTGTTACTCTCATGAAGGTATAACTTCTTTTTTTCTTCGATGGCCTGTATTAGACTCTTTTAATCAGTCTAAGCTGGATGAAATTCTTCAGGTGATTGCTTATTTTGATTTGGTTGTGGTACTGGAAATGCAGCAGCCCGAAATAATGGAACATCGTTTTTCAAATTGGGATGAGGAATACAAAGAATCTATTGATGAACATCTGCGACAGTTCAGATATATTATTAAAAAGATCGTAAAGTTTGGTTGTCGGTTAAGTTTGTTAGGTGTTAGTTTTCAGGAACAAATGGAAGTGATAGAAGAGTATCGGGAGTCAGGATTGATTTCGGCTGAAATTGTGTTTCCATTTAATATTGGTGGTCAGGATAGATATGAAATTAATGAAGATTCTATTTTTTCAGGTTTTTCACTGAGTAACCGATTATCACTTATTAAAACAAATTATTTTTGGGAGCTTTTACAAGATCCTCATTTCTTTATTGCACGTCCATTAATAAACCTATCCGGGGAGGGTATTGTAAAAACAAGTCAGGTTAATAATCGACCAGATGAGTTTTTTTTATTAAAGAATTTTCTTTCTGTAATATATACAGCTGGAGTTGTAGAAGGAAAGATCAGTATTTCGGAATTTGCCTCAATAGTTTCCGGCAGGCAGGCAAAAATATTTGGGCTTTATCCAAAAAAAGGCACTTTAAAAGTGGGTAGTGATGCTGATATTGTTGTTTGGGATCCTGATTTTGAGCGGAACTTATATTGTAATTTCCCGGTTGGTATGGAATCAGAAAGTAAGAGTGTGAAATTGCGTGGGCGTCCTGACTTTGTTTTTGTAAGAGGAAATATGGTTTACGATGGAGAGAACTTTACCAAAGAAGGTTGCTGTGGACATTTTGTGTATCGTAGTCCTGTTTAATTCTCCTAAAACCCAATCCATCAAACAGAGGGCTGACTGATTACTTAAAATAATTATATTTGCCTTGCAAAACTCAATCTATGACTCCAGTCGAAAAAGGCAGTAAGTATATATCGCATAATGCGCGCAAAGGAAAATCAAACGATTCATTATTCGATCTTAAACGAATATTATTTCTTCTTCGGAAAAATTGGTATTTGTTTGTGATTTCATTTCCGTTGTGTGTTGGATCTGTTTATATATATCATCGTTATACCGTGCCTGTTTATCAGGCTCGTGCCACAATGTTGTTAAAAAGTGGAGATCAACAGTCAATTAGTCGTTCAGAACTAATTGAAGGCTTTGGGTTATCCCCTGAAGTGAGAAATGTTGAGAATCAAATGTTTGTTATTCGTTCGAAGAAACTGGTTAAGAAAGCAATTGATCGATTGAATTTTGGGGTAACTTATGTGGTTGAAGGTGTATTTAAAGATACTGAACTATACTATAGTAAGCCATTTATTGTTGAGTTTGATTCCTTGCACCCACAACTCCTGAATGTACCTATCAATGTAAATTATATTTCAGATGATGAAGTGAGTGTAGAAGTGCAGACTGAAGGTGGTGCTTTATTTATTTTTGATGGAGATAAAAGAGCCGGATCAACAGGTCCAATTGATTTACACGAGAATTTAAAGATGGGAGAATGGTTGACGAGAGATCAATTTTCATTTCGTATTATACCAAGTTCAAATGTTTTTAAGGATGATGCGACGTATCATTTTGTTTTTAAGTCGCACGACCAACTGGCAAATCAATATCGTTCCAGGTTGGGAGTTAGTTCATACAGAGAGGGATCGAGTATTATTTTTGTAACGGCAACTGGAACGAATCATGAAAAATTAACAGTTTTTCTGGATGCTTTATGCGAGGTGATATTGGAGCATAATTTAGAGCAGAAAAACAACATGGCTACGCGCTCTTTGGCGTTTATAAATTCTCAGTTGGATAATATTGCAGATACCTTGGATAAGGTTCAGAATAGTTTGTTAGACTATCGTCGTGATAACCGCTTTATGGGGCCGTCTGAGTTTTCGCAAAAATTAGCTGAACAATATTTTGATGCAGAGAAAGAGGTGAAGATGCTGGAAATGCAGGAGTCGTATTACGAGTATCTTCAAAATAATTTGGATGATACAGCAGATATTGAAGAGTATATGTTACCGGCTGTTAATGACGAAAATACCAGTTTTATTAATCAATTGGTTCTTCAGTTAATTTCTTACGAAGAAGAAAAGGAGATGCTGTATAGTGCGGCTGAGAAGAATAATCAATATGTACGAGCTCTGGAGAGTAAAATCGATGTCACTAAAGAAAATCTGGTAAAGGGTATTAATCAGGTTCTACGAAGTTTGGATCTTGAAAAGCAAAAATATCAAAGAAAAATAAATGACATTGTGGTTGATATGGACCAGTTACCTGCATTGGAAAAGACTTACTTGAAAATTGACAGGTCGTATAAGTTGAATGATGCCATTTATACTTTTTTGCTGCAAAAACAATCTGAAACTCAAATTGCCAAAGCCAGTAATGTTCCGGATAATGAGATAATTGATAATGCAAGTATTTCGGCAGTGGTCTCTCCAACTAAAAGAAGTAATTATCAAAAGGGTATTTTGTTAGCTTTGATTTTACCGGCGGCATTTATTGCGCTTAAAGAGTTTTTAAATACAAAAATCAGGAATAAAGATGATGTGCATTTTGTAGCTCCGAATTTGTCAATAGTGGGTACTGTAGTGCATAATAAAGCTGGAGTAAACAATGTTATTCACGAGCATCCGCATTCCATAATAAGTGAATCGTTCAGGGCATTACGAACGAAGTTAAAGTATATGAATTCAGATAGGGATGTACAGGTAATTACTTTAACAAGTACTAATACAGGTGAAGGTAAAACCTTTTGCGCTGAGAATCTGGCTTCGGTGTTTGCTATATCGGGTAAGAAAACGATTTTACTGGGTTTTGACTTGCGAAAGCCTCGCTTAACTGCTTTATTTAAATTGATAGATAAGCCCGGTTTGTCAAATTATCTTATTGATGAAGCAAATATTGATGACATCATTTATCAAACTGAATATTCTAATTTGTCGGTTGTGCCAGCAGGACCAATTCCTCCAAATCCCAGTGAATTGCTTTCGGGATCAGGTCCCAAAGAGTTGTTTGATTATTTGCGAAAGCATTTTGATGTGATAATTGTGGATTCACCCCCTATAGGCTTGGTGGCTGATGCAAGGATGTTAATTCAGGAATCGGATTATAATTTGTTTGTTGTGCGTGCCAATTATACTTTACGAGAGCATATGGCGCTAACAATTGAAAATCTGATGGATGAAGATGTTTCTAAGATTGGAATTTTAATGAATGATATTTCTCTGGCTGAAAAAGGCTATGGATATTATTCAGCCGAATATTATAGCGAACACTACAGTTCGTAAAAATTATTTGTGCTTAAAGAATTGCGATAATTTGCTGAAATTCTTAATCAGTAAGGATGAAAAGCCTCCAATATTGTTGCGTTTTAAAGCAAGGTAGTCTTCTTTTGATTTTTGAATGATGTTTGACAAAGATTGATTGCTGGCACCGCCCATTCGCATGTTTACAATAAGTTTGTTTAAAAAGTAGCTTTGTGTTTCTGAATTAGAAAACAAGCGAAGGATAAAATCATAGTCTGCAGCAATTTTATAACGAGTATCAAAGCCATTGAGCTTAAGAAATAAATCTCTTTTTAAATATAGCGTTGGGTGAGGAGGCATCCAACCATTTTTTAATAGCTTAGTTTTAAATGGCTGGCTCTTCCAATGGCGAACTGTTTTGTTGATATTGTTTTCCTGCACGTAATTTAGGTTGCCATATAGTGCATTTATTGTATTGTTGGTAGCAATCACTTCCAGCATTTCTTCAACGATACTATTGCTGGCTAAAGCATCATCGGCATGCAAAAAACCAACCCAATCTCCGTTGGCCAACTTTAGACCTTTGTTCATTGCATCATAAATTCCATTGTCGGGTTCGCTAATCCAATGGCTGATTGTATCGGTGTTATTCTTAATCAGCTCAACGGTTTCATCCGTTGAATTTCCATCAACAACTATGTACTCAATATTTTTTAAAGCGGTTTGTTCTTTAATGCTATTAATAGTGGATGCAAGTGTGTGTGCGCTATTATAAGTAACGGTAATGATACTGATTTGCATGGTGGCAATCGTCTGTTAAGAAAAATAATAAAGTTGAATGTCTTTTTTTAATGCTTCTTTAGCCTGCTTAATGTAAAAGTCTGATTCTTTACTGAAGCGCTCGATTATTTTTTGAGATAGTTCCATTGAAGGGCCTTCTGCTTTTACTTCTCCTGCACAGGTGTTAATCAGTTTTATTACTTCGTCACGTGATTTTAGTATTAAATCCCATGTTTTTACAGGAAGGTAGATTTGCATGGCCAGGTTATGCTCAAATTCAGAACGAATGCTTTTTAATAAAGAAGAGTGTAACTGCAAGTTTGATAAACCTTGCTTTTGTTCACGTAATATAAGAGTATCAGGGTTGATTCGCTCCAATAAAATAGTAAGCCGTTCATATGCCTGTATTCTTAATGGAAGCATTTCTTTTTGCATCGACAGGGATAGCTCTATCTGTTTGGTTTTTAGGTTTTGTTTTAAAAACCAGTTTATAAGGATTAGAATAGGAACTCCAATCATTAAATAGGGTATTGCCTGATAGAGGATTGTTTGCCAGTCAATCATTATAATTTATTTAAGTTATGTATGTTAATTGTTTTCAGTCAAATCCATTCTGATGATTCAATAACTTTTGATTTGCAAACGCTTTTAAATCTCAGCTTATAATTTACTGCAATTGTCTGATAAAAAACAACAATTAATAATAAATTGAACCTTGCGGACTTGCTTTTTTTACTTAGTTTTGTATTAAATTCGCTGCAAGATAGAAAATGTTTTCGTATTGCAGGAAACTATAATTATTGTAAAATTTACAGGAAACTGAGTCAATTTAAACGCAATCGATTTATGGAGGCTTTACAAATTTCGGACAGGATTAATCGTTTATCAGAGTCGCAAACTATTCTGATGAATCAAAAAAGCAAAGAGTTACAGGATAAAGGAGTAGATGTTGTAAATCTAACTCTTGGAGAACCTGATTTTACAACTCCCGATCATATAAAGGATGCCGCCATAGATGCAGTAAATAATAATTTTACAAAATATCCACCCGTACCTGGTTATCCGGCTTTGAAAAAAGTTATTTGTGAGAAACTGAAAAAAGACAATGGTTTGGATTACGATCCGGCCCAGATTGTAGTATCAAATGGAGCTAAACACAGTTTGGCTAATGTTCTTCAGTGTCTTGTAAATAATGGAGATGAGGTGATTGTGCCGGCACCGTATTGGGTGAGTTATATCGACTTAATTAAATTGTCAGAAGGAACCCCGGTTATTATTGAATCAAGTGTTGATACTGATTTTAAAATTACACCGGAACAATTAGATAAAGCTATCACCCCAAAAACCAGGGCGGTGATGTTTAATTCACCTTCCAACCCATCAGGAAGTGTTTATACCAAAGCAGAAGTTTTTGCCTTGGCGGAAGTGTTGAAGAAGTATCCTGAAGTGTTGATTATTTCAGATGAGATTTATGAGAAAATCAACTATATGGGTGAGCATGCAGGTTTTGCTGAGGTTGATTATTTGAAAGATAGAACGATTTTAATCAATGGCGTATCAAAAGCATATGCAATGACAGGTTGGAGAATCGGTTACATTGCTGCTCCGCTTCCTATCGCTAAAGCTACATCTAAATTACAAGGACAGTTCACTTCAGGTGTTTGTGCTATTGCTCAAAAAGCTGCAGAAGCTGCTATTGGCGATAGTCAGGATTGTGTGGAAGATATGCGTCAGGCCTTCTTGAAGCGTCGTGATATGGTGTTGGATCTGGTTAAGGATATACCTGGATTTAAGGTATCAGTGCCAGATGGAGCATTCTATATTTTCCCTGACTTAAGCTATTATTTTGGTAAGAGTGTAAACGGAAAGGTGATGAATGGATCTATGGATTTATGTTTGTACCTTTTGGAAGATGCTCATGTAGCATCGGTGCCGGGAGTAGCCTTTGGTGACGATAGATGTATTCGTTTTTCTTACGCTGCCAGCGAAGAGCAATTACGCACAGCGTTTGACAGAGTTAAAAATGCATTGGCAGAACTACAATAGTTCTGCCTTTCAATATTCCTTAAAAAATTGTTTCTTTGGGTTGCATTAGTAACCGCTTGTAACAATTATGGATAAATCTTCACACAACACCGTAAATAAAGAGGGTAATATTGTTGATTTTAACAATGTTTACATCCGTCAGCAGGAACATTTAATACTGCAGGATGTAAATTTTCATATCAAACCGGGTGAGTTTGTGTATTTGATTGGTAAGGTGGGGAGTGGAAAATCCAGTTTACTTAAAACAATGTACAACGAGCTGCCTTTGCAGGAAGGGTATGGATTTGTTGCCGGATATCCACTCAAGTCTCTTAAGAAAAGTAAAGTACCTTTTCTTCGTCGTAAGATGGGAATTGTTTTTCAGGATTTTCAGCTTTTATCCGATCGCACTGTGTATAATAATCTTTTGTTTGTATTGAAGGCTACTGGCTGGAAAAACAAAAAAGAGATTGATAAGCGAATAAGAGAGGTGCTTTCGCACGTTGATATGGTTCATAAGGGCTATAAAATGCCTCATCAGTTATCGGGTGGAGAGCAGCAAAGAATAGGAATTGCCCGGGCGCTTTTGAATGAACCGGATTTAATTTTGGCAGATGAGCCTACCGGAAATCTCGATCCGGAAACTTCAGATGAATTAATGTTATTGTTGAAAAAAATCTGTGAAGGAGGGAGAACGGTAGTTATGGCAACACATAATTATAATCTTCTAAAGAAATTTCCGGGACGAACTATTCGCTGTGAGGATACCCGACTTACCGAAAGTAAACAAGAAGAAATTGACTTTGACTTATTGGATTAGTAAGCTGTTCATTTCTTGATGATAAAAAACTAAAGTGATTGTGTATAGGCTCAATCACTTTTTTTATCTTTAAGCGGTTATGAGGTTTTACAGACTAATTGCCTTATTTCTGCGTTATAGTAATTAATCGATCATAATTTTCTTAAGCCTAAGGCGCATGATTAGAAATATCTTCTTTCTACTATTTATAGGAATGCTTCAGGTAAGCTTCGCTCAAAAATCGTTAAAATATCAATCGGTTGAAGAGGCTTATGAGAAGGGCATTGAATTATACAAACATCAGAAGTATGGATTAGCACGTTTGCAATTTAACGAATATGTTGAGGCTAATCAAAATAACATGTCGGCCAGAGTAGCCGAAGCAGCTTACTTGCAAAGGGTATGTTCACAAAAACTGGATAATGGAGATATGCAATATCTCTGGGAAGAGTTTATAAAAGAGTATTCCTATAGCAACCGACTACCTTATGCTAATATGCATATGGGTGATTATTATAAAGATAAGAATAAGTTTCGCCAGGCATCGCGGTGGTATGAAAAGGTTGATGCAAATGGTTTGGATAAGAAAACCCGTGTGGACTATAATTTTTCAGCCGGTTATGCTTTGTTTAAACAACAAAAGTATGAGGAAGCTTTAGTTTACTTTAATAAGATAAAAGGCCAGAATAATAAGTATTACACTTCGGTGCAGTATTATTATAGCCATATTCAGTACGAGAAAGGAAACTACCAAACGGCATTAGATGGATTTAAGAAACTGGAAAATGATAAGGGTTTCAAAAAGGTGGTTCCTTTTTATATAGCTCAGATATATTATTTGCAGGATGATTTTGATAGCGCCATTGATTATGCATTGCCAATGGTGAATGAAGGTAATAAGGAACGACAGGCTGATATGAATCGTATTATTGCGGATTCGTACTACGGTAAAAAAGAGTATTCTAAAGCTATTCCGTATTATATTAAAGCGAATGATTTAGCATCACAACCACGAAGAGAAGATTTTTATCATTTAGGCTTTTGCCAATATTATAACAAGGATTATGAAAAGGCTACAGAAGCATTGTCACAGGTTACATCGGCTGAAGATATTATGTCGCAAAACGCCTATTATCATTTAGGAGACTGTTATCTTAAGCTTGAGGATAAGAAACGTGCCCGTGTAGCTTTTGAAGCTGCTTCAAAATATGAGTTTGACAAAGAAATTCAGGAAGATGCCCTCTTTAATTATATCAAGCTTAATTACGAACTTTCGTTTTCGCCATTTAATGAAATCATCAATTCGTTTTTGACTTATATTGAGTTGTTTCCCGAGAGTGATAAAGTGGATCAAGCCTATCAATATTTGGGACAGGCTTTTTTGACTACAAAAAACTATAGCGAAGCCTTGAAGTCGATGGAAAAGATTCAGCGTAAAAACGATGATGTGTATCGTGCCTTGCAGCGTGTGGCTTATTTCAGAGGATTGGAGTTGTTTACTGATTTGAACTTTACTGAGGCCATTGAATTTTTCGATTATAGCCTTAAGTATGGCGAATACAATAAAAAGCTTAAAGTTGGAGCCTATTATTGGAGAGGAGAAGCCTACTACAGAACCAATAACTTTGCTAAAGCAATTAAGGATTATCGCGAGTTTATTTACATGCCGGGTTCCTATCAAACCAACGAATTTCCGATAGCTCATTACAATATCGCCTATTCCTATTTCAAACAGAAAGAATACAATGAGGCGAATACATGGTTTAGAAAATATATAAATATTACCAACGGTAAAAATCGTGTGATGTATGGCGATGCTTTAAATCGCTCTGGTGATTGCTACTATGTGGATCGTAATTTTTTACAGGCTATTGCAATGTATACAAAGGCATCAAAAGTTCCGGAAGGATCGCCTGATTATTCTCTTTTTCAAAAGGGTTTTTGCCTGGGACTAGCAAAAGATAATCAACAGAAAATAGCGGTATTAAAAGATTTAACTAATCGTTATCCTCAATCACCTTTTGTTGATGATGCATTGTATGAAATGGGGCGTTCGTATGTGGCTATGGGTAACCTAAATGAGGCTATTTACAATTATAAAACCATCAAAGAAAAGTACCCGAAAGGTAGTTTGGCTAAAAAGGCTATGCTTCAGTTAGGGTTGGTTTATTATAATGACAATGATCTGGATAACTCCATGGCTTTTTATAAGCGTGTTGTAAATGAATATCCTGGTACGCCGGAAGCAGAAGATGCATTACTCGGTATCCGGAATATATACATGGATCAGAATAACCTGGATGGATATGTGAGATATACAGAAAATTTAGGCGGTTTTGCCCGTATAGATATTCGAGAGCAGGATTCATTAACCTTTGTTACTGCTGAGCGCTTTTATATGAAGAATGAATGTGAACCTGCAATTAAGCATTTTCAGAGTTATCTGACTACTTTCCCTGAAGGTAAATTTGTGTTGAATGCTCATTTTTACAAGGCCGATTGTCAATATAGGAGTGGAGATTTAAGTGATGCCTTAAGTTCATATGAGTATGTTGCCAGTAAAGGACGTAGTTTGTTTACAGAAGAGTCGTTGTTGCGAATGGGTGAATTAAATTACCAACAAAAAGCCTATCGAAAAGCCTACAATGCCTTTGTGCGTCTAGAACAGGAAGCTGAGATTGGTGAAAATCGTATTGAAGCCAAAATTGGTATGATGCGTTCGTTGGTAAAACTCGATCAACCGGAAGAATGTATCAAAGCAGCGCAAAAAGTTTTGGATGGATCAAAAATAGCGGATGAAATAAAGAGGGAAGCAACTTATTATATGGCCAAAAGTTACGACCAGTTAAATAATAAGGAACAGGCTTTTAAGAGTTATTCAAAATTGGCTGGTAACACAAAAAGTAGCGAAGGGGCAGAAGCAAAGTATTGGGTAGCTCAATATTATTACAATCAGGGAGAGAAAGACCGCTCGGAGAAAGAAATATTTGATTATATAGATAAGGGTACTCCACATCAATATTGGTTGGCACGAAGCTTTATCTTATTAGCTGAAATCTATCACGACCGGAATGAAGATTTTCAGGCAATACAGTATTTACAGAGTATTAAAGAGAATTACCAGGGAGATGATGACATTCATTCAAGGGCAGATAAATATTTAAATGCGTGGCAGCCTAAAGCTGAAGCTGAGAATGTTGCCGATACAATATCTGTTGTTGAATAGATTCTGAAAACGAATAAAATGAAATTGATGCAAACAAAATATATCAAGTTACTTTTAGTTAGTCTGGTTGTTATTTCTGCTAATTTAAAGGCGCAGGAAGAAATTAATAAAGATGTAAAGGTGGTTCGTGAGTATACACCAACGGTTTCAGATGCTTTTAAGGTAAATCAAATGCCTGAAGTGAATGACTCTGTAACTCTTCGCCCTAGTTTCAATTATCGTATTATCAGTACTTCTGTAAATACCGACTATCAACCTACAATGATTACTCCGGCTAAGATTCAAACAAAGCATCACGAGTATTTAATGAAATCGTACATTAAAGGGGGTATAGGGAATTACAACACAATTTTAGGCGAATTGGGTTACAATATTCTTGAATCAGAGCCTTTTCTTTTAGGCTTGAATATCGGACATACATCCTCGTTTGGTAATCTTAAGTTGGAAGACGGTGAAACGGTTGATGCACCTATGAACGATACCTATGCAAATCTGGGTTTCAAGCATTTTTTCGATGATAAAACCTTTAGTGTTGATTTGAATTTTCAGCACAATATATATAGGTATTATGGATATCAGACATTAGACAATGAAACTGATTATTTTTTACCAGGCTCCATTGATGCTATTTCGGGAAGTGAGTTGATGCAGGATGAAAGACAGCGCTTGTCTGCTTTTGATTTGCTTTTGGGTTTTCAGAATAATGAGGCGGATGATAGGAAAACTGCGTATCATGCCAATTTTGGTTTTTCAACATTTGGCAATGTAACCGGAGTAAATCAAAATGGTTTTAAACTGTCAGGTGGAATAAAACACCCAATAAATGATTTGCGATTTGCATTGAATGCTAATATTGAAAGTTATAAAACAAGTGTTCCGGATTCGATAGGTCCTATGTTTGGTTTTGCAGAAAGAAACTTAACTTACATTGAGGCTAATCCATCAATTAACTTTGTTTTCGACAATCTTGATTTGAAAGTAGGAATGATTATCGGAGGTTCAATAGACTCTGAGGGAGATCAGTTTTTTGTTGCACCAGATATTTTGGCCCGATTAACCGTAGTGGAAGGTATTGTGGCAATGTACGGAGGATTAAATGGTAATATGGATGTAAACGATTATCGTTCTACTATATACGAAAATCCTTTTGTCTCGCCAGATGCCAATGTTAAATCATCTATTTATGGATTGAATTTAATTGCCGGTATTGAAGGTAACTTTAGTTCTTCTACTTCTTTTTCTGTAGGTCTGGAGTATGGCTTTTTTAATGATGAACATTTTTTCGTGAATCAATATTATGCAGATCAACCCGAAATAAGCAGTCTGCCATTTAATTATCATTACTCTAATTTGTTTATGCCAGTGTATGATGATGGTAATCTGTTAAAGGTTAAAGGTGAATTATTATTCCGACCTAAGAAACAGATTGAATTGTTGCTTCATGGTGCTTATTATGGCTGGAATTTGGATACTCAAGAAGCTGCGTGGCATAAGCCGGAGGTTGAATTGGGACTGAAAGGTTCGTGGGACTTTAATGAATATATTTCGGTGAATGGTAGCATTGGATATCTGGGGGAGCGAAAAGCCTATGATTTTTATGCGGATGGTTTTCAGAAATCACTAAAGGGTGTTTTTGATATGAATCTGGGAGGTGAATACCGCTTTAGTCGTCAATGGACATTTTGGGCAAATATGAATAATATTGCTGCTTCAAAATATTATAAATGGAATGGTTATCCATCGCAACGTTTTAATGTTCAGGCCGGAATTATTTATTCCTTTTAATTCCTAAAACTTTTGATGTTAAGGGGTTGTGTAAAGCCTTGTATTTTGGGTGTTTATAGGGTGTAAAAAAAGCTGATTTTTACAGGCTGAAAATGCTGATTTTTGCTATATTTGTAAGTCTTTCTTTATGGAGGATATTTCAACCGGGTAATCCGGTTTTTTTACGCTTTTCAAAAGTATTTTAAGATGAGTGAAGAAGTTAATGAAAATGTAAATAAGCAGGGCGATTATAGTGCCAATAGTATTACGGTTCTTGAAGGGTTAGAAGCGGTACGAAAGCGACCTGCGATGTATATCGGTGATGTAGGTGAAAAAGGGCTGCACCATTTGGTTTATGAGGTGGTAGATAACTCTATTGATGAAGCTCTTGCCGGACATTGCGATGAAATTACAGTTGAAATATTAGAAGACAACTCTATTGCTGTAACAGATAACGGTAGAGGTATTCCGGTTGATTATCACGAAAAAGAGGGTAAGTCGGCTCTGGAAGTTGTGATGACTGTGTTACACGCCGGTGGTAAATTCGATAAAGACTCTTATAAAGTATCGGGTGGTTTGCACGGTGTAGGTGTATCCTGTGTGAATGCATTGTCAACCATGTTGAAGGCAGAAGTGCATAGAGATGGTAAAATGTATACTCAGGAGTATTCAATTGGTAAGCCAGTTACTGAAATTACCGAGATTGGAACAACCGATAAAACGGGTACAAAGGTAACTTTTAAGCCAGATGACTCAATTTTTAATACCACCGAATACAAATATTCAATTTTAGCCAATCGTTTGCGCGAGTTAGCCTTTTTGAATAGCGGTATTAAAATTAATTTAATTGATCATCGTGAGGTAGATGAAGAAGGCAATAATAAGGTTGAATTATTCTTTTCAGAAAGAGGATTAGAAGAGTTTGTGGAGTTCATTGATGAAACCCGCGAAAAACTAATCGACCAGCCAATTCATATCACTACTGAAAAGAATGATATTCCGGTAGAGATTGCTATATTATACAATACTTCGTTTAGCGAAAACATTTATTCGTACGTTAACAACATTAATACCATCGAAGGAGGAACGCACTTAACTGGTTTCCGTCGTGGTTTAACACGTACTTTAAAAACTTTTGCTGACAAATCAGGAATGTTGAGTAAGCTGAAGTTTGATATTAATGGTGATGACTTCCGCGAAGGTTTAACAGCTGTTGTTTCAGTAAAAGTTGCTGAGCCTCAGTTTGAAGGTCAGACTAAAACCAAATTAGGTAACGGTGAGGTAAGCTTGTCGGTTGATCAGGCCGTAAGTAGTATGTTAACTAATTACCTGGAAGAGAATCCTAAAGCAGCTAAAGATATTGTTAGCAAGGTTATTTTGGCAGCTCAGGCTCGTCATGCAGCGCGTAAGGCACGTGAGTTAGTGCAACGTAAGAGTGTGTTGAGTGGTGGTGGACTACCAGGTAAATTGGCTGACTGCTCTGATAAAGATCCTGTTAACTGTGAGGTTTTTCTTGTCGAGGGAGATTCGGCGGGTGGTACTGCCAAACAAGGACGTGATCGTAAATTTCAGGCCATATTACCTTTACGAGGTAAAATCTTAAACGTAGAAAAAGCGCTTCAACACAAGGTTTTTGAAAGTGAAGAAATCAAAAATATATTCACAGCTTTAGGGGTGACAGTTGGTACCGAGGAAGATAGTAAAGCGCTTAATGTTGAGAAATTACGTTATCACAAGATAGTCATCATGTGTGATGCCGACGTGGATGGTAGTCATATCGCTACCCTTATTATGACATTTTTCTTCCGTTATATGAGAGACCTTATTAAAAATGGCTACTTATATATTGCAACTCCTCCGTTGTACCTTTGTAAAAAAGGTAAGAACGAAGCTTATTGCTGGAATGAAAAGCAACGTATGGAATTTGTTGAACAATATGGCGGAGGAAAAGAAGATAGCGTTCACATTCAACGATACAAAGGTTTGGGAGAGATGAATGCTGAGCAATTGTGGGAAACAACGATGAATCCAGAAATGCGTACCCTTCGTCAGGTAACTATCGAAAGTAGTGCTGAGGCAGACAGAGTATTCTCAATGTTGATGGGGGATGAAGTTCCACCACGTAAACAGTTTATTGAAGAAAACGCTACTTACGCTAATATTGATGCGTAAGGCTTAAGATAATTAATTCATATAAAAAGAGGTTGTCAAGTTATTGACAACCTCTTTTTTGTGTAAAAAGAAAACACCCCATCAAGGCTGATGAGGTGTTAAAAAGGTTAGTTTTGGAGTTTTAATAAGTCTGTTTGATTATAGTTGGGGAAGACTTATTAATAGGGGATCTTTAATATTAAAATGTAAAGGCAATTTCAAATTCAAATTGCTTCATTGATAATTCTATATTTTGTGCCGGATCTAAAGGATTGGGGCCGGTGACTGAATTATTAAAAGCATGAACAAAAGCAAAATCTATGCTTTTACCGTTTGAGCCAATGTTTTGGGTAAATCCAAGGGTTAAATGATTTTCAATAACAGCTGGAGCAAAAATGTTAAATAAAACTTCACTTTCTTTGACCGGTTGTTTGCCGTGTGCAAAACCGGCTCTCAGTTGTAATGATTCAGAAGCAGTAAACTCCGATCCCAGTTTAAAAATAGTCATATCATCCCATCCGAATCCGGGACCCTCATCCGAACCTAGTAAATGTCCTTCTTCAAATAATTTGCTCAAAGGATTGGCTACCGATTTAACCTTGCTGTAATAGATTTGCTGTACATCAAAAAGAACCCGCAATTTGTCCGAGAAGGCATAGTTTAGCCCAGCTGTCCAGTTAGCTGGAATATCAAATGATCCTCCTTCAGCAAATAGTCCTGCATATTCTGTAAATTCGCTTGCATTTACTCTGGATTGATAGCTGGCACCAATAGTAAGCCCTTCCATTATTTCGCCCATATAACCCAATTTAAATCCCAGACCAAAATTAGAGTCGTTATCGTTGTTCGTTAGTTTATCTGGGTTGGAAGATAGTCCCAGCATTCCAAACAATGATAATCCTTCGGCTTTAAACTGCTGATAGGCTAGTATAGCTGAAGCACCAATGGAATGTTTTTCGCCAAGCTTTAACGAATAGGTTGGATTAGCAAATACTTGCAAAATATTGATGCCTGTGTTGTCAACGGATTCGTCGTAGAATGTTTGTGCCGGGTAGTTGGTGTTAAGTCCGCTACCATAAAATGAAATACCAAAAGCACTTTTTTCGTTAATAGCCCAGTTAGCCCCAAACGAAGGAATAAATAGGATTTTTGTGTCGCTTATCACTTCTCCCGTTGCCAGTGGCATAGTACCATCAACACCGCTGGGAGTTCCGGTTACGTTATAGCGTCGATCAGGTAAAAAAAAGTCCAGAGCCAGGCTGTATTGAGTTCCTAAAAATGAATTACCGGCAGGGTTTCCTCCTATAATAGAGTTTTGGTAGTAAGCTACGCCAGTGCCACCCATTCCTTTGCTTCGCGTACCGAATCCAAGCATGAAATAACCATCGGTAGCATTAACTATAAACGGACATATAAATAACAGAGATAATAACAATAAGCTGAATTTTTTCATAATGATAAGTTTGGTTACAAATAAAATTGTGCAAATAATAAGTATTTACAGTAATTATCCACTGTTTACATTAATGGCTAAAAAAGGTTACAAAAGAATGGAACTTATCTATTTGAAAATAAAAATATAATGTGTTGTATTATGAATTTTAAAAATTGAATATACTAGTGAATATAAGTATATACAGGTTCATAACTTACTGGTAAATAACTAGTGAGATGTATTAAGTTGAGGTATTATGATTTAGATAATTATTAGTAAATAAAATGTTATTCTATGACGATATAGCTTGTTGTATTTTACTTGGTTAAAAGGCTCTGTTTTGTCGGCTCAATTGAAGCTTATGGAGTTATAAGCATTCAGTTTACTTTATATTTTTAACATTGCGTTGGATTGAGTAAGTTTAAATACTTTAATTATTATCCTTTTTAAGGAATCAGGACTAATCAGTATGAAAATGAATTATATCGAAATCAATAAAAATCTATGGAATAAAAAGACTGAGATTCATTACGAATCTGATTTTTATGACGTAGAATCGTTTAAGAAAGGAAAAAACTCATTGAATCCCATAGAACTGCAATTGTTGGGTGATGTAGAAGGGAAGAAGATACTGCATCTTCAATGTCATTTTGGACAAGATACTATATCGTTTGCCCGACTGGGAGCCAAAGCAACGGGAGTGGATTTGTCGGATAAAGCCATTGAAAAGGCACAACAGTTGAATGATGAAGTGGGAGCAGATGCTACATTTATTCAAAGTGATATTTACCAATTGCCCGAAGTGTTGGATGAGCAGTTTGATATTGTATTTACCTCGTACGGCACCATAGGCTGGTTGCCCGATATGGATCGATGGGCGCAGTTAATTAATCGCTTTTTAAAGCCTGGTGGACAATTTCTGATTGTAGAGTTTCATCCGGTGATTTGGATGTTTAGTTACGACTTTACTAAAGTAGAATTTAATTACCTGAAATCAGAACCCATTGTTGAAGAGTTGGAAGGAACTTACACCAATAACAATGCAGATATCAAAGAACAATCGGTTAGCTGGAATCACGGACTGGGTGAGGTAATGAATGCATTAATCAAAACAGGATTAAGCATTGCCGATGTTCAGGAATATGATTATTCGCCTTACGATTGTTTTCAGAATACGGTTGAAACTGACAAAGGAAAATATCAGATTAAAGGACTGGAAGGAAAACTGCCTATGTTGTACTCAATATTGGCAAGTAAATAAAAGAGACCCGACGATTGTCGGGCCTCAAACACAACAAAACAATAGGTGAGAAGGCTATCGTGTATAGCCTTCGAGTTGTTGTTGAAGGGTTTCTACAGCTGCTTTCAGCTCCTCAATTCTATCTTTAAGCAAGCCAATTTGGTTACTCACTTGTTTTGCCAGGGTTTCATAAGGTAATGTTACTGAACCGGATCCACTTAACGACAAAACATTTCCATCAATAGATAATTCTTGTATTTCGTTTTGTGGGTCAGGATCCGAATTATCAATCGAACCGGCCTTCAGTGCATACAAAGCATAAGGTACGCTCAGCATCTGATTAATTACTGTAATGGTGTGGTTTCGTCCTCCGGTTAGATCCATATCTGCCTTTAAATAGTAAGTGCCAGCTCCCCAATTAATATCAGATAATTGATCTATGTTAGAACCTTCGCCAATATGCAAAGTAAGAAGGCCATGCTCGTTGGTTTCGGCAGACATTTCCTGAGTAAACACCACTTCACCAGTTGGTGCATTTCTAATAATACTTATTAATACACCAATTTGAGTATTGGTCACCAGATTATTGTCAGAATCGCGAATAACCGATTGATAGGAGAATACGTGGGGAGATTGAGCACTCAAAAGTGCAGAGCAAGCTAATAATACGATTGATAAAGTAATATTTTTCATGATTTTTATTTTTTAATGGAGTTTTTGATTTGAGTGATTTCTAATTGCAATGCTTCCAATATTTTAGTTAAATTTTGGTTGCTATTCTGTAGCTCATCAATGACTTGGTTTTGTTCCTGAACGGATTTTACCAGAGGTACCACAAACTCGGCATACGACAAATTATATAGCGATTGCTGATTGGTAGGTTGTACCACACCACTAAAGTCGAATGAACTGTTTAGAGCGGCTTGTTCCACTTCCTGAGCAATAAATCCGGTATAGATCTTTTGTGATTTACTTGTGTTGAAATCATCCACAGTATTGCCTTGGAATTGATTTAGTTTGCTAAGGTTCCAGGTATAAGTAACCGGACGAAGACGCAGAATGAAATCCAGTCCGGGAACATTTTCCTGTACATTGGTTTTAAACCGTCCGTCTGACAGATTCGACCAGGCAACGGCTCCACCTATCTGATTAATACTATTGTTACCAATGCGAACGCTGTTATCGGCGGTGGCTTGTGCACTATAGCCCAAACTTATTGTGTTACGCAGATCGGTATTTACAGAGGATGGTCCGGCATTGTAGCCAACAGCCACATTGTAATCGCCAGTTTGATTGTATTGCAACGATCGTTCTCCCATTGCCACGTTGTAGTGTCCACCTGTATTGTGAAGCATAGATCGGTTACCTGTAGCAGTGTTCATATTTCCATTAGTATTGGCCCAAAGAGCCGACTGTCCAACAGCTGTATTAGAGCGACCAACTGTGTTATTTACCATTGTACGGCTACCGATGGCTACATTTTTAGATGATGAGGTGGTATTAGAAGCACCATTGCCATTGTAGTAAAGAACCGAATCTCCAATGGCCACATTCTGTATTCCAATTTCATTTGTTTCAAGCGTGTTGGAACCAAGAGCTGTATTGGCATACCCGCTGGTGTTGTTGTAAAGAGCTTTGGAGCCGACCGCGGTATTGGCCGTGGCATCGTTCTCCGATGTGCTGTTCATTCCGTTGTTAAACAATGCATGATCGCCTATGGCTACAATATTGCTACGGTCGGTATTATTGAATAAGGCAGCATACCCAATGGCCACATTATCATTACCGGTTTTATTGCCAGCCATACTGCTAATACCCATGGAGGAATTACGACTTCCAGTGGTATTGCTAACTCCAGACAATGCTCCTATTATAGTGTTGGATTCACCGTCGGTATTTTTGCGTAAGGCTTCGTTTCCAATGGCGGTATTATTATCACCAATATTGGATTGTAAGGCCAGATATCCCATAGAAGTATTATAAGATCCATCTGCGTTTTGCCCCAGTGCACCAGCTCCCATAGCAGTGTTGCCTTCTCCTGTTTCACCAAACCCTAAAGCACCAGTACCCATTGCTGTATTATAATTCCCTTCTCGATGATACCCTAGAGCAAGGTTACCAATGGCTGTGTTTCCTATTCCTTCATTATTGGCAAACAAGGCCTGAACTCCGATGCCAATATTGTTCTCACCCGATAAATTATTGGTTCCGGCATAATGACCAATGTAGATGTTTCGAGTAGAAGTGGTATCGGTATTTAAGCCGGCCCAAACTCCCAAAAAGGTATTTAGTTTCGGATTTAAAAAGTAGAGGCCACCATTCGGTGTAATCTCAATTCTTTTTTCACCATTTGTCATAAAGCTTACTGCAACCGAGTCGGTTGTGCCAATCATCGCACCTTCTTCCGGATCGAGGTCGCTATTTCCTGATGTACTCCAGTAGTTTTGTGATAAGGTGGAGTCATTCATGGTCGATTGAATAGTAACTGTATTTCCATCTGAGATAGAAAGTTGATTATTGCTGTAGCTTAATGTCTGTAATTCGTTTTCAGGATCAGCATCATCATCGTCCACATCTTCGGCTGTTTGTGCCCTGAAGGCGTAGGGTACCGTTAATAGTTGGTTCACCGAAGTAATTTGGTAGTTGGAGCCACCTTCCGGATCAACATCAATACGGATGAATAATTGTGATTCGGCCCAATCTACATAGGCTGACAAGTGATCGCTACCAAAGTGCAGGGTGACCAATCCGTTTTCGTTGGTGGTCACAACAGATTCTTCGTAATACAGTTCTTCGCCACTGGGCGATCCGGCTATTATGCTTAAGCGGATTCCCACTTCTGAATTGGCTATTATTTGGTTTTGATTGTCGCTGATAATGGCCTGATAACTGATGGTTTCTGGTATCTGGGCCAACATTGTAGAAGATAAACTAGCTAATATTAACTGAAGCAAATATCTTGCTTTGTAAAGATTGATTACTATTTTTTTCATGACGATTAAGATTTACAGTTTTGGTTATTTGTTCTTGATGATGGAGTAGCTTTTATGGAAACCCTGTTCGGTAATCAAGCGCAGAAAGTAGGTGCCACTTGGAAGGTCACTCATGTTAATGCTTGTTTGTTCGATTAAAGTACCCTGATAAATCTTCTGACCAGTGGCCGAGTACAGCTCTATATTATACTCGATCAACTCGCTATTATCTTTGGTTTTAATGGTGAGGTTATCCATCACCGGGTTAGGATATGCACTTATTTCCAGAGCAAACAGATTCTCCTGAATGGCTGTGGCTGTGGTATCGTTGTTTTCGGAGATGCTGTAAGGGTGAAGAATTCCTTCCGCTATCTCACCGTTTTCGCTGGTGGATTTGGAATAAAACAGTTGCCCAACCGACTGACTTGAGTTGTTATCATCATCAAAATAGGAACTTCCGGTTGTGTTTAGTACATAATGAATGTCTTTAACAACCATGTCTCTATATACAATAGGATAGCATAATTCAGTAATGCCACATCCGTTTGATGCAATCATGCAAATATCAACTACACCGTATTCATTAAAAATATGAGAAGAAGAAAACTGGTTGGTGTCTTTCTGCACTTCGTGGTTGAAATCCCAATAGAATTCATCGTAATCCGACGCTTCGCCATATACATATAATTCTTTGCCCAACTGACCACTTGTAAAATTAATGACCGGCTTTCCGTTTGGTTCTTCATCCTGAAGTTTAAAAACCAAAGCTCCTTTGTTGGTTTCGTTAATGGGGCATCCCATTTCTATATTAACACCGGTAACACAATGGATGGCCCCATATAGATCGTTGTTATAAAGGCTTAGCCCGGCAATATTGTTAGTGCTACCTTGTTCCGGTCCACCGAGGAAATGCCAGTCGGCTGTTAGGTCTTCGTCTAACTTGCTTACAAAAGCCGTGCTAACCACACTTCGTTGCCGGGTTTCACCCTGATATATAAAGCCGGTTCCGACGGTGGATCCTCCAACGTAAACCCCAGTTTCGTAGGCTTCCAGTTCATCAATAAAACAACCTCCGGTTTGATTTGGTAAATACGTTTCAGTATTTATTAATTCGCCATCCAGAGACACAGCAGCAATGGCAGAAGGATAGCCTGTTTCGAAAGGAATTGTAGTACCCAACAAATCAACATTGCTACGAAAGGTAAAGCCTACATAAAATTGACTCGATCCGGGGTTGTAGGAGGTTTGTAAACCATAAGGGTCCTGAAATCTACCAAATGTTTTTATCCAGTTAAGTCTTCCATCAACAGAAAGCATGGCAATGAAACCCGGACTACCATTACCCGGGTAAGAAGCACTAACAGTGGTGTCACCATAGCTTATGTTGATGCCAAATGCCCCGCTCACTATTGTAGCTGTGTCATTCACATTAACCATTGAATGGATAACAATATAAGAAGTGGATTTTAATTGAAAAGATTTATCAATGCTAAGATCGTCATTTAAATAGAATATAGTATTGGCTTTGGTAAAAGCCAGCTTGCCATCAATTTTCATAAAATTATCTATGCCATAAAGGGTGGAATAAGATCGGGAGTCGATGTAATTACCGTCGAGGTCCAGTTTAAGTAAATAGTGTTTGTTCGATGATCGGGTAATAGAGGTGTCTAATAGGTCGATGGTAGGGCCCTGAAAATAAGCTCCTATATAAATATGCCCGTTTATACAGCCAATACTAGTGGCGTCGTCGTAGGTGTTTGAACCGGCTTTTTTTAACCAAACCGGCTCACCGTCTTTGGTATATTTTCCAAAAAATACCGATGAAGTACCCGGCTTATCAATTTTAATGGTGTCTACACCGTTGCTCATATCTCTGCGATATACGCCAACTACGTACATGTTTCCGTCTTCGTCGTTGCACACGTCAACCGGTGGATGGAAATCATGGATGGTTGTTGGGCCAATGTTATGAACCCAATCCACTTTTTGTGCCGACAGACTAAAGGAAAAAAGCAAGCCAGCAAGCAATCCTGAATAAAGCTTTCTCATAATGATTGATTTGAGTTAATAATTGTTTGAATACTGATGCTAAAGTATTAGGATAGAAACGGCTATACATCCATGTAAAACCTGAAAATAAATTCAGGGAATTCCCTTAGAAAATACTTCTGTTTTGAATTTATCTTGCGCTTGGTTCAGTGAATTAGCAATTTACAGAACTTATGAGCATAAATGTTGTTTACCATTAAACCGTATACCTATGAGGAATTATTTGCTTCGTTCCAACACCCGAGTGTTGCTATTGATATTGTTATTCTTGTTTGCAGCCAATCAAATAAAAAGTCAGGATAAATCAGTTATTGATAGCCTTCTGAATCAATTGCCCAAGCAAACAAACGATTCGCTCTTCATCGAAAAATTATGGGAAGTTTCATTTGCTTATGAATCATACAACCTTGATTCAGCAGCACAATATGCCCTTAAAGCAATCAACCATTCAAAAAGAACAGAGAACAATGAGTACCTGATACGATCGCTTATTACCTATGGTAATATTTTACGCGATAAACGCAGTCAAGAGAAAGCTGATTCGATTTTGCAAGTGGCTGAAAAGGTTTGTGTAGGTAGTGTCTATGAAGATAATTATGCATTTTTTTTATTCAATGCCATTGGTGGTTTAAAAACTAATGAAGGAAAATATACAGAGGCCATTGAGTATTATTTAAAAGCTTTGAAGAAAGCTGAATTGTTAGGTGATGAATATTATAAAGCTGCCACATCGCTTGATTTAGGTGTATTATGTGCGTATACAGACGAATACGATAAAGGACTGAATTATTACTACGATTCGTATCAGTATTTTAAAGAAATAGATGATGGTTATTTTATTGCCGCAAGTGCCAATGGTTTAGGAAGTATCTATCAATTAACCGGAGAAATTGATTCGGCTTTATACTATAATAATATAGCCTTGGATTATTCATTAAAGATAGATAATCAGATTTTGGCAGCCCGTATGTATACTAATCTGGCAGAGTGTTATGCTATCCAGAACGACTATTCTAAATCGCTTCAAGCACATTTGGATGCACTAAAAATTAAGGAAGGTCGGGGTGACTGGCAAGATATTGCGATATCAAAGATTTTGGTTGGGCAAACTTATGCTCGAATGGGAGAATTAGCAAAGGGTCTCCGGTTTATTGACGAGGGGCAATTAATGGCAGATACATTGAATCTGCCGTATATTCAAAAAAGTGCCTTACTGGCTAAGAAGGAATCTTACTATTTGAATAAGAAATATGAAAAGGCTTACGATTATTTGCAAAAATATCATGAGTTGAATGATAGTATCTATTCTGAAGATGTAAAACTGCAAATTAAAGAATTAGAAGAAAAATACGAATCGGAGAAGAAAGATAAACAACTATTGGAACAAAAAGCCAGTTTGGCAATGAGCGAGAAAAAAAGGGTGCAGCAGCGTAATTTATTATTGGTCAGTGTTGGATTGCTTGTGATTCTTGCAGGCTTAGTTGTATTTACTTTTGCTTACATGCGTCAAAGGCGGAAACTATACAACGAAACGATAGCCAATCTGGAGAAAGAGAAGGAATTAACTCAACTGAAATTTGTGATGGAAGGAGAGGAGAAAGAGCGATCGAGGCTGGCACGTGAGCTGCATGACGGAGTAAATGGCAGCTTGGGGGCTATTAAATTAATGGCCAGCAGTGAGCTAAAAAAAGCGAGTGATACAAGTGATAACCTGATACGAATTAATCAAATGCTGGATTCGGTAAGTGATGAGGTTAGGGATATTTCGCATAATCTGATGCCTGATACATTACTGAAACTGGGGCTGGACGAGGCTTTGCTTAAACATATTAATAAGCTTTCTGAAACAGATAAAATAAATGTTGATTTTCAATCCTATGGAAGAATGGATGATTTGGATGTTACTGTAAAACTGGCTATATACCGAATTACGCAGGAGTTACTGAAAAATATTATTAAACATGCCAAAGCTTCGGAAGGTCTTGTTCAGGTAAACCGACATCAAAACGAATTATCATTAATTGTGGAAGATAATGGTAAGGGTTTTGATGTGTTTGATCGGGCCCAAAAGAAGAATTGGGGCATTGGTCTTCAGAATATTTACAATCGTGTAGAAATACTGGGCGGCATAATCGATATTCAATCCTCACTGGATGCCGGCACATCAATCAATATTAATTTACCTTTAAACTAAGCCTATGATAAACCTGGCCATAACCGACGATCATCCTTCTGTTGTTGAAGGATTGAAAACCATGTTTTTGGATGATTCTTTCGTGAATATTGTAGCTGTTTACTCAACGGGCAAATCAACAGTTGAAGGATTAAAAACTCAACAGGCCGATGTGTTATTGCTGGATATCAATCTACCCGATCAGAGTGGAATAGATACGTGTAAACAGCTTCTTGAGTTTGCTCCTCAATTGGCCATCATTGCTTTTACCTCCTATAAAGACACTCGTCATTTAAAGGAGTTGTTAGGTTTGGGAGCAAAAGGCTATATGTTGAAGAACTCATCTTATGATGAGATGCATCATGCCATTTTAACCGTGTACGACGGCGGAGAATATCTTCAACCAGAGATGAAGGATGAGTTGGTTAAAGAGTCGCTGAACAGAAGTGATACCATGAGTTATATTCCCAAACTTACCAGGCGTGAAAAGGAAATACTTCAACTGATACTTCAGGAACATACCACGCAAGAAATGGCCGACAAACTGTTTATCAGCTTTAAAACAGTTGAATCGCATCGCCTGAATCTGCTGCAAAAGCTGGGTGTTAAAAATACTGCAGGATTGGTACGTATGGCTATTGAGCACAAGTTGGTGTAGAAATGTAGGGGAATTCCCTTAGATACGATTTGGTTGTTTTACCTGAACTTCCGTTGGTATAGAATAGTGACCTTAGTGTAAAATTCACTACCATGAAAACACTATTACTACTTATGCTTTTATTTATGGGATTACAGTCAAATGGTCAGAACACTCAACGCATTAACTATCGAAACATTGAATTTAACCTGCCACCTGACTGTATTGGTTCCGAAAACGTCGAAGGTTATCTGATCGAAAATAAAGATGCAGATTATTATATTATCGTCAGACCGGCATCGTTTGCTTCACAAGATGCAATCATTCAAGAATTAAACTCAAATGCTTTAGGTGGAGAAAGTAATGCTGAATTTATCCGAAACAGCGAAATTACTAGTATTACCAACAATGCCTTTGGGGCACAGTATACATTAAGTTCCGAAAATCAGTATTATTATATGTACATCGCAGGTGTGATGGGGGCCAATAATCGAGGTGCCATGCTGGTAGGTGGTAAAAAAAGCGGCACCCAATCTTTGGTATATGAATTAGCGTGTAAACAACTGATTTCGAAATTAACTTTTAAAAATATTGAGGCTCGATCGGGCATGCTTAATCAATGGGAGAAAAACTATGCCAATACAAGTCTTACTTATATGGATTCGTATTATAGTTCGGGTTACGGTGATTCATATGGCGCTTATCGACAAAAGATAGTTATTCAATTATCGGGGCAAGGGCTTTTCACCTATTCCGATAATTTTGAAATGGGCGGAGGGGGCGATGCCTCTGCATTTATTGGTAAAAATGGCAACGCCGGCGAAGGTAACTGGTATATCAAACAAAATAATAATGAGGTGTTTCTGATTTTAGAGTTTTATAATGGCAAACTTTATGAGTATAGATTAGAGACAGACGCTGAGGGAGCTACCTATTTAAATGGTAAAAGATATTATTGTACGACCAATTGACTGATGAAGTAAATAGTTTAGGTTTTTAGAAATCAAAAAATTGATTATAAATTTGAGAATGAGTTAAGAAAAAACAATCATCCCAGATTATCATGAACAGAAAAGACTTCTTAAAGAAAGCATGTATTTCAACAGCTTGTTTTTGTGGTTTTGGCGCTGTTGCATCGGCTGCATCAGATATAAATACAGAACCCGAGGAGAAGGAGGACACTATACAGCATGAATGGTTGGCTAATTTATTAGAAAACCTGGGTGAAGATATGGATGAAGAATTATTACGCCCTGTGATTAAAAAAGCATCGGAGGTTCATTATAATCAATTGAAAATGGATGAAATGTTATCGTCTTATGTTGGTGATATAGATGCATTTATTCAGTTTATTCAGAAAGAGTGGGCATGGAATATTACCTACAATAAAGATGAAAACATTATTTTAGCCGATGAAAACAAACCGCATTGTGTTTGTCCGGTTTTGCCGTTTAAAAAAGGAAAAAACACTTCTGCCATATGTTATTGTTCCGAAGGATTTGCCGAAAGGATGTTTTCTTATGTGTTGAATAAACCTGTTCAGGCAGAGGTAATATCTTCGGTTCGAAGAGGCGATAGTACCTGTATATATCAAATAAACGTTTAAATGAAATTGAATTAGCCTAATGAATACTATCAGTCAATCTGATTATCAACAATTTTATCAGTTTTTAAATAATATTACTCCGGTTTCTGAAGACTTGTTTGCCAATATCAGGCCCCTTCTTAAAAAGAAATGTTATCGAAAAGGAGATGCTATTTTACGGGAAGGAGATATAGAAATCAACTCAAAATTTGTTTTAAAAGGAGTGGTGCATCAATATATATTTGAAGAAGATGAACCTTTGACCATCAATTTAACACCGGGTGGATTGGTTTTTAATTGTATTAAAAGTTACATCGAAGGAACTCCCTCGGTTGAGATACAGGAGGCCATTACGGATGTTGAGTTATTATTTATAGAGAAGTTTGCTTTGGAGGAACTGGCTCAAAAAAATCAGGAATTCAGTTATTTATTATTTAAAATATACGAAAGCATACTTGCCGACCGTGAGAACAGAACTTTAATGCTTCAGTATCGAAATCCATCTAAAAGATATCAATTGTTTTACGAAACAGTGAAACGAGCTCAATGGATAGTGGGAGATACGCCTGATAAATATATTGCAAGCTACCTTAATATGACTCCCCAGCAATATAGTAAAGAAAAGAGATTGGCAGCAAAGAAGTTATCTTGAGATAACTTTTATTTGAAATCAATGTATTTGTTTTGCTTCAACCAAATAAATAGAATATGTTGAAGTACACTTTTTCATTCCTACTAATTAGCCTTATATGTGTTGTTGTTTCTTCGCAGGTAAAAAATACCGAATTGCAGCATGTAATTCATAAGCGACAAGCACTCAAAAAAGAGGTCTTAAGACATTTAGAAACTTCTCTAAACTCTCATGAAGCGCTAAAATCATCTGTCGAACCTAAATTGAAGTTAGATAGCTTGATTGAGTATAATCAAAATAGTGAAACCGATCTATGGGATAAAAAATTCACGAAAGAAACCTTTCGTTATAACGAAGATAATAACGAAGTTTTATGGATATATTCCTCATGGAGTGATGATGCCAACGAATGGTATGGTCTGATGAAAGAGGAAAGTGATTACTACTCCAATGGAAAGCTAAAAGGATTTATAAATTATGTATGGGGTGTTAATGATCAATGGAATGGCTTTATTAAAGAGACCTATCAATACGATGAATTAAACCGTTTGCAAGAAACTACCCATTACTCCTGGAAGAACAGTATTCAAAACTGGATAGCTACCTCGCTTACCAAATACAGTTATAACACTGATAACAGTTTAAAAAAGGATAGTACTTATCATTGGGTGGCTGACCTGGAAGACTGGAGTATACAATCAAAAAATGATTACACCTATATTCATGGTGGCTTAATTCATCATATATATCATTCAGAATATAATACTGCCAGCGAGTCATGGGATATTAATGAAGATACCTGGTATTTGTACGATAATATTAAGTGGTTATTGCACTCAATTACCGTTTATGAGTTTCATAGCAATGAATGGTTTCGTAAACAGATGGATGGAATGACATACAATGATGATGATTGGCTTAATGGTAATGGTGTTGTTAAATGGAATATTACAGGTGAAAAACCTGAGTTAACAAGCATGACAAACAGCTATTACGATTACGACCATAATACGAAGATGGAAGATTTAGTAATACCATCTTATTTGACCAATACATACCCTCAGTTCTTCCATCATCAGGTTATAGGCCGAAGGTTATATCAGAATGAACTGGAAACAAATACAAAGTATCAGTACCGTACAATCAAATACTATTATTCAGATGTTGATGAGGCCACAAATATCAATAACAGACAGGTGAATTCTTTTGAACTATATCCAAATCCTGCAACTGATTTTGTTTATTTAAACTTTGCAGACATAAATCAACCAGTACAATTTCAATTGTTTGATATTATGGGGGCTATAATATTTAATGTTCAGGTAAGGGCAACAGATAAGGTGGATGTGAGCTCAATTGCTCCGGGTTTGTACTTGTATGTGATACAACAAGGAAATAAAAAAGAATCAGGTAAAATAATCATTAACTAAATTAATTGTACATTGTTAGGATAATGAAAATATCGAATCATTATCAATTTTAAATATGCAATTACAACCAAATATTGTTTTGGGCCAAGAAAGAAAATTAGTTGGGGTAAACAAGCAAATGAGTCTGGCAGATTTTAAGCCAGCAGAGCTTTGGAAACATTTTATGCCCCTTCAGCATAAAATTAAAAATCGTGTAAATAATGAGCTGATAGCACTCACCGAATATTCAGATGATTATTTTACTGACTTTAATCCGGAGCGAGTATTTGTAAAATGGGCATTGGCTGAGGTCAATAATTTTAATGTCGTGCCTGAAAATATGCAAACATTAGTTGTGCGCTCAGGTTTATATGCGGTATTTAATTATAAGGGGGCAGCAAATAATAATACCGTTTTTCAATATATTTTTAATGATTGGCTTCCCGCATCATCCTATCAACTTGATGACCGACCTCATTTCGAGATATTAGGGGAGAAGTATGATAATCATTCCCCCAACTCAGAGGAAGAAATCTGGATTCCTGTAAAAACGTTATGAGCTTGGAATAAAGTATAAAGTGAAATTATAGTGAATGATAAACAATGAGGTTTTTTAGGATCATCAGACAGACTTTATTAAATGATAATAAAATTCGCAGATATCTGGTTTACGCGGTTGGTGAGATTATTTTAGTTGTAATTGGTATTCTAATTGCATTGGCCATTAATAATGTCAATCAAAAACATAAAATTCATAAAAAAGAGCAGGTGTATCTGCAAGGTTTGCGAAAGGAGTTTCAAACCAGTAGAATAAAATTGGTGGAACTCATTAAAGTTAATCGTTCCAATTTAAATGGGGCAAAACAGATTATTACCTTTATTGGAGCTGATAGTATCCCATCAGAGAAAGAATTATCTACCTTTCTGTTTAGCACCTTGGCATTTGATATAGCATTTAATCCCAATAATTCGCTGCTAAACGAAATGATCAATTCGGGTAGCTTAAAAGACATTTCGAGCGATCTGTTACGTATTCATCTCACCACATGGATTTCTACAGTGGAGGATATTTCTAAACAGGAATATGATCAGGAATTACAACGAGAAAGGGTAATGAGTGTTTTGAGTGGAGATAAATATAGTATTAGAACGGCGTATGAATTGAACGGGGCAATAAACAATCAACTTGGATTGCCGCGCATGAAAAAGCACACCAGTAATATGGGACTTTTATCCTCAAACGAATTTGAAAATAAGCTCTTTCTGTTTATTTCATCAGCTTATGCAACTAATGTAAATCATTACCAGCCATTATTAGAGGAGTTAGATACAATAATAGAACTGATTGATTCGGAGCTTGATAACTAAAGGGAGTTTTCGTTAGTTATATGCAAGTAATCAATCCCTAAAGTCTAAATAATGTGGGAATGAACTAATTTGTATAGGAAAATTTCCTGCTTCAGCCTTTGCTTATTACATTTGTGTGCTGGCAAAATTCAATTTATGAAAGATTACATCCTGTTTATTGATACAGAAACTTCGGACAAACCGAACCAATGGAATTCATCCACTAAAGAGGTGCACAAGTGGCCTTATGTGCTGCAAATATCCTGGACAGTTTGTAAAAGTAATGGACAATTAGTGTTAACACGAGATTATTATATTAATCCGGGGCAAATTGAAATTAACCCAACAGCTTATAAAATTCATGGTTTAAATCTTGATTTTCTGAAAGAAAATGGAATTCCCAGGGAAGGTGCTTTAAAGCAGTTGCTTATTGATATTAATTTGTATCAACCCCTTTTAGTGGGGCATTTTCTTAAGTTTGATTTAAAAATGATTGAAGTGGCTTTTAACCGGGTGGGTGAATCATTAAAATTAGATAATCTACCTAAGTTTTGTACTATGCTTAATACAAGGCGACCTTTTGCTCCTGCTGATACGCCCTTATTACGATTGAATGAACTATATCATTCGCTTTTTAATAAGGAGTTGAAAGATATGCATAATGCAAAAGTAGATGCACTGGCAACAAAGAAGTGCTTTTTTGAGTTAGTTAATCAAGGTAAGATTGATGATAAGGTAATACAAAGGCAACAAAAGCTTTTTAAAAAAGGAGGTAAATTTAAAAGTATCTTACTTCAACTTTTTCCATAGTAAAACCTTTGTATTATTATGGTATTGTAAATGTAGTAGCTGGTGTGTCAGGTTAGACATGTATTATGAAAGATAAAAAAGAATTCTTACAACATATTTCTCCATTTAATATTTTATCCGATTCAATACTTTCTGATGTTTCGGAAATGATGTCAGTTAAATCATTTAAGAAAAATGAAACCATTTATGTTCAGGATAAAAGCCCAATAAAAACGGTTGATATTATTGTACAAGGAGCTTATAAGGCTAACTTCTACGATAGTAATCACGTTCTTCGATTGGAAGAATTATACAATAGTGAAGATATTTACGGAGGTAGTTCCGTTCTTCTGAATAAGCAATATTCAATTCGTACAGTTATAGCGCTGGAAGATACAGAAGTGCTTACACTTGACAAGGAGGAGTTTAAGGCTTTGTGCAGGAGTTATCACGAATTCTTCGATTTCTTTTCAGATCAGTTTGGTAATAAAATGCTGAATGATGCCTATGCGCATTTTGTCAAGCAGAATACCATGTTTGAAGAGAACTTTATTGATGCTGATCTGATTTTTACGCGAAAGATTGATACTATTGCGCCTCGGTTATTAGTTACTTGTTCTCCTGAAACCCCATTGCACAAAGTAGCTGCTTTAATGCGCGATAATGTTGTTAATTGTGTATACATAGAGCAAGATGAAGAGCTGATTGCTTATGTGTCGAAAGATACTTTGATTAAGAATGCCTTAGCAAATGAAGTAAGCACCAATGCAGAAGTAATTAGCGTAGCAGAGACTGATGTCGTTACTATTTCAAAAGATGCATTGGTTTATGAAGCGCTTTTAGCATTATATCCATCTCAAAAGGAATACTTATTGGTAAAAGACGGTGATAAAAACCTGGGGTATTTAAGCCGATATCGATTGTTGACCGAGCATGCTCAATCGCCCATGGTATTTATTCAATCGGTAAAATTATCAAATACTACCTTTGAATTAAAAGAGAAATGGGCTAAAGTTCCTGAGTTTATCGAATCAATGTTGGGGCGTGGTGTAAATGCCGAAATTGTAAACCGAATTATCAGCACCATTGCCGATGAGATTTTGTCTCGGGTAATAAACGGTGTGATTAATGAAATGCCACCAGCTCCGGCTCAATTCTGTTTTATGGTTTTAGGTAGCGAAGGACGAAATGAGCAAACATTAGCCACCGATCAGGATAATGCCATTATATACGAAGACAAAGCCAACCTGCAACGAGAGACCGTAAGAGCTTATTTCCTTGAATTTGCTGATCGTATTTCTTCACGACTGGATGATATTGGATTTAAATTTTGTACAGGTGGTTTTATGGCTAAAAACCCCAAGTGGTGTCATTCGCTTTCGCATTGGAAACGTAATTACGATAGTTGGATTGCTGAACCGGCACCAGATCAGGTAGTGAAGTTTTCTACTTTTTTTGATTGTCGTTTTGTATACGGTGATGAGTCTTTATTCGATGAACTACATCAGCATATGCTGGATTGTATAGATAAAGCTCCACCTAAATTTTCATATAATTTGGTAAGTAATACATTACAATACGAAGTTCCGCTAACTGTATTTAAAGGAATTAAAACCTTTGTAAAAAACGATAAGAAAGTATTTAACATTAAGCATGCAATGAGCACTATTGTAGATATGGCACGTATGTATGCATTGCGATATAAAATTCAGGACAACAATACAGGAGTAAGACTTAAAAAGCTATATCAGGCCGGTCATTTTGATGAGTCGCAATACAAAGAATTGCTTAATGCTTATTATTATTTAATGGGGTTAAGATTGAAAAATCAATCGACCCAAATATTGCGGGATTTTACCGAAGCAACTAACTTCTTAGAGCTAAAAAGGCTAACTGCTGTTGAGCAAGCTACACTGCGTGAGATATTTAAGTTCTTAAAAAATATGCAGTGGGTTATCAAAGCCAGGTTCAATATTAATCGGTAGTAAAATGGTCTGATTATGAAGAAAGATCAGATAAAACCTCTTGTTGACAGTGATTATCTGTTGGAAAAGTTTCCAGGTAAAGGAGGCTGGACTTATGCCGATATTCCTGAAGTAGCACCTGATAAACATAGTTGGTTCAATTGGGTGAAGGTTCGAGGGTTTATTGATAATTATGAAATTCAGCATGCCCGATTAATGCCCAAGGGTGATGGCATGCTCTTTTTACCGGTTAAAACAGCAATTCGTAAGGCGATTAAAAAACAAGCAGGTGATACAGTTCGTATTATTCTATACCCCGATGATACTTCAGTAGAATTACCAAATGAATTAAAAGACTGTTTTGATTTTGAAGACCTTCGGTTAAAGGAAGCCTTTGAAAAAGAACCTGAAGGAAGAAGAAAAGAATTTATCGAATGGATTTTTGAAGCTAAAAAGGAAGAGACAAAAGCTAAGCGAATTGCAAAGTGTATTGATTATTTAATAGAAAAGTATCGTCTTTAGGTTTCAAAAAATCAAGTATTATACCCATGGCTGCCTTCATTGAATGTCGATAAAAGAACCGACTATTGATTTTATTAAAAAGTCTGGTTTATTCTTACCAACTCCGTTTAATATTTTGTGTATTTATTCTTATATTTATAAATAGCATTGATTAAATGAATATAGATAACCAAACTCATAATACATCGCTTAACCAAAATAAGTTAAATGATAAAATACTAAAAAGGGTATTTTTAATTTTAACCATACTGGTTGTTCCGGTAATTATAATAGCTGTTGTTCGTTCCTATCTTATATCAGGAAATTTAATTACGGTTGGACTAACCGGGATGGCGCTGATTATTAGCTTATCATTTCTTTTCTATACAAAATGGAAAACTGAATTAAGAATTCAGACTTTTTTAATTGTTCTGATTTCTTTGGCGGCCTTTGGTATGTATCATTATGGAATCTTTTCTTTAAGTAAATATGCACTTGTTTTGGTACCTGTTTTTGCCATTGTGTATTTATCCTACAAGCGGACATTACTATTAGGGGGGATTTCATTATTGGTTTTTATTGTTTTTGGAACATTATATTCCTTAGAATTAATTTCGTACAAAGCAGATGCTAATATTTTGGCAGTGATGCCAACTACATGGATAACGGAAGCTCTGGTTTTAATGATTATATCCGTTTCAATCAGTATTGTTGTCTATAATATGGTGAATGCTTATAAAAAGGAAGTTCTTAAGCTAAAAGCAAGTGAAGAAATGCTTTATAATAGTTTAAATGATTTGCCTCTTCCGGTTGGTATTATGAATAAAGATTATGAGATTCTTTTCATAAACAACAGTTTAGTCGAACACATGGGCTACTCATTAAATGATGGGGGCGATGTACAATCGATTTTAAAACTGGCATTTCGAGAAAATGAGAAGTTTAAGGAAATTATTAAAGAGTGGCAGATTAGTATTGATAAAGCCTTCGAAAGTCAAATTGTTCCGCCGGTTAAAGAGTACTCTTATTTAAGTAAGAATGGTGAGAAAAGAATTTCGGAGATTCATTATAGTTTATCAAATGATAAGATTCTATTGATATTTGTTGATCAGACAGAGAAAAAAGAGCGGATGAAAGAGATTGTTAAAGCAATTGTGCAAACAGAAGAGAAGGAAAGAGGAAGGGTGGCAAAGGAGTTGCATGACGGTTTAGGACCTCTAATTTCCACAGCAAAAATATATGCTCACAGTTTAACAAAAGTAAAAGATGAAAAAACAGTATCATCATATAACGATAGGTTGCAGCAAATATTAGATGAATCAATAAATGAAATAAAAGATATATCCAATAATCTGAGTCCGCATATTTTGCGTAATTATGGACTAAAAGATGCCATACTTTCATTTGTTGAGAAGTTAAGACCTGTTTCTGGTATAAACTTTTCTATAAGTATTGATTTTCATAGTCAGCTAAATGAAGTGATACAGTTTACCACCTATCGTTCCATAGTAGAGTTGATCAATAATTCCATAAAGCATGCTGATGCGAAAGATATAATTATAAAGGTCAAAGAAGAAGATTCTAACTTGTTGATTGTATTTGAAGATAATGGAGTTGGCTTTGATTTTGAAGAAAATAAGAATAAAGGATTTGGATTAAATAATTTACTTGCCCGTATTAATAATATAGGCGGTAATTTTGACTACTTTACTGGCCCTGATAGTGGGGTGGAGATAAAAATAAACTTACCATTGTAGATCTATGATACGTATTGTTTTAGTTGAAGATTTAGATTTAATAAGAGAAGGAATAAGAGTTTTAGTGTCGCAAATTGATGATTTTGAGATAGTGGCTGAATACTCAAATGGTAAAGAATTAGTTGATAATATTAAGCATCTGGAAGTTGACGTCATAGTAACGGATATTGATATGCCTGTAATGGATGGCATTACAGCAACCCGAAAGGTTTTAGCTTTTAAGCCCGACCTTAAGGTGATAGCACTTTCTTTATATAACGAGTCTCAATATTATCACGATTTATTATCTGCTGGAGCAAAAGGCTTCATTTTAAAACAATCAAGTATCCATGAGCTGGAAGAGGGAATCAGAGAGGTTTTTAATGGTAACTCATATTTCTCGCAGGAATTGTTGCAGAATGTTATTAAGAACATGAACTATAAAAATGCCAATTCCAATACCCTTGAAGAGCAAATAACTGATAAAGAAAAAGAATTACTTCAATATATCTGCCAGGGTTTAACTAATCAGGAGTTAGCTGATAAATTATTTGTTAGTGTTAAAACCATTGAAAGTAACAAGGCAAGGTTAATGCGTAAAACCAATTCAAGAAATAATGTTGCCCTTATCTTGTGGGCCATAAAAAATAGGGTTGTCCAGCTTTAAAATGTAGGGATTTCCCTAGATAAAAACCAAGATTTCACTGCTTCGCAAAAATAATTTCCTACCTATCTTGCACACTATAAATAACGAACTTCGTTATACATAGTTTGTGAAGAAACAACATCCAAATATAGTTATTGTTAATAGTTTGAAAAGCATGGTTGATGCTTTGTACGATTTTATTGAAAGCGATACTGATTATAAAATAATTGGTAATATGTCTGAATTTAAAAAGCTATTAAAATTGCCACAACTTAATGAAGTTGATATGGTATTGGTTGATACTATTATACTTGATGAAAATAGTGAAGATATAATAGAAAAGGTCAAGAAAAATAGTCCTGAATGTAAATTTATAGCTATCAGCTTGTATGATGATCAGGTTTATTTACAGGATTATTTGAAAATTGGTTTTTCCGGAATGGTAAGTAAAAACAAGATTACCGAAGAACTTATAGAAACAGTTACTCAGGTGATGGAAGGTTTAAATGCTTTTCCGAATAAGAATTAAAGAAGGGGGAGATGAAAGAATTTATAATTTTTGTATTGCTGATGATACCTTCCATAGGAAGCTTGATATTTGTATTACGAAAAATATTTAAAACATCGATGTTATTTACATTTGGTGTGATATGGATCGTTACTCAGTCCATTATTGTGATAGAAGCTTATGGAATTGGGAAAATGGGTGAGTTAATTGATTTTGCGTGGGCTTTCCCATTAGGTATTGGAATTATTATTTTAGGCTTTATCTATTTGGCAAAAAATTATAAAAAGGTGCTTGAGGATACTAGTAATTATATCCTTCGTTTATCCGAAGGCGATTTAAATGTAAAGCTGGATGAAAAGCAGTTTAAACGAAAAGATGAGGTGGGTATTATCCTTAATTCTTTAAATGTTTTAATTACGCAATTGCGAGAAGTAGTAGGAAGTGTGCAGGATAATGCTAACAATGTGTTGAGTGCCAGTATGCAATTAAGTTCCAGTTCTGAACAATTGTCGCAAGGTTCAACGGAACAGGCTTCATCGTTGGAGGAGATTTCATCCACTATGGAAGAAATAGCAGGTAATATTTCGAGTAATACTGATAATGCTAAAACAACATCAGGTATAGCCAATGATTCTAGCAGTAGTATGCAGGAAGTAGCTCAGGCAGCAGATGGTAGTTTTCAATCGGTAAATCAAATTGCTGAGAAGATATCAATAATTAATGAGATTGCAGATCAAACCAATATATTGGCTTTGAATGCAGCTGTTGAATCGGCACGAGCAGGTGAATATGGAAGAGGATTTGCCGTTGTGGCTTCAGAAGTAAGGAAGCTGGCAGAAAATAGTAAACGAGCAGCAGTGGAAATTCTTGAACTTTCTGGTAATAGCTTGAAGGAAACGGAAATGGCTCATGAGAAATTAAATAATATAAAACCAAATATTGAAAAAACATCAGATCTAATTCAGGAAATTACGGCTGCCAGTATGGAGCAAAACAATGGAGTGGATCAGGTAAACAACGCGATTCAGGAGTTGAATAATGTTACCCAACAAACTGCATCGATGGCAGAGGAGATAGCCAGTAGTTCTGAAGAATTATCTGGACAGGCAAGGGGGTTAAAAGAGGCTATTTCTTATTTTAAGCTAAAGTAATTACACTATCGGGTAACTTTATTTTATAGGGGGAGTTGTAGGGCTTGCGACATTAGTTGCGGGCCTTACTTCTTTTTATACTACCTTGAATGTTTATTAATAAGCCGAATTTTATTATTTTAAGTGCATTGTTAATAAATAGGTAAATAATGACTTTTTTATTCGTTTATGGTACTCTTTTGCACAAGGTAGATAGCAGAATGGCTAACTTTTTAAAGGCTAATGCCAAAAAAATAGGTAGTGGTTATATGATTGGAAGGTTATATGAGATTAATGGTTATCCGGGTGTTATTAAGAGTACAAATACAGAAGATAAGGTCTTTGGTAATATCTTTGAATTGGACGATACCGATATGGTTTTTAAAGAGCTGGATCAATATGAAGAGGTGGGGATTGAATTTAAACAACCCAATGAATACAAACGAGAGCAAATAACTGCCTATTTCGAAGACGGAAAAAATATGAATTGTTGGGTATATACCTATAATCATTCAATTGAGAAGCTAACCAGAATAGAATCTGGTGATTATTGGTCGTATATAAATAGAATAGATGGTTAATCCACTAACATATATCGTACTCATGTCAGTAATGATTGTGACCGGATTTAAAGGTGAGCAAAAAAAGTTTAAGAGAGTAAGAGATGCCTATGCCGAAAAAGAATCCGGAGTAAAGGCTTTGTTGGCTGAAAAATCAATACAACCAGATCAACTTGAGATTTACCTCAGAGCTTTTAAGTCTGAACAGCAATTGGAGTTGTGGGGAAGAAATAGAGGAGGCAATCAGTTTCAATTACTAAAAACCTATTCAATTTGTCAGACTTGCGGAGTTTTGGGGCCTAAGCGAAAGCAAGGTGATCTGCAGATACCCGAAGGCTTTTATCACATCAATGCATTTAACCCGACTAGTAAATTTCATTTGTCGATGAGGTTAAATTATCCTAATCAATCCGATAAGGTTTTGAGCGATAAGAAGTATCCCGGCGGTGATATTTATATACACGGCGATTGCGTAACTATTGGCTGTTTGCCCATTACTGATGAACAGATAAAGGAACTGTATATAATTTGTGTTGAGGCGAAAAACAATGGTCAGAATACAATACCAGTAACCATGTTTCCAGCAAGACTGACAGATGATAACTTTCACAAGTTACGTCAGAAATATAAAGGAGATACAGATCGTATTAACTTATGGAATGAATTAAAGAAAGGGTATGATCTTTTTAATCAGAACAAGCAATTGTTTTCGGTGAAATTTTTACCCGATGGGCGTCACCAAGTGAAATAAGGTATGAAACTTATGAACCAAAACATAACAGAATTTCTAAGCTTAAAAGGAATAAAAATTGTTCGTTTTGTTGATGTGTCTCATTTGAATCCTAATCAGACTTTAGGTTATAAAACGGCAATATTATTTGCCATACCTCTTTCCGTTGGGTATGTTCGTAAGGTTTATGCCAATCCCGATTATGTAAGAGATATGATTCGCCATAAGGAGGTTGATCAGGATGAATTTAATTTGATTGAGAAGAAAACCGATAGACTGGCAGATGAAGTAGCAGATTATCTGATAAGTAATGGATATAAAGCATATTCGCAGTCGGAAAGAAATATAGAAGCGACTCATCGATATAACCAAACAGAACATCGAACTCCCTTGCCTCATAAAATCTTAGCGTTGAAGGCAGGTATGGGCTGGATCGGCAAACATAATTTGTTAGTAAATACTGTTTATGGAAGTGCGTTAAGTATGTGTTCGGTATTAACCAATGCTAAACTGGAAACCAGGAACCATAAGCCTTCTGTTTCGAAATGTGGTGATTGTATGGTTTGTGTTAAAGCATGTGCTCCCGGTGCTCTAAATGCAGTTAGCTGGAATGATCAACTGGACCGAGATGATATTGTAAATATCAGAAAATGCACTACCTGTATTCAATGTATGATGGCTTGTCCATGGACACAGAAATATGCCATGGCTGTTCATGATTGAAAAATTCTCTGCCGCTGCAGGAACGAAATTCTTGTGAATAGTTTAACTTATATCATCCTTTTTTTCTTCTTGTTCCTTTTTTGAAAAAGGAACCAAAAACTTTTCGGAGTGAGGGGATTGCTTCGCACCGTTGATGAACTTATGGCTTCAGGTACATCTCTCGTACCTCGAGACACCATTCCGCCATGTTCACAACTATCCCTAACAATCCGAAGTTCGAAACGCCGTTTCGAGTGGGGAGATAGTGCATCTTTTAGATTTTGTAAAACAAAGAGTTATTTCATTCTAAGGGTTTGAGTTTTGTTTATAATTCATTCATCCGAGTAAAACAAATAGAATCTTAATCACGGAGGGATGTTACATTAATAACCATGGGATGAACCGATGTAAGTCACATATATCTTAAGATGGAACCCCAAGTTGTGTTCAACTATTATGTTCTTCGTGCTAGCAAAACAATCAAGATTGAGTTAGCTTTATGTATCTTTGCGCCATGAAAACAAGAGAACAACAGATACAATCATATATAAAAATTTTAGGAATAGAGGCTCTGAAGCCTATGCAGCAAAGCATGCTGGAAACTGTTACAAAAGGGGATGATACCATTTTATTATCGCCCACAGGATCGGGTAAAACACTGGCATTTTTATTACCTCTGATAATAAAGCTTGATGAACAAAAAGAAGGTGTACAGCTAATGATTCTGGCTCCGTCGCGCGAGTTGGCTATTCAGATCGAGCAGGTATTTCGTGAGTTGAAAACCGGATACAAAGTGTTGTGCAGTTATGGTGGACATTCGATCCAAACAGAGCGTAATAGTTTTTTGCATCCTCCAACCGTTTTGATAGGTACCCCGGGACGAATTGCTGATCATGTGCGACGCGAACGATTTTCGTTAGACAATCTGAAATTTCTAGTGCTTGATGAGTTTGATAAATCACTTGAGTTGGGATTTCAGGCCGAAATGAAAGAGATCATTCTTCAACTCAAAGCCTTAAAGCAACGTATTCTGACTTCGGCTACTAATTTGAAAGATATTCCTGCCTTTGTAGGAATTAAAAGTGCTGAGACACTTAACTTTATTGGAGCGGAAGAAAAATCAGTAACCTTATCGCTCAAAGGAGTTCGATCGGAAGGAAAAGATAAGTTGGATGCTTTTTTTAAGCTGGTTTGCCATCTGGGTAATGAGCCTATGCTGGTTTTTGTGAATCATCGCGATACGGCAGATCGTATCAGCAACCACTTGCTTGATATGGGCTTAATGCATGATGTGTTTCATGGAGGTATGCAACAGGAAGACAGAGAACGGGCCTTAATAAAATTTCGTAATGGTAGTCATCATCTATTAATAACTACCGATCTGGCATCGCGTGGTTTAGATATCCCGGAGATAAAATATGTGATTCATTACCATTTGCCAAGTAAGGAGGATGCATATATTCATCGCAATGGTCGTACCGCAAGGATGAATGCTGAAGGAACCGTTTATTTGTTGTTGGCGGAGGAAGAGCAATTACCTGAATATATCAGAACAGAATTAGCGTTTGAAGAAGTTGGTTCATACACTGAATTGCCTGAGGCACCCGACTGGACTACCATTTATATCGGAAGCGGAAAGAAGGAGAAAGTCAATAAAATTGATATTGTTGGCTTGTTTTATAAAAAAGGAAGATTGCAGAAAGACGAACTGGGACGAATTGATGTACTGGATCACTCAGCCTTTGTGGCAGTAAAAAGCGGTAAAGTAAAGAAATTGCTTCAGAATCTGAAGAACGAAAAGATTAAAGGGAAGAAGCTCAGAATGGAACTGTCTAAATAATTTATTAGAGGCGTAGTAGTATTTTACTACGCCTGTGTTTAATAATTCTCCAACTCATCAATTAAAGCCAAGATATTATCACGTATTGGTTTTTGACGTTTGCGCCAAACTAATACCCCAATTATAAACCCTACAGAAATGGCTATCGCAAAAATTATTTGAAACTGAATAATATCTGATATAGCAGATTGAGTCATGGGTATTACAACTTTGTTTAGGGAAGAAGCAATATTAATTAATATCACGGCTCCAATAGCAATCCTCAATTTGGGCTGAAAAAGCTTATATCTTTGAGCAGCTTTGCGAAGCATCAAAATGGTGGGTAAGGAATAGTCAATCTGACTATATTCTTTATTGGCCTTTCGGAACAGAAGTGCAAAAGTAATCCATGCCAGAACATAAAAGATTCCGCTTAATGAATCTGTCCAGGCATTATCTTCATCAAACAAAAAATGAAGAATGAAAACAAATGCATATACAGCACCAAATACAAAATAAAATATTTTAAATCTATTGGTTGATTTTTTGTTTCTCTCATCTTCATATCTTAATAGAGAAATAAGGTCGGGAAGATTTGTTTGTTGTTTATTTAGTTCATTATTCATGGCCATCAGGTTTAAATTTGGTTTTCAATTGTTCTTTAATACGATGGATCTTCACCTTTACATTAGGCTCTGTAATGCCAATAATATCAGCAATCTCACGCATGGATAGTCCTTCCAGTAAAAGAGTGATTAGTGATTTATCAATCACCGACAACTGATTGAGCTCTGTTTGTAGTTGGTTCAGGTTCCTTTCAAGGTTGAGTTTACTTTCGGTCTCGTCTTCATCAAGTAAGTTGTGCAGATTAGATGTATCAGTATTGACTATCAGCTTCATCTTACGGAAGCTTTTTCCGGTAAAACTCAACGAAGTGTTAACCGAAATACGATAAATCCACGTACTAATAGCAGCATCGCCTCTGAAAGAATGTAAACTGTTCCAAATATTAATCAGTATCTCCTGATACATATCTTTTTGCTCATCCGGATCGGAATTGTAATAGCTGCAAATGCGCCTTATTTTATCCCCATGATCGGTTACCAGAGCATTAAACTGTTGTTCTTTGTCTTTCATTCTTTAATTAGGTTTTGCTATTTAGATGGCCTAACAATTGAATCGTTACATTTTTTTTTGAAAAAAATAAAACCCGACTAATTGCCGGGCTTATCTTATAAGTTCGAAAATAATAAAAATCTACCAATCTAATCCGTACTGATCGCTGATGTCCAATGGAGGCATTGGTCCATCCAAAGGTTTTAAATCGCGCACATACCAATCCATCCAGGCAATTTGACGATAAAGCACATCAATCTGACCAACTTGTTTTCGATTTCCATGTCCTTCGCCCGGGTACTGCACCAGGCGTACTGCAGGGTGGTTGTTCATCTTCATACGACGATACAATTCGTAGCTTTGTGTAGGGTGCACCCTCGGATCAGCAGCACCACCATAAATCAAAGTTGCAGTTTTACTTTGATGTGCGTAATAAATAGGACTTCGTTTTAAACTTATTTCCCACATTTCCTCCAATGGCTTCCCACTATGAACGTATAATTCTTCGTAAGGAATATCAGTAGTTCCACGTTTGCTTATGATGTCGCTGATACCTACAAACATTCCCACTGCTTTTACATAATTGGTATAATAGGTGGCAAACCATGCCGAAGCATAACCTCCGTAAGATCCACCTGCCATTCCAACACGATTGCGGTCAGCTCCTTTTTCTTCTACAAGGTAATCAATAGCATCAGCTAAATCATCAAATTCAGTTCCGGCCGGATCTTCGAAACCGTGCATACCAAAATCAACCCCGTAACCAGTGCTTGCTCTGTAGTTGATGTAGGCTACCAGATATCCTTTACCAGCCATTACTTGTCCGGGTGTAGAATATCGGCTTAACCACCCATTAGTGTGATGCGATTCTGGTCCGCCGTGTACAAATAAGATCAATGGATATGTTTTGTCTTCTTCATAATTAGTTGGCTTAATTAATAAACCTTCAATTTCTAATCCGTCGCGGGCATTGTATTTAATAACCTCTTGCTCACCTAACAATCTCTCAGAAAGAATGGGATTTATATCTGTTGCTTTAGTTAGTTCTTTTTTACCATCCCAGATATAGATATTTGAAGCATCGTAGGGCGTAGTGCCGGTAAATACAAAAGTTGAGAAGTTTGAAGTGAAAAGAGGTGTGCTAAAAATAATGCTGCTGTTGCTGGAATTAAGCAATAATGACCGCTTTTCTTTTTTTAAGGAGTAGGAGTAAAGTTTGTTGTTTACCCCTTCTTCACCCATGTAAATCAATTCTTTATTGTTTTTCCAGTCGGCCCAACTGATATGACCTTTATAGTTATTAGGAGTAATGTTTATTGTGGATTGATTATTCAGATCGTAAATGTAAGCCTGACTAACTGAGTGATCATTAATGTTTAAGGCTGCTGAATAGGTTAGTTTAGTTCCATCGGGACTGAAGGAATAATGTCCCAGTTTTCCTTCATTTTGTAATTGATGAGTTATTGAATTAGATTCGATGTTGTAAATGTTAAGTTTGCGAAACATATACTTTTGGTCAATCAGATTTAAATCGGATGAAGAGTAAGCTATTTGTTTACCTTGTTTATCAAATTCAAAGTCCCATACATTGCCTGATGAAGTTACTTGTGTAAGATGAGTTGGCTTGAAATTGTTATCAAATTTTTGCAGCCAAAGCTGGTTATTGATTATATCTTCTTCATAAAAGATAAAGTCGTAACCTCTCTTAGCTAACTCTTTTTGTTTTTCTGTTTTTCCAACGGATACGATATAGGCAATAGCATTATTCATTGGGCTCCATTGATAAGTTGATACACCTGTAGCCGAATGCGTAACCTGAAATTGTTCTCTGCTTTCGTTTTGAATAAAAACCTGATTTGTACCGTCGACTTTTTTTGTGAATGCTAATAACTTTCCATCCACATTCCATTTAGGCGAAGAATGTTTGTCGTCATCATTAAATAATGTATGAGTTTCTTTGGTTTTTAAGTCCATTACCATGTATGAATGATGAGCTCCTCCAGCTTTTTCATTTGCTGTACGTGGTGTATAAATTGTATAGATTAGTTTTGAACCATCAGGGCTTAGTTGATTGGTTCGCACTGTTTTTAAGGATAATAAGTCTTCAGGACTTAAACTCTCTTGAGCATGGGAATAATGCGTACTTGTAAACGCAATTATGACAATTGTGAAAAGTTTAAATAATGGTGTCTTCATATGTATTAAATTCAAATTTTTGTAAAAATAATGATTGGATCTACAATTTAACAAGGTTGCCCAACTAACTGTTTGCCTAATTTGTATTAGCGTCAAAAAAAAGCATTAGTTTAGCAGTGCCTAAATCTTACAATTATGCCATGGAATAAAAAATGGTTTCAGTTTGCCGTTCTGATGATTTTAGCCTTTGTATGGGGAAGTTCATTTATACTGATGAAAATTGGCTTAAAAAGTTTTAGTAGTGAGCAAGCCGCTTCCATACGTATCGGTTCTGCCTTTTTGGTGTTATTACCCTATTCAATTAAAAATCTTAAGCACCTCAAGAAAAAAGATCTGAAAAGCTTATTGATAGCTGGCTTTATAGGTAGTTTAGTGCCGGCCTTTTTATTTACAAAAGCTCAAACTCATATTGATAGTGCTCTGGCTGGCATGTTAAATTCATTAACTCCGGTTTTTACATTTATTATAGGGCTTCTGTTTTTCAAAAGTACCTTTAAGAATGCACAACTAATTGGTATTATTTTAGGTTTAGTGGGTGCTTCTGGTTTAATTACTATGGGAAGCGGATTGCAACTTGATACATTTAATAGTTATGCCTTATTGATTGTTTTAGCAACTACTTGCTATGGTGTTAATATTAATGAAGTAAAAGCCCGGCTGACGCACCTTAGTGGTGTTCAGATTACTTCATTGTCATTCTTTTTTATTGGACCTGTGGCCATCTTTTACTTATTAACAACAGATATAAATCAAGTAACTCAAAGTGATGGTTGGTATATTCATTTGGGAGCTTTGGCACTTTTGGGTATTATGGGAACAGCTATTGCGATGTTGGTGATGAATACTTTAATTCGATATGCATCAGCTGTTTTTGCATCTTCAGTGACTTATATAATTCCAATATTTGCCATTTTATGGGGAGTGTTAGATGGCGAATCTATTTCTTTACTGCATATTGTTTTTATGGGTGTTATTTTAACCGGAGTTTATATGATTAACCGATTAAAAACAAAAAGAGACTAATTCATATCGAACCAGTCTCTTTCTATATTCTAATTTAAATAGTTATCGGTTTTTAAGATTGTAGCTTAACTCGCAAGTAAAAAACTACTGCCTTCGGCCTTAAAACTATTCAACTATTTATATTATGCATTTTGCTTTTTGATGAGGTTCAATGCCGATCCGGCTTTAAACCATTCAATTTGCTGTTGATTATATGTGTGATTAGTTGTAATCACATCTTTTGAACCATCAGCATGAACCAATTCAACCGATAAGGTTTTACCCGGAGCAAACTGATCCAAATCAAGGAAGTTAAATGTGTCATCTTCCTGAACCAAATCATAATCCGCTTCATTGGCAAATGTTAAGCCAAGCATTCCCTGTTTCTTCAGATTGGTTTCATGAATACGCGCAAAACTCTTTACAATTACAGCTCTCACACCTAAATGACGAGGTTCCATAGCAGCATGTTCACGCGAAGATCCTTCACCGTAGTTATGATCACCTACCACAACAGTTGGAATACCTGCTTCTTTGTATCCGCGCTGTGTTGCTGGTACTTCACCGTATTCACCTGTTAATTGACTTTTAACTTTATTGGTTTCATCATTGAAAAAGTTAACGCCACCAATTAACATGTTGTTTGATATATTATCAAGGTGTCCACGGAACTTCAACCAAGGTCCGGCCATTGAAATATGGTCGGTAGTACATTTACCTTTTGCTTTAATAAGCAATTTAGCATTGGATATATTTTTACCATCCCATGGAGCAAATGGTGTTAACAACTGAAGACGATCACTCTCAGGATTTACAACTACTTCAACGTCTGATCCGTCTTCGGCAGGAGCCTGATATCCGGCATCTTCAACGCCAAAACCTTGTGGAGGTAATTCATATCCTGTCGGCTCATCCAGCTTAACTGTCTCACCATTTTCATTTACCAAAGTATCGGTAATTGGATTAAATCCTAAGTCTCCGGCAATAGCCATAGCTGTAACTAATTCAGGAGATCCAACAAATGCGTATGTATTTGGATTACCATCGGCACGTTTGGCAAAGTTACGGTTGAAAGAGTGCACAATGGTGTTCTTTTCTTGCTTTTCAGCACCGGTGCGAGCCCACATTCCAATACATGGTCCACAGGCATTGGCAAATACTTCGCCACCCATTTTATTGAATACGTCGATTAAACCATCGCGTTCAATTGTATATCTTACCTGTTCAGATCCTGGAGTGATTTTGAATTCACCTTTGGCTTTTAAATTCTTTTCAGCAGCTTGTTCTGCAATAGAAGCAGAGCGCGAAATATCTTCGTATGATGAGTTGGTACAAGAACCAATTAAACCAACTTCAATTTTTAATGGCCAGCCATTTTTCTCAGCCTCTTCTTTCATTTTAGAAATAGGAGTAGCACGATCAGGAGTAAAAGGTCCGTTCAAGTGTGGTTCTAATTCATCCAGATTAATTTCAATCAGCTCATCGAAATATTTTTCTGGATTAGCATATACTTCAGGGTCTGCAGTTAAATGCTCTTTTACTGAGTTGGCTGCATCGGCAACATCAGCTCTGTCTGTGGCACGTAAATAACGTTCCATTGATTCGTCATATCCAAATGTTGAAGTGGTTGCACCAATTTCAGCACCCATATTACAAATGGTTCCTTTACCGGTACAGCTTAACGATTTTGCTCCTTCACCAAAATATTCAACAACACAACCAGTACCGCCTTTTACAGTAAGGATACCTGCAACTTTCAAAATAATATCTTTAGGTGCAGTCCAGCCATTTAATTTGCCGGTTAGTTTTACACCAATTAATTTTGGAAATTTCAGTTCCCAAGGCATTCCTGCCATAACATCAACGGCATCAGCTCCACCAACACCTATAGCAATCATACCTAAACCACCGGCATTTACAGTATGAGAATCGGTTCCAATCATCATACCTCCCGGGAAAGCATAGTTTTCCAATACCACCTGGTGTATAATACCAGCACCTGGTTTCCAGAAGCCAATACCATAGCGGTTTGATACCGAGCTTAAGAAGTCATACACCTCTTTGTTGCTAACTTCTGCAGTTTTTAAATCAGTTGAGGCACCTACTTTAGCCTGAATAAGGTGGTCGGCATGTACAGTTGACGGAACAGCTGCTTTGCTTTTGCCGGCTTGCATAAATTGCAGTAAGGCCATTTGCGCTGTTGCATCCTGCATGGCAACACGGTCAGGATTAAAGTTTACATACGAATTACCTCTTTCGTAAGCTGATGTGGGGAGATTGTCAGCAAGATGGGCATATAAAATTTTCTCTGTTAATGTCAAAGGCTTACCAAGTTGCTTGCGTGTTTGTTCTACTTTAGCAGGCATCTCTGCGTAAACCTTCTTAATCATCTCAATATCAAAAGCCATTTTTATGATTGTTTAGATAATGAATATTGCGGTTCTTTGAATTAGCAAATCTACTAAAAAAAGTCTCTCTGCATATAACAACATCATCAGCTTTTTGTTGATACCCATAAAGTGCTTTAAAATTCTTTTACTAACTTGACGCTGTAATTAACAAACCAAATAGAAGTGCCAAAGGCGTAAAGCCAAAATTATGAAGCTAATACTCATATACGAAAACTTGCGCATTGCGTTAGGATCCATTCGCTCTAATTTGTTACGAACCATATTAACTGTATTAATTATTGGTATAGGACTAACTGCCTTGATTGGTATTTTAACGGCTATATCATCTATAAAAGGAGCTATTAGTACAAAGTTTACGGGGATGGGAGCCAACTCGTTTACCATCGAAAACAGGGGCATGAATGTTCAGGTTGGAAATAATTCCATGCGTCAGAAAAACTATGGTTATATCTCTTTCAGGGAAGCCATGGCATTTAAGGAACAGTTTGACTATCCGGCAACAGTATCTATATCCTATATGGCAACAGGTGCGGCTACTGTAAAAGCTAATGAGAATAAGTCAAATCCTAATGTTGCAGTCTATGGAGTAGATGAAAATTTTGTTGAGGTGGAAGGTCATACCTTTAGTAAAGGAAGGCATTTTAGTGCTCAGGAAGTAAGAGATAACAGGTATGTGGCTGTTATGGGAAGTGCTTTGGCCAAAAAGGTGTTCCCGGATAATGAGGATCCAATAGAAAAAGTTATTAGTGTAGGTGGGGCCAAATATTTGGTGATTGGTGTGTTGGAAGAGAAAGGAGCTGGTTTTGGTAGTCAGAGTGATAATCTATTGTTATTGCCTGTTACTAATGTCAGGCAGAATTTTAGTCGTCCTAAAATGTCGTACAACATAGTAGTTAAAGCCATGGATAGCCAGCAGATTGATAATGCAGTAAGCGAGGCTACAGGTTTATTCAGGATTATCAGACGATTAACAGTTCATGATGAGAATAATTTTAATGTGAATAAAAGTGATAATCTTTCACGCATACTAATAGAGAGTACAGGTCAGGTTACCATGATAGCATCAATTATAGGATTAATAACATTGTTGGGAGCTGCTATTGGTTTGATGAATATAATGCTGGTAGCAGTAGCAGAAAGAACAAGAGAAATTGGTATAAGAAAAGCAATGGGAGCCAATACCAAAGCCATTCGTAACCAGTTTTTATTCGAATCGATAATTATCGGGCAGGTTGGCGGGGTAGTTGGAATTGTATTAGGTATTCTGGTTGGAAACTCAATGTCAATGTTTTTTAATGCACCTTTTGTGGTACCTTGGAATTGGATATTTTTAGGTATTGGCATTTGCCTGGGAGTTGGGCTTTTATCCGGATTAATGCCTGCCTTAAAAGCATCCCGTCTTGATCCGATAGAGTCACTTCGTTATGAGTGATTTGGAATATGAATTAATCCTAAATACATAAATGGTTAAAATATCAGTTAAAAGTAGTTTTGTTATAGCTTTAGGAGTCATTCTAATTCTCATAATTGGAATATTCATTTGGCTACATCATGAGACCAGCCCAGAACCATATCCGGTAGAGGAAATTATATTGGCTAGCCCGGATTCAATTGTAATTCAAACAGACTCAATCATTGAGCCTATTATCTATCATGGTAATCCAAACTTGCGAACAGTGTTAGGCCCTGAAAGAAAAGAATTATTTGTAAATATGATGCTTCCATCAATAATGCTTGCACTAAAGAAAATAGAGCACGAAAAGCGTAAGATGGAAAAGTTACAACGCAAGATTGAAAGAGGAAGACTGAAAGTACAAGATAGTGTAAGGGTTGATTCAATAGTAAAGTACTATAAGTGTATGAACTTAGTACAGGTGATTCACAGTCTTGAAACTCATCCAATAAGCATTATTTTGGCTCAGGCAGCTATAGAAAGTGGTTGGGGTACTTCCCGTTTTTTTATTGAAGCTAATAATGTGTTTGGTATATGGTCATATAATTCATCCGAAGAGAGAATTGCCGCATCTGAAACAAGAGGTGACAATACTATTTATCTAAGAAAATATGATAATTTATATGGTTCGGTTTTCGATTATCTGATAACGGTAGCACGAGCACCTGCTTATAAAAAACTCAGGGAGGTTCGGTTGGAAACCAATGATCCATATGAATTAATCCAGTATCTGGTTAATTACTCTGAACTTCGCGAAGAATATGTAAAGATCTTAGGAACAGTTATCAGGCAAAATGATTTTACTAAATACGATCATTATAAATTAGTTGACATAGATGAAGACGATCCCTTATGGCAAAGTTTATAAATGGATAGGAGTAGTTTTTTTTACTAGTCTGTTTTTTGTAGGTTCGTTACAGGCCTGGCAAATGGCAATTTCAAATATTACGCAGGAAGGCCAGTGGCAGGTAAAAACCTTGGTCTATCATCGTTTTGGAGATAATAGATACCCATCAACCAATACAACGAATGAGGCTTTTGAACAACAATTAAAGTGGCTTCAGCAAAATGGATTTACAAGTGTAACAGCATCAGAAGTTAAAAGATTAACAGATAAAGACGAAAAGAAATATGTTTGTATAACCATTGATGATGGATATAAGTCATTCAAAGAAAATGGGTTTCCATTACTGAAGAAGTATGGGATAAAATCCACCTTATATGTTAACACCGAAAGTGTTGATTGGGGTGATTATTTAAGCTGGGATGAAATAAAAGAGTTACAAACACAAGGGGTTGAAATTGGTAATCACTCGCATTCTCACGATTTTTTCCTAAATAAGAAACCTGAAGAAAGGTTATTGTATTTCGAATCTGACCTTGATTTATCTGAGAAATTATTTAAAAAACACCTGGGTGTTCAACCTAAGACGTATGCATATCCTTATGGAGAATTTAATGCCGAGATGATGACTCTTTTAAAGCAGAAGGGATATAGCATGGCATTTGCTCAGAACTCAGGTGTGTGGAATGAATCAACCAATTCTTTTGCAATTCCACGTTTTCCTATGTCAGGAAATGTTTCCATAGAAAAATTTGCTTCTAAAGTGTTGATGGAACCTTTTAGGGTTCGTTTCAATGGAGAAGGACCTTTTGTTATAAATCAAGATGGTAGTGTGGAAATAGAATTGATGTACGATAAAGAGCAGTACAATGGTATTGTAAACTATTTTGTTAATGGTGAGGTGTATGATAAACCAAAAGATGAGGAGGGAGTAATCAGATTAAATCTGCATGTTCCACAAGATAGGAGACGAACGATATTTACATTAACAACAAAGAATAAGGATAACAACTGGTGCTGGAAAAGTAATCTAATTATAAATCTTAACGTAGTTGAATAGATACATATGTCAAAGGAATAATAGATTTGGTAAATATTCCATTTAATATTAAAATTTTTGAAATGTGTAATTATCCTATTACCGACCTTATGAAATCGAATAAGTAAAGTGAATAGCAGTAAAATAAGAGCTTAAAATCTTTTTCTATTTCCGCCTTTTTAGTCTATTTATCTTAAAAAAATTTAAACTTCTCTACAAAAAATAAAACCTTTCAGCACCTACTACGTAATAACACATAAACACATCCAGGCTGCCGATATGTAATACAAGGCTGAAAGAGGGACGGGACACATATTAGCGCATTAAATATTTATTGAATGAGCATTGCCTTATTAGGCAGTGATATGGTGTTGTATGCTTATAATTTTGCTTATGAGAAAAGATCTACTAACCCGTTTGTTGTCTCTTTTTTTACTGTGCATTAGTTTTTCAGTTAATGCTCAGGTTGGTCGTGAATTTTGGTTTGTTGCTCCTGATGTCACAGACAGGCATGGCGATGAGCCATTACTAATGCGCGTAACTACATTTGATAACCCGGCCACGGTAACTATAACAATGCCTGCAAATACTGGGTTTTCAACTATTTCTTTTAATGTACCTGCTAATTCGCAGTATTCACAGTTGTTAAATAAGAACGACATTGAGAATGCACCAGCAAATAGCGTAAATAATAAAGGCATACATATTCAATCTACTGAGGATGTTACTATTTATTACGAAGTAGCAAATGATGGTAATCCCGATAAGTTTACCCTGAAGTGTGACAACGCTTTGGGGTTAGATTTTATGGTGCCATCGCAGAATGTATATGGCAACTATTCTAGTTATGGAGGAGATGCTAATGAAAAAGCAGATATCGTAGCCACTGAAGATAATACAGTAGTAACCATAACTCCTGCAATTGATGTTACAGGTCATCAGGCTGGGGTACCATATGATATAACCTTAAACAGAGGACAAACATATAGTATTGAGTGCAGAGACATTGCACCTTCAGCAGCCTTGGCCGGAACTAGAATTAAATCCACGAAAAGAATTGCTGTTACCATCTCTGATGATTCAATTAATGAACGAAGTCATCCACATGATTTAATAGGTGATCAGTTGATACCTATATCTGTGATAGGGGATACTTACATGGCTGTTAACACAAGTAAGGCACCCAATAGTAAAAACAATCAGAATACAGTTCAGAAGGTTTTTATTATGGCAATTGAAGACAATACTCATGTATATATAAATAATACAACAGATGCCTCAATAACTTTGATGGCTGGCGAAACAGTTGATATTGATATTACTGAACATGCCTTATTTATAAAAGCCTCCAAACGCGTTTATGCCTATCAGGTAACAGGTTTGGTTAATGTAACATCCGGAAAACAAAATGCAAATGAACTGGGAAGTGCGGTGTTACCTTCTCTTACGTGTACCGGATCAAGAGTAGTTGCTATAACCCGAATATTCAATCGGGATTTTTGGGTCAATTTAGTGGCTAAACGATCAATTATTAATGATTTTGTCTTAAAGGATAATAATGGTAATGTAATAAATGATTTAAAACCTCCTAAATTTCAGTGGACTCCGGTAAATGTGCAAGGATTGGATAATGGACAAGATGTTTGGATGACTTGTGCAGCTAACTTGGATGATTTAACTACAGGTACTACTTATACAATTGAGAATACAAAAGGAATTTTTCATTTAAGTGTTTTAGATGAGAATGATCCTACAGCGCCCAATTCCCCCGGAAGTGTAAGTTATGGATATTTTTCATCATATAATTCGTTCTATGTAGAAGGACCTTCTCAGGCTTGTTATGGAAATCAGATACAATTACAAGCTAAAGAGGGCATGGTTTCATATGACTGGTTTTCTTCTATAGATGGTCCATTGGATGCTTTTCAGAATCAATCATCTATTATGGTTAGTGAATCTGGTAAGTATTGGGTTGAAGTGTCAGATAATTTAGGTTGTCCACAGGTTGATACCCTTGATGTAGATTTTATCGCTCCTGACATTGATTTGGGAAATGATACTACAGTTTGCCCTGGTGAGACAGTTGATTTAAGTGTAACAACAGGTTATGCATCATATAATTGGAGTACTGGAGATACAGGTACTAGTATTCAGGTTATTCCGGTTGATGGTTCCACTACCACTGTATCAATAGAAGTAACAGATGATATGGGATGTATGGCCAACGATACGGTTGGGCTTTCAACTTTTGATGTGCCTGAAATTATATTGGATACCCAAAATGTTTGTGAGGGGAGTGCCGTTACTATCACAAGTGATTTTGAAAGATACGAGTGGACTTTTAATGGAACAGTAATAAATGCTGATCCAACTCAGAATTATATAATTCCGCAAAATTCTGGTGATTATACGATTACAGCCTGGACAGCTGATGGTTGTTCGGTAACTCAAACTGTTACCATTACCATTCTTGATCTTCCTTCTTTTACATTGGAAGATGCTTTTATATGTGAAAACAATAGTTACACTTTTAATGGGCCAACAGGTGATTATACCTATTTATGGACAGATGAGTTAAATAATACGTCCCAAAATATTTCATTTGTCACAGCAGCAGAAGGAGTTTATACTTTAGAGGTAACTGATACAAATGGATGTACAGCTCAACAAAGTGCCACCTTACAATTTGTTGCACCTCTGCCATTGAATTTATTGGTTGATAATGCTCAGTGTCAGGGAGCTACTATTAGCATAGAAAATGCCAATAATTATAGTAGTTATAATTGGAAGTTCAACAATGGAATCACGGAAGAAGATTTAGTGAATCAAAATCCAGATGATCAATATACAATATCAAATGCCGGTGATTCCGAATCTGGTATATATAAGGTAATAGCTACAGATTTAAATGGTTGTAGTGTTAAGGATTCAGTCTCCTTGAGCTTTACTGAGCCTCAACAACCTACTTTATCACTTAATCAGGATTTATGTGAAGGGGGAACAGCTACTATTTTAGCTTCTGGTGGTTTACAGAATTATAGGTGGTTTTTTCAAGGGACTGAACTAAATAATTTCGCGGGACAGCAATCTATTACAGTGAGCCAACCTGGTGAATATGTTGTAGAAGGAACCTCTGCTAGCTGTATTGTGTCAACAAGCATTAATGTAATTCAATATGGATTGCCTGAGGTTGTATTATCTGATGATGTCTCTTTCTGTCCTGGAGGAGAAGCGTCTGTATCAATCGTTAATTTTGTTAAATCGAGTGATGGTACCAATCTGGATTATTTATATTGGAATAATGAGACTGACAGAAAATTGACTGATTGGCAGGTTGCTGAGTATACTACAGGTACTGCAGGAACGTATTCTGTTACTGTTGTTGACCAACACGGTTGTACAGCCACCGATGATGTTGTTGTAACCGAAAATACACCAACTCCATTTGATTTGGGAGCACCTGTAGCTGGTTGCGAAAATGTAGGAGTTGTATTAAGTAATCCGATAAGTGATAGTCAGTCACAGGAATGGTATCAGGTAGTTAATGCCAATGATATATTTATTGGGAATCAGAATGACTATACAGCAATTCAAAGCGGAACCTATAAATTAACTATTCTGGATGCAAATGGATGTGAAAGTGTTGATTCGGTTGATGTTGTTATCAATCAAACACCATCTTTTAGTTTAACAAATGTTGAGGCTTGTCCGGGAGAAACTTTTACAGTTAATGGACCTAATGGATATAGTTCATATAGTTGGAGTGATGGTACCACCGAAGTATCAGCTATTCAGAATTTCACTACGGTTGTTGCCGGTAGTTATACATTGGAGGTAACTGATAATAACGGATGTTCTGCAACAGAATCTGTTGTTTTGAGTAATTATTCTCCAATAGCAGTCGACTTAGGACCAGATCGGGAAGAATGTGCAGGTATTGATCTAATACTTTCAGCGAGTGATTCTCATAGTAATTACACCTGGTATTTTAATGGGGCTCCTTTAGCAACACCAATGCCTCAAGAGCATATCTTAAGTATTATTAACGGAGATGTAGCTGATAATGGAATTTATAAGGTAATAGCAGAAGATACGAATGGTTGTGAAGTGGTTGATTCGGTTGATGTCGAATTTAGAAATGTACCGAATATTGCAGTGGTTCAAACGGAAGATTTGTGTGATGGTGCAGAAGTTGAATTAAGGGCATCTGACCGCTATGATACTTATGAATGGAGGTTTGAGAACAACCCATTACCTCAGTATGATGATGAACTATCTATTAGAATTAATCAAGAAGGCAGATATACCGTTATTGCCAGTATTCTTGGTTGTGTAAAGACCAATCAAATTGATGTTGAAAAGAATGGTCTTCCTAGTATTTCTTTGGCCGGAGATAATAGCTTTTGTGCCGGTGATAGTGCTGCTATAATTGTTACAGCATTTAATCCAGCTAGTAACGAAGGTCAATTCGCTTATTTGTATTGGAACGGAAATAGTAATGATAGGATTAATGATTGGCAATCAGCTGAGTTTATAACCAATTTAGCTGGCACTTATTCAGTAACTGCGGTTGACGAATTAGGCTGTGAGGTAACAGAATCTGTTGATGTTGATGAAAATTCACCTTCCAATGTTAATCTTTCTGATAGAAGTGCATGTAGTAACGATGGAGCTTTATTGCAAAACCCGGTTAATAATGCACAATCTCAGTCGTGGTATCAGACAATTTCTGGAAATGATATATTGGTTGCAACAAGTGCAGATTACCTGGCAATGCAAAGTGGTACTTATAAATTACAGGTGGTTGATGAGAATGGTTGTGAAAGTGAAGATGATCTTAATGTTGTAATTAATCAAACTCCTGAGTTTTCATTAAATGATGCTGAAGAATGTTTCGGTGTAGCTCATACATTTAATGGCCCGGCAGGATACAGTTATACGTGGAATACAGGAGCAACATCTCAAGATTTTGAGACTACTAATTCCGGTACTTATACATTGACCATAACAGATGCAAACAATTGTTCAGCAAGTGCTAGTGCTACGTTGATTTATCTAATGCCTTTAGCAATAGATTTAGGACCAGATGTGGAAGAGTGTGCTGAAACAAATATAACACTTGCTGTAACATCGTCACATACTGGTTTTAATTGGTATTTTAATGATGGATCTGGTTCTGAGGTGAATTTAGGTAATCCATTTGACGATTATATTATTAACAATGCACAAACTGGTAATTCAGGTGTGTATAGGGTAGAGGCCAACGATAGTAATGGATGTTCAGTGGAAGATAAGGTTTCGGTAGAAGTATATGATATAGTAGATCCACAATTGGAGCTATCCAATTATTTATGTCAGGATGGAACAGCTAAGATTATTGCATCAGCCGGGTACGATTCATATGAGTGGTTTTATAACGGAAGATCTATGACTCTTCCAATTGATCAGAATGTAGTAGATATTTCTGAAGCTGGATTTTATGCTTTACAGACTTCGTATAAAAAATGTGTTCGTCAAAATGATATTGGCGTAGATGTGTATGGTTTGCCTGAGGTTCAGTTGCCTGATGTATTTTCATTGTGTGATGGAGCCAGTAAAACTTTATCAGTTGAGAATTACACACCTGCAAGTTCTGCAAATGAGTTTAGTTATCTGTATTGGAATAATGATGATACAAAAAGGTTTACAGACTGGACATTGGTAGGGTACGAAGTAAGAGATGAAGGTAGATATTATGTTACCGCTGTAGATACATTAGGTTGTATGGCATCAGATTCGGTTGATGTCAATTTCTTCAACTCAGCGGAATTAGAATTAACAGGCCCGTTTGAAGCTTGTAACAGTATTGGTGTGTTACTTGAGAATCCGCTTTCGTCAGCATTAAGCTACACTTGGAATAGAATAGAATATGGTAACGAAATTACAGTGGCCAGCGATGAAAATTATTTGGCAACCCAGTCGGGCACTTACAGATTAAATTTGACAGATGAAAATGGATGTGAAACTACCGACGAAACTGTAGTAACAATACGTCCAAACCCAACACTTGATCTGGGGACGGATAAAGAAATTTGTGAAGGTGATTATTTAGCTGCTATTACCAGTGGTGATTATGCTTCTTATATGTGGAATGATGACCCTTCACTTAATACAGATCAATTATATGTAAATGCATCCGGGCTTTATAAATTGGAAGTTGCAAATGAATTTGGTTGTATTGCAGTGGATAGTGTTTTAATTTCAGTTGTTTCTATGCCTCAAATAAGTTTAACTGATAAGTTAAGTTGTTCTTTTGCGATTGATACACTGATTGCTACTGATCAGGCCATATACTCGTATTTATGGTCAACTGGAGAAACAACAAATCAAATTATTGTCGATAAAGAAGGAACTTACAGTGTTACCGTTTCATCAGGTAATGGCTGTGATGCAACTGCCGAGGCTTCGGTAGTGTGGAGATCATCGCCAAAAGTAACGCTTGGTGACGATGAGTATACTTGTCCAATAGACGGAATGCCAATGCTAACTGCCGAAGGTGGTCCTTTTGATAGTTATTTGTGGCAGGATGGAACTAGAGGAAGTTCAACAGTTGCTAATCAGGTTGATACCGTCAATTGGGTATTAGTCACCGACGAATTTGGTTGTACCGGTTATGATACAAAAACTGTTAAGCTGTATCCTGAACCTGAGTTGGAATTATTAAATGATAGTGCAGTTTGTCAATTTGATTCGTTAGGTATTGCTCTTGATACTGACTTATATGTAATAGGTTGGAGTACCGGACAAACGGATTATGATATTTGGCTGAAAGAAGCCGGCCAGTATTGGGTAAGTGTTTCTGATGGATGTCATATTGTAAATGATACCATGCAATTAGTGGTAAATCCCACTCCAATTGTGGCCCGATTAGATACCAGTATTTATGCGCAGGTTGTAATGTATGCCGAAGGTGGAACAGAACCATATTTGTATGCAATGAATGATGGTATTCCTGGTGAATCAAATGTATTCAGCAACCTCGATAATGGGGATTATATTTTATGTGTTGAAGATGCTAATGGTTGTTTGGCAGCTGATACCATAAGTATCAATGATAATCTGGATTTGGAAGTGCCTAAGTTTTTTACTCCCAATGATGATGGTTATAACGATACCTGGGAGATAGGTGGATTAGATCGACTACCCGATAGCGAGATAATAATTTATGATCGCTTTGGTAAGTTATTAATAAGGTATAAAGCCTCCGACCCCGGTTGGAACGGTAAGTATCTGGGCAAACCTGTCAGATCAGATGATTATTGGTATGTAATTGAATTAATTCCTACAGGAAAGAACTTAAAAGGTAACCTAACCTTAAAACGATGAAGAAAATTTTTGCAATAGTATTTGGCCTTACCATTACCCTAACGGTGGTTAATGGCCAAAAATACTATCTGACAAATCAGTATGTGTATGATCTGTTTCAGATGAATCCATCTACAGCTGCTTTTCAGAAGAATTGCATTACTATGAATGGGTTTTATCAGAAACAATGGTTTGGGACAGACCTAGCCCCTACCACTCAAATTTTAAGTCTGCAGATGCCAATAGGAGGGCAATTGGGCTCCGGTACCTATGTTTATAACGATCGCAATGGTAATTATAAAGAGATGGGGTTAAATCAGGCATTTTCTTATGAAATATTATTGCTTAAGAAAAGACGTAAAGTAATGACACTCTCATTTGGATTGTCGGTTTTGCTTGAGCAAACATCACTGGATATGTCTAATTTATTAGACGGTGGAGCTTTCGACCCTATTATAACAGGAGCAGGAGAAAACGGATTTGGTATTAATGCAAGTACCGGAGCTGTTCTTAAATACAATGAAACTCATATTGGTTTTGCAGTAACCAACTTACTTCCGGAAAATAATTCGATGTTTAATTCAATTTACGAGCCTAAAAGGGTTTTGGATTTTAATATTCATGCTGGCGGAAGTTTTAAAATTGCAGATAGGGATTTATATCTCGAGCCAACTGTAATGCTTCGTAAAAATGTATTAACGGATAGTCGTTTGGATTTAAATTTAAAAGCCTACTTGCCAACTCCTAACCCCGATTGGGCTACCTGGGGATTGGTTGCCTACAGGCATACAGTTGATCATCAGTTTGGAAAAAGTCTGGGAATGGCTGTTACCGGTGGAGTGGTTTATCAACAATTCAGTGTTGGATTAGAATACCAATTGGGTTTAACAACAGCCCAATTAGACTATGGAAGTAATTATCAGTTGGTGTTAAGTTACCGAATTTGTCGCGATAGAAGTAAGGGAGCTATCCCATGTTCTAAAATCCGACACAATAAAAAAACAAATTATAAGTTTTTAGGTTATTAACCTATTATAAATCCGCCTAAATCATTTCTTTTATTAAGAATCAGCTTCTATCTCTTATATATTTTGAGATATAGGGTTGAATAATTATGTTTGTTGTATAAAACACTTAAACTAACTTGTGATCGGGCGAAATAAAATATTTCTTTCAGTCAGTATCATTCTTTTTTTAGGTAATTCTATTTTTGGACAGTCGGTTGTAAATCAGGGAGCTGGTGCTTCTGAAGAAATTGAGTCAATGTTCAATAGTGTAATTGCCTATAATGATTTTGCTGTTGTAAAAGAAAGCGAGACGGTAAGAATTAATGTTCTTAATAATGATATTGGCTTAAATGATGGAGTGAGTGCTTTAACAATAGAGACTCAGCCAATAAATGGATCGGTTCAGGTTAACGAAGATAACACTATTCAATATACGCCAGAGCCGGGCTTCTGGGGTACCGACCAGTTTACTTATAAAGTTTGTAATTTAGTTGGAGATTGCGATGAAGCAAGGGTTGACGTGCAGATCGATGATGTAGACTATACCCCGGTTGCAGTTAACGATACTGTTGTGTTGATTCACGGATCCGATCAGGTGATTAGAATTCTTGATAATGATACAATTAAAGGTGATTTTCCTTATGTTGTAAATATTGTTCAAGGATTTAATCACGGAGATGCCCACCTTGATGATGATAATGTCTTAATACCATCTTTTCCCAGAAATTTCGGAGGAGCAGATTCGTTACAATACTCTATTTGTGATGTGGATAATGATTGTGATAATGCGTGGGTTTTTGTAGATGTTCAGTTTGATGGGAAAACTGATTTTTTTATTCCAAATGGTTTTTCTCCAAACAACGATGGATATAACGATACTTTTTACATTCCCGATTTCAAAAGTTTTACAAATATAAAAGTTACCATTTTTAATGAATGGGGACAAATAGTATATTCCAATAGCAACTATCAAAACAATTGGGATGGAGTAGCTAATTCAGGAGCCTTAAATGGAAAACCGGTACAGTCAGGTACCTATTATTACCAGTTTACTATCCCCGGAATCACACAAAGTATAACAGGTTCAATTTATTTAAGCAGATAAATGGGTAAAAAATATTACATATCAATTCTGCTTGTTTTGTGGTCGGTTAAATTAATGGCTCAATTAGAGGCTTTATCCACTCAGTATATGCATTCTCAGTTAATGATAAATCCTGCATATACCGGAGTAAGAAATTCTTTTGCTGTTAACCTGATGGCTCGTCATCAATGGATGGGACTGGATGGTGCCCCTGTCAACTATAATGTTAGTATTCATTCGCCTTTGAATAAATCAATGGTTTCGTTAGGAGCCGCCCTGAACTCATATCAAGTGGGCCCGGTACAGAATAATCGTTTTAATTTTTACTATTCTTACTTGATCCGACTTCGCCACAATATGTTTTTATCGCTAGGAGTTACTGCCATTGCTAATCATTATGGATTTAGCGCTGATGATTGGAAGGTTATTGATCCGGAAGATCCAAATTTTTTAGGAGGCTCACAAAATAGTTTTAAACCTAATGCAGGAGCGGGGATGTTCTTATATACTCCATCTTTTTATTTGGGAATTTCAGTGCCGCAGTTTATGGATTACTATTTTAAAAGTAAAGATTCCGATCAAATTATATCAGAGGTTAAAAGGCATTATTACCTTTCTACGGGTTATGGTTTTTCGATCAGTAAAGAGTTTTATTTGAAACCATCAACATTGGCTCGTTTTGTTGAAAACGGAATGTATAGTGTTGATGCTAATTTGCAATTGCTTTATAAAGAACTTTTCTCTGTGGGAGTTTCTTATCGTTTTGATACAGCTGTGGCTTTTGTGGGAGGTTTTAGATTGAGCGACCACTTAAATATTCATTATTCCTACGACATGTCTACTGAATCAACCGGAATAAATAAAGGTAGTCATGAAATTACGTTGAGTTTTGATTCGGGAAAAATGTTAAAACGTAATAGAGATAGAATGTTTCAGAAAAAGAGAAAGAAAGAACAGGACGAAGGTGGAGCCATGCGTTCTATCAGGTATTTTTAACTGTTTTGGCACATTATTGTCTCATCAACTTTAAATATGGCATAACAAAGTTGATTCATTAGCTTGTTATACTTTAATATTTAATCGCAGAATCCATTATTTAACTGCTGCCTGACATTATGGCGTTGTAATTCTTTAATATTTAGTTGTGATCCGACATTATGACACTGTTGATGTTTGTTATTTTATTGTCACCTGACATTATGGCGTTGTTAATGTATATTATTTAATTGTCACCTGACATTATTTATATGTAAATACCTATTATTTGAGTGTCAGCAACAATTATTTGTGTGTTTTCAAGTTTTATTTGGGCGTAAACGGAAATTATTTCAATTGCAGAAGGTATTTAACTGTTGCGGTAGTTAGTTTGTAAGATGTAACATTTATTTTTTAGCATAAAAAAAGCCTTCCCGAAGGAAGGCTTTTAAAATATATATGAAATTCAATTATTTTACTGAATCCATGTACTGAATTAATTCACATACTTTAGCTGAATAACCCATTTCGTTGTCATACCATGATACAACTTTTACGAAAGTGTCAGTTAAAGCGATACCAGCTTCAGCATCGAAGATAGAAGTTCTTGTGTCACCAATGAAGTCGTTAGAAACAACAGCATCTTCAGTGTAACCCAAAATACCTTTCAATTCGTTTTCAGAAGCAGCTTTCATAGCAGCTTTGATATCATTGTAAGAAGCAGCTTTAGCTAAGTTTACAGTAAGGTCAACTACTGAAACGTCTGGAGTTGGTACACGGAAAGCCATACCAGTTAATTTACCATTCAATTCAGGAATTACTTTACCTACAGCTTTAGCAGCACCAGTTGATGAAGGAATGATGTTTTGGCTAGCGCCACGTCCACCTCTCCAGTCTTTAGCTGAAGGACCGTCAACAGTTTTTTGAGTTGCAGTAGTAGCGTGAACAGTAGTCATCAAACCGTCAACAATACCGAACTTGTCGTTCAATACTTTAGCGATAGGAGCTAAACAGTTTGTAGTACATGAAGCGTTAGAAACGAAGTTCATGTCGTTAGTGTAAGAAGTATTGTTAACACCCATAACGAACATTGGAGTATCGTCTTTAGAAGGAGCAGACATTACAACTTTTTTAGCACCAGCGTCGATGTGACCTTGAGCTTTTTCTTTAGTTAAGAATAAACCAGTTGACTCAACAACGTATTCAGCTTCAACACCACCCCAGTTAATGTCAGCAGGGTTTCTTTCAGCAGTAACACGGATTTCGTCACCGTTAACGATTAATTTACCGTCTTTTACTTCAACAGTACCGTCGAATTGGCCATGAGTTGAATCATATTTCAACATGTAAGCCATGTAATCTACATCAATCAAATCGTTGATAGCAACAACTTGAATAGTTCCTTTAGCTACAGCCTGACGGAAAACGAAACGTCCGATACGGCCAAAACCGTTAATCCCAATCTTGATTTTTGACATTTTATTGCTTTTTTAAGAATTGTTTTAATAAGGTCTTCAAAAATGCACTGCAAAAGTAAGAATTCATAATTAATTCTTCAAGAAATATGAAAATGAATTTTGTAAATAAGTTTTAAGAAATCTTAAAGATTGATTAAAAATGTAATGGTGTCTTATACTTTACAAATGGGCAAAAAAAAAGCAACATAAAAGAGATGACTTCATCCTTTTATGCTACTTGCAATGTTTTTACCTGAAGGTTAAGATTAAGCTCTTTCTGCAGGTTGTTCGGTAGGTGCTTGGCCGTATGCTGGGCAATCTTCTGAACTTTTGCATGAATTCATTCCAATTGCAACAACAAATAATACAGCGGCAAATAACAAAATCTTTTTCATCTTCATAGTCTTTTACTTGTCTGTAAAAATAGGAGAATATTACTGATCTCCAAAATCTTTAATTTATTTCTCAAACGCAAAGAAAGTGCTTAAGTTACGTTTTTCAAGGGGAACTTGGGTAATGGCAATATTTTCTAAGTTAAAGCCCTTTTTTTTTACACTAAAAGTGCTGAGAAATAAAAAAAGCCCGAATTCGGGCTTTGTATTTTATTCATCATCATTGTTGCTTCGTTGTGGCCATCTGATGGTGTCGTCATCAACAAATTCAGGTCCGATTTGAATGGTTGTCAGTTTATCATCTTCAATCCAGATATTGATGTTTTCCTTCTCAAAGATGTACTGTACCATATTTTCAAATTCATCATCTTCTATTTCCTCAACTTCATACTCACCCATATCAAGGTTTTCTAAAGCACTCAGGAAGTCTTCTTTCGACATACCAGGTTTAATAGACTCGTGAAGGACAAATCTGTCATTTTCGAAAGAAATTTCTACTAACCTGAAGTCTTCCTCACTATCAAAAGACATTGAAAGTCCGAACTCATCGTAATATAGTACGTTTGCTTGGCCTCCATGACCATAGTTTTGAACCTCTGTTTCATCCGGATCTCCGATGTAGCTTGAAACTTCGTGTTCTTCCATTCCAAATTTAATGCTGCCGAATCCTATGAACGGCAAGATGGCTTTTGTTGTCATTTTTAGTTTAAAATGTAATTAAATTATTTACAGGGTAAATATAAAAAACGGGTGGAAAAATTTCTAATTCTAGACTAAAAAAATCCGACAATCTTTAAAAAGGTTGTCGGATTTGATAATTAAAAGACGCTTAGTAATTTATTTCAGTTGTTCCATACCGGTATTCGTCCCTTTGTATAGGGTGCTTTTAGCTGATCCATTTGTTTTCGGATGGCTACTATTTTAACGGTTGCTATATTTTTAACATCCTCTAATAAAGAAGGGAATTTCTTATTTACTATTTCAAAGTCTCTTTTTGAGGTAGTGGTAATATTAGAACTACTTTCTATATGGCTATAAATAATGTTGTTGAGTCTTTCCATTAAAGGCATTTGTGCTGGAGGAATTTCTTCCCAACTGGCTTTAGCTTCAACTCCATTAAAGGCAAATTCAATATCATCGAGTTCTTTATTTAACGCATTTAATGAAGGTATCACTTCTTCGTTGGCTCCGGCAACCGATAAAGAGGTTTGTTTCATAGAAGCAACTTCTTCTTTGAGTTCTGATAGTAAGCGCATGGTGCCATTCATGGCTTTAGAAAGTTCAGTCACTTTTCTTTGGAATTCGACCATTGCTTTTCGGTCATCAGCCGGAAGAGTGGTATTATTTAAAGTATTTACCTCAAAGGAAGTTGGTCCTGCCAGTAGAGTTGTTGTGTTGTCTTTTATCTGACTTATTTCAACCCTATATTTTCCAGGCATAACATAAATACCACTTTCAGACTTTTTGAAAGGATCAAATTTCTTAGTCTTCACAATGGTCCAATCGTTATAAGTTAAATCCCAGTTAAAACGAGTAACGTTCTTTTCAGGTTTTTTTGTGAAAGTTTTTACAATGCTTCCTTCGTCATCCTTAATGGTAACTAATAAATAAGCTGGTATTTCTTTCGATTCATCTTGCAGTTCTTTCCAGGTGGGTTGAGGAATGCGCTCACTTTTCTCAAAAAGATCTTTTTCCATTTCCTGACGAATCTGCTTTTGTGTTTTCGATACTTCTTTCTGATAAAAAGTAAAGGTGGCGCCAAATTCCGGGTTTGCAGCACCAAAATAGGTAGCTCCTTGTCCATAAATTTTATCGGTGCGAATAAATAAATCAGCATCTTTAATTTCAAACAGGTGGGCATCTTTTTTTACCAGTTCTTCCGATAGTTCGCGTAAAGGAGAATAATTATCCAGCACATAAAATCCACGCCCAAAAGTGGCTAATACCAAATCATTTTCACGCTCTTGTATAGCTAGATCCTTAACAGCAATAGAAGGGATACCTGACTTTAATTGAATCCAGTCTTGTCCTTCGTTGACAGAGAAGAAAATACCAAATTCGGTACCGGCAAATAGCAATTCTTTTCTTTCAAAATCTTGCTCCAGGGTATGAACTGTACCGTTTTCTGGTAAATTAGATGAAATGGATGTCCATGTTTTACCCTTGTCATTACTTTTTAATATGTAAGGCTTAAAGTCATCGTTCTTCATGTTATCGAAAGTGGCATACACCACGTTTTCGTCAAATCGAGATGCGTAGATGTCACTTACATAAGTGTATTCGGGAACACCCGGGAAGGATGATATTTTACGCCACGTTTTGCCATTGTCTTCAGTTACCTGAATAACTCCATCATCAGAACCGGCATATATCAATCCGGGCTTAACAGGTGATTCATCTAACGAAACAAGGGTGTTGTATTGAGAGGTGGAAACATCTTTTACAACGGCATCGGCGCTCCAGTATTTACCCATCACCGGCCATGTGTTGCGATCGATTTGAGCTGTCAGATCATCAGAAATAACCTCCCAGGTGTCTCCTCTGTTTGAACTTTTAAATACTTTATTGGCTGCAATATAAATGGTTTTGTGGTCGTGCTTACTTAGTATTAAAGGTGCGTTCCAGTTCCAGCGGTAGGTTAACTCATCTTCGCGTGGTTGTGGTTTGATATTGATCTTTTCTCCACTTTTTTTATCGTAGCGCACTACATTACCATATTGCCATTCGCTGTAAACAATATCAGGGTTGGTAGGGTCAACTCTCGACCAGAAACCATCACCAAAAACGGTAACAATCCATTCGCCACTGGTTACGCCAAAAGAACTTGTGTTTTGAACAGGTCCTCCGAGAGTAGCATTATCCTGAGTTCCTCCGTAGATATTATAAAATGGTTCAGCATTATCGACGGTTACACGGTAAAACTGGGTAACAGGCAGGTTACTAACCTGTCGCCATAATTCACCGGAGTCATAGGAAATATAAACACCTCCATCGCCACCAATCATTATATGGTTATTGTCCTCAGGGTTAACCCATAGTGCATGATCATCAACATGGCGATCTTTATTGCTTAATCGTTTCCATTTTTTACCACCGTCTTCTGTATAATACGAATAGGTTTCAACAGAATAAACTTTGTCGAATTCAATCGGGTCGCAATAAATCTCATTGTAATATTGACCACTTGAATGATGATCGCTCATTTTTGACCATGACTCGCCACGATCTGTTGAGCGGAAGAAACCACCAGCGTTATTAGCAGCTTCTATAATAAGGTATAGTACATCGGGATTTTGAGGTGATATGGCAATACCCATTCCACCAATATGTTCGGTGGGTAGTCCGCTTTTTAATTTTCGCCAGTTTTTTCCGGCATCGGTTGATTTATATACTGCTGATTCCGGTCCTCCGCCAATTTTGGTAAATACATGTCGGCGTCGCTGCTCCGATGTGGCATATAAAATGTCAGGATTTCGTGGATCGCAAATAATATTGTTTACACCCGTATTTTCGCTTATCTCTAATACTTTTTCCCAGTTTTCTCCTCCGTCAGTGGTTTTATATAAGCCTCTGTCGCCTCCAGGGCCCCAGGCTGAACCTTCGGCCGCAACATAAACAACATCAGAATTGCGAGGATCAATCAATATCATACCAATTTGGCGTGAATCTTTTAATCCCATATTTTTCCACGATTTTCCTCCATCAATGGTCTTGTAAACACCATCGCCATAACCAAGAGCCCGCTGGTGGTTATTCTCGCCCGTTCCGGCCCAAACAACATTACTGTTATTTGGATCCATAGCCAGGCATCCGATTGAATAGGCTCCGTATTTATCAAATACAGGAGAAAAGGTAATGCCGTTATTGGTTGTTTTCCAGATATGGCCACTGGCCACTGCAACGTAAAACTCAGAATGATTATTAGGGTTGACAGCGAAATCGGCAATTCTACCAGATGTAAAAGCAGGTCCAATACTTCTTAATTTTAATCCTGATACCAGACTACTGTTGATTAAGGTATCTTTTTGTTCCGACTCATTCTTCGACTTTTTTTGAGCCATCAAACTAAAAGGAATAACAAAAAATGTCATCAGTAATCCAATGACAGTGATTCTTTTAAGGTGATTCATCTTATAATGATTTGGGTTTAAATTAATTTTAAGCTCAAAAGGTAGTAATTCTAACACTTAAATGCACTTTGAGGGGTGGTTTTTGTCTGGAATGAAATAAAAAAGGCGACTCAAAAGCCGCCTTTTTATATTAATTGTGAGCTATAGGATCGGGATCTCCATCCGGATCGCCGTTTACATATCCATCTGTTGTAAGATTATTGGTAATCAGCAATAATCCACAAACATGTGGTGCTGCCATTGATGTACCGCTCAAAGTTTCATAGCCGCCTTTCATATAGGTTGAGTAGATACCGTATCCGGGAGCGCAATAATCAACTCCAGCGCCATAATTAGAGAAGTAAGCCCAGTTATCATTACTATCCATAGCTGATATTGTATAGATATTAGGGCCGTCAACGCGGGCGGGAGAGTGGTTTTCTGCATCATCCGATTCGTTACCCGCCGCCAAGGCAAATTTTAATACTGATGAGGCAGATAAAACAGCTTCGTCTAAAGACGTTGAAATTCCACCACCTAAGCTCATATTGGCAACATCATCTGATGAAGCATTTGCGGCTACGTAATCAACTCCTGCAATAACACCAGATAAGGATCCACTGCCTCTGCGATCTAAAACACGCACAGGAACTACGGTTGCGCCCGGAGCAACACCCACAACTCCTATAGAGTTATCTAACGCTGCAACAGTACCGGCAACATGTGTTCCATGACCATTTTGATCGTCTGGCGTATAACGTGAACCTAAGAATTGAGCGGCTCTATCCGTATCAACATTTAAGTCGGGGTGGTCTAAATCAATTCCTGAATCAATGATCCAGGCAGTTTTGCCAACACCGCTAACAGGTCCGCCAACGCGAGTTATTCCCCAAGGAATAGACTGAGAGGCGTCAACAACAGTGCCAGGTTTCTTTTTAATGGTAATAGGTGATAAGGATATAATCTTATCTTTTTCAATGCGTAAAACTACTTCATCAGATTGCAAAGTGGCGACTTCTTCATCTGTTAAATCCAAAGCAAATCCTTTAAGGGCTTTACCATAAATATGTTTAAAAGCTTTTGATTTGATTTTTTTCTTAGCGAATAGCTTTTCAGCTTTAACCTTAACCTTATCCTTTTTGGCTTTGTACGATTCTCCTGTTAAATCAGTAATAGCATCATTTTTTAGAACTACAATATAAGAGTTACTAACAGATGAGGCTTTTAAAGTGGGTTCGATTGTGGAACTGTCGTTACTAACCAATGATTCTTTTTCGCAATTGGTTAAAAACAAAACAGAGCATAGCATGGCTATGCCTAAAAGTGCTTTTCTTTTCATGTTTTGGCGTTTAAATTATATTAAAAATATAGGAAATTACAATTACCGATATTTAGTGTAAAAAGTCAAGTTGGTCAGTAAATTTTAAATTGAAAGTGTATGGTTGATGTAATAAAGTTTGATGGTCTTTTTTTATGTGAATGATACAAATACTATAGATATAGTTTTGATACTATTAAAATAGTACTATATTTGTAGTAGTTGATTAATTAATTGAAAATATGGAAATAAAGCAATTAACTAAAGCCGAGGAAGAGATAATGCAAATCCTATGGGAAATAGGAGAGGGAACAGTAAAAGATGTGCTGGAAGGCTTTGTTGAGAAACAACCGGCTTATACAACTGTGGCGACAGTTTTAAAGGTACTTAAAAAGAAAGAAATTGTAGATAACAAAGCTATTGGTAATACTTATATATATAGTCCGAAAATAAGTAAGGAAGAATATTCATCTTACCAGATGAAACATCTTTTAAATAACTATTTCGGAGGTAGTTTTAAGCGTTTGGCTACTTTTTTTGCGAAGGATAATGATATGGATATAGAAGAATTGGAATTCATGCTGAAAGAGAGTGAATCCAAAACAAACCCTAAAAAATAGTCCTATGGATTTACTAACCTATTTTACCCGATCGATAACCATTTTATTTTCATTTACAGTAATGTATTTGATTGCCTTCCGTAAAGACGGGCATTTTACACTATATAGAGGATATTTATTGTTAGGGCTGATTGCTACTCTCTTTCTTCCAATGATTGAGCTAAGCTATACTATTTTTGTACAGCCTATTGATACTAACAATATATTTAAAGAAGTAGCAGAGCCAGTTGTTGAGTCATCAACTGCTATTGTTAATGAGCAGTCGTCATTTAATTGGATGATGCTATTACCCATTGTGTATTTTTTAGGTGTATTGGTATTTGCTTCTCGAATTCTTTTTGGAGTGTATAGAATAATGCAGCTGAGGAAAATGAGCAGGAAGGTAGAAAGGAATGGTGTTGTTTATTTTATAAGTAAGAATGTAAGTGAACCATTCACATTTGGGCACTCTGTATTTTTAGATGATGAATCCTATTTAAATGATGATAATTCCGAAATTTTAGCTCATGAGAAAGTTCATCTATATCAGAATCACTGGGTAGATGTTTTGTTGAGTGAAATTTTAATTGTTATTCAGTGGTTTAATCCTTTTGCCTGGTACTATGGACGATTGGTAAAGCAAAATCTGGAGTTTTTGGCAGATCGGGGTGTACTAAATCAAGGCTATTCAATTGAAAAGTATATACAATCAATAATTTGTGTAACAATGGGAGCGGAAGCGTCAGTGCTAGCCAATCACTTCCGGTTCTCCCAAAATAAACGACGACTAAAAATGATGAAAAATGTAAGAAAATCCAAATGGCGACAGCTTAAACTGCTGTTGACATTGCCTCTGATAGGAGGTTTTTTGTGGGCTTTTAGCCAACCGAATTATCAGTTGAAAAAGTTAGAAGATGAAGGCCTTGAGGTTACTTCAATAAAAGATGGGAAAAAAGTAACTGTTAAAGGACAAGTTGGTATTGAAGATACAACAGATATAATGAATCCTAATACAGGAGAGGTTAAAAGAATGATTGTGTTGGGGCCAGTTCCTGGAGTTAGTATTGTTTTAAAAGGAAAAACGATTGGTTGTGTATCCGATATGGATGGTAAATTTACTATTGAAGCTTCAGAGGATGATATACTAGTATTTTCATTTGTGGGATTTAAAACAGAAGAAAGAAAAGTTGAAGAGGGAAAAGAAATAGTGGTTGCTTTAAAACCTACCTCTTATGCTATTGATCCAGGTCCTTTCAGAGAGAGGTATAAAGGCAAAATAACTCCTCCGCCACCACCTCCACCACCAGCTCCTAAAATTGAGAAAAAGGAGATTGCGCTACCACCACCGCCTCCTCCGCCGACAGAAAGTGATGAGCCTGTGTTTTTTGTAGTTGAAGATCTGCCTAAATACAATGGTGGGATAGAGTCTTATGCTGCCGCTTTGTATAGTAGTATCACTATGGCAAAAGAAAAACAGGAATTAAATGGGATTGTAAAAGTTAAATTTACAGTAAATGCAAAAGGTGATGTGGTTAATGTAAACGCAATTGATAAAAAGGGGAAGGAAGCTGAAGTAGCCGAAAAGATTGTTGCCAGATTAAACAGTTGGATACCCGGTAAGCAAAGAGGCAAACCAATTGCATGTACAATGGTAGTTCCTGTAGAATTTGATTAAAAGAAAAAAGCCGGATATTCCGGCTTTTATTTTTGTTTATAGGCTGTTTTTAAGTTTTTTAGAATGGTAAAACCACGGTCAACGTCTTCGTCGTTTACAATGATGGTAAACTCGTTGGTTGTTGAAATAACTTCTTTAATATTGACACCTTCCCAGGCAATAGCTTTTAGTATATGGTAATAAAAACCGGTAACTGCTACATTAGAAGTCGGTAACTTTAAAGTAATAGCTGATAACTCTCCTTGTTTAAGCAGGCATTCTTCATTGCCAAAATACTTCTCAACCAATTCCTCATAGGCTGAACTTACAACTAAATTGGATTCAAATACACCACGCACTAATGTGTAAAATACATCATGATGCGCACCTATTTCCTGCATCACTTTAGTATGACTGTTAAAAATAGTATTACTGTTTCTAAAGGTAAAATCAGTCAGGTTTGATCTTACAATAATATCACCCAGCGATTCAAGTAGTTTTTGCAGGTTTTTATTTAAAGTGTAATCCAACTGTGGGGTAAGGCGGTTTAAAGCCATCACAACAGCGCCCTGTTTAACCGGTTTCTCGGTTAGTTTTTCAACCATGGGTTGTATTTGACGAGCTAAAGAAGAAATATTGATTAATCCTTCACATAAAGCTTCTATAACAAAGGGTTTAACTTTAATAACCGATTCAACTGCTTGACTGACTGTTTTCATAATCCTTGTGTTTCATCAAACCTAAGGGCTTGAGATTAACGTTAATGTCAGACAAAGATAGTTAAAGTTAAAATATTAACATAGTGTTATAAAGAAGTTTTTTTTGTTTAAAAATTTCAGACTAGTCATTTCTTTTCCTAATTTTGAGGTGAAATTTATTGGTGAAATTATGCAAGACTTTAATTTAACAGGTTCAATTGTGGCAATTGCCACTCCGTTTAAAGCTAATGGTGAAATAGATGTTGATGCTTTTGATCATCTGATTGATTTTCATCTTGAAAATGGTACAGACGGAATTGTGGTTTGTGGTACAACCGGAGAAACACCGGCTTTAACAGGTGATGAAGATGCTTTTTTGATTGAACGAACTGTTAAAAAAGTGGGAGGTAAAATTCCAGTAATTGCAGGAAGCGGAAGTAATTCAACTGAGGAATGTATTAGATACAGTCGTAAGGCAGAAGCTATTGGAGTAGATGCTGTGTTGGTGGTTGGACCTTATTATAATAAACCTACCGAAAAAGGAATGTATCAACATTTTGCTACCGTTGCTGATGCTATAGATGTACCTATCGTTCTTTATAACGTGCCTTCGCGTACAGGATCAAATATATCGGTTGACACAGCTATTAAATTAGCTAACAATTTTGATAATATTGTTGGGATTAAGGAAGCATCAGGTGATTTAACTTTATTTGCAGAATTGATTGCCAAACGTCCGGAAGGATTTAAAATATATAGTGGTGACGATTTTCTATCGGCGCCAGCTAACTTAATTGGTGCTGATGGATGTATTTCGGTAATAGCCAATATTATTCCACAAGATTTTGCCAAGTTGATGAAAGACTCTATGGAAGGTGATGTGGCTGAGGTAAATAAATTGTTTTACCAGTATCGCGATTTAATGGATTTACTATTTATCGAATCCAATCCAATACCTGTTAAAACAGCATTAGCAGCAATGGGCTTGCTGGAAGAAGAATTCCGTTTACCAATGTGCACCATGGAAGATGCAAACAAAGAGCTGTTGCTTAATGAAATGAAAAAACAAGGAATTATATAATGTAATTATTTTTTAGTGTTGTTGGAAAAAGGGCTTCGAGAGGAGTCCTTTTTTTATTTCTTAAAGTGTTGTTATATAGGCTTTAATGTGATAGTTATAAAAGAATGTTTAATAAATAGTAAAAAAAATTAAACAAAAATTCAAAACTGCTGTTTTTCTTTCGGATCCGTTATTAAAGTTGTTAGAACTGCATTGATATTTAAACATCTGGCAGTTCTTAGGAATTCAGACAGAAAGAATGAACGATGAGTAAGTACAACGGTACTTAGTAGGAATAGGTCTTGGTTGTATAATTCGCTAAAGGCTTCGAAAGAAATAATCACGTTTAGAAAATTTGCAGTTATGAAACGAATTTACCTTTACTTAAAAACATCGCTCTTTATTACGCTTATGATGGGCTTAATGCCTTCAGTGTTAAATGCACAAGATGAACCTGCGCCCCCAAGCGAAAATTCAATTATTTTTAATCATCTTTCATTCTTTAATGATTTGATTGATGACATTGTTGATAATGCTCCTTACACAATCTTTCTACCAACGGAAGATTCTTTCCAGAATTTAACTGATGATCAGAAAAATAGTCTTTTTGTACATCCATATACCGAACTTATAGATGTGCTGAAAGGGCATATGGTTTCAGGAGTAGTTACTTCAGCTGATTTGGTCGATGGACAGGTACTTACTTCTGTAAATGGTAGTAAACTACTGCTTAAGAATATTGACCATTCATGGTATGTGAATGATATTTTAATATCGGATGTTGATATTCATTTAAAGCAGTCAGTCATCCACCGAATCGATGGTGTTTTATTTCCAACTACCACTGTTTACGATATTATCTCAGACAGTGAATCACATACTACTTTGGAAGCAGCTATCGGAGCAGCCGGATTAGATGAAGCCTTAATGGGAGACGGACCTTTTACCGTGTTTGCACCCACCGATGATGCCTTTGCTGCCTTGCCGGAAGGAACTGTAGAAGCCTTACTTGAAGATCCGGAAGGAACCTTAACACAAATTTTGCTATACCACGTAGTAGGTTCCAAAGCCATGAGTACCGATTTAAGCGACGGTGATATGATCGTTACTCTTCAAGGCAAAGAAGTTGAGATAAAAATCATGGATGGTAAAGTATACATCAACGATGCCATGGTAACCGTAGCTGATATCGAAGCCGACAATGGTGTGGTACATGTGATTGATGCCGTATTGCTACCACCAACTACCACAGTATACGATATTATCTCAGACAGTGAAGCGCATAATACCTTAGAAGCCGCAGTTGGCGCAGCAGGTTTGGATGAAGCCTTAATGGGAGACGGACCCTTTACCGTGTTCGCACCAACCGATGATGCCTTTGCTGCCTTGCCTGAAGGCACTGTAGAAGCATTGCTGGAAGATCCGGAAGGCGCGTTAACACAAATATTACT